>NZ_PYLQ01000010.1 GCF_003024685.1 Faecalibacillus intestinalis | reverse complement strand
TTGCGCTGGTTCGAATCCAGCTACCCCAGCCATAAGGTATGACCCGCTAGCTCAGTTGGTAGAGCATCTGACTTTTAATCAGAGGGTCAGGCGTTCGAGTCGCCTGCGGGTCACCATTTAACTGAATAAGCCCAGGTGGCGAAATTGGTAGACGCACAGGACTTAAAATCCTGCGGACCTTAAAATCCGTGCCGGTTCGACTCCGGCCCTGGGCACCATTCAATGCGGGTGTAGTTCAATGGTAGAACTTCAGCCTTCCAAGCTGACTACGTGGGTTCGATTCCCATCACCCGCTCCATTAAAAAAACAAAAAAATTAAAAAAAGTTCTTGCAATTACTTGATTAATGTGTTATTATTAACAAGCATTAAGTAATGCGGGTGTAGTTCAATGGTAGAACTTCAGCCTTCCAAGCTGACTACGTGGGTTCGATTCCCATCACCCGCTCCATTTAATTGAATAGGCTTGAATAGCTCAGTTGGTAGAGCAATCGGCTGTTAACCGATCGGTCGTAGGTTCGAGTCCTACTTCAAGCGCCATGTGGCTCGTTGGAGAAACGGTTAACTCACATGCCTTTCACGCATGCATTCACGGGTTCGAATCCCGTACGAGTCACCATTTGTAAATCACATCACTTCGGTGATGTTTTTTATTTATTTGCGATTTCTTCATCAAGTATATTCAAATATATATTTGTTAGTTTTGTGTTTCTTTGATCAATTATAGAAGAAATATAGGAGGTTAGGTTTTTTATTTGTTCGTCGTTATTCGCGTTAAAACTTTCACTGCAAAATATTTTCGTGCTTGATCCTTCATATTCTAACATCCAATATATATTTTTTTTAAAACTTCCTTGATTAACAGGCTCTTTTACAATTGGATGATAACTTGATGTGTTTAATTCTTGATAATAACGATCAAGATAAGAAACATTATTAAGTGTTTCTTCTTGGTAAAGTTTCATCTGAATTTGTAATATTTTTGTAGGAGCTTGGGTTGCAAGAAGTTCATACATACTTGCTGAATAGAGTCGATTATAGATAAGATATTGTAAAGTTTTATTTGTCAAAATGATCACCCTGTTTATTATATGCAGATTAATGGGTTATATGAGGAGAAATATATGTCATATCAGATATTAAAGTTAATTGTTTATTTGTTTTCTATTTTATCTTCAATGTATGGGTTAAGTTGTTTTCATTATGAAAAATATATTCTTAAGGGGAAATTAAAACAATTCTATTGTTTATATCTTGTCGCTTCTGTATCTTTAGGTTATTTATTTGCATCTTTTATTTTAGATTTTGTAACAATACATTTTTAATTTAAGTTTTCATATATTAAAATATGAAAACTATTTTTTTTAAATTATTACTTGTTCTATTTATTTTATTAGCGATTATTTTGTTGTATCAACCAACCAAAGAGAAAGATTCTTTATATAAAGGAAAAGAAAATGAAGATGTTTATGTAAGTGTAAAAGTTGGAGATAATACACAAAAAATTCTTTTAGATGACTATTTATTAGGGGTCGTTGCTGGAGAAATGCCGGCAAGTTTTGAACTTGAAGCAATTAAAGCACAAGTTGTCGCAAGTCGAACTTTTGTTTATTCACGTTTATTAAGTGTAGATAATACAACCAATACACAAGTTTATCTAGATGATGAAAAGATGAAGGTTTCATGGAGTGATCATTATGAAGAATATAAAGAGAAAGTTCAAAAAGCTATTTTAGAAACTAAGGGGGAAATCTTAACTTACCAAGGAAAGTGTATTTCAGCTCTTTTTTATTCAAGTAGTAATGGAAAAAGCGAAAATGTAGAAAACTATTTTAAAGGTTCAAGTCAACCGTATTTGGTTTCTATAGATTCACATTGGGATCAAGAATATGATCCTCAGTTTATAAAAAAAGTAAAATATACTAAAGCACAGCTTAATTCATTTTTTGGAGGTTCGTTTCAATATCGTTTTTTAGAACGCTATCCTAGTGGGAGAGTTAAATCTATTCTTATTAATCAAAAACAATATAGTGGTAGGGAAGTAAGAGAAAAACTACAATTGTCTTCAAGTGATTTTGAAATAGTTAAAGAAGGAAATTCTTATATTTTTGTGACTAAAGGATGTGGACATGGAGTTGGGTTGTCTCAATACGGTGCACAAGGAATGGCAAAGGAAGGATATAATTATCAAGCTATTTTAAAACACTATTATCAAGGAGTAGAGATTTCAAAGAATAAAGAATGATTTTATGGTTACACTTCTTAAGAGGTGAAAAGCATGAAAGGATTATTGAAGAGGAATAAAAAAACATTTATTTTTATGACTTCACTTTTATTATTTTTAATAGGTGTCGGTGTTATTCAGGAAATTGTTAAGAATTTAAAACCATTCGAAGATGTACCAGTAGTTTCGGTAGAAACAAAAGATGAAAATAAAAATCAAGGAAGTGAAGTCTTAAAAAAACCAGTCAATGATGATGTTAAAGTAAGTAAGGGTTTTTATGATACGTCTTTAGATGATAAAAAATTAGAAGAAGCACTTGTTTATTTTGAAGGAGTCTATCGTCCTAATGATGGGATTGATTATACAAAGGATAATGAAAGCTTTGATGTTTATGCGAGTGCAAGTGGGACTGTTATTAGAAAAGAAAATGATTCTTTATTAGGGTGGATTGTTACGATTGAACATCAAAAAGGTATTCAAACCATTTATCAATCTTTAGATGATATTAAAGTTGAAAAAGGAGATCAAGTGAAACAAGGAGATGTTATTGGAAAAGCAGGAAATAATGTTTATCAATCAACATTAAAAAAACATTTACATTTTATTGTTTCAATTGATGATAAAACTGTAAATCCTGATAAATATTTTAATCAAAAAATTGAAAAAATTAAGACAACATCATGATAAATTTATATTTATAAAAAAATTAGTGTCTTTTGTTTTTTTGCCTTGTAATTCAATAAAATCGTGATACAATATTGAGGAAAAAACATACAAGGAGGAGAAATAATGGCATTATCAAAAGAAATTGGTATCGATTTAGGTACTGCAAATATATTAATTTATGTCAAAGGTGAAGGTATTGTAGTCAATGAACCTTCAGTAGTGTCAATAGATGAAGAAACTAAAAAGCCATTAGCTGTAGGACAAGAGGCAAAAGATATGTTAGGTAAAACTCCTGGTAGGGTTCAAGCAATTAGACCATTAAAAGATGGAGTTATTGCAGATTTTAGAATTACTGAAATCTTATTAACTCATTTTATTAATAAATTAAATTTAAAAGGAATTTTTGCTAGACCAACAATCTTGATTTGTTGTCCATCTAACATCACTTCAATTGAAAAATCAGCAATTAGAGATGTTGCTGAAAGATGTGGAGCTAAAAAGGTATTTATCGAAGAAGAACCAAAAGTAGCAGCAATTGGAGCTGGTCTTGAAATTAATAAACCAACAGGTAATATGGTTATTGATATCGGTGGAGGAACTACTGATATTGCTGTATTATCTTTAGGTGATATTGTAACAAGTTCATCTTTAAAAATTGCTGGTGACGTCATGGATGCGGACATTATTAAATTTGTTAAAGATAAATATAAATTATTAATTGGAGATCGTACTGCTGAACAAATTAAATTAGAAATTGGTTCTGCTGTAAAAGGATCATCTGATAAAACATTTGAAGTACGTGGTAGAGACTTAGTAACTGGATTACCACATACAATTACTATTACATCAAACGAAACTGAATTAGCACTTAGAGAAACTTGTGCAACAATTGTTAAAGAAACTAAACATGTTCTTGAACAAACACCACCAGAATTAGCTGCTGATATCGTATCACGTGGTATTTTCTTAACTGGTGGAGGAGCTTTATTAACTGGTTTAGATAGATTATTAGAATCTGAATTAAATGTTCCTGTATTCGTAGCAGATGATGCATTAAATTGTGTTGCTAATGGATGTGGAGTTATGTTAGAAAACTTACATTATATGAAATAAAACTGTCTGATTGACAGTTTTTTTCTTATCTAGAAATTAAATAATATTATAATAGAATCATGATACAATTTCATTGAGGTGAAAGTATGAAGAAAGTATTATTTTTTGATATAGACGGGACATTATTGAATAGTGAATTAAAAATACCTGAAGGAGTAAAAAGAGAACTTAAAAGATTGAAAGAGGCTGGACATTATTTATTTGTTGCCTCAGGTAGACCTTTAGCCTTTATTTCAAATCAAATCATTGAGGCTGGGTTTAATGGTTTTGTATTATGTAATGGGGCACATGTAGAGCTTAATCATGAAATCATCTATGAAAATAGAATTCCTTATGAAAAAGTGAATGATTTAATGAATTTGTTAGAAAGCGTTGATTGTGAATACGATTTTGAAACAGCAACAGATTGTTATATTGATCCTTCTTATAAAGATTTTATAGAATTTTTTAAAGTATGTGATATTCGTCATGAAAAGTTAATCATTTCTTTTGATAAAGAAGAAGTAATGCATCGTACTTTAAAAATAGAAATTAGTGCTAAAAAAGATCATGATAAAATTATAGAATATATTGCTGATAAATTTTATTTTGATCATCATGGAACAGCTAATTCATTTGAAATATGTGCATTAGATACATCAAAGGCTACAGGTGTACAAAAGGTATTAGAACATTTAAATATTGATAAAGAGCATAGTTATGCTTTTGGAGATGGATTGAATGACTTAGAAATGATTAAATATGCAGGTCATGGGATTGCTATGAAAAATGCTGTTAAAGAGTTAAAAGATGTGGCTGATGAAGTGATTGGTCATGTAGATGAAAATGGTTTAGAAGAATATTTAAAAACAATAGATTAAAAATGAGGTTCGTTTTGAACCTCATTTAAATTATTTAATAAATTTGAAATGTTGACCTGGTTTAATGAAATCTAATAAACCTAAATCTTCATCTTTTACTTTACCAATTAAGTTTCTTTCACCATCATTTGGGATTTCAGTTAAAACAACTTCTAATTCACCACGATAATGAGCTAAGTTATCGTTAACCACTAAGATATCACCACGCGTAAATACTTTTTTACCACAGTCATGATGTGGAATAGATTTGTCTTCTTTAGCTTCTTTTTTATCACCAAATCCTGAATCTTGAACAGTTGCTTGGTTTTTGAATTGAAGTCTTGGGAAACTTGATCTTAACATAAATGATGAATGATCGTATCGATCCCAGTGTGGAGCAAATTCATACATGATGTATTTTTCATTATCAGTAATTTCTGTTACTTCATCAACACGTAATTCTAAAGCTTGGAAGTTGATTTTTGATAATGCTTCTAATTCTTTTGTACTTGCTGGATAGTTACCAACGATAATATCATCAACATCACCAGTGGCTAATAAATATCTTGCTTGTACTTCAATAGGTAGTGGTCTCATAATTTCAACTGTAGGTAAACCACAGAAAACTTCCCAAGGACCAATTGTTGGATCATTGTGACTTGAAACAAAGGCAGCTGTATGAAGATTTAATGCTTTCCATTGTTTATTAAATTGTTGGAATAAATCAAAATCTAATCCTGTATATCTTTCTGGGAAAAAGTTATGACACATAATAATTTGATCTTTATTTCCACCGTTTTTAATTAATAAATCAACACCAGCATCCATACTAGCATTGAATTCGATTTTAATACCATAAGGATTTCTAGTAACAGCGATATCTCCTTGAGTACCAAAGTTACCATCCAAACGAATAATATCTAATCCTAAATCTGCAAATGGTTTTAAATTATTTGGAGTAGCTCCAATTAATTTAAATACTTCTGGATTTGTATCAGCAGCAACAACAAATCCTAATTCATGAGCTTTATCCATGAATCCTTTAAATTCTTTTAAATAACTTTCTCTTTTATCATCTGGAATAGATAAAAAACAAGTAAAGATTCTAGTAAAACCTAATTTAGCAGCAGTTTCCATATAATCATAGACTTCTTTAATATCACTTTTATCTGGATAAACAGAGATTCCTAAACTATGCATAAACATATTCCTCCTTATATACTAGTATAGACAAGTTTTTGTCAGAATACAAGTCATAGAGCTATTTAAAAGTTGAAATTTACTAAAAAATAATGAATAATATAGGCATAAAGGAGGTGGCAAAATGTCACTGACGGTCATTCTTTCATTTGTTGTAACAACAATCATTTCAGCTTTAATGATTCCACTTGTAATTAAAGCTGGAAATCAATTAGGAATTGTTGCACATATGAATAAAAGAACAGTTCATAAACATGAAATAGCACGTATTGGTGGCTATGCCATTTATTTAAGTTCACTTATAGGATCAGCCTTATTTTTGAAAGCAGATCATCAAATAAATGCTATTATGGTTGCAGGATTTATAATTTTTATGGTAGGGCTTTATGATGATAGTCATGATTTATCCCCTAAAGTAAAATTAATTTTTGAAGTCATTGCGGCGTTGATTGTCATTGTTTATGGAGAAATCTATATAAAAGGATTTGGATATTTCCCAAGTGATGCGATGACATTTCTTTCAGGGATTGTTACTTTATTTTGGATTGTAGGAATTACTAATGCGATTAATTTAATTGATGGGTTAGATGGGTTATCTGCAGGTATTTCAATTATTGTCCTTGTTACTATCTCAATGACTTCTTTATTATCTGGAAGAAGTGACATTGCTTCTTTATCACTCATTCTTGCTGGAAGTATTATGGGCTTTTTGTTTTTTAATTTTCATCCAGCAAAAATTTTTATGGGGGATTGTGGAGCTTTATATATAGGTTTCATGATTTCAGTTATTTCTTTATTAGGATTTGGATACAATGCTTCTACTTTTTTTACTTTAGGAGCACCAATTATTGTTTTAATGGTTCCAATCATGGATACTTTAATAGCAATTTTAAGAAGAAAAATACATCATAAAAAATTTAGTGAAGCGGATCGAGGACATTTACATCATAATTTGATGTTTAAATTAAAATTAGGACAAAGAAAAAGTGTTTTAGTGCTTTATTTAGTCACTTTCTTATTTTCGCTTTCATCTTATTTATATTATTATAATCCAACTGCAGGAACAATTTTATTTATTGCTTTAATGATTATGTTTGAAATATTTGTAGAAGTAACAGATATGATTTCTAGAAAATATAAACCAATTTTAACAATTGTAAATATTTTTATTGATTCTGATAAATTACCAAAAATTAAATTTTTAGATCGTTATCGTAAAAGAAGATCTCCTCAAAAAGCCATGAGAGATCATTTAATTATTGCGCTATGTTTTTTACTTGTGATTGTAGGTGTTGGTTATTTTATGACATCTAAAGATACGCCTTTACCAATAAAAACTGAAACAGTACAATCTCCATACACTAAATCTGGAGATAGCGAACTATTAAATAATATTTATGCAAGACTAGATACAAGTTATAAAAATAAAGATGAAGAAGATGAATGTCAATTAGTGGCTGCTTATTTTGTGTGTGATTATTATACTTTTGTAGATAAGAAAAAAAATGAAATAGGTGGTGTTGATTATATGTATTCTGAAATGGTGGAAAACTTTAGTCAATATGCACAAACATCATTTTATAGTTATAAAAATCAATATCCAGAATTAGAGGTTTTAAAATATAATATTATATCTTATTCACCTTCAAAGGTAACAATTGCTGGATTAGAGGATAATGATTATTATAATATTTTGATTTCATTAACGTTTAATGAAGAAATTGAAGGCTTAAATTCGACAGTTAATGTAACGGTTGTAAGGGTAGAAGATCGTTACTATGTTTGTGGGTTAGATAATGCATAAGTTATTTTAAAATTATGTTGTGTTTATGAGCTTTTTATGATAATATTTGCTATGCAATGTATTAAATTAATCGAAGGAGGTTAAAAATATGTTTGAAACAATTTTAAAGGTTGCTATGGTTATTATTTCCGTTGCTCTTATTATATTATGTTTATTACAAAGTGGAAAATCAGATGATATTGTTAATGCATTAACTGGTCAAAGTTCAAATCTTTTTGCTGAACAAAAAGAACGTGGTGTTGATTTAGTAATGTCTAGAATGACGATGATTTTGAGTATTGCCTTCTTCGTGATCGCAATTCTACTACGTATGAATTAATGAATAATAGGACGCAAGGCGTCCTATTTTTTTTGGAGGTGAGAAGATGAAAGAAAGAATTTTGAATATATTAAAAGATAAAGAAAGATCAATTCATGAATTACAACATGTATTAGATCTAAATAATAGTGAAGGTTTTACAGTTTTGCTTAAAGCTTTAAATCAATTAGAAGATGAGGGTAAAATTGTAAGAAATGATAAAAATGAATATTTATTAATAGAAAATTCTAATTATATTTTAGGTGTTTTACATATTAATAAAAGAAGTTTTGGTTTTGTCATTATTGATGAAGAAAGTGATGATATTTTTATTTCTTCAAGAGATTTAAAAGATGCTTTTAATATGGATACAGTCATGGTTGAACTTAAAAAGCATCAAACAGGATCGCGTCAAGAAGGTAGAATTGTTAAAGTTATTGAAAGAGGACAAACAAGACTTGTTGGGCTGTTGAAAAATGCTAAAAGAGAACTTATCTTTGATGCGGATGATCAAAAGTTTACACAACCTATTTATATAGATCATGCACATAGTCATGGTGCAGTAGCTGGACATAAAGTTGTTGTTGAAATTAAAACGTATAAACCTTATTTAAAAGGAAATGTCGTAGAAATTTTAGGACATGTAGGAGATCCAGGGGTTGATATTTTATCTGTTGTTTCTCAACATGAAGCACATGTTGAATTTCCTAAAGAAGTTTATGAACAAATCGAATCAATTGAAAATGAAATTGATCAAGAAGAAGCTAAAACAAGAACTGATTTAAGAAATGAAACGATTGTTACGATTGATGGTGATGATGCCAAGGACTTAGATGATGCAATTTCTTTAAGAAGATTAAAGAATGGAAATTATTATTTAGGGGTACATATTGCTGATGTTTCTTATTATGTAGAAGAAGGATCTGAATTAGATAAAGAAGCACTTGCAAGAGGAACTTCTATTTATTTAGTGGATCGTGTTATTCCAATGCTTCCTCATAAATTATCTAATGGAATTTGTTCACTCAATCCTCATGTGGATCGTTTTGCAATTTCATGTTTTATGGAAATTACCCCTCAAGGGGAAGTCATTGATCATGATATCGTTGAATCAGTTATTAATTCAACTGAAAGAATGACTTATAATAATGTTAATAAAATACTTGCAGGGGATAAAAAACTACAAGAAGAGTATAGCCATGTATGTGATTTATTTTTCTTAATGAAAGAACTTGCTGAAATTTTACAAAAAACAAGAGAAGATCGTGGAGCAATCGATTTTGATACAAATGAAGCTAAAGTATTAGTTGATGAAAAAGGTAAACCAATAGATGTTGTTTTAAGACAACGTGGAGAAAGTGACCGTATCATTGAATCATTTATGTTAGTTGCCAATGAAACAGTTGCAAAACATTTTAAATGGCTTGATTTACCATTTATCTATCGTGTTCATGAAAATCCTAAGGTAGATAAATTAAGAAAATTCTCTACAATTTCTAGAACTCTAGGTTATACAATAAAAGGTTCATTAGAAGATATTCGTTCTAAAGAATTAAGTAAAATCGTTGAAGCAAGTAAAGGAACAGATGAACATGTGATTATTTCTACATTACTTCTTCGTTGCATGGCAAAGGCAAGATATGATGAACAATGTTTAGGACATTTTGGTTTAGCAGATGAATATTATACACATTTTACATCACCAATTAGACGTTATCCTGATTTAATGGTTCATCGTTTAATTCGTACGTATTTATTTAAAAAGAAATTAGATCAAGAAACTCTTTTCCATTTTGCTTCTATTATGCAAAATGTTGCTGATCAAGCTTCTTCACTTGAAAGAAAAGCAATTGATATTGAACGTGAAGTTGATGATATGAAAATGGCTGAATATATGGAAGACCATATTGGTGAAACTTTTGAAGGAATTGTTTCTTCTATTACTAATTTTGGTATGTTTGTTGAACTTCCAAATACGATTGAAGGATTAATTCGTATGGAAGATCTTGTAGATGATTTCTATTATTTTGATGATGTGAATTTACAATTAATTGGAAAACGTACAGGAAGACGTTTTAAGATGTCAGATAAAGTCAAAATTAAGGTTTCAGCTGCTTCAAAAAGAGAAAAAACGATAGATTTTCAAATTGTTGGTATGAAATCTAACAAAAAGAAGAAAAAAACTGTTATAATAAATAAGCGACGAGATAAAAAGCCAAAACAAAAGTTTAAAAGAAAAAGAAGATAGATAAAGGTGGTGATATGTATGAAGATTATTTCTCAAAATAAAAAAGCACATCATGATTATTTCTTGTTAGATACTTATGAAGCAGGTATTGAATTAAAAGGAACTGAAATTAAATCTGTGCGTTTAGGAAATGTTAATTTAAAAGATTCTTTTGTCAGAATTAAAAATGATGAGGTTTATGTAGAAAACATGCATATCGCTCCTTACGATCATGGAAACATCTTTAATCATGAAGCAAGAAGAACAAGAAAACTCTTGCTTCATAAAAAAGAAATCCTTAAAATAACTAATAAGTTAAAAGAAGGTGGCTTAACCGTTGTACCTACTAAAATGTATTTTAGTGGTTCTAAAGCTAAATTAGAAATTGCGCTTGCTAAAGGAAAGAAACTTTATGATAAGCGTAATGATTTAAAAGAAAAAGCGGCAAAAAAAGATATCGAAAAATCGCTTAAAAATTATTACTAATTTGGGGATGTCTTGGATTCGACAGGGGTATGTTTGACCTTAGCTGCAGTCGTTGGAGTACGTTAAACTCAAACAAAAAATAACTGGAAACAGACAAACTAATTACGCTTTCGCTTAGTCGACATAGACATGAAAGCTGCTAACATTGAGTGAGCCTATAGCTTTTTGTTAGTATTATAACTTTTAGGATAAGGGTTGAAGGAGTCTTGACTTTAACCACGAAAATTTAAAGAATCGCTTGGTGTAAAATTGTTCGTTGATTGTAGCCAAGTTAAACTATTCAATGGACTAAACTGTAGACGCTTTGGAGGAATTGCTTTTGGACAGGGGTTCGATTCCCCTCATCTCCACCAAAATTAAGAGTTAAAATGGATGTCATCGAAAAAATACCGATGAAATCAACGTTTTTTAAGATATTTTAAAAAATCAAAAAATAGCGATTTACGTGGATGTCACCCATATAAAAGGGTGTCACTACCTAAAAATCGCTATTTTTTACTTCAGAGATGAGGTAAAATGGATGTCATTAAAAGAAAGCAGGAAACCAAATGAAATTTTATATTAACAATAAGGAATTAAGTGAAAAAGTATTTTGGAGAACACTAGAATCATTAGTAAGTCCAATACAAAGAGTACATATCTTGGATGGGATGAAAGTGAAGATTGCCGATTATTTATGTTGGATTGAAATAGTGTAATGATTTTAAAAGCGAATATGAATGATAAGATAGTAGATCAAAAGATTTACTATCTTTTTTTTACGAAAGAAGGTGGTACAATGAAAGAAATAATCATATCTATTGTTTCAATGCAAATTGGTGCATTTATAGGAATTGCTACAATGTGCTTTTTCCAAATCAATAAAGGTAATAGTAGCTCTGATAAGCAATAAATACAAGTATAGACTTTGTACAAATTTAATGATGATAATGAGTAGAGGAGATGAGAATATATGAAAAAAAGCAATATTATAGTTTTAGCGTTATCTACATTGTTGGTTGTTTGTAATGCACTACCAATGAACAACCATGTAGAAAACAAAAAAGAAGTAATTATTTCACAAAAAGAGGTATCAAAAAAGAAATCAAAGAAAAAAGATGTATCCAAAGATGAAACCAATGAAAGTGATAAAAGTGTAAATGATACATCCAAACAAACAGCAGAAGAAAATACGATTCAGGAAGATCAAGAATCTGTAAAAAGTGATGTGCAAACTCAAGAGAAAACGAGTAATCAAAATACTAATGAAAATAAAACAAAAAAGAAAGTTGAAACAAAACAAACACCAGTACAACCTGTTGAAAGCAATCAGCCTTCTTCTGTAACACCAAGTCAGCCAGCATCAAGTGGAAATACTACTAATGCACAACAACCTCAAAAGGAAGAACAAACAAAGATTTTAAGAGTGACATATTGGGTTAAATGTGATTGCGGAAAAGAATTGACACATTCAATAGATTATAAAGATTACGAGTCTTACTATAATAGTAACGATTACTCAGTAAAGATTTTAATTAACCAATTATTAGATGAAGGACATTGTGCAGGTAATGAAGAAGTATGTGGTGCTTCGCATTATCGTTATGGTACAAATGAAAATTGGATTTATAAGTAAATCATTATCAAACTATGTAGAAACATGATAGAATTGAATGCGGATAAAGAATAAGTAAATAGTTTATCATAAATAATTACTGAAAATTCAAAATATTACCAACAATTTTTATAAAAATCTCTCATTCTTTATCCATTTGATATTATAAGCAGGCAGGTCGATATGATCTGTCTTTTTTTGTTGGAGGAATATATGTATTTAAATAAATGGGTATTCAAGCCATAGGACAATCGAAAGATTGTCCTTTTTGCATTTAATAAACAAAAGAAGTAGGGCAATGTTTAAAACTTGCATTGTAAACAATAAATAACAGGAGAAAAAGTAAAATGAAAAATAAACTTTCTAAACTATATAAGATTTTTTTAGCAGTAGGAATGGTATTTTCAATGTGTTTCAATACACTTGGAATGAGTGTTGTAAATGCTTATGATCCATCTGTTCCTAAAGAATTTACAAGAGTGAAAAATATCAAGTATCCAGAGTGGTGGGGCAGAAAGATTCCATCCATTGCTTCATGGTCAACATATTCATGTAAATATGATGGAAAATGGGCTTTCTGTTTGGAAGCAGAAAAGAAAACGCCTGCCAGTGGGAAGTATCCAGCACAGGTAATTGATAATAATGAAAATGTCAGAAAGCTTCTCTATTATGGTTTTGGAGGTCCAGCAGCTTATGGAGAATTTACTGCGGATGCAGATCTAAAGACAGCTATCTGTCCAGATGATCCACTTACAAATGATGATATCAAATATCTTTTGACACATATCTTTTTAAGTGGCGCTTATTCAGGACAATGGAAAGGTTTTGATGAAAACTTGTTCAACCAAACATTCGGAAGTAATTATGGTACAAATATCATGAACATCTATCGTCGAATCATTTCATTACCTGATCCAGGTAATGGTGTTTCTTGGGAAGGCAACAAATCAGGAAACAGAGCATTGTTTAAAGCAAGCTATGATAAGACAAATAAGCAACAAGTTACAAATACTGTGAAGTTAAATGCTGCTTCTTCTGCTGAAGTGAATATCCCATTAGCTTCAAATGTAACAATTCACATTGCTGGAACTTCTGCAACACAAACAGGTGGGAATGCAAAAGTCTATGGTGGACAAAGCTTCTATTTCACAGCACCATGTCAAAATTCACCATCAAATTTTGTGAGTGACAATGTTTGCGGTAGAGGTTGTGAAAGATTTACAGCGCTTGCTATTCATGATGGAGGTGCAGGAACTCAAGCTCAAGGAACATGGAACATGGATCCTGATGATGCACGTCTTTATTTGAATATTGAATGGCTTGATTTTGGTTCTTTAGAGCTTTCTAAAAAGAATACAAATCAGGATCTTATTGATGGTGCAAAATTCAATATCAAATCAGTTTCATATGATGGATATAATGAAGATACTGTAGTAAAAAATGGAAAGATCAAAGTGAATGACTTACTGGTTGGTACTTACGAAGTGAAAGAAACGGAAGCACCACATGGATACCTTTTAAATACCGATACATTTACAGTTAAAGTAGAAAAAGATAAGACAACAGTACTAAGCGTTACTGATCAAGAACCAAAAGGTAATATTGTTTTTCAAAAAGAAATCGATACTTCAAAAACAAATGGATTAAAAGGTAATGCTACTGCTGAAGGTGTAACTTTTGAACTACATGCAAATGAAAAAATTACTAATCAAGCTGGAACTAAAACTTATTATGAAAAAGGTGCATTGGTATCAAGCAAGAAAACAGATGCTGATGGAAAGATTATATGGAATGATCTACCATTGGGTAAATATTATATTCAAGAATCAAAGACAAATGATTCGTTAGTTTTTAATGATACAAAGATCAATGTGTCTATTGACTATGAAGGACAAACTGTTTCAAAAGTATCAAGAAGTGCAAAAGGTACTAACAGAGTGAATATGCAAAAGATCCAAGTTTTCAAGTCAGGAGAAAAAGACAGTATTTCAGGTCTTGTAAAAGGATTACAAGGAGCAGAGTTCACGTTCAAATTGTACAGTGAAGTTAACCATGTCGGATGGGACAATGCTACAACTTATGCAGTCATCACAACTGATTCAAATGGTAAAGCAAATACACCATATCTGCCTTATGGAAAATATATCGTCAAAGAAACAAAGACACCTAAGGATTATATTACAGCACCAGATTTCACAATTTCAGTAACAGATGATTACAGTGAATATAAAGATGTTGAACAGGTAAAACGTGTCAATGTGAATAACCGACCATTTACGTCACAACTTAAAATTATTAAATTAGATGCCGAATCAGGAAAGAAAGTCACATTAAATGGTGCATCATTTAAAATCAAAGATTCCAAAGGAAACTATGTTGTACAAAAAGTTGGCGGAAAGAAATATGACACATTTACAACCAATTCTAAAAACGTTGTCACAGTAAAAGACAGCGAAGAAGGAACAGTAACACTTCCTTTACAGTTAGATGCAGGAGATTATTCTATCGAAGAAGTAGAAACACCTAAAGGCTTCTTGCAACTAGAACAACCTGTGAAATTCACAATTACAAATACAAGAGATTATGACAAGGATGAGGATGAAGATACAATTCTAACTGTGAAAGTTAAAAATGCACAGCCAAAAGGAAAAATCATTTTAACAAAGACAGACAAGGCTACAAATGAAGCACTAGCTGATGTTGAATATGAATTAACTGCCAAAGAAAATATCTACAGTGCAGTTGATGGTACTTTACGCTATGCAAAAGGAGCTACTGTTGCTAAAGGAAAAACAGATGCCAATGGAAAACTTGTCATTGATTCGTTATTCATGGGCAAATATGAATTAAAGGAAACTTTAACAAATGAAGGATATGTGCTTTCAGAAAAAGTACATCAGATCAATCTTGAACAAAAAGATCTAACAACTAAAGAATATGTCATTACAAAGAATGTAACGAACATTGCACCTCATGGTGAAATCCATGTACAAAAAAGAGACAGAGATACATTAGAAGATCTTTCAGGTGTTACTTTCCAATTAACAGCAAAAGAAGACATTTATTCACTTGATGGAAGAAATACACTTCTTTATAAAAAAGGTGAAGCTGTTTCAATGGATATTTCAGAAAACGGATATTATGTGACTAATGAATTAGGTGAAATTCATATTTCAGGACTACCACTTGGAAAATATGAATTGAAAGAAGTACAAGAATTAGAAGGATATGTCAAAAACAATAAGGTCTATGACATTGACTTAAGCTATGATCACACAGATAAAATCATCTATTCAAAAGAACTTGATGTTCTTAATAAAAAGACAGCAACTGAAATTTCAAAAGTTGATGCAACTAATGAAAAAGAACTTGAAAGTGCAAAGCTTTCATTAAGAGATGAAGATGGAAATCTTGTAGAAGAATGGACATCAACAAAAGATGTTCACATTATCAGAGGTCTTGTATCAGGTAAAAAATATATCTTGCATGAAGATCTTGCACCATTAGGATATGCAACAGCAAGTGATGTAACATTTACAGTAAAAGAAGATGGAAGTGTGACTAAAGTTAAAATGAAAGATGAAATCACAAAGGTAGATATTTCAAAAGTAGATGCAACAACTGGAAAAGAAATTGAAGGAGCTAAACTTACCTTAAAAGACAAGGAAACAGGTGAAGTAGTTGAATCATGGACTTCTGGAAAAGAACCACATCGAATCGAGGGATTAACTGTTTCAAAAACTTATGTGCTTCATGAAGATTTAGCACCTGCAGGTTACAATGTTGCAAGTGATGTTGAATTTACAATCTCTGATACAGGAGAAGTTCAAAAAGTAGTTATGAAAGATGAAGCAAAACTTATTGTAAAAACAGGTGATGATACAGACTATAAATCATTGAGTGCGTTACTAATTGCCAGTGGATTATTAATTGCAGCAGTGATCTGTAAAATCAAAAGAGGTAAAGATGAATAAAAAGGATTAGATAATTTCAAATTCAATTAATTTAAAATATTTTTAACAATATGAGTGCAATAAATACAGTTTGCGTGCAAGTTGTTGAATGTAGCAGAAGATATCATAAAATATAAGTAACAAAGAGCTCTTGAATAAAAAATGGAGGAACAATAAAATGAGAAAATTATTAAGAGAAAATTATTAATTAGCCTTTTTTCGGCAAGTATGTTATTAAGTGGGATAACTTCTGTTAATGCACAAACTGTATCAAATGATGTTACAGTTCAAACATATCAAGAAGTAATCAATGGAGTAGAATGTGATGTTACTACTTATGACAGTGATAATTTATATAAAGTTAATTATCAAGATTCAACAGGAGAAAAACATATTGGGATTTTAAATAAAGATACTAAAGAATTAACGGTTGACGGAGATGTTATAGAATATTCAGTTACTTCAGGAACACCTGTTTTAGCAGATTCTCTCTCTATATCAACATATGCTAGTTCTGATTGGACACCAGTGCTAGTTACAAAAGGTATTAAAGTAAGCTGTTCACCAATTTTTAAATCATTAGGGTATGTTACAACAGCAATTATTACTGCGGCTGGAAAAACTGTTGGTGCTAGATTAGGTAGTGCAAAAGTAGGAGAAGTAGTAGGTAAGGCTCTTGGATCAGCTGCGGGAGATGCTGTAAGTAAAGTTAATGTTACTTTTAAATATGATTTGTATAGAACAAAAAATCCTGTATATGTTTCATCAAATGCATCAGTAAAAACAACAGGATACAGATATCAAAATTATGCTATGAATGCAACATATAAAGGAAAAACTTTTTCAAAAACTACTACGGTTCGTGGTAGCTGGTGGTCATCAAGCAATCCGTATTAAAGATTGGAATATTTTTATAATCCATAGTAAAATTGAATATGGGTGATGTTATGAAAGTTGTAATAATTGATGATGATATCAATTTTGCATATAAATTAAAGAATTATCTTATAAAATTTAACACTATTTCTTTTGACATAGAGATAAACAATTATGATAAAGAATTTGAATTATACTTTTTAGACATAGATATGCCAGATATGGATGGCATATCTTATGCTAGAAGTATAAAAAAGAAGTATCCTCTTTCACGAATTATATTTGTTTCTTATAGAAGCGATTTAGTATTTGATGCAATTCAGGTATTCCCATTTTCTTTTGTAAGAAAGGAAAAAATGAATGAAGAACTTCCAATGGTTTTAGAAGAAATTTGTGAACTAGAAAAAGATAAAAAGAAGATGCTAAAGATAAATGAACAGTTTTCGCTGCCGGTAAATAGGATATGTTATATAGAGAAAAGAGGTTCCTATGCACATATTTATACAGAAAATAACGTGTATAAGTTAAGAAAGTCTTTAAGTAATATATTTGATTTTATGAACAGCCATTTTGTTTACATTAATAAAGGTACAATTGTGAATATGAAGTATGTTAATGAGTACCAAAAAGAAAACATTATTTTAAAAGACGGGACAATACTATATATGAGTCGAGGTAGGCGTAGTGAATTTATGTTATCTTATCTTAAATACAAGGAGGAGATATAGTTGGAATATCTATACATTGTATTTTTAACTTTATTTATATCTATATGTTGTTTGAAGTATTTTGATGTGACAGTTGACAAGAAAAATATTCTATTGGTGATTATTATTTCTCTATGCTGCTGTATGATTAATTTTCTCAAATTGCCTGATATGCTAAACACAGTAATTAGAGATAGCTTAATATACTTGTTTATTAGAAAATATATTTCAAAAGATAGAGATTTGGAAATAGTATCAATTATTTTGGTATTAGAAACAATTGCAAAATGCAGCTATTATTTATTTGTTTTGTTTGTTCCCTTAATTATTCAAGCAAATATATCAAATATTCTTTTATATAGTAATTATGAGCTTAAAATTTTAAGTTTGTTTATTTTATTTGTATTAATGGCAATGTATTTTCGTTCATCATATTTTTTAAATGTAAGATGTAACAGAATAACTTATGCCTTATTATCTACTTGTTCAGTAATTTCTTTATATGGATTAGAAGTTATTCCAACATTAGGAAATCAAATAAAAGAAAATCAATTATATTTTCTCTTACTTTCTTTTATGTATATTGTTGTAGTTAATATAATCATTTATATTTATCATAATCAACAAACACAACAAGAAATAGAAAATAAGGTTGTTTTAGAACAGGCTAGAATTTTGAAACAAGAAAAAGATATTATTTCTATACAAAATAAAATGATTGAAAACATTAAACATGATCTTAATTATTTTAAAGAAATGGTAAATGACGGTGCTAAAGATCATTTAAATGGAACAATTAAGAAAATTGATAAATATAATAGTAATTTTATTTTTGAAGATTATTTATTAAATAATTTTATTTCAAGAATGAAAACTGAAATGAAAGAAAATAATAAAGATTTAAAGTTAATTATCACAAATACAAATATATCGATTGATTTAACAATATATAACCAGCTCATTTCTATTATGGAATTTATAATCCAAAACAGCTTGGAAAGATTTATCCAGTTTCGTATACACTCTTTAGAAAATATGTCTATTTTTGAATTTACGTATATGCCAAAGAATAAAGACGTAATAAAATCTAAAGATATAAAAAATAATGAAAATATTGTTTTTAATCAAGCGGCTCACCAATACATGGTATGCTCTTTGATTTTGGAAGGAGAAAGATCGTATGAAAGAAATAACAGATAAAAACTTATTGTATTCAAAAAAAGGATTTTTGATAATAATATTTTTGATTTGCCTTATTGCAATGCCTATTTGTGAATATTATTTCGGCTTAGAATTTTCTACTGTATTCCCAATAGTAATAACGGATACATGGTTTATTACAAAAGCAATATTTTATGATAGAGAGGATAAAAGAAAAATATTATTTGATATTCTCTTCTCTGTTGCTATTACAGCAGGATGTCTTTATTTCTTATAAGAAACAACATTGAACTATCGTTATAGATAGTTCTTTTTAATTTTAAAGGAGGTGATGACTATAAGATGAAAATGAACAGTTTGATTTCATGGGTAGGTGGAAAAAAATCTATTAGAGATCTGATCTATGCAAGATTTCCACAAAACTATGGAAGATATATCGAAGTGTTTGGTGGAGGAGGGTGGGTACTGTTTGGGAAAAAGCCAGACAAGTTTGAGGTATACAATGACTTCAACAATAATCTATCAAATATGTTTGCTGTTGTAAGAGATCAGCCATTGGCTTTTATTCAGGAACTTGGTTATCTTCCTGAAAATGGAAGAAATATCTTTAATCTTTATAAAGAAATTATAACCAAGCAAAGAGTAGAAGATAAATTTTTACAGGAAGAAATGGAAAAGGTAAAGGTTTATTTTACCGAGCTTCAGCAAGAAGAAATTATGGAAATCATGAAGCAAGAACGAATTGAAAAACAGGATGTAAAACTTGCTGTTGCATTTTTTAAGCTTGTCAGATATTCCTATGGCTCAGGGTGTAAAACTTTTGGATGTCGACCTTACGATGTACGTAAAGCATTTAATACAGTCTGGCAAATCAGCGACAGATTGGCAAATACAGTTATAGAAAACAAGGATTTTGAGGCACTGATTATTCAATATGATCGATTAGATGCCTTTTTTTATTTGGATCCTCCCTACTATGAAACGGAAGGACATTATTCTGTCGTATTCACAAAGGAAGATCACATTCGCTTAAGAGACACCTTAAAGAAAATACAGGGGAAGTTCCTGCTTTCATACAATGACTGTGAATTTATACGAGATCTGTACAAGGATTTTTATATTGAAGGATTTTCAAGAATCAATAATATGGCTCTTCGTTATGACAAGGATTCACAGTTTCCAGAAGTGTTGATTTCCAATTACAATCCTATGAAGAATTCAGGAATACAGAAACAGCTTGATTTATTTGAGCAGGATGGAGGTGATGAAAATGATGAATGAGTATCAGATGAAACTTGAGGAAGGGAATAAAGTGACCCTTCCTGAAAGTTTAGTTAACAAGTTGCTGTTAAGAAAAGGTGAAACAGTCTGTTTGATTCAGGAAGATGGTATCAAGGACAAGTGCTTTAAAGTAACTGCAGAAAATGAAAAAGAACTGTTCGATGAAGATTTTTACTGCATTCCCAAAAGGGTATTTGATATGTGTCATTTGGATTATGAAAGTATTCAAATCATCGTTGAACAGGGACAAATGGTCATTACCAATCCACAGTATGTGTTGAGCTATTTAGGAAAAGATATGATTACCTGTCTTTTAAAGCAAAATGTGGATTTAGGATTATTTGCAAAGGATCTTGTAGATTTATTAAATGAACAGACAATCGAAGAAGCTGTTTAGAAAAGGAGGAAACAATGGTACAAATTTTAAAGAATAAAAAAGTAAAGGTCATTATCTGTTTGATGATTATCTTAATAATGCTTGTATTAACAATGAAACAGTCTTATGCGGCAGGAGATGTTTCAAGTGTTATCCAGCAGGCTTGGAAACAAATGGAGTCGCAGATTAAAAACATTGTCAACAATGTTGTGTTTCCTGTTATTGATATCATACTTGCTGTCTTTTTCTTTGCTAAACTTGCAATGGCATATTTTGATTACAGAAAACAAGGACAGTTTGATTGGACAACACCAGCAATACTGTTTGCGTGTTTAACGTTTTCTTTGATTGCACCAAACTATATCTGGAAAGTCCTATAGAGGAATAGATTATGTTTTTATGGGATTTTGTCGCAGATAAGGTCATGGGACAGATTGTTGACTGGATCTACAGTAAGCTACTTGAATTTTTAGGTGAATTCTTTGGCATGATGGGATCAATGGGAGCAGATCTGTTTGACTATGACTTTGTAAGAGCCATTATTGAACTGTTTAGACTTTTTGGATGGGCGCTGTTTGTTTCAGGAATGGTCGTTGCAGTATTTGAGATTGCCGTTGAATATCAAAGTGGTCGAGGCAGTATCAAAGATGCCTGTCTTAATGCTATGAAAGGGTTTATGGCTGTGTCTTTGTTTACTGTATTGCCTGTAGAATTATATAAGTTCTGTATTTCTTTGCAGGTAACCATGTCCAATGGACTTGCTAAACTTGTAGGAAGTCAGTCCGTAGGTGATTCAGCAATTAAGTCACTGTCGTATATGCAAAAGTTGTCGCTTGGAACAGTATTGCTTATCTTTTTGCTGATTATGATGGGCTATTCCATTATCAAAGTGTTCTTCGCAAATCTAAAAAGAGGAGGTATCCTTTTAGTAATGATTGCAGTAGGATCGCTTTATATGTTTTCAATTGTGCGTGGCTATACAGATGGTTTTATTCAATGGTGCAAGCAGATCATTGGTATATGTCTTACTGCATTTTTACAGGCAGTCATTTTAATTGCAGGTCTGGGTGTTATGAAAGAAAACTGTCTTTTAGGAATCGGCTTGATACTGGCAGCCAGTGAAATTCCACGAATTGCAGGACAGTTTGGACTTGATACAAGCATGAAAGCAAATATCATGTCTACTGTTTATGCGGCTCAGTCAGCTATGAATATTACAAAAACAATTATGAACAGAAGCTAATAATCATCTTGCATTTTTCCTGCTTATTTGGTATTTCTGTTGTAGGAGGTACAGCATGACTATCGAAGAACTGAAAAAATATAAATGGTTTGTTGCAACATGCAAGTATGAAGGTATCGTTGGGAAAAAGCATTGTTTTACATATGATGTTGATAATTTAAATACAAATTTGTTAAGTGGAATGATTTTAGTTGATGATGAACTTGTAAAAGAAACAGAAGAAAAGGGTGTCTG
This sequence comes from Faecalibacillus intestinalis, assembly GCF_003024685.1. Taxonomy (GTDB): domain Bacteria; phylum Bacillota_I; class Bacilli_A; order Erysipelotrichales; family Coprobacillaceae; genus Faecalibacillus; species Faecalibacillus intestinalis. Next base: position 65,059 of record NZ_PYLQ01000010.1, on the reverse strand, counting down.
GCAGGACTGTGTTTTTGATGCGATTTGTGATGAAAAAGTTCAAATCGTACAGCAATGTTCAAAGCCAATCATTCTTTATGAAGAAGTTCCAGAATATGATGAGTGGGTGAATCTGTTATTGTATCGCTATCTTGAACAGCATTATTATGAAAAGAAATGGATGACCTATATACAGGTCGATAGAAAAATGAATGATGAAATGAGGTTGAGCTAAAATGTATATGTATCCCGATAATTTAAAAGGGAAGGCAACATTATGGCTATGGTATTTAAGAGATATTGGAATCGTAGGTGTGGGGGCAATCATTGGAGTGATTGCCATTTCTCATGCCAATTTTTATATGCCAATGGCATTAGTAGGGTGCTATGCTTTTTTAACTATCCGTATGGCTGATACCAGTATCTTTGATTTTTTATCATATGCCTTTGCCTTCTTTATATTTTCACAACAGTTATATAAATGGCATTTTACAGGTGAAATAAAAACACCCTTGAATACAGAAAACAGGAAAAAGAAATGGAGGCTATGATGAAAAGAAAGAAGAAAACAGAGAAGAAAGATACCGTGAAAAAGAAAACAAAGAAAAATAAAAAAAGTATCCAGTACAAGGATGCTAATCAATACTAAGACGATTACCGATTACAGTTTAAAACTGTTTAATGGAGAGGAAGTCGTCTTTTTTGTTGTTCAGCCACAAAATCTTTCTGTTATGTCAAAAGAAAACATAGGTGCAAAGATATTTGCACTTACAAATGTTGTAAAAGGACTAAATGATATTGAAATTATCTGTCTGAACAGTCGAGATAATTTTGAAGAAAACAAATATTTTCTGAAAAAAAGAATTCAGGAAGAAACAGAAGAAGTTGTTATCAAGCTTCTTAAAGAAGATCTGTATCATTTGGATAAGATTCAAACACAGACAGCAACAGCACGACTTTTCCTGATCGCTGTTCGTATAAAACCTGATGATCAGTTAGAAGTACATTCTTTGATCCATCGTATTGAAAAACTCATTCGTATGCAAAATATCTCTGTAACACGAGCAGATAAGGAAATGATTAAAAGAATGTTGGCTGTCTATTTTGAACAGAATGTTACGACAAGTCAGTTTGAAGATTATGATGGAAAGAGGTGGTATGATGGTGTTCAATAAATTATTTGGTAAATTCAAAAAGGCTGAAGTTGAAGATGAAGAAGAAATCAAGGTGCAGGATTATCTTGATATGATTGCACCTTCAACAATACGTTTCTATACAGAATATTTTATTTGTGGCAACAGCTACAGAAGTGTCTGGGCATTACGAGAGTATCCAACCTCTACAGATGAACAGGCACTTTTACGTTATATGGGTGAAAAAGACGGAATCACCTTGCATATTTATGCCAGACAGGTCACTTCTGCAGAAGAAAAGAAGATCATTGGGAATGCAGCTAATAAAAACAGGCTCAGACAAAGCAATACGCAAGATCTAAAAGAAACAGTAACTGCTCAAAGCAATCTTAATGATGTTATTGAACTGATTGCCAATATGCATCGAAACAGAGAACCACTTGTTCACTGTGCTGTTTATTTTGAGTTGATTGCTGACAGCTATGATGAACTTAAACTTATTCAGACTGAAATGATGACAGAACTTGTGCGAAGCAAGTTGAATGTTGATCGTCTTCTTTTAAGACAGAAAGAAGGATTTCTAGCGGTTACTCCATCGGGATATGATGGATTCAAGGAGCAGTTTGAACGTGTTCTTCCAGCATCAAGTGTTGCAAATCTTTTCCCATTTAACTATTCAGGTAAGACAGATCCGCATGGAATTTATATAGGTCACGATAAATTCGGAAGCAATATTATTGTTGATTTCAATGAAAGAAGTGATGACAGAACAAATGCCAATGCTCTTATTCTTGGAAATTCAGGACAGGGAAAATCATATCTTTTAAAACTTTTACTGTTGAATTTAAGAGAACAGGGAATGTCTTTAATAACTCTAGATCCTGAACATGAATATGAAGAAGTAACCTATAATCTTGGCGGTGTTTTTATTGATATGATGGCAGGACGATATATCATTAATGTTCTTGAACCAAAACAATGGTCAGAAGATATAGAAGATTCAGGTGAAGATGATGTTCCTGTTGCATTTAAACAGTCAACAGTTCTTGCACAACATATTTCCTTTTTAAAGGATTTTTTCAAGACATATAAGGCGTTTACAGAGGAGCAAATCGATACGTTAGAAATTATGTTGGTTAAAGTCTATCAAAGATTCAACATTAATGAAAAGACGGATCTTAGTGTTCTAGAACATGACGACTACCCTATATTGAGTGATCTCTATGATTACATTGATGAAGAATACAAACATTACAACACAAACAGAAATAACATTTATACAAGAGAATCACTGCGTGAAATATTGCTTTTATTAAATTCAATATGTGTGGGAAGTGACAGTCGTTTCTTTAATGGGCATACCAATATTCATTCACAAAAGGTTGTGACTTTTGGTGTTAAGGATCTTTTACAGGCAAATAAGTCTTTAAAAGATGCGATGCTTTTTAATATCCTTTCCTATATGTCCAATGAGCTGTTGAAAAGAGGGTATACAGTAGCTTCAATCGATGAACTTTATCTTTTTTTAACAAATACAACAGCAGTAGAATACATTAGAAATTTTATGAAGCGTGTTCGAAAAAAGGAAAGTTCTGTTATTTTAGCTTCTCAAAATCTGGAAGATTTCAATATTGAAGGAATCAGAGAACTAACAAAACCATTGTTTTCAATACCAACACATACGTTCCTGTTCAATGCAGGAAATACGGATGCAAGATTTTATATTGATACGTTACAGCTTGAAGAAAGTGAATATGAACTTATTAAATATCCGCAAAGAGGTGCCTGTCTTTATAAATGTGGAAGTGAAAGATACAACCTTATTGTTCATGCACCAGATTATAAATCAAAACTGTTTGGTGATAAAGGCGGAAGATAGGATGATGAATATCCATGAAAAGTAAGCGTTTTGGAATAGAAATAGAAATGACAGGTTTAACAAGAAGAAGCGCTGCTTTGATTATTGCTAAACATTTTGATACAGGCATTAAGCATGAACGTGGTATATATGATACCTATTCTGTCTGTGATCAGGACGGAAGAAAATGGAAAATTGTACGAGATGCAAGTATTACACCGCAATGTGGAAATCGATTTAACTATGATCCTGATTATAAAGTAGAGGTCGTTTCTCCTATATGTCATTATGATGATATAGAAACGATACAGAGCATTGTTCGTGAATTAAGAAGAAATGGTCATGCTAAAGTCAATGAAAGCTGTGGAATTCACATTCATGTGGATGCTTCAAAACACACTGCCAGATCATTAAGAAATATTGCAAATATTATGTATTCAAAAGAGGATCTTATCTTTAAAGCTTTAAAGGTAAGACCGCAAAAAGAAGTACGATTCTGTAAGAAAATAGATGATGATTTTTTAGAAATGCTCAATCGAAAAAAGCCAAAGGATATTGAGGAAGTTGAAAATCTCTGGTATGACGGAAATACCAGCAGAAAATACGAACACTATGATGATTCGAGGTATCATGCCTTAAATTTTCATAGTGTTTTTTCAAAGGGAACAATAGAATTTCGGATGTTTAATGGAACACTTCATGCAGGTGAAATCAAGACCTATATCCAGTTTTGTTTGGCAATATCTCATCAGGCATTGGTTCAAAATAAGGCAAGTAGAGTTAAGACACATTCGTCTAATGAGAAATATACGTTCAGGACTTGGCTTTTACGACTTGGACTTATTGGCGATGAATTTAAAACAGCACGACATCATCTTTTAAAAAATCTAGATGGATGTATTGCATGGAAAGATCCACAACAGGCAGTTATGCAAAGAGAAAGATTGCAAAGTGCACAGGAAACAAATAATGAATCATTGGAAGATGTTCAAGAAGAACTTGGAATGCACATGCAACAGATGTAAAGGAGGAACAGAAAAGAATGAAATATTATGTGGCTTATGGCAGTAATTTAAACAGGGAGCAGATGGCACACAGATGTCCAGAGGCTAAACTGGTTGGAACAGGTATGTTGTCAAATTATGAAATGGTGTTTAGAGGAAATAAAAGTAATGCAGTTGCGACTGTAGAACCAAAAAAGGGAATGGAAGTACCTGTAGGTATTTGGGAAATTTCAGAAAACGATGAGCATTTCCTTGATCGCTATGAAGGTTATCCACACCTCTACGAAAAGAAAAATTTGAGAATTTCTAATGGAACAATTACAACTGAGGCGATGGTTTATGTGATGAATGATGGTTATGAATATGGAGTACCAGGTAAGGAATACTATGAAATAATCAAGCAAGGATATAAGGACTGTTCCCTTGATGAAAAGTATTTAGATGAGGCTGTTGAAAAAATGAAAGAAACTGTTTTAAATCAAACAGAAGCAGCAATGTATCCTTATGGTTATAGAGATGTCAGACAGTAATGAAAACAAAACTTATAAAGTTAGCTCTGTCTTTTTTTAGCAGTGATGATGGCAGGAAGTTTGTCAGAAATGTAGCTGTTGTTATTATTTCACCTTTTGTTGCTATTACTGTTTTAATTGGTGCTATTTTTTCAGATGGTATTTCATTCAATCACAATCTTGTAACGGATCTGTTTGAAGGCAATCCAATTAGTGAACTTACAGGTGAAATGAAGCAATATGTTCAGGAAATACAGGATGGACTTGTGTTGATTGACAGTCATATTGACAAAATTAATCAGACTTTTACAAATGGATCATCGCTTAATATTTATCAGGTCAAAGGCTATTTTATTGGTTATATGGTTTCTTCACAGCATAAAGTATTTTCAGATGAAATGGCAGAGGCATGGGTCAACAGTTTTACAGAGGGTGAAGAAGTCAAAGTTCCTACTTCTGTAAACGCCGTCATCTATGCCAGTCTAGAAAAGAATCTGAATGAAAAACTACTGAAAGATACAAAAAAGTCAATGGAAACCTGTTATGGTGCATTGATTGGAAATGATGGAAAAACAGTCACAACACTTTCCAAAGAGCAGATGGATGAACTGATAAAAAATATGCCTGAAGATACAAGTGAAATCAGAAAGAAAATAGTGATGCAGGCTGCGGATGCTGTTGGAAAGATACCTTATTACTGGGGTGGTTCTGCCAAGTGTGCAGGATATGATGGTAATGATTTTGGAGTAACTGTTGCACCAGACAGCAAAGGAAGAAATAAAAAAGGACTGGACTGTTCACATTTTGTAGACTGGGTCTATTGGACTGTTATGAACAATAATCTTGGCAATACAAATACATCAGGACAGATAAAAATGTGCAAAAAAATAGCAAAGCAAGATCTCAAAGCGGGTGATCTTGCCTTTTTAATTAACAAATCAGGAAAGACAACTCATGTGGGAATCTATGCAGGAAAGAATGCAAAAGGTGAAGCTGTGTGGATACATGAAAACAGTAACGACAGCAATGTTGCCATGAATACTGTGTCTTACTGGAGTGGTTATTACAGACTGAATATGATGGAAGGACGATAGCAATGAATGAACAAAATGAATTTATAAAGAACTACTTGCATACAGAATATGTTGGCTGTTTAAAAACGGATCATGAAAAATGTATAGATCTTCAGTATGAAGAAATTGGAAACTTTGTACAGAATGCAGGGATGTTTGGTGATCTTGAAATCTCTATAAAGCACAATGGCTTGGTACTGTTTGATACAAATGGTATTTATATCAATAAGGTGTTTCCTAATACAGAATATTCTAGAGATTATCTTATGGAACTTATCAATTCTGTTGCGATGCAACTTCAAAGTGATTTTGATGATGGAGATATAGGACATCCAACAGGCAAAGTCAATGAGTTTATTAAAGAAAATTTTCAAGTTGATCTGTTGAATATCGAACAGGAAAATAAAATAAATTTTAGTTTGCAAATGTAAGGAGGTGAGGAAAATGAATCAAGATAAAATTAAGGAAATCAAACAGAAATATCCAAAGGGAACAAGGATCATGCTCAATTCTATGGACGATCCTCATCATCCTGTTCCCACTGGAACATTAGGAACTGTAGAAACAGTTGATGATATTGGAACAATCCATATGAAGTGGGATAATGGACAAAGTTTAGGTCTTATCGTAGGTGAAGACAGCTTCTATGTTATTGAAAGTGTTCAAAATCAGGAGAAAATACGAGAAGCCGATGAAAAAATACGTGTACTCGTTGTTGAGCCAATGAAAGAACCAAAGGTTGAATATATAGAAAATACATTGGATGATATGCAAAGAGTTGTTGGTGGTCTGATTGAAGAAATTGACTTGAATGATAATACTGTTCTTGTCTGTAACGAGGAAGGAAAACTCATGAATTTACAGGCAAACAGACGTGTTGGCAGAGATGTTATTGCTGGCACTTTTTTTATTGCAGGAGATGATGGATCAGAAGATCTAGTTTCTTTAACCGATGAACAGGTCAATGAATATAAAGAAAGATTTCATGAATTAGAGGAAATCGAGCAGCAAGAAGTGTTTGAAAAAATTGAAATAACGATAAGGGGGTTTTAAAAATGGTTAAACAAAAAGAGATAAAAATAAAATATCCTGAAGCAAGAGTTCGAGCAATCAACTCAAATCTTGCAAAGAAAAATACAACAATTGAAGTAGAAATTATGGAAAGCTTGAATCAAATCTATAAAAAGCACGTCAAACCAGAAGTCAGAGAATTCATTGAAGAATTAGAAGGAGATGAACCTGTCGTTAGTAAAAAGCCTAGAACAATCATTGAGGAACATCCGTAAATCAATGTATCAAGGAGTGTTTGGCGGTAAATTTTGATCGTGTGCGCTTTTTATAGAAATATGGAATAAGTATGCCAATTTTATTTGTTTAAAAACGTGTGCCCTTATTTTAAAGATTTTTCAAAACAGATGGATAGAATGTCCAATTTGGATTGAAAAATAAGGGTAACTTTTAAAAGATGTGGCGTGTGCAGGTTAAAGAAGCGACGTCGCTTCACCTTACAACAACGGGCAATGCCCGTTGTTTCAAAGATGTTCACAAAAGAAAAACAACGTCATTATTGAAGACAGTGCGTCAATAGTGGCGTTGTATATTAAATGTTCTCCTAGAAACAGCAGGAGATAACAGGTCGTCAAAAACAGCGTAAGCAGAATTTTGACGGAAAATGTAGTTTGAAAATATGTGATATGTTATAATCATAAATGGAACAGCCGTATACGGTAGGTGGTTATCCTTGGTCGTCATGACGAAGGTACGCAATCCTTCGAAATTCACATTCCTAGAAGTTTTGGGAAAATCTGAAAAACGGAGGTGATGCGCAATGACAACATATGAAACAGTCATGGTGGTGCTAACAGCGTTAGCATTTATTGTGTCTATTATAGGAATCATTGTAAAGTTACTTCTTATCATCATAGATAAAAGTGCAAAAAAATAACTACCTCACCCTCTGGAAAAGTATGAGTTAGTTATTTTAACAAAAATACAAAATCCAAGGACAACCGCTTACTGGCAGTTCCTTTTTTCAACTACATTATAGTTTATACAAAACTGAAAGTCAATATACTAGTTCGTCAGTAAATGCATACCTACAGTATATCTACTGTATAGCTACGGGCATTTATGATTGCTTGTAAATTCAAGAATATTTGATGAAAAAATGAATGTAAAATTGTAATTAGAATGATGAAATTTATAAATTTAAAATTATATATAATAGAGAAAAACGGATGCAGATGTATCCTTTTTTTGTTGGAGGAAAATAAAATGTGAATAAGAAAAGAACAACGATCTGGCTAAGTCAAGATGTGATGGACAGACTGGATGAAATGACAAAAACGGATGACAGTAAAAGTCGAAGTGAGTTTATTGAAAGAGCAATTAAGTTTTATGATGGGTACAATCGTTCAACGTTGGAAAATCAGTATTTGCCTGTTGCTATTTCAAGTGCTGTTCAAGGAACTGTTAAGTCAAGTGAAGATCGTATTTCAAAATTGCTTTATAAAAATACAGTGGAGCTTTCAATGGTCATGAATGTTCTTTCAGCAATAGCTGATGTTGATAATGACACTCTTAAAAAATTAAGAGTGAAATGTATGAACGAAGTTAAAGCAACCAATGGCAAGATAAGTTTTGAAGAAATAAATAAATATCAAAAAGGTTCCTGATTCATAATAGCTATATAAAAACTGTTGTGATAGTATGTCGTCTAGAAAGGAATGATCTACATGTCAAAACAGGATGAATTTATAAAACAACTTTATTATGGAGATGACTTATTCTATGAAAATACTAGAAAGGATTCTTCAAAAAAATGTGAGTTAAATAAAATCAGAGATGAAATTCATAAAAAAATTATGAAGGCATTGATACAAGTATATGGTGAGGAAGAAGCAAGCAAAATAAATGAAGAATGGATAGGATGTTCATCAGAAATAGAACTTGAAAATGAAATAGTTATTTTTAAAGAGGCATTGTATTTGGGATATGATCTTGCAGATGTATTTTTTAATAGAAGATAGGAAGTATATGTTAGGAAACTTTAAAAAGGTTTCCTTTTTTATTTGGTAAAGATTATGGTAAGGATTATTGTTAAGTCAGGATATATGAAAGGTAAAAGTCATAAAGAATATTATGTGAATTATATTGCTACCAGAGAAGGCGTAGAAAAGTTCAAAAGTGATTATGGAAATATGAAGGCAACAAAGAAACAGCATAAACTTATTCAGCAGCTTATAAATGATTATCCAACTGCAACAGGGATGTTTGAATATAATGATTTCAAAGAAAATCCAACAAGAGAAAATGCCAGTGAATTTATATCGAGTGTGATAGATACTAATCTTGATGATATTGCAACAAAGGAAAATTATATAGATTATATTTCACATCGTCCTAGAGTAGAAAAACTTGGTGAGCATGGTTTGTTTTCAGATGCAGGTCTTCAATTTGAACTGAATGATGTTGTCAAAGAAATAGGAGAACATGAAGGCAACGTCTGGACACATATCATTTCTATAAAAAGAGAGGATGCTACCCGTTTAGGCTTTGATTCAGTTCAAAGCTGGATGTCACTTTGTCAGGAAAAAAGAAATGATCTGGCAAAGGCAATGAAGATAGATCCGAACAATCTCAAATGGTTTGCTGCTTTTCATAATGAAGGGTATCATCCTCATATTCATATGGTTGCCTATTCAAAGAATCCTAAAGAGGGTTATTTAACTAAAAAAGGAATAGAGTCAATCAGAAAACAGTATGCTGGAAGTATTTTTAAAAATGATCTTTTACATATTTATGAAAATCAAACTGCCAATCGAGATGAAATAAAAAAATACAGTAAAGAAAAAGTCGTTGAAATTTTAAATGGAATGGATCATGAACATTTTGACAGTTCACAGATTTTTAATGACCTTTTAAAACTCAAAATGAGCTTGAAAGATTATCATGGAAGAATGATGTATGCCTATATTCCAAAGGAATCAAAGCAGATCATCAGTGATATTTTAAGAGAACTTGAAAAGGATGAAAATATTGCACAGCTATATGAACAATGGTATCTATATAAACAACAAGTCAATGAGACATATAATGACACTGTCCTTGAACGTTTACCACTTCTTGAACAAAAAGAATTTAAAAGCATCAAGAATATGATTTTAAATATGGTCATGCAGGATTTTGAAGATATTCATAATTTCGGCAATAGTGAATTGGATGATGTGACTAATGAATTAGGTGTGGAATTTAATGAAGAAAATAGTTTGTTGAAAGAATATAAAATAAGGCGGGACTATAGAAAAATAGGTGATATCAATTTAGCAATTAAAAACAATGAATTTGAAATGATTCCAGAAAGTATAGAATGGCTTGAAAAATGTGAACTTCCATTATCTAAATATATACTTGGTAAAATCTATCATGATGGATTCTATATAGATCGTGATTTGGATAAGGCAATAGAATGTTATAAACAAAGTGGTGATAACAAATTTGCTTATAACCGACTAGCAAATATCTATAGGGAATTAGGGGATGATGATTTGTATGTTCATTATCTTTATCAGTCGGCAGATGAAAATTTTTCAGTAGCACAATTTAAAATTGGTAAAATTCTTGTTGAAGGTGAAGTTACTGAAAAGAATGTAGAGCAGGGAATTTATTATTTGAATAAAGCCTGTGAATATAGAAATGAATATGCACAGTATTATTTAGGCAAAATGTACCTTTTAGGAAAAGATGTTGAAAAGGATAAAGAAAGAGCTATAAAGCTATTAACATTGGCCGCTGAAAATGGAAATGAATACGCTCAATATTTTTTAGATCATATAGATGATATAAAAGAAGTTCCATTAAGTATGATGACAACAAGAATGTTTCGTCATATTGGAAGAATCATTGAAAATGAGTTGCCAATAAGAAATACCATTCTTACAGGAGTCGAACATAAACTCAAACAGAAATTAATAAGAAAACGAAGTGCAACGGGTCATAGAGAAGATGATCATTCATTTCGTTTTTAATTTGAAGAAAAAGGTGAAAGATATGAAGGATAAAATTAAAAGCATTACGCATATACAAAAAGATGAATCTATGAAAGTAAAGTCAATCAAAGGTAAAAAGCAAAACAAAAAGAAAAAAGCAGGGAGGCATCAGTAATGGCAAGAATGTTCAGTGAAGAACAGATTGCAATGGCTAATTCAGTTGATATTGCATCTTTTCTTCAAATGCAAGGTGAAGCACTCATAAAATCAGGAAAGGATATGAGATGGGCAAGGCATACAAGTATTACTGTAAGAGGTAATCGCTTTTATGATTGGAAGGCAGAAGCAGGTGGTTATCCAATAGCGTTTGTTCAAAGATATTTTAACTATAATTTTAAGCAGGCTGTGGAATTTCTTCTATCCAATGTGGGTGATCTTCAAATGTCAGTTCCTTATGAAAAAACAGAGAAGGCAGAGTTTAAACTTCCTGAAAAAAATGAAACTTTAAACAGGGTCTATGGATATCTTTTAAAAACAAGATTTCTTGATAAGGAAGTCATTGATGAATTTGTAAGAAAAGGTTTGATCTACGAAGATAAGGAATATCACAATGCTGTATTTGTTGGTTTGGATGAAAATGGTGTGGCTCGTCATGGGCATAAAAGAGGTACTGCAACTTATGGTAAAAATCAGTCATTTAGAGGAAATATAGAAGGCTCTGATCCATTATATCCGTTTCATTATAAAGGATCATCCAACAAGGTCTATGTTTTTGAAGCACCGATTGATATGCTTTCCTATATTTCTTTAAACAAAGAGAATTGGATGGAAAACAGTTATATTGCTTTGAATGGACTTTCTAAAATAGGACTGGATCATTTTTTAGATGTTTATCCAAATATTAATGAAATTTATTTGTGTCTGGATCATGATATTGCAGGTATCGAAGGAGCAGAGAGAATAAGTGATTTTCTAAATGAAAAAGGCAGTTACACTATTTCATGTATTCGTGCAAGAAATAAAGATTTTAATGAAGATCTGAAAGAACAAAACAATGTTGAATTTATTAAATCAACGGACAGTCCCAAATATCAGGAAGCAATGAAATATGTTTCAAATATTAAAAGTGATTTTAAAACAATTGTAAAAGACAGATTTCAAGAAGATGAATTTGATTCGCTTTTTGCCAAGTTCTATTATTCTTTTAATGGAAAAGAACCACGAGATGATTTTAAGTTTCAGACGCAGTTGGATAGACTTTTAAAAATGACAATGATTCATGAGCATTCTCTTTTAGGATTCTCTCACCCATTATCAGATGATTCACCAGTCTGGTCATATTTGAAACAGGATTATAGAAGTTATAGGGACAATGGCAATACAAAAAAGATGTTTGAAAATGTTTGTCAGTCAGTAGCTGACTATAAAAACTGTGTTAAAGAAAATAACAGAAATAATCTAGTAAAGGCGTGTAGAAATTTATCTACAGGTCTTTTTTATATGGATGTTCATTATAGAAGGGAGATTTATAAAGCTATGGAAAATAAACAGGCATATGGTCTTCTTGAAGAAGAACGACCAAAGGCAAAGATGATAGGTGAAGATGGAAATATTTTTAATCTTATGGGTATTGCCTCAAGAACATTGAAAAGTGCAGGGTATGAAGAAAAAGCCAACGAGATGTTTGAAAGAATAACTTTCAATGCGAAAAGCTATGATGAGGCTTTGAATATTATCAGTGAATATGTTGAACCAGTTGAAAATTATGAGGAGTCTTTTCAAATGAAAGGATTTGAATGAATAGGTGAAGAAGGTGAGAAAAAAAGATGACAAAATCACAAGGAATATTTATAGCGTTTGGTATTTTATTTTTTCTTTTTATAGGATGTGCTGTGTATTTTAATGGAAACTATAATCTGAATAAGATCAAATCGAAAACAGTTGGTGATGGACAATACGGAACAGCTCGATTTGCGACAGATAAAGAGGTTCATCAAAGCTTGAAATATATTGAATTTGACAGTGTGAAGTGGAGAAAAGGTATTGATCTTCCGAAATCACAGGGATTGGTTGTAGGAAGTAAAATAAACTTTGGAAAAACATTTGGATATGTTGATTGTGATGATATTCATTTGTTGATGATTGGTGCAGCTGGTGTTGGAAAAACAGCCCATTTTTTATACCCAAATTTAGAATATGCCTGTGCCAGTGGAGTCTCTTTTATAACAACAGATACAAAAGGTGATCTGTATCGTAATTATGGTGGAATTGCTCATGACTATTATGGGTACAATATTTCAGTTATTGACTTAAGAAATCCTCTTTTTTCAGATGGAAACAATATGCTTCATATGGTCAATAAATATATGGATCAGTACAAACAAAACAGAAATGATTTGTCTTTAAAAGCCAAGACAGAAAAGTACGCCAAAATAATTGCTAAAACAATTATCTTTTCTGATGGAGAAAGCGCATCAAGCTATGGTCAAAACTCATTCTTTTATGATTCAGCAGAGGGACTTCTTACAAGTATCATTTTAATTATTTCTGAATTTTGTGATGACGGAGAAAGGCATATTGTCAGTGTATTTAAACTTGTTCAGGATCTGTTGAAACCTTCTGGAATAAAAGGGAAAACACAGTTTCAGATCCTGCTTGATTATTTGCCTGACAATCATAAAGCAAAGTGGTTTGCTGGAGCTGCTTTGAATACAGGAGAACAGGCAATGATGTCTGTTCTTTCTACTGTTTTATCTCGTTTAAATGCATTTATTGATTCTGAGATTGAACAGATATTGTGTTTCGAAACCACAGTTGATATAGAGAAATTTTGCAGTGAAAAATCTGCAATCTTTCTGGTAATGCCTGAAGAAGATAATACAAAACACTTTTTGATTTCTCTTTTTATTCAACAGTATTATCGAGAAATGTTGGTTTGTGCTGATAGTCAGGGTGGAAGATTAAAAAGAAAGGTTATTATGTATCTAGATGAAATTGGAACTATCCCTAAAATTGAATCAGCAGAAATGATGTTTTCGGCATCCAGATCAAGAAATATTTCCATAGTGGCAATTATTCAATCATTGGCACAGTTAGAAAAGAATTATGGAAAAGAAGGAGCGAGTATTATTGTGGATAACTGTCAGGATACACTATTTGGCGGTTTTGCACCTAATTCAGAAACAGCGAAAGTAATGAGTGAAAATCTTGGATCAAAGACTGTCATGAGTGGATCAGTTAGTAAAGGGAAAAATGATCCATCACAGTCTTTACAAATGATAGAAAGACCTCTTATGACAACAGATGAATTAAAGAGTATGCCAAAGGGTCATTTTATTTTGATGAAGACTGGAATGCATCCAATGAAAACAGTATTAAGATTATTCATTAAGTGGAAGATAAAGTTGGACAAGGAATATCAAGTCAACCAAAGAGTACAGAGAGAAGTTAAATATGCAGATATAAATAAGATCACATCAATTTTAAAATATAAATTTGAAAAAGATGACAATATAAAATTCGATCTTAAAAAAATAATAAATGAGGCGGGTGTCAAAGTTGAATAAGGATTATATGTATTTTTATACAAAAGTATCAAGTGCAAATGTAACTCCAGCAGGAAGAATGGTATATAGAGCATTACTACGATACGCAAACAGGAAAACATGGTCTTGTTTTCCATCAGTTAAAACAATTGTCAATGATACAGGACTGTCAGAAAGAACAGTAAGAAAGCAAATAAAGATACTTGTAGAAGAAGAACTCATAATAAAAATCCCAAGAAAAAGAGAAAACAATGGAAATACATCTAACATGTATTTTTTTAATTAATCTTTATCTTGGGATATTTGTAATTATATAAGTACATAGGGATGGTGCAGTTATGTCATCCCTGTAACTAGTTGCCTAAAAATTATTACAGGAAGTAAAATGCTTTATATATTAGAAATAGAATAAGTAAACTTATATTATTTTTCTTAATTGACCATCTGAAACAGGTAATTGTTGTCTGTAGGATTTTGTAAATATAAAATCTTATTCAAAAAGATATGTCATATGGTTCATTAAGTTATTTTTCAAAAGCTACGTAACTTGAATTGTTTAATTTCGTTGATTTATTTATGAATAATATACCATCAAATTACACAATATGTTAATAAAATTGAGAATATGAAAATTATAAATTATATTTTAAAAACTAGATGTTGATATTATATGGTGTTTACATGATCATTAAATTCTCATTATAAAGCTTTAAGGTGGAAAAAATGAAACATAAATATGTATTATTTAAAATATATGTTACAATTGTTCGTGATAAAAGAACTGACGTATCGTGTTAGGCATTTATAATAATGGATAAACTCTTATTTGAGGTGAACTATTATGTCTAAAAATACGAACTCAGCAGGAAATATAATTAAAGAGGCGAGAGAAAGTTATAATTATACAACGGAAGAATGTGCAGAAAAATTAGGAATTTCTACTAGATATTTACAAAAAATAGAAAATGAGGGTAATTTGCCTAGTTATGGAACATTACGAAATATAATACAATTGTTTTCAATTGATGCAAATTATTTATTTTATGATAACTATGATAAAGAAGATTTTTTAAGGAGCAATGTTATACAAAAAATTAGATTATGTAATGATTATGAATTAAATGTAATTTCTGCAACCCTTAATGCATTACTTGATAAAAATAGAAGGTGAACATAATGTTAAAAATGATAATTTGTGATGATGATAAGATATTTTGTTCTAGTTTTGAAGATTTAGTCATAGAAATATGTAGAGAACGGAATTTAAAATATGAGATTTTCATGTTTTATGAAACAACAAAATTAAAGAAGTTCTTAGAAGATAATAATGACATAGATCTAATTTTTTTAGATATTGAATTAAAAAAAACATTGGGATATGAATTAGGAAGTTACATAAGGAATGTGCTTAATCTACAAAAAATAGATATAGTATATATATCAAATAATTCGTCTTATGCAATGGCATTATTTAAAACGCGTCCTATTGATTTTCTTATTAAACCTATTAAAAAAGAGGATTTAAGAAATGTTTTAGATCAGTATCTTAAATTGAATAAAGAAAAGAAAGAATTTTTTAAATTTAAAAATAAAATAGGTTATCAAAGGATAGATGTACAAGATATTTATTACTTTGAAAGTGAAAATAAGATAGTTAAAATTCATTGCATAAATAACATTATAAAGTTTTATGGCAAGTTGAATGATGTTGAACAAAAGTTAAATGATTCATTTATAAGAATTCATAGTTCTATTTTAGTGAATACTGTTTATATTGCACAATTTAAATATAATGAAGTAAAGATGATAAATGGAGAGTTGCTACCTATAAGTCAAAGTAGAAGACAAGATATAAGAAAAAAACAAATGGATAGATGGGAGAATAATTCATGAAAGATATTTTACATCTAAATATGTATCTTATAACGAATTTATTGACTGTATATACTGTTTTTAAATTTTTTAAAATATTTTTTGATGAAGAAAGATATCAAAAATACAAAATTGCAGTTTATTTTTTATATTATATAACCACAACGAGCGTATATTTGTTTTGCCATAATTCACTTTTGACATTAGTAACTAATATTATTTGTATGTTTGTGATTACTAATTTGTATAAATCAAGTTTATCAAAAAAGTGCATTGCGGTTGCTTTAGTATATGGTGTTTCAATGTTAGTAGAATGCATTGTTGTTTTGATTGGTATTTTTTTAAAATGGGGTAATGTGGAAATAACAGGACTTATTGTAAGCAGAATTATTTTGTTGATAATAGTTCAAATACTACATACAAATACATTCATACAAAAAGAGATTCTAATTCCAAAGATACAATGGATTTCAATAATAGTATTTCCATGTGGAACCGTACTACTTTTTTTACTCTTAGATAAGGGTGATTTTTCTAATAATTTGCTTTTACCAAGTGTAATGATTTTATTATTTTTTAATATTCTAATTTTTTATATATTTGATAAGCTTAATAGCGAATATATAAAATCCATTGATGAAAAAATAAAAGCAAATAAAAAAGAATTAGAGGCAAGATATTATTTACAAGAAAGAAATGTTTTTTATAATCAACTTTTAATTGCACAAGATACAGGGGAAAAAGTAAAAATGATACAACATGATATTAAAGGACATGTATTTGCTTTAAGAAAAATATTAGAGAATAATTGATATACAAGAAGCGCTAATTTATTTGAAAAGAATTGATGATTCTTCGAAAAATAAAGATGATTTTGTAAATACAGGAAATACTGTTATATCAAGCATTTTAAATTATTTTATAAAAAATGCATTATCAAAGGGAGTTTCTGTTGATTATAGCATTAAAATTCCAGAAGAAATTAGTATTGAGCCGTTTGATATAAGTAGAATTCTAATAAATGTTTTACAGAATTCAATAGAGGCAATAGAAAAATGCTCTAATGATAAGTATTTAGATATAAAAATGAAATATGATAAAAATATCTTATATATCATGGTAAAAAATACATATAATAGCACAATAACGAAGATTGATGGGAATTTACTAACAACAAAAAAAGATAAAAGAAACCACGGAATTGGAATTCAAAGTATAAAAAATAGTGTTGATAAATATGATGGTACGATGGAATATATATACGATGATAGGTATTTTAAAACATATATAATGCTTTACTTAAAATAGGTAAGGTTGGTGTTGGTTCAGGCAAGATTCAAAGAATCTTGTCTTTTTTTGTAGATTTCACCAAAAAAAGTTTAAATTTCGGCAATATTACTTTGCAAATCATAATATGGGATATTATGTGATAAAGAATGGAGGGAGAATATATATGAAAAAAAAACTATTAAAATTATTAGCAGGGTCAGCATTTTTGATGACATTATGCAATGTAAACATGACATGCTTTTATTGGATCAATCAACCAACTGTACCTGAAAAAGCAAAAAAATTGAGAAGATTCTAAAATGCTTTCAAAAGTATGTAATAAAATAGTAAATCTGCTAATTGAAAATCATATTATTCAAAAGGATGATCGAGAAATTTATTATTTTGGTTTGTACCAGATGATATCTTTTATTTTTAATACAATTACTACTTTAGTAATTGTTTCATTTTTTAATATGTATATAGAAGGTTTACTATTTTGTGTATTTTATTACTTATTACGTTGTTACGGTGGAGGATACCATAGTAAATCAGTTATAGTGTGCTATATTTTATCAATTTTATTAATAATAGCAGTTTTATGTATAACTATTAAAATAAAGCTAAGTATGTTGTTTTTATCTATTTTTGTAGCAAGCTTTATTTTTGTATTCCTCGTATCGCCAGTCGAAACAAGTACAAAAAAATTAGATGAAAAAGAAAAAAAAGTTTATCAGGGAAAAACAAAAGTTATTCTTATTGTTGGAATAATAGTAATTGTGTTGATGCTAATAAAGGACTTCTATCAAGGAGTTATCAGTATGTCACTATCAATTATTATCGAAGCATTTATGCAAGTAATTGGATTAATAGATAATAAATGTGGAAAACAACAATTTAAATTGGGAGGATAAATTATGCGTTTTAAGAAATGGACGACAAGAAATATTATTGTTGGACTCATCGTATTTTTATCAGTTGTTGGTGTAAGTGGTGTCGTTTATTATCAGACAAGTCAAAAAACACAGGCAATTGAGGATAATGGCTATTATGAATGCAGTGGGAAATTTGACAGTAAAATGACACCTGTATCTAATATGCTTATTATTTTGAAAATAATAAACGGAAGTAATTTCTGTGACGATGGGTGGTATCAAGAAGTTCAGGAATGTCAGAGTATTTTAAATAAACAGATTCAGGAAAACTCTAACAGTAAAGATCCTTATGTCAGACAAATGATGGAGCTGCAACAGGCTATCGTAAAGAAGCTTCATTCATTTTCGACAAAAGCATGGGTCGATATGTTATGTGAAAAAGATGTAGATGATCTTCAAAAAGCATACAATGCCTACCATGATTATTATTATCAACATTATAGTAATGAGGAGGCTGTTTAGATGAAAGCTGTACTTAATAAAATAAAGATAGCCATCATTTCTATGATAGTTCTAGCTATGGCAATTGGTCAGCTTGAACTGTTTGGAAAAGTATATGCAGAAGAACTTGAAAAAATCAAGGAACAGGATCCATATGGAGAATATTATGATGAAAATATCAATAATGTTCATAAGACATCTGCACAAATAATAGAAAAAGGAAATCCTGATGTTATTACAAAAGAACCTTCGGTAGACGAAGAAGATACTTCCAGACAAAATGATCAGGAAATCGTTAAATTAAGAACGGAAAACACAAAAACTTATAAACTGTCAAGCGGGGAATATGTGACAGATTTTTATTTCGAGCAGATACATAAAAAAGAAGATGGAAAATATGTTGAGATTGATAACGATATAGAAAAGAAAGCATCGTTATTCAGATCAACATCCTCTTATGAAAATAAAGATGGTCTTTATGACATCAACATTCAAAAAGGCGTATTAGAAATTACAGATCCTAAAGACAATGTGCTTACAGTTATGCCTTCTGGAAGTCTTACAAATTATGCTATCAAAGAAAATGTTATTCTGTATTCAGAAGTAGAAAAAAATTTAGATTTAGAATATAGAATCAATTCAAATACGGTTTCACAAAATATCTATATCAATGGGGAACTTGATAAAGATACTTATTCATTTGAAGTTTACAAAGATGACTATAATGTCAGTAAAAATGATGCAGGATCTATTGTTTTTAAAAAAGATAAAAAAGAAGTCTTTGTATTAAATGCGCCTTATCTTGTTGATAAGGATGGAAACAGAAATCAGGAAGTAGGATATGACTATAAGGAACTTGATAATGGCAATATCAAAGTTACATTGTCATTAACAACATCTTGGTTAAGTGAAGAAGACAGAGTCTATCCTGTTGTTGCCAGATCAAATGTGGCAGTTGAAAATGTGGATGTTATTGATCTTGAATCAAGCTATATCCGTTCAGGAAGACCAAATATCCAAAGTCAATATTCAGATTTGTTTGTTGGATATGATGATAACTTCTATGGTGGTAAAAACAGTAATATTAAAATTGCAAGAACATTCATCTATTTTGCAATGCCAAATATCGGTGAAAATCAAAGAGTTGAAAATGCTGTTTTGAAACTTTATAAGGAACAGGATCTGGATCGTGCCAATGAGTTAAATGATATCAATATCTATAACTCCAGCTATGTTGATCCTGGTAAGGTTACATGGAATACACAGCCGGCAGATAACCAAAAACAGTTTATTTCAAATACCAAGTTTTCTAAACCAAAAGGATTTAAAGAATTTGATATTACAAAGCACGTCCAAGAATTAAAGGATGGGCAAAAGAAAACATTGATTCTGCAAGTTACGGATGAATCGCCTAACTGGAAATGTAATGTTTTTAATTCAGAATCAACAGGAAATCTGCCAAAGGTAGAAATTTATCATTGTGATGATTTTGATGTCGATCCAAATCTGGACATCAACGAGTTTGACAATGAATTAAGAGTTTACAGTAAAGACGGTCAATATTTCGAAGCAATCAGCATGGATGGTATTGCCAAACCAAACAGTGATATTGATTTTGATCTTTATGCCAAAACAAATGAAACAGATTTTGAACTTGTAAAATCACAGCATGCCAAAGAAAAAAGTTCACCTTATTTCATTGATCCAGTTTATATAACTGATCCAATTGATGGAACCCAAAAATATGAAAAGGGTGAAGTCAACTATACGACAAGCTATCTAAAAATTGGAGATATTCCAAAATACGATACGTTCTATGAATATCGAATGAAAGTTAAAAAGGATGGCACTGAGTCAGAAAAAGAACTGATTACAGACGGGTTTATTATCTATAAGGTAAAACTTGGAGATAATCTTAAATCTATTGCATCACACTATGGCTTGAAGGTAGATGATATTAAAAAAGACAATAATACATCTACAAACAAGGTCAAAGAGGGAGATGTTCTTTTCTTAAGATTTGCAAAAGATAATCCAAAAGTACCTAAGGATGTCTACAGACCACCATTAAAGCTTTCATCTTTTGAGGCAAAATATGTTTACAGAGGGCCTGCATGCTACGGAAACTGTGCAGTTGCCGATCCAGTTAATACAAGTATTGGAAACTTCTATCATGAATCAAAAGATTTTACTTTAACAGATTTTGATGAATTAAGCTTGACGCGTGTCTATAACTCTTATGGAGAAGATAATGCATCGATTTTTGGAAACAATTATTCATCAAATATTGAACAGTATATTTCCTATGATAAAGACGATAACATGATCTTTTACAGAGGAGATGGAAAGATCTTAAAAATTGAAAAGAAAGATGGAAAATATGTACCTAAACTTATTGATCGTCTTACTGTCAATGTTGATGGTGACTATGTTTCTATTAAAGATGATAAAGAAGATGTTACATATATCTTTGATGAATATGGAATTCTGACATCTATTAAAACGAAAACGGGATTTGAATCACGTATCAACTATGATGAATATGGATTTATTACAAATATTGATATGGGAAACAAACAAGTAACGTTTGAATACAATGATTATCATCTTGTCAGCAAAATCAACTTGCCAAATGGTACAAATGTACAATATCAATATAACGCAGACAGACAGCTTACAGTATTTATTGATGCCAATGGAAACAGTGAACAATACAGTTATGATAAAAATGGCAAGGTAAAAAGTATTACAGACAAAAATGGGAATACTTTGGCACAAAATACTTATAAGGATAACGGAGTTGTCGTTTCACAAACGGATGCCAATGGAAACAAGGTCTCTTTTGACTATAAGGGAAATACGACAAGTGTTACCTATAATGATAAGGAAACAGAAAAGTATGTTCTTGATGACAGCTATAAGGTAACAAAAATTACAAAGGCGGATGGATCATCGAAAAGTTACAGCTATAATGATGCTGGAAATATGATTGGTGAAACAGATGAAAAAGGTCAAAAGACAACATATGAGTACAATAAAAAAGGCTATCTGACATTGCAAAGCAATCCAGATGGAACAAGTGAAAAATATACCTATGATGAAAATGATAATGTAACATCAAAAACATCTGCGGATGGTACGAAAGAAACCTATAAATATGACAGCAACAGCAATCTGATTTATGAAAACAGTGAAGACAGAAAAGGTGTGACTTATGAATATAATGAACAGAACCTTCTTGTCAAAGAAACAGATGCTCTTGGTGTATGGAAAAGCTATGCCTACGATGGTAATCAGGTTGTAACAGTTACTCACAGCAATGGTCTGGTAGAAAACTACAGCTATGATGCCATGGGAAATATTGTTAATGAATCTGATTCAAACGGTCGTACAACAGCATATGTCTATGACAATCGCAATCAGATCATCAAGAAAACAGATTCCTATGGAAACAGTGAAGAATACAAATATGATGGAAATGGAAACGTTGTTGAATATATCGACAAGCTTGGAAGCAAAACAGTTACAGTATATGATAAAAATAACAACGCTATCCAAACTCAAAAGGGAAATCTAAAAACATCTAAGAAGTATGACAATCGTGATCGTATTATCAGTGAAACAGATGAACAAGGACTTATTAAAAAATATACGTATGACGCCAAAGGACAAATCGTAAAGGAAACAGATGCCTATGGTCAGGTTACAACGCATACTTATGATGCAGTCGGTCATGAAATCAAGACAGTTGATGGAAAAGGAAATACAACATCAAATGAATATGATGGAGATAATCTTGTAAAGACAACAGATGCAAGAGGAAATGTTACATCCTATGAATATGATGAGTTTAACAGAATTGTAAAAACAACTTTACCTAATGGAAAAACTGAAACAAAAGAATATGATAAAAATGGAAATATCATTAAGACAGTAGATCAAAGAGGACTTGCCAATACCAAAGAATATGATATTTTTGACAGGGTCATTAAAGAGGTCAATGAGCAAGGTGTTGCTATTTCAAATAAATATGATGTCTATGGTCAACTGATTAAAAAGACAGAAGATAAAAAGACAACAACATACAGCTATGATGTTTATGGAAACACTCTCAGTGAAACAGATACCTATGGAAATACAAAGACAAGTGAATATGATAAGCTCGACAGACTTGTTAAGGAAACGGATGAACTAGGCAATGTTACACAACATAAATATGATGCAATGGACAATGAAACAGAAACGATTGATGCTAAAGGAAACAGCGAAAGAAAAATTTATGACATCAACAGTATTCTGGTTCAGGATATTGATAAACTTGGAAACATTACAACTTATAAATACAATGACAAGGGTCAACAAGCCGAAACGGTTGATGCCTATAAAAATACAACAAAATTTGAATATGACAAGTTTGGGAATGTAACTAAGACAACAATCAATGATACACCGGTAGAAATCAAATCTTATGATGAATACGGGCGTGTTACAAAAACAAACAAGATCAGTGAGGTCACTGTTGAAGAATATGATAGTTTTGATCAGGTCATCAAGTCTACGAATCAGACAACAGGACTTGTTACAGAAACAGAATATGATAAAAATGGAAATGTAACCAAAACATCTGATAATGGTGGAAAAGTAACAACTCATGAATATGATGACTTCAGTCAGGAAGTCAGCTCAACAGATCCATATGGCAGAGTTTCAAGCAAGACATATGACAAGTATGGTCGTGTTGTTAAAGAAGTAAGCAATACAAATGAAGCAACAGATTATGAATACGACAAATATGGAAATGTAGTCAAGACGACGAATCATCTTGGTTCGGTAACTGATTCGACATATGATCTGTTAAACAGAAAAGTCAGTGATTCAACAGATGGCAAGAAAACATTAACATACAGTTATGATGCCAAAGGTCAGCTTGTTTCAACACACGATTCATTTACTGATAAAACAGATACGGTCAAATATGATGCTTTAGGACAGGCTGTTGAAAAGACAGACAAGCTTGGAAATGTAACCAAGACAGATTATGATGCCAAGGGTCAAGTCATCAAGGAAACAGATGCTGCTGGAAATGCAACGCTTAAAGAATATGATATTTATGGCAATGTTATTAAGGAAACGGATGCCCTTGGAAACAGTTCACAGACACATTACAATGCCTTTGGACTTGTTGAAAAAGAAGTTGACAAGAGAGGATTTGCAGTATCTTACGTTTACAATGACAAATTCCATCTTACTGAAATGACAGACAAGCTTGGAAACAAAGTAACATTTGAATATAATGACCAAGGATTCGTATCAAAAGCAACAAACCAAAATGGATTTGTCAGCGAGTATGAATATGATATTTATGGTCAAAGGACCAAAGAAACAGATCCAAATAAAAATGTTACAGAAAATGAATATGATCTGCTTGGTCAGGTAGTAAAAACTGTTGAACCAAGAAAGACAACAGTCAATAAATATGATTCTCTTGGCAGACTTGTTTCTGTCAAAGAAAATGATAAGACAACAAAAGAAAATGAATATAATGATTTGAATCAAATCGTTAAATCAACAAATGCCTTAAAATATGTTTCAACTTATGAATATGACAAATATGGAAATAAGACAAAAGAAACCTATGAAGAACATGAAACAGTTAACAAATATGATGTCAATTCACAACTTATCAAGAAAACAGAAAATAAGGATAAGGTGACAACATACAGCTATGATGCTTTAGGAAGAGAAGTAAGTCAAAAACAAAACGACAAGGAAATCATTTCAAAAAAATATGATGCTGTAAGCAATGTTGTTGAAAAAACTGAAAAGGGTCTTACAACACAATATCGCTATGATGCTTTAAAACATCCAGTACAGTATCTTTACCCATCATTGGAAGATGGAAGCATGAAAGCAATTGTATCTGTTGATTATGATGAAGAAGGCAACGCTGTTCAATATAAAGATATCTATGATCATGTTATCAAAAGAGAATATGATGCCAACAGCAATATGATTGCAGAAACAAACAGCAATGGCTTTATTACAAGATATCAATACGACAGCTTAAATAACATGACAAAGGTACAAAGTCCTCTTGAAAGAGTGATGAAGTACGATTATGACGGAAACAACAATCTTGTTGAAAGAAGTTATAATGATCAAAAAGCAACTTATGAATATGATGAAGCTGATAATCTTATTAAAGAAGTAAGCGAATATGGACTTACTGAAACTTATCAGTATGATGATTTCGGTCAAATGACATCTTATACAAAAAACGATGGAACAACGATCGATTATTCATATGATGCATTGGGAAGAAAGCTTTCAGAAGGAACAAGACAGTTCAAATATGATGCCTATGACAACCTTTTAGAAGCAGACTATAACAATAAGAGTGTCAAGTATACCTATGACAAGTTCAACAATATTACAAAGGTTAAAGATGCCAACGACAATAATGTTGAATATAAATGGGATATCTATGGAAATAGAACTGAAGTGAAGTATAATGATTATACAATCGGCTATACCTATAATCAGTTTGATAAAATAGACAAGGTTTCTAAAAATGACAAGGAATATGCATCTTACAGCTATGATGTAAGAGGAAATACAAAATCATTAGAAAGAAATGGTATTACTACAGATTACAGTTATGATGAACTAAATCGTAGAACAGCTTATGTCAATACTAAAGGTGACAAGACACTGTCAGAATACAAATATGAGTATGACGGACAGGACAATGTTATTTCAGAAACAATCAATGGTGTCGTTAACAGCTATGACTACAATGAATCGGATGAATTGAAAGCTTCAACAAAAACGATTGATGGAAAAACAGTCATAACTGAATACAGCTATGATCTTTTTGGAAACAAAGTAGAGTCATCAAGTGATGGAACAAATAAAATCTATCACTATAATGACAAAAATCAGTTGACAAGTATTAAATCAAAAGATGGACTTACTGATATCTATTATGATAAAAATGGAAATGTAAGAGATATCTATTATGCTGGTGGATACAAAGAATATTATCAATATGATGAATTTGGTCAATTGACTACTTTAAAAACAAACAGAGACAGAACTTACAATTATGAATATGATGGTGAAGGTGATCGAATTCATGAAGAAAAGATCATCAACAGCCCATATGATTTAGATTACAAACAGGATACAGAAGAATGGTTCGACTATATGCAGTCATTACCATTTACTGAAGTAGAAGAACTGTTGGATGCGAAAAAATCAGATGAATCATTTGATGCAATGAGATATCAGCTTACATACAGAAGAAAAAATGGATTGTGTGCAAGTAATCTCATTAAGGATCCAAAATCCAATGAAAAATGTGAATACAAAGATTATCTTTTAGATAAGACAGCTGAAAATACACTTGTGCTTTCTGAAAATGATGATGTTCATATCTATGGAGAAGAACGAATCTCAACAGAAAGTGCAGATGGAACACAAACTTATCTAAGTGGAAACAATCAAAGTGTAATGGCTGAAATATCATCAAAAGGGACAATGTCACAGATTGAATATGATGACTTTGGAAAAACAGATGATAAAACAAGCGGTTATGGTTATGATGGAGAAAAGCTTGATACAACAGGAAACATCTATTTAAGAGCAAGATACTACAATCCAAGAATTGGACAGTTCGTACAGATAGATGATTATAAGGGAACACAAGATAACATTACAAGTCAAAACCGATACACATACTGTTTGAATAATCAATACAAGTATGTAGATCCTAGTGGACACAAAAGCATCTTATCAATCATTGCTAGTGCCGCAAATAGTGTTATAAATGCTGTTGGAAGTATTTTCAGCAATAAGAAAGATGAAAAGAAAAAGACAGTAAAGAAACCAACGACGGTGCCATCAAAAACAACAGGTGCAATTGCTTCGGCAGTTTCTAATGCAGTAAAAATAGTTAATGAATCAACGAAGGCAGTAAAAAAAGTTATACAACCTGTAAAAAAAGTAAAGGCTAAAGAACCGCAACCGTGTCCATCACCTAAGTCAGATAAGATATTAGATCAACTGCAATTTATAATTGATGTTATTGGATTTTTACCAGTAGCAGGGGATGTATGTGATGCTGTTAATGCATTAATATATTTTGCAAGAGGAATGATTATAAGTGCAATTATTTCCATTGGCTGTATTGTATTTACAATGGTTGCAGATTCCTTACTAAAACCATTAAAATGGGCTGCTGGAAAAGCAACGGATCTTGCAAAACGTATTTTAGAAAAGCTTCCTGATTTTCCAAAAAGAACAATTTCTTATTTGAAGAAAGTACCTGGAAAAATAGAACAAATTCCTTTGGTTAATAAATGCTATTCAACAGTGAGCAGTTTATGTTCAAGACTTTCAAGTTATATTGATGACTTATTTGGAAGAGTATCAACAAAAGTTGCTGAAGAGTGGAGCTTACCTGCAAAATTACGAGGTACAATAATTGAGGAAAAACTTGCAAAAATTCAATATGCAGCATATGAGCATGTTGGAAAATTAGCAGATGGGTTCTTCCCAGTATTTGATTTTTTCAAAAATGGAGAAGGAATCAGCGTTAAAACAATTGATGTGACGTTACCAAGTTATGAAAAGGACAGTGCTATACTAAGAAAAGTTAAACAGTATGCTTCTGATTTAAATGATGATGTCATCTTAAGAAAAGTAAATAACTTTAAAAAAGGAAAAGAATTAGGTGATAAATTGAATGAGGTTAGAAAAGTTAGTACAAAAAGATTGGATATTTATATTCCAAAAGGATCACTTTCAAGGACTAAAGATATACCGGGTCAGATAGGAGATGTCCTTATTCGAATATTTGAATACTGATATTAACATGATTACTGCATTGCATCATTAATTATGCAATGCAGTAGATTTGATAAAAAGGAGTTTTTATGGATAGGATTTCAATAAAGATTACATTTATTACAAGAGAATTTGTCAATACAGAATTTATGAAAAGCTTATTAGCTCAATTAAATTTAAGAGAAAATCTTACATGGAGCAATATTCGTTCCGAAAGATTCTCATCATTGCTTTCAAAAAATGCCAATGAAGAAACGGAATGGGTTTTAAATAATGGCAATTTATGGTATTGGTATTTGTCATTTTTTTCCTTTAATGATGATCTTTATTTTAGAATGGAACAGACAGAGCATGTTATGGGAATTTCGTATATTCTTTTAAAGTGTAAAAATGATACATCAATTATTAATCAATGTTTGGATATTTTAAAGGCTCTTTTTCGAGATCGCTATTTTATGATTCATGTGATAGATGAAAAAATATACGAATATCAAGCGCAAGCTCAAGAAGATTTATATAATAAATGGTTTAATCGTTTCAAAAAAATGAAAGCTAATTATAAATTGAGAAGCGATTCATTACGAATTTATGATGAATTAGGAATCAACGTTGGCCTCAGCAGGAAAATGTATTTTGGTCGCTATATGCTTGAGTATTTTGATAAAGAAAGATTGTTATCATGTCCCTATGTTTATCATTCAGAAGAAACAAAGAATGGTATTGAAATACAACTCTATGAAGATTTAATGCAGGAAAGAGTTCTTTTTAAAGAATGGAAAATTAGGCATTATTATCAAATAGATAAAATTGCAAAAGAAATTTCTTCAAAATTAAGTCTGTTAGAGGGATCGGATTGTCTTTACAGTATGGAAAATCTTATACCTTATAAACCAATTTATTTTTATAATAATTCAGTTCAAAAAGAGTCAAGAAAAGGATTGAAAAATAAACACATTATTCCCGCAGATATTTTTTATAAAGAAATATTATTAAGTAAATATAAGAAAACTCATTTTAGAAAGATGGATGAAGACTGTTTAGTCGATGCGTCTTTATTGGGATTGTTGTTGTATATTAAAGATGAAGAGTCAGATGTAAAAAGTATTTTTGAGACAGAAGCAATGATTTCAATTGAACAATTTGAAGATGATCCATATGAATTTGCGAAACAAAAGGGATATCAGTTTTCAAAAATTAATGAACATAAGTATTTATTAGAAAAAGAAGATGAAAAGATTGTTGATAAACAATATTACTATGAAGATGAAGATCTTAAATTTGTTATAAATCTGGAAATACGAAAAGATAAATTGAATAAAACTGAAATAAAAGAAGTTGTTTCGGAATTTGATAGAATGAATAGAAGTGCTAAAATAAGAAAAATGAAATAGGAGGAAAACATATGTTTTTTAAAAAGAAAAAAAGAAATTTAATAGACGATTTAGAATTAGCTTCTAAATGGGTAGCCAAAGCATTAAATTCATCAAATTATCAAGCTGATTATAGTGTAGAAAGTTTAAAAGAAATAGATCGTTTCTTTAAAGAAGAAAATAGGCCAGATGGTATTTTAAGTAAGAATGTAGGACAAATTCTCTTTTCTTTAGGTGCTTACGTAGGAGATGTCTTTATTAAAGAATTTGGTGGAAAATGGGTAACAGATGATGGAAAAGATGCTGAAATCAATGTACAAGTTGTCTTAGACAATGGAATCAGTTTTTTACCAGTTGTTTCTTGTATGAAAGTATATCAAGCTAGTGAAGAAAGCAATCTTTATACGCTTTATCTTGCTATAAAACAAGCCGCAAGTGAATAGATAATTCAATAAATGCGAATGGATTATAAATATGTAAATTAGTTTATTTGAATTTTAGAAACATACAATTACTAAAGTTTATAGTAGAAATGCTATAAACTTTATCTTTTGCAAAAAATTATTTTTATAACTAATTTAAAATAGGACAAATAATAGAAATTAATTAAAAATTATAATAATCAATAATTACGGTTTCTAATACATTTATAAAAATTAATGAGTAATTCATAATTTTTTAAATGTGATTAAAATTTATTTTAAGAAAAATATTTTTAAATATTTAGGAGGAAGAAAAATAAATAAAATGAAAACAAAATCTAAATTAACTTATTTAATAAACATAATAATATGTATGTTAATAATTACTGGAATTTATTTAGGTGGTATTTTTATATTAGATTGTTTAAATAGCCATGGATTTATAAAAAATCACTTTAGTACATTTTATCAAGATGCAATAAGACAAAGTATAAGTGTTTTTGGAACATTTTTAACAATTGGTACAACTTGGTCAATTCATCATATGGACTCAAAAAAATATAAGGATAAAGAAATTGAATTGAGATATATAGAATCAAGACCTTTTTTTCATTTGAAAAATATCGAGGGCAAAAAGGTGATTAATTTTAAATCCCTTAAGCAAGAGGGAATTGTATTAATTAATGTTAAAGTATTTTATTTTGGTTTTAATGCACGTTTACTTCATATTGATGAATTGCATGATATGTCTTGTGGTGAGAATGATACAGGAATTGATAATTATATTGTATTAGATCAAGAAAAATATTTCTTGTCTCAATTTATAGCTGTAAAAGCAACGACTATTTATAATGAATCGGTTTATTTTGTAAATGATTGCTTTGAACAAAGAGGATATAATTTTATAAAAGAAATAAATAAAAATAAATCAACACTTGTTCAATTCAAAAATATTAATGGAGATATTATAGGTGAAGAAAAATTTAATAAAAAAATTAGTTCAATAATTAAGTATCTAGATGATAATTATGATGTATCAGTGTATAGAGATCAAACACTGGTTAATGATATTAAACAAGCTATGATAAAGCTCCAAGAAAGAAATATAAATGATTTATCTCTAATTATTACTTTGATAAGAAATTATAGAAATGATATTAAATGCGATGAAGTTATTAGGTTGTTACAAAGTGCAAAAAATATCCTTAGTAATACTGATGAAACAGCAGGTAATGAAGTACCCGCAGAGGAGTATGGATATTTTATAGGTAATCTTATATGTACTGAAAATTTTAGAAACAAATACAGTAAAATATTTGAAAATGCTATGTCAAATAAAGTTGATAGCAAACAAATTATGATAGATTATTTAAATGATTATATTAATGAATACGTAAGTGCTAAAATAAGTGGTGAGGAAATAAATAAAGATTATCCACTAAGAAATTTAGAAGTTTATTTTTCACATTATGTAGAATCTGTTACTAAAATTGATAATAATGAAATAATGGGGCATATGGCAAGTCTTTTAGACAGGGTTGAGAAAGAGAAATAAAATGAATGAGATTATAAATATATTTGAAAATTCAATGTCACTAACTGTTACAACCGTAATAGCAGCTATTGGAGTAGGATTAAACGTTTGGTTTAAGAAAAAAGCAACAGGTGATCCAAAAAGGGAAGAATTGATAAAAAGTAAGTTTGAAATATATAAGGATATGTATTTGCAAATAGTACTTATAAAAAGAAGTCATTGCTTAAATAAATCAGCAAGTGAGATAGATGAAATAATAAAAAATTATTATAAAAATTTAATAGAAAATGAAAGAGATAAATTAGTTCTGCTTGATGGACGTACCATAAATTTGTTCGAAGATATATTTAATGAAAAACATACAAATAATACTAATACAGAACATACAGTCAATACAGAAGCCGATAGTGAAAAAAGGTGGGAACAATCTATGCGATCATATAAAAAGTATAAATTGGAATCTAATATAAAAAAAGAGTATAAAAGATTAAAGAAAAGAATGAAATATCCAATGCATTATGCACGATATATTATTGCTAACATAGGCTTTTTTGTAATGATTATATGTACAACAGGGTTATTGAATGCATCTGAAAGTGATATTAGCGGGCATAGTTATGTAGTGGGCGCACTTCTAATAGCGTCTATTATCTCTATAATAATTACAATTTGTAATATTAGTTATATTGGAGAATATTAAAACATAGGAGAGTTGGTGTCAATAACATGATGATAAGCCAATTCTATATATAGTTTTATTATGAAAAAGTTAATAATTGTATCGGTAGTGAAATTAGACGAAGTCTAAAGCACTACTTTTTTTATACCCCGCTTTAGACATTGTCTATTAAGGGGATGTATTTGTGCACAAAATCAGATCTCCTCCTGATTATCTTCAGCCAAAAAAATACGGGAGGAAGATAGGATGGAAAACGATTATAAAAGAAACTATTTTTGGATCAAAAGAGATCTTAAAGGAAACAAACACTATTATTTTAAAATAAAAGGTCAATACCATGAGGTATCGGAAGAAGTATATAAAATTTGTTATAACTCATTTAAAAAAGAAGAACGAGAAAAAGAAAAGAGAAACGAGTTTAAAGTATTCAGTTTAGATCAGTTAGATAATAATAATACAGCACTTGTTGATAAAGTTGCGGATGATAATAATCAATATGATACTTTAAATATTAATGAAGAAGTTGAAAATGTAATGAATATCATTAATCAGCTTTCAAAAGAAGATAGGGATCTTATTACAAATCTTCTCATTAAGAATAAAACAGAAAGAGAACTTTCAACCTTGATGGGAGTTTCTCAACCAGCGATACATAAACGTAAAAAAAGAATAATAGAAAATATCAAAAATAAGTCAAAAATGTAACTTATTTTTTTATTTGGTTATCAAGATATAAAAAAATGTCCAGTTATATATGAGGGGAGTTATTAAGCATCTCCTCTCAAGAGGACATTGAAAACAGAATAGTCTGAATCAGCAACAAAAAGTTTTCTAGCACGTTGATAGTTGCGCCAAGAGAATATGTGAACATAGAAATGTAAGGTCACAATAAAATGTGAATTTCTTCTCTGTTTCGTATTGGAGCGAGAAACAACTGATCATAAAAAGGTGGGGATAGACCTTTGCCGTTATGAAAGCGTAAATGATACTTCACTCTATTCAATAGTCGAGCGTGAACAAACCGTCGCAACAATTGAGGAGTGGTCTTTGACACGTGTGTCGTATGTTCTTGATGATCCTATACAGAAGCTGGTTTGGACATTGGAAAACAGACTTGAACCGATACGTTTATTGATAGATCGTGACACCTGTACTTTTTGCAGGTGTCATCATTGTGTTAATAAAAGAAAGGATTGATCTTATGAAAAGAGTACATATTTTAACACCTGAAGAAAATAAACTTTCTTCGAAGCAGTTAGAGGAATATATGGAGTTTGCTGCTAAAAACAATTATGAACTTACTGGAGAATTGCATTTTCATTTTTCCAATGCTTTTTATGAACCAGAGAAGTTTGTGAATACAATAAAGGATCTTACAACAAGCAGGACATTTGTTACTGATGGTGACTGTATTGTGTTTGCTAATGCATTCAATGATGGAAGACTTCTTAAGGCATTTGAAGATAATGGCTTTGAAGTCTATGAACGTGACAGTGGTCGTCTTATTCAGAATGTGTTCAATGAATTCAACGAAAGACAGGTTCATACTTTGAAAGCTGTAATTAACAGTGCATTAGAATCAGCTGTTAATAATAAGCCACTGTTTGTAACTAGCAATTCAAACAGTGAAGCCACTCATGATTGTGTACGAGAATATGTATCCAAGTATGATTTGGATCATGCTGTTGTTATTCAACTTTCAAATCTGAATGAAGAATTTAAAAAACAGATTGGAGATGTCATAAAAAATGAAAAGTGTGACCATCTGGTACTTATTGAACCTGATTCTTTTTCAAAACAAATGCAACAGGATGTTGTTGACTTTGCATTGGAAAATAATCTGAAAGTAGACAGTTACTATGCACAGCCAGAAGCTGAAATTTCATTACAGATGAAAGGCATGGTTAACTGATTGAATGGATATCTTTGATTACTATTACATATATACATGCCTGAAGAAACTTGTCACCTATAAAAAGATCACTAAAAATGTTGCCAATAAAGTTCTGAAAAAGTATGAAGAAGAATGTAATCCACTTGTCAGATATCATTTTTAAATTCACAAAATAAAGTGAATAATATCATGGATAGATCGAAAAAGTTGTGGTACTGTATGTGGTGATAAGAAAGGGGATTTTTAGAATGGCTCATGCTCAAAAACAAGTACGCATTATCGAACCACTGGAAAGATTTGTAAACAGAATCAATCTTGTTGGCTGTTATGCAAGAGTCAGTTCAGACAGTGAAGATCAGCTTAATTCATATAACAATCAGGTTGACTTCTATGAATCCTATGTCAACAGTCTTGAAAATTCGAAACTGGTTAAGATCTATACAGATGAAGGAATAACTGGAACAAGAATGGACAAGAGAGATGGTTTTCTTCAAATGATTGAAGACTGTCGAAAAGGTCTTATAAATAGAATAATTACTAAATCGATCAGTCGATTTGCACGAAATATAACGGAGACACTTTCAGTAGTAAGAGAACTGAAATCAATAGGTGTCTCCGTTTATTTTATGACAGAAAAAATCGATACAGCAAAAATGGGAAGTGAAATGATGCTTGCTGTCTATGCTGCCTGTGCCGAAATTGAATCAAAAGCAATTTCAAATGCACAGAAATGGGCATTTCGTACAAGAGCAAAAGAAGGAAGATATAACCAACCGAAGTTGCCGTTTGGTTATCAAAGAATAGATGGTGAAGTAAAAGTCATAGATGATGAAGCAAAGATTGTTGAAGATATCTTTAATAAATATGTGAATAAAGATTTTTCGGTAACAAAACTTGTGGATTATCTGAATAAACATTATTTCAAAAAGAAAAAGTGGTCACAGTCCACAGTTTCATCAATGCTTAAAAATGAAAGGTATTGTGGAGATATGCTTCTTCAAAAAAAGTATTCACCTGATGTCTTTCCTTATAAGTTAGTCACAAATAAAGGTGAACTTGCACAGTATTATGTTTACGATGTGTTCCCAAAAATCATTGATCGTGAACTTTTTGAAAAGGCAAATGAAAAACTTGTGAACAACAAGTTGAAGTTCAATAAAAATCAGACAGATGGAAATAGAGAATATCTGCTGACATCAAAAATAAAATGTGAACATTGTGGTGGAACTTTTAAAAGAAGTGTGTTGAGGAATAAAGAATATTGGAGTTGCAGTAATCATGTTACTTCAGCAAAGAAATGTGAAGTAAAAATGATTGGAACGGATGAAATAGAAGATGCATTTTTAAAAATCTTTTATAAGCTCAAAGAAAATATTCATGTTTTGGAAGCCTATAAAAAACATATTGTGAATTTTACGACAAATGACGATGACAAATGTGAACTTGATCTCGTTAATCGTGAACTTAAAAAAGTAAGCAGTTCTATCAATACACTTGTTCGATATTATCAGAAAGATCTTATAAGTCTGGAAGATTATAAGAAAAAGCATAACGAGTTGCTGGTAGACAAATCAGTTTTTGAAATGCAAAAGTGCAAACTCAATGAAAAAATCTATCAGAGATTTGAAGTGATACAGACACAGATCATCATTGAATGTCTGGAATCAGTAAAAGAAATCACTGCACTGGATGAAGAAATCTTCAATACTTTAGTTGATTCGATTGAAGTGGGAACATTGGATATCCAGTTCACATTGAAAAACGATCTTAAGTTAAAAGTAGAAAGGAAACAGTTCTAATGGATAAAGAAAAGGCAAAAGAAAATAGAATGATACAGCAGTTTTTTAAAAACAAGGTCTTTTGGGGAATTGACAGTATTCCTTTAAAAAGAAAAATCTACAGAGGTAAAAGAGATAAGAATGGATCTCGAAAAAATGAATGCTTCTATGTAAGTGAAGATCAGAAATATCGAATCGAAGAAAGTGTTCTGGTCAAGAATGTGAATTTGTTGCTGGAAGAAGTTATCAATATGAAAGACAAATACATACAAGGATGGAACAGTGAATCAAGTGAACAGTATTTTGAAATATTGAATAGAAATGCACTCCAAAATATGAATACAGAAAGTGACTACAAGAACTTTATTTGTGACTATTTGAATCAGCAAAATTCACAGGAATATGAAAATGTGAAGTTAAAAAGTAATATAGAAAAATGTGAATTCAAGAATATTATTGAAAAGATTGAGGTATATGAAACAGGAATACTGAGTATTTTCAATAATGGTCTTGAACTTTTTATTAATTATTAAGGAAAGGGGGTAAGATTGTGAACTATATTATCAGAGATGACAAAGAACATGAAACAACTGCACCGAAGGTTAAAGTGATTGCTCCAAGAAAGAAGTTCCAGCCATCATACAATGACAGGCAAAACAGGAAAATAAAAGTTGGAGCATACTGTAGGGTTTCAACAGATTCTGATGAACAGGAACTGAGTTATGAAACACAGTGTGAATATTATGAAAACTATATAGGTAATCATGAAAGCTGGGAACTTGTTGCCATTTATTCAGATGAAGGAATAACAGGTACATCAACCAATAAAAGATCAGATTTTATGCGTATGATTGATGATGCTCGAGCAGGAAAACTAGATATGATCATTACAAAAAGTATTACACGATTTGCAAGGAATACTGTTGATTCGCTGATGTATTTAAGAATCCTCAAGGAATACAATGTCGATGTCTACTTTGAAGTGGAGAATGTTCACAGTCTAGAAGCAAATGAGATGTTGCTGACGATCCTTTCAAGTGTTGCCCAACAAAGCAGTGAAGATAAAAGTGAAAGTATCAAGTGGGGATATCAAAGGCAGTTTGAAAAAGGAAAGGTTTATGCTGCCAATATGTATGGCTATAAGTCAAACAGAGGAACACTTGATATTATTGAAGAAGAAGCAGAAGTTGTTCGAGAGATCTTTTCTAAATATCTTTCAGGAATGAGCGAAAGCAAAATAGCAAGGTACCTGACGGAAAACAAAGTTCCCAAGAAGAACGGGAGTACAAAATGGGATTCAGGAACAATTGGCAGGATGCTGCAAAATGAAAAGTACAGTGGTGATGCTCTTTTAAAGAAGACATTCAGCATAGATTTTCTTCATAAGAAACGGTATAAAAATGAAGGTCAGAAGAAAATGTACTTTGTGGAAAACAGTCATCCTGCGATTGTGACCAAAGAAGTATTCAAAGCAGCTCAAGTAGAAAGAACAAAAAGGAATATGAAATCAAATGATGAAAAAGAAGTTGTGGAAAGTCACCATCAGAATCGCTATTCATCTAAAAATCCTTTAAGTAATAAAATCATCTGTTCAGAGTGTGGCGCCTTATATAGAAGGGCTGTCTGGACAAAAAGAAATAAGGAAAAAGAACCTGTATGGAGATGTTCAAACAGGTTGAAGAATGGAAATGCAATCTGTCCCAACAGTGTGACTTTAAAAGAAAAGCCATTACTGGATGCTTTAACATCATTGATCAATGGAAAAACAAAATCAAAAGAAAAAACACGACTTGAACTTGCTAAAGAATTATCGGAATATTTGAATCCAAAAGATATTATTGAAAAGAAACAAAAACTGAATTGTGAATTAGAAAATGTGAATTCACAAATAAATGAATTATTAGATAAAGGAATGTTACTTGTTGCCAGAGGCGTTCAAGACGAAAGTCAAATTGAGGAACACTTGGCACAATGTTATCAAACCAAACAAATGCTTAAAAAAGAACTGAAAAAGCTTGATGACAAATACAATGCATTAAAGCAAGGCAGACAGGAAAAACTATTAAAAACGTTAGAAAAAAATAGCAATGAACATACTGTTATGACACAAGAAGATCTTGCAGTTTTTATTGATAGAATTATTGTAAAAAAAGACAAGATTGAAATAGAAACAATAGATGATCAAAAATGTGAACTCCTATTAAATCAGATAAGTTAGAAATTTTTTTAGATGAATGCAAATGATTATTAAATATAGTAAAATATATTTAATAATTACTAAATAGATGGGAGGAACATTATGAATATAGACACAGGAGTTACAAGAATATTGTTGATTGGTAATGGGTTCGATTTAGCACATGGGTTACCAACATCATATAGTTATTTTCTTGATTTTTGTGATAAGGTATCAAGGATGTTTACATATCTAATGCATATAGATGACAAAGCATATGAGAAATCTGCTCTTAATACTTGGGATGTAGATGATTCTATAAAAGACAAGTTACTAGAGTGGTATAAAAAAAGAAATGATAATCCAGATAAATTAGCTATTGAAATATATGATAATATTAAAGAGAATATTTGGATACATTATTTTTTAAATATTAGATATACTCTTGGAAAAAACTGGATAGATTTTGAATCTGAAATTTCAAATGTAATACAAGCATTTGAATGCATAAGAAATAATATAGAAAGAAGAGAACGTATACAACAAGGTGAAGGGAGCAAAGTCATAAAATTAGAAGTTGTACAGAATTTTGTGAATATTTCAAAAAAACTTAAAAAGTTTAAAAAATCAAATCTAGATGATATGTATACAAATTTAGAAATTTTTGATGAATATATTGAAAAAATGACTCTGGATTTGGATAAGTTAATAAGGACATTGGAAATCTATATTTGTGAATTTATAAATAAAATAGAAGTGTTACAAAAAAATGATGATATCAAAGATATTAATCCAGATTATGTTTTGTCATTTAATTATTCTAATACATATGAAAGAATATATGATCAATCAAATAAAATTGAATATGATTATGTACATGGTAAAGCGGATATAAATAATAATGTAGATACTTGTAATTTGGTTCTTGGAATTGATGAGTATCTAGAAGGTCATGACAGAGATGAAAAGTTAGAATTTTTAGCATTTAAGAAATTCTATCAAAGAATTTATAAATCTACAGACAGTTTTTACATGGAATGGGTAGATAAGATAAGACGTAATTTATTTTCATCATATGAACTTTATATTTTTGGTCATTCATTAGATAAAACTGATAAAGATATTTTAAAATTATTAATATGTAATAATAATGTGAAAACTAAAATATACTATCATCGAAAAAATAAGGATGACAAAAAAGAGTTAAGTAAATTAATAAGAAATCTAGTACAAATTATGGGAGCTGATGAATTGATAGATAGAACGTGTGGAGCATATAAAACTATTGAATTTAAACCACAGACACTTCCTGAAGCAGATTAAAGTAATCAGTTATTTCTACTTGTTAAATTAAAGAAGTATGTGGGTTCTGAATTCTTGTTAGTATATTTTTAATATGATATACTAATCTTGTTTAAAAATTAAATATTCGATTTGATATATGCGGCAAAAGTGATTGTAAGAATTTTATATATGGTGCCAAGTTACTTTTTTGAAAGGCTAAAAATACATTTAATGACATCTGTATTGACTCCTAAATTCAAAATTAAGAGTTAAAATGGATATCATCGAAAAAACACAGATGGAATCAATATTTTTTAAGATATTTTAAAGAATCAAAAAATAGCGATTTACGTGGATGTCACCTATATAAAAGGGTGTCACTACCAAAAAATCGCTATTTTTTACTTCAAAGATGAGGTAAAATGGATGTCATTAAAAGAAAGCAGGAAACCAAATGAAATTTTATATTAACAATAAAGAATTAAGTGAAAAAGTATTTTGGAGAACACTAGAATCATTAGTAAGTCCAATGCAAAGAGTACATATCTTGGATGGGATGAAAGTGAAGATTGCCGATTATTTATGTTGGATTGAAATAGTGTAATGCTTTTAAAAGTGAATATGACAGATGAGATAGTAAATCAAGTGATTTACTATTTTTCTTTATTTATATGTCCATTTTCTATAATTGAAAAATCATAATTTACACAAAATATTTTACCCTATTAAATAGAAACAATAGATAATCAAAGGTGTGAATTTACTATGAGTAAATTAAAATAAATGTTATGATAATATAAACAAGTTTATTTAGTAAAATTTGTTGAAAAATGTAATATTTGATATTATTAAAATAATAAATAATATCAAATTATTTTAATTTAAAAATATGTAAAGGAGAAGAAATATGCTATTTGATGAAAGAGATTTAAGAGTTTTCGACAATCCAGATTCTCGACAATATTTTGAAGAAATTTTACAATGTTACTATAGTAAAAATTATAGAGCAACTATTGTTTTGTTATATTCATTTGTTATTTATGATTTGTTTATGAAATTACAAACTATGGCAAGTGAGGGGAATAATAAGGCTGAGGAAAAATTAGCAGAAATTAATGAATTAATTTTAAAAAATGAAAAATATTTAGAAGTCGAAAAGAAAATAATTGAATTCTTTAATAAAAATTGTAAGTTGTATTTTAATCGATTTACAGAGGACGTAAATTATTTAAGAGAGTGTAGACACAAATGTGCTCATTTGAAGGTCAATGATAATACATTATATGTTCCAGAGGATTATCAAGCTAGAATGTTGATATGTTCAATGTATGATAATATACTTTCTGTTAAAGCACCATTTATTATGGATTTATTTTCTATAGTAGAAGAAGTTGTTGAAATTTATTCACAAAGAATTGATGATATTTCTCAAAATAGTCTGGATGAAAGAATAAAAAATGAAATAACCAAAAACTATTTGGAACGTATGACATATGATTCACTAAAAATGTCGTATAAAACATTTTTAAAATTATTATTTATTACTACTGATAAAGATGCAGAAAGAAATGCTTATGGATTATTTGCATTTGTTTACGCTATGACAGATCATATAAGGAAAAATGGGTTT
Organism: Faecalibacillus intestinalis; assembly: GCF_003024685.1. Classification (GTDB taxonomy): domain Bacteria; phylum Bacillota_I; class Bacilli_A; order Erysipelotrichales; family Coprobacillaceae; genus Faecalibacillus; species Faecalibacillus intestinalis. The sequence goes on along the minus strand of NZ_PYLQ01000010.1, from coordinate 24,839 downwards.
GAAAGATTATTTAAAGAAGAAGATGTTAGAAAAAAATTATTAAGTATTAGTATTGAAAATTTAGAAAACTCTTCTGAAAGAAAACAATCCTTAATAGAACTTATTTTAAATTTTCCAATTTTATTGGATATAATCAAAGAAGATGTGTCATTGTTTGAATATATCAGCAACGAAATTTTACTGAACCCAAATGGGATAAAATATTATAGACTATTTTATCCACGTTCTAATAAAACTCCATATGAATTTTTCAAAGATAACAGTATAGTTCAACAACCACTTTATTCAATGACATTATATGATGCTGTAAAAGAAAGTGTAGATTTCGATTTAGCAGAATTTTCTAAAATCTTAATAAATAAAGTACCACCTTATAATGGATTTAATGATGCTGATGGTTTCATGAACTTTTTTAAGAAACATTTACAAGATTTAGCTATAGAAGATATAGAATCGGTAATGAGTATATATATGAGTAGTAATCAATGCGTTTATCGTTCTAGACATTCAGAGGATTATCAAGAAGTCAGTAAGTATTTAGAAGAATATAAAGTTCATGATACTTCAGAGGACGAAAGTAACTAAATATAAAAAAGATAGCTAATTGTAGTAATAAATATATAGAACAAGAATATTGAAGAATTATGTGATTTTCGTATTCTTGTTTGTACTTTTTAAATATGTATACTAATCATGTTTAAAAATTAAATATTAGGATGTATTAATGAAAAAAGAAGTAATGGACATATACGGCTTAGAGATGTTGTTTGAAATATAGAACTGAAAAGAGTGTTGTGCTAAAATTGATTTTGGTTGTCTTATAAAAAATATAAAAAGGGTAGGGAATCAAAATGAAATTCTATATAAATAATAAAGAAATGAGCGAAAAAGTGTTTTGGAGAACATTAGAATCTTTAGTGACGCCTCTTCAAAGAGTTCATATTCTAGAAGGGATGAAGGTAAAGATCGCTGATTATTTATGTTGGATGGAAATTGTCAAATGAAAGAATGAAAAGGAATTTGCATTATTGTAAATTCCTTTTTCTATGTTCTTTTTGATACTTTTTAGGTGATAAAGTGTATGCCCCATTAAATGTTTGGATATAATGATTTACATTTTGAAAACCAACTTTTTCAGAAATTTCAGTAATATTGAAAGTAGAATCTAAAAGATAATCAATACTTTTTAATAAACGATAGTGAATTAAATAATCATAAGGAGACATTTTAACAATCATTTTAAAATAATGATAACATTGAGCTATGCTCATATTTCCACTTTCAGCAATATCTTGTAAAGAAATACTTTTATAATAATTTTGATGAATAAAGCTTAACATATTTTGTAGACGCTTTTGTTGTTTAAATAATGAAATGATTTGTTTGAATTGATCAATAATCAATTCATTAGCTATTATATAAGCATGTAAATCAGTATTATCTAAATCTTTAGGTTTTAAAGAAGTTGGCATGATTCCGGGAGGTTTTATGTTAAAAGATGGTAGTTATTCAAATATGTATATCTTATATTTGTCTTTATTATAAAAAGTACTTGACCATATCCTAAGGTTATACTGTTTAATAAGGGTAGAGGTGATGGATATGACAACACATGAAGTAGAAGAAATGTTATCAATAACAAAGAAAACACTGATTTATTATGAAAATGAAGGTTTGGTAAAACCAGCAAGAGATAGCAATAATTATCGAAATTATAATCAAGAGGATGTTTCAAGAATTAAATTTATTTTATTATTAAGAGAAATGGATGTCACGATTGAAGAAATCAAACAAATTATAAATGATAAGAAGTCGATTAGAGATGTTTTAGAAAATAAAAAAGATATGATTAAAAAACAACATCTTGATTTAGAAAATATAGATGAAAGAATTAATAATTATATTAAAAGAAGAAAAGTTAAAATAGCAGTTGATCACGTTTTAGATTATGGAACGATTTCTGATCGCTTATATTTTTATAAAGATTATCTTCAATATGGACAAACAAAAATAAACTATAGTGATGTAAAATATTTTAAATTATCTATGTCTAGTTCAATAGGTCTAATGAGAGTGTTAGTTGCTCATATGAATTATTATGTAGATTTAGATGTTGTTACACAACATGATACATATTCTTTTCAAATTATGAATAATGAAGTTGTTTATCAAATGATGGAAAGAATTAAAGATTATTCAATAGAAGATCCTCTTGGATTGGTTGATATTTATCTTAATAAACGAGACATGGTACAACTTAATCAATATATTAATAGACATTTTAGAAAATGGGCAAAAGAATATCATTTAGATAATCCAAGAGAGAGTATTCTAAAAAAAGAATAAAGACCAAAATGTTCTTAAATAAAAATTATTTAATTATAAATGATAGAATAATTATGCATATAAAATGTGTACTATCACTGGTGATGATTGTCCATATGTTTACCTTTCGTGATAGTTTGTGAAGCTAGGAAACTAGCTTCTTTTTAGGATAGAATTTATTGATGGTGATTGATATAATGAAAATAAGGAGATGATAGTGTGAATGGTTTTGTAAGAATTAGAGAATTTGAAGAAAGTTATACATCGACAGAAAAATTAATAGCGAAATATATTCTTGAACATGGTAATGAGATTTTAAATTATTCTGCACAAACATTGGGAGAGAAGACAAATACTTCTGCCGCAGCTATTATTAGGTTTTCTAAAAAAATAGGTTTTAAAGGTTTTAGTGATTTAAAAATGAATTTAGCACAATCTCATTCAAATGAGCAACATGATTTAGATGTAGATATTATTTTTAATGAAAATGATGATATGACATCTTTAGTAGATAAAGGATGTCGTTTAAATATGAATACGGTATTGAAAACATATCAATTGATTAATGTTAGTGATTTAGAAAATGCTATAAATCTTTTATGCAATGCATCAACTATTTATCTGTTTGGAGTAGGTGGCTCTTCAGTTATTGCTAATGATATTGAACAAAAATTAATCAGAATTGGGAAAAAGGTTATTTATAATAATGATTTACATATTCAAATGACATTTACGCAAAGTATGACAAAGGGTGATACGGCATTGATCATCAGTTATTCAGGAACAACGGCAGGATTGGTAGATATTTCTAAAATCTTAGTTGAAAAAAATATTCCGTATATTTCAATTACACAAATTAATCAAAATCTTATATCAAAAAATAGTACGGTTGCACTTAGAGTACCAAGCGAGGAAAAGGAGTTACGTATAGGAGCAGTTTCATCAAGAATTTCTTCTTTTGTAATTACTGATTTATTGTATTATGGTGTGTTTAAAAAGAACTTTGATAAAAATAAAGATAATTTGATTGATTCAAGAAATAATGTTTCAATTCTTAAAAAGTAGATTCATTTCAAGATGAATCTTTTATTTTAGGAATAATATTTTAAAATATATCAATTATTATTGAAATAATATTTCAATAATAATATAATGATATTGGAAGGAGGGGCCATATTAATGAAATTAAATCAGTTAGATACAGAAAAAGTAAACCAAAATTCATTACATATTGATGAAATGTCAACTATTGATATTTTAAAAACAATTAATAATGAAGATCAAAAAGTAGCATTTGCAGTACAAGACGTCATATTACAAATCGCTCAAGCGGTTGATTGTATCTATGAAAAAATGTGTTTAGGTGGAAGATTAATTTATGTAGGTGCTGGAACTTCTGGAAGGCTAGGAATACTAGATGCCTCTGAATGTCCACCAACTTATGGAGTTGAACCTACTCTTATCCAAGGAATTATTGCTGGAGGGATTAAAGCTGTTACTCAAGCAGTTGAAGGTGCAGAGGATTCGAAGCAATTAGCGCAAATTGATTTAGAAAAAATAAATTTAAATGACAAAGATGTTGTTTGTGGAATTGCTGCTTCAGGAAGAACACCTTATGTAATTGCAGGATTGCAATATGCGCGCAAAATTGGCTGTTCTACAATTTCATTGTGTTGTGTTCAAAATGGAGAGATTTCAAAGTACGCTAATTATCCTATTGAAGTTGTTGTAGGGCCAGAAGTTGTCACTGGCTCAACAAGAATGAAAGCTGGGACAGCACAAAAGATGGTTTTAAATATGATTTCAACTTCAGTGATGATTAAAAGAGGAAAAGTATTTGGAAACTTAATGGTTGATGTTCAACCAACAAATGAAAAATTAAAAATGAGAGCTGTTTCTATTGTTTGCCAATCTGTTGATTGTGATGAAGCAGAAGCAACAAGACTATTAAATAAAAGCAAGTTTAATGTTAAGATTGCTATTTTAATGGGTCTTACGGGTAAAGATGAAATAGAATGTCAAGAAGCTCTTGAAAAGAATAAAGGTAATATTAGCCTAACAGTTAGAAGTTTTTTATAGGAGGAATAAGCAATGAAAAGATATGTTGTAAAAAATGAAAAAAATAAAACATATAAAAATATGTTTGGGGTAACAGACTATGATATTCCAATGTTTGGATTTAAAAGTGCATTGTTGATTTTAGGTGCTACAATGTTATCTTTAATTGTTTGTGTAAATGGTTTTCATTATTTACATATTGATTTTCGCCTTCCTAATGCAATTATTAGTTCAATTGTATGCGGTTTATCTGTTGCTTATTCACAATTTTATATTGAAAGAAAAAAAGGAATGTGTAAAAGCTTTTGGATTGTTGCAGGTATATTTACAATCATGGCTTTTGTGATGATATTAATGATTAGATAGGAGGAGAAAATATGTTTGAAAAGTTCTCGAACATTATTGAAGGTAAATTTGCTGGTCCTTTGGAAAAACTTTCCAATCAAAGACATTTACGTGCTATTCGTGATGGGATCATTGCTACTTTACCAATTATTATTGTAAGTTCATTATTAATGGTTGTTGCATTTTCATATAATCAAATGCCTGAATCATGGGCTTTGGCGAAGTTTATCAAAGCTAATGCAGTAGCTATTTTATTACCATATAGAATGTCAATGTATATTATGACATTATATGCAGTTTTTGGAATTGGTTATTCACTTGCAAAATCTTATGATTTAGATGGATTAAGTGGAGCAATTATGGCAGAGTTAACATTCTTATTAACGATTGTTCCTGTCTCTATTCCAGATGTGACTGATTCAATTACTGCATTAGCAAGTAAAAATGCAGAATTAAATGCATTTTTACAACAACTTCCTTCAGGATATGTTATTCCTGCAGAAAACTTAGGATCAGCAGGTATGTTTATTGGAATTTTATCTGCATTTATTGGAGTTGAAATTTATAGATTTACACAAGTAAAAGGTATAAAAATTACGATGCCTGCTGCTGTTCCATCAGCAGTAGCAAGATCTTTTGAATCTTTAACACCAACAATTATTATTATTTTAGGAATGTCTACCATTACAATGTGGTTAGGTATTGATGTTCATAGTATTGTCGGAACACTTATTAAACCATTAGTAAATGCAACAGATACTTTACCATCAACATTAATTATTATTTTCTTAATTATGTTTTTCTGGTCATTCGGTATTCATGGAGATTCTATTGTTAGTTCTCTTGCAAGACCAATTTGGTTAATTTTATTAGACCAAAATACAGCTGCGGTAGCTGCTGGAAAAGTAGCAACACATATTGGTGTTGAACCATTTTTACAATGGTTTGTACATATTGGTGGATCAGGAGCAACACTTGGATTAGCTATCTTATTCTGTTTTAAAGCAAAATCTAAATATGGAAAAACTTTAGGAAGAACAACAATCTTACCATCTATTTTTAACATTAATGAACCAATGATTTTTGGGGCACCAATTGTTTTAAATCCGATGTTATTAATTCCTTTTATTGTTATTCCTTTAGTTCTAGCAACAATTGCTTGGGTTGCTACAGCAATGCATTTAGTTAATTGTGCTGTTACAATTGCTCCATGGACATTACCTGGACCAATTGGTGCTTATCTTGCATGTGGAGGAGATTGGAGAGCAGCAGTTTTGAATATTATTTTAATTGTAATCTCTGTTGTGTTATATTATCCATTCTTTAAAATGTATGATAAGGAATTATTAGAAGAAGAAAAAGCTAAAGAAGCTATTGAAGGATAAAAGGTGAAATTTATGTATATAGGTATTGATGGTGGTGGAACAAAGACAAAAATGGTTTCTTATGATGATGATGGAAATATATGTCAAGAAATAGTTTTACCAACTGTTCATATTCTAAGTCAAACACCAAAAAAATGTATTGAAATATTAAAAGCTGGAGTTGAACAATTAGATCCACAAAGTGTTTCAAAAATTGGTATTGGTTTAGCAGGATATGGACAAGATAAAAAAATAAGAAAAGAAATAGAGGATATTTGTTTAAAAGCATTTAAAAATAGACCATTTGTTTTAAAAAGTGATGTACAAATAGCAATAGAAGGTGCTCTTGATGGTCAAGATGGTATTGTTGTGATTGCTGGAACGGGTAGTATTGCGCTTTCTTTGAAGGAAGGTATGTTACAACGTTGTGGTGGTTGGGGCTATCAATTAGGTGATGAAGGAAGTGCTTATTGGATTGCTAAAAAGATGTTGAATGTTTTTTGTCAAGAAGTTGATGGTCGTTTAGAAAAGACGATTTTATATGATTTAATTAAAAGAGAATGTCATTTAGTAAATGATTATGACATTATTACTTTTATGAATAATTTAAATCATGATCGTACAAAAATAGCTGCTTTAGCTTATATCAATGGCTTAGCAGCAAAAGAAAAAGATCCTAATGCTTTAAAAATATATAAACAAGCTGCAGAAGAAATATATAAACTTATTAACTTGTTATCTAAAAATTTTAAATCTCCCATTAGCGTCTCTTATATAGGCGGCGTATTTCAACATGCAGGTTCCTTTATTATTCCTCATCTTCAAGATCAATTAGGAAATCGTTTTAATCTTATTCCACCTATTCATACACCAGAATATGGTGCCTATATACTTGCAAAGAAACTAAGGTGAGAAATCACCTTAGTTTTTAAAAGGAGGACATAAAATGGTATATATACAAAAGAAAAAAGATATTCTTTGGGGTGGAGCAACTGCTAGTAGTCAATATGAAGGGGGTTATGATTTAGATGGAAAAGGTTTAGATACACAAGATTGTAGACCTTATTTAAAGAGAACTTCTGATGCTACAACAGCAACACGCTTACTCACACAAGATGTTATAGATGAAGCAAAAAAATGTCAGGGTATTGGAAATTATCCTTTTAGAAAAGGCAGTGATGGATATCATCATATAGATGAAGATATTGCTTTATTAAAGGAATTAGGGATTGATATTTATAGATTTTCAATAAGTTGGGCAAGATTATATCCTCAAGGTGATGAGTTAGAACCAAATAAAAAAGGAATCGCGTTTTATGATCATATTTTTAAAGAAGTTCATAAGGCGGGTATGAAAATATTTTTAACAATGAATCATTATGCTGTACCACTATATTTAGTAGAAAATTATGGTGGTTGGACAAATAGAAAATTAGTTACTTTTTATGAAAGATTTGCGAGAACTGTTTTTGAGCATTGGGGACAATATATTGATTATTTCTTACCATTTAATGAAATAAATGCAGGTTATTTTAGTCCTTATAATGGCGTAGGTTTAGTTAAAGAAAAAGACAAATCCTATAATCAAAGTCTTGTTTTTCAATCACTTCATCATCAATTTATTGCAAGTGCACAAACAATTAAAATAGCAAGAGAATTATCTCCTAAAAGTCAATCAGGATGTATGGTCGCATGTTTTTGTTATTATCCTTTAACATCTTCACCAGAAGATAATTTAAAAGCCGTTAGAGATGAAGAAATACATCAATGGTTTGCAGTTGATATTTTAGCTAATGGTCATTATCCAAGTTATATGGATCGCTTTTTTAGAGAAAATGATATTCATTTAAAAATGGAAGAGGGCGATGAAGCATTGTTAAAAGAATATGCTTGTGATTTTGTTAGCTTTTCTTACTATTCAAGTTCAATTGCTACTGTTCAAGAAGATGGACAACAAACAGCAGGTAATTTAGTAGTTTCAACTAAAAATCCTTATTTAAAAGCAAGTGAATGGGGATGGCAAATTGACCCAATTGGTCTTAGAATTATGCTCAATAAAATGTATGATCGTACTCAAAAACCAATTTTTATTTCAGAAAACGGCTTAGGAGCAAGAGATCAATTAAATAGTGATTTTTCAATTCATGATCCTTATAGAATAGATTATTTAAAACAACATTTTAAACAAATAGAAGAAGCCATTGATGATGGTGTTGATGTTATTGGTTATATTATGTGGGGTGTTATTGATATTGTTTCAGCTGGAAGCTGTGAAATGGCAAAAAGATATGGAGTTATTTATGTAGATGGTGATAATTTAGGAAATGGTACATATAAACGTTATAAGAAGGATAGTTTTAAGTGGTATCATAATTATATTCAAGCTCAACATCAACAATTTAAGAAATGATTAATTTCATTTCTTTTTTCAAAACAATATTTTAAATTTTTTAATAAAAAAATGAAATTTTATGTATGAAAAGGCTTTCAAAATGATTTTGTTTTTGTTACAATACATATTGTACAACATGTCTAGACAATATTAAGTGCAAAATTGAGGAAGGAAATATAAAAATATGGGAAAAAGAATGAAGAAAGTTCTAGCATCTGCTATGTCCCTATCAATGGTTGCATCAATGGCCATGTCAGGGGTAAGTGCTACAACTTCAAGAGTTGATAGTTTGTTATCCAATATGTCATTAAGACAAAAGATAACACAAATGATGATGGTTGATTTTAGACAATGGAAAACAGCAGATGAAGAAGCAAAATCTGATTTTACTAAAATGAATTCAGAAGTACAAAAAATTGTAGAAGATTATGATTTTGGATCAGTTATTTTCTTTGCTAATAATATTAAAGAAACTGAACAAAGCTTCAATTTAACAATGGATTTACAAAAAGCAGCAACAAAAGATAATGGTATTCCATTATTGATTACAACTGATCAAGAAGGTGGAATTGTTTATCGTTTAGGATCAGGAACTGCTTTACCAGGTAATATGGCATTAGGAGCAACAGGTGACGTCAATAATGCTAAAATCGCTGGAGAAATTATTGGTAGTGAATTAAGTTCTTTAGGTATTAATACAACATTAGCACCAGTTGTTGATGTAAATAATAATGCTAATAATCCGGTTATTGGATTACGATCTTATGGTGAAGATGCTGAAATGGTTGGAAAAATGGCATCAGCTGAAATTGAAGGATTAGCTGAATATAATGTTATTGGATGTGCAAAACATTTCCCTGGTCATGGAGATACTGCAACAGACTCACATTATGGATTACCAATGGTTAATAAATCAAAAGAAGAATTATTGAATAATGAATTAAAACCATATCAAGTAGCAATTGATCAAGGTATTGAAATGATCATGTCAGCTCATATTCTTTACCCACAATTAGATGATACAACAGTTCATTCAGATAAAACTGGTAAAGAAGAAAAATTACCTTCAACATTATCTCATAAAATCTTAACTGATTTATTAAAAGGAGAAATGGGATTTAATGGTGTTGTAGTTACTGATGCAATGAACATGGCAGGTATTGCAGCAACTTATGATGAAGTACAAGCTGTTAAACTTGCTATTAATGCAGGGGTAGATTTAATTTGTATGCCAACAAATATTACTTGTTTAGAAGATATGTCTAAATTAGATGCCATTATCGATGGTGTAGAAAAAGCAGTAAATGATGGTGAAATTCAAGAATCTAGATTAGATGATGCAGTAACAAGAGTTTTAACATTAAAAGAAAATAAAGGAATTTTAGATTGGAAAGAATCTAACTATTCATTAGAAAAAGCATTAGCAACAGTAGGTTGTGATGAAAACAGAGCTAAAGAAAGAGAAATCGCTGCTAAAGCAGTAACAGTTGTTAAAAATGAAAATAATACATTACCATTAAATGTTACTAAAAAAAGTAAAGTATTATTAGTAGCAGCTGAAAATAACCAAAGATCATTAATGAAATATGGTGTAGAACGTGCTAAAAAAGCTGGATTAATTCCAGATGGAGCTGAAGTAAAAGTTACAAGATATATGGACCGTACACTTGCTTCAGATGCAACAGTTATTAATGCTGATGGTTCAACATATACATCAGCAATGACAGATTTACTAGATTGGTGTGATACACTTGTTGTTGTTTCAGATAATAGTGGATTAAATGTGAAAAAAGCGCATTATGAAAATAATTATACTGGAACACCTTATAACTTAGTAGATTACGTTGAAAAATCAGATTCTAATAAAACAACAGTAGTTATTTCTGCTAACAAACCTTATGATGTACAAATGTATCCAAATGCTGATGCAATTATGGCTGTTTATGGATCAAAAGGAGATCCAACAGAACAATTAATCGGTGGAGCAACAGGATCTACTTCAGCTTCTGGGCCAAATATTACAGCTGGTGTTGAAGTTGCATTCGGTGTCTTTGGATCATCAGGAAAATTACCAGTAAGTATTCCTAAATATGTTCTTTCAACAGCTGATAATGGAACTGAAACAGGTTCATTCTCTGATGAAATTTTATATGGTAATGGTTATGGAATAACATACGATGCTAAAACAATTAATAGAGATGAATTAGAAAATAAAGTAGCAGAATTAGAAAAACTTGAAAAAGGAAACTATACTGATGCATCATGGTCAGTATTTGAAATTGCATTAAATGATGCTAAAGAAGTATTAAGTAAAGTAAGTTCACAAGAAGATATTGATGAAGCATTAGCAACATTAAATAAAGCATATGAAGCATTAACAGAAAACAAAAAAGAAGAACCAACAAATCCATCTGATAAAAAAGATGAATCAACAAATAAAAAAGACGAAACAGTTAAAACAGAAACAAAGAAAAACACACAAAAATCAAAAGTAAAAACAGGAGATAATACAGCAATTACAGCATTTGCAGTAATGATGTTTATTTCAGGATGTGTATTTGTATTAGCAAGAAGAAAAAGAAATGATTAATTAAAATGTCCTCTTCGTTGAAATCAACGAGGAGGATTTTTTTATTTTAATCACTTTGATTATCAAGTATAATTAAATAAATAAACAAAGAAAGGATTAGAGTGATGATTGATTTAAGAGAATATTTTTATAATAAGATAAAAAATGAAATGGATCATTGGGATATGTCAGATGCTTATTCTATTACCTTTTTTCTATATAGTAATGAAGCATATACATATAAAGAATATTCTAATGTTTGTGAATTTAGTATTTCTTTAAATAATGAAACTTTCTTTAAAAGTGAATATTCTGGAGATGATGAAGGTCTTTATAGTGAAGAAAGATGGAATTATGCATATTTAGAGCAAGATGATAAAGATATGCTTGATGAAAAAGGAATGGAAACTTTATTTGCGTGGTATAAACAAGAAGGTATAGAGAATATTGGTTATGAAGATCCTGATTGTTATGATGAAAATTGTAGATATATAGGAAAAGGTCCAGTAGGGTATTATGAATTATTAGAAGTGATTAGTGATGTTGCTAGAAGATTAATTGAAGAAGATTATTTTCTACAAAGATGTGGTAAGAGAATTCCTATTATTATTCAAGATTTAGAATTTACGTGGTATGTTCTTGAGGCAACAAAGAAAGTAAATATCCATGATGAAGCACATGATTTTTTTAAAGCATTAGAATCTGGAAATATGTAACTTATTTGTATTTTTTAATAAGTTTTGATAAAATCTATTCAGTTTAGAAATGAGGAATAGGATGACTACTAGAGATATACAAAGAGAAGAAACGAAAAAGAGAATATATGATGTTGCTTTTAAGTTATTTGATGAATTTGGATATGATAAGGTAAAAGTAAGTGATATTGCTAAGGCAGCAAATGTTTCTGTAGGATCTGTGTATTATCATTATAAGAATAAAGAAGCAATTATTGATTATGGCTATTATGAATTTGATCAAATGTTAAAAGAAGCTTACGAAAAGCAAAGTTTTGATAACGAAAGAGAAGCTATTTTATTTTTAATAGATTTTCAAATTAAAGATGTCTTTTTAGATATTGGATTAAAGATGACAACTATTTGTTTTAAAAATCAAATAAATGCTGAAAATACATATTTATATTGTGATGAAAGATATTTATATCAAAAGTTATTAGAAAATCTTAATCATATTCAGCATATGAATAAGGAACATGCAGCTAAAATGATTTTAAGAATTAGTAGAGGTAGTATTTATGATTGGTGTTGTCATAATGGAAGTTATGATTTAGTTGAAGCTGTTCATGAAGAGATTTCTATTGTATTAGATTATATTGGTTTATAGGAAGACGAAAGTCTTTCTATTTTTTTTATTTATATGTGAAAAAATTATTAAGTTATTGACAAGTAATTTATTAAGGGTTACGATGTATATATAAGTTAACTGAATAAATTCAGTGAACTAATTCGAGGAGGGATTTGGTATGACTAAATATCAACATTTGTTTTCACCGATTAAAATCGGTACAGTAGAAGTACCTAATCGTATTGCATTACTTCCAATGGGTGTCTTTTCATCACGTATGATGAATAATGATGGAAGTTATACAAAAGATGGGGCAGATTATTATATTGAAAGAGCAAAAGGAGGAACTGGTTTAATTATTACTGGTTTAGTTCCTGTACCAAAAGGAGCAGGACTTCCTAGTATTGTTAATGATGTTAAAAGCTACACTGAAAATATGAAATATTTAGCAGATGGTGTGCATAAATACGGTTCAAAAGTATTTGTCATGTTAACTGCTATGTCTGGTAGAGCTTCTATTCATCCTACAGATCCAGCACCTAGTTCAATGCCTAATGTATGGGATCCATCTAAAAATAATCCTGAAATGAGTATTGAAGATATTCATCAATATATTGAATGGTTTGCTCAAGGAGCAAAAGCTGCTAAAGATGCAGGGATTGATGGAGTTGAAATTCATGCTGTACACGAAGGTTATTTATTAGATCAATTTACAATTGCAGCATGGAATAAACGTAATGATGAATATGGTGGAAGTTTAGAAAATCGTTTAAGATTCCCATGTGAAATTGTAAAAGCTATTAAAAAAGCTTGTGGGGAAGATTTCCCAGTTTCTGTAAGATATTCTGTTGTAAGTAAAACAAAAGATTTTAACAGAGGTGCTTTACCAGGTGAAGAATATCAAGAATTTGGTAGAGATTATGAAGAAAGTGAAAAAGTAGCTAAGATGTTAGAAGAAGCAGGTTATGATATGCTTGATTGTGATAATGGTTCTTATGATGCTTGGTATTGGCCACATCCACCAGTATATATGCCAAAAGCATGTAACTTGGAAGATGTTGAAAAGGTAAAACAATGGGTTAATATTCCTGTTATTTGTGGTGGCCGCTTTGATGACCCTGAACTTGCTGAAAAAGAAATTGCGGCTGGTAAGATTGATATGATGGGTATGGGTCGTCCGTTACTTGCAGATCCTGATTTAGCTAATAAGTTTAAAGAAGGAAGAGAAGATGATATTAGACCATGTATTTCTTGTCACTTTGGATGTTTAGCACGTATTTTCCAAGTTGATATGAAAACAATGTCTTCTAAAGATATTTCATGTGCTTTAAATCCACGTTGTGGAATGGAAAATCATTATAATATTACTAAAGCAGATGTCTTAAAGAAAGTCGCTGTTGTCGGAGGTGGTATCGCTGGTATGGAAGCTGCGCGCGTGGCTGCTCTTCGAGGACATAGTATTGACTTATATGAAAAAACTGATCGTTTAGGTGGTGTATTTAATGAAGCAAGTGCTTTTGATTTTAAAGATGATGATCGTCGTTTATTAGCTTGGTATAAAAAACAAATCAAAGATGCAGGAGTTAATGTTAAATTTAATACTGAATTTAAAGTAGAAGATAAAGCAAATTATGATGTTGTTTTTGTTGCTACTGGAGCAAGTGAAAAACGTTTAGATAATATTCCTGGATTTGATCAACCAAATGTAAGATATGCAGTTGATGTTTTAGATAAACAAGATATTAAAGATCAAAATGTTGTCATCATAGGTGGAGGTCTTACAGGTTGTGAATTAGCTTATGACCTTGCTAGAAAGAATAAAAAAGTTTCAGTTGTTGAAGCTTTACCTACCATTATGAATGTAGAAGGTCTTGCAGCTCCAAATTATAATATGCTTGTTGAATTAATGGAATATTACCATGTTGATCTTTATAAAAATGCAACAGTAAAAGAATATAAAGATGGTAAATTGATGATTGATGTGATAACAACAAACGAACCAAATATTAATAATAGAGCACGTATGATGTCATTATTTGGTGTACATCATACATCAAAAGCAATTGAAGCTGATACAGTTGTTGTATCTGTTGGTTATAAATCTAATCAAACATTATATGATTCAATTAAAGGAGAAAATGTCTATTTATTAGGAGATGCTATTCAACCAGGTAACTTAATGACTGCTATTTGGGGCGCATATACAACAGCTTTAAAAATTTAAGATAATACGAGACAAAATTGTCTCGTATTTTTTTATTAGAAAAATACAAATAATGGATTAGAAATTTTTATTGATGCTGTTAATCAAAATTTACACGATCTTTTACCATTAGATTTAGAATTAAGTAATGAAGGATTAAAAAATGGCTTCAAAAAAGGACAATTCCTAGAAATAGAGCCTATGCTTCTAATTTTTTATCACGATTAGGATTAAATGAGAAAGATACAAAAGGTATTATTGATATATGTCAAGGCTTATCATTGAATGATAGTTATTGGGTTGTACAAGAAAATTGTAAAGACTTATTTAAAGATAAAAATCTTTATCATAATTCTTTTAATACCAACATTGCTTCTATTGCTTTTACAGGATATGGAAGTTATACAAGAACTTTATTTAAATCATCACCTGAATTTACAACAAATGGGATGCTTGCAAAATCATGGAGAAGAATAAAAAATAATATTTTTCTTTATAAATCGGGAACAGAAGGATTTGCGAATAGTGGCTTAGAACCTTATAGTGAATATTATGCTTCACAGATTGCAAAAATAATGGATTTACATTATGTGGATTATGGGCTTTCTAAATGGAAAGGAAAGCTTTGTTCAACATGTTTACTTTTCACAAATGAAAACATATCTTATATTCCAGTTGGAAGAAATTATTCAAAAAAGAGTTTTAGAATTATTAGAATAGTAGAGCACATCTACTATTTTCATTTTAAATTAATAAATTACTTGACTATATCCTAAGGTCATACTGTTTAATATAAGTAGAGGTGATAGTTATGACAACACATGAAGTAGAAGAAATGTTAGATATTACAAAGAAAATGTTGATTTATTATGAAAATGAAGGTTTAGTGAAACCATTAAGAGATAATAATAATTATCGATGTTATAATCAAGATGATGTTTCAAAAATTAAGTTTATTCTCCTATTAAGAGAGATGGATGTCACTATAGAAGAAATCAAACAGATTATTAATAAAAAGAAATCAATTAGAGATGTTTTGGAAAATAAAAAAGATTTGATAAAACAACGACAACTTGATTTAGATCATATAGATGAAAAAATTAATAATTATATTAAAAGAAAAAAAGTTAAAATAGCAGTAGATAATGTTTTAGATTATGGAACGATTTATGATCGTTTATATTTTTATAAAGATTTTCTTCAATATTTTCAGACAGAAATAAAATACAGTGATGTCAAATGCTTTAAACTATCAATGTCCAGTTCAATTGGATATATGAAATTCATGGAAGTACATATGAATTATTATGTGGATTTAGATGTTATTACACAATATGATACTTATTCTTTTCAAATTATGAACAATGAAGTTGTTTATCAAATGATGGAAAGAATTAAAGCTTATCCATTAGAAGATCCTCTTGGATTGGTTGACATCTATCTTAATAAACGAGATATGGTTCAACTTAATCAATATATTAATCGACATTTTAGAAAGTGGGCTAAAGAATATCATTTAGATAATCCAAGAGATAGTATAATAAGAAGATACAAATAAGACCAATTTGTTCCAAAATAAAAAGCTGATTCTAAAAGAGAGTATGATTAAAAGGCACATAGAAATGTGTCTATCACTAATCCCTCTCCATATATGAGTTCATTTTCTATTGCAATCATGTTAGTGATAGGAGGAGAAATTCTCTTTCTCCTTTTTTAATTGACAAAAGAAAGAACAAAGATTAAAATATAAATAGGAATTATTCCTAGCAAGGAATAAAAGGAGGAAATAAACATGGCTAATAAATATGCAGGAACACAAACAGAAAAGAACTTAATGGAAGCTTTTTCAGGAGAATCACAAGCAAGAAATAAATATACTTACTTCGCTTCAAAAGCAAAAAAAGAAGGTTTTGAACAAATTTCATCTTTATTCTTAAAAACAGCAGATAATGAAAAAGAACATGCTAAAATGTGGTTTAAAGAATTAAATGGTATTGGAAATACAGCTGAAAACCTAGTAGCAGCAGCTGAAGGTGAAAACTACGAATGGACAGATATGTATGAAGGCTTTGCAAAAACTGCAGAAGAAGAAGGTTTTCCAGAACTTGCAGCTAAATTCCGTATGGTTGGAGAAATCGAAAAACATCATGAAGAACGTTATAGAGCATTATTGCATAATGTAGAAATGCAAGAAGTTTTCGCTAAAAGTGAAGTAAAGGTTTGGGAATGTCGTAACTGTGGACATATCGTTGTTGGGGAAAAAGCACCTGATGTTTGTCCAGTATGTGATCATCCACAAGCGTACTTTGAAGTTCATGCAGAAAATTATTAATAAGAAAGGTGCTTTGGCATCTTTTTTATTGTTTTTATATAAGAATATTTTTTAAGTTTTTTGTGCTCTTTTCATAAATAAAAATATTTATTCGTATAATAATAGCTGTCAAAGAAAGGCAGATGAAAGTGAATAAATGTTATAAATATGTTTTATCTTTAGGTTATTTATGTTAGAAAGCATTTAATTTGCTGTATTACCATAAAAGAATGAGCATTACCAAATGTTGCCGTAAAGCTCCCAGCTTTAGCTGTGGAGATATAGGCAACTTTTTTTAGTTTTTATCAATAACATATATCATTAGATATCTTTTAGTAGTATAATGTGTTCATGAAGTACAAATCAAATAATAATGTGATCTATTCCTGTAAATATCATGTTGTATTTTGTCCAAAATATCGACGTCCCGTTCTTGTAGATGGTGTTGATGATCGCTTAAAGGAGTTGATTAAAGAAACCTGTGATCAATTGAATGTCGAAATCATTGAAATGGAAATCATGCCCGATCATGTACATTTGCTTATGGAAGTAGATCCACAATATGGAATTCACAAAGCAGTTAAAAGAATCAAGGGCTATTCTTCTAGAGTGTTGAGACAGGAGTTTCCTTGGTTGAAATCAAGGATCCCAACGCTATGGACCAATAGCTATTTTGTATCTACAGTAGGTGGTGCACCACTTTCTGTAATCAAGCAGTATATTGAAGATCAAAAAAACGTTTAGGTGATATCTATGCAATTAACAGAAACAGTCAAGCTTTATCCAAATAAATATCGGACAGAATTAATCAAGGCAACGATGTCGGAGTATATTTCTACAGTCAATCATCTTGTTCTTGATGCAATCAATGGAAGAGCTATTACAAAAATAACAACAGCAGATGTAAATGCTGCTCTTCCAAGTGCCTTATGCAATCAATGTATTCGAGATGCCAAGTCCATCATAAGAAAATATAATAAGGTTTTAAGAAATTCAGATACTCAAGTAAAACTTCCTGTTTTGAAAAAAATGTGTTGTTATATCAACAACCAAAACTTTAGGATCAATGATGACTGTATTAACTTTCCAGTAATCATCAATGGAAAGTCAAAACGTATATCAGTCAAAACAAAAATATCAAAAAAACAGAAATCAATTTTTTCATCCAGTAAATTAGGAACGATGCGTATTGTTGTAAAAGGACATGACCTCGTAGCACAAATCGTCTATGATGCCAAAGAAGATGCTGCTTCTTCAAATGACAATGTCATGGGTGTTGATTTTGGAATCAAATGTCCTGCGGTAAGCTATTGCCCAGATGAAAGTGTCAAGTTTTATGGAAATGGTAGAAAAAACAAATATATAAGAAGACACTACAATAATCTTAGAAAAAGATTTCAAAAAGCTAAGAAGCCAAAGGCAGTTGCTAAGATCAACAACAAAGAACAACGTATCATGAAAGATATAGATCATAAGCTAAGTCGTGAAATCGTAAATACAGCAAAAGCTCATGATGTCTCAGTAATCAAATTAGAGTGACTTCAAAACATCCGCTCTACGACAAGAACAAGTCGAAAAAACAATCATAGCCTGCATACATGGTCATTCTATAGACTAGCTACATTTATAGACTACAAAGCAAAACTGGCAGGCATAGAAGTTGAGTATGTAGATCCAGCATATACAAGTCAGATCTGTCCGATATGTGGAAGAATCCAACATGCAAAAGACAGGAATTATACGTGCAGATGTGGATATCAAACACACAGGGATCTGCTAGGAGCTATAAATATATGCAACTCAACTGAGTATATTGGTAACAGATATACTGCCTAGAGAACTATAGGTTCTGCTCTAGGAAGGGTAATGGCATACCCCTAACTTGCACTGCGACCTATCAGAAATGAACTGGTCAGCCAACAATGTTGGCAGGTAGCAAGAATCCCCTGTCTTTAGACATGGGGAGTGTCAAACCAAAACACTATCAAAAATAACTTTTTAATCATCGTCAAAATAATTTAAAAGACATTTAGGAGAAAAGATTATGTATTATAAAACAACATATAAATCACCCTTAGGAATTTTATATTTAGTAAGTGATGAAGAAAATTTAATAGGATTGTGGCTTGAAGGACAAAAATATTTTCAGGCAACATTAAAAGAAGAGCCCATCATTAACGATCAAATAAAAATACTCCAAGAAACCAAAAGTTGGTTAGAGCGTTATTTTAAAGGAGAAAAACCAGATATTAAAGAGCTTTCTTTAAAACCACAAGGAAGTCTTTTTAGACAAGAAGTGTGGAAACTTCTTTGTGAAATACCTTATGGTGAAGTCACAACTTATGGAAAGATTGCTAAAGTTGTAGCTCAAAAACTTCATAAAGAAAAAATGTCAGGACAAGCCGTAGGAAATGCGGTAGGTCATAATCCTATTTCAATTATCATTCCGTGTCATCGTGTCGTTGGTACAAGTGGCAGTTTAACGGGATATGCAGGTGGTATTGATAAAAAAATTGCTTTATTAAAACATGAAGGTGTGGATATGACACGTTATTTTAAACCTAAAGCCAGATGATTCTGGTTTTTCTTTTATTTTACTTTTATTATAGTATAATAAAAGTCGGGTGAGGATAATGAATGCATTAAAAGAAACGAAGAAAAAACATTTATTAGCTATTTTAAAATATCTCTATCTTCATAATAGTTCAACAATGAACGAATTAGTAGGAAATCTTCAATTATCACAACCAAGTATTCGTAATATGGTAAGAATACTTCAAGAAAAACAATTGATTCAAGAAGTAGGAAATGACTTATCAAGTGGCGGAAGATGTCCAACACGTTTTGCCTTAAATGAAAAAAATTATTTAATTCTATGTCTTTATATTCAAGTGGATAAAATCATTTATCAAGTAAGAGGTTTTAGTGAAATAAAAAAAGAAGATACTTTATTTTATCAAGGGGAAGAAGAATTAAAAAAAATAATAAGACAATTAGTAGATAAAAATGAAGTTCATTGTTGTCAAATAGCGGTTGAAGGAATTGTTTATGAAGATGAATACGTTACTGATCATCAAAATATTCTAAAAAAACATCATTGGGTGAAAGATATCAAAAAAGAAATAGATCTGCCAATTCAACTCCAAAATGATGTCAAGATGATTCATCAAGGATGTTATTTTACGTATCAACAAGACACTACTTATTATCTATATATAAATGAAGTGGGAATAGGAAGCTCTTATTTTTATAAAGATGAACCGCTATATGGAAATACTGGAATCATGGGTGAAATAGGCTTGATATCTTTTAAAGGAAAAACGATTAATCAACGCATTCGTGAATGTCAAAGTCAAGATGAATTTAATGAACTTCTGGGGTTATTGGTAAGTATGATTTTTACAATGCTTGATCCAACGCGTTTAGAACTGTCATTAGATTTAAAATGGAATTATGAAGAAAAGATCATTAAAAATATATTAAATAAAATAGATAAAAATTGTTTTAAAAATCTTTATTTTCATAAAGATATTTCTTCGATGTTATTTGAGGGATTGGCTTATCGAGGTATTGTTTATTTATTGAAAGAAAGGATTGAAAGAGATGAAAAAATATAAAGCGATTATTTATGATATTGATGGTACACTTTTAGATACTTTAAAAATGAATATGTACCCCCTTATGAAAATTATTAAAGAAGAAACAGGAGAAGATTGGACTTTTGAACAGGTTTTAAAATTTGCAGCCTATCCAGGTATGAAGGTCATGGAAGAATTAGGTGTTAAAGATCAAGAAAAAACCTATGCTAGATGGGTGCAATATGTAAATGACTATGAAGATGGTGCTACTTTATTTGAAGGATTTGAAGAAGTTTTGGAAACATTTAAAAACAAAAAAATCAAACAAGCAATTGTCTCTTCTAAACTTAGAGAACAATATGAAATTGATATTGTTTCTAAAGGAATTGATCAATACATGGAAGCTGTTATTTTACAAGATGATACTACTTTTCATAAACCTCATCCGGAACCACTATTAAAATGTATTGAAAAATTAAATTTAAAACCTGAAGAAGTTATTTATATTGGAGATGCACAATCGGATTATGAAGCATCTAAAAACGCACACATTGATTTTGGTCTTGCAAAATGGGGTAGTGTTGCTACGCAAGAAATACCAGCCACTTTGGTTTTCAAACAACCAAAGGACTTATTGCGATTATTAAAAAAATAATTTTTCTTTTAGAATTATTTAGTTTTTCTTTAGAAATAGTTCACGGCTTGTTCATATAACTTTTTTATGCTTTTTTTAACAAAAGGAGGCATCTATGAAGTTACGTTACATCTACCAAAGTGTTTTATTTATTATTGGACTATTCTTTATTTTATTAGGATTCGTTGGTTTATTGCTTCCAATTGCTCCTCAAGTTCCATTCTTTATTATTGGAGCAATTTGTTTAATGAAATCATCAAATCGTATTAGAGATTGTGTAAAACAACATGCCCTTTATAAAAAGCATTGTCAAAAATTTATAGAAAAATCGAAATTATTAAAGCGAATACTTGGTTAGTACTCGCTTTTTAGTATTTCTATAAAATTTTTTTGTAATAAAGAAGTAGGTTTCTTTTTTTAATAAGGTGCCAATGATATAAAGGTATGTTTTCTTTAACCATTATTTTTACGTTTTCTGGTAAATCAAAAATAGCGACAATTTGTTTGTTATCAATAAAATCAGGTATTTCTTGATTTTGCATGGCTTGTCTAGCGACCATTATTTTTTCATCTTTAAGATCTTTTTCTGCAATGATTTTTTTAGAAGCGAAGGGATGTACTTTAAAAGCAAGAATATCTAAAGAATTTGTACTCTTTAAAGGGATTCCTTCATAAAGATTTCTATCGTAATCATGAATAAAAAGACCAAAATCAAGAAGATTTCTTTCTAATTGTTTTAATAATTTTTCTTTATCATCACTTAATAAATGAAATTGTACATGAGGATAACGCTCTTGAAAGAGTTTCATCATTTTCACAATTTCACTTAAATTATCTGTTTGCCCTGTTCCAATATAGAGAGGTCCTGTTAAAGGATCGCTTTTCATTTTTCTATTATTAAAGGATATGGATTTAAGGAAACAGAAAGGGAGGTCAAAGAAATGTGTGATTATGCAAACTATCTTGAAAGAAAAGCAAGAAATGAAGGAATTAGTCAAAGAATCAACCAAGGCAAAAAAATAGAACGTAAAGAAAAGAATATAGAGTATGTAAGAAAACTAATGGAAAGATTACAAATGTCATTTAAAGAAGCGGTTAGTTTATTAGAAATACCAGAAAAAGAAATTAAAGAAATAGAAAAATACTTTCAATCATAAATAATGAACTTAAAGGTAAAAAAGATATTTTTAATTAGAGTAAAAGAGGCTTTTGTAGCCTCTTTTTAAGCAAGTGTTTTTTTCACAAAATGCTTGAAATAAACACCATTAAGAATTGTTGTCATTAAATCCGAAATCGGTTCTGCTAGAACAACAGCATAAACTCCATAACTTGGTAAAATAAATGGTAACAGATAAATCAAAGGTATTAATAAAATGATTTTTCTAAAGAATGCAAAGAAAAATGCATTTTTTCCACAACCTAATGCATTATAGGTTTGTTGAAAAGTAGAGAAAGCACCCATGATAATAAAGCCAAAGATATAGATTCTTAATAATTGATAAGAAAGTTGAATTAACTGAGTATTATTAGCAAATAAGGAAACAAATACTTGAGGGAAGGCCTCCATTAATAAAACACCAATAATTGAATAGGTTAAAGCTACTTTGATCGTAATTTTAATAGTCTCTTTTACACGATCATATTTTTTTGCGCCAAAATTGTAACTAATAATAGGTTGTGCTCCTTGGGCAATTCCTTCCATAGGAAGAGATAGGATTTGTGACATTGAAAGAAGTATTGTCATAGCACTTACCGATAAATCTCCACCATAAAGAAGAAGTTGTCTATTAAAGGCGACTTGTAAAATTCCTTCTGTTGATGACATAAAGAAAGGAGTAAAACCTAAACCTAATATCTTTTTCATAATATTTTTATCAAATAAAAGATATTCTTTTCTTATTTTTATAATTGTCTTTTTACCAAATAAAAAAGATAACACCCAAATACATGAGACGAATTGTGAAATAATGGTTGCAAGGGCAGCACCAGCAACATTCATATGTAAAACATAGATAAAGATAGGATCTAAAATAATATTTAAAATACCACCAATAAGTAAAGTCATCATGCCAAACTTCGCATAACCTTGAGTGTTGATAAAATAATTAAGACCGACCGTTAATTGGATAAACACAGTTCCAACTGTATAAATTCTTAAATAAGATAAAGCATAAGGAAGTGTTTTTTGACTTGCTCCAAAAAGAATAAGAATTTTATCACCCCAAACCAAAAGACAAAACATAATTATAAGAGAGGTCAAAATTAAACTACTAAACGCATTTCCTAAAATTCTTTCAGCTTCTTTGGGGTTCTTTTCTCCTAATTTAATAGAGGCAAGTGGAGCACCACCTCGACCAAAAAGATTACTAAAAGCAGTAATGATTGTAATAATTGATGTACATAAACCAATTCCTGCAATGGATAAACCACCATCGGGAAGTCTACCAATATAAATACGATCAACCATATTATAAATAAGTGTTGCAAGCTGTGCCAAAATGGATGGTAAAGCGAGCGAGAATAAAAGTGATGACACTTTTTCGTTTTCTAATCGATGATTCATAAATACCTCCAAACAGTCTTAATTATAAATGTTTAATTATAAAGGTCAATATGATAAAATTATGGAAAGAAAGAAGGGAAAAGTATGGCATTATTTGATGACTTAACAAAAAAAGCGGTAAAGTTTACGGAAAAAACAATTGAAAAATCTTCTGAACTTGCAGATACTGCAAAAACGAAAGTAAGTATTAAAAGTGCAGAAGCTGATTTGGATGATCAATTCATTGAATTAGGGAAGTTGTATTATGAAGTTTTAAACAAGGACAATGTCTTTGATGAAAAAGCTGCTCCAGTTGTTCAAAAGATTGATGAAATCAATCAACGTATTGAAAGTTTGAAATTAAGCCTTGAAAAAGAATAACGCAATTACTGTTCATATTTACTATACTGGAGAAAATGGAAGTGCGAAAGCTTTTGTCAAAGAGATGTTAACAAGTGGTCTTGTTGATGAAATTAGAAAAGAAAAAGGAAATAGACGTTATGAATATTTCTTTTCAGT
Organism: Faecalibacillus intestinalis; assembly: GCF_003024685.1. Classification (GTDB taxonomy): domain Bacteria; phylum Bacillota_I; class Bacilli_A; order Erysipelotrichales; family Coprobacillaceae; genus Faecalibacillus; species Faecalibacillus intestinalis. The sequence continues at coordinate 697 of NZ_PYLQ01000010.1, read as the reverse complement.
AGAAGATGAAGAAACGGTTTTATTAGTGGATAGTTGGGATAATCAAGCAGCAATTGATTTACATCATGCTTCTAGTATCATGGATCAAATAACGGAACTAAGAATCAAATATCATCTACATATGAAAGTTGAACGTTATTTTTTAGATGAAACAGGAATACCAAAAGAAGATCAAAAGTTTATTCAAAAATAAGGGCCTATTGAGGAAATAGGTCCTTCAGACTATTAACATTTTATTTGTTAACAGTTTGAAAGAAGGCTACTAAAAAGGTCTTCTTTTGCTGTAAAAACACAGTATATTATTCAAAAAAGGGAAAAAGGCAAAAAAAGAGTATGATAAAAAACATCGATACAGAGGGAAAAAAGAAAGGGAAAGAGAGAAAAAGATAAAAAAAGATAAAAAAAGATAGAAAAAAAGCTTTACAAAAGGGAGAGGGGATGGTAATATAAATGGGCACTCGACGAGAGAGTCAAGTGAGAGGACATTGAAAACTGAACAGGAAAGAATAAAACACAACGTCAATTAAGTTAAAGAAATAAAAAAGAGCTAAACAGACCAAAGTTGTCTGAAAGAAATAAGACAATGGAGAGTTTGATCCTGGCTCAGGATGAACGCTGGCGGCGTGCCTAATACATGCAAGTCGAACGCTTCACTTCGGTGAAGAGTGGCGAACGGGTGAGTAATACATAAGTAACC
>NZ_PYLQ01000009.1 GCF_003024685.1 Faecalibacillus intestinalis | reverse complement strand
AATAGAATATTAGTAAATTATTATAATAGAATAGTAATTCTGCTATATTTGTGAATGCCTATTTAAGCGAGTCATAAAACTATAAATAATACCCCTTAACATCAACATTAATCATTCACCAGTATTTTACGTATTATTTAAGTACTAATTTAACCCCTTTCCTAATTTTCTTTTTAAACTGCGAACATCCGTTTAAGCGCTTACATTTCTCGCTAAAAAAAGTGGTTAGGTTTAAATAAAATGACCGTATTTTTTTATAAAAACCTAACATCACATTCACTTCTATAAGAATCATATCACGATATAAATATATATTCAATAATATTTAACATATTATCCCGCTTTTTGTGATTTTTTTAACAATTAATAAAAAACATAACAAACTACTACAATTACAAAAAATTTTTTATCCATTAATAAACGCTTAAAAACTGTATTCATCCCAAAAATCCAGTTATCAATACAACTATAAAAGCCAAAAAAGTGAGATGAAACTGAACTCACCCCACTATATTTACTCGCTATTCTATCTTTTAAATCCTTTCTTAAATGATTCAAAGATAGATTCTTTTTTACTTAATTTTTGTAATTGTTCATACAATGATTTTTCTTTACTAGAAAGTTTTGTAGGAATTTTAACTTCAACCTTAACCATTTGATCTCCGTATCCGTTTCCTCTTAAATCTTTGACCCCTTTACCTTTTAATCTTAAAGTTGTTCCAGATTGTGTTCCTGCAGGAATTTTAACTTTCACGTCACCTTGTACTGTTGGTACATCTACCTCACATCCTAAAGTTGCATCAACTGAACTAATAGGAATTGTAACATAAATATTACGTCCTTCACGAATAAAGTGTGTATTGTTTCTTACACGGATTTCTACAAATAAGTCACCATTAGATCCACCATTAGATCCTCTTCCACCTTTACCAGCAACACGTAATTGTTGGCCATCATTAATACCAGCTGGAATATCTAATTGAACAGTAACTGTTTTAGTAATATATCCTTTACCATGACAGTCAGGACATTTAACTTTAATTTCTTTACCAGTACCATTACAATGTGGACATGTTGTTTGTGTTACAAATGTACCAAATGGAGATTGTTGTTGTTTAGAAACAGTTCCTGTACCATTACAATGCGAACATGTTTGTACATCGTTTGGTGTTTTTGCACCACTACCATGACAATGTGGACATTCTGCATCATAAGTTACTTTAATATCTTTTTTAACACCATTGATTGCATCCATGAAATCAATTTCTAGACGCATTAAGTGATCATCACCACGACGTGGTCCATTTTGTCTTTGACGACGACTTCCCCCGCCACCAAAGAATGATCCAAAAATATCTCCTAAATCGACATCTTCAAAACCAAATCCACCAAAGCCACCGGCTCCAGCACCACCTGCACCTTGTTCAAAGGCTGCATGTCCATAACGATCATAAGCCGCTCTTTTATTATCATCAGATAAAACTTCATAAGCTTCTTGAACTTCTTTAAATTTTTCTTCTGCATCAGGTTCTTTACAGATATCGGGATGATATTGTTTTGCTTTTTTACGGTATGCACGTTTTATTTCATCAGCGTTTGCTGTTTTTGAAATCCCTAAGACTTCATAAAAATCTCTTTTACTTGCCATAAAATCATCCTTTCTATAATACTTTTAAAAAACCAAGGAAGAACCTTGGTTTTTTAAGTGATTAGTTCTTTTCTTCGAAATCAGCATCAACAACATTATCATCATTGTTATTTGATGTTGTTTGTCCAGCACCACCATTAGGGTTTGATTGTTGTTGTTGATAAGCATATGATGCCATTTGTTGAGCCATTTGTTCTAATTCTGACATTTTAGCTTCAAGAGTAGCCATATCATTGTTATCTAAAGCAGTTTTTAATTCAGTTTTTAATTGTTCTGCTTGTTGTTTTTGATTAGCATCAATCTTATCACCTTGTTCAGCTAAAGCTTTATCAATTTCATTGATCATTTGTTCAGCTTTATTTCTTGTTTCGATATCTTTACGTTTCTTTTCATCTTCAGCTTTATTAGCTTCAGCTTCTTTTACCATACGATCGATTTCTTCATCAGATAATCCTGTAGAGTTTTGAATAACGATTGATTGTTCTTTTTGAGTTTTTAAATCTTTAGCTTTAACATTTACGATACCGTTAACGTCAATTGAGAAAGTAACTTCGATTTGAGGTACTCCTCTTGGAGCTGGTTCGATACCATCTAATTTGAATAAACCTAATTGTTTATTATCTCTAGCCATTGATCTTTCACCTTGTAATACGTTGATATCAACAGCTGGTTGATTATCAGCAGCAGTAGAGAATACTTGTGATTTAGTAGTTGGAATTGTTGTATTTCTTTCAATCAATACTGTCATAACTCCACCCATTGTTTCGATACCTAATGAAAGTGGTGTAACATCTAATAATAAGACATCTTTAACGTCACCAGCGATAACTCCACCTTGGATAGCAGCACCCATAGATACAACTTCATCTGGGTTTACTGATTTGTTAGGTTCTTTTCCAAGTAAACGTTTAACAGATTCTTGAACAGCAGGGATACGAGTAGATCCACCAACTAATAATACTTGATCAATTTCACTTGGTTGCATTCCAGCATCACTTAATGCTTGTCTAACTGGTCCTTCAGTAGCTACAACTAAGTCTCTTGTAATTTCATCAAATTTAGCTCTTGTTAATGATAATTCTAAGTGTAATGGTCCAGCAGCACCAGCTGAGATGAATGGTAATGAAATTTGAGTTTGCATTACACCAGATAAGTCTTTTTTAGCTTTTTCTGCAGCTTCTTTAATACGTTGCATTGCCATTTTATCGTTAGATAAATCAATACCATTTTCTTTCTTGAATTCATCTACGATGTAGTCCATGATTTTCTTATCGAAATCATCCCCACCTAATTTATTGTTACCAGCAGTAGCTAATACTTCAAATGTACCATCAGCTAAGTCTAAGATAGATACGTCGAAAGTACCACCACCTAAGTCATAAACTAATACTTTTTGTTCTTGGTCTAATTTATCAAGACCGAATGCTAATGCTGCAGCAGTTGGTTCGTTGATGATACGTTCAACATCTAAACCAGCGATTTTACCAGCATCTTTTGTTGCTTGTCTTTGAGCATCATTAAAATATGCAGGTACAGTGATAACTGCTTTTGTTACTGTTTCACCTAAATAAGCTTCAGCAGTTGCTTTTAAGTTTTGTAAGATCATTGCTGAAATTTCTTGTGGTGTATAAGATTTACCATTTACGTTTTCTTTATGATCAGTACCCATATAACGTTTAACTGACATTACTGTATCAGGGTTTGTTACTGCTTGTCTTTTTGCAGCTTCCCCAACAATAATTTCACCATTTTTGAAAGATACAACTGAAGGTGTTGTACGATTTCCTTCTGGGTTTGCAATTACTTTTACTTCATTGTTTTCTAACACACTTACACATGAGTTTGTAGTTCCTAAGTCAATACCAATAATTTTTGCCATAATATAAATCCTCCTATTTTATTCACTTACTTTTACTAAAGATGCACGAATAACGCGATCTTTTAACATATAACCTTTTTGTAACTCTTCAACAACCATACCAGGTTTAAAGTTTTCATCACTTACAGTCATTACTGCTTGATGGAAGTTAGGATCAAATTCTTTACCTTCAGCTTCAATCACTTTAACTCCTTGGTTTTCTAATAATGTCATGATTTGTTTATAAATCATTTCATATCCTTTTAAGAAGTTTGCCACTTCTTCACTTGGATTTTCAATTGCTAATGATCTTTCAAAGTTATCAACGATTGGTAACATTTGTTCAATAAAACCTTGCATCATGAACTTTAAGTTATTTGCATGTTCATTTTGCATACGTCTTTTAATGTTTTCCATATCCGCAAACACTTTATAATAATCATTTTTCCATTTATCAACTTCACCTTGAAGAATTTTAATTTGATCTTCTTGATCAACTTTTTCCTCTTCAACAACTTCAGCCTCAGCTTCTTTGTTTTCTTCAACTTCTTCAGTTACTTCTTTTTCAACTTTAGTTTCCTCAGCCAATTTGTTCACCTCTATTTCTCATCTTGTTTATCTTCTAAACAAGCCTTTTCAATATTTTCAGATATATACTCTACTAATGCCACTACTTTTTCATAAGGCATTCTTGTTGGACCAATTACCGAAATAGAACCTTTTGATGTTTCCCCTGTTTTAAATGAAGCAGAGATTACTGAAACATCATTCATTTTTCCTAGAGGTGTTTCATTTCCAATATTGATTTGAATACCATCCTCACTCGATAACGGTAGAGTTTTCCACACTTTTGAATTTTCAAAAGCACTTACAAGTCTTCTTAATTTATCCACATCATTAAATTCTGGTTGATAGAGAATATTTTCTTTTCCAGAAAAATAAACACTATTTGAAGCAAATTTAACGAATGCTTCCAAAAACGCATTAAATAATTCTTCATGTTGCTTCACTTGCGTTGTAAGAATTGGTCGAACATCTCGTTCTAAACGAAATGCCACTTCACTGATAGGTGTTCCTATCAATAATTCATTCATCACATTAACACAACTTAATAAATCTTCCATTTCTACATCACTTGAAAATTGGAAAACTTTATTTTCAACATGACCTTGACTTGTAATGATAATTGCTGTTACACGTCCATCATCCAAAGGAACAACAGAGATGCGTTGCAACATATCATCTAAAGCATTTCCTAATGCAACACTTGTAAGATGAGTTAATTCACTCAACATGTTACAACTTTCATGCACCATCTCATTTAAATTTCGACGATGCTTATTAATAATTGTAGCAACTTGATTTTTTGTTCCTTCATCCAAATCAACTTTTCCTAAGTTATGAACATAGAAACGATATCCTTCTTTAGAAGGTACTCTTCCTGAAGAAATATGTGTTTTTTCTAGATAACCATAATTTTCTAGAAAGTTCATTTCATTACGAATCGTTGCACTTGAATACGGTAGTTGATATTTTACCATCAATGCCTTGGATCCAACCGGTTCAGCATTTTCGATAAATTCTTCAACTATACATTTGAATATCAGCATTTGTCTTGCTGTTAACATCAAGTTCACCACCTTTAGCACTCCTATTTCTCTTGTGCTAAATACATTATACATTTTATTTTAGCACTGTCAACAACTTGGTGCTAAAAAAATAAAAAAATAGCATTCCTGCTATTTCATAAAATCAATTAATATATCATTTAAAACATATTGCCCTTCTTGCGTTGCTTTTAAATAATCATTTTCAATCATCAATCTACCCTTTTCTATATTTCTAGTAACCGCTTCTTTATATAGAACACAAGCATCTTCTTGATATCTTTCTTTAAATTTTTTTAAATCTAAACCTTCTTTTAAACGAAGTGACATCATTATTTGATTAAACATCGTTTCTTCTTTTGTTTCATCAATTGTTGTTGTTTTAAAATCACCATTTAAATATTTAGTAAGTGATCGACTATGTTCTATAATTTGTCCATCAATTTTACTACATGCACCTAATCCTATTCCATAATAATTATCATAATACCAATAAGTTAAATTATGCTTTGATTGATAACCTTGTTTAGCATAATTAGAAATTTCATATTTTTCAAAACCTATTTTTTCTAATTCTTGATCAATGAATAATGTTAATTGATATTCGCTTTCTTCATCTAAAGGTTGATAATTTTTATATTTTAAAATCGTTCCTTCTTCTAAAATCAAAGAATAATAAGAAACATGTTGTAAATTTAAAGTTTGTAAAACTTCTATATCCTTTTGAATATCTTCTTTTGTTTGTTTTGGTAAACCATACATCAAATCAATTGAGATATTATCAAAACCTATTTCTTTAGCGTATTTAATAATATTTTTTACTTGTGTTGTATTATGATGACGATCTATTTCTTTTAATAAATGATCTTGAAATGTTTGTACACCAATACTTAAACGATTAATGCCACTTTTTTTTAAAATCTTTAACTTATAATAATCCATTGACTCTGGATTAACTTCCATACAATATTCTTCCACTTCTAAACTATAGGTTTTTAACATTGACATTAATTTTTCTAATTGTTCATCATTTAAAGCACTAGGGGTTCCCCCTCCAATATAAATCGTTTTTAAATGATGTTGCTCTATTTGTGATAATTCTTCATTTAATCTTTGTAAATAGAGATCACTTTGTTTTTGATCATAATAGACCTTGCAAAAATCACAATAACTACAAATAGATTCACAAAAAGGAATGTGTACATATAAACTTCTAGTCTCCATCTTTTAAACCAAATTCCTTTGCTAGTCCACCTAAAGAAGTTTCTTTATAAGCACTATTTAAATCTTTCCCTGTTTCTTTCATAACATTGACAATTGAATCAAAAGAAACTTTATTTTTTCTTAAATATCCTAATTGCTTCGCATAACTTGCTGCATCGATTGCACGTAAAGCTCCAAAACCATTTCTTTCAATACAAGGAATTTGAACATAGCCACCAACCGGATCACATGTTAGTCCTAAATTATGTTCAAGACCCATCTCGGCAGCATATTCGATTAAAGAATTGTTAAGTTCTAAAATCCAACCATACGCTGCCGCTGCCATCGCGCAGGCACTTCCTACCTCTGCTTGACATCCGCCATCAGCACCAGAAATTGTTGCATTATGTTTAATAACATTTCCAAATAATCCAGCAACGGCCAAAGCTTTGATCAATTCTTTACGAGGAATCTCTAATTGTTTATAACAATAAAATAACACTGCTGGTAAAATTCCACTTGCTCCACATGTTGGTGCAGTAACAATTTTATTACCACAAGCATTTTCCTCAGAAACTGCATAAGCATAGCTTGAAACAAGCAATCTTTCTCGATCACTTTCTCTTCGCGTATTGATAGCTTGTTGATACATACTTTTAGCAACTCTTTTTAGTTGTAACCTTCCAGGAATCACTCCTTCATGATGTAAGCCATTTTGTACACAGGTAAACATACTATCTAACACTTCAAATAAGTAGGCCTTAAAATGTTCATCTTCATAATTTAAAACATAATCATAGAAGGAAATACCATTGTCTTCAATATATTGAATAATTTCTTTAAGATTTTTATGAGGATAGATTTGTTTTGTTTGTTGCAACTTACTTCCTTCATATTCAACAGTTCCTCCACCTATAGAATAAGCAGTAATTGTATCAAGAATTTCTTCATCTTGGTACACATAAAATTTCATTCCATTTGGATGATAAGGTAAACGATCACTTTTAAAACGAACAATCGTTTGCTTGCCCAATGTTTGTTTAATAATATAATCTGTTAAATGACCTTTCCCAGTTAAGGCAAGCGACCCATATAATTCAACTTCAAAACGTGAAGCATTTGGATATTGTTCTTTTATTTTAGAAGCTGCTCTTTGCGGACCCATTGTATGTGAAGAGGATGGTCCAAATCCTATCTTAAATAATTCTCTTAATGATTCCATAATTTCTCCTATATTCTTAACATAAATAATTCTAAGCCTAATTTTTTATCTATTTGTCCCGTCTTAATTTTAACATCCAATAAAGATAATTCATTTAAACATCTAAGTAGTTCATCTATTTGAAAAAATCGACCTTCTTTTCTTACATATTTTAAACGAAAAGGATTAACTGCCAACATTTTAGCAATTTCTTGATCAGTATACCCTTTTCTATCTAATAATTTTACTTGATAAATCAACCGCATAGAATTAGCTACCAAAACAATCAATTTAACTGGTTCTTCATTAATTGTCATTAAATCTTTATAAATAGACATCATCTTTTGTTTATCTTTACTTAAAATAGCTGTTGTTAAATCAAAAACATTTTCATCCAAGGGACGACTGACAAGTTCTTCAACACAATGAATATCAATATGCTGTGTATATAAACAAAGCTTTTCTACTTCACTGGCAATATCCATTAAATTTGTTCCTTTTCTACTTAAAAGTAACTCTAAAGCATCATCATCAATAGTACAATTTCTTTTTTTAACAGCCTGTCTTGCTGTATCAGAAACTTTATAATAATTTAAAGGATTGATTTCATAAAACTGTGCTTCTTTTCTTAACATCTTGACAACTTTTTTTCTTTCATCAAAATTCTTTTCATCATTAAAAATAACAAGATGCACTGTTTTATCTAAATAAGGTAAACATTGCATAAAATAATCTATATCATGATTATCTTTTTTTATTTTTTTGGTTGTTAGAAAATCCGCTTTTTTAATAACAACCATTTTTTCATCACTTAAAAAAGGAGGTGTCATTACATCTTCTAAAACAACTTTCATTCCCTCTTTAGAAACATCATAAACTGTATAATTCATCTGTTCTTGATTACAATGATGATCTTTTTTTAACTTATCTAAACGTTGATCCATCAGTAATCTTTCTGTTCCATATAATACATATAACATATCATCACCATAGATATTATAAACTAAAAACCACTTGAAGTCATGACATAATTCTTACCTCCATAATAAACAATCTTAACCATTCCCTGAAGATCACTGCGATAAATTTTCACCCCATATGCTTCCAAACGATTTAATGTTAAATAAGATGGATGTCTATAACGATTATTCTTTCCTACAGAAATAAGTGCTACTTTAGGATCAATCATTTTAAACAAATCATCACTTGAAGAACTGCTACTTCCATGATGTGCCACTTTTAAAACGTCAACATCTAAATGATGATATGTCTGATATAAATCACTTTCCACCTCTTTAGAAATATCACCTGTAAATAAATAATTTAAATGGTTGATAGTCACGTAAATAATAGAAGAGCGATCATTTGAATTTGTATAATATTTATCTAAAGCTAAATTTTTAAAAACTAAATCACCTATGGTTTTTTTCTTAAAATCATAGATAACCTTTTTAACTTTAAAATGTTCTTTCAAAGACGTTAACGCTCCACAATGATCATAGTCTTCATGCGAAATAAAAACGGCATCCAAATAAAAAACACCCTGACTTTGTAAATAAGGAATCAACCGAGAAGTCGCAAGATCACTCTTTTGTAATCCCCCAGTATCAATCAATACATTTCCTCTGGCATAAGGCTGTTGAATAAAAAAACAATCCCCTTGACCCACATCAATCATCACAACTTGTCCTTTCATGTTGTAATAAGGATAAAAATAAAAAGCAAGTAACACACTTAATAATAGACATACTTCTTGGGTTACTTTTCTATTGACATTCAATTTATAAATTCCTTTTAAATAAAGATAATAATAAACACCTATAAAAAATAAAGTCGGTTGACTAAAAGGCAATGTAAAAGAAAAATCATAAATAAAAGCAATCATTTTTAATAACAATTCATATTCTAAAGATAAAAAAGGTAAAACATATTTTCCAAGTAATAAATAATAAAGCATACTTTTATAAATTATTTCTATATAAGGCATTAGAAGAATACCTATTAAAAAAGAAAACACCGGTAAAACATGTTGAATAGAAATAATAATGGGAATTGAACCTAAAAATAAATAATATTTCCCTGCTTTTTGATTTTGTAAAAGTAAAATAAAAAAATAAATCAAATAAGAAAAAATAAAAGATAAATTATAAACCAAATAAGGATTATACATTAACATACCAACTGTTAAAAAAGAAAAAATATCCAACTGATTTAACCATTTACCAAAAATCATTGGTAAAAAAAGCATTAGATACGCTCTTAAATAAGAAATATTATAAGGAATACTAAACATGTAAACCCCAATCAATATAAGAGATATACATTTTTGTCCTTTTTTTGAAAAAAAGAATTTTAAAAAATTCATCAACCATTTCTGTAAAATTGTAAGATGCATACCCGAAAGAGCAAATAAATGAACAATCGAGAGTTGCGTTAACTTTTGATAATATTCTTTCATTTGTTCATCTTTTGTTCCTAAAATAAATAAAGACAACAGACTTTTTACTTTGGAAGATGTCTTGATTCTTTTTTCTAAATAATGATATAGATGATCTTGATGTTGATTACTTTTTATTTTTTCAAGTTGTAAAGTATCAAAAATATTTAAACTATATAAATAATATTGATAATTAAACGCATAATCATTTTGTATTTGATGGAAGTTATAAGGTTTTCCTATCAAAGAAATGTTATCAAACAACGAAATATTTTTAAATTCTCCATAAACCTTTACTTTATGATACCCCCTCTTGACAACAATACTTTGATCATCCTTACTTACGACCTTTCCTGAAATTTCATTTTGATTTAAAGGTTGTGGTAAATAAAAAAAGAGAAATAAGAGAAATGATAATAGTAAACTTACACTCAATAGTATTTTAAAATGTTTTAAATACAGAAAAATAAAATAAAAAATAAGAAATACATATAAAATAGGATGTAACATTTTAGCTAAAACAACCACCAATAAAGGAAGTGCTAGATAAAAACCTTTTCCTTTTATAAACATAAATACTCTCTTAATCGAAGATATGTCTTTTCACCAATTCCTTGAATATTCATTAAATCTTCAATTGTTTGAAATGGTGTTTTTTGTCGATACTCATCAATCTTTATGGCTGTTTTTTCTCCTATTCCTTTTAATTTCATTAAATCATCAAGTGAAGCATGATTTAATGAAATCAGATTTTGACCATGAGGTAAATAAAGTTTACTTTCATTTGTAAGTTGATAATTTTCATTAAATTGATAATGGTTATCTGTTTGCAGTTTTGTTAAAACATCATTAATTGTTGGTTTTGTTTTAAAGGAGAGTTTTTTTTCAAACTCTCCTTCTACATAAATGACAATATTTTGTTTGGTTTGAATATTTTCAACAATAGCTGTTGGCTTTACATAACTATAAATGAGAGAAATAAAAAATAGGACAATAAGTCCTATCTTTTCAAAACTATTCATAATCTTGTTCAATATTTAAATGACGATAAGCCTCAGCTGTTGCTATACGTCCTCTTGGCGTTCTTTTAATCAAACCAATTTGTAATAAATAAGGTTCATTGACATCTTCTAAAGTTTGTGGTTCTTCCCCAATAGATGCAGCAATTGCTTCAAGTCCTACAGGTCCTCCTTTAAAACGATGAATGATTCCTAATAAATACTTATGATCAACATCATCTAATCCTAAATTGTCTACTTTTAATCTTTCTAATGCTTCAATTGTTCTATCTCTTGTAATTGTTGCATCGCCATAAAACTGCGAAAAGTCTCTGACTCTTCTAAATAATCTATTTGCAATACGTGGTGTCCCACGACTTCTTCTTGCAAGTTCCCCTTTAGCATCATCATCCATAACAATATTATACACACGACTTGTACGATCAATAATTTGAGTCAGTTCTTCTTCACTATAATATTCTAATTTTGAAACAATACCAAAACGGTCTCTTAATGGTGCTGATAAATCACCTGCTCTCGTTGTTGCCCCAACAAGGGTAAAAGGTGGTAAATCAATTCTTACCGATCTTGTAGATGCTTCTTTTCCGATGACAACATCAATACAAAAATCTTCCATCGCTGGATATAAAATTTCTTCTACCACTTTATTTAAACGATGAATTTCATCAATAAATAAAACATCACCTGGTTCAAGAGCTGTTAAAATAGCTACTAGATCCCCTGTTTTTTCAATACTTGGACCTGTTGTAATTTTAATATGCGTCCCCATTTCATGAGCAATGATCATTGACATAGTTGTTTTTCCTAAACCTGGTGGTCCATAAAGTAAAACGTGATCTAACGACTCATCACGAAGCTTTGCAGCACCTACAAACACTTTTAAATTTTCTTTAAGATTTGTTTGTCCAATATATTCATCAAAATCACTTGGACGAAGCGAACTTTCATCATCTTCTACAATTTCAGGATCTAAAACCTCGTTCATGTTTTCCCTCCTATTTAACAATTAAACTTAATGCTTTTTTGACATAACCATTTGTATCTAAATTTTCATCTGTCAATTTCTTAACAACTTTATCTACTTCACTTTGTTTATAACCTAATGCAATTAATACTTCCATAGCTTCTTCCAATTCTTGATTAACGACCGTTTGTTTTGTAGCAGTTACTTTTCCTTGTAAATCAAGAATAATTTGTCCTGCTGCTTTAGGTCCAATACCTGGTATTTTCTTTAAATAAGTCATATTGCCACTTTCAATAGCTTCACAAATTCCTTCAACATCTCCACTTGCTAGCATTGTACAAGCACTTTTACAACCAATTCCTTTAACTGAAATCAATTTTAAAAATAAATCTTTTTCTTCTTTTAAATTAAATCCATACAATAAAATACCATCTTCTTTTACTTGTTGATAAAGATAAACAACCACTTCTTTTCCTTTAGAAAAAGCATAAGGATTGCTCACATAAATTAAATAACCAATCCCATTATTTTCTAAAACAATATGATCACTTTGAATATCAACAATCAAACCTTTAATATAGCTATACATACATTTCTCCTATTACTATTATATTATAAAAAACGAATCATTTCGTCTCAAATTTGTGTCAAATTTGTCTCAATTATATCATAGTATCTATTAACTGAAAATAAAAAATCAGGCATAAAGCCTGATTCGTTAATCATAGAATTCGAATTCAAAATCAAGAATAGAAACAACATCTCCATCTTGACATCCTGCGTTTCTAAGAGCTTCATCAATTCCCATATTACGCATTTTAATAGATAAACGTTTAATTGCATCATCACTTACTAGAGAAGTCATGGATACAAGACGTTCAATCTTCTTACCAGTAATTGTCCATTGACCATTACCTAAATTGTGAACAACAAATGGTGCCTCTTCTTCTTCATAATTATAAACAACTGTATTTTCTTCTACTTCTTCCATATCAAACTTAGGTGCAGTTTCTAAAGCATCTGCAACAGCATATAATACTTGATCAACACCTTCATGAATAATCGCTGAAATAGGGAATACTTTAACATCTTCTCCTACTTTTTCTTTGAAAGCTTTTAAATTTTCTTCAGCATTTTCTTCATCCATTTTATTAGCTACGACAATTTGTGGTCTTTCTAATAAACGATATTGATATTGTCCAAGTTCTTCATTAATTGTACAATAATCTTCATAAGGATCACGTCCTTCAATACCACCCATATCAATAATATGAACAATAACACGACATCTTTCAATATGTCTTAAAAATTGATGACCAAGTCCTTTACCTTGACTTGCCCCTTCAATTAATCCTGGAAGGTCAGCCATAACAAAGTTACGACCATCTTTTGCTTGAACGACTCCTAAATTAGGAACAATAGTCGTAAAATGGTAATCAGCAATTTCTGGTCTTGCACGTGAAACAACAGATAAGAATGTTGATTTACCTACTGAAGGGAACCCTACAAGTCCAACATCTGCTAATAATTTAAGCTCACAGCAAACATCAAATTTTTCTCCCGGTTCTCCTCTTTCACAAATTTGTGGTGCAGGATTTCGAGAAGTTGCAAAACGCGCATTTCCTCTTCCACCACGACCACCTTTAGCAAGAACGACACGTTGTCTGTCTTCTGTTAAATCAGCCATAATTTTTCCAGTTTCTTCATTCGTAATAACTGTCCCCACTGGTACCTTGATTACTAAATCACTTGCATCTGCACCATGCATTTTTTTAGCCATCCCATTACCACCAGGACGTGCCTTATAAACACGTTTATATTTTAAATCTAATAACGTTGATAAAGATGTTGTTGCTTCAAAAATAATGCTCCCACCTTTTCCACCGTCTCCACCGGCAGGTCCACCTTTTGGAACATGTGCTTCACGTCTAAAAGCCACTGTTCCATCTCCACCTTTACCAGCTTCAATATATATTTTAGCTTTATCGATAAATTGCATACTTCCACCTCTCTTTCAAAAAAAAATCCCTTTTCAGGGATTTCATTATGCAGCTGGGTAAACTGATACTTTTTTTCTATCTTTTCCCATTCTTTCGAATTTAACAATTCCATCACACATAGCGAATAAAGTGTCATCTCCACCTTTTCCTACGTTAGTACCTGGATGAATTTTAGTACCTCTTTGTCTATAAATAATAGAACCAGCAGTAGCGAATTGTCCGTCTGATAATTTAGCTCCTAATCTTTTTGATTTTGAGTCACGACCGTTTTTAGTTGATCCAACCCCTTTTTTAGAAGCGAATAATTGTAAATCTAATTTAAACATCATGATGTTATTCCTCCTCATAGGTTATCTTGATATATTGATGATAGTCTTCTGTAAATGATTCCAAACTAATCACAAGAGTCTCTAGTATCACTTGCATTACTTCATCATTTTCATACACATCTATCATTATATTACCATTTTTTAAAATAATTGCACACTTTTTTTCTTCTAGAAATCCCTTTTTAGCAAGAGTATTGCAAATACCTGTAGCCACAGCACTTACGCCAGCACACACAAGATCTTTGCCATATTCACCAAACTGGGCATGTCCTTTTATTTTAATTTGCGTAATATATTTATTATTTCTTTTTATTTGAACTTTAATCATTATTTAACGTTGATTGCATCAACAATTAATTTTGTATAAGGTTGTCTATGACCTTGTTTTTTGTGGTAATGTTTTTTAGCGTTATATTTATAAATAGTTACTTTTCTTTCTTTACCTTGTTTTTCTACAGTAGCTTCTACAGTAGCACCTTCAACGTAAGGAGCACCAATAGTTACAGTTTCATCTCCAACTAATAATACTTTATCAAAAGTAACTTTTTCTCCTGCTTCAACTTCTAATTTTTCTACGAAAATTGCATCACCAGCTTCAACTTTTAATTGTTTTCCACCTGTTTCGATAATTGCGTACATACCGCACCTCCTATAAATTTTTTCTAAGACTCGCCAACCAAGGCAGCAAACGCATTTAATACCTCTTATGTGCGGTTGTAGTCTAGAGGTCTACAACAAGTGCATTATACTGAATATTCCAATTAAAGTCAATGCGATTTCTTAGATTTTATCAAATAAATTTTTATTGTGTCAAAATCATAAAATCGTTGATGAAAATGATAGATATTTTGATAAGGTCGAAAATATTCAAGATGTTTATTTATTTTCACTCTTTTTTTACTAAGATGATCACTCATTAATGTTTCCATATAAATCAAACGATAATTTTTAAGATATAAAATAACTTGATAAAATAAATATCCTAAAATAATTTTTCTCCCTATTTGTTTCGTAATAATCCATAAAATACAAATAAACAATAGTGAAACTTTTATTTGTATTTGCATGGCTTTTTGATAATCTATGAAATAAGATAAAAATAATAATAAAAGTTTTGAACCATCCAAAGGATAAACTGGAAGTAAGTTGAATATTAAAATATAAATATTGATTTTAGCTAACAATGGTTCTTTTATAAAAAGAAAAAAAATAAAACAAATAAGATTAATAAATGGACCACAAAGAAGCATCCCTATTTCTTCATAGACATAATGCTTTCCTAAATCTTTTAACAATAAAAAAGCCCCAAAAGGAAGTATCATGATTTTTTCAATTTCAAAAGAGAAATAAAGAGCAACGAGATAATGTCCTATTTCATGTAAAATAGAAAAAAGTAAAAAAGCTACATAATAAGAAGATCTTGATATAAAAGCTAAAAACAAATAAAGATAAGTAAGGGGATGTATTTTCATTTTACATCCCCAAATATTCTTGATAAGTGATTTGTTTTCCTAAATATTCAAATATCATTTTAAACTTTTGTTGATACAAAGCAATTGTATCCCCTTGTTTTATTTTCTGAAATGTTTTTACTTGAATATCTTTTAACTTAGAAAAAGTAATTTCCGTACCGTTTTCATCTAAAATAGTCACTTGTTGTTTTTTTACATCAATCACTTTACCGTTATTCATTGCAAGAACCTGATTTCCTGTTCCTTTATAATAATCATCCTTGATCAAGGTATATTGTAATTCTTGACTTACTTTAACATCTTCTGGTAAAAAATCTAAAACACTTTGTGAAACAAAGGTAATCAATTGTTGTAAATATTTTTGATTAAATATTTTTTGTTCAAGTTCTGGATTTTTCAAAACAATCAACGAACCTAAAACAACAATCATCATGACCATCAAACGCACCATACCATTATAAAGCTTTTTGAAATTATGATCATTAAGTGGTCTTTTCCTTTTTTCAATGCGTTTTCTTACATCATCCAAATCTGACATATAATCACCTATTACATCATATGAAATCATCCCAAAAAGATACGACTTAATAAACCTCTCCTTTTACATTTAGCAAAAGCTCTTTTATGTCCTAACAAACGATGTGCGATATTATCAAAACAATCATGTAAAAGATGACCCTTCAACAAATAAACAGGGCGTCCTTTATTATTAGCTTCAATCATTTCATGATCTTCATAAACAATTCCTAAAAGTGGTAAGGACAAAATATCTAAAGCATCATCGATCGTTAATGATTTGCCATCTTCAATATCATCTAAATTCACTTTATTAATAATCAACTTTAAATCCTGTATTCCCTTTTTAAGCAATAGGCCAATCACTCGGTCATTATCTCTTAATGTTGCAAGATCAAGATTAACAACAATAATTGCTTCATCAGCAATTGATGAGGCATAAGTAAACCCTTGTTCAATTCCTGCTGGTGAATCTACAATAATAAAATCAAAATCATTTTTTAAATAATCAATCAGTGCCGCCATGATCGATGCATCTAAATTTTGAAAAGACAACGTTTTACACGCTGGTAATAAATAAAGCGTTTGTTCTCTTTTATCTTTGACCAAAACCTGATGAATTTCACATTTACCAGAAATCACATCATTTAAATCATAAACAACTCTATTTTCCAATCCCATCATAACATCTAAATTCTTTAAACCAAAATCTCCATCAATCAAACATACTTTTAAGTTTTGATGCGCCAAAGCAATTGCTAAATTAACACTGATACTACTTTTACCCACACCACCTTTTCCAGATGTCACAGTAATGATTCTAGACATGTATGTAATCCCCCTTTTCTACAACGATATCATTATCTTTATAATAAACAAGTGACATTTCGAAAGTTGTAAAATGGTGTATAGATTTTCCAAAAAAGCGAATTGTCGCATTCTTAAATCTTTGACTGGAAATACAAGCTTCTTCACTTTGGCCTTCTATAATCCCAAAAACACCTTGCATGACATATAATTTAGCATACACTTGAACAATGGCCCCTGGATTGATTTTACCTGTAATTAAAGTATCTTCATAAATTTCTATTTTTTCTCCTGCATGTATAGAAGCACCGATCATTCTTAATTCTTTTTTCTCCTCCGTTTTTTCTTCTATAAAACCACCAAACAAGAGACTTTTACATTCTACAAGAACACCAAAAAATTGTAATATCTCATCATTTTCCAAAATTCGACCCTTCAAATCAAAAAAGGCCTTTGGGTAATAATCCTTCTTTTTAAAGAAAGATTGCACCAAAAGACCTTTTAATTCATTTAATAAAACTTCAAAATCGACTTCATTATCCATTATAAAAATCAAACGTCCATTAAGATTCTTAACTAAAATATACATCAATATCACCTTCAAATTTTAATTTATCGTGGATAAAATACACCCCATTAAAAATAACAATATTGAATAGTAATGTTGGTAGTAGTCTCTTAATTAGAAATGTTGTTATCACTAATTGAGTTGTATTTGTTATCCACATTAAAGAATATAACACACTTTCCTGTACAAAAATTGTCAAAACAACGATGACAATTGCCTCAAAATAAGTCATAACAGCTTTTTTCATATAACGCTTTTCAAAAAAAGAATACATAAAGAACAATAAGACATATACAAAAATAGAATTTCCATAAATTACACTAAAATAAATTCCACAAATTCCTGCAAAAATATAACGATGATCTTCATCAATTGTATTCGTCAATAAATCAAACATCATCACACCAACATAAGGAACAATTGTCAAATTTAATTTCAAAATTGAAGATGGTAAATAAAAACGTAAAATACTGTCGATAACAAAGGAAATAAACATGATAATTAAATATCTAACAAGCTTATTCTTCATTACCATTGACCTTCTTTACTACACTTACATAAGATAAATCTTTAAACTGCGCAGCCATTTTAACAGTTAAAGTCATTGTTGTTCCATCACTTTGAGTTACCAGTTTTTTTGCTTTACCAATATAAATTCCTTTAGGACATTTTCCATCTCCACCTAAACCAGAAGTATAAACTTTCGCATTTTTTTCTAATTTATCAATTCCTGAAAGTAAAGTAATATTTAAAACTTTCTTATTAACATCATAATTTTTTAATAATCCATAAATCGTTTGATCACCATTAATAATCATTACTGGAATTTGATTTGATGGATTTTCACTTGTAAGTAACGAAACAGTAGAACTAATTTCCGTTACATGACTAACAACACCGATCATTCCTTTAGAATCACAAACTGCCATTCCTTCTTGCACATTATTTAAACTTCCAGCATCAATTGTAATTTCATCATTCCAATTTGTTTGATCACGTATTTGTACACTAGCTGCCTTCGTTTTATAATCATTTGGAAGATAATCCATTTCTGTTAATTTCTTTAATTTTTTTATTTCTGATTGTAAAACTTCATTTTCAGATTCAACATTGACATAAGAATCTAACTTTTCTTTTAAAATCCTATTTTCATCATAAACATCCTTTAAATCATTATATTCATTAAAGATATCATTTACAAAAGAAATAGGTTTTTTAATAATATAGTATTCAATCATAGAAATAGAATTACTTAATGTCTTTTCTAAACGGGATTGTTTTCTCCCTACAAAAAAACCAATAACTGATACTAAAATAACAACGACAAAAACACCAATAATAATTCTTTTATTTCTTTTTTTTCTACGATTGTTCATATAATCACCTCTAGTATCATTCATTATATAGAGTTCACTAAAAAAAATCAATCTTCTTTATTTTGATAGATTTTTTTTGAAGCAAAACTATAAAAACAATGATTACCAACAATTAGATGATCTATGAACTCTATTTCTAAACAATCTGCCATTTCTTTAATCTTTTGCGTTATTAATTCATCTTCTACAGATGGTGCAGGATTTCCACTTGGATGATTATGTATCAAAATAATTCGATTAGCACCACATCTAAGTGTATGTTGAAACACCTCTTTTGTTTCTAACATAGAAGCGTCTCCACTTCCTATAAATAATAATTTCTCTTGAATGATTTCTAAACGGCTATTTAAACAAAGTAAAATGACTTTTTCCTGTTTTTCAAACATCAATTTATGTTTAATATATTCATAACCATCTTGAGGTTCTTTAATAACAAATCTTTTTGTATTTTCTTTTTGCATTCTTTTCGCAAGTTCTATACTTGCCATTAATTCAATTGCTTTTGCTTGTTTAATACCTTTGATCTTCGTTAATTGATAATAGTCTACATCTTTTAAAGCTTGAAACCCTCCTATTTCTTCTAATAATAAAGAAGCCAAATTTAAAACAGACATTTCTTTATTTCCTGTTCTTAAAATCACTGCAATTAATTCTTGATTCGATAAAGTTTCAATTCCATTACAAATTGCTTTTTCTCTTGGTCTTTCAAAGCGAGGACAATTCAACATCATTTAAAGCTTTACTTTTATTTTTTTACTTAAACAATAGGCTAATACTATTTTTATAAGATCTCCAGGTATAAAAGGAACAACACACATCATTAAAGAAGCACTTAAATTCATCTTCGTCACAAACATAAACCACAGTGTTCCAATAAAATAGCAGATCACACTTCCAATAATACATGCTAAACCAATAGGAACTCTTGTTTTTAATTTTGAAATAACATAGACCATTATTGGAAACGAAAAGATATATCCCCCACTATAACCTAAAAGTGATCCCATACCACCTTGAAATCCAGCAAAAACAGGTAAACCAACCGCACCCATCAACAAATAAACAACACATGCACTAACTGCTACTTTACAAGGAGCAATCAATGCAATTAAACAAACCATAAAGGTTTGTAATGTAATTGGTACATATCCCGGTAAATCAATTTTAATTTGCGAAAATATAGCCATCATACATGCCATAAGTGCGCAATAACACATTTCTTTTACTTTGAAGTTCAAAGCTTCCACCCCCTGAAAGCATATTATCAAAGAGTGACTTCCTTGTCAATTTGTTTTTAAAAATTGATAAATTGCATTATATTCTTTTTTTTCAATCTTCTTTTGATAACGATCATCTATAAAATATTCTTTAACCACACATGTATTTCCTTTTTCAGCAATCTCTTTTGCTTGTTGATGTGCCTCTTTTTGTTTTATAAAAATATCAGTAATAACAACATACTCTTGATCTTGATACATAAAACCCTTATACCCTAATTCTTCTATTTGTTTCATTGTATTTTCAGCATTTGCTTTTTCTTTATAGCGTCCTACTTGTACAACATAGATATTGATTTCTTGCTTAAGCGCTTGACTTACATAATACATAGTTAGTGTATTACATAAAAGCATCAAAAAAGTAAAAATAAGCATTCCTTTCTTTTTCATAGACTCACCTCTTTCTAGTCTATGAAAATTAATAAAGAATATGAAGGTACCAAAGTACCTTCATCTATTATCTCCATTCAATAGAAACAAGTCTTGGAATTGAAATACGACCACTAGAAGAATATAACATTTTATAAACGGCTGCTCCCACAACAACACAGACGATCCATGTTCCTACTCCTCCACCAATAATTTCCATTTGATTTGTTAATTGTAATTCTTGCATTTTCATTTCCTCCTTTTTTTATTTAAGGAACAGACACCCACTAACTTCCTCACTATTTATATAGACATTTTTTGAGTATTTTTCTTTTAAAAATTAAAAAAAATCAAGTTTTTTCAAACTTGATTTTACATAGCTGCTAATTTTTCTTTAACAGCATTATATTTAGATGTATAATCTTCTAATTTTTGACGCTCACTATCAACTTTTGCTTGAGGTGCTTTTGATACAAATTTTTCATTACTTAACATATTTGTACAACGTTTAATTTCCCCTTCAAGTTTTTGAAGTTCAGCTTGTAATTTTTGTTTTTCCGCTTCTTTATCAACATACGCACCAAGTTCAACGATCAATGTATTACCACCTTGAATCATAGCTGTCGCAATATCTTTAGAAGCTTTTTGATTATAGCCAACACAAGTTGCATTACATAATTTCTTTAAGTAAGGAACACATTGGTCTAATAAAGCTTGTAAGTTTTCATCTTTTGTTTCAATTGAGTATTCCACTTCGATTGCATTTTTAATTGTATAGTTTGCACGAATTTCACGAACACCTTTAACAATATCCATTAAATAAGTAAATTGTTTGTTGATGTTTTCATCATTGAAATCAGGATTTACTGTTGGATATTTAGAAATACAAATTGATTCTTCTAAATGTGGAATTGCTTGATAAATTTCTTCAGTTACAAATGGCATGAATGGATGTAACATTCTAACGATTGCATTTAATACATAAACAAGAGTATGGGCACTTGCTTGTTTTTCAACTTCATTATCACTATTTAAATGAACTTTTGTAAGTTCGATATACCATGAACAGAAATCATCCCAAATGAATTTATATAATTCGCTACCAACATTAACAAATTCAAATTTATCCATGTTCGCATCTACTTCTTCAATTACGTTATTTAAACGATTTAAGATCCATTTATCACATAAATTTAAATGATCAAATTTTAAATCTTTATATTCTAAATCTTCATCAATATTCATTAAAACAAATCTAGCTGAGTTCCAAATTTTATTAATAAAATTCCATGATGCTTCTAGTTTTTCAGGAATATATCTTAAATCCATACCTGGTGCTGAATTTGTAGTTAAGAAGAATCTTAATGTATCGGCACCATATTGATCGATAACATCCATTGGGTCAACCCCATTACCTAATGATTTAGACATTTTTCTTCCTTGTTCATCACGAATTAAACCATGAATCAAAACATGTTCAAATGGTCTTTGACCTGTAAATTCTAATGATTGGAAAATCATACGACTTACCCAGAAGAAAATAATATCATATCCTGTAACTAAAGTATTTGTTGGGAAGTATCTTTTAAATAAAGGATCTTCTGTATTAGGCCAACCTAATGTTGAAAATGGCCATAATGCACTAGAGAACCAAGTATCTAAGACATCTTCATCTTGTGTCCAGTTTTCGATATCTTCTGGTGCAGTTTTTCCAACATAAACTTCACCTGTTTCTTTATGATACCATGCTGGTACTTGATGTCCCCACCATAATTGACGTGAAATACACCAATCTTCGATATTTTCCATCCATTGTGTAAATGTTTTTTCAAATCTTTCTGGTACAAAGTTTACTTTAGAATCTTTCTTTTGATTAGCTAAAGCAGCTTCAGCCAATGGTTTCATCTTAACGAACCATTGTTTTGATAAATAAGGTTCAACAATAGCTCCTGATCTTTCTGAGTGACCTACTTGATGCAAATGTTTTTCAATATGATCAACAATACCCGCTGCTTCAAAATCAGCAACTAATTGTTTACGACATTCAAAACGATCCATACCTTGATATTTATGACAAAGTTCATTCATTGTTCCATCATCATTCATACAAATAGGCATGTCTAAGTTGTATTTTTTAGCTAAGGCAAAGTCATTTGGATCATGCGCAGGTGTACATTTCATAACAGCTGTCCCAAAATCCATATCGATATAACTATCAGCCATAATTGGTAATTTTTCACCATTAGCTGGGTTGATTGCATATTTACCAACTAAATCTTTATATCTTTCATCATCAGGGTGAACAAAGATAGCTTGATCGGCAAACATTGTTTCAGGACGTGTTGTCGCAATGACTAATTCTTGATCACTATCTACAATTTTATATTTGAAATAATACATTGCCCCTTCAATTTCTTTATGAATAACTTCGATATTACTTAAAGCTGTTCTTTGTACAGGATCCCAGTTAATAATTCTTTTACCTTGATAAATATATCCTTTTTCATATAAACGAACGAAAACTTCTTTAACCGCTTGAGATAATCCTTCATCTAAAGTAAATCTTTCTTTCGAATAATCTAAAGATAAACCTAATTTTTCCCATTGAGCACGAATAATAGAAGCATATTCTTCTTTCCAAGACCAAGCTTTTTCTAAGAAACCTTCTCTTCCTAAATCATAACGAGAAATTCCTTCTTCTCTCATTCTTGCTTCTACTTTAGCTTGTGTAGCAATTCCGGCATGGTCCATACCAGGAAGCCATAAAGCATCATAACCTTGCATTCTTTTATAACGAATAATCATATCTTGTAAAGTTGTATCCCAAGCATGTCCTAAATGAAGTTTACCTGTAACGTTTGGTGGTGGAATAACGATGGCATAAGGCTTTTTAGAAACATCTCCTGCTTTAAAATATTCTTTTTCTAACCAATGTTGATATTTACCTTTTTCAACACTTTTATGATCATATTTACTCGCTAATTCTTTTTTCATTTTCATCATCCTTTTCAATAAAGCTTTCTTTATGTTCTTTAATATATTCTCCTAATTTATCACCAATTCCTGAAGAACGTAATAAAGAAACAAATTCATTTGTAAAATCAGAGAAATTGTATGTAGCGTATTCACTTGTTTCATCAATTTCATCTTCTTGATCATTTTCAATTAAAATAGCTAATTTTTCAGCTTCTTCTAATAAATGAGCAATATCATAACATTTCATTGTTTCAAATGCTTCTTTATAATAAGGTCGATAATTACAATAAGGTTCTGTTATAAAAAACGAATGAATTGAACCTCTTCCCCCTTCTAAAGAACATTCTAATTGGTACATTGTATAAATCAATAATTCCTCATGTGTTAAATAAGGAATAATATTTCCATCATAGTTATCATCTTCATATAGACGATCTTCTTTCGCATTAATATGAAAAATAACAGCTCTTGTTAGATCAATTGGTTCAATCTTATCAAAAACATCACTTGTAAGATGAGAAAACATATCTTTTTCTTGAGCTAATTTTTCTTCATATTGCTTTCTTTTTTCTTTTACTTGTTTAAATTTTTTACCATAAAAACTAAACAAGAACACACACATGATAGCAAAAATAATCCATACATACCAATACTCTGTAAAATAATTCATCTTTTTCCTCCTTAAAATAAAAAAGCCATCCCTCTAAGGACGACTTATATCGCGATACCACCTTAGTTCTAAGTATAAAACTTAGCACCTTAAAACTTTAACGCAGTTCTACGTGTTAAACTACTTTATTTCATCTAACATGCTCCTTGGCTACCTTCACTCTTTTCATTTATCCCTTTCCAGCAAACGGGACTCTCTATCAAACAAAGAAGAACTACTCCTCCAAATCATTGCAGTTCTATTCTATCAAATAGACTATTTCTCGTCAATCATTAACTTTTTGAATATTTCTTGTAAGCCATCTAAATAACAAATTAATTTTGACATTTGATAAATATTAACTTCTTCTTGTAAATTTAATTGAACTTGCGGAACAATTGATAAAATACATTGTATTAAGATTTTTTCTTCTTTTAAAAGCTTTACTTCTTTTAAATAATATTCTAATAACGGTAAACTCTCATAGAGTTCATCATGATTTTGAAAAATATCTATCAAATCATAAATACAATAATTAATTTTCATTTGATCAATTGAAATAAGTGTTTCATCACTAACAAAAATATGTTCCTTATTAAAATGATTATACGTTAAAGAAAGTCTAATTTCATTTTTACCTTTCATTATTTCTTGATATTGACTTAAATAATAATATGCTTGATTTAAATAATGAACGATACGATAATAATTTAAAACAAGCATCCAACCTGCTGGAGATTTAAATTTTCTAAATTCAAATTCTCTCATTAATTCTTCATAATCATTTTTTCTTTGTTGAATCAAAGAAAAAAGATCATCATACTGCTTTTTAAAAAAAGCATCTTCTTCATGTTGCATAAAAAAAGAATGATTGTGTAAATACGCTAGGATTTGATAATATGTTTTTATTTTCATTTCTTTTTTTATATGATTATCTTCTTGTAAATAAGGCATAAGATAGATATATTGATCTTGAAAAGGTGTAAAATAGTGTTGTTCATTATTTAATATCAAATGAATAAAATGATGGAGATGTAAGGTATTAAGATGTTGATAAGCAACTTCTAGTTTCTTTTCATCAACAATCTTAACACAATAAAAATGATTAGCTGTTTTCACTTTATAGACACGCGGACTGATTTGAATCAGTCCAATTACGTCTAAATCATACTTTGTTTGAATGATCTTTTGGAGCATAAGGAATAATAAGAATTTGTCCTGCATCTAAATTTAGATCTTGATTATAGTCTCTAATCATTTTTTCATCTACCTGGTATTGTCTAGCTATTGAAGCATACGTATCATTTGGTAAAACGACATATAAATAATAAACACCTAGATCCTCGTCATCATCAACCTTTTCTTCTTTTTCTTTCGTTTCATAAATTTTTTCTTGTAACTTTTCAACATCATGAATTTCTTCGGGTGCCTCAGCAACGACTTGTTCATTTATCGTTTGAGTCTCAACATCCCTTGATAATTTTTCAATTTCATCAATAGGATCTTCATCAAGTTGAATATAACGATTTTCACCTTCTTCAACCCCATACACTCCAACTTCAATTTTAATTTTCAAATTACCATCAATAATATCATAATGAAAATCTTCAACCTTCAAATGAAAATCTTGATGATCTATAATCTTTTGATCATCCGCATAAACATCTAATTCCACATTTTCTAAAAAATGTCTTTTTTCTTGACTAATATATTCTCCTTTAATAGCAAGACTCCCCACCGCTCTAACACCATGATCTTCAATCTTATAGTCGATAGATTCATCAACCGTTAAAGAAACTAATTCCTTTAATTGATGTAGTAAATCAATTTCTTTTTCGTAAAATATTTTTTGCATAGTCATCCTCCTAACAAAGTCTATGCAACAAATCATCAAATATGAAAAAAAGTAGGTTTCCCTACTCAAAATCTAAATCACACAATTCATAAATTGCATTCCAAGCTTCTTGGATTCCTTTTTTCTTTAAACTTGAAAAACGAATAAATGTATCACTTGGATCAAAATGTAATGTATCTTTAATTAATTTTTCATTTTTCTTTAAATCATTACGTTTAAGCTTATCTTCTTTAGTCGCTACAACAATGACAGGTACACCATGATGTTTAACGAACTCATACATCATCACATCATCTTTTGTTGGTTTATGACGATAATCAACAAGTAAAATAAAACCTCTTAAAGTTTGTCTTTCACTAATATATTCATCCATCGTTTTACCAAATTGTTTTGTGACATTATTAGCAACTTTAGCATATCCATATCCAGGAACATCTACAAAATAAAGTGCATCATTGACATTAAAGAAATTCAAAGTTCTTGTTTTACCTGGCGTACTTGATACTTTTGCAAGACCATTTCTAGATAACATTGCATTAATAAAACTACTTTTTCCAACATTTGATCGTCCAGCTAAACACATTTCTGGAAAACTTTCTTTTGGCCATTGGCTTTTCCATGCGGCTGATAATATATATTCTGCTTTTTTAATTTTTACCATTTTTCATCACCTTTTGTATTGTACAAAAAAAATAACGAAAATTCAAGATTTCCGTTATTTAACAATTGCATGCTCTAAAACTGTATCGATATGATCAGCTAAAACAATTTCTAAATCATTTCTTACTGATTCTGGGATATCTTCGATATCCTTTTCATTTTCTTTAGGAATGATGATTTTTCTAATTCCAGAACGATGTGCTGAAATAGATTTTTCTTTCAATCCACCAATTGGTAAGACATTACCACGTAAAGTGATTTCTCCTGTCATGGCAACATCATCTCTTACAGGTTTATTTGTAAAAGCTGAATAGATTGCAGTTGTAAGGGTGACACCTGCTGATGGACCATCTTTTTTGATAGCTCCTTCAGGAACGTGAATATGAATATCTTGTTTATCAAAGGCATTATCATCTAAACCATATTTTTCTTTATTAGCTTTTAGGTAATCTAAAGCAATTGATGCTGATTCTTTCATAACATCACCTAATTGACCAGTAATAATAAATTTACCAGTACCATCAAAATGATTAACTTCGATTGGTAAAATATCTCCACCAAATTGAGTATATGCCATACCTGTAACAACCCCTACTTGAGGACGAAGAAGTTTCTTTGTATGATCAAATGGTGCTTTTCCTAAGAATTCAACAAGTTTATCTTGATCAATTGTAACTGATTCAACTTTTTCTTTTAGGATAGCTAAAACAGTTTTACGACATAATTTAGCAATATATCTTTCAAGTTCACGAACACCTGCTTCACGTGTATAATGTTGAATGATTTCCATGATGATATCATCAGAAATAATCATTTGTTCAGGTTTTAATGAATGCGCATCTAATTGTTTTTTAATTAAATGTTCTTTAACAATCATTAATTTTTCTTGTTCTGTATAACTTGAAACTTCAATAATTTCAAGACGATCTCTAAGTGGTCCAGGAATTCCTCCTAAATCATTAGCAGTCGCAATGAATAAAACTTTAGATAAATCATATGGTTCTTCGATATAGTTATCAGAGAATTGAGAATTTTGTTCAGGGTCTAAAACTTCAAGCATTGCACTTGTAGGATCTCCTTTATAATCACTTGCCATCTTATCAATTTCATCTAATAAGAAGACAGGATTTACAACACCAGCTTTTTTCATTCCTTGAATGATACGTCCAGGCATTGATCCTAAATAAGTACGACGATGTCCACGAACTTCTGCTTCGTCTCTTACTCCACCTAAAGAAGCTTTAACAAATTTACGATCTAAAGCACGTGCAATACTTTTAGCAATACTTGTTTTCCCCACACCTGGTGGACCTGCTAAACAGATAATTGGTGCTTTTAAAGATTGTGTCATTTGTTTAACTGCTAAGTGTTCAACAATTCTTTCTTTTACTTTTTCTAATCCAAAATGATCTTCTTCTAAAATTGCTTCAATTTTAGAAATATCTTCTTCATCTTTAGTTTCTTGATACCAAGGTGTTTTCATCACCCAATCAATATAAGTTCTAACAACGTTCGCTTCTGAAGATGCTGGTGGCATAGCTTCAAAACGACGTAATTCTTCTTCAATTTTATCCTTGATATATTGAGGATATGGATTTTCAGCTAATTCTTTACGAATTTGATCAGCATCGTCTCCTTTATCAACAGTATCACCAAGTTCATCTTTAATAGCTCTTAATTTTTCTCTTAGATAGTATTCTTTTTGATTTTCATCAATACTTTCTTTGACTTTTCTATTGATTGTATCTTCTAATTGACTAATCATTTTTTCAGATTCAATAGAACTTGCTACTAAGAATAATCTTTCATTAATTCTTTGTTCTTCAAGAATTTTTTGTTTTCTATCTAAATCAATTGGTAAATATTGACCAATTGTATCAGCAAGTAAACTAGCTGATGTTCCATTTGAAAGCAATGTTAAGCTTTCAGCTGGAATATGAGGCATATGACGTCTTGCTTGTTCAAAATAAGCTGTTGTTTTTCTTACTAAAGCAACTTCTTCATTTGTGTCTCCATAAATATCTTCTAAAACTTCAGCTGTTGAAAAAATTGAACCATCTTCAATTTTAAAATCTCGAAGGGCAACTCTTTTTTCTCCAGTAACAGTTAATTTGATTGTCCCTGCACTATCGCGACGGATTTTCTTTTCAATTTTACATAAAGTTCCAACATGATAAACATCATCATATTTTGGATCATCAACAATAGGATTGATTTGTGATACAAATAGGATATTGTTATCAAAGTCACGACTTGAAAGTTCAAGTGCTTTTAAACTAAGGGGGCGACCAACATCTAATGATAAACGGTTACCCGGAAAGACAATCATTCCTCTTGTGCACACAACAGGAAGGGTTAATAATGTACTTTCACTCATAATAATCCTCCTTTTTTAAAAAGACGCTTACGCGTCTTTTAAACTATTTCTTTAAGTTTTCTTTAACAACGTCTAACGCTTTTCTATTTAAAATATCAGCATCGATTTGGTACATATTTTGAGCGAAGATTTGTTTGATTTCTTCTAAGTCTCTATTATATGTATTTGCGATTGTTTCTAATTCGCTATTACGTTCTTCATCAGTTACTTCAATATTTTCAGCTTCAACGATAGCAGCTAAGATTAAGTTTAATTTAACTCTGTCTTTTGCTTGATCAGTTAAATCAGCTTTGATAGCATCTTTGTTTTTACCAGTGAATTGTTCATATAATTCAAATGATAAACCTTGTTGTTGTAAGTTCATTTCAACTTCTCTTAACATTGTATCTAATTCAGAATTTAATAAAGCTTCACTATCTTCTACTTTACAACATTCAATTAAAGCTTGAGTTAAATCAGAGAAGAATTTGTTTTCTACTTCATTTTCTTTTTGTGATTTTAATTGAGCTTTAATATGATCTTTTAATTGATCTAAAGTTTCAACACCTTCGATGTTAACATCTTTAGCTAATTCATCATCAGCTTCAGGTAAAACTTTTTCTTTAATTTCATGAACAGTTACTTTGAATGTAGCTTCTTTACCAGCTAATTCAGTAGCTTGATAATCTTCTGGGAATGTTACAACAACATCTTTTTCATTTTCACAAGTCATACCGATCATTTGATCTTCAAAACCTGGAATGAATTGTCCAGAACCGATTTCTAATGAATGATTTTCAGCTTTTCCACCTTCGAATGCTTCACCATCGATGAATCCTTCAAAGTCCATAACTACTGTATCACCTTTAGCAACTTCACCGTTTTCTTTAGTTGTTAATTCAGCGAATTGATGACGATAGTTTTCAACTTGTGCTTCGATATCTTTTTTAGCAACAGTTACTCTACCTTTTTTAACTTCTAATCCTTTGTATTCACCTAATTCAACTTCAGGTTTAACAGGACATAAGATTGTAATTTTTAAGTTATCATTATCAACACTATCAATATTTAATGTTGGTTGAGCAATTGGAGCAACTTCAGCTTTTTTCATGATATCAGCATATCTTTTTTGTAAGATTTGATCAGTAGCTTCATCATAGATAGCTTGTTTTCCAAGTCTAGCTTTAATCATAGCAACTGGAGCTTTACCAGGTCTGAAACCATCTAATTTAACTCTTGTAGCTAATCTTTTTAAAGCAGCGTCTTGAGCTTCTGCCCATTCTTTTTTATCAAATGTTACTTTAATTTGAGTAACAGCATTTTCTAATTTTTTTGTAGTTGTTCTCATTATATATTTCTCCTTATTCCGTATCAAAAGACATTATATACTAACCTTTTTTTAAATTCAACTATATTAATAAATTTTAATATTCGATTGATTGTATTGTTTCCAATACATCTTTTACATCCTCTTGATTGCAATTATATAAATATTCAATATCTTCTAATTCAATATCTATATATTGTAGAGATGCTAAATGATAATGAATAGCTCCTGCAATACTACGATAATCTTGTTCATCAATATATTTTGGATAGATTGAATAAAGATAAAAATTTAAAAATTGTTCACACATCGTAAGTAAAGATGGATTATCATCTTCTAAAGCATCCATCAACAATTTATAAATTTCAACACCAGATTCTTGATTCAAGACCATTGGGGCATAACTTGGGTTAATATCGTAGTGCACACCTTTTTTGACAACTTCCAAATCTTCATCAATTTCTTGATCAATCATTAATTCTATTAATAAACTTTTGGCAAAATCAGGTTGATCATTATCTCTAATAAATTGACGAATAGGAACAATCATACGACGAATATTCATGCCTTCCATTTGTTCAATAGCCATATAAAGTAAATCTTCATTTGTATCTTTTTTAGTTAAAATATTTTCGATATCTTCTTCATTAAAGACTTTTTGAGTCACCCCATCAAAAGATGCTTCTTGTTTTGCTAATAACAATTCATCATAAGCTGCATTAAAAACTGTTTCATATTGATAAGGAATATAAGGCATTGATAATTCCTCTACAATAATATTAATAGCTTCTTCAAATTCTTCTAAATCTTTTAAAATCGATACATAAATAGCAACAACATCATAATAAGTTTCTCCAGCAAGAACTTTTGCTTTCATACCTTCTCTTTTAGCTTGTTGTAATTCTTTCAATCCATATAAACAAACAAGTCTTTGATAACGTACTTGTTCATTATCCATATCATTTAAATATTGCAACGCTTCTTTATATTGACCTGTTTCAATTAAATCTTCTATCATTTTTCTTCTTCATCCTCATCATCATCTAATTGTAAATCATAAGTGATTTCGGGTTGTGTTTGTTCTTCTTCATGTAATTTTTGAATCATTTCACTATAACCCTCTAGTTTCCCAGTCTTCACAAAATCATCATCAGTAAGTGGCACAACTATCCCTCCTTCATTTTCGCTATTATAATATAAAATAAATCTTTAAAAAAGGCAAATTTTAAGACTATTTTATCACTCTTTTCATATTTTAAATAGTGAGGTGATTTCATGTATAAAAAATATTTAAGAAATATTTCAATGATTTTTTTATGTGCTTTTGCAACCTTTGTTTATTTTAAAAATGATGATGTTAAAACAGTGAAAAAGAAAGCCAATATGCAAACAGTTATTTTTAAAGATCAAGATGAAACGCTTATTCCTGTTTCTGTGGATATTGGTGTTAAGGATAATAAGGAAAATAATATTCGAGGGATTATTGAAACAATGAAATCAAAAGATTTTACTCAATTAGGACTTTATCCTATTTTTAATAAGAAATTAGAACTTAATGCTTTAATTATGGAAAGTAATCAACTTACGTTTGATTTTACAAATAATTTTAAAGTATCAAATAATCAACAAGCTTTAGATATTTGTGAAGCTCTTAGCTATTTATTTTGTAAAGATGGTATTTCTAAAATCAATATGAAAATAGATGGTAAAGCTGTTTCTTCATTTGAAAATACAACAATACCATTAAGTTGTATCACTCCTAATTTAGGTATTAATAACTTTGAAACATCCACTTTTGATCTTTATCAAACCTCTTCCGTCCTTGTTTATAACGAAAAAGAAATTGCTGGAAAAACATATTATATTCCTACAACAACACGTATTCAAAACACAAATCAAACAATTGATCAAAAAGTATCTTTATTATTAGATCATTTTGAAAATAATACTAAAGTAGAAACAACTAAAAAATCACAATTAAACGATGGCTTACTTTCTATCTATTTATCATCACGTATTCTAGATAATAGCGAAAATATTTCTCCTACTCTTTATAGTCGTCTTGAAAAATCATTTTTATCACTTCCTGATGTTAGTTCAGTCCATATCTATATTAATAATGAACTTATTCAAGAAGATCAAAATGTAAGTACATCAATCGATAATATTGTACAAATCTAGTAAAGTTTTGTTATAATATTTTTGGTGATGAAAATGAAAAAAATAGTAGTAATGTCAGATAGTCATGGTTATCATCAAATGATTGACCGTGTAAAAGAATTAGAACCTGATGGAGATTTTTATATTCATTGTGGAGACAGTGAAGCTGAAACATATATGATGCAAGATTGGTTATGTGTTAAAGGAAATAATGATTGGTATAGTGATTTTCCAAATCAAATCAAATTTAAAGTTGAAGATTTAAACTTTTTAGTTGCTCATGGGCATCGTTTTGGATATATGGATCGTGAAACAAGTATGATCTATACTTTGCAAGAAGCAAACTGTGATGTACTACTTTCAGGACATACGCATGTTCCTATGTATAAAGAAGTTGATGGTTATACACTTATTAATCCTGGATCTACAACTTTACCTCGTGGAGGAAGTAATCGAAGTTATTGTGTTATTTATGTAGAAGGTAAAGATTTAAAGGTTGAATTCAAAAATTTAGATGATTTTTAAAAAAGTATTGCTTTTTAAAAAAATATATGCTATTCTAGTTGAGCAGTTGAAAGTAAGCAATGTCTACGTAGCTCAGCTGGATAGAGCACACGCCTTCTAAGCGTGCGGTCAGGGGTTCGAATCCCTTCGTGGACGCCATTTGATAATCAACAACCTTCGGGTTGTTTTTTATTTTATATATATCTCTTCAAAATATAAATTTTAAAAAAAATTGTAATTTTTTATTGCAATCATTTCATATTCATGCTAATATATATGAGCAGTTGAAAGTAAGCAGTGTCTACGTAGCTCAGCTGGATAGAGCACACGCCTTCTAAGCGTGCGGTCAGGGGTTCGAATCCCTTCGTGGACGCCATTTAATAAGCAACAACCTTCGGGTTGTTTTTTTATTTTATGTAAATATTTTTATAAGCAAAAAGAGATTTCAAAATAGCATCCTTGAGAAATCTCTTTTTTTACATTTAAATTAAATCTATCAAAAAACACATATGGTAACAAAACAGATGGAACAAGTTTCATCTTTAATATTTAGTCTTATTCTAGCAAAAAATCATATGGTAACAAAACGACATAACGATTCTTCTTGGGCACTACTTCGTCTTATTCTAGCAAAAAATCATATGGTAACAAAACTTACTGCCTGTTGAGAAGCATTCTTTTCTTGTCTTATTCTAGCAAAAAATCATATGGTAACAAAACGGTAAATCAAGTATTAATATCAATATGACAGTCTTATTCTAGCAAAAAATCATATGGTAACAAAACTGAACGATTTTTCGAACCTTGCATCGTCATGTCTTATTCTAGCAAAAAATCATATGGTAACAAAACTCACTATTTACGCGGACTTGCGACCGCCTAGTCTTATTCTAGCAAAAAATCATATGGTAACAAAACCGTCGCCATAAAATACTGGTGTGTATCTTTGTCTTATTCTAGCAAAAAATCATATGGTAACAAAACGTCCTTCAGCCCAATACCATATTATCAAGAGTCTTATTCTAGCAAAAAATCATATGGTAACAAAACACAAACAATCGTCAGTTCTTCCTTTTCCACGTCTTATTCTAGCAAAAAATCATATGGTAACAAAACAGAAAATAGCATAGAATATTGAACCCATGAGTCTTATTCTAGCAAAAAATCATATGGTAACAAAACTGTAAACCCTAAACTGTAAAAAGTCCCCAAGTCTTATTCTAGCAAAAAATCATATGGTAACAAAACTGTTCCGTTGGACGTCTACATTTTTAAATAGTCTTATTCTAGCAAAAAATCATATGGTAACAAAACCATGTAAATAAGAAATACCGTCAACAGCTAGTCTTCTTCTAGCAAAAAATCATATGGTAACAAAACAGCCATTTCTTAATCTCCTTTTTAATTCCCGTCTTATTCTAGCAAAAAATCATATGGTAACAAAACAAAATAGTGTCCTCCTGATTTGTTTATTTAGTCTTATTCTAGCAAAAAATCATATGGTAACAAAACGGCAAGAAAGCCGACTGATAAGCAGTTGTTGTCTTATTCTAGCAAAAAATCATATGGTAACAAAACCTCAAATACATGTTACCATATATTTAAAAATAATAAAATATTGAATATTTTATAGAGTTATAGATATATCAAGTTTAGCTTTTATATTATTTATTATCATTTCTTTTGCCTCCTGTAGTGTGCATACACCTTTATTTAAATAGATATTATATATTTGTTCATCATTATTTAAATCTACTATTAAATCATCAAATATATAAGTATCTTTTATATTTAAAACACTGTTTGTTTTATAAAACATAACAACAATAAAGCAATTTTTCATATTTATGAGATAGTCATTTATTTCTTTTGATAGATATGGTAATTCTATAAGACAAATTATTTTAGTTGCTTGATGTTTAGATATATAATCTATCATTTTAAGTTGAAATAAAATGATTTCATCATAGGATAGATCATATTCATTTGCTTGATCTTCTTCTTTTAAAAATATTGGTAACAATATTTTTAAGAATTGTTTAGGTGTATATGTTATAAATTTTGGATATATTAATTCATTATCTAATTCATTTGTAAAAGATTCTAATAGAAGATTTATTGTATTGATTGTGTCTATGTTATCATCTTGTGCTATAAGTAATTCTATATATCTAGCAATTAGAGAATGTGCTGTTAGTTTTAGATCATTTGTGATTGAATAATGATGGTTTATTTGATAGAAACTTATTTCTTTTACTTTTATTTCTTTATCATTTATCAAAACTTGTGCTTGTCCACTATTATTTATCGAATATTCGCTTTCTTTAGATAATAAAAATACTTCTTTTAAAATATTTACAAAATTATATTTTTCTTCAAAATCATTTCCTATACAATATTTTATATTATTTATTTGTAAGTCATATCTTTTATTTCCTTTTTTTAATGTTAATAGATTCATAATTTTATAAAAGAATCCGCATTTACTGTTTTTTCTTGATTCGAGACCCCACCAACAATAATTTCTATTTTAGAATATTGCTTTTCTGTAACCAACAATAATCTAATTTGTCCTTCTTTAGGAACATTCTTTTTTAATATATTTACATGTTTAACTGCAGCTTCTCTATTTGGAAAAATCTTACAATAAACAGAAAACTGCATCATCATATATCCATTCTTTATAAGATATTTTCTAAAATGTGTATATATTTTTACTTCTTTTTTTGTTTTCATGGGGAGGTCAAAAAATAATACCAATCTCATAAATTCATAAATCATATAAAATTGGTTTAGGAAATAAATAGACATCTTTACTTGTTTCTAATTCTTTTAAAATACTTTCTAAATAAACATAAATAGCATTATTAACCGTTTGTTTTCTTCCATCGATTTCTATTTTCTTAGCTGTAAGTTGTATTAACGCTTCTCTATGTTCTTGTTTAAATAAAATATCTTCCATCATATTATTATAAACATAATGATCTACAATTGGTCTGAATACTTCTATTACATCATCACTTAAATTAAACATATTTTGTTTGCCTCGATGAAAAATACCTAAATTAGGTAAATAACCTTTAGCTACAATAATAGAAGATATTAATGATCTAAAGATACTATATCCATAATTTAATCCAGCATTGATTACATCTTCATCAAATCGTATAAAATCATCACCAAATAATTCTCTAAAATACATTTTTGCAGCTAGACCTTCTCTATTTGTAACATCATCAATTTGAACCTCATTTTCAAATTGATATAGTTTATTTATTACATCTTGACTTTTATTATTTACTTTTAATATTTCTGCTTGATTATGTATTTTAGCCCTTGCTATTTTTTGATGCATGATTTGTTTTCTATTATTATCCCATTCTATTTGTTTATTAATATTTCCACTTTGTGAAAAATGACCATTCATTGGAAGTATGTAACTTTTAGGAATATGATCTATTCCACATATAACTGTACATACATTATTTTCTGTTAATTTATTAATTAAGGGTATACTTAAACTTGATTTGTAATTATCTATAACTAATATTTGAATGTCTGAAATTGGTAGTAGAATATCATTATCATTGTAAATAATCTTAATATTATCTAAATATAATTTCAAACATTCACATTTTTCAATATATATGATCCTATGACTCATTTTTTATAAAAGAAAAAGGCTCCGAAGAGCCGAGTCCGGGATAAACCCTTGTTTTGTTAGGTCATATAAATTTTTGCTAGAATACAACCACCTATATTATAGACTAATCGAACTCTAATTTCAATCTATTATCTTTAACTTCATATATATTTCCTAAAACATCCGTAGCAAATTTTTGAATTTTAATAAAAGGTCCTACAGATGGCATTAATCGTTTTGAGCAGTTAGTGTTAATCGGTTTTAC
The DNA here is from genome assembly GCF_003024685.1 of Faecalibacillus intestinalis. Classification (GTDB taxonomy): domain Bacteria; phylum Bacillota_I; class Bacilli_A; order Erysipelotrichales; family Coprobacillaceae; genus Faecalibacillus; species Faecalibacillus intestinalis. Next base: position 54,302 of record NZ_PYLQ01000009.1, on the reverse strand, counting down.
TTCAAAAGTTCCTTTCTTTTCATCATTCGTTGCTGTAAACTTCAAGATTTCATAATGTTTACCATCATGATATTGTGTTTGACCACCATCAATTGAAGCATCATAAACAAACTTTTTACCTTCAGGTTTGATAAGTCCAATAAGTTCATCTCGATGCATTGAACATACAAATTTCCAATCTTCTAGAATTCCTTTTTTAATTTTTTCTTCATGATACCAATTTTCATCTATGACAAATTTATGAATTGTTTCTTTATAAAAAACATCTTTATATCTAACTGTAACAAATTTATATTTTCCTTCAGGAGATACATAAAAGTCTGTTCTATATGGGCTTATTTGTTTTAAAATTACCTTTTTATTATTTGTATTATAATTACCTGTAATTGCTAAATGATTTCCTAGTTTTTCAGAGTAGAATTTCATTGATGTAATTGCTGGTCCATTATTTTTCTTAGAATATTTAGTAATAGCTCCATTTTCATTATAATATGATGTTAAAGGACTTTCTTCTTTTAAAGAATACTTACCTTTTTTGTCAATTACATAATATTCTTTTGAATCTTTATAATCATTAAAATGATTTAATACCACTTCTTTTATTTTTTCAAAAGTTTGAGGATCTTTATGTTTCATAATATACTTATCAGTATCATCATTAATAATATTATTAACAAGTTCAATTGCTTTCTTTTCTTTAGGATCATAGATATTTTTTATTTTTTCAACTAGCATATCTTGTCCTTCAATATTTCTTGTACTATATATTGTTTCATCCGCAATTTGCCTATTTGGTTTTGTATCTATTTTATGAGATACCTTGATAAGTGGATAATGCATTTGTTCTTGGGTAATATAACCTAAGTTATATTGATTCGATTCTTGATAAATATTTTTTAAATCAGAGATAAATGAAATATATCTTTGATCAATAAATTGTTTATCAGGTAAAACATCAAACACTTCCCCTGTTTCCTCATCATATAAATCACTATAGTTGTAATGCATTAAATATGAATTGACAATATTCATTTTCTTTAACGAAGCAACAATCAATGCATCGATTGCATGATGAAAATAATCTTGCTCTCTATCTTTTTGTAAATTTATTCGTTTTCTAAAAATATTGGTTGATTGTCCTCTAATAGTATGAACTTTTGTATCTATTTCATTATCTTTAAAATAGCGTTGCAAAGTATTTAATACTGTACGACAAGCATAGCTTGTATCTACTAAATTACGATTAATAAACTTTCTTGCTACATCTTCCTTGGTAATATCTTGTTCAGTAAGTAAATTATTTCTTTTTTTGCCATTAAAATTTTTATTACTACTTACAAATAATTTATATTTTTCTAAATTACCACCCGTAAATTTTCCCTTTAAATAAGCCATCATTGGTGTTAGATTACCTTTTTGTTGGTTTTCTAAACGAGATGCTAGTATCTTATTTGAAAGTGAATCGTCTAATGAAACAGATATTGGAATAATATGATCGATTTCATATGCTTTATCATCAAAAATCAATGTATGTAAATCAATATCTTGTTGCGTATAGGCTGTCTTACAATCTTGTTGTAAATAAAGACGTACCTTAGTTTTAGTTTTTCCATTAACTTCTTCTGGATCAATGCCTGCATTTTTAATAATATCGTCTACTTCTTTATTAATATTTTCAAATCTTTTTTGATTATCATTTATACGTTTTGTTTGTTCCCTGGTATTTTTATCTCTAGTCATTTCAATGACAATACTATCAAATTCACCATATTTTTTTCTTAACGCATTAATAACTTTAAATGTTTCTCGATGTGCTCTTTTAGCAACTGGAGATAGAATAGCTTCTTCATCAGGTTCAATATTTTTCTTACCCTTTAATGATTTTCTATTTTTATCAAACATTTCTATTTCATGAAGAACTTGTATTTGATTCATTTCTGTTGTAAGCATTTCTTTATTGATTATATGCATTGCTTTAAAAGATAATGAATGATAAGCAGAAACACCTTTAATTGAAGCTAATTCTTCAATTAACTCATTATCAAATTCAGGATATAATTCTTTAATATCTTTTTTTCTTTCATCAATACCTTTTGATTTTGTACATATGTCAATAACTTGATCAACAATCAATTTATCTTCTAGTAATTCTTGTTGGTTATATTTTTTAAAGACTTTTAAAACTTTACTATAACCCTTAAATTCTGTAATTAATGGTTTATCATTTTTATCAATTCTAAATCCTGTAACTTCATCTTCTTGAGCATCTAATAATTTAAGTAATTGTTTAACTGTAATATTTCCTTTTTCATTAACAACTGCGATAACCTTTTTCTTTTCTTCAACTGTTATTTTTTCACCTTTAATCGTTAGATTATTTAAATCATTCAATAAATTAAATAACTCAGCTGTATAGGATTGTTTTGGTGCTCTAAATTCATTTGGATAAACACTGCATCTTCCCCGCATTTCATCAATTAAATTAACATGTTTTAAAACACCATCTACCAGACGATAACTTCCATAAGGAGTAGGTGATTTTTCACTACCTGGACCTTGATCATAACGTCTTCTTCTTGAAACTATTTCAATAATTTGATTACATAATTCTTCATTTAAATCTTGATGTTTTAATATTTCTTTGAGTTCTTTTACATAATCTTCTGTTTTAAAATTATTTTCCGTTCCTCTTACTTTATGATCCTTATTTAATCTATCCAATTGAACTTCACAAATATATTTTCCATTGCTTAATTCTTTTGCATTTTTTGAAAGCATTGCTTTTGTTCCTTCATCATCTTGACTTTCATCAGCAAGTACTTCTAAAGTTGTTCCTCTTGATTTTGTTATGTGCATAATGGCAGTACACAGTTCTTTAGAAGATAGTTTTTCGTTTAACCCTTTAACTCTCATTTCATATGGATTGTAGTTTCGATAATTATCAAAATAAAGATCATTTTTCTTTAAAAGATTTTTCATATCATTTAAACGATTTGATTTTCTTCTTTTTAGACGTCTAGATCCTCTTTTAGTTCTTCGTGTTTCATTTTCTGCAGCAGTTCCTTCTTTAAAAAGTCTTACCCCATAATCCACAAATAAATCATTATCAACATCTATTACACCATACCCTACAGAAGTAATTCCAATATCTAATCCTAATACATATCTACTCATGATTTTTCCTCCTAACTACTTATTAGTTTAATTATACACTTTTATTTTTCTATTCGATACAAACAATGGATATTTTTAATAATTCTTACATTTTCTAACATTATTTATAAGGTAACAAAACAGTTGTGTTATTTTAAGTGATTGTTTTATTTAGACTCTCTTTCACTTTAATTGATTTTATCAAACAAACAAGCATTAAAATATTTAATACAACTTTTATTATCTTTAAAATTACTTCCTTTAATAGCAACCCCATTACTTTATACTTGTAGTTTACAATATCAAAAGATATAATACCGTCTTATATAAGCTGGTATTATACTTATTTACGCAAAAAAATAAGAAACCTTTTTAAAAGATTTCTTATTTCAATAAATTATCTAAGACTTTAATCATTTCTTCTATTTTTTGATCACAATCTTCACTATTTACCGCATCATGAACACAATGGGTCATGTGGGCTTTTAAGACTTCTTTGTTGGCTCTTTTTAAAATCGCTTCACTGGCCATGATTTGATGTGAAATATCAATACAATAACGATCTTCTTCCACCATTTTTAAGATACCATCAATTTGTCCTCTTGCGGTTTTTAAAAGTCTTGTGACCTGTTTTTTATCGGCCATCATACTTATTCAATTCCTTTATAAGTATATCCTGCTTCTTCAATGGCTTGTTTTAGGATTGCTTCATCAACTTCACCTTCTACAAAAGCACAATTGTTTTCTAAATCAACTGTTGCATGAACACCATCAATTTCATTTAACGCTTTTTCTACGTGTGCCTTACAATGTTGACACATCATTCCTTCTACTAATACCTTTTTCATTTTCTTTTCTTCCTTTTTCCTATTTTCCTTTATTTGAATTATTTGATGTTGTGGTTTAAAGAATCTAAGTCTTAAAGCATTTGAAACTACAAAGACAGAACTTAACGACATCGCTGCTGCCCCAAACATTGGATCTAATAATAAACCAAAGAATGGATAGAAAACACCGGCAGCGATAGGAATTCCTATCACATTATAGAAAAATGCCCAGAATAAGTTTTCTTTAATATTTTTAATCGTTGCTTTTGAAAGTTCATAAGCAACAACAACATCTTGTAAATCATTTTTCATTAATACAATATCTGCTGATTCAATCGCAATATCAATACCAGAAGTCATTGCAATACCAACATCACTTCTAACAAGAGCAGGTGCATCATTGATTCCATCACCCACCATGATTACACGATGTCCTTTTTCTTGTAATTCTCTGACATGTTTTTCTTTATCTTGTGGTAAGACTTCACCAATCGCTTCAATTCCTAATTCGCTTGCTATTGCATTGGCAGTTAATTGATTATCCCCAGTTAACATATAGATATTCATATGCATATCTTTTAAACAATCAATTGCATGTTTACTTGTTTGTTTTAAGACATCACTTACAACAATTAAACCGATCAGTTTACCAGCATAACTATAAAATAATGGTGTCTTTCCTTTCGACGATAATTCTTTATATAAATCATCAATCGAAGATAAATCAACATCATATTCTTCCATCAATCTTTTATTTCCCGATAAAAGAACTTCTCCACTGAAAGAACCTACAAGACCTAATCCTTGTTTCATTTCAAAATGATCTAAAGTATTAATTGATAAACCTTGATCACTTACATAAGTATAAATTGCTTTAGCTAAAGGATGCTTAGAATATTGTTCAATTGAACCTGCATATTTCAATAAATCATTTTCACCTATATTTATTGGATAAACTTCAGTCACTTGAGGTTTACCTTCTGTAAGTGTCCCTGTTTTATCTAAAACAATTGTATCACATTTAGAAAGCTGTTCTAAATGTTGGGCTGATTTTACTAAAATACCTAAATTAGCCCCTTTTCCTGTTCCAACCATAATTGCTGTAGGAGTGGCAAGCCCTAAAGCACATGGACAAGAAATAACAAGAACAGAAATTGCACAGTTTAAAGCAAAATGGAAATCTTTATTTCCAAGTGTCAACCATAAAATGAAAGTAATGATTGCAATCGTAATAACGGTTGGCACAAAGACACCACTGATCTTATCGGCAAGTTTCGCAATTGGTGCTTTAGAAGCCCCTGCTTCTTCTACTAAACGAATGATTTTAGAAAGAGTTGTATCATTTGAAGTATGACTGACTTCTACTTGCATATAACCATCTAAGTTATTGGTTGAACCAATAACTTGATCTCCAACTGTTTTATCAACTGGTAAGCTTTCTCCAGTAATCATCGCTTCATTGATTGAACCATGTCCTTGAATGATTTTTCCATCCAAAGGAATATTGTTACCTGGTTTAACAATCACAACATCACCCATTTGAACATCTTCAATGGCCACTTCAACTTCTTTGCCATCTTTTAACACGATAGCTGTTGAAGGCATCAGCTTCATCAATTTTTCAATCGCTTCTGAAGTCTTTTGTTTAGAACGTGATTCTAAATATTTACCTAAAGAAATTAATGTTAAAATCATACCTGCAGATTCAAAGTAAAGTTGCATCATATAATGATGGGTCATATCCATGTCCATTCTACCTAAATAATAAGCCATCATAAAAGTAGCATATAAACTATAAATAAAAGCAGCTGAAGAACCTAAGGCAATCAAAGAATCCATATTTGGACTTCTATTCCATAAAGTCTTAAATCCTCTAATATAATAACCTCTATTAATAAACATAATAGGAACAACTAAACATAATTGAACTAAAACAAAGAACATCATATTTTCATGACCTAAGAGAATACTTGGTAAAGGCCAATTCATCATATGTCCCATACTGATATAAAATAAAGGAATCAAGAAAATAAATGATAAAATCAAATTCTTCTTTTTATGTTCATTTTCATCTTCTTGAACATTTGAAACCTGTTTTTCACCAATATTTTGAGCTTTATAACCCGCTTTATCAACCGCTTCAAAAATCTGATTTTCATTTATTTTATTTTCATTAAATTCAACAGTCATTGAGTTCTGTAATAAATTGACATTAACATCATCAACACCATCCAACCCTCTTACTGCTTTATCTACATGGGCTGAACAAGCACTACATGTCATGCCAATGACATCATATTTCTTTTTCATCACTATACCTCCCACCCCTATGGGGTATCTATATCGTACTTGAATACTAGAAAATAAGCAAGAAATATGCTTACAAAATTTCTTGCTTTTCTAAGATTAGTTTTCCCTCTTTTATTTGATAAATACGATTTCCCCATTCTTTTCTTTCATCACTTTCTTCAACCAATTCATTCATACTTACCCCAAACAAACAACTTAATGCATATAAATGATGAATTGAGGGATATGTACTTCCTTTAAACCAACGATAAATTGGTTGAGGACATTCTAAACATAAATAATTTTGGATATCTTTGACTTTATATCCTATTTTCTTAATATATTTTTTTAAATTCATTCCTAGTTTTAAAGGGTCTATTAATTTTTTATCCATTTTTATCACCAACATTATTGTAAAACAAAAAAAGAAAGCTGTCATTGAACTTATAGTTCACTAGTCTTCCCTTTTTTCAGACATTCTAAACTTAAATCACCTTTTCTTTGTAACCTTAAAAAATGATTGATTTAATCTCAAAGATAACATTTTATCATTCATTTCTTTTGCCAACTTGTAGATAAAACTTATCATAAAAGCAAAGAATAAAACTATTATTGAAAAAATACTGGTAAAAAAAAGATACCAAAAATCGGTATCTTAATCATATTCTGGCATAAGGCTTTCATCAACAACATAGGCTATTCTATTGTATAGAATTTTTAATAGATCTTCTTTAGCAACATTTTCTAAAAGCTCTTTCCCAAGTTCAGATTTAACTAAATGAGTTAGACAGTCATATTGGAAAGCATATTTAAATGGGGCATAGTCATTTCTAAACATATAAATCGAATACTTATCACCAGCAAAAGGAATATCACTATCAACATGTACACCATATGTACCATATTTTTCTAATGGAAAATCATTTTTTCTATATCTATAATGAATTGTATCTTCTGTACCATAAATTTTAGAAAAAGCATAGAACTCCCTAAATTTATATATCTTATAGATATCCCCATCTTTTTCAAAATAATATGAATCTAAACCAATGGTCATAGTAAATGGAAAATCAAAGACTTTTCCACTTTTATGTGAGTTAAATGAAACACTTCCTATAATATCTAAAGAACCTTGGTTAAAAGTTTCTTCATCATATATTTCATTAAATCTTAATTCTATTCCAAGATCAAAATCAACATCCCCACAATTATTATATTTATTGATATCCTCTAATAATTTGTTATGAGAAACATTGTCAAAAAGTTCATTGTAAGAATAAGCACTTTTTAAATCAATATTAGCTATTTCATTGGCACTGTTTTTAAGCATGCTTATTTCTTTTTCATCTGTCATTTTTCTATAACAGATAAACTTATCAAAAACAGCTTCCTTTAAATTATTTTCAAATTTATTAAATTGATAAACAAGCTTTCCCAAAAAATTGTCTTGTATATAGATTTCATCTTGATTCAAACCTTCAAAATATTCTTTTAGGCCAGGAATATACCAATTAGCATCTTCATTCTTTACAAAATCAAAAAATTCATCAAATGTAACATGTTCCATATAAGAGTCCCCCTTAAAAATATATACTCAAATTTTAGCACAGAAATAAGGAAAGGGTAAAGAAAAAGACAATTTTAAATTTCCATCGTCTCTTTATAAAATTCTATAAATTCATTTTCAATTGTTTCAAAAGCTACAAAACTTAAATCAACTTTTCTTTGCAACTTTAAATAATCCCAATTGATTTCATCATTTAATAATTCTTTTAGTTCCAAAGATAACATTTCATCATCAATTTCAAAAACTAATTTAGTTTCATCTTTTGTTAAATCTCTTTGAATAAAATGTTTCCAAATCGTATTTTGTAAAACATCTTCCACTTCTAAATAATAAGTAAGTTCTTTTTTTATCGGTCTTGTAACATCACTTAAATAAACTTCACTTCCATCATGCAACAAACATCCTAAAATAACTTCTTTACTATATCCTCTTGTCTTTGCTTCTTTAGCACAAGCAAGACTATGTTGAGCTACGGAATAAAAATGTTGAACATGCCCATTTCCTCGACATATTAAAGAAAGTGCATGAGCAATATCTTTAATATCTAATAAACTTTCATCTACATTTAATGGATCAAAATATTTTTTTGTATACGTTGTAATAAAACTCATAAAAACTCCTTTATAACTTAATAGATGTCGTGCTTAGGGCACACACCATAATTAACAAACAACAAATTGTCATATTCATTCCAAATGAAAATGATAAAAAATAAGCTATTATTGAATAAAATAAATACAATAAACATGTTATAAAAAAACGTATAAAATGTTTATAAGCATACTTTTTTCTTGACATGCTTGTTGCCTCAATTGCTTCTTGATAAGAAACTCCTGAATACCAATAAATACATTCATTTTTATAAATCATTCCTGTAAGCAAGGTTATCATCATAAGCATATAATTACCTAAAATCAAGCTAAATAGTTTAAGATTTTTCAAATCAACAATCATCATCAATACCATGCCAACACAAAATAAAATCATCCAAACAATGTACCCCTTATAGCTTTTTTTCATTTTAAACCTATTTCCTTTCAATATCCCCACATAAACGCTTACAAACTAAATCTTTACAACGTTTTTTATGAGCTTCATGCAATGGGTGATTTTGAAAATCCTTTAAAGCTTCTTGATTTTCAAATTCACTATAAAAAACAAGATCATAACCTGATGATAAGTTTTCTTCCATTTCCACACATAATAAACCTTCTATATCTTTTAATGTTTCAACAGATTCTTTTAGCTTTATTAACGTTTCTTTTTCTTGATGCTTTTCTTTAACTTCGTCTGTATAATTCCAAAATAAAATATGTCTAATCATTTTTCACCCCTACTTTCATAATTTCATTAACAACTTCCTCTACTGTTTTATAAGAAACATCTATTTTATAAGTATCTAATTTTTGATACATTTCCATTCTTTCGATACTTCTTTTTAAAACATCGCTCTTTCTAATTCCTTGATCAATATCTTTTTGAATACGTTTTTCTAAAGCTTCTTTTTGACAAACTAAAGAAATCGCTATTACTTTTACGTCATTTAAATCAAGACGTGAAAGTATATCATCAATTATACTTTGTTCATGCATTACCCAACAAAAAATAATATTTTCAAAAGTATTACATTTTATATCATTGTTCAATAAAGTACAGATATTGTTTAAAACAAGCTTCTTTGTTTCTTTATTTACAACAAAAGGATGCATATCCCAACACCAATCACCATCTAAAAATACACTTTTATCTAATTTTGTTTTTAAAACTTGGCATGTGGTAGTTTTGCCAACACCCATTGTTCCACCTATTAAATATAATTTTTTCATACAAATACCTCAAATTTAATTCTACATTAAATATTTTAACATATATTAAAATAGAATTGATTTATTTATGATTATCAATTATTATTTTTATATAAAAGGGAGTAGTTAGCATCTTCGATGTTCTAATAATCGTCATCACGCTTATAGCCGGTTATTATGAGTAAATAACGAGACTTTTATCAATCAATTTTTTTGATGCGATAAAAGTCTTTTTGTTGACTTTTTTCGCAAGAAAGGGGAAAACATGGAATATATTTTATTAATGATTGGTTTTATTTTTCTAATTAAAGGTGCTGATTTATTTGTTGAGGGAAGCTGTAATCTGGCAAGATTTCTAAAAGTACCCAGTGTAATCATTGGTTTAACGATTGTAGCAATGGGAACGAGCGCACCAGAAGCATCGGTAAGTATACGTGCTGCATTTACAGGAAATAACGAAATAGCTTTAAGCAATATTATTGGTTCTAATATTTTTAATGGTTTAATTGTTGTTGGTATCTGTGCTTTTTTAGCTTCATTTAAAACAGATAGAACGATTTTAAAAAAGGATCTTCCTTTTAATATCATCGTTACTTTCATTTTACTTATCATGTTATTTGATGGAAAACTTTCAAGATTAGAAGGAATATTTCTTATTTTATTAATGATTATCTATCTTGGAAGAATGATTTATGAAGCGATTTGTCACCAACAAAATGAAGATAACACAAAAACACGTTCTCTATTAACGAGTATTCTATTTATTGTTTTAGGATTAGCTTTCGTTATTTTGGGTGGACAACAAGTCGTTGATCAAGCTTGTATTATTGCTAGAAATTTAGGTGTAAGCGAAAATTTCATCGGACTTACGATTGTTGCTATTGGTACTTCTCTTCCTGAACTTGTAACTTCTATTGTTGCTACAAAAAAGGGAGAAAGTGGTTTAGCTTTAGGTAACGCTATTGGCTCTAATATCTTTAATATCTTATTTATTTTAGGATGTTCTGCTACACTTTCACCACTTACTGTTATAAATGAATCTATTATTGATTGTATTATCTTACTAGTAAGTAGCATTCTACTTTATCTATTTGCAAAAACAAATAAATCAATGAACAGAAAAGAAGGTCTTCTTTGTATTTTACTCTATATCATTTATACAGCTTATTTATTCATTAGATAAATCAAAGAGAGCATTCCAAATAGGAATACTCTCTCCTTTTTTAACTCGCTCTTTTTCAAATTATATAACTTGATTTGGTGGCGTACACCGCTTTTTTTACTCCCTCTTAATGGTTGGGAACACCGCTTTTTTCGGTGGATTACCACACAACTTATAAGATTCAATACAATACTTTTTAAAAATTTGAACTATTTTATAGGTATTATTACTTTTTGTTGTTTCATTTTTAATTTTGTGTTGTCTTTTTTCTGTATTTGCATATAATAATAATGTAAATGGCACTTGGTGCGGAAGAAAACTCATGATTATTCATGAGTTTTTTCTTTACATAATTCTTTAATCATATTTAAATATTTTTTCCTATCAGATACTTTTCGTAGTTCATGGGTCTTAGGATTATAAAATCTAATTAATATTTCTAAACTATTACTATGCATTACACAATTACGAATAGAAACCAAACAAAAAATTTTATTAATAAAATCTGGTATCTTTTGTACATTGAAATTCATATTAAATCGCTTTAAATCTTCAAAAATTACATCTTGTTGTTTTTTATCAAGACACGTGAAAACAGTTAACATATTTCCTAAACTCATTCTATTAAAGAAACAATAAATATCTGCATAATTAAAAATTTGTTCTTTTAGTTTTTCTAAATGTGCATTCATATGTTTTATTCTTTGTTCATTATATCTATTTTCTAAAATTGCAGCTCTTATTTTTAAGCCATCAAAAAACATCCTCAATTGATTAGAATCTGTTAATTGATTCCAAGTTAAAATATGATAAGCTGTTATTGACTTGAAATGAATTTCAAAATCTAGTATGTTTTCAATAATCATCGGATATAATTTTCTTTCATTCATAAACAAATCATAATATTCACTAAATTCAACATTTCTTTCGTAAATATGTTCTCCATTTACTTTAATCACTTCTTTTTTTTCATTTGTTTTTGCAAAGTTATGTTTATACGGAGTTATTAAATTTATATAGTTATATTCTAATAATTTCTCACCCGCTATTTTTTTAGACATTATATTAAATTGAACATGCTTTTTATTTTCTAAATACTCAATTTGATTTGAAATTTTTTTCGCTAATTTATATTTTTGAACACGATTTTCATTCATATTATTTCCCCTTTTATTAAAATATATTATATCGAATCATATACTTTCTTCCAAGTAAACCTGCAATATTCAATAAAAATAATACTCTATAAATTTATTGTCTTTTTAACTCTCATCAATTAAGATTAAATTATACGAGGAGGTCATTCTATGATTTATTTAAGTAGCTTTAAATTAAGTAACAAAAAACTTAAAAACCCTAATATTTATCCTTATAGTGTCTTTAAAGATAAATACATTGAACCCTTTTCTTTTGCACCTATTACTATTTTCTATGGAAATAATGGTTGTGGAAAATCTACTCTTTTAAATATTATTGCTGGAAAACTAAAGATAAAAGGAAAAGAAAGCCCTGCAAGCAATAATTATGGTTCAGAAAATTATTGTCAAAGATTTGAAAATGAATGTGCCTATAGTTTGGGAAGTAATGAATACGGTGTTCCTTTTTATCATCTTCCTGAAAATAGTCGTTATATCAAAAGTGAAGATATTCTCTATGAAATTAAAAAAATACAACAAAAAGCAATTTTAGAACATGGATTAACTTATGATTATATGCAAGATGGTTTATCTTTAGAAAAAGCTCAAAGTATTTTGGATCATAAAAAAGAACAAAGAATAGAAAATATTATTTTTTCTCAAGAAAAGTATTCCAATGGAGAAACCTCTTTACAGTTTTTTCAAGAATACCTCATACCTGAAGCGCTTTATTTATTAGATGAACCTGAAGTTTCTTTATCCCCTGCCAACCAGGTTGCATTAGCCCATGAAATTAATAAACTCGCACATTATTTAGGATGTCAATTTGTTATTGCTACTCATTCTCCTTTTATGTTAGGAACTTTAGATGCTAAAATATATAATCTTGATGCTAAAGAATGCCAAGTCACGCCTTGGTATCAATTAGAAAACGTACGTTATTTTTATGACTTTTTCAAAAAACATGAAAAAGAGTTCACTCAATGAGCTCTTTTTTTCTTTACCTTATTGACAAATCATTAAATGTATTATACTGTATTAGTGTACTAGTGACACTAATACAGTTAGGAGGACTCTATGTTTATAATAGATATTCAAAATAAAGTTCCTATTTTTGAACAACTCAAAAAACAAATTTTAGAATTTATCTCTATCGGCATTTTACTTCCTAATGATAAATTACCTTCGGTAAGATCTCTTGCAACAGATATTGGCGTTAATCCTAATACTGTTTCTAAGGCCTATCAAGAATTAGAGAACCAAGGTTATATTTATTCCGTTAAAGGAAAAGGATGTTTTATTGCTGATAATCAAACTGATCAATTGATTAAAGATGATAAATTAGATGATTTTAAAGGATGTGTCAATGAAATGAAAAAGCATCAAATTACCAAAGACAAATTATTAGAAATTATTGAAGAAGTATATAAGGAGGAAACTGTATGATTGAAATTAAAGATGTGATGAAATCTTTTGAAAATAAAAATGTTTTAAATCATTTAAATGTCACAATTTCCTCAGGAAGTATTTTTGGTTTGATTGGTCCTAATGGAGCTGGGAAATCAACCTTACTTTATTTATTAAATGGGATTTCTAAATGTGATGAAGGAAGTATTTTATTTGATGGAAAAGATGTTTATGAAAATCCTGATGTTAAAAAAGATATTTTATTCATTAGTGATGATCCCTACTATTTTCACTTTGCTACTATTGATGAAATGAAAGATTTCTATCTTACTTTTTATCCACAATTCAATTTAGAAACCTATCAACATTATGTTGATTTATTCCGTTTACCACAAAATAAACCTTTAAAAGATTATTCAAAAGGAATGAAAAGACAAGCAATGTTTGCTTTAGCACTTGCAATTGCACCAAAATATTTACTATTAGATGAAGCTTTTGATGGTTTAGACCCTGTTATGCGTTTAGCTTTTAAAAAAGCTATTAATCAAATCATTGATGAAAATATGACAGTCATTATTTCATCTCATAATTTAAGAGAGCTTGAAGATATTTGTGATAGTTTTGGTATTTTAGAAAATGGATGTATGACAACATCTGGTGATCTCTATGATATTAAAGATCATATTCATAAAATACAAATTGCTTTTAAAGAAGAATTAAACAAAGAAGAATTTAGTCATTTAGATGTTCTATCTTTCCATAAACAATCTCGTGTGATTAATATGGTTGTTAAAGGAGACATCAATGAAATTAAAGATTATTTAAGAATGTTCAATCCAATTATGTTAGAAGTTTTACCTGTAAATTTAGAAGAAATATTTATTTATGAAATGGAAAGAAAGGGGTATGGTGTCTATGATTAATAAAGATTATTTTAAATATTTAATAAAACAAAATAAGAAATATCTTATTCTTATTTATGTAATTGGAATCATTATTCCTTTTCTACTAATCAATAAATTTGATTATGTACCTTTAAACGATGAAAATATAACGCGTTTTGCACAAATAATTCCTTTAGCTTATGGATTTATGTTATCTTTTATTGTCCCTATTTATCTGTTTTCTTTTTTACAAAAAAAGAAAAGTAATATACTTTACTTTTCCTTACCAATAAAAAAAGAATCACTTTATTTAACAACAAGTTTATTTTCTTACTTTGCAACTATTCTACCTGTTGTTATTTACCAAATTATAAGCCAATTTATTGGTAACTATATGATTTCTTTTCCATTGGACAAATTTATTCTAGCAATAATTATCACCATCGTCCATATGTTTGCGATGAATACAATCATTACATTTGTAACACTTTCATCTCAAAATATGACTGATAGTTTAATTTGTTCGATTGCTTATATGATCATACCCTTTGTTGTTTTTCTTGCTCTTAATATTTGTGCAACCAAGGTAGCCCAAACATTTATGATGGGATATGGAAACTATTCACAATCATTAAAATTATTACTTAATTATATAAGTATTGTTTATAGTGGGTTTTTCCAAGGAAACTATTTATTATCGCCATTTGTTTCTAATACACCTATTATCTATTGGTTTATTTTAAGTATTATCTTTTCATTGATTAATTATCATTTATTTTTAAAACGTACACTCGAAAAAAGTGAAACATACACAAAATCTATCTTTATGTATCCATTGATTATTATTTTAAGTACATTATCAATGATGTTATTTGTGTATGATCTAGAGGATTTAAAAATGACAACACTCATGTTTTCTGTTATTTTCATCATTTATTTAATTATGTATTATTTTTCAAAAAGAAAAGTTTATTTCAGCTGGAAAATTCCATCTCTCTTTATTCTATTGATTATTGGTTGCATTGGTTTTTCTAATATTTATTCTAATACCAAAGGTCTTAATACAATTTATGAATTACCAAAAAACAAGGATATCCAAGAAATCTATTTTTCTACTGATCGTTATATTTTCGACGAAGATAAGCCATCAACTGTCGATAATCAAGAAATAGAGAATTTAACAACGAAAAATATTACAATTCAAAATAAAAAAAATTTCATGAAAAGTATGTACGAAATTATGAACAAAAATTTAATTACTAAATCCGCTGATTATCATGGTTATGAAAACTATTATGAATTAACGATTAGTTTTACAACTAAAAACACCATCAATCCAAACAGAAATTATATTATTAAGGATGAAAATATGGCAGCTGTACTCGATATTTTTTCTAAATATGACATCATTAAAAACAAATAGGTTGGGTATTACCTCAACCTATTTCTATAGAAGGAGTCTTTATGAAAAAAACTACACATATATTATTTACTATTTACATATTTTTAGTCATTTGGATCATACTTTTTAAATTATCTGTTTCTATTGATCAATTACCACATTTTAGAAGCATTAATTTAATTCCCTTCTATTATCCAAATAAGACAACTTATCAAATAAGAGAAGTTCTTGATAATCTGATTATTTTTATTCCTTTTGGGCTCTATTTAAAAACATTAAATATTAATAGTGATCGAACAATATTTCTTGGTTTTCTATTAAGCATTTCATTAGAATTATCTCAATATATCTTTTGTCTTGGAGCAAGTGATATTACAGATTTAATTACGAATACAACAGGAGTACTTGTCGGTGTTGGTCTTTATTATCTTTTAAAAAAGATTTTTAAAGAGAAGACCAATAAAATTATTTTAGCATTAGCAGCTATTGTAACGATTTTATTTGTTTCTTTGATCGTTATTATTCTTATAAACAATTAACGCACATAAATCACAAGTTATTCACAATTGTGCATAATAAAAAATGAGGTCTCCCTCATTTTTTTATTCTGTTGGATGACGATCACCTAATAAATAATCATCTACATGTTCAAAGATATATTGAATAGATAATGGTTTTCTTCCTGTAAGTGAACTAAAATCACTAACAGGAACATCTAAATAGCCTTGTGTGACAGTTGTTCCAAAAGTAACCATTCCTTCTGATGTTGCTTTAATTGGACTTTTTGAAAAATCTCCATCCGTATTTCTAGGAACACCAATTGAATCAAAATAAGCATAAAGTTCATCATCTGTAAGTCTTGTATAAGTGATATGATTTCCTGTTGCTTTGTTTCCAATAGCTAAGAAATCTTCATAAGATAGTGGTTCTAAACCATTAATATTTAAAACAGCTCGATGTAATAAATGATTATTTAAAGCACAAGCTGCTGCATAAGCGCAATCCTTACGTGAAATAAACCACACACGTCCATCTCCCATATTTTTAGAAATTGTTGTTTCTTTTGCTTCAACTGCTCTTAAGTAGTCACTTGTAAAAGCTTCTACAAAGAGTGAATTTCTTAAAAAGATATAATCAAGCGATGTATTTTGAATAATTGCTTCTGTATAAGAATGATCTACATTTTCAATGCTTGGGTTAAATGGATGTGCTGCTGATAAAACAGATGTATAAATAATTTGTTTAACATTTGCTTTCACACATGCATCTACTGCATTTTTATGAGCTTGTCTTCTTTTTTCACCTACAAAAGGCATTGAAATCAATAGAACCTTATCCGCATTTTCAAAAACTTTAACAAGTCCTTCAGGATCATTGAAATTCGCTATTGCTGTTTTAATTCCTTGATCCTTATATTCTTTTAAACTTTCTTCTTTAGGTGCTGTAAATACTAAATCTTCTTTGTTCATCAATTTTAAGGCGTATTTAGCCACTAATGAACCAAAATTTCCATCAACACCATTAATAACAATTTTACTCATCGTTCATACCTCCACATGTGAAAATTATATCATGAATATTTTTATAAAATAGACCTTAAAAATTAATAAAGACTATAAGTTTTTCTTATAGTCTAAAATAATCTTCTACATATTTCATAAATTGTTGTATCGCCTTTTTTTCATTATCTCGATGATAGCCTACTGCATAATCTGCATGGTGATGACTTTCTTTTAAAGGAATAGCCACAACTTGATCATTTTCATTAATTACTTCCGTTGCTGTAAGACCAATACCTTCCCCTAAAGAAATAGCCATCATATATTCATTTAAATCATCTACTTCTTTTTTTATGTAAGGAATCATCCCATCTAAACGAAAAGATTCCATATAATCATGATAATATTCTTCTCCTTGTTTTTTAGATAAAATAATGAGTGGTTCATTTTTAATATCTTCTATCGTTAAATATTCTTTATGACTTAAAGGATGTTCTAATGAAGTGACAACACAAATATGGCTATGATGTATTGTTTGATAAATTAAATCAGGATATTTTTTAAAGTTATTGGTTAATCCAAAGCCTAAGTCTATTTCCCTTTCATTTAATTTTTCCATACATGTTAATAAATTAAACGCTTTAATATCAATAGAAACATCATGATTTTCTTTAAAACTTCTTACAATAAAAGGAATATGTTGTTTTTCAAAAGGTCCTGTTATCCCTATCGTTAATACATCCTTTTGTAAGTTTTCCTTAATATCTTCATATTCATTATTATAATCATCTATTAATCTTTTAGCCAAATCATAATAACGCTTTCCTTCTTTTGTAAGAGTTGGACAATAAGTTTTTCGATTAAACAAAGAAAATCCTAAATCTTTTTCTAATTTTGTAATTTGTTGAGAAATTGCTGATTGTGAAAGATAGTATTTCTTAGCAGCTTTAGAAAAGCTCCCTTCTTCTACTACAGCCATAAAATAATAAATCACTTGTTTAAACATCTACATCACCCTATTTATCATATCATCTTATGCACATTTTTTCATAAATTGTGCGTAAAAAAGTGAATAACTTGAGTTATTCACCTTATTCACATATTTATTCACTTTTGTACAAATAAAAAACACATCTAAGATGTGAATCAAATAACCTGGCAGGGGTAGTAGGAGTCGAACCCACATCAACGGTTTTGGAGACCGGTATTCTACCATTGAACTATACCCCTATTGGGTTTGCCTAATTAATATACCATAATAAAAATAAATATGCAATAGGTATTTTCACTATAATTGTAAAAAAAATAAACATATGATAATTTTGAGGAGGTTAAATATGAAAAATGACTTAGAATTAACTATTTCTTCTATCAAAATACAATCATTTAAAGATATTTATAAAATGAACATTGCTTTTGATAAAGGAACTATTTTTAAACAATTGGATAAACCATGGGTGATGCAACGTGGATGATACATTATTACAAATAAGTAAATTGGATTTTTGTATCCAAGATGTTACTTTGTTTTTAGATACCCATCCTGATGATCAAGAAGCTAAAAACTATTATAAAGAAGGGATGAAGCATCTTTTAAAGATGAAAGAAACTTATTTAAAAAATGGTGGTGCTCTTACAAATAGAGACGGAAAGAATATTGAAAACTATATTAATGAACCATTTCCTTGGATGAAAGGAGGATCAACATGTGGTTGTATGAAAAGCGCTTGCAATATCCCGTTAATGTAAGAAAACCTGATGCTAAAACAGCTAAAATTGTTATTTCTCAACTAGGAGGACCTAATGGGGAACTAGGTGCTGCCCTTCGTTATTTAAGTCAACGCTATACGATGCCTTATCCAAGAATTCAAGCCTTATTGACAGACATTGGCACAGAGGAACTTGCACACGTTGAAATTATCAGTACTCTATTCTATCAACTTACCAATGGTCTAACACCTCAAGAAATTAAAGATGGTGGATTAGACGCCTACTTTACAGATCATACTCTAGGAGTTTATCCAACAAATAGTGCTGGTATACCATTTAGTGCAGATACTTTCCAATCTGTTGGTGATCCTATTACTGATTTAACAGAAGATATGGCTGCTGAACAAAAAGCTAGAACCACTTATGATAACATTCTTGCTTTAAGTAAAAATGAAGACGTCAATAAAGTCATTCGTTTTTTAAGAGAAAGAGAGATCGTGCATTATCAACGTTTTGCTGAAGGACTTGAATATGTCAAGAGTCAATTAAATAAGAAGAACTACTACGCTTATAATCCCTCATTTACTTCATCAAAACGTGAACAAACATGTGAATAAGGTGAATAACTCAAGTTATTCACCTTTTATGCACTTATTCACACTTTCCCCACAAATATTCACTTAAATTTGTTACTAAAAACATTTGTATTTCTTGAGCCATTTCCTTATTTATCTTAGAAATTCTCCCTTTATTTTCTACATAAACATCGATATATCTTTTTTTAGCCGGAATTTGTTTACAAAAAAATTCTTTATTTTTTCCTTTATAAACACAACTTAATTGTCGAAAATCATCCCATAACTGTTTAATTTCTTTATCTTTTATTAATAAATCAATAAAACTCTTTTCTTGAAGATAAAAATCATCTTCTTTAACTACACCTCTATCAACTGCTTTTTTAATAACATAAGATAAATATTGCATCGCATAACGATCTTCATCACAAATATAAACATGTGAACACTTTAACATCATTCTTGTAAAAAGAACAGCTTTGTCTTCATGTTTAAAAATAAGTTCGTCTTTCTTGTCATTTACTTTGAGATCCTTATAAATCATTTGTATCATCTCTAAATCACAAAATCCATAACTATACATATTTCCTAATGTATATTCCAAACGATCTGCAGAAAGTTTAGGAGATTCATTATCAGCCAGCGGATATAAATGATAGTTACAAACATCTTCTATCGTTAAATGATACTTATGCAACAAAGAAACTAATACGGTATCTTGTTCAATTACCTTTTTCGTATCTAATTCTGTTGATTCTTGTTTTAAATGATCTTGGTGATAGAAATCTATCGTATGTGCAAAGACAGGAGTTGCTATATCATGAAGCAAACCTGCAACTGTCTGTCTAAGATCATGTGTAAAATGATAAACAATTAATGCAACCCCTATACTATGTTGATAACGAGAATATGGTACAATGTTTGAAAAGAAATCAAAAGCAGTATATTCCACTCCACAATTCATCCCAATATCTTTAAGTCTTTGCATTGATGGAACATGTATAAGACCATTTATAAATTCTAAATGCTCTTTTTCATAAATTTTCCATAAATTGTTCAATTTTTTCAACTCCTTAAAATTTTAAATTACATTCATTCTATCACACTTTTTTAAAGTATATTAAAATAGAGTAAAATTTATTTTAATATTTTTTTAAAATAAAGCTTGATTAAAGTGAAAATATATGTATAATTATAAGGGCAGTAACGGGAAGTAGCACAGCTTGGTAGTGCACCTGGTTTGGGACCAGGGGGTCGCAGGTTCAAATCCTGTCTTCCCGACCATTTATAAAAATTGGGGCCATAGCTCAGCTGGGAGAGCACCTGCCTTGCACGCAGGGGGTCAGCGGTTCGATCCCGCTTGGCTCCACCAATTAATTTAATAAATTTCAATATTATGGCGGGATAGCTCAGTTGGCTAGAGCATTCGGTTCATACCCGGAGTGTCGAGGGTTCGAATCCCCCTCCCGCTACCATTAATATTGCGGAGATTTACCCAAGTCTGGCTGAAGGGACTGGTCTTGAAAACCAGCAGAGGATTAACGTCCTGCGGGGGTTCGAATCCCTCAATCTCCGCCATTTATTAAAAAAACTTAATATCGCGGGATGGAGCAGTCTGGTAGCTCGTCGGGCTCATAACCCGAAGGTCGTTGGTTCAAATCCTTCTCCCGCAACCAAAATGGTCTGGTAGTTCAGTTGGTTAGAATGCCGCCCTGTCACGGCGGAGGTCGCGGGTTCGAGTCCCGTCCAGACCGCCAAATGATGGTTCCGTAGCTCAGTCGGTAGAGCAGAGGACTGAAAATCCTCGTGTCGGTGGTTCGATTCCGCCCGGAACCACCATTTTTTTTATTTGATTTTACTTATAAAAAAAGCATCTTTTTTTGTATAAGATGCTTTTTTAATAAATCACTCAAAATCAAAAGGATTGCCATAACAAAACCATTCCAAATCAAAGCTACCTGCATCATATGAATGAGAACTTTTTTTCTTACTTTTCATTCTTTTTTCATTCATTTTTCTAGATTTATATGCTTTATTATTTGGATTATTTTGATTTGCATAATCATCCAATTGTTTCTTCGTATGCGTTTTAGACGATACTCTTATCATGATAACCTCCCTTCTCCTTGATTTCACTAAATAATTATACAATAATTACGCACTGAATAGCGGACAAAATTGTCACCTTCTAAGCTGAATTTATTAATATATAATAAATTATTCCTGCCTTTAATTATACCTCAAGGTTGGAGTACAATCTTACAAGCAATTATAAGATTGTATAGTCTTATATTAACTCTATTTTTTTAAAACACAATACACATTTTTATAATCTTTTTTCAAACCCTCCATGAACCATTGGCCCTTGTGCAAGTGTGACAAAGGCTTTGGGATCTAATGAAGAAACAATTTTATTAAGTTGTTGAATTTCATATTTATTGATTGCCACATAAAGAATTTCTTGATCTGTTTCCGTATAAGCGCCTTTGCCCATCCAATAGGTAACTCCTCTACCCATTTGTTTCATAATCGCTTCTTTAATTTCTTTATTCTTTGTAAATATTAAGACCGCTACATTGATATTTTGTAGATGGAACTTATCTGCTGTTGTATAAAGAATTGCGACAAAGACAATTGAATACATAATAATTTTAATATCATAAATAAATAAACATATTCCAAACAAAACAACATTAAATATTATAGAAAGCTGCCCTGCTTTAAAATCTGGATTTTTTTTAACTAAACAAACTGTCGCAATATCAATACCCCCACAGCATCCACTACTTCGAAGTGCAAGCCCTACTCCTATTCCACAAATAATGGCCGCAAAGGCAACATTTAATAAAGCATCTTCAACAATCGGTTCTTTGATTGCTGGAAGAATGGATAGTAATACAGTTTGGATAATTAAAGAAATAATTGTTTTAAAACAAAATTCTTTATTCATTATTTTATATCCAAAAATAAATAATGGAATATTCATTAATAAGTTGATCATTCCTAATGTATTCAATGATTTTGGTAAAACTAAAAAATTATGTATAAAATAATCAATTAATTGAGCTAAACCAATCATTCCCCCAAAGTTGATTTGATTTGGTGTCACAAACAGCCAAATACCTAGTGTCAACAATGTTGAACCTAAAACTAAATAAAAATATTGTTCTAATCTTTTACTCATATACTCCCCTCACCCATGAAAAGTATAATCTACTTTGCTTATTTCTACAATAAAAAAGAGTCAATTTAATGACCCTTCAAAAATTATTTTTTAATATATTCTGGATAAGCTTCACATCCATGTTCTTCTAAATCAAGACCCATGATTTCTTCTCTTTCAGATACACGTAATCCAAAGATTTTTTTGATGATAAAGAAAGTAATTGTAATAGTAATCGCTGTCCAAATACCTACTGATAAAACACCTGTTAATTGTTTAATTAATAAATCAAATCCACCACCGTAGAATAAACCTGTTAAAGTACTTTCTGGTGCAGAAGTTGTCGCAAATAAACCAACAGCAATTGTTCCCCAAATACCATTGCAACAATGTACAGCAACAGCACCTACAGGATCATCAATGTGTAATTTATAATCTAAGAACCAAACTCCAAGGCAAACAAGTAATCCAGCAACAGCACCAATAATAATCGATCCTAAAACATCTGTGACGTCGCATCCAGCAGTGATTGCTACTAAACCTGCAAGTGAAGCATTTAAACACATACCAACATCAGGTTTACCATATTTGATCCAAGTAAAGATCAAACAAGAAACAGTTGCAATGGCTGGTGCCACTGTTGTTGTTACGAAAATTGAACCAAGTTGTGGAACAGTTGTAGCCGCTGCCCCATTGAATCCATACCATCCAAGCCAAAGAATAAAGACACCTAAAGCTCCAGCAGTAATGTTATGTCCTGGAATCGCGTTAACTTTAACAACTTTTCCATTTTTATCTGTATCAAATTTACCAATACGAGGTCCTAAGATTTTAGCACCAATTAATGCAGAGATACCACCAACCATATGAATTGCACATGATCCAGCAAAATCATGGAATCCAAGTTGTGATAACCATCCACCACCCCAAATCCAATGAGCTTCAATTGGATAAATAAGTGCTGAAATAACTCCTGAATAAACACAATAAGATAAGAATTTTGTTCTTTCTGCCATTGCTCCTGAAACAATAGTAGCAGTTGTTGCACAGAACACTAAGTTAAAAACAAAGTTTGAAAAATCAAAGTTTGCATAACTTGTAAATATATCAAATCCTGGTTTACCAATAAAACCAAGTAAATCTTCTCCTAATAATAAACTAAAACCAATTAAAATAAATGTACATGTCCCAATACAGAAATCCATTAAGTTTTTCATAATAATGTTCCCTGTATTTTTTGATCTTGTAAATCCTGCTTCTACCATGGCGAATCCAGCTTGCATCCAAAATACTAGTGCGGCGCCAATTAGAAACCATACGCTAAATGTTTCACTCATAATAAATCCCCCTCAATTTTTATAATGCGTTTTCCCCTTTTTCTCCAGTACGAATACGAATCGCTTCTTCAACTGGATAAATAAAGATTTTTCCATCTCCTACATTTCCACTTGATAAAGTTTCAGTAACTTTATCAACAATTTCTTGAACGATTTCATCTTTAACAACTGTTTCAACTCTTAATTTTGAAACAAGATTAACAGAATATGTGACACCTCGATATTGATGTGTATAACCCATTTGATTTCCAAACCCCATAATATTGGAAATCATCATACCTGTTACACCAGAAACTGTTAAAATATCTTTTAAATCTTCTAACTTTTCTGGTCTGATAATGATTTCAAGTTTTTTCATAAGTTTTCCCCCTTTTTTATTGATTTCCATTCCCTTTTAGAAATCTTGACAAAAATATATCATGTTGATAAATTAGTGTCAATATAATTTTATTGATTTAATATTTTTTTATTACAATAAGAAAATAAAAAAGGAGCCTCGCTCCTAATAGTAATTTCGTATAACATTTACCATATCTTCTATATAAAGTCTTGCATTATCAATAATAAGAGGATTGATTTCCTTTCTTTGATCAAAGGACATTTTAAAAGTATATTGTTCTCTCATAAGAGGTAATTGTTGATTTTGACAAAGATGAATTACTTTCATCAATCTTTTGCTATTAATAAAAAAACAATTGATCAATGCTAGATTTTTTACATTTTGCCGACTTAATGATTGTATAAATTCCAGCAACTGTTTATCTTCAAATAACGTATCATCAAACCCAATAACAAGTAAATCAACATCATGATCACTATGATAATGATTTAAATCTTGAGCATATGTTTT
Organism: Faecalibacillus intestinalis; assembly: GCF_003024685.1. Lineage (GTDB taxonomy): Bacteria > Bacillota_I > Bacilli_A > Erysipelotrichales > Coprobacillaceae > Faecalibacillus > Faecalibacillus intestinalis. The sequence continues at coordinate 29,536 of NZ_PYLQ01000009.1, read as the reverse complement.
GACCCACCTTGCCATTTCATCAGCGACACACTTTATATATTTAGATTTTGTTGTATAAACAATATCGATTTTCATTTCTATCACCTAATTTATTTTAATACAGAAATATGAACTAAAAATGTATTTAATTGTTAATAATTATAACAAAACCTATTGTTTATTTGGAGGATTCTATGAAAAAAATACTAAAAATTTGTATAACTTTATCTTTTACTTTTTTACTTACTGGCTGTGTAGACTGTTTAGTTTCTTTAAATTATTCTAAAATAAAAAAACCTACTCTTTATGGTGAACTTACAATAGAGCCTCAAATTTTAGAAAAATATAGCATGTCTATTTCACAAATAAAAAAACAATTATTGGATTATGATTTTTTTAAAGATTGGACAATAAAAAAACAAACCGATTCTTCACTTTCGATAGAATCTCCTACTTCTTTTATTAAAGAAATTTCTACGCTTACAAAACAAAATAATAAATATATTTTATCTATTGATATTCCTAAAAATATGCTCGATACTTCAGAATTGAATCATTATAAAAATACTTTACAACTTTTAAATTCTAGTAATGCTACCTGCTCTTTTAAAATTACTATGCCAGGTACAATTATTTCCAGCAATGTTGGCAAATATCAACAAAATGTAGTAACAATTAATCTCTTTGAACTTTTTATTGAAGAAAAAGCTTTATCTTTTCATATCATTTCAAAAAAAGAAAATAATCATTTATTACTTTATTTTATAACTCTCATCATTTTACTTGTTTTAATCATTATCCTTATTTTCATCAAAAAAAGACAAAAAGACTAGAAGATTACTTTTCTTTAATGCGGGTATTTGATAGAATAAAGGCGTTAAAGGAGACAAGAAGAATATGAAAAGAAACTGTATTATTGGACAATCTGGAGGACCCACAATCGCAATTAATGCTAGTCTTGCTGGGATTATTCATCGTGCTAAAGCATCTCAAGAATTTGAAAATGTTTATGGGATGATCAATGGTATCAAAGGTCTACTCGAAGGTAGATATATGGATTTATTAGAAGAATTTGATGATGGTGATAAAATCAATGCTTTAAAACAAACACCTGCCATGTATTTAGGTTCTTGCCGTTATAAATTACCTACTTTTCAAGATGACGAAGATACTTATGTTAAATTGTTTAGAATTTTAAAAGAATTAGAAATCACTGATTTTTTCTATATTGGTGGTAATGACTCAATGGATACTGTTATGAAATTAGATGATTACGCTAAATATATTAATAGTGATATTCATTTTATTGGTATTCCTAAAACCATTGATAATGACTTAATGGGAACAGATCATACACCAGGATTTGGTTCTGCCGCTAAATATGTTGCTGCTTCTATCTTAGAAGTTGTACATGATAGTTTAATTTATCAATTACAATCCGTTACAATCATTGAAATCATGGGAAGAAATGCAGGGTGGTTAACTGCCGCTGCTGCTCTTGCGAGAAATGAATATAATGTAGCTCCTGATCTTATTTATTTACCAGAAGTTGTTTTTGATAAAGATAAGTTTTTAGCAGATATTCATGAAGTCATGAAAAGAAAAAGATGTGTTGTCATTGCTGTATCTGAAGGTATCAGAGATCAAAACGGTCACTTCTTAGATGATGATAGTAAATACGCTAAAAAAGATGCTTTTGGACACGTCTTACATTCTGGAACAGGAAAATTACTTGAATCTCTCGTATTTAAAGAATTTGGATGTAAAGTTAGAAGTATTGAATTAAACGTTTTACAAAGATGTGCTATGCACATTGCTAGTAAAACAGATTTAAATGAATCATTTGTTATTGGTTCTAAAGCTATCGATAAAGCTTTAGAAAACGTTTCTGGTCATGTAATGGGATTTAAGCGTCTTTCTAATCATCCTTATGAAATCGATTATATTTCTACTGATGTAAGAGAAGTTGCTAACTATGAACAAAAAATTCCTGTAGAATGGATCAATGAAGAAGGAAATGATATTACTCAAGAACTATATGAATATTTATATCCACTTATTCAAGGTGAAGTACATGTTACTTATAAAGATGGTATTCCTTCTTATTACAGTTGTAAACATTTAGAAAAATAAAAAGAACTGCTACAAATAAACGTAGCAGTTTTTTAATGCTTTGCTTTAATATAATAATAACCAAAAATCGTTAGATCAATAGTCAAGGCAATAATAGAAATTGTGACTAGTGGTGAAACGTTAATCATTTGTATTATATTCATAATACACCTCCGCTAAAGATCTATTGTAAGAGTTACAGGACAATGATCACTTCCCATAATCTCTGTTTCAATTGTTGCATCAATAATCTTATCCTTTAAGCTATCACTAACAATAAAATAATCAATACGCCATCCCGCATTTTTTTCTCTTGCTTTAAAACGATAAGACCACCAAGAATAAACACCTTCTTGTAAAGGATAAAGATAACGATACGTATCGATAAAACCGTGATTTAATAACTGAGTCATTTTTTCTCTTTCTTCATCAGAAAAACCTGCATTTTTACGATTTGATTTAGGATTTTTCAAATCTATTTCTTGATGAGCAACATTTAAATCACCACATAAAATAATTGGTTTATCTAAACTTTCAAGATACGTTAAAAAATCATCTTCCCATTTCATACGATAAGATAGACGTTTGAGTTCATTTTGACTATTAGGAGTGTAACAAGTAATGACATAATAATTTTCAAATTCCAAAGTAATTAATCTACCTTCTTGATCATGTTCTTCTTTATTCATTCCATAAAAAACATTCAATGGTTTTTCTTTACTATAAATAAGTGTTCCACTATACCCTTTTTTAACAGCACTGTTTAAATAATAATGATACCCTTCAATCTCTAAATCTGCTTGACCACTTTGCATTTTAGTTTCTTGAACACAAAAAATATCTGCATCTAATTGATGAAAGCTATCTAAAAAACCTTTTTGTAAACATGCTCTTATTCCATTTACATTCCAACTTACTAATTTCATAATTACCTCTTTCTCCAATATATTCTATTATATAACATCTCATTCATGATTTAAACGTATATTTTTAAATAAATAGGGATATACTAAACTAGGTGAACATTATGAAAAAAAGAACATTCATTATTAGTTTGATTATTCCTTTATTAGTAGGTGCTATAAGCGCTTTTATCACAAATAATCAAATGGAAACATATAGCAATTTAAATACCCCCTTATTGGCTCCTCCAGGATGGTTATTTCCTATTGTCTGGACCCTTCTTTATATTTTGATGGGAATTTCTAGTTATTTTATTTATATCAGTCATGATCCTAAACGTGAAAACGCCTTAATTGTCTACTCTTTTCAATTATTTATTAATTTTTGTTGGCCACTTTTCTTTTTTAATCTTCATAATTATTTTCTTTCATTAATGATTTTAATAGCTTTGATTCTTACTGTTATTTATATGTTGATCATTTTTAAAAAAATTAATCCAAAAAGTTTTTATCTAAATATTCCTTATATTCTTTGGTTATTCTTTGCTTTATATTTAAACTTTATGATTTTTATAAACAACTAAAATAGAACAAAGTTTCTTCCATGGCCCTTGTTTTAAGACGATAGTATGTACTTCGAGAATAATAATCGATCCACCAATCTTTACCAACTCTCTCTATAAATTCTTTTTCAATAATAACTTTACTCTCCATCGATAAACAATCTAAAATAAATTCAAATGTTGCAATAACTTTCTCTAATTCTTCTTTTAACACCAATTGATCATTCAATTGACTTCCTTTATCTTGATAATACATCTTCTTTTCTTTAACGGTATCAAATTGAATCGTTGGATAAAAATTCCTTTCTTCTAAACATTTAAGTTGTAAAACAGCACGGTGATACTTTTTAAATAGATCTTCTAAAACATCTTGTTTTTCTTTAAACGTTAATGCCTTCATAAAAAAACCTCCTATGTTTATATATGACAATAGGAGGCCTTTTTTCTTTTAAATTATGAAATTTTCTTTAATTTCTTCAATTTCTTCATCACTAAAACCAATATTTAATAAATATCCTTTAGTACTACCATAATTTTCTCTTAAATACGCAATAAATTTCATCATCACTCTTGGATCAGAACCTAAGAATTTTTCATCTTCACTTGGTATCATTTCTTCCAATTGTTTAATCATTGCCATATTATTTTCATAAGATTCTGAATAATCTTTAACAATATCATATTCATGACATCCCGCTAGATCTAATAACATACATGCAATAACACCTGTACGATCTTTACCTGCAGAACAATTAAATAATGTACAGTCATAAGGATGGTTTAAAAAGATATTAAATACTTTTTTTAATTGTTTTTTATTCGCTTCAATCATAAAAATATAAAAACCACTTAAATCTTGATAGTCTTTAATATCATTTGGTAATACTGACATATTTTCATTTTGTAGTAAATTAATATGATAATACTCTATATCTTTATACCCTTTTAAACTATGTGGTTGATGAACTAATTCATAATCACTTCTTAAATCAATGACAGTGCGAATACCATATTGATAAAATTGTTCTTTTAAATCATCACTGATCCCACTTGGACATGTACTTCTAACATATTTATGTGATTTTGTATAATATCCTTCTTGTGTTTCATAACCACCTAAATCTCTTACATTGGTCATTTTTCCTATATGAAGTAATCTTTCTTCACGAGATAATTGCATCATTTTTTCTTTCCTCACTAATCTTCAAATGGTCTTATTCTTAAAGTTACCCCAATATTTTGAGCAATCTGTTTACAAATTTCTACATCTTTTTCAGGAATTGTTGTATCAACAATCGTTAAAACAACATGAGGCACATAGGCTTTACATTTTTTAGCAAAATCTAATAATTCATCAAATGAATCAATTCCATATTGGCTTCTTGTAAGTTTTAAATAATCTTCTTTATTACTTGTATTTAAACTAATAGAAACAGTATCTAACAATCCTTTAAATTCAGGCGTAATATCTCTTTTATTATATAAAGAAGATAACCCATTGGTATTCACTCTTGTAGGTAGATCGGGTCTTCTTTCTTTTAAATACTTAGCAACTTTCATTAAATCATCATGTCTTATAAGTGGTTCACCAAAACCACAAAAAACAACTTCTTTAAAATCATTTAAATCATATTTTTCAAATTCTTGAATAATTTCATCAACCGTTGGTTCTTCTTTTAACCATAAAGAATTATTTTCAATCATTTCCTTTGTTTGTCTTAAACAAAATGTACATGAACATGTACAACGATTTGTCGAATTAACATAACATGTAATCCCTTTAGTACTTTCTAAATGTGCAATATCAATATAACTATTTTCATATAATGTATATAATATCATCTTAATCCCCCAATTCTTTTAATAATGGTTCAAAACATAATCCCATATGTGGATGAGCATCAATATCTACAGAATGTTGAATGCATTTAGAAGCAAAATCTGTTGATTTTTTAACAGCTTCTAAAAAATTTTGCTCTTTCAAATAGCTTCCTGCAATTACTGCAGAAATAACATCTCCTGTGCCACTACGATCTTCTCCAATACGTTTTGCATAGATTTTTTCAACTTTTCCATGGTTATAAACAAAATTTAAAATTTGATGACCAATAGAAATACCCGTTACTACAATCATTTTTGGACCCATTTGACTTAATTTTTCACACATGCGTTTAAGTTCTTGCTCATTGCTTGTTTCATGATAAGCTTCATCAATCAAAGCACACAATTCTGTTAAATTAGGTGTAACAATTGCCGCATAAGGCATGAGTTCTCTCATTTTTTCTTGCATTTCTCGCGTATAAGTCGGATAAAGTTTTCCATGATCACCCATGACTGGATCTACTAAAATAAAGTTTTTTTCTGTTTTAAAATCTTTAAAAAATTCTTTTACTATTTCTATTTGTTTCGCAGATCCTAAAAAGCCACTGCATATTCCATCAAAATCAATATTCATTTTTTTATATGTTTCAATATAATCATTCATCTTTGATGTATAATCATCAAAAAAGAAATCTTTATGGTATGTATTGATAGATAAAATTGCTGTTGGTACAAAAGCTGTTTCAATTCCCATAGCTGAAATAATTGGCAATTGACAGGCTACTGAACATCTTGATAATCCTGTTACATCATTTACTAATACAATTCTTTTTTCTCTCATCTTTAAAACCTCTTTCATGTATTTTAGCACAATCAAGTCTTATTGAGTATCTTTTTTTCATAATTCATATTTGTTATAATATTGAAAGAGGTGAAATGAATGAAAAAAATGCTAAAAGTACTTTTAGTTTTAATGACTGTTGTTTCCATTGCTGGATGTTCTTCTAAAACAACAACAGAAAAAGCAACTAAAAAAACAAAAACTTTATCAGGAAATTATCAAGTTGAAATTAAAGTTAAAGATTATGGAACAATTTATGCTGAAATTGATGCTGATACAGCACCAATTACAGTAACAAACTTTGTAAAGTTAAGTAAAGAAAAATTTTATGATGATTTAACTTTTCATCGTATTATTGATGGTTTCATGATTCAAGGTGGAGATCCTAAAGGAGATGGCACTGGTGGAAGTAAAGAAACAATTAAGGGAGAATTTTCAGATAATGGGGTAAAAAATCCTTTAAGTCATACACGTGGAGCTCTTTCTATGGCAAGAAGTCAAGATAATGATAGTGCTTCTTCACAATTCTTTATTGTTCAAAGTGATTCTACTTATTTGGATGGTCAATATGCTGTTTTTGGTTATGTTTATGAAGGCATGGACATTGTTGATCAAATTTGTAAAGATGTAAAAGTAGAAGATAATAATGGAACTGTAAAAAAAGAAAATCAACCTGTTATTGAATCAATTCGTTGTAAAAAGATATAATTAAAAAGAAGCTCAGGCTTCTTTTTTTAAGGCATTTTTTAATAATAAAACAGTAATAATAAACGCTGATAGATCCGCAACAGGGACAGCTATAAAAATACCATCTAAACCTATAATCGATGAAAAAATTATGATACAAGGAATTAAAATAATAATTTGTCTCAATAAATTTAAAACACTTGATATTTTTATCTTACCAATCGCTTGAAAATAGTTTGCACACATTACTTGTGCACCAATAACCGGTAAACACATAAACCAAATATGTAAAGCATGGCTACATAATTTTACAACATCTGCTTCATCATTAAACATATAGACAATACTTTTTGTAAAAAATTGTACTGCGATAAAACCAATCAAAGCAATCATTGTAGCACCTATAATTGCGTATTTTAATGTTTCTTTAACACGATCCATTTTTAAAGCACCATAATTATATGAAATCAATGGTTGTTGACCTTGCATCAAACCAGTAATTGGCATCAAAATAAGTGTTTGAATGCTTGTAACAATACCAATAGCACTTAACGCTAAATCTCCACCATATTTAACAAGAGACGCATTCAAAATAATATTTAAAACACTATTAGAGATTTGCATTAAAAAAGCTGGTATTCCTGTTTGAATAATCTGTTTAGAAACACTTAATTTTAATTTAAGTAATGAAATATTTAAAGAAATAATCGTACGTTTACCAAATAAGAAAGCAAGTTGCCATAAAGCACTTAATAATTGACCACCAATTGTTGCAAAAGCAGCTCCTTTCATTCCCATATGGAAAATACAAATTAAAATATAGTCAAATAAAATATTAAACCCTGCTCCGATCAATTGTGAAATCATGGCATTTTTAGGATTTCCTTGAGCTCTAGAAAAATTATTTCCTGCCATTGCAATACATTGAAAAACAGCACCATATAAAATAATACTTAAATAATTTTCAGCATAAGGCAAAACAGTTTTTGAAGCACCTAATAAACGTAACATTGGTGCTAAAAAAACATTTCCTAAAATCATAAAGACTAGGCCTAAAATAATTGTTAAAGTTAGACCATTTCCCATATACTTTCCAGCTTCTTCCTTTTTACCTTGTCCTAACGCTATTGAAAAACGAGTGGCTCCACCCATTCCAATCATTAAAGAAATGGCCATTAAAACAAGAGTTACAGGATAACAAATACTAATTCCTGCTAAACCAATTGACCCCAATTTTGGAGCATTTCCAATAAACATACGATCAACGATATTATAAATTGCATTAACAAGCATTCCGATAATAGCTGGAATTGAAAATTCTACTAATAAAGGTAATATATTTTTAGTCCCCATCTTATCATCATTTTTCATACGTATCCTCCAAATTCATTTTCATTTTTAATAAAAGTTCTTCTAAAAGAATAAGCTCATTTTGATCAATATCTTTAATCATCATCTCTGTTGTCTCTTTAATGACATCTTTAATTTTAGGATATAATTCTTTTCCCTTAGAAGTTAAAGACAAAACATGATTTCTTTTATCCTCTTTTGCTGTTTTTTTAATAATAAATCCCTTATCTTCTAATGTTTTTAAAATTCTCGTAACTGCACTTTTATCAATTTGTAATCTTTTATTTAAATCTTCTTGTTTGATATTATTTTCTTCATAAATAATTTTTAAAGTAATCGCTTGTCCATGGGATAAACCAAACGCTTTAAGTTGGACATTCATATAACTATTTTTTTGATTATGAAGAATAGAAATTAAGCGTGATAAATTCATATTTCCTCCTATAGTTGACACATCAACTATAGAATATTTTATATTTATTGTCAATAAAAAAAGAAATATATATCGAATATATACTTCTTTTATATTGTGTTATTTAAGAATTGAAAGAAGGACTTTTTCATCTATTGGTTTCGATATATGTCCATTCATCCCTTGAGCAATCGCCTTTTTTCTATCTTCCTCAAAGGCATTAGCTATTAAAGCAATGATAGGAATCGTGGCTTTGTCTTTATTTGACAATTGACGAATAGTTTGTGTTGCCTTATAACTATCCATATGAGGCATTTGAATATCCATTAAAATCAAATCATAGCCTTTAGCAGGCATTTGTTCCATTTTGGCCACACATTGAATCCCATCTTCAACACGTTCAACTATTAATCCCATATCTTCTAAAAGAGTAATCGTAATTTCAGCATTCAACAATCCCATTAGGTGCTAATTCATATGCTTCAATAATATTTTTATTTTTTTATATAACTTGCAAGCTGATTAAACTGTTCATCACTGATTGTATGTTTTGAAGATATAATATTTTTAAACATTTCAGAATTTTCTAAATATCTTCCAAGTTGTGTTTCTATTTTTCGAACAGTATCTTCTGCAGTATAACTTGCACTTATTTTTTCTTTATTTACTTCAAATTGAATTAAAACAAATAAACATGATACCCATCACTATAATAAAAAATAGGCCTGTTTTTCTTTTTAATTTATTTAATTGAACAGCCTCTTCTTTATTCATTACTTCTACCTATTTATCCAAACATTTACAAATTCATTATACACATTTATATAAATTCTCTCTATAAAAAGCTTAATAAAAAAGAGCAATCTTAACGATTACTCCTTTATACAAATTAATAAGCCTTTGCAAAGTAAACAACTTTTTTAGCTGGTTTACCACAAATTGGACAAACATCACCAAATGCTTCTTCGTCTTCTTTGATACATCTAGATGTAGCCCCTGTTTCTTCTTTAATTTGAGATTCGCAAGCTTCATCTCCACACCACATCATACGAATGTATCCTGCTTTAGTATTTAAGATTTCTTTAAATTCATCATATGTTTTCGCAGTTCTAATGTTTTCATCTCTAAATTTCAATGCTTTTGCATACATTTCATCATGAATTTGGTCTAATAATTGATGAATTGTATTTGGTAATTCTTCATTTAAAGCATATGTTTCTTTTGTACCATCTAATCTTTTAGCTAAGACACATTGTCCTTTTTCAATATCTTTAGGTCCAATTTCAAGTCTTAATGGAATTCCTCTCATTTCAGCATCTGCAAATTTATAACCTGGTGTTTTATCACTCGCATCCACTTTAACACGAAGTCCAGCTGCTTTTAATTGTTTTTCAATTTCATAAGCCTTATCTAAAACACCTTCTTTATGTTGCATAACTGGAACGATCATCACTTGAATTGGTGCCACTCTTGGTGGTAAAACAAGTCCATTATCATCTCCATGAACCATAATGATTGCTCCAAGTAAACGTGTTGATACTCCCCAAGAAGTTTGATAAACATATTCTTGTTTATTATCTTTATTTAAGAATTTAACATCGAAAGCTTTTGCAAAACCTTGACCAAAATAATGAGATGTTCCTGATTGTAAAGCTTTTCCATCATGCATTAAAGCTTCAATTGTATAAGTTTCTTCAGCCCCTGCAAATTTTTCACTTTCAGTTTTACGTCCAGTAACCATTGGAATTGCAAGTAAATCTTGTGCAGTAGAGCGATAAATTTCTAACATTTGTAAAGTTTCTTTTCTTGCTTCTTCTTCACTGGCATGAATTGTATGCCCTTCTTGCCATAAAAATTCAGATCCACGTAAAAATGGTCTTGTTGTTTTTTCCCAACGTACTACTGAACACCATTGATTATATAATTTTGGTAAATCACGATAAGAATTAACAATTTTTGCATAATGTTCACAGAACAATGTCTCAGAAGTAGGTCTAATAATCAAATTTTCTTCTAATTCATTTAAACCACCTTTTGTAACAACGGCACATTCTGGTGCAAAACCTTCTACGTGATCAGCTTCTTTTTGTAATAAAGATTGAGGGATCAACATCGGCATATAAACATTTTCATGTCCTGTTTCTTTAAATTTTTTATCCATATGATTTTGAATTTGTTCCCATAAAGCATATCCATAAGGGCGATAAATAATAAACCCTTTCACACCACTATAATCCATTAATTCAGCTTTACGACATACATCTGTATACCATTTAGCAAAATCAACATCTCTAGCAGTAATAGCTTCATTTTTCTTGTTATTTGCCATCTTTTTTCCTCCTCTAAAATGCTCCTCTATTTTACTATAGAAATGATAAACAAGCAAGATTAGATCATCTGAATCACACTTTGTTTTTGTTTTCTTTCAACTACAAGTTGTCGTTCAATACGATCTTTTAAATCACTAACATGTGAGATGATTCCAATTAATTTATTTTCATGATGCAATTCCATTAAACAATTCATTGCTTGATCTAATGATTGACTATCTAGAGAACCAAACCCTTCATCAATAAAAAGCGTATTTAATTCAATTCCTCCAGCATAATCTTGAACCATTCTTGAAAGTCCTAAAGCAAGAGATAAAGCCGCTTTAAAGGATTCCCCACCAGAAAGTGTCTTAATACTTCTAATATTTCCACTTTCTTGATCAAAAACATCTAATTCTAACCCTTGCTGACTTCTTCCTTTACCTGCATCATCTTTCCTTAATAATTGATATCTTCCTTGACTCAATTGTTTCATGATCACATTGGCATAAATCAACATATTTTCAAAATAAGTTGCTAGTACATATCTTTCAATCGACACTCTTGCATTATTTTTACCACTTGCTAGATTATAAAGATCTAAATATCTTTGATAAGTATCTTCATCTTTTTCTAATTGTTGATTGATTTTTTGAATATCTTTGATCATTTTTTCTTTTAATGAATAATCTATTTTTAATTTTTCTAAATCATCATTTTTTTCTCTCAATTGTTGATTTACTTCTTTAATTGTTTCACTTAAAGAAGATAAATCAACATATGTTGAATCTTTGACTTCATTTTCTAATGAAATAATCTGTTCATTTAAACTCTTTAAAGAAATTAAATAATCTTGATATTTCTTTTCTAAGATACTGATTTGATTGATTTGTGTTTTTAAATTTAAAAATTCTTCTTCATTTATAAATGCATCTAAAGCAGTATGATATTTATTATCTAATTCATCATATATTTCTTGTTCTTGAATAATTTGTTGATTCAATGACGAAATTTTTGTTTTTATTTCAAGATATTTATTTTTGACCTTTTCATAATCCTGTTGAATAGTTTCTATTTCTAATGAAAGTTGACGATATTCTTTTTGAACTTGTTGATAATTTTTATTAACTTCTCCAATTTCATATTGTCGCAGTGAATCATCTAATTTACCAGATAATTGATGAATTTGTACTTGAATATTCTCTAGACTTTGTGCTTGTTTTAATTCTTTACTTTCATAAGTAGACATATCTTTCAATGAAAGAGCCACACTCTTTTTAAGCTTTTGAATATATTTAAGTTCATCTTGTAATTCAAGATGTTCTTTTTTCATTCTTTTTTCATCTTTTGATAAATGATCTAATTCTTTAATAAAGATTTCTTTAGATATCTCTTCTTGAATATTAAGTTCACTTGAAAGTTGTTTTGTTTGTTTAACAAGCATTTCCTTTTTTTGATTAGATAAGAGTATTTTTTGTAAGATATCTTGTAACCTATGTTCTTGTTGTTTTACTTTTTTAGCTTGTTGATCTAATTTTTCTTTTGTTATATCTTCTTTTTCAATTTGTGCCGGATGAGGATGATGTAAAGAGCCACAAATAGGGCATGGTTGATCCTCTTTTAATTGTAATGCAAAAATACCTGCTTGTTTTCTAAAATACAATTTTTCCATTTGATTATATTGCATTTTTTCATGATCAACTTGTTTTTCAACAACTGTATACTCTTCTTGTAAATCACTTTTATTTTCATTAAGTTTGAGTATTTGATCATAATAATCCGACAATTGATGAACTTTTACTTTTTGTTCGTTTAAACGAACATATTGTTGTTTGATCAGTTCATATTTAGATTGTACTTGTTGTTCACTTTGGATTCTTTCTTGATCTCTTTGCAGCCCATTTTCAAATTTTTCTTTCTTTTTTAAAAAGAGTTTATGTTCTTCATCTAACATTCTATATTGTTGTTTTAGAGTTTGTAAGTTTTGATAATCATTTTGATATTGATAGATTTGATTGATTAATTGTTTCGTTTCTTGAATTTGGTTTTGTAATTTTTCTTTTGTTTGTTGTTTGTAGTCAAGAGAATTTGCTTGTACCTTTTTTTCTTGATAATCTTTTTCAAGTTTTTTTAATTGTTTTAAAAAATCTTCTTGATTTAATTTTAAGGTTTGAAGTTTCTTTTGTTGTTTAATATAAGAAATATATAAATAATTTGTTTCTTGTGCTTTTTTTAAAGTATCTACAGTTTTATTTAATTTTTGATAATCATTTTCTTGTTTCTTTAAATCTTGAAATTGTTGTTTTAAATCTTTTAATTGTATTAATCGTTGATTTTGCAAGCGATAGAGTTGTAATTGTTGTTTCTTTTGATCTAAATCTTTTTTTAAATCATCATATTCTTTTTGTTGACTTGCGATAAGTTTTGTTTGTTTAGATAAATATTCTTGATGATCTTCAACTTGTAATTCTTGCATCAAATCTTTCCTTTTATTCAATAATAAATCATATTTATCCTGATACGTTTTTAGATGAACTTTAAGTTTTTCTTCTAACTTTTGATACGTCTCACTATGAAATAACTCTCTTAATACTTTTTCTCTTTCATCACTTGAAGCCATAATCAATTTTGTAAATTCTCCTTGAGCAATCATACAAATCTGTTTAAATTGTTGATCATCGACCCCTAATAAAGAAATCATTTTTTGATTGACTTCTTTAATACCTTCGACCATTTTGCCATCTGGTAAAATAAGTAACGCTGAAGGTTGTTTAGGTGTTTTTTTCCCTTCTAGATAATATTTAGGATTTCTTTTAATTGTATAATTTTGTTGATGCAAAGAAAATGAAAATTCAACAAAAGTAGGAATTTCATTTAAGGCATGATCACACCTTAAACTGTCCGTTTGTCTAATTTGACCACTTGTTTTACCATATAAGGCAAAGATCATGGCATCAAAAATCATCGTTTTTCCACTACCTGTAGGCCCTGTAATTAAAAAGAGACCATCTTCTTGAAATGATTCAAAATCGATTGTGATTGTATCTGGATAAGGTCCAAACGCTGATAATGTAAGGCTAATGGGCATCATCTTCACTTACCTCCTCTAGTAATTGTTGAATAATTTCTTCACTTTCTTGACTCATTGCTTCACCTTTCATTTTTTCATAGAATTCTTTAAATATTTCTATTGGAGATTGTTTTTCAACATCTAAGGAAGAAGCTGTTTGATTTGTTTTAAGTTTTTCTAGTGATTGATAAGTAATTTGTAATAAATAAGGGTATTTTTCTTTTAAAAAATCATATGCATGACCTATGACTTGTTTATCTAATAATTCTACCGCTACAAAATCATTTTCGTTATTTGGATAATGTAAAACATCTTCATATTTTCCAACGACCTTCACTAGATCTTTTTGTGGCTTTAAAGGAATAATTTGCGTAGAAACCCCAGTTTCATCAATAGTTACTTCAACCATTCCTTTTTTTTGATGAACTTCATCAAATGAATACTTCATTAAACTTCCTGCATATCTTACATAATCATATTTAATTTTTTGACTTGCATGAATATGACCTAAAGCTACATAATCAAAATCTTTACATAAATCAACATCAATAATTTCACTACCACCCACGGAAAGAATTACTTCACTTTCACTTCTAATCACTTCTTTATTTCCCGCAATAAATTGATGTGTTACAAGAACTTTAGGATGGTCTTCAACAAATGTTTGTTGACTTAAATAATATGCAAAAGCATCCTGATACGTTTTTAAATCATCTTTTTCATATAAATAACGTATATAAGAAGGTTTAAAAAAAGGAACCAAATAAAAATAAACACCTTCTATTTCAATTGGTCTTATTTCTTTTTCAGGATAAGAAACAATATACAAACCTTGACTTTGAAGTAAAGAACTTGCAAAATCAAGTCTTTCACTGCTATCATGATTTCCTGAAATGATCAATACTTTTTTATGATAATGTAAAATCATTGCTTCTAAAAAATGATTTAAAGCAACTATACTTTCTTTAGAAGCAATCGCACGATCATAAACATCTCCAGCAATTACTAAAGTATCTATTTTTTTTTGAACCATATAATTCATCACTTGATTTAATAAATCAATTTGAATATCTAATAGATTATTTTGATAAATAATTTTACCTAAATGTAAATCCGCTAAATGTATAAATTTCATAACTCCTCCAAATCCAAACAATATATTCTTTTTATATAATCACCTTGATCAAAATCTTTCTTCAAACATGCAGGTACTTCTTTTGTTTCAAGATACTTAAATGGCAATGACTCAATAATCTTACGACTTGCTATATTATCAGGAGAACATGTAATCATTAATTTTTTAAATCCTTTTTCTTTTGCTTTATCAAACAATAATAAACAAGCATCTTTACTATAATGATGCCCTCGGTATTCCTTTTCTATCGTATAACCAATATGTCCATCATAATATCTTTCTTCATTACTACCTTCTCTTAAGACAATTCTTCCTACTTCTATATGATCGACCATGATTAAATATATATAATAAGGTTTCCAACCACGTGGAAGATTTTCTTTTTCATATGTTAAAAGTTCTAATTTCATAAAATCACCTATCCCTATTGTATCATGTATCTATCAACAAATTAATATAATAATCTCTTTTAAATCCACTTATTTCCACTTTAAAAATTTATTTTACATATTCTTTGTTTATTTAAAATATGCTATTATAGATAGTAGAAAGTGGTAAATATGTATAATTTATATAAAGAATATCTAGAATACTTTGACTTGTTAGATAATCAAATACTTTTACGTTCTCGTGATAGAAAGCTTGAAGAAGCAAATAAAAAATATGAAAATCTAATCAATGAAACAAAAGAAAGCATTATCAGATACTCTCAACTAAAATTTCATGAAGATATAAGCAGTTCTATAAATACTCTTTCTAAATATCAAATTTTTGATCTTTTAGATCATTTATATGATTTTAAAGAATTTGAAGAATTAAAAAAACATCTTCAAAACTTAAAAATTTTAATTTTTTGATAAAAAAAAGAAAAACACTCATAAAAAGTCAATATAAATAATGGAGGACTTTTTATGAACAAAAATAGAGAGAATTTTAAAAAATATTCAAATGATTTATATTTTCATCATTTGCTTGTTGAAAATGAAAGAATTAGAACCCTTATTTGTCAAGAGCTTATTTTAGACAGAGAGATTGTTTCTACTAAATTAAAAAACGCACAACAATATGGTAAAAATTTCTATGAAAAAAAACTTATTTTAGATATTTTAGCTATTGATGATGTAGGTGATCTCTACAATATCGAATTACAAACTTATGGTTTAAATGAAGAGATACTTGTTCGTTTTGAACTTTATAATGCTGAACTTTTAAGACAACAGGTAAAACAGGGAGAAGATTATACTAGTGCTCATGTAGTAAGATCATTAATTATTAGTTATGGGCATATTTTAGATAACGAACCTCTTTATAAATGTCACTTTAGAATGGTTGATGATGAACATCATATTGTCTATCCATTTAATCGCATGGAAATAACAATCATTCAACTCGAATATATCAATCAAGTAATTAATGAAATGACAAGTTTTAATCAGTTGATGTATCTCTTTAAAAACGAAAAACCATATGATAAAATTGAAATAGATTATAGAATAAAGGAAGCGATACAAATGCATGACAAATATATATCTTCTGAAGAATCATACCTAGAATATCTTGATCGTTTAGATAATGAAATATTGCTTCGTTCTCGTGATAGAAAAATTAAAGAAGCGAATCAAAAAGTCGAGGAAGAAAAGCAAAAAGCTGAAGAAGCGAATCAAAAAGCCGAGAAAGAGAAGAAAAAAGCGGAGGAAGCAAACCAAAGAGCTGAAAAAGCAAATAACGAAATAGATAGTATTCTTGATGAAACAAAGGAAAGTATTATTAAGTATATTAAAATGCAATTTCATGAAGATATCAGTGATTTTATAAGCACTTTTTCTAAACAACAAATTCGTAATCTTCAAAAACATCTATATGATTTTGAAGAATTTGAAGAATTAAAAAATTATTTTCAAAAACCAAAGGGTTTGTCAAGAAAAGTGTGTAAGTAATTTAAAACTTACTAAAAAATAGGTTATTCAAGTTTGTAATTATTTCTTGTAGTGTCACTAAAAGAACTTGTATTTAATAAACAGCAGTGTTAAAACCTATCTTTAATACTGCTGCTTTTTGAGTATATAAAAGGTTATGCAATATATGAATAATTGCATCCTTCTCAAATCAAAAGAATAAGCAGACTCGCTTATTCTTTTTAACTATCTTATTAATTGTCTTAATTCTCCAACATCAAGAGAATATCTTTCTGCTACCATACGATTTACTTTTCCAGTATTTACTAAAGTAGCAAGTGATGCATTTAATGTTGTCATTCCTTCATTTCTTCCAGTTTGAATCATTGTCTCTATTTGATGACCTTTATTTTCCCTAATTAAATTTTTAATAGCGTCATTAGCAATCATGATTTCTAAAGCAGCTGCTCTTCCTTTACCACTTGCAAGTGGTAAAAGTTGTTGAGTAACAACCGCTTGTAAAACAGAGGCTAATTGAGCACGAATTTGAGCTTGTTTATGAGGAGGGAAAACATCAATAATACGATCAATTGTTTTAGGAGCACCAATAGTATGAAGCGTACTAAATACAAGATGGCCTGTTTCAGCTAAAGTAATAACTGCTTGAATCGTTTCATAGTCTCTCATTTCTCCAACAAGAATAACATCTGGATCTTCACGCATGGCACTTTTTAAAGCTGTATCAAAAGAATCAACGTCTTCATAGACTTCCCTTTGATGAATAAGAGCTTGTTTTTGTTGATATACATATTCAATTGGATCTTCAATGGTAAGAATATGACAATTTCTCATTGAAGAAATAAAATCAATCATTGCTGCTAAAGTTGTTGATTTTCCACTTCCTGTAGGACCGGTTACTAGAACAAGTCCTCGAGGAAGTAAAGCCAATTTATGTAAAACATCAGGTAAATTTAATTCTTCTAATGTCTTGATTTGTTCATTGATGATACGAATTGCGGCTGTCATATAACCTTGTTGAAAATAAATATTAACACGATGTCTTCCTAAATCATTTACATAGACAAAGTCAGCATCTTCATGTTTTTCTACAATCTTTAAAATTCGATCTTTACACATTGATAAAATCATTTCTTTTATTTCTTCATTACTAAAAGTTTGTTCAAATTCAATAAGTTTTCCATCTTGTCTCAATGTTATACCTGTATTTTCACCAATATGGACATCACTACATCCTTTAATTCTTGCATCATTTAAAATATCATTAATATTTGCCATAACATTCCCCTTTAATCAATATAAGCAATAATCTTATTGAATTCATCTACTGTTGTTTTACCTTCTTTAACAAGTTTTAAAGCTTGATCTCTTAAAGTTTCTACTCCTTGTTCTTCAACAAGATATTTCATAATATCATCTATTTCTTCTTGATTAGAAATCATTTTACGTACTTTACTATCTATTTCAATAACTTCATGAATAGCAATTCTCCCCTTATAACCTGTTTGATTACAATGAGGACAGCCTGTTCCTTTAGATATATATTTGATTCCTTCTTGTAAAGCTAAACGATCAGATAATGAAGTAGCTACTTCCTTTTTACAATAAGGACAAACCTTTCGCATTAAACGTTGAGCAACAACACCTACTAAACTGTTAGCAACCATATAAGGTTCAACACCCATTTCTTCAAGCCTAACAATCGTACTAATAGCATCGTTCGTATGTAATGTACTGACAACCAAATGTCCTGTAATAGCTGCACGAACAGAAATTTCAGCAGTTTCTTTATCACGAGTTTCTCCAACCATGATTACATCTGGATCTTGTCTCATTAAAGCACGCAATCCTCTATCAAATGTAAGACCAGACATTGTATTGACTTGCATTTGATTAATACGATTTAATTTTCTTTCCACAGGATCTTCAATCGTTGAAATATTGATTTGTCCTTGAGCTAATTTTTCAAGGATCATATAAAGTGTTGTAGTTTTCCCACTTCCAGTAGGACCCGTTACATAGATAATTCCATGTGGCATAGACATCATATGATTCATTTTATTAAAGTTTTCTTCTGTCATTCCAAAAGTACTTAAGCGGTCAATAGTACTATTAGAATTCAAATAACGCATAACAATCTTTTCACCAAAGATAGTAGGAATAACAGAGACACGAATATTTAATTCAACTCCATCAATTACTCCCATAAAATGACCATCTTGAGGTAATCTTTTTTCAGCAATATCCATGTTAGATAAAATTTTAATTCTAACAATCAAAGCCGCTTGTATATTTTTATTTAAATCTAAATAATCAACAAGCATTCCATCAATACGCATTCTTACATGTAATTTATCTTCAAATGGTTCAATATGAATATCAGAAGCACTTGTATTATATCCTCTAATTAACAATGAATTTAATAATTTAACAACAGGTGTATCATCTTCATTCACATCAAATAAATTTAGATCCTCTTCTACTTCAGGTAAAGTCGATTCATCAATATCATCTACTAAATTCAAAGTATCAACATCTGAATAATATCTTTCAATAGCAATTTGAATATCTGCTTTTGTTGCAAGTGAAACACTAATACGACAACCTGAAACAAGTCTTACATCTTCTAATCCATAATAATTTAAAGGATCACTTGTTGCTACTGTTAACACATTGTCATTAAAAGCATACCCAATGACATTATATTTTTGTGCCATTGCTTCAGGAATCTTTTTAACAGCATTAATATCAAAATCTATATTATCCAATGAAACTAAAGGCTCAGCTAATTTATCAGATAAAGCTTCTAACATTTGTTGTTCACTTACAAAACCTAAATCTATTAAATGTTCCCCTAATCTTTTACTTCTATCTTTCTTTTGGGCATCTAATGCAATCTGTAACTGTTCTTCATTAATATACCCATATTCTTTTAATACTTCACCTATTGGTAAACTTTTCATGTGTCAACCTCCATCAATTTACTGTACTCCAAAAATAATTTGGATTTGGATTACCATTAACAATTTCTAACATATGTGGCCATGTTGTTGGATTATTATCTTTATTTATATTTTGCATGGCTTTAAGATATCCTAAATCTTGAGCTTCAGAATATAAAACAATATCACCCTTTAAGTATGCACTATTTTTATTCCAGTCACGAGATAAAATTTGCCATCCAGAAGATGCACTTGATCCGGGACCTCCAGATCCATCCAATACTTTCAAATAATATTGTTTAATACCGTTTTTTTCTTCATTATATATATAATCACCTATTTTATAATCCGTTTTATTAACATCATATTTAGGAATGCTATTTATTTGGCTTTCCGTGAGTCGATCCAATTTATTTAAAACTGTATCAGTTCTTCTTATTGAAATATCATCACAATTATGTACATCTTTTGTAACCGTATTTTTAGGACCAATATACTTCCAATAGGTCTGCTTTCCATTAAATCCATCTGGCGCATATCCATCAGAACTATCACTGCCAACTCCCATAGAATACATATCCTGTAAGCATTGATAATAACATTGTTCTTTTTCAAAAAAAACAATATCACCTTTAGTATATGCACTTAGTGGACTATAATTTTTATCTATCTTTTTCCACCATCTTGCTTTACTTTTATCAGGTGAAGTAGCATTACTTTTATCTTGAATTAACTGCCACCATGACCCATCACAATAAACAAAATCACCTTTACTATAATGTCTTCCTTCTACATAATCACCACGATTATTTTTCGTATTAATACATTCAACCTGTTTAGCAACTGTGATTTCACTGCCCTCTTTCTCATTATCATCGCTATTATTAGACGAATCATCTTTTATATAATAAAGTTTTGTATTTTCTGATAACTGTGTCGTACTAGAAATATTACTAAATAAAGTCGTTTTATCAGTTGTATTAATATTAAAATTGACCAACTCATATGTATTCTTTGTTGAATATACTTCTTCTGTCCCATTTAAATACTTAAGTGTTAAATCCAAACGATATCCATTAGTAGTAAAACCTCTAACATCCATTTGTAAATCTCGATTATTAATATAATAATCATCATCAAAAACTGCTTTACCATCACGATAAAGTCTACCTTTATTTTTATCATTTTTTAATACATAAAGATAATGCCAATCTCTATCATCTGGTTTAGTATTTGATACTCTTACATCTGTTGCATAGGTGATTTCATTACTAATAAAATCTAGAACACCATCTAATGTTTGTTTATCTAAAGATTTCTTGGTTGTTGTATCAAAATAACCTAATGAGTTGACTAAGATTCCACCAGTAATTGTCATAATAATAGAAGCAATTAAAAGTACAACAACAATTTCAACTAACGTCATACCTTTATTATTTACTTTTTTTATCATCTTAGTCACCCTCTTTTCTATTTTGATGTTGTATAATAAATCCATTCATTATCACTTATTATTTTATAAAACTCTGAATATGTTTTATTTTCAAGTATTTTTGTACTTATTTCACTTTTTGGAATTAACCAAGTATCTTGATCATCTTCAACAGTTGTATTATCAAGCAATGCCCATATATCTGTTGGACGATCTCCTTTTTTTGCCTTATCACCAACTAAAATGTATACATACTTTTTATAGCCACCATCTTCAAAAAATCTTTATAAGTTAAATTTTCTCTAGTACTATCTGATATATACATACATGGTGTAATATATTTATACTTTTCCTTATCAAAATCTTTGTTATAAGTTCCAATAACCTCTAATAATGAATCTAGTTCTATATCAGAGTATATACTTGCATATAATTTAGGTAAATTTGTAATAAAATCTGATTTGTTTTCACCTGTTTTTTGCATCATCCACTCTTTTATATATTCTTTAGTCTTTCCTTCAAATAATTTA
The DNA here is from genome assembly GCF_003024685.1 of Faecalibacillus intestinalis. Classification (GTDB taxonomy): domain Bacteria; phylum Bacillota_I; class Bacilli_A; order Erysipelotrichales; family Coprobacillaceae; genus Faecalibacillus; species Faecalibacillus intestinalis. The sequence goes on along the minus strand of NZ_PYLQ01000009.1, from coordinate 7,538 downwards.
TCATCCGACGTGACTCCTTGCTCTTTTAAATAATTCGAAAATTCTTGCATCATTTTGCAATAATTTTTATAAATATTTCTTCCTTTTACAGTTTCACTAATTTGGATAGATGGAATAAAATTTGAAAGATTAACATCCTTATATGTTTTACTTGTCGCCTTTTTATAAGTACCATTGACGATAATTGGATTACCACTCTCATTAACAGTAATAGAATAATTAGCTAAAGTATCATCCACATCAATATCTGTATCTTTATTTTCTTCATCAACTAAAGCTTTTTGTTGTTTATTTGTTACATCTTTATAATGATTAGAATCTGTAAAAAGATTAAGTGCAGTAACAAAACCAACCACAATAATTAAAGATGCTGTACTAATAATTAATAGAGAGATGATTACTTCAATAAGTGTCATACCTTTTGTATTTTTCATATTCATCCCTCCTACTCAATTTTTAACCATTGATCTGTATTGCTTACAGCATTTTTTATACTGTCTACATTTAAAAAATCACTTTCTCTAAATGATTTATTTTTAGTAACATACCAAGATTGATCATAATAAATAAGATAAACTCCTCCATTACTTGCACCACTTGAAGGAGATGCATAGATAAAATACTTTCCATTACTATTTGGAAATACATGAAAATTAACATATAAATCTGGATACCAATATTTGTTATCATTAAAAATAATATTTTGATCTTTTATTTTTTTATAAATATCATCTTCCAACTTATCAAACTGATTATTTTGTGTCATACATGTTAAATATGCTTGTTTAATATGATAATCAGAGCCCTCACTATTATTAAACCACCAATCGCAATTATAATTAGCATCCGTAGTTTTATTCATATACTTACATTGATCTTTATACCAATCAATAAATGTATAAATATTTTTAAAATCTCCATAGTATTGATTCAACATAACCGTAAGTCTTTTATCAAGTGTATCTGCTATATTACTTCCTTCTGGCAAACCAATATTATTGTCATTATCATTATCTGTACTACCATTATTTCCTGAATCATTTCCATTTGAGCTACTATCAGTAGAAATATCTCGATTTCCATTTGTATCATATTGAACACATTTCCATTGATTATCAGACTGCGTTAAATAAGCATAAATTGTATAATCTTCATCATGGTAATTAGCTTTTAGTGATGCAATAATTAAATTTTCTTTTTTTCGATTAATTTTAATATTTGAAATTGTTCCATAAGGAACAGAACATTCCATCTTTGATACATTAATTTGTTTACCTGTATCTGGAATTAGCTGCGAACTATTTTCATCATTTTCAATAGCACCAGCTAGAGATTTAATTGCCGAATTAGCAATCAATTCAACTTGTGTCTTATTTCTATTTTTAATAGATTGATTATAAGACATATATGCAAAAGACAAAGAGGCACCTACAATGACTACAAGAACCATAATCAATGTAATTGCCCATACAATTGTTGATCCCTTTTTATTTTTCATTGTTTGCACCTCTTTTACTATTTTTCTACCATATAAACTGTATATGTAATTGTTAAATCCAAGTTACCTGTTGAATTTTCATAAGCAACAGAATTAATATGTAAACCACTCATATTTTTAACATCTTCAATTAAATTGAGTAAATTAGCTTTTGTTCCTTTACATGTTTGTGTAACAACACATGAATAAACTAAAGCATTGGATGATTTAGATTCATCTGTATTATCATTTGCGTTATCAGATGAATTATCATCACTCTTTTTACTTGATAAATCTGTTTGTGTTATTTCAGACATTGTTAAATTAGTAGGACTGATTTTATGTTCTATTGTTAGATTTGTAATCAATTGATCAATATCTTCTTTTGACATAAGATTGTAAAATTGATCATTTAAAGCTTTAATTTCTTGATTAATATTCATAATTTGTGTTTTGATATCTTCTGTTGAAGAAGATGAACTTGTTACTTTTAATTCAGTAAGTTGTAATTCTAAACTATCTTTTGAAGACTTTAATGATGTATGTGATGTTAATTGTGGTTGTAATAAAATCAACCATCCAAAACAAACAATCAATAAAATCACTAATATATAAATCAATGTCTTTTCTCTAGAAGAAAGTTTTTTAAATGAATCTTTAATCTTGTCCACTTGTCGTACCTCCTTCTAATGTACATGTAATCGATGATTTATAAGTAATTGGTGTCGTATTCGTTACTGTTTGTGTTGTTGTCGCACCTGTTATAGGATCTGTTACGGTTTCCGTTGTTTCACTAACACCACCATCTTGAGTATACCCATTGTAATCAACTGTTTTAAAAGTACCTGATTCTCTAAGTGTTCTTACTGTTTCTTCACAACCATTAACTTTAGAAGCTGTTACAGTAAGTGATATAGCTCCTGTTTCTTGATTAAATGATATTGAATCAATTGTTAAGTTCTTACATGATTTATCAATTGTTTCTAAAATACCTTTATCAATTTGAGGGTATTTTGATAATGTTTGTGTAATTGTTTGTAAGTTTGTAAGTTGTTCATTGAGCTTACTTAATTCTTTTTGTTGATCAGAATTTGTATTAGATGCTGTTGCAGCAAGAGCCTCTTCTATTTGTGTTTGCAATGTATCAACATCCTTTTGCAAGTTTCTATTAGTGATTGTTAAATAAAGTGTACTTGTCGCAAAAATAAGAATGAGTAAAACAGGTAATGCTATAAGCAAGAGTGTTTTAGAATTTATATTTATTTTTTTCTTTGTTTTATAGACAGATAAAAAATCAATATCTTTGTTACTGTTTCTTGCCATCTTATCTCCTCCATAAACTTCCTACAAATAAATATTTATGAATAGGAAAATTATTATCTTTACTACAAGTATGGTTTGTTGGTTTAAAACGAGATGTCTCAATACTCAAATTAGAAGAAATAGTTGACATCAACATATCTTCTTCATAAGTTTCTAGCCCCGCAAAATAGATTTTTTCTAACTGGGCATCTTTATAAGTACCTTTAGTAAACTGCATTAATTTAGTAAGTGAATTGGACAATTCAGTAATAAAAGCAACTGTTCCACGATCAGAGAAAATACGTATTCTATTAGCTATTTCATATTGTCCATTAATAAATAAATAATGAATAACATCTTGTCCATTGATTACTGTTAAAACATAAGATAGATTTGTTAATTTAGGAATAGATTCTGTTAATTTAATAATTGAATTTGTCATAATATCAATTGATTCTAATGAAATTCCCATTTCATCAAACAAATCAATATACGGCTTTAAAAACTCTCTTTCCATTGCCGCACATAAAACGAGTTGACCTTCTTTACCTTCAACTTTATCTTTTATGATTGCATAATCATATAATAAATCCGTATATTGACTTTCAACGTCAATAAATTCATCCTTTACAAATTGAAGAATTTGTTTATGAGAAACTTTTGGTAAAACAGCACACTTCACTAAAATTTGTCCACTATCGACAACAAGTCTCACACTATCAACATTTTCTTTTTTTAAATCAAGTAAAACATCTCTAACAGGTTGATCATCAAGAATATTCCCATCAAGCATTGTTCCTTCAACAAATTCAAATTCTTTGCAAGAAGAAATATGAATATTATTTTTTGAAAGATTTCCTTGAACCATTTGTAATCCTTTTGTTGATAAAAATACAATATAACTCATAATTCCTCCTACATATTTCCTACATTGTTATACAATGTATAAATTGGTAATAATACAGATATAATAATTAAACAAATCACAACCGCTAAAAAGATAATCATTAATGGTTGAATAAGGGTAATCATTCTCTCTGATGCTTGTTCTGCTTCAAAATCAAAATCATCTGCAAGAGTAGTAAGCATTGATTCCAAACGCCCACTTTCTTCTCCTACAAAAATACTACTTGTTAATTTAATATCAAAACCATCAATGTCCTTGATTGCTTGAGATAAACTTTCCCCGTTTCTTAATTTCTTAATAGCTCCGTCAAACTGTGATTCAATATAAACATTACCAATCGTTGTTTTAGCAATATTTAAAGCATTAACAATAGACATCCCACTTGTATATAAAGAACATAAAGTTCTTGCAAATCTGCTCGTATAAATTGTCATCAACAATTTACCAAACTTAGGAATTTTTATTTTTAATTTATCTACTTGAAAACGTACCTTTTCTACTCTAAGTAAAGCAATAAAAGTGACAACCAAACCTGCAGCAATCAATAAGACAAAATACCAATAATCTTGTAAAAACTTAGAAATACTAATATTGATTTTAGTAATCAATGGTAACTCAACATTTTGAAAAATATCAAAGAAAGAAGGTAACACCGCTAAATAAACAATCAACAAAACAGCAATTGTAACTATAATTAAAATAATAGGATACATCATTGCTGATTTAGTTTTACCTTTAATACGATGATCCTTAGAATACTGATCAGACATCGTTAAAGCCGTTTTATCCATATCCCCACTTGCTTCACCTGAACGATACATTTGAATCATTAAATTAGGAAAAGCAACACCTTGAGCTTCCATAGCAGCGGATAAAGTATATCCTTGTTGTAACTTTACATAAATATTTTCATAAATTTTTTTTATTTTTTTATTATCTTCTCTTCGAACCATAATAGAAAAAATACGAATCAAAGATAAACCAGAAGCAAGCATTGTTCCTATTTCTCTAGAATAAGCTGATAATTCATTTAATTTCATTTTATACTGATTAACAGTCTTTTTAGTGACATCTTGGCAACTTACTAAAAACAAATTTTGTTCTTTAAGCTTTCTCACTAAATCATTTCGATCATCAGCTTCTAACGTTCCTCTTATTGTTTTAGCTGACATATCTTTCGAAATATATTTAAATGTAGCCATTCTATCACCTCTTTACATCATTAAATTTAAATACCAACTTATAATTTCACTACCATAAGATAAAGCAATAAAAATACCAATTGATAAATAAGGACCAAAAGCAATATGTCCTTTTTTATCAATCTTTTTACTTACCAATAAATAAATACTATAACTTCCTGCAAATAAAATACCAATAAAAGCAGCAAGTAAACTATACTTCCATCCTAAAGCTATTCCTGAGACAAACATTAATTTAATATCTCCACCACCAAAAGATTCAGCAATTAAAACATTTAATAAAATCATTGGTACAGAAATACAAAACATACCCATAATACTTTCTAACAAAGACATATGTCTTACATACATTAAAACAATAGAAACAATGAACATGGCTATATTTAAACCATCAGGAATAATCATTGTATCAAAATCAATCATTGTAATCGCAAGTAAAATCATCGCAATCACAAACATTAAAATCGTTTCAATACTAAAACCAAAACGATAAAAACAAAACATACCAATCAATCCACCAAAAATTTCAATCAAAAAACCTCTAATAGGAATCGAAGTATGACAATAACGACACTTACCCCTTAAAAAAATATAACTTACAATAGGAATCAAATCATACCATTTTAAAGTCTCACCACAATGATCACAATGACTCCTTCCCTTTACAAAACTCTCATTTCTAGGAACACGATCAATCACAACATTCATAAAACTTGCTACACACATTCCTATTAAAAACATATATACATAAATTAAAATAATAATTGAATCCATAAAAACCTCATCTAATCAAAATTATGATTACTATCAGTACTTACAATCTTTACATCCTTATTCTTTGTGAGTGTAGCTTCAATATGATGATCATCATCACTAATCCAATACATTGTATAAGTATTACCATTTCTTTCTACATCAACATCATCTAACTCTGTCTTTTTCGCAATAATGCCTTTTAATTGATTATTATCTGCAGTAGCAATTGTATTACCACTCAATATATCTTTAATATAATTATCTATATCAACTTCACTAGGATTATCTGTTGCCTTATACTTAGCCACTTCTGTTTCAACAACCGTATAAATAGAATGCGCTTCTTGAATATAGCGAGACTCTTTAGCTTCATTTACATAACCAATTACAGAAGGTACAGAAATCGCAGCTAAAATAGCTAAGATTACTAATACAACAATAATCTCTACCAACGTAAAACCTTTCTTATTTTTCATCTTCCTCACCCTAATTAACACTTACTGTTATATCTTTATTTCTTTTAATTACAGAATAAACATTCTTTCCATCATCACTTGTAAAATTAACATAGTACTCTGCATTATCTTTTCCAATATGACTACAAGTACCAAACGTCACTTTTTGAATAGCAGTTTTTTTGGTTATTGTTTCTGTTAATTCTTTTTTATACTCAGTATTATTATTATAAGTATCATCATTTAATTCATTGCCTAAAGCTTTATACCTTGCTTCCTCTGTTTGAATAACTGTATAAATAGAATGAGCTTCTTCAATATAGCGTGTCTTTTTAGATTCATCTACATATCCAAGAACAGCAGGTACAGCAATAGCAGCTAAAATAGCTAAAATCACTAACACAACAATAATTTCTACCAACGTAAAACCCTTGTTATTCTTCAATCTTTCCTTCATATGCCCATTCCCCTTTTTTGGCTATATTATAACACATATATATAAAATTTCTAATAATCCAACATTTTTCTCTTAATTATTACATAAAAAAACCATTCTTATAAGGAATGGTCATAAACTTCTTAGAATAAAATTATAATAATTTAAATTATTTAATTGATGTAATCTTAACTTGTTTATTCTTATAAAGTTCTGCTTGTATTTTTTTACCATCATCACTTGTCCAATGTAAAAGATAAACATAACCATCTTTAGATTCATTAGAATATATCCAGTCCATACTTTTAATACCTACTTTATTAGAAATAATATTTTCACCATCTGGATTATCAGCTGTATTATTACGTAGTTTCTTATAGATATCTTCCATATTATGGTATGAATCACCTTTATCTGTGTAATCTATTTCATTTTCTAATCTAGCTTCTTCTACCTGAATAACAGTGTAAATAGCTTTAGCTTCTGCAATATATTTTTCTTTTTTAGCTTCTTCGACATATCCTAAAACAGAAGGAACAGCAATTGCTGCAAGTATTGCAAGAATAACTAATACAACAATAATTTCTACTAATGTAAATCCTTTTTTATTAAATCTTTTAATCATTTAAATCACCTCGAATACATATAGAAATACCACTACTTTTTTGGGTATATTAAATTATCCGGTGCTTAGAGGTTCACTTTAAATTATTAGGCGGAGTACCCTCTAAATTCTCGCGGGGATGTGAATCATCCCCTTTTTTGATACAATTTTACTGTCTGGTCCTGATTAAATTATTATTATGAACAACGAATTATTAAAACTATTTGATATCAAGGATGATGTTGTTGAAACATTTACTGTAGATCATAAAGAATCTAATTATGAAATCGATATTAGATTCAAGCCATCTAGATTTTCATGTCCTACATGTGGCAGCACTCATTTCATTAGTAAAGGCAATAAGAAAAGATCTCTTGTATCTGTACCTGTTAATGATAA
>NZ_PYLQ01000008.1 GCF_003024685.1 Faecalibacillus intestinalis | reverse complement strand
ATTCTTTTCATTGTTCCATCATCTTGTGGCAGATTGATACAGCAGAAATAATCGAATTCCACTCTTCCATGATGAGCAATATCGATGACATTATTTAGCTGTTGGAAATAAGAATTCCCTTCCTGATCCTTCTTTTCTTTAATAAGTTCAATGATTTCTTCTAAAGATACATCCTTAGCTTCTTTAATAAATCCTTTAATGATTCTTCCTAAGATTTCAGGATGTCCTAATATTCTTTTACAGAGTTTATCAATCATAATAATATGATCATTTGATGTGATTTCTAGTACTTTGTCCATTTAATTTATCCCTCCTACTATTATATAGACATTTTTTTGACGTTTTTCTTTAAAAAAGAAAAACTTTCAAAGCTTTTACTTTGAAAGTTAAATCAAATCTAAATCTTTTAAAATATGAAGTCCTTCTTGAATAGCACCATTTCCACCTGTTTTAGTAAGTGTATAGGTTGCTGCTTCTTTAGCCTCCTTACATCCATTAGCTGGTGTAAAACTATAAGGGAATCCTTTTAACATACACACATCATTTAAACCATCTCCAAAAGTTGCCACTTCATCAAGATTCAATCCTTTTAATCTTAAAACTTCTTTTAACATGATTCCTTTATCATAATCATCACAAGTAATTTCAATATTATCTTCATATGATGAAGAAATGTTTAAATGAGGTATACAATCTAAACGTTCTCTTACGTCCTTTGCTTCTTCAGGATTTAAATGTCTAGCATCTACTTTTAAAGGCAAAGCTCCTTGGTTATAAATATCATCAATTGATTTTACCGAGGTACAATCATTTAAATAACCCCATCTTCTAAAGAATGTCGTATTTGGAAGGTCTTCTAAAGTAACGCCCTCACGACCTTTCATTAATAATTTAACATGTAGATCCCAATAGCTTTCAAAATCTGTTAAAATATATTTTCCTTTTGTTGTATGAATAGAAATATGATAATTATATTTTTGTAAAATAGGAATCATCTTTCTAAAAGCATCTTCATCCATTGGATGCGCAATATTTTTAGTTCCTTCAATATTTCGATATTGTGTCCCATTATTAATAATCAAATCACCATCTACATGAGACTTTTCAATCATATCAAGCATCATATTCATATCTCTACCTGAAGCAAACATAAATTCAATGCCCTTTTTTTTATAAAAATCAATCTCTTTAATATCATCATCATAAAATTGATTATCTCTATCAATGCTTGTTCCATCCACATCTAAAACAACTAATTTAATCATACTCTACCCTCTATCTTCCAAACTTATCCTTTAATTTATCAAAGAAACTTTGTGAAATACCAAATTTTTTACACATTTCTTTAACATATTGATCAACTTCTTCATTAGACATATTCTTAAGTCTTTCTTCATCAATACCTAAACTTTCCATCGTTGATTTCATTTGATCATACATTCCTGTATCACCATTTTGATAATTACTCATCATTTCATCGACCCAACGTTTAGCCCCTTCTAATTGTTGGTTTTCTTGACTATCTTGTTGATCAAAGAAACTTTGTGCTTCATTTAAAGCATCAATTTCATCACTATCCAATCCTAAACTTTCAAAGAAATCTAAACAATAACGACATAAAGAACGATATTCATTTTGATAATCTAAATCTTTAAGTTCTTTTGCCATTTCTAATTCATGTTCAATATCTTTAATTTGTTGGTATTGTTGATCATCTAATTCTAAATCTTCATAAACATCATCTTTTAAATCATTTAAAACAATTGGTACAAAGTATCCTACTTTTTCATAAGCTGACATTTCATAATGAACAGGCATTTCTAAAATTTCACTTAAACATTCAATAAATCCTTTTAAATTTAAATATTTATTTTTAAAAACAAAAGTATTTGCTTTTGTCTTGATTTTCGCATAAAAATCAAAACCTTCTTCTTTTTTAATAAGTACTACTTCTTCTATATCTTCATATAAAAATGAATGTGGTTCTTTAAAACAAAAATAAATTCCTTGATCCGTAAAGATCATTCCTTTACTTCCATCACCACTTGCATCAATAAATCCTAATACTTGATAATCTGTTGTACTTCCATATAAATAAAGTGCTTGTGATATCTGTGAAGGAATATTTTGTTGACTATAAAAGGTTGCCTCATTAACAATACTTTCATCTAAATTTTCTAATATGATTTCTTTTTCCATTTTTATCACCTTATAATACTTTACTATATTTTTAAAAGAATGCAAAGAAAAAATCCTTAATTGCTTAAGGATTTTGAATACATTTTTTTACTTGTAAAAAATGCGATTACTAATATAACAAAAGTGATATCAAAAGGACTGTTATAAAACACAATTGAAATCAATAATGAAATCACAATACTTGATATTTCAAGTACAAAAGGTTGAATTGATACTTGATATCTTTTAATCAATTTTCTTTGATTAAGAAGTTGTTTAATACTTATACAAAGCATTATTACAGCAACAAGTAAATCAATATAGTAATTGATTAAATAATGATTTCCAATCAATTCTTTAACAAAAAGAAGTACAATATAGATACACATTGTAAGTAAAATACCAGACATTTCATATTTATTTAAGTCTTTTTGTTTTAACTGATTGATTTTTTCTTTATAATTTATTTTTCGATTAATTTGATCAACAAATGATTGACTACTTTGTCCAATCATTTGTTTAACTGTTTGTCCTTTTTCCTGACAAATAAGCATATAATCTAAAATCTCAGATATTAAAATATTTGTTTTTAAAACATTTTTTTGCTTTTTAAACAATGTTTTTTCAATTTCTTGATAACATTTAAAATAATCATCATTTAAACTTTTTACTTTAACACTATTTTCAAAATAAATATCGTACTTCTTTTCTTTCATTCTAATCTACCTTTAATGAATGACTGTTAACTTCACTAATATGACAATTAAAGAATTCAGTCATTACTTGAATCATATAATAAGTATCTTTAATACCCGCAGTTTCATAAGTTGAATGCATTGCTAGTTGTGATAAACCAATATCAACACTATTCATAGAAACTTGAGCCATTGCAATATTACCTAAAGTACTTCCTCCAGCTTCATCCGAACGATTAGCAAAGAATTGTACAGGCACATTAGCTTTTTTGCATAAGTCTTTAAATACCGCAACACTTACCGCATCACTTGTATATTTTTGACCAGCATGTGATTTAACAACAATTCCTTCATTCATATAAACACAGTTTGTTGCATCTGTTTTTTGTGGAATATGTGGATGAACAGCATGAGCGTTATCCGCTGAAAGCATAAAGCTTGAAGCAATCGCACAATAGAATTGTTCTTCTGTTTTTCCAAGAGCACTGTTTGCACGTTTTAATACATCATATAAAAGTGTTGAAGCAGCCCCTTGTTTTGTTCCAGAACCAACTTCTTCATTATCAAAGCAAGCTAAAACATTGATTGATTGATCATTTCCACCTGCTAAGAAACCTTTTAATGAAGTAAATGCACATTGTAAATCATCTAAATGTTGACTTGAAATAAATTCATCGTTAGCTCCCCAGATAGATGGCGCTGTACGATTATAAAGATATAAATCACTACCATAAATATCTTCAACACTTACACCTGCTTCTTTAGCAACTAATTTCTTAAAGTCACCAGGTTTACAATCAGCACCACCAAATAATGGTAACATATCAATTTGTTTATTATATGCATAACCATCATTAACAGCTCTATTCATATGGATAGCTACATTAGGAATTAATACTAAATCACGATCAATATTAATTAATTGTGTTTTTAATTCATTTCCATCTTTAATTAATAAACGTCCAGCAATAGATAATGGTTTATCAAACCAAGTTGAACAAATCATTCCTCCATAACCTTCAGTATTTAATTGTGTGTATTTACCCTTAACTTCTAATTCAGCATTTTCTTTTAATTTAAAAGTTGGGCAATCACTATGTGAAGCAGCAACATTAAAACTATAATTTTCTAAATTGCTTCCGACCTTTAAAGCAATAATACTTGAATTATTACGAGTCACATAATATTTACCACCTGGAACCATTTTCCAAGGTTGACCTTCTAATAATTCAACAAAACCTTGTTTATTTAATTCTTCTTTAATGTTTTCAACAGCATGGAATGCTGTAGGACTTTTTTGTAAAAAGTCTAATAATTCTTTTGAAATTCCCCTATACATTTTCTAACACCTCTTCTATATTTTATCACAATTATTCTGTAATAGCGTTAGCTTTTTCTCTTTTAGCAATAGCTGGTAAAATTATTCCTAATGCAGTTAAAACAACAGGAGTAATAATATTTAAAGCCATTGTAAATAAGTCAGTTGAGTAAACACCCATGATACAACATGCAGCTGTTACAAAAAGACACCATCCACCAAAGAATAAAGCAACTGGTTGACTCTTAACAAAACGATAATCAGCTGGGATCTTATCATAAGCTTTTCTTAAACCAATATAAGCTAAGAATACCCAAACATAACGCATTGGCATACATACTGAATTTAATTTATTTAATTGGGCTAATACTCCAGCAGCTCCTTGTCCACCAATGATTTGAATTAAAATAATACTTCCAGATAAAGCCACAACCATTTTAATTCCATTAACATAAGCACCATATTTGTTTTGTTTTAATAATTTAGATGGAATAAATTGTCTAGCATCTTCATTATCTAATAACATTCTAAGTGGTGCATCAATACTTAATACTAATGTTGAGAATTGTCCAATCATATTACATAATGCGTAAATAATTAGTAATGCATCTCCCATATGATAGTATTGACCTAATTTTTGGAATGACCAGTAAGCACCATTTGATACATATGAATTGAATGATTCTGGTGATGCATTGATTACCGATGGATCAAACATCATACCCATAGCAAATGTACCTAAAATAGCACATACCATAACCATGATTGCAAGTGCAATCATCCCTTTTGGGAATCCTTTTGAAGGATTTTCTACTTTATTTACATAAGGTGAAATTTTTTCACACCCACCAACTGCAAATACCAAAATAGAAAGTGATGTAAAATAATTGACATTAAATTGTGGAACAATTTTGTCAAAACTAAAGTCTAATGATAAATATCCCCCATTTGGATTAATTGCTGGTGCAGCAAACATCATTAAGATATATAAAATTGACATAACGAACATACTTGTTCCTGCAAGTGTTGCTAATTGTTTAAGTGGATTTAACCCTCTACTAGCAAACCAACAGAAAAATAAAAATACCGCAAGTGTTGCAAGTTGCACATATAATGTTGGAAGTGAGTCATAAAATTCAGCATTTCTAAAAATTGCCCAGCTTAATGCTTTTAAACCACCACTACCTTTACTTGCAATATAAGTAACGTGACATGCCCAATATGTCCATCCAGCATAGTATGCAAGTTTAGGACCAAATGTTTCATGTACCCAAGAACTTACTCCTCCACCAGAATTTTTAAACGCAGACCCTAGTTCTCCTACCATTAAAGCGTAAGGAACAAAATAAAGTGCGAACATTAATACCCAACTAAAAACTACTTGGATACCATTGAAGTAGATAAAGCCATTTAAAACGTTTCCAAATCCCCAAACAGTAGAAAACGCCATGAAAGCTAAACCATACCACTTGATTTTTTTTGAATCTTCCATGATTTTACCTCCATATTTTTTGAATAACTTAGGTCGTTTATTCTTAAATAAAATACAAATATTGTACTTCACGATACACTATTATATCGTATTATGTCGATAAATGCTATATATTTTATTTCATTGTACTCTTTTTTAGACATTTATCCGTAAATTGTCTAAAAAAGCATACATTTATCCCAAAATATAATATTCTATTTTTATCATCAATAAACTTTTATTATTATTCGTTTCTATTTAACACCAAATATTTGCCTTTTAAACACCTGTTTAGTTCATCAAATACATGCCATCTTTGTTAATATAAATCAAAAGAGGTGACAAATATGGAAAATACATTATATTTTAAAGACATGATTCATTGTGATCAAAATAACTATCCTAAAAAAGTCTACAAAGTAGAATATTCTAAAATGTTGATAGAAATTTTAGATAGTGATCACATTCAGGGTAGACCCTTCTATTTTAGCAGTCCTCATTCTAGAGACGATTTCATCAAACAAATTAAAGATCATATTTTAAGAATCAATTATGAAGAGCTCGAACAAATACAGCACTATTGGAAAAAGAACATAAAATAATTATGAGAGGTTTTGCCTCTCTTTTTTTATCACTCAATAATTGCCCATTTTTTACTTTTCTCCCAAATGACATGCTGTTTTGGGAAAAAGTAAAAAATTGTGAGAAAAAAGTTATTGGTTGCCCAATAACTTAAAGTATCTTTTTAAAATACAAAACATCGTCCATTGGATTATGATAATACGCCTCACATTCAACAAAACCTACTTTTTTATAAAGATGAATAGCTACTTGTAAAGGAATAAGCGTATCCAACACCATTTCTTTATACCCTGCTTTTTTAGCATGCCCTAAAATTTCTAAAACAAGCTTTTTACCTAATTTATTTTCTCTATATTTTGGTTTTACATACAAACGCTTCATTTCACAGCGACTCTTTGAATGGCGATGATAGGCAACCATTCCTATCACCTTTTTCTTTTCTACAGCCACTAAAAGTTCTCCTTCAGGAGCTGTATATTTTTTTGCTGGATTTTATAATTCCTCATCAATATTTTGAAAAGATAAATCACGTCCCAAACGTTTTGTATATTCTATAATTAATTCTTTTACTTGATCTAGATAATCAACACCATTACATATTTCCATAAAATCCTCTATGTACGAACCTATTTTTTTACATATATATTTTCTATAACCTTTGTATCGTCCCATCCATTTGAACTTTCAAAAGCGATTACTTTTTCTTTTCCTTTTAAAATAAAATCATGTTTTTGGATATCTACAAGGTCTTTATTTTGATAAAGGAAAACAATAACTTCCCCATAACATTTCTTTTTATCATTTTTTGTTTTCTTAATGCATTCATTTAATTGTTGTAAAGAAATATCAGTTATTCGATCAACATCAAAATTATTATACTCTTGATATTGGGTACTTTCTTTTGCTTCTATTTCGTCATAATAAGTATCTTTAAATTCATTTTTCTTAAAAATGAAAACACTTTGTTTACTTGCAGGTAAACATTTTATTTTTTGATCTTTTAATGATAGATCAATTGGCTTATTTGATGTATTTTTCAAAATCAAAATAACTTGATCATCTATTTTCTTTGTTTCAAATGAATATAGTTTATTTTGTTGATGACATCCTGTAAAAAGTGTTATCAAAATCATGAATGCACACATTTTTATAATCAATTTTTTCATAACTTTTCTTCCTTTTTATATAATCCATGTCGAAGTAAAACTTCTAAAATAAGATCAATAAATGCTGTTACAAGATATATTGGATAATAATTCCAATATTTATCTTTTACTCTATTCATTTCATGAATTGGATTTTGTATAAAAGCTAATGCAATCAACAGTATTCCTAAAACATTAGAAATTCTAATAATGATCAATCCATAGTTATTTTCCTTATTTAGCAATTGTATAATTTGTCCTACAATACGTATAAGAAAAATAATTTCTATCGCTATCCAATAAAACATAAAATTTCATCCTTTCCTTTACATGCAGGCAAGTGAAAGCCAAATCAATGAAAGACAAAATACAACTACTGCTATTAAAAATAAAGTAACCCATAAAGCATATTTTCCAATATTTCTTTTCATATTTTTCTCCTTATTATAATTTTTAAAAGATTTTATTATATATTTACTTACTTTTCAACAATACAATGGTTATTAAAATATTATTTTTCTATCAAAAAGTTTATTGCTTCTTTGGCGTTTGAAATAGGATAATAGGGTGTGCTTCTCTTTGTATTATCTTTATATTCTATTTCTAAACCTTTTTTATTTCCTTTTTTTGGTAAACTTCGATAATAATATCCTGAATAATCTTTTGCATTTTAATCATTAAACTCTAAAAACACTCCTTTTACATAATAAAATACATAGCCTTCAAATTCTGGAGATACATATCGAAACCCCTCTAATTGTCCATCTTTTAAAAAACGTACTGCTACAAATTCTTGACAAGCTTTTTTATTGTCATCTTTTGATAAAAATATGTGATATTCAAAATAATCACCTAAACTACTTCTGCCTCCTATCAATCGATGATCTCCTATATATTTTTTAACATCTTCTTCTGTAAAATTGCTATTCAAATCCATAAACATTTTTTGATAAGGGCTATATTTTATGATTGTTTTAGTATCATCTAATAAAATATCCTTATTAGATTTTACACTACATCCACCTAATATTACTCCCATAACAAACAGAAATAAAACCATTTTTGCTTTCATTTTATTTCACCCTTCCTTGTTAAAACCACTCAAACATTTAGTTATTAATTAAATACGTACGATATTTTAAATATAAAACCATATTAATAATCAAACCAACGCACATAAAAGTTATGGCACTTGAATAATGAAACATTGTCATAATTGAAAAATGATACATAACCAAATCAATTACAAGTAATCCAAATAAAAGAAAAGTATTTCTTTTAAGATCAATACATTCTTTAGAAACAACCTTTTTAATCATCATAAAAAAATAAACAAATATTATAAAATAAAACAAATAATGTATGACAACTGATAAATTATAAAGCAAGCCTACTTCCCCATAAATGGGATTTCCATCCGTTCCTATTGTAATCCAATGGGTAGAAATGTAATTATCAAAGTATTTGAATGCTAATAAACCTATTATTTCAAAAACATAGCTTAAATAAATAAGACAAACATCATATTGTTTCTTCATTTTCTTTTCCTCCATCCATAATATTATGAATCAAGGAAGCGCTTTCCTTACTTTCATTATACGTCTTTCTACCATTATGTCAATTATACTTTTATTATAATAGTATCTTGTTTATAATAATTCGTGTGTTATAATCAATTTGGGTGATAAAAGATGGCAAAATCTAACAGTTTCTTTAATATTGATATGCTTGTTTTAAGTTTGTTGAAAGTAAAGGATTGTTATGGATATGAATTAGTAAAATTAATTAAAGAAATTTCCAATGGCTCATTAGATATTAAAGAAGGTACTCTTTATCCTGTTGTACATAATTTATTAAAAAAAGAATATATTTCAAGTCGAGATGAGATCGTTAATAAAAAAATCAGAGTTTATTATCATATTGAACCAATTGGAAAAGAATATTTAGAACAAACAATTATTGAATTTAGAAAGAATATGCAAGGTGTATTTGAAATCATTGCATATGGTGAAGGCAAAAAAGATGAGTAACGATATAAAAAAATATATAAAATATGTTAAAAAAATTATTCCAATCTATTCAAAAGATAAAAAAGAATTTATACAGTTATTAACACAAAAAATCATTGAATTTTCTAATGAACATGACTCCTGTAGTTATCAAGATATCGTAGATGAATTTGGTAGTCCTAATGAAGTTGCTGGTTCTTATATTGAAACTTTAAATAGTGACGAAATTATAAAGAAACTTAATAAAAAGAAAATTATAAATATTTTTATTTCTGTCATAATTATTTTATGCATAAGTGTTTGGGGATTTGAAAGATATCGAATCAATCAATTGATTGATGAAGCAAAACATACAAAGATGAAAACATATACAGCTGAAGAATATAAAGAAAAAATAGCAAAAGAAAAACAAGAAAAATAAGTATTTAAATTAGGAGTAAAAAATGAATAAAGAAATCAAAAAATATATAAAATATGTTAAAAAAATTATTCCTTTTTATTCTAAAGATAAAAAAGAATTTCTAAGGTTACTAACACAAAAAATTATTGAATTTTCAAATACTCATCCTAATTGTACTTATCAAAATATCATAGATGAATTTGGTAGTCCTAATGAAGTTGCTGGATCATATATTGAAAGTTTAGAAAACGATGACATAATAAAGCAACTTAATAAAAAATATATTTTTAAAACATTAGTAACCATTATTATATTTATATCTATTGGTATTTGGTGTTTAGAAATTTATCATTTCAACAAACTCTACCAAGATGCAAGAGACAGTATTCATGGATATTGGGTAGAAGAAATCACTGAAGATAGTCGCATAGAAAATGAATAAGGCTCCTTTTAGAGCCTTATTTTTTTATTCAACATTCTTCAACGCTTCATCCATTGGGATTTTCTTGATTTTTCTCATTTGAATCATCATGACAAACAAATAAGAAATAACTGTCATAATAAACATCTTGATATAAACACTACCTTCTACATAGAAAGGAAGCCATCCTGCATATTCTTCAAAAACAATTTTGAAAGCATAAGATAAGATCCATGTTGTTATTCCAAAAGAAAGTAACGTTGAAATCATAATAACAATCGTTGTGGCATGAACATACATTTTTTGTATTTCTTTTGATGTATAACCAAGAATTTTAACCATGGAAATCGATACTTTATTATTTTCAATAATCATCTTTGTAAGAAGATAAATAAGCATAATAAACATCACAATTGCAAATCCTTCAACTAAATAGAACATTTCTCCCATTGAAACATTTAATTGTCTTGATACTTTTGTTAAATCATCTTGAGTAATGGTTGAAGCGATATAGTCATCTTTTAAATCTGTTATTTTTCTATTTGAAAAATAACCATTGAAGTATCCATCTTGACAGTTGAAAACTTCATTAAAATAAGATTTAGACATATAAAGTGCCATACTACCAGGTGCATCATAAATGCCTTTAATTTCAAAAGTATAACGTAAATCTTTATAGCTTTCTTTTAAAGAAATACGATCGCCTTTTTTTAAATTATATTTATCAGCAACATCTTTTGAAATATAAACACCTTTTTTGGGTAATGATTTTATATGAATATATTGACTATTATTTTGTAAACCATAAAGGCTAATATCTTCTTCTATTGTACTTTCTGGAAGTGTTTTTAATGAGTAAAGAGAAAAAGCTTCTGCCCCTGTGGTTTTAGTTTTATAGTTATCATACATTTCATCATATTGATCATCAATCAAACTTAAGAAACTATCCCTAAATTCTTGAGGAACCGTTTGGAAAGCTTGTTCAATGGCTGTGGTATCAATTGATTCTGGAGTATTTAAAATATATTGATATTTAGCAGTCATATTATTAACAACAACATCTTGATAATGATCGAGAACAGGATGCATATCCATTCCAAACATTAATAAGATAATTGCAAATAAAACACCGACAAATAATGTAGCATACCCTGATAAGTTATTTAAAATAACACTTAATCTAAATTGAGAAAAGAAACCTAAACGATGTAAGACGAGTGTTTTCTTATTCTTTTTAGCTTTTTTAATATCTCTTTTCATAAATTTAAGAGGTGATAATTTTAAAGATTTCATTAAAATACCATAGTTAATTAAAACCATCATAATAAATGGAATGATCGTTGTCTTAATAAACGCATCTCCAGACCAAATAGTAACATAAGTTGGTAAACTATAACTTCCATAATACATACCGGCCATGACATCTTTAAAATATGTATAACCTAAAATATTTCCGACAATACAAGCCCCTAAAGAAACAAGAATAGGTAATGTCATGTATTGAACTAACATTTCTTTTTTTGTATATCCCATAGCGCGAAGAGTTCCAATCATTGGTGCTTCGCTTTCAATGGTATTTTTAGTAGTGATTGCAAAGACAAAAGCAAGGATTCCAATAATGATATAAAGTAAAACTGTCATCATTGCTTCATCTCCACCCATATCATCACCTGTAAAATGGATGGCTTGGTTGGCGTATTGAGGAATATAATCATCAATTCCTGAAACGTTTTTAACAAGTACGTTTAAAAAATCATTGCTGGCATTAACTTCATTATCAACCTTTTTATTATATGTCCACGCATAGTTATAGTAGATTTTAGCATCTTTAAAGCTTTCAAACCCTTCATCAGAAACAATGCCAACACCAAATTTAATAGCATCAAACATTAAATCACTGTTTTTTGAAAAGAGAGCACTATAATCTGATAAAGCGACGAGTCCAGTAATTTTTAACTTCTTTTTACCTACTTTGATGGTTTGGCCTACTTGATAATTATTATTATCGGCATACATACGATCAATCGCTATTTCATTTTTACTTTGAGGAAGTTTTCCATCCATAATACAGACTTGATTGACTTTGTTTCTTGGTTTAAAGAGACGAATTGTACTTGAAGATTCTACTTTTTCTTCAATGTAATTAAGATTATAGATTGTAACATCTTCTTTTTCTAAAGCCTTTTTATTTTCTTTTGAAAGAGAATCATTTAAACGAAAATGTCCATCTTCAATATTGTATTTATCAAAACTGTCATTATAAGCTTTAATCATTGAGCCATCAGCTACTAAAAATCCTGAAATAAGACCAATAGATCCTGCCATAAACAAAAATATAATTAAATATTTTGCAATTTCATCTTTTAAAATATATGGTAATCTTTTAAATAATGGATTCTTCATTTTACCAATTCAAATCCTTTGCTGGAATTTTATGCGTATTTTTAATATTTTCACGAATACGTCCATCATGCAAATAAATCACACGATCAGCCATGTCTTTAATCGCATCATTATGCGTTACAATAATAATTGTATTACCATATTTTTTATTAACATCTTCAATCAATTGTAAAATATCTTTTGATGTATGATAATCTAAAGCTCCTGTTGGTTCATCACAAAGTAATAAATCTGGATTTTTGATGATTGCACGTCCTATTGATGTTCTTTGTTGTTGACCACCAGATAATTGATTTGGTTGTTTATAACGATGTTCTTTTAACCCAAGTGTTTGTAAGAGTTCTTCTTTATTTAATGGATTTTTACTTAAATATTTTCCTACATCAATATTTTGTTCAACATTTAAATGTGAAATCAAATTATACATTTGAAAAACATATCCCAAATGATTACGACGATAATTTGTTAGATCTTTTTCTTTTAATGTTGAAATTGTTTTTCCTTGAATCGTAATTGTCCCACTATCTGGTTGATCAATTCCTCCAATAATATTTAGAAGTGTTGATTTACCAGAACCTGAAGGCCCAAGTAAAACACAAATTTCACCTTTTTCTATTTCAAAATCAATACCTTTTAAAACTTCTGTCTTATATTCATCTTCACCAAAGCTTTTTTTAAGATCCTTGATTGATAAAAACATAATATTCCCTCCCATAGTTAGCCTTACCTAACCACATATAGAATACTATCACTTTTCTCTTTTTTCAAGTATCTCAAAGAAAAAAAACGGATTTCTCCGTTTTTATAACTCAATATGTTTCATAATAGCTTTAGCAATACCATCATTATTATTTGTATCTGTAATTTCATTAGCTACTGCTTTTAATTCATCTGAAGCATTTCCCATAGCCACACCTAAGCCAACATATTCCACCATTGATTTATCATTTTGAGCATCCCCAAAAGCCATCATTTCTTCTTTTTTATAACCCATAGGAATTAAAACACTATCTAAAGCTTTGGCTTTATCAACACCTTTTGCAGTATATTCAAAATAGAAATCAGATGTAAACATACAATTTAGACGATCTTTGAAGGGTTCCATCATTTCCTTATAATGTGCTTGTAAATAGTCTGGATCACCAAATGTAAGAATTTTATTGATTTCAAAATCAACAAAGGCTGCTAAATCTCTTTTTTCACATAAGATGTAGTTATTTCCTCTTGATTCATATTGCATAACATTAAATGATTTTCCTTTATATGTAATTGTATTATCAAAAACATCATTAACATACATATATTCATCTTTATCAAACATTGGTCTTGCTTTAAAATTCTTTAAATGTTCTAAGACAGCTTTACTATCTTCTACTGAAATTGCATGATTATAAAGTGTTTCATGACTTTGACAATCAACTACTTTTGAACCATTGAAACATACAAATAAACCATGATGATTTTCCATATCCAATTCTTCAGCAAGTTTTAATAATCCACTTGTTGGTCTTCCTGAAGCTAAAACCAAACGTACCCCTTTATCTTGTGCTTTTAAAAGGGTTTCTTTAGTAAGAGGAGTAATGACTTTTTCATCATTGACTAAAGTCCCATCAATATCCATAATTATTACTTTAATTGCCATAATCTATCTCCTTTTTTATTAGTATAATAAAGCATTTTTACAACTTCAACATACTTTCATAAAAAGAAAAAGAAACAGAAAATATCTGTTTCTAATGTAATAATGAACGTGTTGAACCTGAAGCAATTAAGAATGTACTTCCATTATGAAGCATGGCGAGCATTTGTGGTGTAAGTAAACCTAATGCTCCTAAAACAATAAAGGATGTATTTAAACCAACAATCAAACGATATTGACTATGAATACGTTTAAATAAGCCTTCTGAAATCATTCTTAGAGCAACAATGTCATTTAATGAATTTGATACAAGTGTAATATCTGCAAGTTCACGCGCAATATCTGAGCTATCTTGAAGTGAAATCGAAACATCTGCCATGGATAAGGCTGGTGTATCATTAATACCATCTCCTACCATCACAACAGTATTTCCTTCTTTTTTTAAACTTTCAATATAACTTGCTTTATCTTCTGGTAAAACTCCTGCTCTAAAATCATCTAAATTTAATTGTTTCGCAATCGCTTTTGCACAGTTAGGACTGTCTCCAGTAAGCATAATGACTTTATCAAAACCAATATCACGAAGTTCTTGAACAACTTCTTTAGCTTCTGGTTTTAAAGGATCATAAATACTAATAATACCTGCAAGCTTTTTAGCAATGGCTAGATAAATAAGTGAACTTGAACCTTTACTTTCAAGTGAAGAAATCAAATCTTTAATTTCTTGTGTCATTTCTACACCTTCATCTTCAAAGACAAAATGACTGCTTCCAATAATAACATCTTCACCATTTAAGCTTGTCGAAATACCATGAGCAATCACATATTTTACTTCCGCATGTTCTTCACGATGTTTTAAGTTTTCAACTTCTGCTTGATGAACGATGGCATTAGCCACACTATGTGGGAAATGTTCTTCTAAACAAGCCGCAATTTTTAAAACTTCTTCTCTTGTATAATCTTGTAAAGGAACCACATCTAAGACAACTGGTTTTGCATGTGTCAATGTTCCAGTTTTATCAAAAACAATGACATTAGCATCTTTCATGCTTTCTAGATGTTTTCCACCTTTAACTAAAACATTATGCATTGAAGCTTCTTGCATTGCTGAAATCACTGAAATTGATGTTGATAGACGAATCGCACAAGAATAATCCACTAATAAAAGAGAAGTGGCTCTTGTAAGATTTCTTGTCAATGCCCAAACCCCAAAGAATCCTAAAAAACTATAAGGTACAATGGCATCCGCCATATGTTCTGCTCTTGATTGAATAGATGCTTTTAATGATTCATTCGTATCAATCATATCAATGATTTTAGCAATACGGCTATCATCTTGTAAGTTTCTGACCCTAACAAAAATCTTTCCTTCTTCAATCAATGTTCCTGCATAAACCGTATCATTTAATGTCACACGTTTGCTTAACGGTTCACCTGTAAAGCTTGATTCATTGACCATCGCTTCACCATCAACGATTTCTCCATCAATAGGAACCATACTTCCTGTTTGAACAATAACAACTTGCCCTTGTTTTAAATCAGACATCGCAATTTCTTGTTCTTGTCCATCTTCATAAATCCAAACTTTATCAAACTTACTCATCAAACTATCACCTAATTGTAAAGTAACTTTTTGACGTGTATAGTCTTCTAATAATTCAGATATTTTAAGCATCAACATAATATTGCTTGCTGTATTGAACTCTTTACGCAATAAAGAAACACCAATACTTGTTGCATCTAAAACAGGTACATCAATACGTCTATTTCCAAGTGAAGAAAGTCCTGCTTTAAAATAAGCTAATGCTTTATAAATAGCAATTCCTTTACCAACAACATTTGGTAAAAAGAGCTTAACAGCATATCTTCTAGCAAAAATTTTAATTAATTCATGCTTAAAACTTTGATCAAGTACTTGTAAATTTTGAGAACAATTCTCAGGGATTTCTCTGTTTTGTAAAGCACTTAAATCATAATTATTTAAATAATCAAATACTTCATTTTTATAATTTTCATCAAAAACCAATAAAAGACTTCCATTTTTATAATGAGCTTCTACATATCTTACATACTCAAGATTTAAAAAATCGCTTTTTAAAATAGTTGCTTGTCCACTTGTAAAAGCATATTGTCCAAAACGAACACGTAATCTTCCATCAATTTCATGAACTATTTTAAAATTACTCATCATTATTGTGCCTTACTTTTTTCTACAGCTTCAGCATAGACGTCTTGAGCATCTTCTTTAATAGAAGTAACAGTTGCTTCTACGTTATCTTTTACTTGCATTCCACTAGCTAATCCTTTAACAGCTAGTTCTCTTGCTTTATTGCTTTTAGCGAACTTTGAAGTGACAACAGCAGTTACTGCTCCTCCTACAAATGTCCATAATTCTTTACTTTTGAAAAATTCTTTCATCTTAAAATCCTCCTATCATTTGTCATTATACGACATTTTCTTAAAAAATAAATAATTTTTTATCTCATCTTTAAGTTTTTATTATACCTTGTTCTATTTCAATAATTTCATCACATAAAGCAAGAGAAGACTTTCGATGACTAACAATAATAATCAATTTTTCATCTTTAATTCGTTTTAAACTTTCTAACAGGGCTGCTTCATTTAAACTATCAATACGACTTGTTGGTTCATCTAATAAAAGAATCGGTGTTTTTCTTAAGAAAGCACGTGCAAGACCAATTCTTTGTTTTTGACCACCCGAAATATTTTCATCATAAATCGTTTGATATCCTTGTGGTAAAGACATAATAAAATCATGAATTTGTGCTTGTTTACAAGCTTCTATTACATCTTCTTGACTATAAGCAGGATTTAATAAAGTAATATTATGATATAACGTATCTTTAAATAAAAATGTTTCTTGATCAACATAGCTGATATTTTCTTTTAAAGTGTGGCTATTGATATTTTCAATGGATTCATGATCAAATAAAATCTCACCTTCACCTTGATAAATACGCATTAATAATTTCAATAATGTTGATTTACCACATCCACTTTTACCAAGAAGACCATAGGTTTTACCAAATTCAAATGTATAATTGATTTGATGTAAAATTTCAGTAGACGTATTTGGATAATGAAATGAAAGATTTTTTATTTCAATTGGTAAATTTAAAATTGTATTTTTATTTGTAATTTCTTTAAGTAATGGTTCTTCATCTAATAGATTTAAAATACGTCTTGCACAAGGGAATACTTGATTGAGATTGTTGGCTAGATTTGCTAGAGCAATCGTTGGGCCAAAGGATGAAGAAAGTGCCATCATTGGAATCAACAATTCCTTAGAAACATGATTCTTGATCAACAAAATAGAAATAACAATCGATAAAATAATCAGCCCATCTGAAAGTATTTGTTGAAAACTTTGATGCTTGATTAATTTTTGATGTGTTTGGGTTAAATTATTTTGATGATCCATCATCTGTTCAAAGCGTTTTTCTTGTTGACTAAATTGTAAAATTTCTCTTTTACCTAAAACTGTCTCTAAAACAAAAGTATTAAAATTGGCAAGTAAAAAACGATAATTACTTCCCTCTTTTTGGCTCACTTTATAAGTAATATATGGAATCAATATACCCATGATACCATAACAAACAAAAGCAAGTATCCCAAAAACAAAATGATAAGAACCTATAAAACAAATCATAATTATACTATAAATAAAGGCAATCATCACTGGCGAAATAGTATGAGCAAAGAAAATTTCTAAGAGTTCAACATCACTTGTCAACATTGCAATAATATTTCCTTTATCTTCATTTTCTAATTTAGCTGGTGCCAATTCTCTTAATTTTTCAAAGACTAAATGACGAATATGAGCCAATACTTTAAAGGCAATATAATGATTACATGCTTGTTCTATGTATCGTAAGATTCCTCTTGAAAATGCACAAAAAATAATTAATTTAACAGCAAGTGAAAAGGAAATTACTTTACAAAAAGCAAGAATGATAAAAACGGTAATAAAGGTTGCTGTTAAATGCCCTAACACACCTAAAATAATTGCCAATAACATAATCATTAAAAAAGGACGTACTAATTTTAATAAAGAAATAATTAATTTTATCTTATCTTTCATTTTCAATAATCCTTTCTAAATTCTTTTGATTTTCCACAAGCTCTCTAAATAAATTAGCTTGATTGAATAATTCATCATAACTTCCTTGTTGAATCAATCTTCCCTCTTTCATCACAAAAGTAAGTTGACTTTCTTTACAATGAGCCATGCGATGTGTAATAAAAATAACAATTTTATCTTTAGCTAAACGTTTCATAATTTTTAAAATAATCTCTTCACTTTCACGATCAACATTATTCGTTGCTTCATCAAAAATATAAACATCACTTTCACGCAATAACGCTCTTGCAAGAGCTAATCTTTGTCTTTGTCCACCTGATATATTTTTAGCTCCTTCATTGAGTTGAAACTTTAATCCTCCTTGATTTTCAAAGACCTCAAATAGTTTTACTTCTTTTAAAACAGCCATCATTTTTTCTTCATCAATACATCCTGACATTGCAAGATGATTAAAGACTGTCCCTTTTAAAATATATGTTTCATCTTTGATCAACGTTATTTTTTGATAAAGTGTCATTGTTTCTGGTATTGTTTCTTGATTATAAAGAATTTTACCTTTTTGAATTGGATATAAATTCATTAGCAGTGAAGCAATTGTACTTTTCCCCGAACCTGATTCTCCTACAATCGTTAAAAATGTTCCTTTGGATAAAGAAAATGAAACATCTTTTAAAATAATTTTTTCATCATAGCCAAAAGTTACATGTTCAAAAGATAAAGATGAAATCGATTCTTGATAACTTTCTTGAATATCATCCAAGCTATCCAATAGTTTAAAAATTTTATCTGCTGCCGCGTTTCCATTTTGTCCAATATGAAAATAACTTCCTAACATTCTTAAAGGTAAAAAGAATTCAATAGAAATCATTACAATAAAAACAAACATCATAAAAGTAATATGTTGATTTAAATATTCTTGTAAACCCAAAACAACTCCTAAACCAAAACCACCATAAGCCACTAGATCCATCACACTAATCGAATTCAGTTGCATAATTAAAACACGCATGGTTTTCTTTCTAAAGTCTTCTGCTTCCCTATCCATTTTATCTTGATAATATAAATCACTTTGATAATATTTTAAAGTTGTAAGTCCTTGTAAATTTTCTAAAAAAGAATCCGCTAATCCTGTATAACTATTCCAATACTTTGCTAATAACCTTTTAGCTATTTTTTGTACAACAACAATAGAAACAGGAATAAGTGGTACACATAAAAGCAAGATAAGCGCTACTTTTAAAGACATAAAACCAACAACGATAAATAAAGTAAGTGGTGCCAACATGGCATAAAAGAATTGTGGTATATATTTAGAAAAATAAATTTCTAATTGATCAATACCTTCACTTGTAAGTTGAGTAAGCGTCGATTCTTTAAAAACTGTTGTTTGTTTTTGATGATATATCTTATCAAAAACACTTTTTCTTAACTTTGTCTTAATCATTTCACTTAAAGATAATGCTTGTTTATTTTGTGTTGTTTGTAAAAAACATTTTAAAGCAAACAAACAAATCACACTTAATAAATAAAAAACAAGTGAAAAAGATTGTTTTAAATAAAGACAAGATAAAACATAACTATGTAAAAATGTCAGTAGAATATGGCAAACTAAAACCAACCATTGAATCAAGACTAACCCATAAACATTTTTCATTTCCGCTTTAAAAGTTTTTAATAATCTTTTATTAAACATTTTTTCTTCTCCTTTCTTTAAGTGAAAGCCATCCATGTTTGATTGTTAGAAGTGGATGGTAAAAAAGCATATACTTTCCAGAAAAGCGCATCACTTTTTTAACTTGGCTTCGATATTCTTTTTGATAGCAATGAACTTTACATCCACTACAAAAAGTTTTAGTTTCCATAAAAGGACATTTATCAATACGCAAACAAGCGTACTTATAAAGATCTTCACACATCTTACTTTCTTGAGGATGTTTTCTTTGATAAATATCAATCATTACCTTTAATATTCTTTTTTCATTTTCTCTTTTTTGATCTATTTTATTCATTAATAATCTCTACTTTCTTTAACATAATAAAATGATGAATACTCATTACCATCAGTAAACATATCTTTCCAATCCATACAGGTGTAATCATTACAGCAATCAAAAAAATAAGTGTTACTGTAAATAATGACTGATTCCTTTTCTTTTTGGTTGTCTTTCTTTCAATGACCATTTCATTGATATATTTTTGATAAAGTTTTGTTTGAATTAAATATTCATGAAATCTATCTGAACTTTTTGAAAATAAAAAAGCACTTAAAAGTAAAAATGGGGTCGTTGGCAATATTGGTAAAACCACACCAATCGCTCCTAAAATAAATGATATAATTCCAAATATAATAAATAATATTTTCATGTTTCCTCCTGTAGTTAGTTATATCTAACTATTATTATCATATCTGTTTAAAATAAAAAAACAAGCATTTGATTTGTTTCATTCATGAAACAAAATGCTGTTTTTTTTATGTTTTATAATACTTTTTCGTGTTTCATCAATGAAACAGTATTTTTAAAAGGGCAAGATTTTCTGGCATATGTCCTTTTAATAAATTAACCTTTAATTTAACCGTAAGCGATGTTTGCATCAATCTTTCTTCTTTTGTATAAAAGAAATTTAAATCTGTAATAGGTATATAGAAACAATCATTTTTTTCAAAACAATCATATTCCTTATCCTGAATAAGATATTTCATCGATTTTAATTTAGAAGAAATCGTAATTCTTTCTTTTAATAATTCTTTTTTCATTTCAATTGGTTGAAACACAAGAAATCCTTGATGTTGTTCTATTAAAAGATAGGCTGGATGTTCAAAGCCTCGATTAGCCATTGAATGAACATTTGCATCTTTATAATGAAATAATGTAAAAGAAAAATTATATTTACCTGGTTCTAAATGATGTTCCAAATAATGTCCTGAAAATTCTACAAGGTCTCCTAGTTGATCAAAAACTTTATTAAAATGAATACGACTACAAATGCGTTCAATGGTTTCATCATTAAGTGTCGTATAGAGTTTGATAGCTTCTTGACGAGCCTCTTCTTCATTTAGGTGACTTGTTTCTTGTAGCCAATAGGTTAGATTCTTTATTTTTTCTTGAATTTTTTCAATATATTCTTGTCCTTTTTTTGAAAGCTGACATTTACCTTTATCTAAAGTTAATCCTTGTTCATAAAAAGTATTGATCATTCTTGACATTGTTGCTTTTGAAACATTCATTTTTTTAGCTAGTAATGTGACTGTTATTTTTTTATTTTCATTCATTAATAATAAGCTTTTTATTTTTTTTGTTGTCATTTTAATCCCTCATATTGTAAATTAGCACAAGCTAACTAATATGTCAATGTTAATGATATTAACATTTAAAGCTCTTACATTTTTGGGAATTTGTTAATGGAATTCAAAGTGATATCTAAATGCTTTATCTTTTTTATCATTCATTCTATGATATACCTGCATTAAGAAAGAGGGAATAAAATATGAGTATCAATGAAATCAATGAACAAGCAAAACAATCTTTAAGAAAATATTTTAAGGACAGTCAAGACATCCAACATGATGATGACACTAAAAAACAATTAACAATCGAAGAAATGTATCAATCAGTTGATGATGAAATTAAAGAACAAGAAAAGAAATTAGAAGAATTACATCAAATGCGTCATGCATTACAACATAACGCTAAAGAAGCTTATGAAGCGGTTTATGGAAAAACTGATGAAGCAACAGAAGTAAAACATACTACTGTTGAAGAAATGGAAAAAGAACTTCATGAAAATGCTGAACATCAAATGGAATATGTCAATGAATTAAAAAATAAATCTTTAAAAAAATAGGTCAACTCGACCTATTTTTCATTTATATATTCATCTTCACTTTGACGATCATCAACATATGAAGCAACTACAATTTTCGTTTCTAGATTCTTTTTATAATCATGCGAAAAGACACCTGCATATAAAATATCAAATAAATATTTTAAAGAGGTTGTTGAAGCAAAATCACCTATTTTAATATGTAACATTTCTCTTGAAGAAAGATACAAATGAACATCCGCCAATCTTGAAATAGAATTTTCTGCCATACAAGTAATTGAAATAAATGGAATATTTCTTTTATGATAAATTTCCGCAACTTCCACCATTTCTCTTGTTTGTCCTGAATAAGAAATAATGATTGCACAATGACTCTCATCGGCAAGACAGGCACTTCTTTTTTGACCCGTTACTTGATCAATGACTTGAACATCTTTACCAATATACATCATTAATGTTTTAAAATGTTTCGCTAGTAAAACATGATTGAGAACACCATAAACATCAATAACTTGTGCTTTTTGTAATAAGCGAACCGCTTCTTGTAGATCATCATGATGATTAAGTTGCTGTGTATCTTGAATGGTTTCTTTTTCTAATAAAGCAAGATTTTTTGTAATTGTCATCAAATCATCACTTAATAAAAAAGGAATAGAAGCATCTACATCTGTTTCTTCTAACATATAAGAAAGTTCTTTTAAATAAGCACTTTTAAATTCATTAAAACCACTATATCCTAACTTCTTAGCAATTCTTACAAGCAAAGGTGCACTTGTAAAAGTATTTCTAGCGATTTCATTAGCCGACATTTTTTCAATATTCATCCCTTGATCAATAATATAATCAACAATTTCTCTTTCTGTTTTTGAAAAATGCGTATTTTCTATTTGATTGACAATGAGCATAAAAATCTCCTTCCTATAATTCTATTGTTTCTAAATCATTAGGAACATAAATCTTCCCACTAAAATAAGCTTTTCCTTCTTTTGTATAAAGTTCTTTGCGATTTTCAATATTTTGATCTTCGCTGTGATATAAAACCACATTTTTTACTTTTAATTTTTCAGCAAGCTGACACGCATCTTTAACTGTTGAATGATGTTTTTCATAAGGATGAAAAATATCTGCTTGATCATATAAACAAAAAGCTTCATGTAATAAATAATCACTCTTTAAAGCATATTTTTCATTTTCTTCGTTATAAGGTTCATCCCCACAACATGTTAATTTTCTTTCTTGATCAAGTTCCATCATAAAACCAAATTGTTTAGCTTTCGTTGAATGAATATCAAAGAAAGTTACTTTCTTACCAATAATTTCTTTCGTTTGACCATCGTTTACAACCACAAGATGTAAACGGTCATGAATAAATTTTGTTTGCTTACTTTGTAAAAGCATTTGAGAAATCGTTTCTAACATCTCAATTACTTCTTGATGACCATAAATATAAGCTTCTCCTTCATATTTACCAGCTGCCATATTTTGACAAATCAAACGAATCATCCAAATCATCCCTAATAAATGATCAATATGTTTATGTGTGACAAAAATATGTTTTACATCTTTCCAATTGATTCCTGCTTTTTCAAGTTGATTTAAAACTGTATTGCCCCCACCAGCATCAACCATCAAATAATCATTTTCATTTTCGATGACAAAACAAGTATTATAGCACTTTGTCACAAGTGCATTTCCTGTTCCAAGCATTGTTAATTTCAAGTAAATCCCCCCTCATCCTCTTTTATTTTAGCGAAAGAATTTTTCTTTGTAAAATAAAAATAGAGCCTAAGCCCTATTTTCTCTAAATATTTTTCCAAAGACAAATCTTACGATTGGTCCAGCAAAACATAATTGTAAGAAAAATGCCATTGGGAAATTTAAAACTGTTGTTTGTAACCAAACAGCAATCATTTGACTTCCAGCATTTTTAAATAAAAGTGTTGCTGCAAATGACATACATGGACACATTAAAATAATCGATACCACTGAAATCGCAATTACTAAATGAAATGGATGATCATTTTCTAAATCAACAATTTGAAATGCTTTCTTTTTAGCTAAATGTCCAATAATGAAAAAATCTAAAATAAAAGCAACAGGTGCCATAATAACTAATTCTTGAAAAGCCATTAAGAACACTTGATTTGTCATTCCTCCAATATTTAATGAAATATTATAACAAATCATAAAATAAACCATCATGAAAACCATCATAATTGTAAAAATAATTTCTTGAAATTTTGTTTTTGGCATAAAAAAACCTCCTTATGATAATGAATTGTGTTGTTCGTTATCACTCAAGGAGTGTGCGTTTCCAATATAAACCAAATATTTAAGCCGAGTGTCATTCTATTAAATAATGTTAACTAAGTCAACTATTATTTAAAAAAAGATTGACTAGAGCAACGAGTATATCTATAATCAATTCATAGTCGTTTAGTATGATTAAGGAGACTTTTATGTTAAATCAATTTTCAAGAACTCAATTATTATATGGAAAAGAAGCCATGGAAAAACTTAAAAACAGCTGTGTGGCCATCTTTGGTCTAGGTGGTGTCGGCGGTTATGTAGGCGAAGCGCTTGCAAGAAGTGGAATTGGCTCTTTTGATTTAATAGATGATGATAAAATTTGTCTAACAAATCTCAATCGTCAAATCATCGCTGCATTTGATACAGTTGGTCAATATAAAACAGATGTCATGAAAGAAAGAATGTTAAAAATTAATCCGAAAGTCAACATTCAAACACATCAATGTTTCTTTTTACCAGAAAATGCATCTGATTTTTCATTTGAAGATTATGATTATATTATAGATGCAGTTGATACAGTTTCTGCAAAAATCGAACTTGTTTTAAAAGCACAAGAATATAATATTCCTATTATTTCAAGTATGGGAGCTGGAAATAAAGTTGATCCTACCCAATTTAAAATCACAGATATTTATAAAACAAAAGTATGTCCTCTAGCAAAAGTCATGCTTAGAGAACTTAAAAAAAGACATGTTAAAAAATTAAAAGTTGTTTATTCTGAAGAAAAACCAATTCGCCCAATTGATGATTTATCCATCAGTTGCCGAACACATTGTATATGCCCTCCTGGTACAAAACGTAAATGTACAATTAGAAGAGATATTCCTGGAAGTAATGCCTTTGTTCCTTCCACTGTAGGATTAATTATTGCAAGTGAAGTTGTTAAAGATTTAACAACTATTTAAAATGGAAGATAATTAATCTATCTTCCTTTTCTTTTACGTTTATTTTCATACATCTTATAATCTGCAATCTCGATCATTCTTTGTAAATCAGTACTTTCTGTTCCATAACAAACACCATATGAAAACGCTAAATTTACACTATGATCATCTGCTAATAAAACGATTTGATCTCTTATTTCATTTAATTGATTAATATCATTATTTAATTTTTCCATTGAATCATAATGATGAAAAAAAGCAATAAATTCATCTCCACCCAAGCGTCCTACCAAACATTTTTCTCCCGAAATAGTTTTTAAAACATTTGTCATTTGTTTTAAATAAAGATCTCCACAATAATGTCCATAGACATCATTTACTTGTTTTAAGCCATCTAAATCTATAAATATCAAAGCATATTGAGCTATATTTTTATCTTCTAATAACTTATTGATTTTTATTTTTAAACCATTTCGATTATATATTTGTGTTAATTCATCGACATCTCTTTCTATTTCTATTTTCTTTCTTTTTATATAAGAGGTTGTGATATCTATCATAACGCCTAATGTAGTATCTTGATCTTTTCGATCATTTATTTGTATATAACGTTTCATTTGAGGAAGATAATAAATATCTTTTTCAACTTGATGTGTATTTATTTTATTTAAAAAATCAATAAAATCATTAATATCTTCTTTAAATTGTGTGCATTGTTGTGAATTTAAAGAAAATATTTCTTTAAACCCATCTGATAAATACAATGTATTTAATTTTTGATTATATTCATAGAACCCGATAAGTTGATTTGTTTGGGTTAAAATATAATCCATTTTTTTATTATTAACTAATAAGCTTTGTTTCATTTCATTAATATAATGACTTAATTTTTGAAATTCTAAACTATTATTAATCGATACTTCCTCATCTAATTGACCTTTAGAAATCTTAGATAATTGATGATTAATTTGATTTATACTATCAATCACATAAACACGAATATATTTAATAATAAGTAATCTAAATAAAATAGATATAATAATTAAACAAACGATCATTTCTAAACAATTTTTAGGTACTTCCTTAAAAAGAACTCTTACAGGAATAATACAATAAATATAATTATTTTTTATTTTCTTTGAAACACAATAGGATAATTGTCCATCAATTTCAGTAAAAAAACCATTTTTTGCTTCTTTAATTTGTGTATCTTTCAATCCAATACTAGAAGCTACATCTCCTATATGATGATGTGTTGTACCAACAATCTTATGATTTTTAGAATTGATTGCATAATATTGTGCTTCATTATTTACTCTAAATAATTTAAATAAATAAGATAATTGATTCTTTTTAGTTGCTTTAGAGGCATTTTCATGATTCATGCCTACTTGTACAATAAATTCTTTATTCTCACTCCATAAAGCAGAATATTGCATTTTTATATGAGAAGCAGTATTTTCCATAATTTTTTGAGTCAGTTGTAAATTTTGATTAGAAAGTAATGGTTTAAAAAAGCTTAGTTGTTTACCTGAATCAAATGAATAACCATAATATTCAGGATGTGTCCCAGAAATAATAACACCTTGCTTATTAAAAATATGAATTTCATCAACTTCAACATACTGTGCTATTTTCTTTAATTCATCAATATTATATAAAGCATCTGGATTTTCTTGAAGACTATATGCAACAGCTTGAGCATTATCAATACAGGTTTGTCGATATTCTTTCTTTTGTTTATTTAAATCTTTTTGATTTTCATTTAAAATTTGTTCAATATGATAAAAAGTCGTTTGTGCTGTATAATTTGCTTCTTTTTTAGCTGTTATACAGTTAAAAAAAGTAACAATAATCACTAAAAAAAAGATAATAAGTAATGTGATTTTTTTACTTTCCTTTTGAATCAATTCCTTTAAACTTTGCATATTCATGACTTCCTTTAACTATTAAAAAGTATAGCACAACTCATTCTTTTTTACAAAATCAACTCTATAAACAAAAAAGAGAATTGCTTTTACAACTCTCTTTATAATTCTTTTCCATTAGACTTACATACTTTTTGATCCCCATAGAATGAATCTTACGGAGGAAGTATGTTAAATCAATTTTCAAGAACACAATTATTATATGGAAAAGAAGCCATGGATAAAATAAAAAATAGTCGAGTTGCTATCTTTGGTTTAGGTGGTGTTGGCGGATATGTTGGCGAAGCTTTAGTAAGAAGCAGAATTGGCTCATTTGATCTAATTGACGATGATAAAATCTGTTTAACTAATCCAAATCGTCAAATTATTGCTACTTATGATACTGTTGGAAAATATAAAACTGATGTAATGAAAGATGGAGTATTGTTAAATTAATACTCCATTTTGATTATTATTCATGAATCATCATCTTTATAATTTCTTTATTCGTTTCCCTCATTCCTTCTCTACCTAATCGTCCAACACTTTGAATCGTTGCTTCAACATTTTCCATCACAAGTCCATCTCCAGATTTAAATTCCTGTCCATTTTTGTACATATGATAACCTAAAATAGCCGCATCAACACTAGAAGCAATTTTTGCTGCACAAGAAGCTTTTGCTCCATCACAAACAATACCTGAAACATTGGCAAGTGTATTAACAATTGTATGAATGACAGCTTGATAATCTTCATCGTATAAATAAGCAATTCCTGCACCAGCTCCAGTAGCGGCACTTACTGCCCCACAGTAAGCTGATAAAGTTCCAATACCACTTTTTTCATGAATCGCTACCAGATTAGATAGAGCTAACGCTCTAAACATTTTTTCTTTTGAAACCTTTAATTCTTGAGCATAGATGATAACAGGTAAAGAACATGTCATCCCTTGATTACCACTACCAGAATTAATAACAACGGGCAATTCACATCCATTCATTCTTGCATCGCTACCGGCTGCAGCATAAGCCTTTGCTTTGTTTTTGACATCATTGCCGAAAGATTTTAAAAGAACTTTTCCAATATTAGCTCCATAATTATCTTTTAAACCAGCACAAGCAATTGCGTAATTATAATCTATTTGTCTTTCTAAAATATCTTGAATATCTGTCAGTTCAACAGTCGTTATAAAGTCATAAATATCTTTTATATCTAATAATGAACGATCTGCTTTTTCTTTTTTTACAACACTTTTTTCTTCTTGAAGAATTTGTCCATTTTTTTCTATACAAACAACATGCATATGAGAATCACTTATTCTTACTTTTACATAGTCCTTTTTATTCCAAACCGTTATTATGTAATCAAATACTTTTGAACTATCCAAAAAATGTTCTTCAAAATCTACTTTTTCTATATATTGATCAATTTCTTTCTTTGTTTTTTCATCAATTTGACTTAATACTTCTAAATATTTATCATCATTGCCTCCTATGATTCCAGCACAAACAGCTGCTTTAATTCCTTTTAAATGATGTGTATGAGGAACAATGACACTCTTTACATTTTTTATAATACTTCCACTTGCTTCTACAACAATTTTTGTAGGTAGATGATTTAACACTTTTCTAGCAATACTTGCTCCATACGCTAATGAAATCGGTTCTGTACATCCCATAGCAGGTATTAATTCTTCTTTTAATATTTGAACAAATGCTTGATATTTTTGCTCTGTCTTTTTCATATGAATACTCCTTGATTAATTGATAACTCTAGTTTAATATGAATATGTTATCAAGTAAATTAAACGTTTTTAATAAAGCTGTTTAATTTTTTTAATAGGAGACTCTTATGGAAATACAAGAACTTATTTCATTTACAACTATTGTTCAACAAGGAAGTTTTTCAAAAGCTTCTAAAAAATTAGATTATTGTCAAGGATCTATCACCATTCATATCAAAAATCTTGAAAGAGAACTTGGTGTACAATTGTTTGATCGCTTAGGTAAAAAAGTAACTCTTACAAATCACGGCAAAACGTTTTATCATCATTGTATAAAAATACTTGATGATATTTCATGTGCAAAAGAAGCCATTAATCCTTCATTAGAACTTAATGGACATCTTACAATTGGAACTATTGATTCATTATGCTCTTCTATAGTTCCTAGACTTATTTGTAAATATCATCAATACCATCCTCATGTATCTGTTTCAATTACAACAGATACAATCGAAGGTCTATTAAAAATGCTTAAAAATAATGATATTGATTTTGCATATTTAGTTGATAAACAACTTTTAGATACAGATTGGTTAAAAATATATCAATCTAAAGAAGATGTTACTTTTGTAGCATCATGCCATCATCCAATTTGCAAAATCAAACAGCCAACGATTCAAGATATCTTATCTTACCCCATTATTTTAACAGAAAAAGATGCTAGTTATCGTCGTCTTCTTGAAGAAAAACTTCATGAAAATCATTTAGAAATCAAGCCTTTTATTCAATCTAAAAACACAGATTTACTTTTAGAACTATTAAAACTTGATCAATATATTAGTTTTTTACCAAAATATATTTTAGAAGATGCTTTAAAAAATAAAACAATCACTCAAATCAATCTTCCTGATTACAAAATTGATGTCTATCGTCAACTTCTTTGTCATAAAGATAAGTGGCTTTCTCATGAAATGAAAGCATTCTTTCAATTAATAAAAGAAAAATATTAAAAAAGAATTGCATTTTGCAATTCTTTTATAATTCCTCTCCATTAGACTTACATACTTTTTGATACCAGTAGAAAGAGTCTTTACGTGCACGATGTAAATCACCGTTGCCATCATCATCCATATCAACATAGATAAATCCATAACGTTTTCTCATTTCACCAGTTCCTGCTGAAACCACATCAATACATCCCCAAGGCATATATCCCATTAAATCAACACCATCTTCATCAACTGCTTTTTTCATTTCAATGATATGTTGTTTCATATAATCAATACGATAAGGATCATGAATTGAACCATCTTCTTCCACTGTATCGATAGCTCCTAAACCATTTTCAACGATCCATAGTGGTTTATGATAACGATCCCATAATTCATTTAATACAATACGAAGACCAACTGGATCAATTTGCCATCCCCAATCATTTGCTTTTAAATAAGGGTTTTTAACAGCACTTTCTAAGTTAGAAGCTGTTTTTTTAGCATCTACGTTTACAGTCGCAACACTTGTTGAATAATAAGAGAACCCAATATAATCAACAGTACCTGCTTTTAATGTTTCTAAATCTCCATCTTCCATCTTTAATTCAATACCAGCATTTTTGTATTCAATTAATTTCCATTCTGGATAGAATCCTTTATTTTGAACATCTGTATAGAATGTACGTAATCTTTTTTCTGTAATACGTTTCCACATATTTTCTGGATTACAATCTTCTGGATAAATTTCTGAATAATTGATCATCATCCCAATTTGAAATTCTGGATTGATTTCATGACCACGAATTACTGTTTTTGCTGCAGCAACAAGCATATGATGAACAGCTTGTGCAACTTTATCTGGTCTAGATAAAGCTTCTGTAATTCCTAAGTTTGTGTAATCTTTACAGAAATTGATTTCATTAAATGTTAACCAATATTTAACTTTATTTTTATAACGATTGAAAATTGTTTCTACATAATGCATATAGAAATCAATTGTTTTTCTATTATACCAACCATCATATTCTGTTGCTAGATGAAGTGGTAAATCAAAATGTACAATTGTTACTTGTGGTTCAATACCATATTTTAACATTTCATCAAAAACATCATCATAGAATTTTAAACCTTCTTCATTAGGTTCTTTTTCATCCCCATTTGGGAAAATTCTTGTCCAGTTAATAGACATACGGAATGATTTAAATCCCATTTGGGCAAATAATGCAATATCTTCTTTATAATGATGATAGAAATCAGTTGCCACATGGCTTGGATAATATGTATCTTCATCCACATATGGTACAGCACCATCAGGTACTTCAGTTCCACGACGATCAATAAATTTTGTTGATCCATCAGCAAGCTTTAAAGCCATACGTCTAGGAATATTATTTCTTCCATCTCCACCAGTGATGACATCTTGAATAGCAAGTCCTTTACCACCACTTAAATATCCACCTTCATATTGGTTTGCAGCTGTTGCTCCTCCCCAAAAAAATCCTTCTTTAAATCCCATTGATACTTCCTCCTTGTTTTCTTATAATATTATATTCATTTTTATGTATTCGGTTTCATTTTTTCACTTTATGAAAATCTCATTTTCATAATAATACAGAATTCGTTATAATAAATATATATTCGGAGGGATAATATGAAATTACATCAATTACGTTATTTTCAATGTCTAGCTCATTATTTACATTATCGTAAAGCAAGTGAAGCTCTTTATATTTCGCAACCTACACTTTCATTTGCAATCAAAGAATTAGAAAAAGAACTAGTTGTTGCTTTATTTAAAAAAGAAGGAAGAACTATTCAACTTTCTCAAGAAGGAAAAATATTCTTAGATTATGTATCAAAAAGTTTACAAATTTTAGATGAAGGAATTCATGCTATTCAACCAAAAAAAGATATTAAAATTTCATCTATTCCTACTGTCATTAATAGTTTTCTTGTACCTTTTATCATTCATTTACAAAAAGAACAACCTCAAATCAACATACAATTTCGTAGTGAAAAGACAGAAACAATTACTCAAAAAATATTAGAAAATCAAAGACAATCATTTACAATATATTCCTCTTATTAAAAGAAAACTTGTCATTGTACTTTCAAAAGAAAATCCTTTATCAAAAAAAGAAAAAGTAGAATTAAAAGATCTATTAGATTATCCTTTCTATACTTATCAAAAAAATATGACACTTTATAGTACAATTAAAGATTTATTTATAAGTTAACATTTACCCTTTAAACCTACTAACTATTTTGATGATGAAAATTCGATGATTGGTTTAGTAAATGCTAATTTAGCTGTTTCTATTATGGAAGATAATGATACGCTTCTTTCTTATCAAAATATTATAAAAAAAGAAATTTCTCTTCCTTATAAAGAAAGAGAAATCTATATTGTATATGATCCTTTAAATATTTCTAAATTATCTTTAGATATTATTCAAGAAATGATAAATTTTAAAAATGTTTGATAGATTTTATCTATCAAACCATAGAAATTATGATATTGTTTATAATTATCTTTTTATTTTAAAATTCTTATATAAAAGTGAGGATTTTTTATGGAAAGAAGTCAAATAATTGATATAAAACAATTTAATACATTTTATGATATTAACTATCATTCAATTTGGTCAAATTAAACATATCAAGAAAAATACACTCATTATTGAAGAAAAACAAAAAAATGAAAATATATTTTTCTTACTTCAAGGTATTGCTTATAATTATTGCCTTTTTGAAAATGACAGTAAAAGAATACTCAATATTGAAAATCAAGAACATTTTTTAAACGAAGACGCTATCTATCAAGAATACGCTTCTTCAAATATTAAAGTCTTAAAAAATTCTACTATTTTAGTAATTCCTATTTCTATCATTAAAGAGTTAATCCATGATAATTTTCTATTTTCACAAAAAATACAATCATCGTTAGCTTCTAAATATATAGAAAATCAAAATCTTTTAAAATTTAATTCTTATCAAAATAGTCAAGCGCGTTTAACTATATATCTTTGTTATTTAGCTCATAAACTTGGTATTCCTTATCAAGATGACATTGAAATTCCTTTTGATTTTTCAGTTGTTTTTCTTTCTCAATTAATTGGTGCAAAAAGAGAAACAACTTCTAGAATTTTAAATCAACTTATTGATCAAGATTTTATTTACTATCATCAAAAACATTTAGTCATTAAAAATTTAAATTTATTTAACCGTTTAAAAAGTATCGCTTTTTCGTGATACTTTTTTAAAACTCTAAATTTAAAATATCTTTGATATGTTCAACCGTCATTTCTTTTCCAGTCCATAATTTAAAAGATTCTGCTCCTTGATAAAGCATCATACCTTCGCCATTAATAGCTTTTTTAACCCCAAATTTTCTAGCAACTCTTAATAATTCAGTTTCTTTAGGAGCATAAACAGTATCTGCTACATAAAAATCTTTTCTTAAATAAGTTTCATTCCTACTCCTGTTGCATTAACAAATAAGTAAGATTCATTCATTTCTTTTCTTAATGCTTCATGATCTGCTCAATCAAAAACTTTAGCTTTTGATTGAGTATTTTCATTAATATTTTTACAATTAAATAAAGCTTGATTATAAAATTCATCTTTTCTATTAAAAATAGAAATCTCTGCGACACCATCTAAAGCCGCTTGTATTTCAATAGCTGTAACTGCTCCACCAGCCCCAACAATCGTTATTTTTTTACCAATAGGATCAAGATTGCTTTCTTTTAACACTTTTATAAAACCAACGCCATCAGTCGTAGTACCAGTTAAAACACCATCATCATTAATAACAGTATTAACTGCTTGGCCCATCTTAGCAACAGGTGTTAAGTGATCTAAATACTTTACAATTGTTGTTTTATTAGGCATAGAGACATTCCATCCTCTTACTTTCATTGCCTTTAAACCTTCTACAGTTTTCTCTAAATTTTCATGATTAACTTCATAACACATATAACAATAATCTAATCCTAACTTAGCAAATGCTTCATTATGCATTGTTGGACTTTTAGAATGTCTAATAGGATTAGCAATAAGTCCTATTAATTCTGTATTCCAGTCACTCTTTCAGTAATTTCTGCCATTTTTATTTTCCCCTCTACAATAATTCTTTTTGTTTTAATAAATGAATAATATTTCTTCCCTCTTGTGTTCCTTCAATAATACGTCTAGCTCTTTTACAGTCTCCAATTTCTAAAACATCACCATTTTTATCTTGATAATAATCTTTAAGTTGTAAATAAAGTGGATTATAAGCTTTCATTCCTAAACATACAAAGCCATAATCAAATGGAACTTTTATTTCTTGATTTTCTTTTTCTACAATAAAATAGCTTTCATGTAATTCTTTTAATTTTGTTTGTGTCATTTGTTTTACATGATGTTTTTCCATCATTTCTTTTGTTTGTGATTTTGTAACAGGATCAAGATCTCTTCCAATTTGATTCATCATTTCAATAATAGTAGGTGATGCCCCTCTATTAGCAAAATATTCAGCAACATCTAATCCTACTGCTCCTCCACCAACAATAACAATCTCTTTATTGGTTGTATCATCTAGATAAAGATCTAGATGATTCATAAATTTATCAATACTACTTACCTTATGATTATCTAAATCAATATTTTCCTTTAATCCACTAATTGGTGGAAGGATTGATTTTGAACCAGTTGCAACAACAATATCAGATTTAAAATTATCAACAAAATCAACGTTTGCTTCTACTCCTTTTAAAATAAATCGTGTAACTTTTCTGCTCTTTTTTCTAAATACTTAGGAAAATGAGCTATTCTTGTTTTTTCAGGTATTTGACTAATTTGTCTAGCTAAGCCACCTAAAGTTTTTTCTTTTTCTATTAAAAATGTTGTACATCCTACTTCACTTGCTGTACAAGCTGCTTCAAGTCCTGCTGTTCCCCCACCAATAACTACTACATTCGTTTTCTTATTTACTTTTTGTTTTTTATAAAAATCATCATAGAAAACATCTGGATTAACTGTACAACGGATTGTTCTATTTAATCCAATACGATGTCCTGCACATCCAATATTACAAGAAATACATTGACGAATTTCATCTATTTTTCCTGTTTTGACTTTATGAGACCAACTTGGATTTGCAATTGTTTGACGACCCATTCCAATTAAATCAGTATCTTGGTTTTCAAGAATTTCACAAGCACTTTGAGGATTGCGAATATCTCCTGATGTCATGACTATTTTATCAGGAAAAACTTCTTTAATAGCACGTGCCATATAACGACGCCATCCATCAGGATAATATGAAGCATCTATTGGTTTATGAATTGAATCACTTAATCCTGCAGAAACATCAATCATATCAACTTCTTTTACAAAGTATTTAAGTCATTCAATGCTATCTTCTAATATATTACCACCATCTAAAAATTCATCTGCAGAAATTCTTATAATAACAGGAAAACGTGGACCGACTACTTTTCTTACTTTTTCTACAATATTTTAGCAAAACGTGCACGATTTTCTATATTTCCACCAAATTCATCCGTTCTATCATTCGTAAGTGGTGATAAAAATTGTGAAATTAGATATGAATGTCCTGCATGTATTTCAATGGCATCAAAACCTATTGTTTGAGCTC
Organism: Faecalibacillus intestinalis; assembly: GCF_003024685.1. Lineage (GTDB taxonomy): Bacteria > Bacillota_I > Bacilli_A > Erysipelotrichales > Coprobacillaceae > Faecalibacillus > Faecalibacillus intestinalis. The sequence continues at coordinate 61,335 of NZ_PYLQ01000008.1, read as the reverse complement.
TTTTAGCTGAGGTTGCATAATCATCAGCGATACTATAAATTTCCTCAACTGATAATTTTCTTGGAATAGCACCGCATTCTTTATTTGGTAAATTACTTGCAGAAACAGGTTGCATACCAATACGACTTTCCAAGGCACTTGCTCCTGCATGATTTAATTGGATAGCAATTTTAGCTCCATATTGATGAATTGTCTCACATAATTTATAAAGTCTTGGTATATAATTATCAGCATCTATTCTAAGTTGTGTAGTTCCATTACTTCCCTCTGGATATTTCACACAAGCATTTTCAACAATCATAAGCTCATAACCTCCTTGAACTCTTCTTTCATAATAATCCATATGTAGAAAACTCATTTCTCCATTTTGTTCACCAAAATTAGTTCCCATAGGTGTCATGACTAATCTATTTTCTAATGTTAATCCATTAATTTCTATTGATTCAAATAAGTTTTTATATTGGTTCATTGATATCCCTCCACATATTATTCAAACAAATAGAAAAATAATAAAAAATAACAAAACCGTGATATATATCACAAAAAAAGAATATGTCCTTAAAACATACTCTTAATACTTAATATCTAACAATTCTTTAAAACAATTTAAATGATAATCTGCAAAAGTGCAATGATAAGCACTTGATAAAGCTGCTACATTCATAGAAGCGCTTTTAGCAGCAAAACATCCTGAAATTGCATCTTCTACAACTAAACATTCTTTATAAGGAATATTAAGCAAGTCTGCAGCTTTCATGAAAACCTCTGGATGTGGTTTTGAATACTGAATAGAATTTCCATCGCTAATTGCATCAAAGAAAGTATCTAAACCTAGTTGTTTTAAAATAAGCATTGTATTTTTACTTGAAGATCCAATAGCAAGTTTTAATCCTTTTTTTCTTAATTGTTCTAGTGTTTCTTTGACTTCTTTAGATAAATCTTTTGTAGACATTTTTAATAAATATTGTTGATAAAGCTTATTTTTTCTATCAGCAAATTGTTCTTTTTCTTTTAATGAATAGTTTTCTTTTGATTTTTCTAAAATAATATCTAAACTTTCCATTCTAGAAACACCTCTTAAACGTTCATTATCTTTTTCATCAAAAGGAATATTTAAATCATCTGCTAAAGATTTCCAAGCTAAATAATGATAATGATCTGTTGAACAAATAACACCATCTAAATCAAAAATAATGGCTTTCATCTTTTTGTATCCCACCTTCCACAATAGACATCAACTGGACTTTTTCCAACAAATTTTTCTTTTCCAAGAAGCTTATCCACTAAAACTTGTAATGTTTGATCATTGTTTGTATAACAATTAATATAAGTTTTTATCATTGGTACATCAAAAAGATGATATGGATTAGCAAGAGAGACAAAAATAGTTGGCACATCTTGCATAAACCATGGCGCATTTGCTGCCATTAATTTTATCCATTCTACTCTTCTTGTCGTTTGATTACTCGCTGTATCATAATTAGCTACATAAATGACTAGATCACATTTTTCTTTGATATCTTTTATACCACCTTCAAATACCTCTTGAAAATCTAAACGTTTTGTATCAAATTCATAAACATTGAATCCCTCTTTTTGTAATAAATTGGTTAGTGATAGTTGTGTTCCTTCTTCTTTAAAACCACCATTATCTTGATCAGTTAGATTATATATTCTAATTTTTTTGTATTTATCACTTGTTAATGGTAAAACACCTTTTTGTTCTTTAACTAAAGTAATAGCTTGTTTAGCGCATTCTTTTGCTAAGCTTTGATGTTCGATACAACCTACAATCTTTTCAGATTCTTCTACCTCACTATGATCAAACAAGCCATTTGCCATCTTTGTACCAATAATTCTTAAAACAGCTTCATCTAATCTTTTTTGAGATAAAAGTCCTTCTTTTAAACCATTTTTTATAAACATGTAGTCTTCATCGATATTTTTATTAAATAAAATCATATCACAACCTCTTTCAATACATAGAGGTAATGCTTTTGATCTAGACATAGCTACATTAAACCCAATCATTGCTGTAGCATCTGTTACAACTAATCCATTAAATCCTAATTTGTTTCTTAATAACACTGTTAAAATCTCTTTTGATAAACTTGCTGGCATATAGTCTTCTTCATTGCATTCAGGATTTATTTCTTTAATATAATGAGGTAATAAGATATGCCCAACCATGATTGAACCTATTCCATTATTAATAAAATGTTGATATATTTTTCCATAACTATTATTCCACTTATTAACGGTTAAATCATTTACACTACTTAATAGATGCTGATCTCTCATATCCACGCCATCTCCTGGGAAGTGTTTAATACAAGGTAAAATATGGTTTTCTTTAAGTGCTTCAATTTGACAATCAGCAAATTTAATAATTGTTTCTTGATTTGAACCATAAGTTCTAATATTTGTAATAGGATTCAAAAAATTATAATCAATATCAACAATAGGAGCAAATGACCAGTTACATCCTACTGCGTGTGCCTCTTTACCTGCAATCATTCCTAAATCATAAGCAAATTTTTCTTGATTAGTAGCAGCAACAGACATTTGTCTAGCAAAATATGTACCATCAAGGCAAATGCCATTTCCCCCACTTTCTAAATTAGCAGCCAATAATAATGGTATTTTACTTTGGCTTTGAAGTCTATGATGAATTCTTTTTATCTCTTTTGAAGGAAGTGGGCGATACATCATTGCTCCTGGTTTATATTTTTGAATGAATTCGTCTATTTCTTTTTCATCTTGAACATTACCTATAGGACAAAAGATTTGTCCTATTTTTTCATCTAATGTCATATCATTACATATCTTAGTAACTTTTTGAATTTGTTCATCATTTAAATTAAATGGATTTGTTGATAAATCTATCATATATTTTCTCCATTTCTTTCAATAATTTCTTTATACCAATAAAAAGAATCTTTCTTATAACGTTTACAATCCATAATATCTTGATCTGTGCGATTGACATAAACTAGACCATATCTTTTTGAAAAACCTTGGTGTGAACTAACAACATCAATAAACGACCATGGACAATATCCAAAAACAGGATATCCTTCTTCTTTTGCACGTAATACTTCTTTAATATGGGCTGAAAGATATTCAATACGATAAGTATCATGAACTCTATTATTTTCTAATACATCACTATAAGCCATACCATTTTCAGTAATAATAATAGGTAAAGCATAACGATTATAAATTTTATAGATAATACTTCTAATTCCTAATGGATCTATTCCATTAGACATCCATTTTGTTTTCTTTAAATGTTCATTAGGACAAACTTCAAACATAGAACTTCTAAAAAATGGCGGTAATTGATAATTAATACGATGTTCTTTGTTTTCTTTTACACAAATAGATGAATAATAGTTTATTCCTATAAAATCTGGTTTAGAAGATTTGAGAATTTCATCATCCCCTTTTTCTTGAACTGGATAACAATCCATATTCTTTAAAATACTTTTTACTCTAAATGAATAACTTCCTTTAACAGACATATCTAAAAGCATATACATCATTAATTCCTCAGCATCCATTGCTGCTAAAACATCTTCAGGAGATGAACTATATGGATAAACATTTTGAACAGCATTTACGACACCAATTTTTGCATTTACATCAATTTCTTTAAGTAATTTCATTACTTTCTTTTCTGCTAATGAAGCATGATATGACATTTGATACATATTTTTTGTTTGTAATACTTTATCATTTTCATGATTTCCATTTAGATCACTTGCTGCCATAGCAATCAATTGTTCATTGATTGTCACCCAATGCTTGATCGTACCTTGCCATTTTTGAAAGCAGATTTTAGCATATTCAACAAAAGCATCGATACATTTTCTACTTTTCCAACCACCAAATTCGTCAACTAATGCTTGAGGCATTTCAAAATGATAAAGTGTTGGAATCGGTTCAATATCATTTTCTAAACATAATTGAATAATTTGATCATAAAATTCAAGACCCTCTTGATTGACATGATGTCCATCTGGCATAATTCTTGCCCAACAAAAAGAGAAACGATATGCTTTTAATCCCAATTCTTTCATCAAAAGAATATCTTCTTTAAAATGATGATAATGATCACTTGCTACTTTTGTATCAGCAATACCTTCTTTAACATGACGTACATCTGTTGTTGAAAGTCCCTTACCACCTAAATTGTAGCCTCCTTCTACTTGAAAGCCACTGGTTGAAGCACCCCATAAAAATTTATGCATGTTGATCTCCTTTTTCATTCATTAATGCTTGATTATCAAGTGTTTTAAAGAATGGATAATAAATAATAATCGAAATAACAACAGCAACTAATTGGAAAATACCCCAAGATAAACTACCTTGCATAATTCCTGAAATAAGTGGTGGCATTGAACCCAATCCTAAAATTCCAATTGGAGCGGTCACAATTCCAAATTGAATTAATGCATATCCTAAACAAACCAAAACAATTGGACAAAGAATAAAAGGAATAAGCATAATTGGATTTAAAATAACTGGTAATCCAAAAATAACAGGTTCATTAACACTAAAGATTCCACATGGTAATGTTAGTTTTCCAAATGATTTATATTGTTCACTTTTAGCTTTAAAGAACATTAAAATAACAAGACCAATTGTAGCACCTGAACCACCTAAATTAGCTAAATCCCATAATCCAATATTTAATACATGAGGAATTGCTTTCCCTGCAGCCATGGCTGCTGTGTTATCTCCAATATAACTAAGCCAAATTGGAAATAAAATAGGTAATACTGTCATTGATCCATGAATTCCAAAGAACCATAATAATTGTGCAATTAAAATAATAATGATAAATGCAGGTAAATTCCCTGTTAATGATTGAAGCGGTGTTTGAATAATTGTATAAATGCAATCAGTTGCATTTCCATAAGCTGTCATTGCAAATAACGCTCTTAATACTAAAAATACAATGGTAATGATAACTCCTGCTAATAAAGATGATAAAGATTCACTGACCATTTCTGGTACAGAATCAGGTAATTTAATAACAATATTTTTTTCAGTAATTAAAGCTAATAATCTAGAAACCACTAGTCCTGCAAGTAATGCTACGAAAACTCCTTTTGTTCCTAAATAAGCTGTATTAAAGAAACTAATTCCACTATCTGCTAAAGTTGTACTATCTAATGGAATAAGTAACATATAAGCAAATAAAGATAAAAAACCTGATGTTAAAGTATATTTTTTATTTCCAAATACAGTTGCTCCACGATATCCTACTGCAAAAGCCATATAAACAGCTAATAAATTTGTAGTAACATTTTGAACTCCTGTAAATAACTGACCTAACCCTGTTTTAGCAAGTAAATCTGTATAAGGTTGCCATGAAATATTCGTTAAAATTGTAAAAACTGCACCTAACATGATTATTCCAAGAGTAGACATACATCCACCACTAATTGCATTTAAATATTTGTTTTGTGATAATTTATTAGCAACTGGAACAAGTGTTTTTTCTATAATAGATATTAATTTTTCCATTTCCTATTCTCCTTTATGTATCTGACATTGGCCTTTGTCTACATTGAGTATAACAAGAAAAAGAAAAAAATAAGTCATCAAAAAACCAGTGCTATTTTCAAAAATAAACACTGGTTTTCATAATCTGAAAATTTTATTAATAAGTAAAATAAATACAATAATACATGATGATTATTTCTAGTGTATAAAGTAATGATATGCGAGATTCAGTATTTGTATTATCTTGACTGCATAAAATAACTTCTCGATCAATAAATTCATTTATCATTTTTTGATGTTCATTCATTGTTAAAACAACAAGTTTAACTTTCTTTTCAAGAAGAATTTGTATAACTTCATTATGACGATAAAAATAGCCACCTTCAACACTTAAAATAATAACAGTACTACCTTCTTTTAAATCATGTGCACTTTCTAACTGTTCTTCATTAGAAATAGCTACAGAAATATACTTATTCATTAAAGCAAAACGATTTTGTACATGTTGAGCTAGTAAAGTTGAAAACTCTAATCCAAGAATTAAAACGTCATCACTATCGTGTATATAAGAACAAATACGATCTAATTGTTCAAAATCAAGATGATCATAAGAAAATTGAATATTATTTATTACACGATTTGTATAATGCTGAAGAATTTCCTTAACATCATTTTTATTTGCTTTTATCACTTTAGGAGAATAATCAGTTTTTGAAATATCCAATGTATTCAAACAGGCGTTTTTAAATTCTTGAAAAGAATGAAATCCAATAAGTTTAACAAAACGTGAAATTGATGCTGGTGAAACATAGCATAAATCTGATATTTCATTAATTGTTTTTTTAGGAATCTCACTATAATGTGTTAAAAGAGCTAGTGCTATATCATAATTTGTATCTTTTTTATATTGACCATTAACATATCTTAATAATATTGATAATACTGAATTTGTATCCATAACTACTCCTCTATATCATATGATGATATTATTTTAACACATTTTTTTATTTTTATAAATTTTCTGCTAATAATTCTACTAAATGAATCGTTCTATACCACCTATTTTAAGTCCTTTTTCACAACCATTACAATAAACTAATATATTATTTTTATAATGTTTGACCCATTCTTTCATTTTCTTTTCTTGAATATTTTGTGGTAAAAGTTCAATATAGTGTTCTTTTAATCTTTGCATTGTTTGAGGTGCAATTTTGAACAAGTATATCTCCTTCCTTTAAAAAATCATCTTTACTTCGACAACACTTATCAATAATAGCGCCTTGTTCTTGCATATATTTTGTAATTTTATGAATAGCTTGTTCATGATTTTTTCTTACATCATAACCTCCTTCATATTGATTAGCAGCACTTGTTCCACCCCATAAAAAATCTTTATTCATCTTTTAACTTCCTCGTTTTTTTATTTTATATATTACTTTAATATATTAAAAGAACGGTTATAAACTATGGTATAAGATTTCGGTTTTTATTTAAAATAACAAAAAAAAGCGAAATTTAAGTTCGCTTTTAATCCAATTCATTAATAATGAAAGATTTTCTTCATACATCCTTTGCTTCATACATAGACTTATCTCCTAAACGAATTAATTCTGTATAATCTGCATCCTTACCTTTCATAATAGCAATACATATACTGCAAGATACTGAGATAGTTTGTTGACTATTATTATCATAAAAACCACTTTTTAATAATTGAAGAAGTCTATTCATCTCTTTTTACCAACAAAACAAAAAATAAATTCATCTCCACCAACACGCCCTATTTTACCTTTAAGTTGTTCTTTTAAAACAGCCGATACAAATTGAAGTACCTTATCTCCAACTTGATGTCCAAAATAAGTATTAAAATCTTTAAAATGATCAATATCTAAAAACCCTAAAGTAATTTGTCCATCTTTTTCTGCTTGAGCTTGCAATATTTTTTGTTTTTCTTGATCTCGATTTTTTTCTTTTTCTATGTAATCTAATAATTCATTAATACTTATAGCAAGTTTACTAAATTCATCTTTTTGATTGATTTCTAATCTAATTGAATAGTCTTGTGTACGTTTGATTTGTTCAAAAGCTTGTATTTCTTTTTGAATAAGAAAAGTTATCTGTTTAGCAAAGAAACTTTGAATCAATATTGCTCCTATAACTAATAAAATAAAGACCAATAAATAATATATTCTAAAAGATTGAATACTTTCTTTTTGTCTTGTATCACCTTCTTATCAAGTATAAAGTTTGCTACTTACTTTTGGGAAGTTAATAAATGTATTGTTTCTAATTTTTGAATAATTGACATGATTTTCACCCCATTTTGGTAATTCTTTGACCTATTTTTAAGTAGATTAGTTCACCTATCATTCCGATACCTACCCCTGATAAAATACCAAATAACATTAAATAGGGTAAATAATAAATAAATACAGAAGAATTAAAGAAACACATAGCAACGAGTAGTTGTCCAATATTATGAAATACACCACCCATAATTGAAATAATAAGATGTGAAAATAGTTTTATTTTATTAAATATAAACATTATGAATAATGATAAAATACCACCTGCTAAACTATAAAGAAACGTATAAAGATTTGTAAAAGCCATAGCTACAATCATAATTCTAAGTAATAAAACAATTAAAGCTTCTTTAAAACCAAAACATAAAAGCAACGTAAGGGTAACAACATTAGCAAGACCTATCTTAGCTCCTGGAATTCCTAGATAAAAAGGAAATAGTGTTTCAATATAACTTAAAACAATTGCAATTGCACAAAACAAAGAAAGATAGCATAATTTTCTAATAGACTTTTCCATCTTGTACTTCCTCTTTTCCTTCTTTTATTTCTATTATTAAATGATGTGGTAAACAAACAATTGTTGATCCTTTTTTATCAATTGTTCCTTGTTTAATACATAAATGATCTGGACAAGTAGCTTGTATCATTTTTACTTTTTGATTTTTTATTTGAATTGTATTTTCTTGATCTATTTTTATGATTTGATCTTCATTTAAAGAATAATAACCATATATTTGATTATCTTTTGTTATTTCTATTAATTGACCTTGTTTTCTTGATTTAAAGAAAAACAATCCTTCAATGATTAAAAATAAAATAACAATAACAATCAAATCATTTCTTAATGTTTTATTTTTCATTTTTTCACTCCATGATATAATAAGATAAAGGTGGTCTATATGAAAAAAATACTTATTTCTATCATTATTTTTTCATTTTTATTATGTGGTTGTCAAAAAACAACACCGCTATCTCATAAAGAATTTTGTTTAGATACAATTGTACAAATTACTTTGTATGATTCATCCTCTAAAAATATTTTAAATAACTGTTTCAATTTATGCAAGAAGTATGAACTTGTCTTTTCAGCGAATAATAAAGAAAGTGAACTCTATAAAATCAATCATGCTCATCACAAATTAGATGAACAACCTCTTTCTAAAGAACTTTTTAAAGTCATTAAAGAAGGTCTTTATTATAGTCAACTTTCTCAAGGTGCTTTTGATATAACCATTGGTTCTGTTTCTTCATTATGGAACTTTAAAGAAAATAAACTTCCTGATGATCAGCAAATTAAAACTCATTTAAATGATATATCTTATCAAAATATTATATTAGATAATCAAAAAATACGCTTTTTAAATGAACAAACAATGATAGATTTAGGTGCGATAGCTAAAGGATATATCGCTGATCAAATTAAAAGTTATCTATTAAAAAATAAGGTTAACAGTGCTTTAATTAATTTAGGTGGTAATATTTTATGTGTTGGTCAAAAAAATAATAATCCATTTTCTATAGGCATTACTGATCCTCAAAATACAAATCATTCAATACTTAGTTTAAATATTAATAATTTATCGATTGTAACAAGTGGTACGTATCAAAGATATATTGAAATTAATTCAAAAAAATATCATCATATTTTAAATCCCTCAACTGGATATTGTTATGATAATGATTTATCTTCTGTTACTATTGTATCTAAAAGTTCTTTACAAGGAGATGCTTTAAGTACGGTTTGTTTTGCTTTAGGTAAAGAAAAAGGATTAGCATTACTCAATTCAATAAAAAACGTTTCAGGATGTTTTATTGATGATCATAATCAAATAAGCTATAGTAAAAATTTTAAAAAATATCTTTCAAATTAAAAACTCCTTTTGGGAGTTTTTATTCAATAATCTTTCTAGGACATTTTTCTTTACATTTTCCACAATGAATACATTTTGTATAATCGATATGTGCTAAAAAATCATCTACTGTAATTGCTTGAGTTGGACATACCTTTGTACATAGCATGCATCCAAGACATCCTGCTTTACAATTTTTATTAACAATAGCTCCTTTATCATGACTATTGCATCTAACATGACTATTTGCTTCATAAGGTACCATTTCAATAAGATGTTGTGGGCAAACATCCATACATTTTTGACATGATTTACATTTATCCTGATCTACTTGAGCAATACCATCAATAATATGAATAGCATCAAAAGCACAAGCTTTAACACAACTTCCATACCCAATACAACTAAAACGACACTTTTTATCACCACTACCAGGAACAATGGCGGCACTTAAACAATCATGAATACCATCATATTGATATTGTGTTTGAATTTGATCACAAGTCCCTTTACATTTTACATAAGCTACTAAATGTACATGGTTTTCTACTTCTAGATGCATGATTTCACCTATTTTTTTAGCAACTTCTTCGCCCCCAACAGGACATTGATTGATGGGTGCTTCTTTTTTAGCAATGGCACAAGCAAGTCCATCACATCCTGGATAGCCACAAGCCCCACAATTATTACCTGGAAGAACTGCCCTTATTTTTTCTTCATTTTCATCTACTTTCACTTCAAATTTTATACTTGCTAGCGAAAGTAAAATTCCAATCAGTAAACCTATTATTCCTACAACAAGAATTGAAATAATCATATGCATTCCTCCTAAATTAATCCTGAAAAGCCAATAAAGGCAATTGCCATAAGACCGGCAGTAATTAAAACAATAGGTGAACCTTGAAGTACATGAGGAATATCATTATCAGCAATTCTTTCTCTTATACCAGCTAATATTGTAATAGAAATTGTAAATCCTAAAGCTGTTCCAAATCCAGCAACAACGCTTGTAATAAAATTATAATGATTTTGTACATTTGTTAAAGCAACACCTAAAACTGCACAATTCGTTGTAATCAATGGTAAGTAAACACCTAATGCATTATATAAAGCTGTTGAGTATTTTTTTAAAAACAATTCAACAAGTTGTACTAAAGCAGCAATAATAAGAATAAAAGTTACTGTTTCTAAGTATTCTACATGTAATAAAACAAGTAAACGATATAAAACGTGAGTAACTGCAGAAGCAATCGTAATAACAAAAATAACTGCACCACCCATCGAAAGAGCTGTTTTTGTTTGTTTAGAAACGCCTAAAAATGGACATAATCCTAAAAATTGTGATAAAACAACATTATTAACTAAAGATACACTAATGAGTGTTAGTATAAGTGTTTTCATTTTTTATGATCCTCCTTTAACAAGGATTTATTAATTTGGCATTGACTACCATGACAATGTAAACAATCCCCTCCACATTTTAAAGATGAATTTTGTACATTTGTTGCACTAGGTAGCTTTAATTTATTTTGAATAGCTGTTAATAAAGCTAAGATAAAGAATGCTCCTGGTGCCATTACAAAAATAGTAATTGGTTCAAAGGAAATAGGTAAAGTCATTGAAAATGCTGTTCCAGAACCTAAAATTTCTCTTACTAAACCTATTGAGGTTAATGCGAGAGTAAAACCTAACCCCATTCCTAATCCATCCATTATAGAAAGAAGCGGATTATTTTTAGAAGCAAAAGCTTCTGCTCTTCCTAAAATAATGCAATTAACAACAATTAAAGGAATATAAATACCTAATGTATCATATAATGAAGGAATATATGCTTGAAGTAGTAATTGAACAACTGTTACAAGTGATGCTACAATCACTATATAAGCAGGTATTCTCATACGACTAGGAATTATTTTTCTAAGTAATGAAATAACAAAATTAGACATAATTAAAACAGTCATAGTTGTAAGTCCCATTCCCATACCATTAGTAGCTGAGGTTGTAACCGCAAGAGTTGGGCACATACCAAGCATTAATACAAAGGTAGGATTTTCTTTAATGATTCCATTATATAAAGGTTTTAAATACTTCTTCATATTTTCATCTTCCTTTCAATAAATCATAAAAATCTAAGGCTCCATTGATTCCATTTGTCATTGCTTTAGAAGTAATGGTTGCTCCTGATAAAGAATCTACTTCATCTTCATTTTGTTTACCATTTTTAACGACTTGGAAATGATCTACTTTTTTCCCTACATACTGATTTCTAAACTTTTCATTTTTAGCATTCATTCCAAGTCCTACTGTTTCATCAATTGATAAAATTTCAACTCCTGTAATTTCTTTTTGAAGGTTGATACCAACAATGATTTCAATATCTCCACCAAAACCATCATGATCAACAACTTGAATAATATAGCCTATACTCTCTTTTTGTTTAAAAGATTTTAAAGCTTTTTCAATTGTTATCCCATTTTTACCATAATTATTTTTTAATTGTTTAGCTAATTTATTGATTTCTTTTGAATTAATTTCTTTAAATGATGTTGCTTCTTTCATGACTTCTAAATAAGCATCTTGTTGACTTTGTTGAGCTTGTTTTTCAATAGGGCTTAGAGTAATTTGGTAAACATAACCTAAAACACCACCACATATGACCGTAATAATACATAAAATAAGAATATCTTTTATTATTTTCTTCATTGATAAACACCGCCTTTTAAAGTGAATTTATCAATTAACGGAACAAGTAAATTAGAAATAATAATTGCATAAGAAACACCTTCTGTACTAGTTCCAAAAAAACGAAATAATCCCGTTAAAACACCTAATAAAACTCCATAAATTATTTGTCCTTTTTGATCCATCGGACTTGTTACATAATCAGCAGCCATAAAGAATGCCCCTAAAATAAGTCCTCCTCCACAAAGCTCACAAGCTAAATAGTAAAAATCAAAAGAACAAGGTGAAAATAATAATGTAAAAATAGAAAAAGTTATGATATAAGTCATTGGAATTGTTAATTTAATAACTCCTTTAATAAGTAAATAAACAACTCCTATAAGCAAAGCAACCGTAGAAGTTTCCCCTATTGTTCCAGCAGTATTTCCAATAAACATCCTTATTAAATCAAAGCTTTCTCCATTTTTTAAAATTGCAAGTGGCGTTGATGAAGTCATCCCGTCAAATGCAAAATTTGTCATTCTTCCAGTAAAGGAAATCAATAAAAAACATCTTGCTGCTAAAGCTGGATTCATAAAATTTTGTCCTAAGCCTCCATAAAATTGTTTAACAACAATAATAGCAAAGAGACCACCAATAACAGGAAGCCATAAAGGAACTGTTGATGGTAAATTTAAAGCAAGAATAAGTCCTGTGACAACTGCTGATAGATCTTTGATGGTAATTGTTTTTTTCATAAAACGTTCATATAAATATTCTGCTAAAACACATGTTGTTATCGTTGTTACAATAATCAATAAAGCATTTATTTTAAATTGAATAATTCCAAATAAAGTAGCTGGTATTAAAGCAATAATGACATCTAGCATAATAGAAGATGTTGTAACACGATCTTTAATATGCGGTGAAGCAGAAACATGTAGTAATTGATTCATGAATAACACCTACTTTCTTTTATTAATAGAGACTAAATATTTCATCTTCTTAAATGCCTGTGTCATATTTCTTTTTGCTGGACATGTATAGCTACAACAACCACATTCTATGCATTCCATTCCACCATTTAAAATAAAGGCCTCTGTATCATTTTTTGTTGCTATTTGATAAAGTTTTTGAGGAACTAATAAACTCGGACACACGTCTTTACATCGACCACAACGAATACATGCAGAAGGTTCAAAAAGGGATACTTCATCTTGTACAAGTGCAAGTAAAGAACTTGATGTCTTAGTTACAGGTATATCTAAATGAATAAGGGCACTTCCCATCATTGGACCTCCACAAATAAGTTTTTGAACTTCAGATTTGAAACCTCCTAATTGTTCAACGATCCATTTAAAACTCGTTCCTATAGGAACTTCAATATTGCTAGGTGTTATTCCATCACCCGAAATCGTCATTACTTTAGAAATTAAAGGTTGATTATAACGAACCGCTTGATTAATAGCAATCACTGTTGCTACATTATCAACAATACATCCTACATCTAAAGGAAGCATTTTAGAATTTAATGTCTTTCCTGTTAAAACCTTAACAAGCATTCTTTCTCCACCTTGAGGATATTTTGTTTTTAGTTCTTTCACAGCAATTCTTTTTTCATATTTACACTTTTCTTTTAATAAATGAATAGCCTCTTTTTTATTATCTTCAATGGCAATATAACAAAGAGCTTTTGGAAACATTTCTAATAGAACATGAATTCCTGCTATTAGTTCATCTGTTTTTTCAAGCATCAAGCGATAATCACTTGTAAGATAGGGTTCACATTCCGCACCATTAACAATATAATATTGAACTTGATTTGAATCTTTAACAGATAATTTTACATGTGTAGGAAACCCTGCTCCTCCTAGACCAACTATACCTGCTGCCTTAATTCTTTCAATTTTTTCTTCATAAGTTAATTCTTGTTTATTATTATTATTTTCAACTTTTTGATATAATCCATCATTAGCAATAACAATTGATTCTTGCATTTTCCCACTGACATCCATTCTTTCTTCTATTTTTTTTACTACACCTGAAACTGAAGAAATAATAGGACTTGATACAAATTGATCTGAAGTAGCTATTATTTGTCCTACTTTTACATTATCTTTTATTTTTACAATTGGTTGACAAGGTGCACCAATATGTTGTTTTAAAGGAAATACAACTTCATCACTTGCTTTTATTTTAATAATAGGTAAATCCTTTGTATATTGTTTTTGATCTTTTGGATGTATACCTCCAATAAATGATTTTAAACTCATAACTTCCATCCCCTTTAACCCTATTTTAGTCCTATTATTTTCAAATTGAAAGCGTTTACAACAAGTTAAAAAATTAACTTGTTTTCTTTGAAATATATGAAAATTATGTGATTTTAATCACATTTAAATATAAAAAAAAGATAGCTTTCGCTATCTTAAAAATACTAATTTTGTTCATAAAATTCTTCGTCATCTAACATTGGATAAGTTGTAAGTTGTTGTGCATCTAAATTTACTTTATGCATATTAACTGCTGTAATTTGTCTTCTATTATAAGTTGTGTAATAATAGATTCCTTTTTGACTATTCCAACATGAAGTATAAATTGTAATTTCATATTTACCATCTGCTACTTCACAACATCCTCTTTGTTGTTCAACTGAACCTAAAATATGAAAAAATTGATTAACACTATCTCTTTCATTATCCCTTGATTGTCCGTTCATTTTAGTAAATGCAACACGTACAAAACGTGACATTGAAGATAAATCACCAGGTAAACCAAGTGCTCCCATACCTCTTGAATATGTTTGTAAATCTAATTCTTTAGAAAAAAGATTTTGCGGTTGTTTTGGAGAAAGCGACATGTAATTATTTAAGTTGAATAATTGTTTATCAAATGAAGGATTATTTGCAAGAACTCCTACAGGATTTTCATAAATATTTAATCCTTCTTTTACTGATTCAACTGTTATTGAACCACTTTGATCTGCAATAATCCAATGTAATGAAGCTACAGGTAATTGTTCATTATAAGGAGTATTCACTAAATTCATTGTTTGAATAAGTTTTTTAGCTTCATTTAATGAAGCACATTGACTTAATATCCAAGGAATGAATTCATATTGAGCAACGTTGACTGCTCCTTCTTTAACCTCTTGATAACAAGCATTTCCGACAAAATTTAATCCTGCCATTCCTAAACCTTTTTCATTAACAGCATCATAGTATAATGGATAATCTTCAACTACATGAGCCATACCAATCATGGCATAATGTTCAATATTTTTTAATCCATGTCTATATTGTAAAGGATAGTTTCTCGGCATAATAGCTATTTTTTCACCATAGGAAAATTCATAATCCAAAGTTCTACCCATATAAAAATCTTTTGTTTGATAAGTTGCTGCTGTACACATATAAAATCTCTCCTTCTTTTCATTGTTTTGCTATTATATAGTATAACCCATTTATTTCATCTTTATGAATTAGAAAAGAAAAACACTCCTAAGAGTGTATTTCGAATATTATTTAACTTCAACAAGTTCTAAATAGCTTGTTGCACCTTTAACTCCTGGTGTTCCACCAGTAACTAAGATTTTTTGACCAGGTTTTACACCATTTTCTCTAGCAATAATACTTGCATAATCAATCATTGAAATACGTGAATTTAATGGTTTACAAGGAACAGCTTTAACACCCCAGTTTAAAGCTAATGCTTTTACTGTTTTTATAGATGGAGTTGCTGCTATAATACGAGATTTTGTACGATAACGCGCCATTTTACGAGCAGTAAATCCTGATTCTGTAAAGGCTATAATCGCTGCTACATTAAATTTATAAGCAATTTCAGCAACTGACATACAAATAGCTTCACTTGTATCATCTGGTGCTGTACGAATAGCTTGTCTTTGTAAGCTTTGATAATCCAAAGTTCCTTCTGTTTTTAAAGCAATTTTAGACATCATCATGACTGCTTCTTGAGGATATAATCCACTTGCAGATTCACCAGATAACATAATTGCATCTGTACCATCATAAATCGCATTAGCCACGTCAGATACTTCCGCACGTGTTGGTCTTGGATTTTGTTGCATACTTTCTAACATTTGAGTTGCTGTAATAACAATTTTACCACGTTGTTTACATTTTTTAATAATTGATTTTTGGATAAGTGGTACATCTTCTGCAGGAACTTCAACTCCTAAATCTCCACGAGCAACCATGATACCATCAGCAATATCAAGAATTTCATCAACATTTTCAACACCTTCTTGATTTTCAATCTTAGCTAAAATTTGAATATCATTTCTACCATTTTCAATTAATAATTTTTTGATATCAATAATATCTTGTGCTCTTCGACAGAATGAAGCAGCTACATAATCAAAAGGTTGGCCTGCTCCAAATGTTAAATCTGAAATATCTTTAGGTGATAAATAATCAAATCCTAATTTAATACCTGGAACATTGATTCCACGTTTATTTTTTACTTCTCCATCATTTGCTGCAACACAAACAATATCAGTTCCTTCAATATGATCAACTAATAATTCTACTTGACCATCGTTTACTAAGATATAACCACCAGGTTTAACATCTTTATATAAATCTTTATAAGTGATTGTAAATCTTTCACTTGTACCTTCGATATCTTCTACACAAATAATAGAAGTTTGCCCTTTTTTAAAAGTAGTTTTACCACCAACAAAATCACCTGTACGAATTTCAGGTCCTTTTGTATCTAATAAAATAGCAACATTTGTAGATAATTCTTTATTAATTTCTAATAATGTAGTAATTTTTTCTGCATGTTCTTCATGTGTTCCATGTGAGAAATTTAATCTCATGACATTCATTCCAGCTTTTACTAATTTTGTAAGCATTTCTTTGCTTTCAGATGCTGGTCCTACAGTACATACAATTTTTGTTTTTGACATAATCTCGTTTTTCTTCATAACTTTTGCCTTCCTTTACTCTCTACAATTTTAAGTATAAACCTATTTTTTTACTTTAACAATGGTCAAAAGTAATGTAAGCACATCCACTTGAAAATATTTACTTTAATGTAAATTTGTTACATCTATTTATATGATTTATCAAAAATAAGAAAATATTTTTCTATTAAAAAAACCTTTTAAAGTAAGCTCTAAAAGGTTTAAATATTATTGGTATTCAAAATAATCTTTACTATGATGTACTGCAATTTCTAGAGGTAAAGTTTCTAATAATTCTGGTAATTTTTCTTCAATGATCACTTCTAAATGATGCCCTGGATCTATTAATAAACAATCATGATCTATCGCATATTTAGCATGACGATATTTAGTATCACCTGTAATATAACAATCTACTTGATCAGCAAGAATTTCTAAGTCGTCTGCTGCACTTCCCCCGCAAATAGCAATTGTATGTATCATTTTATTTGTATTTTTACTATATTTTAAATGTTCTATATGAAAAATGTCTTTTACTTTTTCAATGAAATCTTTTCCATTTATAGCTTCATTTAAAATAGCTTTCTTTCCAACTTCATAATGATCATAACAAGTAACATCATGAACACCTAACTTTTGAATCAACCAATCATTCATTGAAATACCATTTTGTCCTCGATCTAAACATGTGTGTAAACTATAAACAACAATATCATGTTTCATGGCTGTTGAAATAAATTTTCCTTGATGTAAAGAAGTATCTAAATTTTTAATCTTTTCTAATAAAAAAGGATGATGTGTAATTAACATTTGACAATTATTTTCAATACAGGCTTGTAATGTTTCATTATCAGCGTTTAAAGCAATATAAACTTTTTTAACTTCCTTTTCTCTACTTCCAATTTGTAGACCACAGCAATCAAAATCCATTTGAAGATTTAAAGGAAAATATTTCTCCAAATGATTCATAATTTCATAAGCTTTCATTAAGTTCACCTTCAATTAATTGTTTTTGTTTTTCTAATTCTAAATATCTCGGATGATTTGATGGCAAATCTTTCATAATCTTTAAATATGTTTGATATTGTTTTTGCCAATAACGAATAAATAATTCATCTTTATTTTTTCTTAAAACTGGACCAAACATCATATCTTCTTGATTATATTGAATATCTTGATTTGTATTTTCTACAACCATCATTTCATAAATATGATGACCATCTTTAATCATCTTTTCATCAACAATTTTAAAATGATTTTTAAATAAATATTTTCTTAGATGATCCGTATTAGCGTTAGGTTGTAAATAGAATTGTTTAACTTTGTTTAAATACGCTTTATTTTTTTCTAATATTTCTACAATTAGAAATGATCCCATTCCAGCAATCGTTACCATATCAACTTCTTTATCAAGAATAGGATCTAATCCATCTCCTAATAATGCTTCTACATTTTCTTCAAAATGATATTGCTTAATAGTAGAAAGTGACGCCGCAAAAGGACCTTTTGCGACATCACAGGCATAAGCTTTATCTATAATATTTTTTTCAACTAAATAACATGGCAAATAAGCATGATCTGTTCCAATATCTGCCAAGATATTTCCTTTTTTATGTTTTTCTACCAAATAAGCAAGTAATTCTAATCTTTTTGATAGTTTCATTAACGATCTAAGAAATCCTTTAATCTTTTAGAACGAGATGGATGTTTTAATTTTCTTAATGCTTTTGCTTCAATTTGACGAATACGTTCACGTGTAACGTTAAATTCACGACCTACTTCTTCAAGAGTTCTTGTTCTACCATCATCTAATCCAAAACGAAGTCTTAAAACTTTTTCTTCACGATCAGTAAGTTCTAATAAAACATCATTTAATTCATCTTTTAATAATTCATTTGCTGCATAATCATTTGGTGACATAGCGCCTTCATCTTCAATAAAATCACCTAAATGAGAATCATTTTCTTCACCAATTGGTGTTTCTAATGAAACGGGTTCTAAAGAGATTTTTTGAATTTCACGTACTTTTTCTGGTGTCATACCATCCATTTTTTCAGCAATTTCTTCAGCAGATGGTTCTCTACCTAATTCTTGAATTAATTGTCTTTGAATACGTGTTAATTTATTGATTGTTTCTACCATGTGTACTGGAATACGAATTGTACGGGCTTGATCGGCAATTGCACGTGTAATTGCTTGTCTAATCCACCAAGTCGCATAAGTAGAGAATTTAAATCCTTTTGTATAATCAAATTTTTCTACTGCTTTAATTAACCCCATGTTTCCTTCTTGGATTAAATCTAAGAATAACATTCCACGTCCAACATATCTTTTAGCGATGGAAACAACTAATCTTAAGTTTGCTGCAGCAAGTTCTTTTTTAGCTTGTTCATCTCCTTCAAGAATTCTTTTAGCTAATTCAATTTCTTGATCATGATTTAATAATTCAACTCGCCCAATTTCTTTAAGATACATTTTTACAGGATCATTAATTTTAACATTACTTCCAAGTTGAGTGCTTTCGCTTTCTTTATCATCATCATGTTCTTGATACATATGTAATGTATCCCCTGTCATCATATCGAAATCACCATCAAAATCTAAATCAGGAGTATCGTCTGCATCATCTATATCAAGGTCTAAATCATCATCCATTGTAGGAACGCCTGCAAGTAACATATCATCATCTACATCTAATGAATCTAAATCATCATCAGAAATGGTAATTTGATTTTGTTGAATATATTCAAGTAATTCTTCTGCGAGTTCATCACTTAAATCATAATTCATTAAATATTCATCAATTTGTTCTTGGGTTAATACATTGTTATTGTTTTTTGCTTCATTTACAACTAATTTTTTTAAATCATCAAATGAAACTGCTTGTACTTTTTTCTTTGCCATAGTTTACTCCTTATCTTTTGATTCTATAATTTCTTGAAGAATTTTTGCTTGTTGACGAGGATCATATGTTTGTGATAGCTCCTGTTCAAGTTGTTTAATTCGTTCAATTTTAAGTTTTTCTTGTATTATTTTGATATAATCATCAATTGCTTGATTTGATTCTAATTGAGGTAAATGTAAAGATGATATTTCTAAAATTCTTTTAACAATATCTTGATCATCAATCATATTAATCAAATCAGCAACTTCTAAAATGACGTACTGACGATAATAATCAATAATATAGGAAGCAATTAAGCGATTAACTTTATCATACATATAGCCTGCTTTTGCTTCATATTCCATCGCATACTTTTTATCCTGCATCATATAATATAACAAATCTCTTTCAGCCTTTTGATACTTATCAATCAATCTTGAAACATGATCATAAGTCACTGGTCTAAAAGGTATTGGTTTTTTTACAAGAGTTTGTTGACTCATTAAATGATGAATTGTTTCTTTAGAAAATCCTGATTTTTTTTCAAGTTGACCAATATAATAATCTTGATCAACAATATCATCCAATTGCATGATGACTTTAACCATGGATTCTAAATAATTTTTTCGATCTTCATAATTATCAACATTGATACGTTCATAATAATAATTTAATTTAAAATCAACAGCACTTATTGGATTTTTAAAGAGTGCTATTAATTCATCTTTTCCTTTAGCTTCTAGAAATTCATCTGGATCCATTGCATCAGGAATAACCACGATTGATGTATGAAATCCTTCATTATTTAAAGCATCCACACATTTTATCATCGCATTTTTTCCAGCTTGATCACCATCAAGACATAAAACAATATCATTTGATAATCGTTTTAACATTTTTAAATGTTGTGAAGTTAAAGCTGTTCCCATAATTGCGACAGTATTTTTAATACCCGCTTTATATAATGCTATTACATCCATAAAACCTTCTAGAATAATAACTTTACCTTCATTTCTAACATCATTTTTTATACGATGGTAATTGTATAAGGTCTCTCCTTTAATAAAAATTTTAGATTCAGGAGAGTTCATATACTTGGATTCTTTTTGATTTTTTTGATAGATACGACCACTAAAGCCAACAACACGTCCTTCACTATTATGTAAAGGAAACATAATACGATTGGAATAGCGATCATATCCCACTTCAGATTCTATAACAAGTCCTGATTCATAAGCTTGCATTCTTGAAAAACCAGATTTTTCAAAAGCTTTTAATAAAATATTTTGTTCCGGTGCATAACCAATTTCAAAATAGTCAATAATATCTTTAGATAAATGTCTTTGACTTAAATAACTATTTGCTTCTAAAGCAAGCTTCGTCGTTAAATAATGTTTATAAATACGATTAGCTTCTTCATGCATTAAATAGTATGGTTCTAATTCTTGATTTACATGTGGTTTTTCTTCATAAAATGTAAAATCACCTAAATCAACATTTCCCATTTGAGCCACCATTTTGACAGCTTCCATAAAGGAAATTTTTAAGTAATCTTGTAAGAAAGTAAACACATTTCCACCGTGTGAACATACAAAACATCTATAGATCTGCTTTTCAGGTGAAACAGACATTGATGGATGATCATCATTGTGAAATGGGCACCTTGCTAAATAATTACGTCCTCTTCTTTCTAAAGGAAGATAATTGCCAATAACATCAACGATATCAACGCTTTGTCTTATTTCATTGATTTTTTCATTTGAAAGTCTTGGCATAATAATCTCCTTTATTAGAATGTAATTTTATCTTGAATATAACCTACTAAT
The DNA here is from genome assembly GCF_003024685.1 of Faecalibacillus intestinalis. Taxonomy (GTDB): domain Bacteria; phylum Bacillota_I; class Bacilli_A; order Erysipelotrichales; family Coprobacillaceae; genus Faecalibacillus; species Faecalibacillus intestinalis. The sequence continues at coordinate 39,364 of NZ_PYLQ01000008.1, read as the reverse complement.
TGATCAATTGGTAAACGTACTTGTTCCATGGTATCTCTATCACGAACAGTAACAGCATTGTCTTCCATTGTATCAAAATCAACAGTCACACAATATGGTGTTCCAATAGCATCTTGACGACGATATCTTTTACCAATTTGACCTGCAACATCAAATTCAACAGAGAAATGTTTAGCAAGTGTTGCATAAACTTCTTCAGCTTTTTCACTTTGTTTTTTAGTAAGTGGTAAAACTGCTACTTTATATGGAGCAATGGCAGGATGTAATTTCATCACTGTTCTTGTATCTCCATTTTCTAATGTTTCTTCTTGATAACTATCACAGAAAATAGATAAGAATAAACGGTCTGCCCCTACAGATGGTTCAATAACATATGGAATATATTTTTCATTTGTTTGAGGATCTAAATATTCTAAAGATTTTTTAGAATGTTCCATATGACGAGATAAGTCATAATCTGTACGGTCTGCAATACCCCATAATTCACCCCATCCAAATGGGAATTTATATTCAACATCACATGTAGCCTTAGAATAGAAAGATAATTCTTCTTTTTCATGATCTCTGAATTTTAAATTTTCTTCTTTTAATCCTAAGTCTAATAAGAATTTTTTACAATAAGCTTTCCAATAATCAAACCATTCTAAATCAGTATCTGGTTTACAAAAGAATTCTAATTCCATTTGTTCAAATTCTCTTGTTCTAAAAATAAAGTTACCTGGTGTAATTTCATTTCTGAATGATTTACCAATTTGACCAATACCAAATGGTACTTTTTTACGAGAAGTTCTTTGAATATTTTTAAAGTTTACAAAGATTCCTTGTGCAGTTTCTGGACGTAAATAAACAACAGATTTATCATCTTCAACAACACCCATATGTGTTTCAAACATTAATTTAAATTGTCTAACATCAGTGAAATTACTTTTTCCACAGTTAGGACAAACAATATTATGTTCTTTAATATAAGACATTGTTTGTTCATTAGACCAACCTTCACTATGTACAGAAGGATCATATGCTTCAATTAATTTATCTGCACGATGTCTTGTTTTACATTCTTTACAGTCAATTAACGGATCAGAGAAACCACCAACATGTCCTGAAGCTTCCCATACCTTTGGATTCATGAAAATAGCTGAATCTAAACCAACGTTATAAGGAGATTCTTGAATGAATCTTTTCCACCATAAACGTTTAATATTGTTTTTCATTTCAACCCCTAATGGTCCATAATCCCAAGTATTTGCTAGTCCATCATAGATTTCTGAACCTTGATATACAAAACCAGTTGATTTTGCATGATTTACTAATTTATCCATATCTTTAGTTGCCATAATTTTCTCCTTTTTTACGATATAAATGAATAAAGACTTGGCTTTCCAAGTCTTCTATCTTCTTTTCGCGTACAAATAAAATACCCTTATAGTGGATATTTGTCAACCAACTATAAGGGTACTATATATAGGTTTTTTCGTCTAACCAATGCATAATATCATGATAGACATCTCGATAATTATTATCATGTAAAATATCTTGTCTTTTATTATCATAAATCTTATATTGGAGATCTTTTAGACCATTTCCTTTTAATATTTGATAAAGTTTTATAGTATCTTTTCCATTTTTAGTAAGATTATCAAAACCACCTGATAATAAATAAACAGGTAAATAATCAGGTATATGTTTTAGATGATCTTCATCACTTACATATTTTATGTATTCCAATATATCATGATAGGCTTGATTTGTATAAACAAAATCACTTAAAGGATCTTCTTGATAAAGCTGTACTTCTTTTTGATTACTCATTTTATAACAACCATTTAAATTTTTTTGTAAAAATAAATCAACTGCTTTTTTTATTACTCTTGAACGGTTCATTTGTCCATGTAGTAAAATATTTAAATCAACAATCGTTTTCATACGATAATAAAAATTATTTTTCATACATGTTCCAAGCATAATCATTCCATTAATATAATTTCCATACGTCATGGCATATTTAAGTAATACGAGCGAACCAAAATCAACACCAATCATAAAATAAGGAAGGTCTTCATATCTTTTAGCGATAATATGTCTTAAACGTTGCATATCTTCAATCAAAGTATCAAGCGCATTTCCGCTTCCAAAATAGCCTTGTTCAAAATGATAAAGTGATGTACCATGCCCAGGAAAATCAGGCACGACTACAATAAAACCTTCATGACTTAAATATTCCGCAAATTTTTGATAACGGTCTGAATGTTCACATAATCCATGATGAAGTTGAATGATTCCCTTATATCTTAATATCACATTTGGTTGATAAATATCAAATTTAATATGTGTTTGTGTTAAGGAGGTATACGTTTCTGTAAGTTTCATCATTTATGCCCCCTTGTATAAGATCTGTTATAGTTTTGCCTTTTTGTACGTGGTTTAATCAGGCATTTTTTACCAAATCCAATCAAATCTTTTCGATTAGCTTTGATCAAGGCTTCATATACAAGGTCATAGTTTTTAGGATTCTTATATTGAATCAAGGCTCTTTGCATCGCTTTTTCTTTAGGATCTTTTGGCACATAAACAGGTGTCATATCACGAGGATCCAACCCTGTATAATACATCGTTGTTGAAAGTGTTCCTGGTGTTGGATAAAAATCTTGTACTTGTTCTGGTTGATGATGAATATCTCTTAAATATTCCGCCAGTTCGATAGCATCTTCTAAACGGCATCCTGGATGAGAGGACATTAAATAAGGCACTAAGAATTGTTTTTTATTATATTTTTCATTAATACGATAATATTTATCAACAAATTTTTCGTAAAGCCCACGTCTTGGTTTGCCCATCTTATCTAAAGCATGATTACTGATATGTTCAGGGGCAACTTTTAATTGTCCTGAAATATGATGTTGAACAAGCTCTTCAAAGAAATGATCATTTTTATCATACATGAGATAATCGTAACGAATTCCTGAACGTACGAAAACTTTTTTAACGTTTGGAAGCTGTCTTAATTTTGTAAGTAATGATAAATAATCTTCATGATCAACTTTTAAATTTTTACAAGGTTCTGGCCATAAGCATTGTTTTGTAGGACAAGCCCCTTTGGTTTTTTGTTTATCACAAGCAGTATCTCTAAAGTTAGCTGTTGGGCCACCAACATCATGAATGTATCCTTTAAAATCAGGATCCCAAACCATTTTATTTGCTTCAGCAATAATTGATTCATGACTTCTTGCTTGAATAATTCTTCCTTGATGGAACGCTAAAGCACAGAAATTACATGATCCAAAACACCCTCTATTTGAAATAAGTGAGAATTTAACTTCATCAATAGCTGGAACGTGTTGATAACTTGGATGATAATCACGATTGTAATCATAACCATAAGCTCTATCGAATTCTCTTTGGGTAAGTGGTCTATTCGGTTTATTTTGAACCACATACCATCCTTGATAAGGTTCAACTAAGATTTTAGCATTATAATGATCGGTATTTAAATATTGTTTTTGGAAAGATTCAGCGTATTTTCTTTTAGATGTTGTAATTTCTTCGTAACTAGGAAGCATTATATAATCAGCTTCATTTAAATCATCGATATTTTTTGTTTTATAAACTGTTCCATCTAAATACGTTAAATATTTAATATCTAACCCACTATCTAATGCTTCTGCAACTTCAATAATACTGTTTTCTCCCATTCCAAACATTAATAAATCTGCATTGGCATCAATAATAATCGATTTTCTAACCTTATCACTCCAATAATCATAATGAGCTAAACGTCTAAGAGAAGCTTCAATTCCTCCAATTAAAATATTAGCATCAGGAAATGCTTGTCTTGCCATTTGACTATAAACAATCACTGCTCTATCAGGTCTTTTAAAACCTTCGCCACCTGATGTATAAGAATCTTTATGTCTTCTTTTTTTAGAAACAGTATAGTGATTGACCATTGAATCAATATTTCCTGAAGAAATTAAAAAACCTAAACGAGGTTTCCCAAATTGCCTAAATTCTTCTACCTTATGCCAATCTGGTTGCGATAAAAAAGCAACCTTAAAACCATTTGCCTCTAATGTACGACAAATAATAGCTGCTCCAAATGAAGGGTGATCTACATAAGCATCACCACAAATATAGACAAAATCTACCTCTTGCCATCCTCTTTCTTCCATTTCTTTTCTATTTATCGGTAAAAATTGTCCCATCTATAAATCCTCCCCTTACTTTTGTTTCTATTATAGTCAAAATATGTTTATAAAAAAAGACAAAAGTGTCTACTTTTGTCATATTTTTGAAAGACTTTGAATCATTTTCTTTGTTTTAAATAAAATCCCCGTCATCTCATCAACATAATAATCCATAATTTCCATTAATAAATCAATAGATTCATCCGGTACTTTAAGTTGATCAATAGAATCAATCGTTAATTTATTAATATGACGAAAAGCCTTTAATGTTACCTTATCTAATTGTTTATCATGAAGTGATAAACAATCATGACAGACAAAGCCCCCATCTTCTAAACTGATTCCTGCTATATGATCTTGTCTTAAACATCTTACACAGCCATCAACTTGTAAAGCCATCCCGCATCTTTTTAAAATAAATGCATTATATAATAGATAAACCAATGGATAGGGATAACCATGATTTAGAGCATCTAATGATTTTTTTAAAGTATCAAAGATTTCTAAATCCGGTTGATTATCCTCTTCATTCTTTAAAACAAATTCCATAAAATAACTTGCATACGCTTCTAATTCAAGATTTTCTTTAATATAGCGATAAAAATCAACCGAACTTGCTTTAATCATCGTTGATAAACCATTTCTAGGTATAAAAGTAAACTCTGAAAGTGTAAGACTTTGACAAGCCGAAGCATTTTTACTTTTTAATTTTTTTACACCCCGAGCAATCAAAGTCATTTTTCCATAATCTTTAAAATACACAGTGACTAAAGAATCACTTTCTTTATAAGGATGCGTCTTTAAAACAATACCTAAAGAAACAACTTCTTCTTTTTTAATAGTCATCTTCGTTATAACCAAATTCTTTTAAATATTTTTGTTTATTACGCCAATTATTTTCAACTTTAACAAATAATTCCAAATGCACTGTTGTTTGTAAAAAACGTTTCATTTCTCTTTGTGCATTTTGACGAATTTTTTTGATCATACTTCCTTGTTTACCAATCAAAATACCCTTTTGAGATTTACGATCGACAACAATTGTCGCAATAACTTCTACACTGCCATCCTCTAATTCTGCCATTCTTTCAACAACGATTGCAACACTATGAGGAACTTCTTCTCTTGTAAAATAAAGAATCTTTTCTCTAATAAATTCAGCCATCACAAATCTTTCTGGATGATCTGTCATTTGATCTTTTGGATAATACATCATTCCTTCATTTAAATATGTTTTAATTGTAGAAATCAATGTATCCACATTTTGATCTTCTAAAGCTGAAATAGGAATGATTTCTTTAAAATCAAAAAGTTCTTTCCATTCTGTTAATTTTTTAATAACTTCATCTTTAGAAACAAGATCACATTTATTAAGTAAAAGGAAAACCGGTCCATCCGCTTCTTTTAATCTTTCAATAATAAAACGGTCTCCTCTACCAATCGTTTCATTTGCTGGTGCAATAAATAAAACCATATCCACTCCATAAATACTATTTAAAGCCGTCGTATTCATAAAGTTTCCTAAACCATCTTGAGGTTTATGGATTCCTGGTGTATCCATAAAAATGATTTGTGCTTCATCATCTGTATAAATACCTTGAATTGTATTACGTGTTGTTTGAGCAACATCTGACATGATTGCAAGCTTTGTTTTTAATATTTGATTTAATAAGGTAGACTTTCCAACATTTGGACGTCCTACAATACTGACAAATCCTGATTTAAAACTCATAAACTCTCTCCTATAAATACCATTGGTAATAATTCACCAATTGTATGTTTTTCTACTTTTTCTTTATTTGCTAGAAAGATGGGCATCTCTAAATCAACAAGTTCTGATAATACTTGGCGACATGCCCCACATGGAGAAGCAATCGGACTACAATCAGCAACAATTGCTAGTCCAATAATATCTTCTTTGCGATAACCTTTACAATAAGCGCCAAAGACAGCATTTCTTTCTGCACACATTGTTGACCCATAAGCAGCATTTTCAATATTACATCCTTGAACAAATGTTCCATCTTTTAAAGCAATACAAGCTCCTACTTTAAAATGACTATAAGGAACATACGCATTTTCTCTTGCTTTCCAAGCTAAATCGATTAATTTATTTTGGTCCATATTATTTCCTTTCAATATTTAAAGCATTCAATATTTCTTTTTGTCTTGAAAACATCACTTTTTCATCCTCTTCATTCATATGATCAAATCCAAGCAAATGTAATAAACCATGTGTAAATAAAAAACACATTTCTCGATAAAATGAATGACCATATTCTTCTGCTTGCATTTTAGCATGATCAATTGAAATAAAAATATCTCCTATTTCTCTTGGCATACCTTCAATATAATATTGTTCACTATCTTCTAAAGCAAAACTAATAACATCTGTACTACGATCAATTTTACGATATTCCTTATTGATTTCATGAATACGCTGATCATCTACAAAAATAACTGATAATTCTAAATCATCATGAATACCTAATTGTTTACATGCTTCTTGAATAATTTCTAAATAAATACTTTCATAATCTTCTTTAAAATCTTCTACTTCATTATTAAGTGCTAAATCTATTTCCATAATCTTCCTCACCCACTATTTTTCCTGAATCAATTATAACACAGTCAAACTGGCAGTTCATCATATTTATTTGATGAGAAACAATAATCACGATGATCTTTTGAAAACTTAGATAATTGATCAATAATTGTAATCTTTCTTGATCTATATTACTAAATGCTTCATCTAAAATCAAAACATCGGGTTCACTTAATAGTGCACGAATAATCATCACGAGCTGTCCTTGTCCCGATGATAAAAAGCCACCCTGTTCATCAAGCTTTAAATCTAAACCATTTACTAAATCATCCAACATAAAATAATGCAATAATTCTATCATTTTATCCTCTAAAAACAAACGATCAAAAATTATATTCGTTCTTAATGATTCTTTATAAAAAACGGGAGTTTTATTTAAATATTTAATATGACTATAATAACTATTTAAATCAAGTTCTTGTAGATTGATTCCATTAATAACAATTTCTCCTTTTGTTGGTTGTAATTGATTCATGATCAGTTTTAAAAGTGTTGATTTACCACTTCCTGTTTTACCTTGAATAAATAATGAACGTTCTATTTTCAGTTGAAAATGATCAAAAAGAGGTCGTGTATAACCATAACTAAAACTTACATGTTTTAATTCAATGCTTTTTATCTTTTTGATTTTCTTTTTCCTCTCTCTTTTTTCAGGTAACATTTCTTTATATCTTTCAAAAATAATTTGTAATTCATCATGCATCGCAATAAAGACTGATATTTTCATTAAAGGATTGATCATATAAGAAAGTAATAAATAAACAAGCATCACTGTTCCAAGGGTCATTTGTTGCTTTTTATAAATGATGATTGCCAATAATAAGACAGCCATAATCATGATTTGAATCAAGGCTTCTAATTGAACTTGATGAATATTGGTCATTTCATCATGATGATAGACATTCATAAAGTAAGTATCATAGAGATATCCTAGTTTATTTTTCATCATTTTTTTAACTTTAAACTGAATTGTTTGAAAATAGTTTTCTTGAAATTCTAACAAACCATCATTTAAATGTTCTTTTTGTTCTAATATTTTTTTATTTTCAATATGTAACTTTTTACTATAAAAATAAAATACTAAAAAAATAATAACCATCATCAATAAAACAATCAAAAACAAAAAGAATTGAATCGATAAAATAAAAATCAAAATGAAAAGCATTAAAATACTATCAATAAAGATCACATGATAAAATTCTATAAAATATTGACTTAATTCAAATAAATTTTGTGATCTTGATAACAATGTTCCTTTTTCTAAACCATCCATGTAATCATAATCTTGATAAATAAGATTTTGCATGGTTTTTAAAGCATATTCTTGATTAAGTTCTCTGCTTAATTCTAAAATTTGTTGTCTTCTTAAATAATCTAATAAAAGTTTAAAGGCATAGAGCACTGTAAAGCCAAGAGAAATGAAAACAATTTGATAGATTGGATACTTTGAAAAAGAATCAATCATCAATTGATAATAATAAGAAAAAATCATTGTAAGCATTGAAATAATAATGGTTTTAATCATCATCTTAATGATTGTTTGATAATGCTGTTTAAAATGATCTTTTAGAAAATTTTGAAAAGTATAGTTATTTCTTTTAGTAAGTGGCATTCCTACATGATCAATCATGATAATAATTCCTGTAAACTGCTTTGAAAAACTTTCATAAGACATTTTTATGAGTCCTTTGGCTGGATCTCCCACTAAAAAATATTCATCTTTGATTTTATACAAAACAACATAATGATAGAGATCATCTTGTTTTAAATGAATGATTACTGGGCAATTGACCTCTTCAAATAAATGTTTAAACTCACATTGATACGCTTTTGCTTCTAGATGATATTTCTTTAAAACTTGTATCAATCCATAAACCGTAACGCCTTCTTTTGTAAGACGACAACACTTTTTAATATTTTTAATTTCATCATCTCTTTTATAAAAGCTTAAGAGCATTTTAATACAGTATGCCCCGCAACTGTTTTCATTATCTTGTAAAAAAATAGGATATTTCAACATATATTTATCACCTCATCATTATATATGTCAAAAACATCCTATTTTTCTTTTAATTTTTTAAAATTTTTAAATATTTTTTTCAATTGCTTGATCTAAAATAGCAATTGCTTGATCAACATCTTTTTCAGTTGTAATAAATGGTGGTAACATTCTTATAACATTCGCTCCTGCCATGACAACAATAAGTCCATTATCTAAACAAGTTTGAACAATATCTTTAACTGGTCGATCAAATTCTAAACCAATCATCAATCCTAAACCACGTCTTTCTTTAATACAAGAATATTTATCTTTTAAATCATCTAATTTTTCAATTAAATATTCACTGATATCTTGAACATGATCAAGCATTTTTGTTTCTTCTAAGATTTTAAAGACTGTTCGACATGCTTGTCCAGCCATTGGATTTCCACCATAAGTAGAACCATGATCTCCAGGTTCCATCGCTGCAGCAAACTTTTTATTTGCGACAAAGGCTCCCATTGGAAAACCTGCCCCAATTCCTTTAGCTAAACATAAAATATCAGGTAAGATATCGTATTGGAAATAAGTCATAATTGTTCCTGTACGACCCATACCACATTGAACTTCATCTAAAATCAAAGCAATATCTTTTTCATCACAAAGAATTCTTAAACCTGTTAAGAATTCTTTTGTACAAACGTAAACGCCACCTTCACCTTGAACAGGTTCAACGATGATTGCTGCTGTTTTTTCACTTATTAATGCTTTTACGCTTTCTAAATCATTGATATTTGCATATTTTACACCTTCAATTAAAGGTCCAAACGCTTCTTGATAATGTGCATTTCCTGTAAGTTTAACAGATCCTGTTGTTCTTCCATGGAAAGAATGATTTAAAGAAATAATTTCACTATCCGCTTTTCCATGTTTTTGATAATAATATTTACGTGCAAGTTTTAAAGCACCTTCTGTTGATTCAGCTCCTGAATTTGTAAAGAATACTTTATCTAATTTTGTAGCTTTTTTAACACATTCAGCTGCTTCAATTGTTTCAACCGTATTAAAGTAGTTAGAAATATGCATTAATCTATGTAATTGTTTTTCCATGGCTTCTACATAAGCTGGATAATTATAGCCAAAAGAATTAACACCAATTCCTGAAAAGAAATCAATATATTCTTTTTGATTTACATCATATAAATGAATGCCATCTCCATGATCAAATGTGACATTATATCTTCCATAGGCATGCATTAAAGCATCCAATGATCTATCATAATAATTCATTTTTAGTCCCCCAATTGTACATTTCTTGCAAGTTTTTCATAAAGTTCAACAGCTTGTACTAAAACTTCTTCATGAAAATTGAAAGTTGGTGTATGTAAACCTGAAGTATATTCTTTACATCTTGTCCCCACATAAAAGAAAACACCAGGAATCACTTTTTGATAATGAGCAAAGTCTTCTGCTAACATCACAGGCTCTTCAAGTTCTTCGAAGTTTGCGCCAACATTCTTTTTAAGTTCTTCATATAAATGTGCATCATTTAAAACAGGTGGGTTAAAAGGTTGACAGGCAAAATCAATTTGACAATGATATGCTTGTTCCATTCCTTGATTAAACCCTTTCATTGCTTCTACAATACGTGAAAAGACTTCTTCACTATAAGTTCTAAGTGTTCCATGGAAACTTGTTTGACTAGCCACAATATTTCTGACCGTTCCCCCATGTATTTCACCTATATTTAAAACACAAGGTTGCATTGGCGAAATCATTCGTGAAATGATACTTTGATAATTACTAATCAAAAAACTCGCAATCACAATCGAATCAATTCCTTCATGATACTTACCTGCATGTGCACTTTTACCATGAACCGTTACATCCAATTCACCACTTTCAGCCATTAAAGGACCTTTACGACAAGCAATTTTTCCTTCATCAACATCTGGGAACATATGTAAACCATAAATTCCTTTAACATGATATTTTTCAAAAATACCTGTATTAATAATTGATGGTGCCCCATTGACCACTTCTTCTCCTGGTTGAAAAATAAGCAAAACATTATGTGGTAGATCTTGAACATCTTTTAGCTTATAAGCAAGTCCAAGAAGTGCTGTCATATGTCCATCATGACCACAGGCATGCATTTTTCCTTGATGTGTACTTTTAAATGATACACCTGTTTGTTCTTCAATTTCTAAAGCATCGATATCGCTTCTAAAAGCAAGTGTTTTTTCTTTATGAAAATCAAGATAAACAGCGATTCCCGTCTCTGTTATTTTTAAAGGCTGATACCCCATTTTTTTTAATTCTTCATAAAGATACTTTGATGTTTTATATTCTTGAAAACCGATTTCAGGAATGGCGTGTAAATGACGACGCCATGTCCTTATTTGATCTAATAATTGTTCCATAATCGTATCCTAGATTTTACGTAAATCATCCATTAATTGTGTTTTACCTTCAGTTTTTTCATCTTTTTGTTCCTTGATGATTCTTGCTGGATTTCCAACAACAACCGCACCAGCAGGTACATCTTGAGTAACGATACTTCCTGCACCTACAACTGCACCTTTACCAATATGAACACCTTCGATAACAACCGCATTTGCACCAATTAAAACATCATCCTCTAGAATAACAGGTGAAGCACTAGGTGGTTCAATAACACCAGCTAACACTGCTCCAGCTCCAACGTGACAATGTTTTCCAACTTCAGCACGTCCTCCTAAAACAGCACCCATATCGATCATTGATCCTTCACCAATTTTAGCACCAATATTGATAACAGCACCCATCATGATAACGGCATTATCTCCAATAGAAACATTTTCACGAATGAAGCATCCTGGTTCAATACGAGCGTTGATATTTCTCATATCTAACATTGGAATCGCACTATTACGACGATCTTGTTCAATAAATGAATCTTTGATTAAATCTTTATTTTCTTCAACATAAGCATTAATAGCATCTAAATCTCCAATAGCAATTTTAAAATGACTATCTCCAAATAAATGGAATGCATCTGTATCAGGTAAATTTTCACCTTTTAAATACATTTTAATTGGTGTTTGTTTCTTTGCATCACCAATATACTTAATAATTTCTTCTGCTGTTTGTAACATAAATTTCCTCCTTATATTTTTATTTTTCCTTCAAACACAGTTGTTGCTGGACCTGTCATAAAAATATGTCCCTCTTGAAGTTCAATTTCTAACTTTCCTCCAAGAAGCTCAACTGTTGCTTTTTCTTTACAATAACCATTCAAATAACTTGCATACATAACGGCACAAGCACCTGTTCCACAAGCCATTGTTTCACCGCTGCCTCTTTCCCATACACGCATTTTTAAATAATGATCATTGATTACTTCAACAAATTCAGTATTGACTGATTCTGGAAATATTTGATGATGTTCAAATTGTTTTCCTATTGTTTCAATATCAAAATCTAATGAATCAACATATGTAATGACATGGGGATTCCCCATAGAAACAGCTGTTAAAGCATATTCTTGATCTCCAATCATCACTTTTTCATTAATCATTTTTTCTTGATCAAAAATAACAGGAATGTCTTTACAATTTAAAATTGGTTCTTGCATATCTACTTTTGCGCCAACAACTTCATCTCCATCAAAAATAAGTTCTACAATACGTAAACCTGCCTTTGTTTCAATATTTAAAACCTTTTTATCTGTTAAATGATGGTCATAACAAAATTTAGCAAAACAACGAATTCCATTTCCACACATCATTCCTTCACTACCATCTAGATTGAACATACGCATTTTAAAATCATATTGATCAGACTTTAAAATAACGATCATTCCATCTCCACCAATACCAAAATGGCGATTTGAAATACGGCTAATAAATTCTGCATCCATCGGTACCTCTTGATTGATTCCATCAACATAAATATAGTCATTTCCAATACCTTCCATTTTTGTAAAATGTAATTCCACTTTATCACCTCACATTGTTTAAAACAATTTTACCAAAATGATAATTTTTTTCAATCTTCTTTATCATTTAATTTTACGACATCACATAAAAACACATGATCGAACGATTGTTCTATTATAGTTTTCATCTATATTATAACCATGAAAGATCAATCATCTTTCGTTAAATAATAAATTCATATTCCTTTCCCAATTATTATTTAAACAAAAAAGTCTTTAAAAAAGGCTTTTTTTGTTTAATAAGAAATATTCAGTTCACAATTGTTTATTATGATAATAGCAAGAAAGATAAATAATATTTAAACATCTTTCTTAGAAAAAATTTTTTTCAAATTTCCTTCCCTTATAAAACATTATATATCGTAAACGAATAAAGGATCCTTCTTGGATCCTTTATTTTGTTTCTAATTCTTCTTTATATTCTAAATATTCATCGTATGTTGATAAACGATCAATCATACCATCTTTATTAAATTCAATAATTCTATTAGCAATTGTTTGTACAAATTGATGGTCATGACATGTAAATAAAATATTTTCTTTAAATTGAATAAGACCTTGGTTTAAAGCTTGAATTGATTCAAGATCCAAATGGTTTGTTGGTTCATCAAAAACAAGAACATTTGCATCTTCCATCATCATTTTAGCCAGCATACATCTTACCTTTTCTCCTCCAGATAAAACATTTGCTTTCTTTAAAGCTTCTTCTCCAGAGAATAACACTCTTCCTAACCATCCTCTTAAATCTTGTTCATAAACCGTTCCATCTGTAAATTGTCTTAACCAATCAACAAGTGATAATTCACAGTCATTAAAATATTTTGAGTTATCTTTAGGAAAATAAGATTGGCTTGTTGTCACACCCCATTTAAATTCTCCTTCATAATCTTCATCTTCACCCATAATAATTTTAAAGAACGCTTCTGTTGCTTTATCATCTCCTACAAAAGCAACTTTTTCATTTGGTTGAATAGAGAATGAAACATTATTAATAAGTTTTTCTCCATCAACTACTTTAGTAAGACCTTCAACATTTAAAACGATATTTCCTACTTCTCTTCCTGGTTTAAAACCAATAAATGGATATCTTCTAAGAGATGGTTTAATATCGACCATTTCTAAGTTATCTAATAATTTCTTTCTAGAAGTTGCTTGTTTGGCTTTTGAAGCATTGGCACTGAATCGTGCAATAAATTCTTCCAATTCTTTTTTCTTTGCTTCAGCTTTTTTATTTTGATCTTTCGCTTGTTGAATTTGCATTTGACTATATTCATACCAGAAATCATAGTTTCCAACGTATAATTGAATACGGCTATAGTCAATATCAGCAATATGTGTACAAACTTTATTTAAAAAATGGCGGTCATGAGAAACAACAATAACAGTATTTTTGAAATTTAACAAGAAGTTTTCTAACCAATTAATACTTTTTAAATCCAAGTGGTTTGTTGGTTCGTCTAATAATAAAATATCCGGATCACCAAATAAGGCTTGCGCTAATAAAACTTTTACTTTTTGATTTCCATCTAAATCTTTCATATACATATCATGAAACTCAGAAGTAATTCCTAAACCATTAAGCATTGTTTCAGCATCAGCTTCAGCATTCCAACCATCCATATCCGCAAATTCACCTTCTAATTCACCAAGTAAAATACCATCTTCATCATTAAAATCTTCTTTTGCGTATAATCTTTCTTTTTCTTGCATGATTTCATAAAGTCTTTTATTACCCATAATAACAGTTTCAACAACTTTATTTTTATCATAAGCAAAGTGGTCTTGTTTTAAAACAGATAATCTTTTATGAGGTTCAATAATAACTTCCCCTTTATTAGGTTCAATTTCTCCTGCTAAGATTTTTAAAAATGTAGATTTACCAGCACCATTGGCACCAATAATTCCATAACAGTTACCTTCTGTAAATTTAACAGAAACATTTTCAAATAATGCTCTATCTCCATATCTTAATGAGACATTTTGTGTTGATATCATATCGTCATTCCTTTCTTTTAAGTAGCTTTGGTATTATGACATAAAACACAAAAAATGTCTATTAAAAGTAGATAAAATGGATTTTCAATATATTTATTTAATTACAAATGACAATCTTGAAATATTTTTCTATGACTTTCCATATCATCAAAGATGGGTTTTCTTTATAAAATTGATATCCTCTATAATTTAGCGTATCCACTTCTTTCTTTCATCTCTCATAATATTTTTCCTGCTTGTCTTTCATTAATTAATAAAAGTTTCCTATTTGAACTTTCAAGTCATTTTCTAACAACAATCTAACCCTTTCTATAAATGAAGGAACACTTTCATTTATGCTATATTGCCCCGTTTTTCTAAATTATGACATTAAAATAAAACATCCATTATTTATATATAGAAATTTATTTTTTGAACATAATAAAAGTGAATCCTTCATCGATTCACTTTTATTAGATATCTTATTTATCTTGAGAATGTCTTTCACCAATTTGGAATTCTTCTTGATGATCAAACATATATCTTACTGAAATAGGTGTATCTCCTGTAAGTATTGTAAAGTCTTTTGTATGAATATCCATTTTACCTTCTCTGATTGCTTGAGCAAATGTAACCATTCCATCTGATGAAAATGGTGCTTCTGAATCTTTTTGGAATACACCATCTGTTGTTCTAGGAACACCCATAGCATCCCAAATTTGATAGTTTTCTTCATCAGTCACATTCACAAATGGAACATGATTTCCTGTACTGACATCTCCAATAGCACAGAATGTTGAAATTGTCATTAATTCTAAACCATTAATGTTCCATACTTTTTGATGGAATTCATTTGATCTATGTAAAGCATAAGCTAATGCTTTCGCACAGTCTTTACGTGAAATGTAAGCCATTAAACCATCACCTTGTGAATTTGTAAGTGGTGCATTCATATGTGCATAAGTAAAGTAGTTTGTGACCATTGCTTCAGCATATTGAGAATTTCTCATAAATTGATAATCTAAACCAACTTCTTGAATATATTTTTCAGTATAAATATGATCTTTCTTTTCTACTGATGGATTTGTTTCATCATCCGCATTGACTAAAGATGTATAAATAATTTGTTTAACACCTGCAGCTTTAGCAGCATCTACTGCATTTTTATGCGCATTTTGTCTTTTAGCACCAACAAATGGCATAGAAATCAATGCTAGAGCATCTGCTCCTTTAAAAGCTTCAGCTAATCCATCAGGATTATTAAAGTTTGTGACATGTGTTTCAATTCCTTTTTCAGCATATTTCTTTAGTGATTCTTCACTATATCCACAAAAAATTAAGTTTTCTACTGGTTCTAGTGTTAATAAAACATCAGCAGTTAATTGACCTAAGTTACCATCAACACCAGTTAATAATAATTTACCCATGATTCTTCCTCCTATTTTACAGTAATATGATAACATTTTCACAAGATAATCATAGTCCTTATTTATTAATAAAGACTATAAGTTTTACTTATAGTCTTTAACCAATACTTTTACAATTTCTCCATAATATTGACTATGAACCCCTTCTTCTTGGTACCATTCATAAACATTTTCATCAACACTCTTTTGATCAAAATCACTTTTACCCATAACCTTACATAAAATAACGACTGAACTCTCTTCAAAATAAGGAGCAACATCTTGATTATTAACAGTCATTCCACACTTTTCCATTTTATTTTCATCTCTACCAGAAACACGTCCAAAATAACCTAATTGATTTTTATGTTCTTGATCCATAAAACAAATCGAATAATATTTAGCATGATCGAAAATATGTTTTGAATAACGTGTTTTATGTACATAAACTGTAGCCATTGGCTTTCTCCATAAAACACCAAATCCAGCCCAACCAATTGTAAGCCCATTGGTTTCTTTTCCATCACTAGCAATAGCTGGTTTTAAAAGGATTAATATATTTGATTAAATCTTTTACTTCTATTTCTTTCATCCAACTCATCTCCTTAAACACCTTTATTAATACTTATAATAAACAAAAATAGGCAATGGATTTTTCAGGTATATTAAATTATCCGGTACGCTATAAATTATCGTGGGGAATGTTACGAAATAATTTAAAATCGTAACATCCGTTTTTTATAAAATCTAACTAAAAAATAGGATATTGATATCTTATCAGTAATATTTATTTCTTACCAATTAATTCCTCAAACGTTATGTTTGAGGAATTATTGTAATTAGAAACAATTGCTTCTTATAGTAGTATAATTTTATTATATAGATATTTAAAATTCCTATTTTTATTTTACAAAAGAAAAGACTGTATGAAATTAATTATTTAATTTCGTAACAGCTCCTTTTTAAATTGAATTATTCTTAAATTATAATCATTTAACACTAACAAATAATAATGTTATAAAGACATTTGAACATTGGAAAGAAGAGATACCCAACTTTTTTACATGGATAAATGACGGACGTATATCCAATGGACCACGTAAAGGTAAAAATAATTATTAAAAAAAATCTTATCCAATGTCAATGACATGTCCTATTTTCAACGCGCAAGAAAAAGAATCTTATATTCTCAAAATAAATTGGATTGTCAACACATTTATACTTAATGAGTCATCAAAGCATCCTAAACTTACGCTCAAAGCCTCTTCAACTTCCTCCATCTCATACTCGTCTAACCGATCTAAACATCTAATTAATCTTGATTTATCAATCGTTCTTATTTGCTCGCACATTATTATAGAATCATGTTCAAGATCTTCTCGGCTGTTAATAAAGACATGTGTTGGTAAATTTCCTTTTTTTGCTACGTGAGATGTCAGTGATGCAACTATAGTAGTGCTACTAAAATAATTTCCTGCATCATTTTGTAAAATAACTACAGGTCTTATCCCACCTTGTTCAAAACCTTGATACGGATTTAAGTCGGCTACATATATTTCACCTCTACTGATTTTTTTATCATTGCATACTCCTTTCATATAATTCCAATACTATTTAGTGTTCAACTCGCATAAATATGTTAAAAAAATCTCCTTAAATATAAGGAGATTCAATAAAGCATTTTTAAGTTATGATCTTTGAATTAATCATTAATGTTATAACTATTTTTAATAACAATTATAAACAAATAAAAAAGATCATTTAAGGGGAATGATCTTCTTTATTTTTATAGGGAATTCGTGTAATAAAAAAATTAATATCTTGGGAAACTATTACTTAAAATGTAAATATATGAGATATAAATATATATGGGTTATCTCATTCTTTTACATGTTAATTTTTATTACAATTTCATTATAATGAAATATAACAAATTGAGTAGAGACAAGCATTCTAAATTAATCATTAGTATTTGTGCAATGTGCACAAATGATGTGAAGCGTTAAGAGCTTGTTTTTATTAATAAAATAATTTAAAAAAGACTGTCAACTTCATATTTGTCAACAGTCTTAAATCTCCTTAAAATAATGAGATTTATAAAACATTTTTAAGTTACGATATTTAAATTAATCATTAATGTCATAACCGTTTTTAATTAGAACTTCTTTAATTTTTTCCAGTATTATTTTAATAGAATAGTAAACCGCAGGCATACTACAGTTTTCTTCAATAGCAATTGATTCTAGGGTCTTACATTGAACATATTTTTTTAAAATACGTTCTTTTTCTTTGACTGGTAAATCTTTAATTGTTAACTTAATAAAACTTATCAATTCTTTCAACAATAAGTTTTCGTTAACATCAAAGCCTTCTTTTTCTAATTCTAAAAATGGACTTCGATCTAACGAAAAATATCCCTTATGATAATCTACTTTTCTTTTATATGCTGCATCAATATGATCATATTTATTCATTGTCTCATAAACATCCTGATCAACTTCAACAAAGCAATCTTGATTATAATATTTAGGATACATTTCTCTCAGGTTTACCCTAACTTTAGTTGACATATTATCCCTCCCTTCTTCATAAACTGAGAGAAACAACTGTCGAACTTTAAGTTTTATAAAAAAGCTCTAATGATTTTGGGGTCTCATTAGAGCATACTTAAGTTATTCAATTTTTAAAAGATTGATGTGTGAGTTAATCTTCTTTTTTTAATTTGTTTGTACTGAATTTTCTTCTTCTAATTTTTGTTTTTCTAATAATTTAAAGAATGGATAGTATAAAACCATGTCTAAAATAATTAAACCAATAACCATGATTGCTGCTTTGAAATCCATACATCCAAGTGCGGCTCCAAGTGGCGCTGGTGTTGTCCATGGTGTTTCAATAATTCCTTTTCCTACAATATGGAAGGCCATTAAACCATAAGCAATAATTGAATTGATTACTGGTACAAAGATAAATGGAATCATCATTAATGGATTTAAAACCATTGGTAAGCCAAAGATAATCGGTTCATTGATATTAAAGATTGCAGGTCCAATTGATAATTTTCCTAATGTCTTTAATTCTGCTGATTTAGATTTCAACAACAAGATACAAAGTCCCATTGTAGCTCCACCACCACCAAGTGTAATAACATATGACCAAAATGGTTGAGTAAAGTAATGTACGATTGGTTGTCCAGCAGAGAATGCTGAAAGATTAGCAATCAAATACATTTGCATAAATGGTAAACGGATTGGTTGAGTAATACTTGCTCCATGTAATCCAAAGAACCAGAATACTTGAGCAATCATGGTAATTAAACAAATACCAACTAATGAATCAAGTCCTGAAATTGCAGGTGCTAAAACTGTCATGATCATACTTGGTAAAAGTTGTCCGCTAAAGTTTTGTACAACTAAAGAAAGACCATAAAAAATGATTACACAAATAAATAATGGTAAAATTGCATCAAAAGATGAACTGATTGCTGGTGGAACACCTTCAGGCATTTTAATACGAATGTCTTTTTTAAACATAAAATGCATAATTTCCACACAACCTATAGCAACCAAGATTGCTGTAAAGATACCTTTGGCATCCAAATAGGTCGTTGGTATGTAATTACCAGCTAAAGATAATAAGTCTGTGGCACTTTTTCCATCAACAATAAGATTTGATGCTACTGCTGAAGTTGTTGGTGCAGAGACAATTAAAAATACGGCAGTTGATACGATTGCTGAATTTAATTTTGGCATTTCGTATTCATCTGCTAAATGATAAGCAATTGCAAATGCAATAAATAACCCCATTAATGCCATTGTCATATTATAAGGTAATTGCAACATTGCTTTGTTAGCTTGCGCCCAATTATACCAACCATTTAACATATCAGAAACAAATCCCCAATTTGGCAACGTTTCTGGTTTAAAAGGTGGTGTGGAAATAATTAAACATACCCCTCCTAAAATAGATAACGGAATTGCTACTACCATTCCATCACGAATAGCAGCCAAATGTCTTTGATTCCCTAATTTGTTAGCAATTGGTACAAGTGTACGATTTGCAAGTTCATTAAATTTTTCCATGAAATTCATGAAAGTTCCCTCCCTTCTCTTGCTACAGTGAAATTATATAACTGTAACCGCTTAAAATTCTTTTGATTTCCACAACAAAAAATATCTTTCCAATTGCTTGAAATCTTTTCCAAATCGTGGAAATAAATTGTTTTATTTTTTTTATTGGCATTTATTTTTTTATGTTGACACTCCCTTTTTATTTTTTATAATGAAATTGTGTGTGAGTTATATCTTCTTATAAAATAGGAGGATATATTTATGAAATTAATCATTGAAGAAAATGAACAAAAAATGAGCGAAAGTGCAATGCACATTTTACTTGGAGCAATGATGCAAGATAAAAGAGTTAATATCTCTTTAACTGCTGGGCGTTCTCCAATCAATCTTTATAAGATGATGGTTCCTTATGTTAAAGACCAAGAAAAATTCAAAGACATTCAATACTATCTTTTTGATGAAGCACCTTATCAAGATAAACCATATGGCCCAAACTGGGAAGAAATGCAAGAACTATTCTTTAAAGATGCAAATATCCCTGATGAAAGAATCCATACAACAACTATGGAAAATTGGGAAACTTATGATCAAGAAATCAGAGATGCTGGTGGTATTGATGTTATGTTGATTGGACTAGGTTGGGATGGACATTTCTGCAGCAACTGTCCAAGATGTACACCTATGGATAGTTATACTTATCCAATGGATCGTAAAACAAAAAATGCAGCTAATCCAACATATCCAGCAAGAGATCATCTACCAATCACTTTATCAATGGGACCAAAAAGTCTAATGAGAGTGAAACATCTTGTAATGATTGTTACTGGTAAAGAAAAAGCTCAAATTTTAAAACAAGTGTTAGATTCACCTATTTCAGATGAACTACCAGCAACTGTTTTAAAATTACATCCTAACTTCACTGTTATCTGTGATAAAGATGCTGCATCTTTATTAAATATGGATGATTATAAAAGATTATAAAATCTTTATAGAAAGCTTCGGCTTTCTTTTTTTATTTCCAATGTTTGGAAATAATTTCTACCTTTTGGAAAAGAAAAAGTAAATAAAGCGTTCATTTGTTATAATTTTTCTATCCTGGAGGACTACTTATGAGAAAAAATAAAACAAAAAATAAAAAAAGCAATAAAAACAGAAATAATATGGATATTATCGAAACACGTGTTAGAAGATTTGTAGCTATGATCATCGATTGGTATCTTACTAACATGCTGGCTGTTATCCCTATTACCTTCTATTTAAGAGGAAATGACTACTTAAAACCTTATATGTTTGATTTAACACACTATGATTTTTCTATAGGTCTTGCTTTAGGTCTTTATGGTGTTTTGATTGGTATTATTTACTATGTATTTATTCCAACATATCTTTTTAAAGGACAAACACTTGGTAAAAAAATATGTAAGATCAAAATCATTAAAGAAAATAATGAATCAATCAATTTAAAAGATATGATGTTAAGAGAACTTCTTGGAGCATCCTTACTTGAAGGTGGGATGATTATCATCCCAACCTATATAAGAAAGCTACTTCCATTATTTAAACTTACAATGATTGTTGATCCTTTAAAATATATTGCCTATGCTTTAACTATCGGTTCAATTATCTATGCTTATTTCCAAGCAAATACACAATCTTTTCATGATAAAGTAGCTAAAACTATTGTTGTTAAACAATAATTAACTATGGTATAATTATGCAAAATATACATAAAGGAGATTCTTCATGTTTAACCTAATAATTATACTTTTATCAACACTTAATGATGAACCAAAAGGTTCAAATAACTATAAAATAGCTAAATATATGATAGAAAATATGCGCGATTTAGAAGAATATTCTCTCACAGATCTAGCTCAGGCTTGCTATGTGTCAAATTCTAGTATTTCGCGCTTTTGTCGTGATATTGGACTTAAAGATTTCAATGCATTGAAAAATCAAATCGCAAAGTTTTCTGTTGAGTCTGCTCGCTTAAAAAGAAAGTTTGACTATGAAAAACATGAATCCTCATCAATGTTTCAATCATATGTAAAAAATGTTATTTCCAATTTAAATTACTTCTTAGAAAATGATATTGAAAAACAAATCAATACACTTGTTCAAGAAATCAGTTCTTATCAGAAAATAGCCGCTTTTGGCTATATGCAATCTGAAAGTGTTGCCTGCAATTTACAGTTCGATCTGCAAACAAGTGGTAAACTTATCTTTTCTTGTTTTAATATCAAAGATCAGGCAGACTATATTACTGACGCTGATGAAAATAATCTCATTATTATTTTTTCAGAATCAGGAACCTATTTTGATCGTATTTTTCCAAGAGCCAAGCCATTCAAAAGTAACAAAAAGAAACCAAAGATATGCATGATTACTTCTGACCAGTCAATAGAATATCCATTTATCGATTTCTACATCCGTTATAACAGTAAAGGTGGCTACGCAAGTCATCCCTATCCGTTACAGCTTATTTCTGATCTAATCAGTATCAGATATTCTGAAACTTTATAAATAATAAACAGGTTTACCATCGCAAACCTGTTTATTTTTATATAATAGGGTCTAAAATTTGTTCGAGTTTGAAATTTCCATTTGAATAATCAACAATCATTGCTGAAGCATTATTAGGAAATTTAAAAGATTGTTGAGGTAATAATGATTTGATAAATCCATATAACAAACAGCCGTGCCCTACGATTAAAACGGTATCCTTTTCATTACAATCCTCTATGATTTCTTGAAGTGCATCATGATGTTTTGAAATAACATCATGAATGTCTTCTCCTTCATAAGGTCTGTAATCCATATCCAAATCTTCTAACCAGTTTGGTGATTCAATATTGAGTTTTCTTACAAGTTCTGTGGATATTCCTTCAAGTATTCCAAAATTAACTTCTTTAAAACGTTCTTCATAAATCGGTTCGACTTCTTTTTTACTTAGAATAATATTTGACGTTTGTACTGCCCTACCCAATGGAGATGTGTATGCCTTATCTATTTGGTATTGTTCTAGCTGCTTTGAAATACTTTCAACTTGTCTGATTCCCACTTTTGACAAAGGAGAATCACACCAACCCTGTGTCAGATTGATTTCATTAAAATGTGCCTTTCCGTGTCTTACAAATATAAATCTCATTATAACTTACCTTTAAAACTAAAACGTAAATGATGTTTTTCTTTATCTAATAAGAATTCATCATGTGTCTTAGCACCCCATGTATCATCACCAGCAACACCCATTTGTTTTTCATTGATACATAAAACCGTTTGATAAACATTTGGAAGTTCATCTTTGTGACGCGCATTTTCTAATTCATAAGGTGTATAGTGTAAAGCTGTAAATTCAAAATCTTCACCTTTGACTGTTAATTTTGTATTTTCACCTGCAACTGATAATTCTCTGACATGCGTTCTGTTACCACATTCTTGTGGATATAAATAAGGTGTTAAATTGTCTGTTACTTGATAAGTATATTTTCCAAGAAGTGCCCCTTTGTTTCGATCAATATAGTTTTCTTCTGGACCAAATCCATAATAATTTACTTCTTCCATATCTTTATATAATTGGAAGATAAGTCCAAATACAGGCATTTCAATTTCAAAAACAACCGGTTGATAAGACATATCTACAATGATTTTACCATCACCATAGACTTCATAAACTAAATGAACCTTTTCATCTTGTAAATTTGGCAAATCATAAGCATATTCAATCTTGCAGGAACAGTCTCCTTTTGAAATACCAACAAACTCACATTTTGCATATAGACTGGCAGTTAACCATTTACCATAGCGATAACCATATTTATTTTCAACATCATTATTTGTAGCGGCTCTAAAGAAATTTGGTCTGACAGGTACTCTAATATATTCTTGTTGATGATATCTATAAGAAACCAAACCTTTTTGTTTTGAGAAAATCGCATTGAAATCTTTTCCTACAACGCCTACATTCAAATAGTCTTCAACGATATCTACGTGTTTTGTTGTATGAATGTTATGTGTTTTATTTTTTACTTCATAGATATATTGTTCTTGAGCGTATATTTCATGATTCTTTTTCAAATAAACTGTTACAGTATATTCTTGGTCTTGATCATTTATTTTAAATGGATTTTCAACAACAACTGATGATAATGGTTTACAATCTACTGTCATTGTTTTGGTTTGAACAACATTACCATTGCATAACAGATCCATTTGTAATTGATATTCATTTAAATCTGTAAACAGATAATTATTGTTGATATGAATATCATTTTCATCTATTCTAAAATCTACATATTGATAACAGTATTTGACTTCTTGCATCTTTGGAGTATTTGTACGATCTGCAAAAACAATACCGTTTCCACAGAAATCATAGTCACTTGGTCTTTCGCCAAAGTCCCCACCATAACATAATTTTCCATCATGGTATAATGCTTGATCGATGTAATCCCAGATGAATCCACCTTGATACAAGGAATATTTCTTTTCTAAATCAATATATTTGAATAATGCTCCATTACTGTTTCCCATAGAATGGGCGTATTCGCATAAAATAAATGGTTTATCTTGATGTTCCTTTAAGTATTTTTCAACATCAACTGCAAAAGTATACATTTGACTTTCAATGTCACTTGTTTCATTGTAGCGACGATCATGTGAAAGTCCTTCATAATGAATCAAACGAGAAGTATCTTTTTGTTTCATAAACTTAGACATTTCATAAAGATTTTTACCACCATAAGATTCATTTCCTAATGACCAAATAATAATCGAAGGATGGTTTTTATCTCTTTCATACATGGAATTGGCACGATCTAAAATAATATCTAGCCATTCAGATTTATCATCTGGTATGATATGTGTTTTATCAAAAAGTTCACTCCAAGTTCCATGTGTTTCAAGATTGACTTCATCAATGACATAAAGACCATATTCATCGCATAAATCATAAACAAATGTTTGATTTGGATAATGACATGTACGTAAGGCATTGATATTATTAGCTTTCATATTCAAGATATCTTTTTTAGTATCTTCATAAGAAACCGTTCTTCCCGTCTTAGCAGAAAATTCATGTCGGTTGACACCATGAAAAACAATTCTTTTGCCATTGATACACATGATACCATCAATAAGTTTAAATTCTCTGACACCCACATTGTATTGACTACATTCAACTAAACCCTTTTCATCCATGATTTCTACATATAATTGGTAAAGGTTTGGTTTTTCTGCTGACCATAAATGAGGATCATCGAATTCAAAATTGATTGGACTGCAACAATCTTTGCTTTCTTTTTGTCCAATAATTTCATCTTTATACTTTAAAGTATAGACTGCCTTAAATTTAGCCTCTTTTCTTACAATCATTGGCGTTACTTCAACAGTTGCATGATCATAATTTTCATTTAAATGTGTCAAAATCTTGATATCTTTTAAATGAACGTGTGATACCATTTGAAGTTCAACATCTCTGAAAATACCTGAAAAACGCCAGAAATCTTGATCTTCTAACCAGCTTCCACTGCTGAAACGATAAACGTTAACAGCAATTTTGTTTTCTCCATTAACAATCAAATCTGTAATATTAAAACTTGAAGGTGTAAATGTGTCTTCACTGTAACCAACAAATGTTCCATTGACCCATAGAGCCATGGCTGATTCAACACCATGGAAAGTAATATAAGTATCGACATTATCTTTGATTACTGAGCTGTCAAAATAAGTGACATAACTTCCAATTGGATTTTTATCAGGGAGTTCTCCAGGAATGATTTGTTGTGTTCCTGACCAAGGATAGATTTGATTGACATACATTGGTTTTCCATATCCTTGTAATTGAATATGACCAGGTACTTTGATTTCATCCCAGTGATCTACACAATAATCTTTATTAGAAAACTCCGGTATTAATTGATTAAATCCTGTTGCATAATGAAACTTCCAGCTCCCATTTAATGAATAATTGAAACTGCTTTGTTTTTCTTTTAATTCTTTAATACTTGCATATCTATGAATCGATGCTGTTGCTCTTAAACGATTGACATTAAAAATCTTTGGATCTTTGACCCATTCATTTTTCATTTCCATTTTTCTTTCCTCCTGACTATATTATAAATTAACCCTTAAAAATAGAAATGGAACAAAGTATAATATAGAGTAAAAAAGTATAAATATGTTTTTTATTCATTATATTTCTACCTATTTATGATATAAAAAGAAAGAAGTATAATAATTATAAGCTTATATTATATAAAGTATGGAGAATATTATGAATGAATTAGAAAAATTATTAAAAGATTTATATAAAATATCAGGTTTGAATATGTCTATATTTGATTTGAACCAAAATTTATTAGCTTCTTATCCTCATAAGAAATCAAAATTTTGTAATGAATTAGAAAAAAACAACAATGCTTTTCAACATTGTATTGATTGTGATTATAAAGCTATGGAACATGTCAAAAAAACGGGTGAACTTTATATTTATAAATGCCACTTTGGTTTAAATGAAGCAATTATGCCTCTTTATTCTTATGGAAGTTTAACTGGTTATTTAATGATGGGACAGGCCGTTATAGGAACATATAGAAATTATTCTGAAATCATTGAAAAATCTAAAGAATATTTTCAAGATAAAGAAATATTAAAAAAATATATCACAGAAATTACAATTTTAAACGAGGAACAAGTTTATGCTTTTGCGAATATTTGTGATGTATGTGCAAAATACATTTCACTTACAAACCGTATCCAAGCAAAACATGATCATCTTGCCCAAGAAGTTAAACACTATATCATTGCAAACTACAATAAACAAATTACAATTGAAGAATTATGTTCTTATTTTTTCTGTAGTCGTGGAACTCTACTTAATCATTTTAAATCAAAATACAATACAACAATCCATCAATATCTTTTGGATTATCGTTTAAAAAAAGCCACAGAACTTCTTATAAATGATGAGTTAAACGTTAAAGAAATTGCCTTTTTTTGTGGTTTTGAAGATCCTAATTATTTTTCTAAAGTATTTAAAAAAAGATATGGTCGATCCCCTCTAGAATTTAAAAACAATATAAACCAGTAAAAAAAGCCCTTAGATTTCTCTAAGGACCTTTTTTTCTTTATAATAATTTTATTCGACACCAGTTATGTCACCTTTTATCAGTCCTGTACTAATCATAAGTATACTTCTTTTTTATTGAAATAACTGTATAATACGTTATCATTACTTTTAAATCTTTATTTTAATTCATATATTTATAACCAATTTATTATTTTTTAAACGATGAATAAACCCTTTTTATAAAAAATTTTTTCAATAAATATGTATATTAACGTTTTCTAATTAAAGATATTAAAATTTGAATGTTACTGACGATTATGTAAATGCAGCATCTTTTATATAGACTGTTTTATTACTATCATCAATAATATATAAAATACTAACATTTATCTTATCTAAGTTGACTACACTCATAATATCTATATCATTGTATTTCTTATACCTTCTAGGATATATTTCAATAATCTTTTTTATTTCTTTTAAAGAGTTAAGCACTTTTAAATTATTTTCCTTAAAAAATAGAAACACACTTTCATCAACAATTACATTATACAATAGTTATAATCCTTCTTTTTGCATCATTTGTTCAAATTCATCAAATGAATAGCTTTTTCTAGTACCCGCTTTAATTTCCTCTACTTCTTTCATTTGTTTATTTATATATGTAAATTTTATTTTACTTAGCAAATGATCAGGTAAGTGATTATCATTCAATGAATAGAAACTACTAATATTAATCTTCTTTAGCATAATATCAACTCCTTCATTTGTTTTCTATTTCTTTAATTCTACTGTTTTAAATCTAAAAGTCAATTGCTCTAAATCATAATAATACAAACCTTCTTTTCATATAAATATTCTTATATCCTAAAAACATGAAAAGAGTATAGAAGAATTATTTTTACAATTCTCTATACTCTTTTTAACTAGGATACTGGTTCATTCCATAAAATATCATTGATTGGTGAATTATACAAATGTTCCATGGTTTTTGGATAATTGATATAAATACGTCTTCCTAATTTAAAATAATACACCTTATTCTCCTTAACTAGTTTCCTTACAGTATTTTCTTTTAATCCAGATTTTTTTACAAATTCATTAATTGTAATAACATCATTATTTTTTCCATTTTAGTTCATCCTTTTCTATATAATATTTTGATTACATTATTAATTATAGAAGATAATGAAAATTATTTTAAATGTACAAATATCTATTTATTTTTCTTCTTAGTTGAAATAGTGATTGATCTATTGATTTTCTTATTGCGCCTTCACTAACACCTTCTTTTTTTGCAATATCAACTTTCTTCATATTATTAAAATAATAATCATAAAGTCTTCTTTGTTGAATAATAGTTAATGAAGTTATACAAGAATATAAATAATCTTTAAATTCTTGCTGAATCATCATTAACAATGCATCATTATAATCAATCAATTCAATTTCATCTAACAGGTATATATTACTTCTTATCATTTCATAATAAATCATTTTTTCATTCCCTTTTATATAATTTATGTTAGTCGTTATGATTATAATATCAGTTACTGTTATATACCCAAAACAGTTCACTTGTTTAATAACAAATAGGTTTCATTTTGTTTTATCCTATATGATTTCTTTACGTGCGACGCTTTTAACGCTCAAGTTAAGACTAATCATGAGTATCACTATATTATCCGCTATCATATGCGCAACTAGGCTTGTCCTAATATTACCTTTATATGATTGTCAAAATTCTCATAAAGGTGAAAAAAACACCCTTCAATATATAAGAAAATATCTTTCTCATTTGTATTGGTTCTGGTAAAAAATTGTCATCTTAACTTAATGACATTGCATTGAACGCCTGTTTAATAGTGCCCAAATAAAAAAGTGTTTAAAATAGTCTATGAAACATACAAAAAGCATAAAAAAATTATTTCGTTATGGATTCGTTATATTCTTTAAGAATATATTGATACAATTTCTTCGTATTGGTTTCTTGTGACAAATATTCAATATTTTTATCATTTGATAAAAAAAATTGTAATCCCTCTAACAATTTTTCACTTTCTAACCCTAAATTTAATAGAAAAACAGTTTTCACTAATTTTGTATCCCATATAATTGGTTTTTTTAATAAATATACAGACATTGAACTTTTTTTATTATATAAAGGGACATAATAAATAGCTATCTGTTGATTTGTTTCAAATCCTAACAAAGGAGATGTATGATAAAAATCATCATATTTTATTTTTTCTTCTTTATACATTATATCGATGAATTCTATTTTTGAAGTTGCATCTTTGAGATAAATATGATTATGTTCGATATAATTTTTTAAATCAATAAAATGACTACGATTAAAGTATTTCTTCAATGTTTCAAAATTCTTATTCGTAATAATAGGATCAATACGAATCACAGGTATAGGAAGTTCTTGGTAAATTGGAACAGTCGTAATAATATAATCATAATTTTCTAATTTATAATTACTTAATTCACCTGCTGCAATTGTTTTTTCAATAATTAAAGAATCTTTATATTTCTTTAAAATAGAAAAATTTAACAACTCACTTAAAGCCACACTATACTCATTAACAAGCAATACTTTTTTCTTAGATATACGTCTTTTTCTTCTTTCTAAGGCATATTGAAAATGAATAGCAATATAGCCTATCTCATCTTCAATTTTTATATAATCTGTATAATTGGCAATAACTTTCCATGATTCCATCGCAAGAATATATGCAAATGTATATTTTTCTTTAATATGATTTAATAAAGGATTACGTAAATAAGTATTAAACTTCAAACGATTTTCCATCGGATAAATGTGTAACCCTAATGCTTTCTTTAAATAAACATCTCCTCTAAAATCAATTTTAAATATATTAAAAAGATGTTTAAAAATATAATCAATGATAACTGCAATTTCTTCCTTTAATTGATTATTCACACAACTTTCTATTGCACTTGTAGAATTACTTTTTTTACCCAATATATGAATAGCTAAGTAGCATTGTTCATTAACTGATAAATCAATTTGAAAATGTTTCTTAATTGCCATAGAAACATCCTTAGCAACCAAAAATTCATATTCATTAATAATATTTTTAATTTCTTCATCTTCAAAAGATATATATTTTCCTCTTTGAATACGATTTAACTGCACTTGCATATGAATGACGAAATTCGAAAAAACACGTTGTGGCATTGTAATACCATCATTAAAGATTATCTGTTTTAAATCATGTATAAAATCATCATTCTTCCCTATTTCAGTCACTAGCATTTCTGGCTTATGATAAATATATTCAGCCATACATAATCTATATCTAAATTCATTGCCTTCAATCATTAATCCCTTGCCTGTTTTTTGAATCATTTCTAATCCAAAATTATCTAAACATTCCCTAATATTCTTTAAACTTCGGCTCACAGAAGTTCTATCAATATAAAGCATATCTGAAATATCATCAATTTTAATAAAATCTTGCTTTTCCAACATTAATCCTAAAATATAGTATACTCTTTCTAACGGATTGGCAGGAACAAATTGACTCCATTCATTATTAAAAGCACAAATCCATTTTTCAAATTCATCATTTTCTAAGATTTTTAATTGATATCCCCTTGAAGGAATAGATATAATTACAGCAAAATCTTTCATTGTATCATTTAAAACCTTAATTTCATTTCTTACTGTTTTAGAGCTCACATGAAGTATTTGTGATATTTTTAAACCTGTTAAATGTTCATTAGAATTAACAAATAATTTTAAGATACTCTGTTGTCTTTTGGTAATTCCATTCATTCTATCCCTCCTTAAAAATCATAAAAATATTATAACATAGATCTTAATTTCTTTGTAAAATAATATAAGCAAAAGAAATCAGCTAATTAAACTGATTTCACTATGCAATACGTGTTCCAACAGTTGTAGCAAATTCTCCATAAACAGGATCCGAAGAATTCACACCATTAACTTGAGGAAAATATGTACACATGACTTGAAAAGGTATGACAGCATTTAACCAGGATGATGTTAATGGATAATTTCCAATATGAATTGTATGTTCATCTTGCGGTTTAAGTGTTGAAACAATGAAATAATTATCTGTTTTCGTTTTAGAAAATTCTATCAGATTATTCATTAATGTTTTTCCATACCCATCTGTATCAATAACTGCCAAATACGAATCTTTAACAATTGTTCTATGCGGACCATGCATAAACTCTTCCATATCAAAATTCATTACTGATATTTGCATTGTTTCCAAAACCTTTAAGCTTCCTTCTCTTGCAGTTGGGTAATTCACTCCAAATCCAACAATGCTCATTGCTTTTGCTTTTGACCAATTTTCATGTTCTTGACACCAGGCTTTCGCATCTTTAATATTTTGAGGGAGCTCATTTATACTTTCTCTATATTCTTTGATAACGTCTTGATATAAAGGAGAATGTATTATTTTCATGATAAAAAGATGTAAAGTCATAACTGTTGCACTAAATCCTTTTGTCTTTGGTCCTACAGGCTCATCACCACATCTCATGTTAATATGATAATCTGCTTCTTTCGCGATAGGACTATCGTTATACGCTGTGATTGCTATGGTTGGTATATGATTTGTTTTTGCAATCTTGAGACATTCTAATGTTCCTACACTTTTTCCAGTTTGTGACAAAACAATGAGAATAGCTTTTTTTTCTTGTTTTAAAAGTGGTGAATAATAACGTAATTGAAATGGATTTTCTATTATTATTCTTTTATCACTTTCTTTTTCACACATTGCTTTCACTAACATTGCTGCATTTAATGAAGATCCTGACGCTGTAATTATAATTTCTTCAATATCGAAAACATCCTTATCATAAGGAGAAAACATCTCCTTATGATAATCTAGAATGTTTGTAAGAACATCTTTTTGTTCATTGATATAATCCCACATCTTATTTTCCATTTTTATAAAACTGTGGAAGATAGTCTTTATGTGCTTCCAACATCTCCTCTAATAATGGTTTAGCAATATCATAGTCCCTAACTAATGGATGTGCAACAAGGGCTTGTAATGCTAAATCCTTATCTCCAGTGATTGCTGCTTCTACTGCCAATGATTCATAATTCTTAACAGCACTTACTAATCCTACAATTGCTTTTGGATAATCGGCAATTGTAAGTGGCTTCATACCATTTTTACTGACATAACAAGCTGTTTCAATTACAGCATCATCATCTAAGAAACGAACTGTTCCGTTGTTGGCAACATTGATAACCATCCATTTTCCTGTATCATTATAGATTGCATCCATAACACCAATGGCAACTTTTGAATAACCACCACCTCCACGTTTAGCAAGTGTTTTTGGTTTTTGATCGTTAGTTTCATCAGCATATTCTCTAAAGATTTGTTTCTCTAATTCAAGAATTGATTCTCCTCTTGTTTTATCTTGTTCCTTTAATTGTTGAACTCTTTCCTTTGTATGGAAATAATATTGTGTATATTGACTAGGAATTAAATGTAAAGTTTCCATCCAATCTTGAGAAACCGTTGTACATTTTTTAATAATATTACTAAATTCTTCATCTGTAACTGGTCTTCCATCAATTGTCATATTATAAGAGAAATTCATGTGATTTAATCCTAAATAGTCATAATAAATCTTTTCTTCAGGAACATTAAGCGCTTCTGCAGCCCACCATCTTGGACGCATTCCCCCTGCACATAATCCTGCAATTTTGACATTGCATACTTTATTTAATGCTTCTGTAACCAATCCTGTTGGATTTGAATAGTTAATAATCCATGCATTTGGACAATATTTTTCAACATCTTTAGCAATTTCAATCATGACTGGAATAACACGGAAAGCATTAAACATTCCACCAACTCCAGTTGTTTCTTGTCCAATCAATCCATATTTTAATGGAATTTTTTCATCAAAGATTCTTGCTTTATTACCACCGACACGAATTTGTGTAGAAACAAAATCTGCCCCTGTAAATGCCTCTTCTCTTGATGTCGTTGACCATACTTTCACATCATAATTTAAATGCTTTATATATCTTTTTACAAAGCCTTCCATAATAGAAAGTCTTTCTTCATTAATATCTAACAAAACAATTTCTTTTACTGGTAAAGTCTCTCTATGTTCAGACAATCCTTCAATTAATTCTGGTGTATAAGAGCTCCCAGCTCCTACAATCGCAATTTTTAATTCTTTATTCATTTTTTTGTCCTCCTTTTACTCAATTTCATTTCCTTCTAAACGTTGTTTTTCCATAGCTTTAAAAAATGGATAGTAAATAGCTCCTGCAATAAATAATTCAGCAATACCCCATATAACTGCTGGAATATTTCCACCAGTCACAAGATAATGAGAAAATAATGGTGGTATAGTCCATGGTATATTTGCAACTGGTCTACCAATAATATTAAACAACATCAATAAATATGTTCCAGCTGACAATGTTAAAGTTGATAATGTATAAGGAATCATCATATATGGATTCATGACTAATGGAACACCAAAGACAACAGGTTCATTAATTTCAAATAAACTTGCTGGTAAACATAATTTTCCAAGTGTACTAAACCCTTTTTCTTTAGAGCGAATCATCATCAGTACAAGTGGTAAAGTTGCTCCTCCCCCACCGAGGAAAACAAACATTGTAAATCCGCTTGCTGTAATATATGGTGGTAAAGTTCCAGCCGCAAATGCTGCAACATTTTCACCAAACATAGTCAAGAAGAATGGGTCAGCAACTGCTAAAACAGCACCTCCATGAATACCAACGCTCCATAACATAGAACGAATAAACATAAACACTAAGAATCCTGGTAATGTATTTAAGGCAAATATGAATGGTGAAAAACAATCCATCAATACTTGATTAACATTAATTCCAAGCACAACACGAATGATCCACACAAGTGTTAATACAACAAATGCAGGAATAAGTGACATAAATGACTTAGATACAAGTGGTGGTACAGTATCAGGGAATCGTATAACTAAGTTTTTCTTTTGGAAAAAATGAGTAATTGTTCCTGTTAATAAGGCAACTAAAATTCCTGTAAATAAACCTCTTGTTCCAAATAAACCTGTATCAATTGTAAATTCATCTGTTAATGTTGCAAGTAAGAATGCCACAACAGATACAAAAGCTGTAATTAATGGATCAATCTTTATATCAGTATATTCTAATGCAAAATAATATGCCACACTAGCTGCTCCAACTAAACCAACACTACCGATAGTCACTGTGTTCACAGTGGTGATCATATTCGCATAGGGTTCAAAAAAATTCTTTATAGCCGCAATTGGAATATTGGGAATCAATAGGAAAATACTTCCAATAATTGTAAGAGGCACAGTAACAATCATACCATTTTTAACAGCAGATAAGTGATGTTGTGATGCCATCTTATTTAAAGGTGGTGCTAATTTTGTTTCTACAAAATTTAATATCTTATTCATATTATCTCTCCTTTTTTTATTTTTTGTGAGCGCTCCGTTTGTACATTTTTATTTTATAATTTATACATTTCATTTTGAATGGTTAAAATGACTACTTCTTTGTGGAAATTTTTGCAAACTTATAAATATTGTTCGTTATATTTTACTACATATTTCTTAAGGGGAAAACAATTCTTTCGTATGTTTAAATCACAATAAGTTATAAACTTAACCAAAATTTTAGAATAAATAAAAAGAGAATTCTCTACTACTTGTAATTGGTTAGAAAGTAATTTCCCTTGAAAATCCGATTTAAGTTTCATTGTACTTAAACGTATATAATTTTTATAATAGCTTTTTTTACATTTTAGGCAGTAACATTAGTTAGGTCGCTTCTGATCATTGCTGATTTGATCAAATTGTGGTGGAGTATAATTCAGTATATTTCGATATAATAGAATCTTTATCTTTTAGTTAATGTTTGACATAATGCTATAATGTCGAATCTTGATGAAACAGATGGCAGTATGTGTTGCACAAATCTTCTTATGAATTTGCAAGCATCAAAAGTCATCTCTTTTTGTTTAGAATATTCCTCATAGTCTTTGTATTTGAATATAACTATATGGTAAGCGCCAAATTATGTTGATATGAACATAATTTGAAGCTTACCTTCTTTTTGTTTACTTGTAGAACTATTTTAAAAACAGACCCACAAACTAAGTTTTTATTCCTCCTATGGGTCTGTACTTTATTTGATAACACGAAACTTAAATGGAACTTATAATTTCTATCCGAAGAAGTTTCCTAATCCAGAATAAAGGTTGATTTATGATGATTGTCTAACATAATTCGTTTTTTAACACCTTTTCTTACTTTTACAAAATGGTGTTCTATTAATCCATCACAAATTGCTTCCTCAAATTCGTTAGTTATTTCTGGATATTTGTTTCCCCAAACTGTAGCAATATTTTTAATTTCTTCTACAAGAGTAATGTATGTAATCAATTCAGGAGCTGGAGAATTGTTATGAATTTTCGTAATTATCCATTGAACTTTTGCATCAGTAGAGAAATTACTTGTCAACAAATAGCCTAAAACTTCATCATTTAAGCAATTTGAATTTAAGGTCATTAGTTTTCCTGAATCATTCAACAATTCTACAAATTCTTTTTTGTACTTAAATTCAGCAAAAGATTCACAAATAAATTCAATATTTTCTTTAGACAGATTATCCTTCATCACTTTTTTAATAACAACATCTTTCTCCATGCTAATGTGTTTCAAAGAGACTCTTTTCCCTAAAGTTTCTAACAGTTTGAAAGCATTAGAATCTGATATGTTTGAATTTATCATCTCATACAATAAGTTTTCATTTAGTTCGTGTTCTAATAACATTTCTACAATAACAAATTACGAATATATTACTGTTCACTTCCTAAGACATGCAAATGCAACCTTATTGTTAAACAGTGGTATTGACTTAAAGATGGTATCTGCACATCTAGGGCATAATGACATCCAGACAACTGCTAATATTTATGCAGATGTACTTAGTTCACAGAAGCATAAAATAGCACAAATTATAGAAATAAACCTTGAAAATGAGTAAAATAAACTATTTTAAGCGGAGAATAAGCGATTTTTATAGGTGTTAACAAAAAAAACGTTGATATAATCAACGCTTTTTGGATTATTATTTTATTCGACACCCAAGATAAATGAGTAGACCGGTTGCTTACCTTCAATAACATCTACTTCTGCATCAAAGTTATCTTCGATATAACTTTCAACTTCTTCAACTTCTTCATCAACAACATCTTCACCTACAAGTAAGGTAATCAATTCAGAATCTTCATCTACTAATTTATCTAAACATACTTTAACCGCATCTAATTTATTTGGTTTACATGCAACGATATCTTTTTCGACTAAAGCCATGTAGTCATTTGCTTTAATTTCAACACCATCGATGTTTGTATCTTTGATTGCAAATGTTACTTGTCCAGTTTTAACATGAGATACTGCATCTTCCATTTCAGCAATATTATCTTCCAATGAAACTTCTGGATTATACATAACACACGCTGATAATCCTTGAGGAATTGTTTTTGTTGAAATAACAATAACATTGACTTCTCCTTCTAAGATTGTAGCTGTTTGTTGAGCAGTCATTACAATATTAGAGTTATTTGGTAAGATAATAACATTTTTAGCATTTACTTCTTTAACAGCTGCAACCATATCTTCAGTAGATGGATTCATTGTTTGTCCACCACTTACAACATAATCACAATGTAATTCTAAGAATGCATCTTCTACACCTTGTCCAGCACAAACAGAAATAATAGCTGTTTCTTTAGCTTCACGTTTTTGAGGTTTGCTATCATCAACACCTACAATACTTCCTTGATTTGCTGCAGCATTTTGTAAGTTATTTGCTTGTTCTTGCATATTTTCAATTTTTAACTTCACAAATTCACCAAATCTTTGTGCTAAGTTTAAAGCTTCACCTGGTTTTAATGTATGTACGTGTACTTTAACGATATCTTCATCTTGTACAACGACGATACTGTTTCCTGGAATTCTTTCTAATTCTTTCTTTAATTGGTTTTCTGAGAATTTATCAATTAATGAAGGTTCAAGACGAACAATAAATTCTGTACAGTATCCATATCCTTCTTCACCAGATTCTAATTCAGTTCCAGCATTGACTTGACCTTCTGATTTAATATCAACAAAATCAACACGATCACCTGATAAAGCAGCCATAAATCCAGTTAAAACCAACAATAAACCTGCTCCACCACTATCAACAACACCAACTTCTTTTAATACTGGAAGTAATTCAGGTGTTCTTTCTAATGAATTTTCTGCTTCTTTAACAAAATAAGAGAAAACATCTTCAATTTCCATACCTGGTTGAGTATATTCAACGATCTTTTCACTTGATTCTCTAATAACAGTTAAAATTGTTCCTTCAACAGGTCTCATAACAGCTTTATAAGCAACTTCTGCCCCACTTTTCCAAGCATTGGCAAAAGCAACAGCATCAACACTTTCATGACCTTCTAAGCCCATTGCAAATCCTCTAAAGATTTGTGATAAGATAACACCTGAGTTACCACGTGCTCCCATTAATAAACCTTTAGATAATTTTTTAGCAATATCATAAATATTGTCACTATCCATATCTTTGATTTCTGCTGCTCCAGCATTAAAAGTCATAGACATGTTTGTTCCAGTATCCCCATCAGGTACAGGGAATACATTTAAAGCATCTATTTCAGGATGATTATTATGAAGAGTATTCGCACCACATAAAACCATCTCTTTAAATAGCTTTCCTGTAAGTATTTGCATATTTTTCCTCCACTAATCGATATTACGAAGTCCTTGAACATAAACATTAACTGCCTCAACTTTGACATCTAATGTTGATTCAACAACGTATTTCACTTTCTTTTGAACTTCAACTAAAATTTCATTAATTTTAATTCCATACCCTAAAATGATATATAAATCTAAAATTAAACCAGTTTCTCCATCACTCGCAATAATTCCTTTAGAATAATTTTCTTTCTTTAATAATTCATAAAATCCATCTTTTAATTTCTTTTGGCTAGCCATACCTACTACACCATAACATTCAGTAGCAGCTCCACCAGCTACAGTAGAAACTACATCTAAAGAAATATTTACTGATCCTAAATTTGTATTTTTTTCAATCATCAAGTTATCCTCCTTAAAATGATTTCATGTTCAAACATTATTATACCTTAAAAATATAATATTTACAAATTATAATCACTCTTTTAGTATCTTTCCAACCGCAAGCCATCATATCACATATTATTAAAAAAAAATACAAATTAACTCATTTTTATCATCATATAAAGTATTTATAATCACAAATATTGATAAAAACAGCTTTTTTGTAAAAAAATGTTTGCTTTATACTATAAATAATGTTAATATAACACAGTACGTAGAACAACTACTAAAGGAGGGAAAGAACATGTCAAGAAAATGCCAAATCAGTGGTAGAGGTCCATTATCAGGAAACACTCGTTCTCATGCGTTAAACTCAAGTAGAAGAAAATGGAATGTTAACTTACAAAAAGCTACTATTTTAGTAGATGGTAAACCTACAAAAGTTAGAATTTCTGCTAAAGAGTTAAGAACATTAAGAAAAGCTGGATAATAGATGAAGACAGTACATAGTACTGTTTTTTTGTTTATAAACAACTTATTAAAAAATAAAACACCTGTAGAAAGTATAAACAATACAACAAAAGCAAAATCTTATTTTCAAAAAAAAAAGACATCGATCATTACCTTAAAAGCAATAAATCCGATGTCTTTTATCTTTAACTCCAAATTGACTATAAAAGTCTATAACACATTTTATTAAATCATAAATCACTATATAGCCATACATTTATATGTGTTATATAGCTTTTATTATTTAATCTTCTTTATTTCTTCTTTGAAGTGCAATATAACCCCCAGCTGTTGCCATAAGTAAAATATATGGTACAACTGACATATCATCACCAGTTTTTATATGAGAGTTATTTTTTGTTGATGATGTTTTATTGTCATCTTCTTTTTTAATACTTGTTTGTATTTGATCATTTGGTTTTT
>NZ_PYLQ01000007.1 GCF_003024685.1 Faecalibacillus intestinalis | reverse complement strand
CTAGAAGCGATAAGAATCAAGCTAACAGGAGAGATGGCAAAACAATATGACATCTACTATAGAGTACATTCACAAGAATTTGGCTGGCTAGGCTGGGCAAAGAATGGAGAGAGTGCAGGAACGGAAGGATATTCATATAGACTTGAAGCAATCCAAATCCAACTTGTAAAAAAAGGAAGCAGTGCACCAGGAAGTACAAGTAATTGCTTCTATAAAAGATAAATAACCAAAAGGTAAATAATAGGCAACAGTACTAAACAACAGTTTTAGATACTGAACGACCAAATATTTACCTTTTTATATGTTAATAAATGTTGTAAACTTAAGTTAGGGAGGTGAGAATGTGAAAAAGACATTAAGCATTATAGTTTCTTTGCTATTGATTTTCAGTACTATTTTAAATGTAAAAGCTTTTGAAACAAATCAGATAGAAAATTCTTCCAATGAAGTAGTAGAAGATAATACAAATGATTCTTCTATAAATGAAGATGATTTACAAGATGTAGATCAAAATGAGAATACTGAAATAGTAGATGATAATGAAAACAGTGAAATTAATACTACTGAAGGGAACGATGAAATAACTAATCAAGTTACAACAAATTCACCAGAGGAAGTAATTACACCAAAAATAATGTATAAAACACATGTACAAGATTACGGATGGAGTAATTATATAAGTGAGGGCGTTTCTGGAACTGTTGGCAAATCAAAGAGACTAGAAGCTATTAAAATGAAGTTGGATTTAGGAAGTTACGAAGGATCCATTGAATATGCAACTCATATTCAAGATATTGGATGGACCAGTTTTGTATCAGATGATCAATTAAGTGGAACAGAAGGAAAATCAAAAAGATTAGAAGCTATTAAGATTAAGCTAGTAGGAGATATAGCAAATTATTATGATGTGTATTATAGAGTACATATTCAAGATAATGGATGGCTTGATTGGGCTTGTAATGGAACAAGCGCTGGTAGTGAAACTTATGGTAAACGATTAGAAGGTATAGAAATTAAATTAATAAAAAAAGGTGACCAAATACCTGAAA
The DNA here is from genome assembly GCF_003024685.1 of Faecalibacillus intestinalis. GTDB lineage: Bacteria > Bacillota_I > Bacilli_A > Erysipelotrichales > Coprobacillaceae > Faecalibacillus > Faecalibacillus intestinalis. The sequence continues at coordinate 103,883 of NZ_PYLQ01000007.1, read as the reverse complement.
ACACGCAAAATCCATTTATTTATCCTGGATATATTTATTACTCAACACATGTACAAGACTATGGGTGGTTATCTAATATTGGAGATGGAAAAACAAGTGGAACTTCAGGTCAATCCAAAAGAGTAGAAGCATTAAAGGTTTCATTATGTAATTTACCATATAGTGGTAATGTAGAATATAGTACTCATATTCAAGATATAGGATGGCAATCTTATCGAAAGAATGGTTCTATAAGTGGAACATCAGGTCAATCCAAAAGGGTAGAAGCTATAAAAATCAAACTCACTGGGGAAATAAGCAATTATTACGATGTCTATTATAGAGTACATGCACAAGATTTAGGATGGATGTCTTGGACTTGCAATGATTCTAAAGCAGGTACTGAAGGACTTGAATTAAGAGTAGAAGCAATTCAAATATGTTTAGTTGAAAAAGGTGAAAATGCGCCTGGAGATATTTCTAGACCTTTTGTTGAACAAGGAAAAGTGGAATATAGTTCACATGTACAAAATATTGGATGGCAAAATTATGTTAATAATGGTAATACAAGTGGAACTGTAGGGCAAGGGTTGAGATTAGAGGCTTTAAAAATCAAATTAGGTGATAATTCCTATGAAGGAAATATTGAATATAGTACACATGTACAAGATTATGGCTGGATGAATTATTCTAGTAATGATTCTATTTCAGGTACAATAGGACAATCAAAAAGAATAGAAGCTATTAAAATAAGACTTACAGGAGAAATTAGTAATTATTATGATGTTTTCTATAGGGTTCAATGTCAAGATTTTGGTTGGCTAGGATGGACATGTAATGATAGAATAGCTGGTACAACTGGTGGAGGCTATAGAATTGAATCAATTCAAATAAAACTATATCCTAAAAATATTACCAATCCAGGTATTTCTCATTTATCATGCATAACGTTTGAAGATAAAAATGGATTTAAAGTATGTAAAGATGCAAATGGAACATTATATGAAGATGCTCAAGGATTGTTAGGTATGAAAAGCTCATATGTACTACGAGTAAATAAATCAACAAATGTTGTAACCGTATTAGCAGCTAATGGTACAGGCGATTATAATATTGCCTATAAAAGATTTGTTTGTTCAACAGGCAATGATACACCATATGGAACATATTATACACCTGTAAAATACAGATGGAGATATTTAGTGGGTCCAAGCTATGGGCAATACTGCACCAGAATTGTAAATGGTATATTATTTCATTCATTACCATACGATCAACGAAATCCATATACATTACAAACGAGTGAATTTAATAAACTTGGAACAACTTGTTCGCATGGTTGCGTTAGATTGATGTGTAGAGATGCTAAATGGATTTACGATAACTGTGGTTTAGGAACAAGAGTTGATATTGTTAGTGGTGCAGATCCATTAAGTAAACCGAGTGCTCCCAAAATACCAGCAAATCAAAGATGGGATCCAACTGATCCAAATATCTAAATATAAAAGATGTAATTAATATGTATTTGAAATATATATTATTTGCATCTTTTTTTTGATTATATAATATTCATAATAAATAAGAGTTTGACTATAAAGATTAAGTGACTTATAATCAGCTTGGTAAAAGTAATATTAATAAGGAAGTGAAAAAATGAAATTAGCGTTAGTAGTACCTTGTTATAATGAAGAAGAAGTATTAGAAGATACAACAAAACAATTATGTGAATTATTTGATCAATTACATAAAAAAGGAAAAATTGATGAGGAAAGTTATATATTATTTGTAAATGACGGAAGTAAGGATCAGACATGGAATCTTATTTCAAAATTCAATGAACAAGAAAAATGGGTTGCAGGTTTAAATTTGGCTGCTAATGTAGGTCATCAAAATGCATTATATGCAGGATTAATGACAGCATATAAGAATGTGGATGCAACAATTTCAATTGATGCTGATTTACAAGATGATATCAATGTTATAGAAAACATGATTGATGAATTTAATAAGGGAAATGATATTGTTTATGGTGTAAGAAATGATAGAACCTCAGATTCATTTTTTAAACGATTTACAGCACAAAGTTTTTATAAATTAATGACTGTAATGGGTGTTAAAAGTGTTTATAATCATGCTGATTTTAGGTTGATGAGTGCAAGAGCAGTAGAACAATTAGGCAATTATAAAGAAAGAAATTTATTTTTAAGAGGAATGGTACCATTAATTGGATATAATACATCTTGTGTTTATTATGCTAGAAAAGAAAGAATGGCGGGAGAATCAAAATATCCATTAAAGAAAATGTTAAGTTTTGCATTTGATGGAATTACGTCATTCAGTGTTAAACCAATTACAATGATTAGTTGGATTGGAATATTAGTTGTATTTATTTCAATATGTGCAATGATATATACATTAATAGGTCACTTTTTAGGAAATACAGTAAGTGGGTGGTCATCATTGATGATTTCTATATGGTTTTTAGGAGGAGTTCAGTTGCTTTCAATAGGAGTAATTGGACAATATATAGGTAAAACTTATGTAGAGGTAAAAGAAAGACCAAGATATAATATAGATGTTTTATTAGAATCTAAATCAGTAGGTAAAGAAAATGATTAAAAAAATTATTAATTTCGGATTGGTTGGAGTTTTTGCTACAGCTATTGAATATATATTGTTGATTGTTTTAAAAGAATTTTTTAATGTAGACGTAATAATAGCATCAGGCATTGCGTTTACAATATCACTGTTATTTAATTATGTTTTAAGTATTAAATATGTTTTTGTTGATAAAAAAGAAATGTCAAAAACAAAAGAAATGACAGGATTCTTTATTACTGCGATTATAGGATTAGGAATTAATCAAGTTATGATGTATGTTCTTGTTGATATGGTAAATATTTATTATTTATTTGCTAAAGTAGTATCTACTGGAACTGTTATGATATGGAATTTTATATCAAGACATGTATTTTTGGAGGGATAGTTTAGATATATGAAGTCAACAAAAAAAATATATCCAATATTTTATAATTTTATAGCTATATTATTTGGTGTTATGATGGCGGGTATACTTTTTATTAATTTATTTGTAGCAAATAGGAGAGAATTTCCTTGCAAAAAGAAATTTTTGTTTTCTAATATTAAATTATTAATTATAGGAATAGTAGTATTTGCTATCTTAGTAGTAATATACAATAAATTTATAAAAAAATATGTAGACAAATTAACTAAAAAACAATGTAATATTTTGTTATTGATTTATTTTTTTGTTACATTTATTTTACAAATATATATAATTAATAAAATTTTTTTCCTATCAGGGTGGGATGTTGCGCAGCTAAGAGTAGCAACAGATCAATTGATGGAGGGAATCAAATTAAATCAAGGAAATAGTTTTAATACATATTTACAAATTTATCCAAATAATTTATTTTTGTTGTTCATCTTTGTTATCATTTCTAAAATAGCATATATATGTAGTATAGATTCGCATTTATTAATGTCTATAGTGAGTGCACTTTCAGTAAATCTTTCTATTATCATGATGATAAAAATTATAGGAAAAATATCCAAAAATAAGCATATGTGTGTTTTATTTGTATTTATAAGCACATTATTTTTAATGTTTTCTCCATGGATTGTAATTCCTTATTCAGATACATATGCAATGTTTTTTACCACAAGTGTTTTATATATTTTCTTTAATAAGGAAAACTTGGATCAATATGTATATATATTTGTGCTAGTATTAATATCGTTAATAGGTTATAAAATTAAACCGACAGTTATTATTTCAATTATAGCTATTGCTATTATAAAAATATGGAGCTATTTGTTTGGTAATAAAAAATTAAAATTAGATATTTTGTTTAAAAGTATAATTGCTATTGTTTTATCGGTATTATTATTTGGAATAATCAATAATTTTTCAAAGTCTTTTTTAGGTTATGAGCGAAATATTGATGTTGAGATGCCTATGACACATTTCATGATGATGGGGATGAATGAAAAAATGAAGGGTGTATTTCTTTATGAAGATGTGGAGTATACTACTTCTTTTAAAGGAATTGATAATAAAAAAACAGCGAATATTAAAGAAATAAAGAAAAGGTTAAATCAATATGGAGTCAACGGATATTTGCAATTATTGATTGATAAATCGCTTATAAATTATGATGATGGATCATTTGCATGGGGGATAGAAGGAAATTTTTATCAAAAAACTATTAGCGAAAATAAATCAATATTTTTGAAAAAGATGTATTATAATAATGGAGAATATTATAAATATTTTGAAAGTTATTTACAATCTATATGGCTCTTAATATTGTTTATGAGTATATTTTCGATATTTAAAATTAGAAATCATGAGTTATTAGTTATTAATTTAACTATAATCGGGATAACATTATTCTTGTTATTGTTTGAAGCACGTGCAAGATATCTATTTCTATATTCACCATATTATTTGTTATTGTTTGTTATTGGAACGGCGAATATATATATAAAAATAGATAGTAAGATGAAAAATATGCGTAATTGAGTAAAGGCTTATGCTAATTTATAATTATTTTGGAAGAAAATAATAAAACAATATTAGCAAATAGCCTTTTTTTATTGATAATACCTAGATAATGTGATAAGTTCTTGATGATATTATCAAGCTTTTTTATTGAAGGATGTGTAGATGAATGAAACACGCAAAACAAAAATTTGTATTTAATAAATATGATAACCAAAAAGATGAGATTTTGGAAGAAAACAATACTCTTCAACAAGATGTTGAAGAAAATAATAAGATTGATAAAATTTTTAAGATAATATGTAATGTATTGATAATATTTATACTTGTGTATTTTTTTAAAAGTTGTGTAATAACACATGGACAATCAGTATCTTCAATACAAAAGATGATTTTTTTCTTTTTTGTAGTTATTTCAATTTGTCTGTTTGTGGGAATAAATTATATCTTATCAAAAAAAGATTACAAATTAGAAAAATTATTTTTAATAGTTATGATACCGATAAGTATAATTTACTCATTAATTATGATTCCAGGTATGGTTCCTGATGAAGCAACGCACATGAGGCTTACGTATTCACTTGCAAGTCAAATTATGGGTGTTGAAAAAGATAAGACAACATTAAGAGGAGAAGAAAAATATATTTATGAGCATTTACCACAAGCTCCAAATCAAGAAAGTTATGATTATAGTTATACACATTTACTTTCAGGTGAGGATAATGGTGAATATGTAACAATAGATGAAGATTCAGCAAATTGGAAGCAAATATTTTGGTATTTTCCGGCAGTTATAGGCACTATTTTCGCAAGAATTATGCATTTTGGAGCTACACCTACTCTATATATTGCTAGGTTGTTTAATTTATTTTTTTACATCTGGCTTACATATTTTTCTATAAAGAAAATTCCTATTGGAAAACAACTATTGTTTATGATATCTATTCTTCCTATGTGTTCCCAACAAATGATGTCTTTATCTTATGATGCAATTTTAAATGCTTCAGCATTTTTTTGTTTGGCATATGGTTTATTCTTCGTTTATCATAGCGAAGATGTACGGTATGATGAATATATAAAATATTTATTTGCAGCGGTACTGTTATTAAGTATTAAAAGTGCTATTTATTCATTTTTACTTTTAGTTCCAATATTATCTAAATTTGATAATATAAATGGTAATGTTCATTTAGAAAGAAAACATAAGATTATTTTAGTATTGAGTATTTCAATTTTAATATTATTGCTTAATTTTGTTTCATTCGGAAGTACATCATCTAAAGAAGTTGTAGAGTCTACTGCTGTTTCTAAGCATATTATTTCTTGGAGTGGGACAGAAGGTTATTCAATTGGCTGGCTAATTACGCACCCAATAGAAGGAATAGCACTATTTATAAATACTATAAATCTTAAATTAGAATGGTATTATTATTCATGTTTAGGACAAGATTTAAGTTGGTTTACTGTTAAATTACCGTTTGAATTATTTAAATGTTGGGGATTGTTATTATTGATTAGTGCATTAAAGAAAGAAGAAAATAAAATAGATGGTAGAATGAGAATATTGTTTATATGTATAAATTCTATAGTTTTCTTTTTAGTACTATTATCAATGTGCATTTATTGGACGCCATTAGGGTATGATCACATTGAAGGAGTTCAAGGAAGGTATTTTATACCAATTATTTATACCATTATTATAATTATTAATAATAAAAAAATTTGTTTAAAAGAAAACATTTATAAATATATAAACGTTTTTCCGTGTTTTTTAGTAGTATTAACTATTAGAAGTTTAATAAATACTTGTTATTTATAATTATATTATCCAATTTATATGCTTTTTTGCGAATATAATAAAAAAATGGTAAAATATTAAATGTATAAATATTTTTCAATATTATAGAAAGGGTAAAATATACTATGTGTTTAATAACTGTATATTTTTAAAGGATGTTTAATGGAAAAAAATCTTAAATTAAATGCAATATGGAATACTTTAGGTATTACTATTAACTCTTTTAATTCTTTATTTTTTTTGATAATTATTAATAGGGTAAATGGGGTAGAAATAGCTGGAATTTTTAGTTTTGCATTTTCTATTGCTTGTTTATTATTTATTGTAGGAATATACGCTGGTAGGACATATCAAGTTTCAGATATAAATGAAAATTTAAATAATTATGAGTACTTAGTGCATAAATATATTACATGTACTATGATGTTTTTAATAGCAATTGTATTTATAATTGTTCAAAAGTATTCTTTAGAGAAAAATGTTATCATTATATTACTTTGTTTATATAAGTTATTTGAAGCTATGAGCGAAACTTTTTATGGTTTTTTACAAAAAAATGATGAATTATATATAGTAGGGAAATCATTGTTTTTCAAATCATTAGTTGGTATTATCATTTTTTTTGTTATTGATTTTTTAACAAAAGACATAATAGTTTCATGTGTTGCACTTAATATAAATAGCTTTTTATTTGTTTTTTTATATGATATAAAAAAATCTAAAAAGTATTTGAATAAATTTCAAAAAATTAGATGGAATAAAATATTTGGTTTATTCAAAAAAGGATTTTCAGTTTTTGCTTTTTCTTTTTTAGCTGTTTATATTGTTAATGTTCCAAAATACGTGATTGATATATTGCTAGATAATAGATTTCAAACAATATTTAGTATAATTGTTATGCCTGGCACTGTTATGAGTTTATGTGGTCAATATATAATGGCACCTTTACTTACAAATGTTGTTGAATGTTACAATCAAAAAAAATATAAAGAATTCAAGAATATTATTTTTAAGATATTGGGAATATTAGTTGTTTTAGGAATTATTGTAGAGTTAGGAGCAGCAACTGTAGGTATTCCAATTTTAGGAATTGTTTATGCTATTGATTTAAATGCTTATGTATTAGATTTAATAATAATTATATTTGGTGCAATTTTATATGCGATTGCAGGTGTTTTTTCTACAGCACTAATTACGATGCGTAGAAATGGGATGCAATTAATTATATATTTAATAGATGCAATTTTTAGCGTTATAATAAGTTATTTGTTTATTAGCACATTTGGAATACACGGCGCGACAATCGGATATACTAGTACGATGGTATTGCATGTAATATTGTATACTATTTATTTTTTATATGAATATTCAAAATTAGTAAAAAGTGAAGATTAGGAGAAATTATGGAAAAAGTAATTGTTTTATTAGCATCATACAATGGGGAAAAGTATTTAAGAGATCAATTAGATAGTTTGATAAATCAAACATATAAAAATATTGATGTATATATAAGAGATGACAATTCAACAGATAAGACAATGGATATTATTAATGAATATTGTGGGAAATCAATCAATGGAATTAATTTTATTAAGGTGGATTCTTGTGGAAGAAATTTAGGTTATCCGGATTGTTTTTGGGAAATATTAAAAAATGTTCCACGTGCAAAATATTATTGTTTTTGTGATCAAGATGACTACTGGCTACCTGAAAAAATAGAATCATCAGTTAAGTGCCTAGAAAAAGTTGATTCTACTATACCAGCGATGACATATTGTGCATTTGATTATTATAATCAAAATATGGAATATTTAAGAAGCGGTGAAAATATTTTAAACAACTATTCTTTTGAAAGGGGGATTTATTATACATATGCTCCTGGATTTACACAAATGATAAATAGAGCCTTGGTAGATAGTTTGGATTTTGATTATATTATTGGAAAGAATTTAGCACATGATATATGGTGTCAATGGATAGCAACGTCAATAGGGAAAATTGTTCCTAATAAAACAGTTTTAGCAAAATTTAGAAGACATGAATCTGCTGTGACATCAGGAAATAAATCTAAATTAGCATCTGTAAAAAGATGGTGGACTACTGAAATATGTGGTGATGAAATGAAAAAGTGGCATCAAAGTCTATGCTATTTTAAAAAAGCATATATAAATGATTTTAATGATGAAACAGCTAGTGTATTAAGTTTATTTGCAAATGAAAATAAATCTTTTTCTAATAAAATAAAAAAATTATTTTATCCGAAAAAATTAAAGATAACATTAGGTGGGGAAATTGCTTTAAGAATTTTATTTCTATTAGGCAAATGTTAACTTTTAGGAGGTATTAAAAAGATGAATATAGTTTATACAGTTGATAACAAGTTTGTGCCCCAATTAGCTACAGGAATATGTTCTATATGTGAAAATAATAAAGAAGAGGATGTTTGTTTTTATGTTGTGTCTAAAGGAATTACTGATGATAATAAAGACGCATTAACAAGATATGTGGAAAAATACGGAAAAAAAATATGTATAATAGAATTATCGAATGTAAAAGATTATATAGATTTTGATTTTGATACAAGTAGTTGGAATGATATTGTCTTAGCTAGATTGTTTTTTGATCGTTTGTTACCTAATGATGTAGATAAGATTATCTATTTAGATGGTGATACAATGGTAAGAGGAAGTTTACATGATTTATGGTCTATAGATCTTAGTAATTATGTAATTGGTGCAGCAGTAGAGCCAACTGCAAATAGTGAAAGAAAAAAAGCGATAAGTTTAGAACTAACAAAGCCGTATTATAATGCGGGGGTTTTGCTAATAAATATGGAAAAATGGAAAGAAATGAATGCAGGTAAGATAGTTTTAAATTTCTATAAGGAACATCAAGGCAGATTATTTGCTAATGATCAATGTGCTATAAATGGTGCGTTAAAAGATTATATATTACAAATACCAATAAGTTATAATTTCTGTAATAGCTATAGATTTTATAATTATAAAGCGTTGGTTAAGATGATGAAACCAACAAAATTTATTTCCAAAGAAGATTATCAAGTGCAATGTAATAATCCCATTATCATTCATTTTCTTGGAGAAGAAAGACCATGGAGGGTTGGAAATAAGCATACATATACTAATGAATATATGTTTTATTGGAATAAAACTCCTTGGGCTAATACACCATTAGAATTAGGATGGGAAAATTATTTTAAAGCATTTAATCTATTTAATACAGTTATGAAGCCTTTTCCTATGTTAAGATATAAAATAATGGATACTTTAATTCCAATTATGATTAAACATAGAAAAAAGAGCTAGTAAAGGAGATTGTTATGAATGAGAAAATATTAATCATTATTCCGGCGTATAATGAAGAAGCAAGTATTTTAAAAACTTGTAAAGAAATTTATGAATATAATTCAAAATATAAAACTAATTATGATATTTTGGTTATAGATGATTGTTCAACTGATAGCACCTTAAAAATATGTAAAGGAAATGATATACCAGTTATTTCATTGGTTCATAATTTAGGAATTGGTGGTGCAGTGCAGACAGGGTATAAATATGCATATGAATATAATTATGATATAGCTATTCAATATGATGGAGATGGTCAACATAATATTGAATATGCAAAAAATATTATTGATCCTATTATTAATGAAAAATCAGATTTTGTTATAGGATCAAGATTCGTGACAGAAAATGCTAGTGAATTTAAGTCCAGTGCTGCGAGAAGAATAGGAATAAAAATTATTTCATCCACAATACACTTAATTACCAAAAAAAGAATTTATGATGTGACTTCTGGTTTTAGAGCAGCTAATAAAAAAATAATAAAAATGTTTGCGCAAGACTATCCAGTTGAATATCCGGAACCATTAACAAATATGGATCTGATATTAAAAGGATATAATGTAAAAGAGGTCCCTGTAGCAATGAGAGAAAGAGAGGGTGGCGTATCATCGATTAGAGCTTGGAAAAATGCTTATTACATGATTAACGTTATTTTATCACTATTAGTTTTTGGATTGAGGGGGAAAAGAAAAAATGGATAATTCTAAATTAACTATTTCATTGCTTTTGGTGGCATTCCTCTTGATAATTGTCACATTAGTAACGCTTAGAAAAAATAAAATTAATGTTAAGTTTGCTATAATATGGTTTATACCAGCTATTGCTATTGCTTTATTGGCTTTATTACCAAATTTGTTTATTAAGTTTGCACAATTGTTTGGCTTTCAAACAATTTCAAATTTAATAATAGGGTTTATTTTAGTTTTAATTTTATTTTTGATTATGTCATTAACTGTAATTATAACAGGGTTAAGTAAAAAAAATGTACTTTTAATTCAGGAAATCTCATTATTGAAAAAAGAAGTTGAAGAAATGAAAGGTAATGGTAAAAAAAATAGATAAAATGGGAGGAATTTTCAAATGCATACTTATGTTGTTTTAGCATATAAGGAGTCAAAGTATTTAGAAGAGTGTATAAAATCTGTTTTAAATCAAAAGTATAAAAGTAATGTTGTAATTGCTACATCTACACCAAATGAATACATATATAGTCTTGCTAATAAATATCACTTAAAAGTAAATATAAATCCTAACCCAGGGAAAGGTATAGGCTATGATTTTGACTATGCTATTTCATGTGGAATGACCAAGCTAGTAACAATCGCACATCAAGATGATATATATGATTATGAATATTCATATCAGATAGTTAATAAGTATAAAAAATATCCTACATCATCAATTATATTTTCTGATTATTATGAGATTAGAGAAAATAAAAATGTTTATTCAAATTTAAATTTAAAAATAAAAAGAATTTTACTAAGTCCTATAAGAATTAATTTATTATCAAAAACGAGATTTGGAAAAAGACTTGTATTAAGATTTGGAAATGCAATATGTTGTCCTGCTGTAACATTTGTAACATCAAATATACATACACAAGATATCTTTAAATGCAATTTTGTTTGTGATGTTGATTGGTTTGCTTGGGAAAAATTATCAAAAGAAAACGGAAAGTTTACTTTTGTCAAGGAATGTTTAATGGGACATCGTGTTCATGAAGAATCAACAACAACTGAAATTATAGGTGAACGTATTAGAACAAAAGAAGATATGATTATGTTTAAAAAGTTTTGGCCTGAATGTATTTCAAAATTATTAAATAGATTTTATGTAAAAGCAGAAAACAGTAATAATACTTAGTGATAAATATTTAATTTGAGGAGCTAACTAATGAAAAATATAGTAGGAAAAATAAAACGTTATAAGTATTTTTTTTGCATAATGTTATTAATAATTACACAGGTGTTTGTTTGTGTTGAATTGAACAAAAAGCAAATAGAGACAGTTTCTTCTTATAATGGCATTGATGAGGGAACATCTCAAATTTTAACATATAGTGATGGTAATGATTTGAAAAATATTATAGAAAAAAATGATGTTTTTCAAAAAATTTCGTTACAAGATGGGGATAAATTATCGCAAAAAATATGGATTAATTCTTTATCAATTAATCAATTACAAATGATAATACAAACGGTACAAGGTGATTCTTTTATAGATGTATCATTAAAAGATGAAAAAGGTAAACAAATATATAGTGATACGATTAATATAGTACCAGAAAAAATTAAGTATAATTTAAATATAGAAAGTAATCGGTATAGTAAATGTGATAGATTTTCTTTAGATGTGAAAGTGCACAGTAACAATGATGACTTAAGTATTTATAGCTGTACTTATCATGATGGAAGTTTAAAAATAAATAATGAATCTAATGATAATGTTTTATTAACAGGAATTATAGGCATAAATGAAAGATATGAGAGTAAAAAAATCGCATTTTTTTCTATGATTGAAATTTTTGTAATATTATTAATATTATGCTGTAATTACAAAGATCAAGGTGTTGTGAAAAAAATAGATGAGTTATTTAAAATAAAAAAGGTAAATTTTTATATTATAGAATGGCTAGCTTTTTTAGGACTATTACTGTTGACGTTAAAGGTGTTTTGTTCTTGGTATTATGAGGTGTTAATTAATCCAATATTATTTTTGATAGATATATATTTAATTGCATTATTTATATTTGCAATTTTCATTGCTTTTATAAAATTTAAAGACAATGTTGCTTATATTTTTGGATTATTTATTATACCAATAGGTTTATGTTTTACATTTCTTATTCTTCCAGGAAGTGTACCAGATGAACCTGTTCATTTTGCTAAAGCATACCTAACGTCGCAATTTAATTTTTCGTTTATAAGAGATGTAAAAATAACTACAAAATATTTAGTAACAGAAATAAGAAATTACAATGATATATTGCCAGCTATTTTTCAATTTGATAATTATAAATCATTAACATTATATCAAAATGCGTGTTCATATCATTTTATCTTATATATTTTTTCTGCAATTCCTTTATTTATAACAAGGATCTTACATTTATCTGTATATTTTGGATTCTACTGTGGAAGAATGATGAATTTGTTGATTTTTATAATTATAGGTTATAATATTTTAAAAATTATTCCTTTTGGAAAGTGGGTATTTTTTGTGTATTTTTTCAATCCAATGCTCATTCAACAGGAAATGTCATTTTCATCTGATTCATTAATTAATACAATCTGTTTATTAGCTATTGCATATTTCCTTAAAATGAAATTTAATAGTGACAAAATAGAAACTATAGATATAATAATTGTTTTTACATTGATTGGTATTGTTTTTTTAGCTAAATATATTTATTTACCAATATTTGGAATTTACTTTTTATTATTTGATAAATTAAAGAGAATGACTATTAATCAATATGCAATATGTATTTTGATGGTATTGCTTATTTTTACATCATATTATTGTACATCATTATTAAAAGTAAATGCACAGACAATAGAGTCGTTAGATAATTATGTGAAAGTAAATAATGTAAATCAATCTGCTCAGATCAAATTTTTATTATCAAATCCTAAAAACGTATTTTATATGTATGTAGAAACTTTAAGTAATAAATTTGATTTTTATGTAAAATCATTTATTGGGATGTTAGGAGTTTTAGCTATACCATTGAATCGAGTTTCTTTTTATGGTTACTATGGCTTATTATTTGGGACACCGATTTTATTTGAGGAAACAAAAAATAAGAAGTTTAAGTTATCTAATAGAATATGGTTAGTATTTTTATCGCTTTTTGTGTTTATGTTAGTTATTCTAGGAATGAATTTTCAGTGGACTCCAGTTGGCCAATACGTCACTGAGGGTGTACAAGGAAGATATTTTATTCCTGTTGTTATATTATTATTGATTGCATTAATTCCACCAAAGAAGTTGTCAAAAAAACGTGCCAATTTCATCATATCGATAATAATTATTTTTATTCATTTATTTGTATTGATTAATATAGTTCGATATTTTATGTAATTGAAATTTTATATTTTTGTGTATTTTGATTGAAATAATTATTTGCATTCTATTTTGTTTGATTAGCATAAAAAGGGAGGGAAGAGAGTGAATTGTTCAATAATTGCATCTCTTATATTTTTAATAGGTGCAGGATCTTTGTTTTTGAGTGTATTTTTTTGGAAAAAAAGTAAAAAACAATTATTTGCTTTACAATGGATAATAATTTTAATAATAGTTTTAAGTTGTTATCACACATTGATTTCTGGAATATTTCAGGTACTTTGCATTCCAATTAATGTTATATCTATAGGTGTTGTTGATTTAATATCTTCAATTTTTTTCTGGTATATAATTATTAAGTATAAAGATATTCAACATTATAAATTTGAGTTAGTAGATTTAATCTTTATTGTATTATTGTTGTTAGGATTAATTTATTTTACAAAAATACATTATTCTGGTATGTCTTTGAGAATAAATTATGCTTCAATTGATGCGGGAGTTCATTTTAAAAATGCTCTTTATACTATAAATTTTCAAAAAGTTGATGGGATGTTTTATGACATGGTTTGGAATGCGTTATTTATTGAATTTTTAGGTGTTTTTGTATCTCCATCAGCTTTTTATAAATTATATGTGCTAGCTGATATTTTAAATTTAGGATTAGCAGCAGCAATGTTTTACTGTGTTATTAGACATAAAATTAGCAGTTCATTTGAAAAAATTATAGGTGTTTTACTTTCAGGAATATATGTAATAACTTATCCGTTGAATGTTACATTATTTGGGTTTACATATTTAGGAATGAGTATTACGATTATAGGTATCATTATTTTATTAATGGAGTTTTATATGAAAAATGAAATATCTATAAAATTTTGTATTTTATTATTAATGTTAACATGTTTTGGTGTCTTTGAAACATATGTATTATTTGTGCCAGTACTATATTTTGCTGTAATTTTATGTGTGTTTTTTAAACAATCAAAGGCTAAGTGTTTATTTTCGAAGGGTACAATTTTAACATCTTGTGCAATATTCCTTGTTCCCTGTATATTAGGACTATATTTTGTTTATGGAAGCATTTTTACGAATGGAGTAACCGTTGCAAATGCAATAAACAATGAAGGTGGATGCTATAGAGAATTATTTTCAAATTTTATTTTCTTTATTTCTGTTGCAATTTTAGGATATTTAATGATTATTAGAAAAAAGGAAAATGTTTTATTAGAGATTTTAACTCCATTATTAGTTGTTTTTTCTATTATCATATTTATAATGGTTTTAAAAGGCAAAGCCTCTACTTATTATTATTATAAGATGTATTATCCAATTTGGCTTGTAATTATGTTATTGAATTATGAAGGGTTTTTATATACAAAGAATGAAACTAAAATTTTATCATGTTCTGTTTGGGGAATGTGGATTTTGTTGTTTGCAATTTTTGCTAATAATATAGAAACTCGACTTCAAAATAAAAATCCAAATATTTTATCTGAAGTACGTTCGCAACATTATGTAGATATAGTGAAATTTAATAATACATATTTATTTTTACCTGCGTACGATGAACAAAGAATAGACTTATATCAATGGGTGTATAATTTTATTGATTTGGCGGATGAAACATGTATACCTGGTGCTGTTCGTTATGAAGATAATTTTTGGTTTCAAGATATTACTATGCAGGATTTTAGTGATTGGGATTTTTATAATATGAATTTTAAAAGTTTTAATGAGAAAATTAGAAAAATAAATAGTAAGTATATATTGGTTTTTTATGACAGTCCGGTATATTTAGAAAATTCAAATTATTTTGATTCTTTTGAAAAAAAATATGTTAATAACATAGGATTCATTGCTGAAATAAAATAATCTTGTTATAAATATGTATATTTTTTATAGTTTTTAGTTTTAATTGCTGAAATTATTTTTAGAATAGTTTATAAAGATTGTGGGTAGTGTTATTATAAAGATAAGACTACCTGCTATTTTTATAAGTAGAATATTAAATTTAGCTATTAAGATAAGGATGTGGAAAGATGAATATTGAAAATAATTTAATGGTATTTGGATCAAGTCCTGATTTTGCAGATAATCCTAGAGGATTTTGGGAGTATATTAACATAAATACTAGTTATGATACATGTTAGGTCATAAAAGATAAGGTGATGTTTGAATTATTAAACCGAAAGGAAATAAAGTGTGTGTTAGAGGGATCTAGAGAGGCAAGAGAAATCATTGATAAAGCCCATTATTTAATCACTTCATCTTTTGATTTTGCCTATAATAAAAGAATTGGACAGATTCATATTGCTGCTTGGCATGGTTTTCCTTTAAAGGTTATTGGATTTTTTGATAGTGCAGCAGCAAGTGAAACTTATGTGAAAGGATTAAAGGTTATAACAACACAAACAGATTTAATTACAGCAACTTCAAGATTTTCGCACATTACACTTAGTGGAATGTTTTCAGTAGATCCCCATAAAGTGAAAGAGACGGGATATCCTCGGAACGATATGATGTTTAATAATAATTCAAAACAAAAATTACAAGAATTATTAGATACTGACATTTCCTAAAGCAAACTCTTTTTTTATCTTCCTACAATGAGAAAAGGTTTAAAAGATGAAGGTGAACATTTTGAAAATAATATTTTTAATTGTTTAGATTATGATGTTGAAAAAATAGATGAATTTTTGGAAGAAAATAATATTTATATTGTAGCTAAAATCCATTTTGAAGATAATAAATTATATAAGCAAGATGATTTTAAATTACCTAAAAGACTTATTTTTTTAAATACTGAAATTATGAATGAACATTTATGTACTATTTATCATATAATGGATGCTTTTGACGGGTTAATTACTGATTATTCATCTATATATGTTGATTATTTATTATTAAATAAACCAATTATTTTTTCATGTCCTGATATTGAAAAATACAAGGAAGATAGGGGATTTATAGTAGATGATCCAACTTTACTTATGCCAGGAGCAATTGTAAAAACACAAGCACAACTATTAAAAAATTTATCTTTAATTATTGCAAATCATGATACATATAAAGATAAAAGAAAAGAAATGATGCCTTTTTTTCATAATCATTTAGATGGAAATTCATCAAAACGATTGTTAGAAGAAATTCTTAAAATTGAAAATATATCTGATTCAGGAAAATTAGTAGGTCAATTATTTCAAAAAAACATATCTCCCCTTGATCAATATATCACTAATGAATTGATTGCAGAAATATTTTTTGATGAAGGTAATGGTTTTAATGAGAAAAATAAGCTTTCAAAAAAATATTTGCTAGATCAAAATAATAATAATAATACATTTACTTTAGAATTAGATGTAGATAAGAACATTAAAATGATACGTTTTGATCCAGATGATATAGGAAGAATAACTATTGATAGGTTTGAAATATCTTTAGGAGTTGATAAAATAAACAATTATACTATTATAGGTGGAAAAAAATATAATAATAAAATCATTTTTTCTACTATAGATCCTCAAATTTTAATTCCAATAAATGTTGAAAGCAAACAAAAATTAACCATTTATTTTAATTATGATGATTTATATGTAAATGATGGAGAATTGTTAGAAGATACTATAAATGATAGTGAATCAAAAGATAGGGAAATTAAAAGTTTAAAGGATGAATTGCAAATGGTTTACAATTCAAAATCTTGGAAAATGACAAAATGGTATCGTAGATTAAGAGATTTAATAAAGAATTGAGTTATTTTGTTACAAATTTGAAATAGAAATATATTATGATATAATACGAATGATATGGAGGGCTTATGGATATTAATAATGCAATTGAAGTAAGAAATATGACAAAATATTTCAAAACTGAATATGATAAAGCACATACTTTAAAAGAACGTCTTTTATTTTCAAAAAAGAATAAAAAAGAAGTTCATACAGTATTAAAAAATATAAATTTAGACATTAGAAAAGGTGAGACTGTTTGTTTAATTGGAACTAATGGAAGTGGTAAGTCTACTTTGTTAAAATTAATGACTAAAATTATTTATCCTAATGAAGGAACGATTGAAACTCAAGGAAAATTAACATCATTACTTGAATTAGGTGCAGGTTTTCATGAGGATTTTACAGGAAGAGAAAATATTTATTTTAATGCAGCAGTTTTTGGTTTAACAAAAGCTGAAATTGAAAAAAGAGTAGATGATATCATTGAATTTTCAGAACTAGGAGAATTTATTGATAATCCAGTAAGAACTTATTCTTCTGGAATGTATATGAGACTTGCTTTTTCAATTGCTATTAATGTAGATGCAGAAATTTTATTAATTGATGAAATTTTAGCAGTTGGAGATCAACATTTCCAAGATAAATGTTTTGATAAATTAAAAGAATTGAGAGATAGTGATAAAACAATTGTTATTGTTTCACATAGTTTAGATACAGTTAAAGATTTATGTACACGTGCTGTTTGGATCTATAAAGGTGAATTTAAATTAGATGGTGATCCAACTTATGTTATTGATGAATATTTAAAACAAGTTAAATTAGATCATAAAGAAGAAGCTAAGAAAAAATATCAAAAACCATTAGATACTTACCATGGTATTGTTGTTGTTGATATTCCTCAATCATTTGCTGAAGTTAAAAAAGATACAGCTCAATTTACAATTTCTGGATGGTCATTGAGTGATTGTTTAAATGATCGTTTAAAAGTAACCTTTGATGATCAAGAGGTTACTGAAATGAGAAAAATAAATAGAAGTGATGTTTTAATGGCTTATCAAGAAAAATATGGTGGCTATGGAACAAATAATGATGAATGTGGATTTGATTACTTTGTAGATGTAAATCAAATGAAATTAGGAGAGCATTCTATTCTTGTGCAATTATTAGATGAAAAAGATAAAGTTATATCTGAAAAAGATTTAAAGGTTAATATCATATAGGAGAAAAAAGAAGATGAAATTATTTAAAAACTTATATGACTATCGAGAATTATTAAAAACAAATGTAAAAAAAGATATTAGAGGAAAATATAAAGGATCATTTTTAGGTATTTTATGGTCGTTTTTAAATCCGTTACTAATGGTAGCTGTTTATGCTATTGTATTTCCTTATATTATGAGAATTAAAACTGATAATTATTTACAATACCTAATTTGTGGAGTCATTCCATGGAATTTCTTTACAACAGTTATGGGACTTGGAATGGGAAGTATTAAAAATAATGCAGGTGTCGTTAAAAAAGTATATTTTCCTAGAGAAATATTACCAATATCAGCTACATTAAGTGGACTCGTTAACTTTTTTATTGCATGTATTATTATTATTATCTTCTGTGTGTTTGGTGGACTTGGATTAAGCTGGCATATTTTATTAGTACCTTTTATTGCATTGATACAATTTGTACTTACAGCAGGACTTGTTATTGGATTAAGTGCTATTAATGTTTATATTCAAGATACAGAATATATTATCCAATTCGTTATTAATATGTTATTTTATGGAACACCTATTTTATATCCAGCAGAATTGTTCCCAGAAGCTATTCGTTGGGTACTTTATTTAAATCCTTTTACACATATTGTAAGCACTTATCGTGACTTCTTTATGTATCATACGTTACCAGCAATGTCTAGTGTAATCTACATGGCTGTCATGGCGCTTATTTGTTTTGTGTTAGGTATGTTTATTTTTAGAAAATTAGAAAAAGGATTCGCTGAGGAAATATAAGGGAGATATGTATGAAAACATTAGATTACATAAATATTAGAGAGGCTCATGTACATGGCATTGTTAATCCAACATTTATCATGAGAGGAAATTGTGATTTGCAAAAATATTCACTTGAAATAGTGGTTGATGGAAAGGAAAGAAAAGCTAAATTTTTGCCAGATTTAGTTAGTGACAATTATGAATTATCACTTTCTTTAAATAAAAGTGATTCTAAAATCAAAGTTTATTTATTACATGATAATCAAAAAGAATTGATTTGTGTAAGAAAAAATAACCTACTTAAAAGAATAAAATCTAAAATAAGAACTTTTTTTCAATTAATTTTGGTTAAAGCAAACTCAAGTAAAAATAAAGTAAAAGTAAATACTTATGCTATTGGTAAAGAAGTTAAATATATAGCTAAGGAATATCATTTTGTTTTAACACCAAATAGATTAAAACAAAGTAAAAGACGTATTAAAGAAAATAAGAAAACAAAAAATAAATTTTTAGATGTTTATAATTTCTTAAATCAAAAAGAATATCTTTTATGGTTAGAAAAAAATGAAAAACCATTTGAGGAACATCCTCAATTTTCTTACAATCCACTTATTTCAATTTGTATACCAGTTTATAATGTGGAAAGAAAATACTTAGCAGAATGTTTAGATTCTATTTTAAATCAAACATATCAAAACTTTGAAATATGTTTATCTAATGATTGTTCAACTTTACAAGAAACAATTGATACTTTAAATGAATATGAAAAGAAAGATTCTAGAATCAAAGTACATCATCGTAAAGAAAATGGACATATTTCTAAAGCAACAAACGATGCTTTAAATATTGCTAGCGGTGAATTTATTGGTTTAATGGATAATGATGATTTACTTGCTAGAAATGCATTAGCTGAATGTGTAGCGGCTTTAAATGAAAATAAAGAATTAGATTTTATCTACACTGATGAAGATAAAATGGATATGGAAGGATTAAGAAGAGATCCTCACTTTAAATCAGATTATGCACCTGATTCATTACTTGGAAGTAACTATATTTGTCACTTTGAAATCATGAGAAAATCAATTGTTGATGAAATCGGTGGTTTTAGAGTAGGCTATGAAGGGGCACAAGACTATGATATCTTCTTAAGATTTTTAGAAAAGACAACACCTGAACGTGTATATCATATTCCTAAGATTCTTTATCATTGGAGAATGATTGAAGGATCAACAGCTGCGACAATTGATAGTAAAGGATATGCTGTAGAAAAAGGTAGAATGGCTGTAGAAGATGCTTTAAAGCGTAGAGGTGTTAAAGCAAAAGTAACAGTACATCCAAGAGTACCTTATTATTTAGTAAGATATGAATATGAAACAGAACCAATGGTTTCAATCATTATTCCAACAAAAGATTATGCAGATATTACAGAACAATGTTTAAAATCATTATTTGAAAAAACAACGTATAAAAATTATGAAGTTATTTTAATGAATAACAATAGCGAAAAGAAAGAAACTTTTGATTTATTTAAAAAATATCAAAATAAATATTCTAACTTTAGAGTTATTGATGCTAATTATGAATTTAACTATTCTAAAATCAATAATCAAGCTGTAGAAGCGGCTAAAGGTGAATATATTGTTTTATTAAATAATGATACTGAAATTATTACACCACATTGGTTACAAGTAATGGTTGGCTATGCAATGCAACCTCATATTGGGGCAGTAGGTGCTAAATTGTTATATCCTGATAATACGGTTCAACATGCAGGTATTATTTTAGGTATTGGTGGAATTGCACAACATTGTTTTATTGATAATCCAAGAGAAGATGTTGGTTTTTATGGAAGATTATCCGTTCCATTTAACTACAGTGCTGTTACCGCAGCTTGCTTAATGGTTTCTAAAGAAAAATATTTAGAAGTCAATGGTTTAGAAGAAGATCTACAAGTAGCCTTCAATGATGTTGATTTCAACTTAAAGTTATTGAAACAAGGATATTACAATATTTGTTTAAATCAAGTAGAACTATATCATTATGAATCTAAATCTAGAGGTGATGATACAGTCGATACAAATAGTGCTAAATATCGTCGATTTGTACAAGAACATGATTATATCAAAGATAAATGGGGTTATATGTTATATAGTGATCGTTTCTATAATCCTAATTTAAGTTTGAAGAAAGCTTTTGTTTTAGATAAAGAATAATGGGAGGTAAATTAATGAAAGTATTAGTAACAGGTGTTAATGGTCAATTAGGCTATGACGTTATGAATGAATTAAATAAAAGAGGACATAAAGCTATAGGAAGTGACATTACTGAAAGTAATGAACACTTTAACGAATATGTGCAATTAGATATTACAAACAAAGAAAATGTTGAAAAGATTATTACAGAAATTAATCCTGACGTTGTTGTACACTGCGCAGCATGGACAGCTGTAGATTTAGCAGAAGATGACGATAAAGTAGAAAAAGTGAGAGCAGTAAATGCTAAAGGAACAGAAAATATTGCTTTAACATGTAAGAAAATTGATTGTAAAATGATTTATATTTCTACTGATTATGTATTTAATGGGCAAGGTGAAACCCCTTGGGATCCTGATTGTAAAGATTACAAACCATTAAATGTTTATGGACAAACTAAATTAGAAGGTGAACTTGCGGTTTCTTCTAATTTAGATAAATATTTTATTGTTCGTATTGCTTGGGTATTTGGTATTAATGGTAAAAACTTTATTAAAACAATGTTAAATGTTGGAAAGAAATATCCACAAGTTAAAGTTGTTAATGATCAAATTGGAACACCAACATATACTTATGATCTTGCTCGATTATTAGTAGATATGGCTGAAAGTGATAAATATGGTTATTATCATGCAACTAATGAAGGTGGATATATTTCATGGTATGATTTTACAGTAGAAATCTTTAAACAAGCAGGATATACTACAGAAGTTTTACCAGTAACGACTGAAGAATATGGTTTATCTAAAGCTGCTAGACCATTTAATAGTAGATTGGATAAGTCAAAACTTGTAGAAAATGGATTTAAACCATTACCTACATGGCAAGATGCTTTAAGTAGATATTTAAAAGAAATTGAATATTAAGATTGATTCGCTCATTTTAAATGAGCGAATTTTAGTTTTAATTTTATAATTTTAAAGAAAAATATAAGATTTATGATTTGTTGTTAATATAAGTAATTGGTTTTGTAATAGTGAGAGGAAAATGATAATGGATATTAAATATATTGAGAAGAAAATGGAAAAAATAATACCTAAGGGTGTTAGTTTATTAGAATTTATGACTTTTGGTGTTATTGTAATGAGTACATATATATTTTTTTCAAATTTTAGTTTATTAAGATTGAATAGGAAAATGATTAGAGAAATTATATATATTTTTAGTTTTAAAAATATTTTTGTATTGACTATTTTTGTCCTTATATTTGTGGTGATAGACAAAATTCAATATAAGATTAAAATTAAATATGACTTTAAATATAACTTTGTACAATGGAAATTATTAACAAAAAAATTTATTGAATTATATTTTTTTGTTTTATCTTTGTATTTGTCCAGTTTTGTCTTATTAAATCAAAAACTGAATGAATATAATACATATGAAATGATATGTTTTCTTTTTTTTGTTGTTTCTGTTTGGATTTATTGTATAAATGTCTTATCAAAAATTTTTAAAGAGGATAGTTATTTTGATTATGAATATAATAAATCTAAATATCTTAATAACACGTTATTAAAGTTTGAAGGAAAAAATATTGATGATATAAATAAGAGAATTGCACTTTTAGAATTATATGAGAAAACTTCAAATGCATATGATAAAGGAATAAGAATAGATAAGGAAGAATTTAAAAGAAAAGAAATAGAGAAAAGCTATTTAAAGGTCAATAAAGATTAAATTAATATTCAAAGATAAAAAATATTTAAAGTATTGGTTTATAAACATAGTAGGCTTAAAAGTAGAAAATTAATATGAAATTTGTTAAATTGAAAAATATGTTTTTAAAGGCGCATTAATTTTATATACATTATATATTTGATAGATGGGAATTGTTTGTTTTATAAACTGTTACTACTAAAAGAAATAAGATCAGTATTTAGAATATATGTTAGAAATGATAATTAAAATGTTGCTTATATATCAATTGTAAAGTAAAGAAATAAAACTAAATGTTAATTTTTGTTATTGAGTAGTCACATTTAAACTATATGATAATTATACAAAGCTGCATAGGATTATAGTATTTTTAATTACTCATTTTCAAAGACGAAGTAATTAAAATCTAGTTGATTTTATGTGCCATGACTACGCTTTATAATTTAAATTATGTTATACTGTTTCTAACAAAAGAAAGGGATAGTTATGAAAGTATCATTAGTAATGGCTGTATATAATGGCGAAAAGTATTTAATTGAACAATTAGATTCTATTAGAAAACAAACGTATCCAATTGATGAAGTAATATTAATAGATGATGTTTCTACTGATAATAGTTATGAGTTGATTCATCAGTATATCGATGGTTATAAACTTATTAATTGGAAACTTATAAAAAATGAAAATAATTTAGGATATCGTAAGAACTTTAAAAAAGGATTAGAGATAGTAGATGGAGATATCATTTTTTTAAGTGACCAAGATGATCGTTGGCATTTAAATAAAATAGAGGTGATGGTTGAAAAAATGAGTCAATCCAATATTTTATCTCTAGCATCGAGTTTTAATTTTATGGATCAAGATGGAAATTGTTTCGAAGTGAATAAAATAAAAGGACGTTCAAATAATAATTTACTTTTTAAAGAAGTAACAGAAGAATTAACGGAAATCGATTTAAAGAGTTTATTAGAAATGAATTTTTCTCAAGGTTGTTGTATGGCTATCAAAAAAGAAGTTAAAGATGAATATTTAAAAGTAACACAAGGTAAATTGCCTCATGATTGGGAATTGAATATTATTTCTGCTATTCAAAATGGATGTTATTATTTAGATATTCCTTTAATTGATTATAGAATTCATAATAATAATACAATTGGAATGGATAATATTGTTGATGGGAATATTATTAATGAAAAGAAACAAAGAGTGAATGAACGTATTGAACAGACGAAAGCACAAATAGAAAATGTGAATTTTACATTGGGATTAGAGCTAAATAGAGAACAAAAAAAATATTGTTTAAAATATAAAGATTATTTAACACAAAGAGTTTTAATGATGAAAGAAAAGAAAGCTTGTTCTTTGATTTTATACTTTTTAAAAGGAAAATATAAAGGATTTGGAAGAGTTAAAACTTTTTTAGGAGATTTAGTGAACATTATTAAATAGGTGATTGTATGGAAAAAATATTATTAATATCAAATATGTATCCATCTAAAAAATATAAACATTATGGTGTGTTTGTTCAAAATACAGCAAGTATTTTGAAAAATAATGGATATCAAGTAGATGTATCAGCTTTAAAAAAGAAAGATAGTAATTTAGGTAAATTAGGTGGATATTTAAGTTTTTATATAAAAAGTATCTTTTTGTGTTTATTTCATCGCTATGATTATCTTTATGCTCATTATATTTCTCATTGTGCATTATTAATTAAAATCATTAAGAAATTAAAACCAAGTATAAAGGTGATTGTAAATGTTCATGGAAATGACGTTGTTCCAGAAGACGCACATGATGAGAAGTTTATTCCTTTAGTTAAATCAACATTACCTCTAATAGATTTATGTATTGTACCATCAAGTTATTATCAAAAGGTCATGATGGAACAATATGGATTGAATGAAGATAAAATCAAGATTTTTCCTTCAGGAGGTATTAATTTTGATGTCTTTAAAGAAATAGAAAACGCTAAAGAAAAATTGCATTTAGATCCAAATAAAAAATGTATAGGTTATATAGGAAGATATGAAAAAAGAAAAGGTTGGGAAGTCTTTTTAAAGGCTATTAGTTTATTAGTAAATGTAGAACAATATCAAATCGTGATGGTGGGTGTTGGAGAAGATGAAGAAAAAGCGAATGCACTTATTCAAGAATATCATTTAGAAAACGTGATAAAAAAATATCCAATGCAAACTCAAAAAGAATTGGCGTTATTTTATTCAGCTATTGATATCTTTTGTTTTCCAACCTATCGTAAAAGTGATAGTTTAGGATTGGTTGGATTAGAAGCTATGGCTTGTGGTTGTATAGTTATTGCATCTAATATGGCAGGACCAACAAGTTATATTAAAAATCAAGAAAATGGTTTTTTCTTTAAACCGAGAGATGGTAAAGATTTAAATCAAAAAATAGAAGATATTTTATCAATGAATGAACATCAAATAAAAGAGATTAAAGATCATGCTTATCAAACGGCCAAAGCGTATGATGTAAATGATATTTCTCAAAATCTAGTGGATATTTTTAATGGAATATAGGATGTGAAAGTATGGATGTGTCAGTTATTATTCCTATTTATAAAGGAAATGGATATATAGAATCTTTATTAAATAAAATAGAGAAAAATTATCAAGAAAGTCAAAAAGAAATAGAGGTTATTTTTGTTAATGATTATCCTGATGAAGAAATTATTTTAGGTAGTCAACATGATTTTCCAATTAGAATTATTAATAATGAAATGAATCAAGGAATTCATCAAACAAGAATCAATGGTTTAAAAAAAGCGTTAGGTAAATATATTTTATTTTTAGATCAAGATGATGAAATTAGTGATTTTTTTATTAAAAGTCAATTAGAACATATTGGAGATGCAGATTTATGTATCGCTAATGGCATTATGGAATCAGAAAATGGAAAGTGTTTGATTTATAAAAATAGATGCTCTCAAAACTATTTAAAGAAACAAATAGGATTTATTAAAGTGAGAGATTTAATTGTTTCACCAGGCCATTGTTTAATTAAAAGAACAAGTATACCAGAATATTGGACAAAGCATGTCATGTCTGTTAATTCGGCAGATGATTACTTTTTATGGCTTTTGATGATTGAAAATAAATGTCAATTTAATGTGAATTATGATGTATTATATACCCATAAGTATACTGGAGAAAATGTTTCAGGGAGTATAGACCAAGTGCATAAGTCTAACATGGAAATGGTTGATTTATTAAAAGAATATTGTCATAATGTCAATGTTGATTTATTGAAAAGAACTATTACATATAAATATGATATGAAAAAACAAGGAAAATTAGTTCCATCAATAAAAAATATAGATTTATTTTTATATAATACAATCTATCAATTATTATGGAAAGGTATGTAAAATATGAAAAATGTATTTATTATAGGGAGTAAAGGAATACCTGCTAATTATGGTGGCTTTGAAACCTTTGTCGAATATTTAACAAAGTATAAGGTCAGTGATGATATTAAGTATCATGTAGCTTGTTTGTCTGATCATGAAGAAGAATTTGAACATAATCAAGCAAGATGTTTTAAAGTACAAGTGCCTAATATTGGACCAGCAAAAGCAGTTTATTATGATATTGCAGCTTTAAAAGCAGTTTATCAATATGTTGTTGATCATAATATTGAAGAGGGGATTGTTTATATTTTAGCTTGTCGTATTGGTCCATTTTTAAAGAAATATGTTAAAATGTTTCATACTAAAAATATTCAAGTTTTTGTTAATCCTGACGGTCATGAATTTAAAAGAGCTAAATGGAATTGGTTTATTAGACAATATTGGAAATTATCTGAAAGATTGATGATTAAAAATGCGGATTATGTCGTTTGTGATTCACAAAATATTGAAAAGTATATTCAAGAAGATTACAAAAAGTATCAACCCCAAACAACATTTATCGCTTATGGAGCAGATGTTGTTGATAACAGTGATGAAGAAAAATTTGAAGTATGGGCTAAGGAACATGAGATTTCAAAAAATGAATATTATCTTATTGTAGGACGTTTTGT
Organism: Faecalibacillus intestinalis; assembly: GCF_003024685.1. Classification (GTDB taxonomy): domain Bacteria; phylum Bacillota_I; class Bacilli_A; order Erysipelotrichales; family Coprobacillaceae; genus Faecalibacillus; species Faecalibacillus intestinalis. The sequence continues at coordinate 76,470 of NZ_PYLQ01000007.1, read as the reverse complement.
TCCTGAAAATAATTATGAAACAATGATTAGAGAATTTATGAATTCTAATACAAAAAAAGATTTAGTGATTGTTACTGGATATCAAGAAAGTAAGTTGTATCATATTTTAAATAACAAGTATCATTTTGAAAATGATCAAAGAGTTAAATTTGTAGGTACAATTTATGATGATGCATTATTAAAAAGTGTAAGAAAAAATGCTTTTGCTTATTTACATGGTCATGAAGTAGGAGGAACAAATCCTTCTTTATTAGAAGCCTTAGGTTCTACTTCTTTAAATCTTTTATTAAATGTTGGCTTTAATCAAGAAGTAGGTTTAGATTCATGTATTTATTGGGGTAAAGAAAAGAATAATTTAAAACATCTTATAGAACATGTTGAAACATTTGATCAAGATTATATTGATACTTTAGGAAAAGCTGCTAAAGATAGAGTTAAAAATGCTTATAGTTGGACAAAGATTGTTTCAGACTATGAAAGCCTGTTCTTAAGAAAAAAAGATTTGTAGATAATTGTAATTTGTTATATAGTATAAAAGAAGAAAAGAAAAATATCGTGGAGGAACAACTATGTTTAAAAAAATAGTCGCTCTATTAATGACATGTGTTTTATCAATGTCATTAGTAGGATGTAGTACTAGTGATTCTAGTGATAAAACAACAACTAAGAAACCTGCTACATCAAACAGCATTAAAATTAAAGATGTTAATGATTTCCAAGAAGCTGATGGATTAATCAAATATTTTACAATTGATGATAAAAAAATAGCAATTCCTGAAACAGTAGGAGAATATGCAAATTATTTATCACAAGTTGGAACTGTTACATTAAATGATACAGGTGATAAAGTAGAAGATGTTGAATTAGATGCTAACGGTATTTCATCAATGGCAGCATATCTAAATGTAGAATTAGATAGTGGTGATGTTGCACATTTCTATTTAAGATATGAAAATCCAACTAAAAAAGCTATTAGTGTAGCAGAAGCATCTGTAACGTTTATTGAAGTAAAATATGATGAATACGCTGAAGAAGAATACGATAAAGCAGCTAAAGATGTTGTTGTAGAAACAAGTGAAGGATCGTTAGCTTTAAATAATAAAGTAAAATATGCACAAGTTAAAAAGGTTTTAGGTGAACCAAACCAAGAAACGGATGGTAGATTCCATTATTCAAATGATGCAGGATATAAATACATGTTTGATTGCTGTAACGAAAATAGAAATGGAATTTTTAGAGGATTTAGTATCGAATATCCAAGTAAATAATAAATATTTCATAGCAGGATAAGTTATCCTGCTATAATTTTTTTGTTCTAGGTTAGCAACAGGAATCATGGATATGGTGTTAATGTGGTTCTTAGTGAATTTTAATATTGTTAATGATGTTGTTGCTAAAGTTGTTGTCAATGTTATTGTTGTTATCTTAAATTATATTTTAAGTAAGTTAGTTGTATTTAAGAAATAATGAGGTTTCTGAGTATTCAGTGCCTTTTTCTTTTTGCTAAAATAAGCTATTTTTTTAGAAGTAAAAATAGTATAATTTATACAATATATGAACATATATTATATATGATCAAAAGAAAGGAATAATCTTTGTGGAAAAACTATTTGATTTAGATGAATTTGATTCATATAAAGAAGATAATCGAAGAGAAGTAAAAAGTGCTAAGAATGGTTTACCAAACTCCATTTGGGAAACGTATTCTGCTTTTTCAAATGGATATGGTGGAGTTATTATTCTAGGGGTAATAGAAAATAAAGATGGGACATGGTTTACTTCAGGATTAGATGCTGACAGTTGTCAAAAATTAATTAAACAATTTTGGAATGATATTAATAATAGACAAAAAGTAAGTATTAATTTATTACGAGATGATGATGTAGAAGTTTATAAAAAAGAAGATGATCAAATTATTGTGATTCATGTTCCAATGGCAAGAAGGGAAGAAAAACCTGTCTATATTAATAATAATTTATTTCATGGAACATATAGAAGAAATCATGATGGTGATTATCATTGTACACGTTTGCAAGTTAAAACAATGTTACGTGACCAAGCAGAAAAAACAATGGATATGGAAGTGCTAGATGATGTTCCATTAGAAGATTTAAACTATGAAACAATCCAAGGTTATCGAAATAGACATCAAGTATTAAATGCAGGACATCCCTTTGAAAGATTAAATAATGATGAATATTTAAGAAGCATTGGTGCAGCAGCAATTTCAAAAGAAGATCATCAATTACATCCTACAGCAGCAGGAATGTTGATGTTTGGAAATGAGTATAATATTGTACGTCATTTTCCAGATTATTTTTTAGATTATCGAGAAGTTTTAGATCCATCTATTCGTTGGACTGATCGTTTACAATCAAGTTCAGGTGAATGGTCTGGAAATATATGTGACTTTTATTTTAGAGTCTATAATAAAATCATTAAAGATGTTAAAGTTCCTTTTTCAATGAAAGGAGGGGACAGGATAGACGATACACCTGTCCATAAAGCACTTCGTGAAGCATTGGCTAATTGTTTGATTAATGCAGATTACTATGGGACAAGGGGGGTTGTTATTAAAAAAGATCAAAATCAAATTGTTTTCGAAAATCCTGGATATATTAGAACCGGAAAGGAACAAATGAGAAAAGGTGGGGAATCTGATCCTCGTAATAAAACTCTTATGAAAATGTTTAATCTTGTAAACATAGGTGAACGTTCTGGAAGTGGTGTTCCTAATATCTTCAATACATGGGAAGATCAAGGATGGAAAGAACCTGTTATTGAAGAAAGGTTTGATCCTGATCGAACTATCTTAACACTTGAATTTGTAGATAAAACAAACAAAGAAAAAGCGGCGAAGAAAAGTGGCGAAGAAAAAACGGCGAAGAAAAGTGGCGAAGAAAAAACGGCGAAGAAAAAAATAACAAATAAAACAAAAGAAAAAATGATAAAAATAAAAGAATATCTTAGTGAAAATAAAGAAGCAAAAACAAAAGATATTGCAGAATATATTGGTTTAAAACATTCTAGAACGAGAGAGATTCTTTCACAAATGGATTCTGTAGAATCAATTGGTACAAACACAAATAGAAAATATAGGTTAAAAGATAGTCAAAAATAGAATTGTCTTTAAAGATGAAATAAAATGTAATATATATGAAAAGAGTTCTCAAATAGATTCATTGCTATGATGATTTATTTCAAAATTTATTAAAAAGTAATCACAAACTTGTCAGCATAGGTGATTACTTTTTTTGTTCATTTTTGGTTTAAATAAAAAACAACTCTCATTAAACAGAGTTGCTTTTTAAATGCCTCCTTTCTAAACACAAGTAAAATCTCTATATTAAACTGAGAACGCGAAATGTGTTTTTAAGATATGATCTCAGATTTTTTATTTTCTGTGTGTCGGTAGTGAAATATCTTTTTTTAAATTTTATTTGTATAGAGATTTCACTGTTATTTTATATAAAATAGGTTGATTTTTGCTTGTTTAGGGAAAATTAAAGAAATAGTGGGAAAATCGTTAAGAAATATGCTAAATATTTTATTGAAAGAGATAAATATCCAGGGATAAGGGTATCATTTTAAATAATAAAATAGTATAATATCACAAAATGAGGTGGAATCATGGAAACAGTTTTGGTAGAAAAAAAGAACATAAACGAGGTTGTTGAATTATTAAAACAAGATGAGGTTGTGGCTTTTCCTACCGAGACTGTTTTTGGCTTAGGTGTGAAGTTTGGAAATCTTTCGGCACTTGAAAAAATCTATGAAATTAAACATAGAAGTCATAGTAAAGCAGTATCTTTGATGATCTATGATTCTCAAGATATAGAAAAATATGCTTATGTAAATACAAATGCTCAAAAATTGATTGATGAATTTATGCCGGGAATGATAACTCTTGTTTTAAAAAAGAAATCAATTTTATCAGATGATTTTACAGCGGGATTAGAAACGATAGGTATAAGAATACCTGATGATCCATTTGTATTAGAATTATTGAAAAGAGTAGGGCCAATGTTAGTAACAAGCGCTAACATTTCAGGTCAAGAGACACTTTTAAATGATTTAGATGTGTATCATGAATTTAATGGGAAACTAAAGATGATCGTCAAAGGAAAATGTCAAAATACTCTAGCAAGTACAGTGGTAAAAATTGATGATGATGTAACAATATTACGTCAAGGTTGTATTAGTGAAGAAAAAATCATGGAGGTATTGAAGTGAAAATTGCAATGGCATGTGACCATGGTGGTCTCAGATTAAAAAATGTATTAAAAGATGATTTAGAAAAAAATGGTTATGAAGTTGTAGATTTTGGTACATACACAGAAGAAAGCTGTGATTATCCAGATTATGCTTCTAAAGCAGCAAAAGCTGTTGCTGATGGAACGTGCGACAAGGGGGTTGTTGTATGTGGAACTGGAATTGGTGTCAGCATTACTGCCAATAAAGTAAACGGAATTCGTTGTTCATTATGTCATGATGTATTTAGTGCAAAAGCAACACGTCAACATAATGATTCAAACATGTTAGCAATGGGGCAACGTGTTATAGGGGAAGGCTTAGCTTTAGAAATCTTACATGCATGGCTTGAAAGCGAATATGAAGGCGGAAGACATGATGCAAGAATTCAAAAAATGATGGCTTTAGAAAAGGAGTAATAAATAATGAAAGATACACAATTATTTGAAAGTGTTGAAAGAGAATTAAATAGACAAAGAAATAACATTGAATTGATTGCTTCAGAAAACTTTGTTTCTGAAGAAGTATTACAATTAGCTGGATCAGTTCTTACAAATAAATATGCTGAAGGATATCCAGCAAAAAGATATTATGGGGGATGTCAATTTGTTGATGAAGTTGAAGAACTTGCAAGACAAAGAATTTGTGAAATTTATGGGGCAGAACATGCTAATGTTCAACCACATAGTGGGGCACAAGCTAATACTGCAGTTTATTTAGCTTTATTACAACATGGAGATAAAGTGTTAGGTATGTCACTTGCTGATGGGGGACATTTAACACATGGGCATCCATTGAACTTTTCAGGAATCAACTATGAATTTTATAGCTATGGTGTTTCAAAAGAGACAGAAACAATTGATTATGAAGCTTATAAAAAACAAGTAGAAGAAATTAAACCAAAACTCGTTGTTGCTGGAGCAAGTGCTTATAGTAGAATTATTGATTTTGAATTTATGGCTAAAGTTGCTCATGATAATGGCGCATTATTTATGGTAGATATGGCTCATATCGCTGGACTTGTAGCTGCTGGCGTTCATCCATCACCATTTCCATATGCTGATATTGTCACAACAACAACACATAAAACATTAAGAGGACCTCGTGGTGGTGTCATCATGTGTAAAAAAGAACTTGCTGCAGATATTGATCGTGCAGTTTTCCCAGGTATGCAAGGTGGACCATTAATGCATATTATCGCTGCTAAAGCACAATGTTTCTATGAAGTACAACAACCAGAATTTAAAGACTATGCAAAACAAATTATCAAAAATGCTAAAGCAATGGAAAAAGTCTTTAAAGAAGAAGGGTTCAGATTGGTTGCTGGAGGAACAGATAACCACTTATTACTTGTTGATGTTAAAGCAAGTTGTGGTATTTCTGGTAAAAAAGCACAACGTTTACTTGATGAAATCAATATTACAGCTAATAAAAATGCAATTCCTTTTGATACAGAAAAACCATTCAAAGCTTCAGGAATTCGTATTGGAACACCAGCGATGACAACTAAAGGATTCAAAGAAGAAGACTTTGAAGAAGTTGCAAGAATCATTGCTTATCGTTTAAAAAATGAAGAAACAGATGAAATTAAAGAAGAATGTTTAAAACGAGTAGCAAAACTTACTGAAAAGGTTACAATGTATTCAAATATTAAATATATTTAGGAGGCAAATATGTCAGTAACAATATTAGATCATGCTTTAATTCAACATAAATTAACAATTATGCGTGATAAAAATACATCAACTTATATTTTTAAACAAAACTTAGATGAAATTGCTAAACTTATGGCATTTGAAGTAACACGCAATGTTTCATTAAAAGATAAAGCAATTGAAACACCTGTTTGTCCAATGGTGGGAAAAGAAATGGATCAACAAATTATTCTTGCACCTATTTTACGTGCAGGAATTGGTTTAGTTGATGGTTTTAGAGATATTATTCCAACAGCTAAAGTTGGACATATTGGAATGGAAAGAGATGAAGAAACTTTAATTCCACGTGAATATTATGCTAAATTTCCAAAAGGTCTAGAAGATGCTTTAGTCATTGTTTTAGATCCAATGCTAGCAACTGGTGGAAGTGCTAATATGGCAATTGAAAATATTAAACAAAGAGGAGCAAGAAAAATCAAACTTGTTTGTTTAGTAGGAGCACCAGAAGGAGTTAAAGCGATTCAAGAAGTACATCCTGATGTTGATATTACACTTGCAGCATTAGATGAAAAATTAAATGAGCATGGTTATATTGTTCCTGGACTTGGAGATGCCGGAGATCGTTTGTTTGGAACAAATGAATAATAAAGAGAAGCTTTTTAAAGATTTGCTTTATGCATTGACATTATCAGGTAAAATATTTGGAACTTTAATAGCTGGCGTCATATTGGGTTTATATTTGGATAGTATATTACTAACCAAACCTCTTCTGACGCTAGTATTTCTTGTTTTAGCGTTTATAGAAGTGATGAGAACATTATTAAAAGGTGGAAAATCATGAATGAAAAGTTAGTTTTTAAGAAATCATTTTTTATTTTTTTGATAGGTTTTATCGTTTTTTCAATTATTGGTTTGACGATGAAATCTATCAGTTATCCGCTAGGTTTTTTGCTTGGATATTTATTTAATCTCGCAATTTTTTATGTTATTATTATCACGTCTGATATGATATTGAACTTAAAAAGATCTACAAGTTTAATTATCTTATTAAATATAGTCAAACTTGCAATTTATGCGATTGGTTTTTTAATTGCTATTTTTATTCCAAAATGGTTTAATCTGATGGGTGTTCTTTTTGGATATATGGTCATTAAAATAACCATATATATTGTAAGTTATCAAATGAAGGGGGTGAAAGGGTGAGTAACTTCTTAGATTCTTTACAGGTAGAATTAATCTTTTCATTGATTATTATGGTGGTGATGGCTATTTTCTTTATTTATGCCGGAAAAAAATTTGCAACTGCTGATCCAACAGCAAGACCTAAAGGTGTTGTTTTAGTTGTTGAAACAGGTGTTAAAATGATTTACGACTATTTAAAAAGTATCATGCCAAAGAAATTTGAAAAGAGCTATTATCCATACTTTGCAATGCTCTTTGCATATTTGATCATTGCCAACTTAAGTGGATTATTAGGATTTGAAGCACCAACTTCAAATTATTCTATTACTCTTGCATTAACAACAATTACATTCTGTTTAATTCAGTTTAATGCAATCAAAAAACAAGGATTATTATCTTACATTTGGGGTGCTGTATGGCCACCAACAAACTTATTAAGTATTCTTTCGCCATTGATTTCGTTATCAATGCGTTTATTTGGGAATATTTTAAGTGGATCGATCCTTATGTATTTAGTTTATCAATTAACAGGTTATATTTCAGGGTTATTGATCAACTTTAACTTTTTAGGACCAGTGATTGCTCCTTGGCTACATTGTTATTTTGATGTCTTTGCAGGATGCATTCAAACATTGGTATTCGTTACATTATCATCTATCTTGATAATGATGGAAAATCCAGATTAAGTTCTTTACTAGCTTGCTAGTTAAGATATAAATGAAAAATGAACTATTTTTTAGGAGGAAAAAATTATGGTAAAAGGTTTAATTGCTATTGCAGCAGGTCTTGCTGTATGTGCAGGTTTAGGAACAGGGATTGGTGAAGGGATTGCTGCTAGTAAAGCTGTAGAAGCTGTTGGTAGAAACCCAGAAGCTGAAGGTAAAATCCGTACTATGATGATCTTAGGGATTGCCTTATCAGAAACAGTTGCCATCTATGGTTTATTAGTTTCTTTAATCTTATTATTCGTATATTAATAATTGAAAATCTGACAAAGGAGGAATAAAGATGCCAGATATAGCAGGAAAATTATTCCCTAATCTTACAACACTGATTGTTCAATTATTATCTACAGGAGTTTTGTTACTTATTTTTAAGAAGTTTTTATGGAAAAATGTCATGGAATATTTTGCTAAAAGAGCAGATTACATAGAATCTACAATCAATGAGGCAAAAGAAATGAATGAAAAAGCTTCTGTAAATTTAGAAACAGCTGAAAAAGAAGCACGTGAAGCGGCAAGTAAATATCGTGAAATTCTTGATCAAGCAAAAGATGATGGTCAAAAAGTGAAACAACAAATTATTGACCAAGCAAACGAAGAAGCAAGAGCTAAAATTGAACAAGCACAAAAAGAAATTGAAACAGAAAAGAAACAAGCTCAAGCAGATATGAAACAAGAAATTGTGGATGTTGCTATTGAGGTTGCAACTAAAGTGATGAACAAAGAAATGAATGAAAAAATCAACAAAGGATTAGTAGAAGAATTTGTTGATGATGTGGTTAACTAATGAGTGTTGTTGGCGATAGATATGCTGAATCTTTATTTGATTTAGCAAAAGAAGAAAATCAAGTCACTCAATATCTTGATGACATCAAATTAGTTGGTGAGGTTCTAGATAGTGATCCTCAAATTGTTCAATTCTTTAATCACGTTCTTATTGAAAATGATAAAAAGATTCAATTATTGGATCAATCATTTAAAGGGAATGTTGATCAATATGTTTTAAATTTCTTAAAACTATTAGTGCAATCAAGAAGAATTCGTTATATTGATGATATTGTTAAATCTTATATTAATTTATCAAATCAATATTTAGGTATAGAAGAAGGTATGATCTATACACCTTATGAATTAACTGATCAACAAATTCAAGATATAGAAAAAGCAATCAGTCAAAAAGAAAACAAAAAGGTTACTTTAAAAGTATCTATTGATCCATCATTATTAGGTGGTATTAAAGTTCAAATTGCTAACCGTATTTATGATGGAACAATTAAAAATAAAGTAGAAATGCTTAAAAAAGAACTATTAAGAAAGTAGGTGGAAATAGTGGGGCTTAGACCAAATGAAATTAGTGCTTTAATTAAAGAACAAATTAAGCATTATGACGATATCATTGAACAAAAAGATGTCGGAACAGTCGTGACTGTTGGTGATGGTGTAAGTGTTATTCATGGGTTAGATAATGCCATGTTAGGTGAATTATTACTTTTCCCAAATGATGTTTACGGAATGGTCATGAACTTAGATGAAGATAGTGTAGGAGCCGTACTACTTGGATCTGAAAGTACGATTAAAGAAGGAGACGAAGTTAAACGTACTGGAAGAATTATTGAAGTCCCTGTCGGGGATGAAATGTTAGGAAGAGTTGTTAATCCATTAGGACAAGCAATCGATGGTCAAGGTGAAATCAATACTGGTAAAACTAAACCAATCGAACGTGTTGCTAGTGGGGTAATGACAAGAAAATCAGTTGATCAACCATTACAAACTGGTATTACATCAATTGATGCTATCATTCCTATCGGTAGAGGTCAACGTGAGTTAATTATCGGTGACCGTCAAACAGGTAAAACTGCAATTGCTATTGATACAATTTTAAACCAAAAAGGACAAAACATTTATTGTGTTTATGTTGCTATTGGACAAAAGAATTCAACAGTTGCACAAGTTGTTGAAAAATTACGTCAAGGTGGAGCAATGGATTATACATGTGTTGTTTCTGCCGGAGCGAGTGAACTTGCACCAATTCAATATATTGCACCATATGCTGGATGTGCAATTGCTGAACATTGGTTAGATGAAGGAAAAGATGTTTTAATTGTTTATGATGATTTATCGAAACATGCGGTAGCTTATCGTACAATGTCGTTATTATTAAAAAGACCACCAGGACGTGAAGCTTATCCAGGGGATGTCTTCTATTTACATTCAAGATTACTTGAACGTGCTTGCCGTTTAAATGAAGAAAATGGTGGAGGATCAATTACTGCTTTACCAATCATTGAAACACAAGCTGGGGATATTTCAGCATATATTCCAACAAACGTTATTTCAATTACTGATGGACAAATCTTCTTACAACAAGAATTGTTCAACTCTGGATTTAGACCAGCTGTAGATACAGGATTATCTGTATCACGTGTAGGTTCTACTGCACAAATTAAAGCGATGAAACAAGTATCTGGTTCATTAAAACTTGAACTTGCTCAATATGCAGAAATGCAAGCTTTCGCACAATTTGGTTCTGACTTAGATGCTGCTACTAAAGCAACATTGGATCATGGGGCAAAAGTACGTGAAGTATTAAAACAAGCACAATACTCACCACGTAGTGTACCAACACAAGTCATTACTTTATTTGCATTAAAATATGGTTATACAAAACAAATAGCTGTAGAAAAAGTAAAAGAATTTATGGATGGTTTAGTAGAAAATATTCAAATGGCTCATCCTGAATTTATTACTGAAATAGAAACTCAAAAAGTGATTTCAAATGAATTAGAAGCGAAGATGAAAGAAGCAACAGGCGCTTATGTTGATCAATTCTTAAAAACACAAGGGGCTAACTAATGCCTGGATCAATGCAAGAAATTAAGCGTCGTATTAAATCCGTTGAATCTACTAAAAAGATTACAAAAGCAATGGAATTAGTTGCGACATCTAAACTTCGTAAAACAAGAAATCAACTTGATGAATTAAAACCTTATTATCAAGGTGTTAGACAAACATGTGCAGAAATTTTAGCTTCTAATAAAGGGTTAAAAGATTCTGCCTATCTCGCTGAAAATAAAGTAGATAAAGATGTTTATATTGTTATTTCTTCAAGTTTAGGATTATGTGGTGGATATAATGCCAATGTCTTTAAAGAAATTAGTCAACAAATTAAAGATGAAGATTATGTTTACTCAATTGGAAGTAAAGGAACAAATTATTTCCGTAGAACGCATCAAGGACCAATCAATACTGATTTTGCTTCATTAAATTCAACATTAGCTTTTGATGAAGTGACTAAATTAGTAAAAAGTGTCACAGATCTTTATATTAATAAAGAAGTGGGAAGTATAAAAATCATTTATACTGAATTTGTTAATAACTTAACATTTAAACCACGTACAGTAACACTTTTACCAATTGATACAAATGAGTTTGAAAATATTGAAATTACCAATAAATTCACTATTTTTGAACCAAGTCCTGAAGAAGTTTTAGATAGTTTAATACCAATGTATTTACAAGCTGTCGTTTATGGCTATCTTGTTGAAAGTGTGACAAGTGAAAATGCGTCACGTAGAACTTCAATGGAAAATGCTACAGATAACGCAGAAGAATTAACAGAACAATTATTATTAAAATACAATCAAGCTCGTCAAACAGCAATTACTAATGAAGTTAGTGAAATTGTTGCTGGAGCTAATGCGCAATAAGGAGGTCAATATGGCAAATATTGGGAAAATAATTAGTGCCCGTGGGCCAGTTATTGATATTGCATTTGCTAGCGAAGATAAATTACCTCGATTAAATACAGCAATTCGTATTCAAAATGGTGAAGAAGAATTAGTCGTAGAAGTTGCTCAACACATTGGAGATGATGCAGTAAGATGTATCGCCATGGGACCAACTGATGGGGTAGTAAGAGGAATGGATGCTGTTGATACAGGTCACCCAATTTCAGTTCCAGTAGGAAATGATACATTAGGACGTATGTTCAATGTTTTAGGTGAACCAATTGACGGTAAAGGTGAATTAGGAAATGATGTTCCACGTATGCCTATCCATAGATCTGCGCCAACTTATGCAGAACAAATGACAACTACAGAAATCTTTGAAACAGGAATTAAAGTTGTAGACTTAATTTGTCCTTTTATCAAAGGTGGTAAAATTGGGTTATTCGGTGGTGCCGGAGTAGGTAAAACAGTATTGATCCAAGAATTTATTAACAATATCGCAACACAACATGGTGGGTTATCAGTATTCGCCGGTGTTGGAGAACGTAGCCGAGAAGGTAACGATTTATACTATGAAATGAAAGAAAGTGGCGTTTTATCTAAAACATCACTTGTCTTTGGACAAATGAACGAACCTCCAGGAGCACGTTTACGTGTTGCCTTAACTGGTTTAACAATGGCTGAACAATTCCGTGATGGACAAGGTCAAGACGTGTTATTATTCATTGATAACATCTTCCGTTTCACACAAGCAGGTTCAGAAGTTTCTGCCTTACTTGGACGTGTACCATCACAAGCAGGATATCAACCAACTCTAGCAACTGAAATGGGTGCTTTACAAGAACGTATTACATCAACTAAAAAAGGATCAATTACATCAGTACAAGCGGTCTATGTACCAGCCGATGACTTAACTGACCCTGCACCAGCAACAACATTTGCTCACTTAGATGCTAAAATCGTCTTGGATCGTTCAATCGCTGCTTTAGGTATTTACCCTGCAGTAGATCCACTTAACTCTTCATCAAGAGCCTTAGATCCATTAGTTGTAGGTAAAGATCATTATGAAGTAGCTCATGGTGTTCAACAAATCTTACAACGTTATCAAGAATTACAAGATATCATCGCAATTCTTGGGATGGATGAATTAGGTGATGAAGATAAATTAATCGTTGCACGTGCAAGACGTGTACGTAACTTCTTATCACAACCATTTACAGTAGCTAGTCAATTTACTGGTTTAGATGGAAAATATGTCCGTGTAGAAGATACTGTTCAAGGATTTAAAGAAATTCTTGAAGGTAAATGGGATCAATTACCTGAACAAGCATTCCATAATGTTGGTACTATTCAAGAAGCTGTAGAAAAGGCTAAACAAATCGAAAATGACTAAATTTAAGCTAAAAATTATTACACCTCAAGGTATTTACCAAGAAGTGGAAATTGATCAGATAAATCTTGATACAACTGCTGGACAAATAGGTATTTTAGCTCATCATATTCCACTAGCAAGTGGTGTAAAAGTGTCTCAAATGAATTATATTATTGATGGAAAAAGAACATATTTTTCTGTCGCAGGTGGTTTCATTTATGTAAATGAAACAGAAACAACTTTAATTGCTAATGCAATTGAATCACAAGAAGAAATTGATTTAGAAAGAGCACAAGAAGCAAAAAGAAGAGCTGAAGAAAGACTTAAAATACAAAACGATGAAATCGATATGTTAAGAGCACAAGCAGCTTTGCAACGTGCAATTACACGTATTCATGTCAAAGGTTTATAGAGAAGAACTTCCATTCTTCTCTTTTTTTTGTATAATAGTTTTAAGGAGAAAAAAGAATATGAAAAAGAAGTTTATAGGAGTTATTGGGATTGTTATCGTGGTGATAGTGGGAGGTATTTATTATCTTACACGAGAAGAAAAAATTGAATTATCATTAAAAAATAAAAAAGAGATTATTGTAGAATATGGAAATACAGTTCAATATTCATTTGATGATCTTATTCAAACAAAAGACATAGATAAAGATAAGTTGAAAGAAATAAAAAAAGAAATAAAAATAACAGATAATCTAAAAAATGAAGATCAAAAAGATTATCCAGCAATTGGAAGCTATACAATAAATATTAAATATCAAGATCAAAAACTAAAAAAGAAAGTGATTGTTAAAGATACTACAGCTCCTGTTTTTAATGAAATAAATGAAGTTTCATTTGAAGAAGGAACAGAAAATTATGATTTTAATCAAGAAATCAAAGCAACAGATTTAAGCAATGTTGATTTACAATATGATTTATCTTCATTAGATGTAAATAAAGCAGGGGATTATCAAATAAAAGTATTTGCGAAAGATAGTTCAGGAAATCAAGCAGAAAAAGAAATAACTGTACATGTAAAAGAAAAACCTAAACAAGAATTATCAGCAGCTAAGATTTATCATGGCGGAGGAAAAGTGATTTGTATTGATGCAGGACATCAAGCACGAGGAAATAGTTCATTAGAACCTAATGGACCAGGTTCATCGACAATGAAAGCAAAAGTGACAACAGGGGCAACAGGATGTGTAACAGGGAAAACAGAATCACAAATCAACTTAGAAGTGGCACTTAAATTACAAGAAGCTTTATCAAATCAAGGTTATACTGTGGTTATGTGTCGTACATCACAAAATGTCGATTTATCTAATGCTCAAAGAGCTCAAATGGCAAATGAGGCAAATGCAGATGCATTTATTCGTTTACATTGTGATTCAAGTGAATCATCTTCTTCTACAGGAACGTTGACACTTGCGCCTTCAACTTCTAATAGATATTGTGCAAGTATTGCAAGTCAATCACAATCACTTTCAAAAAGTATTGTGAATAATATTTGTAAGGCAACAGGTTCTAGAAATAGAGGAGTTTCAATTGTTGATAATATGACAGGTTTAAATTGGTCAAAAGTTCCTGTTACTATTGTAGAAATGGGATTTTTATCAAATCCAGGAGAAGATCGATTACTTTCAAGTGAGGATTATCAAAATAAAATTGTTCAAGGAATTGTAAATGGAATTGGTGAATATTTAAGTTAAGATTAGAAAAAGAGGAAAAAGTAATGGAAAAAGTTACATTAGGGAGAACAGGAATTACAGTGAATCGTAATGGTTTTGGGGCATTACCAATTCAACGAGTAACTGGAGAAGATGCAACAACAATTTTAAGAAAGGCATATGATCAAGGAATTCGTTTTTTTGATAGTGCAAGATGGTATAGTGATAGTGAAGAAAAGCTAGGAAATGCATTAAGTGATGTTAGAAAAGATATTTATATTGCAACGAAGACAGGATCTACTACAGTAGAAGGTTTTTGGAAAGACTTAGAAACAAGTTTAAATAATTTAAAAACAGATTATATTGATATTTATCAATTTCATAATCCTTCATTTTGCCCTAAACCAGGAGATGGTACAGGTTTATATGAAGCTATGTTAGAAGCAAAAGCTCAAGGAAAAATACATTTTATAGGTTTAACGAATCATCGTTTACCAGTAGCTATAGAAGCTTGTGAAAGTGGATTATATGATACAATTCAATTTCCATTTAGTTATTTAGCTGATCAAAAAGATATTGATTTAGTACATAAATGTAAAGAACACAATATTGGTTTTATTTGTATGAAAGCATTATCTGGAGGTTTAATTAATCGTTCTGATGCAGCATATGCTTATTTAGCACAATTTGATAATGTCTTACCAATATGGGGAATTCAAAAAGAAAAAGAATTAGATGAATTTATTTCTTATCAAACAAAAGCACCCGAACTTACTCAAGAAATTAAAGATTTAATTGAACATGATCGTAAAGAGTTAGCTGGTGATTTTTGTAGAGGATGCGGTTATTGTATGCCTTGTCCAAAAGATATCCAAATTAACCAATGTGCTAGAATGTCTTTAATGTTAAGAAGAGCACCAGCAGCAAGTTGGCTTAATGATCATTGGCAAAATGAAATGAAAAAAATAGAAGAATGTTTAAATTGTGGAAAATGTATGACAAAATGTCCATATCATTTAAACACACCTGAATTATTAAAGAAAAATTATAAAGATTATAAAACATTCTTAAAATAAAAAGGTAGACGAAATTCGTCTACCTTTTTTCTTTATAAAGAAAAAGGCCCAGATGGACCTTATGAGACATGTCTAATTGTTATAATTCTTTTATAGTAATAAGAACCAGGTTGAAAATCACTAATTTTAACACAAGCATTTGGATCATTTCCAAAAGTATGCGATCCGCCACCACCACAGTGAATTAAACTTCTAGTACCATCACTATTCAACATTACAATTCCAATATGTGTAACTGATCCAGTTCCAAAGCAAGCTAAATCACCAGTTTGTGAATTTGACCAGCTTACCCCTGAAAACATAGATGAATAACCTGCTGCGGTTGTTCTACCTACAGATTTTCCTGCATGGTTTAAACAATAATAGACTAATCCAGAACAATCAAACATATTTGGTCCATTTGCACCCCAATAATAACGACATCCTAATTTTGAACGAGCTACTTCATAAATTTTATATCCAAGATTAGAAGATGTTGTGTTATTTGTGTTAGAATTGTTAGTGTTATTGTTTGTATTACTATTAGAGTTATTATTACTTGAATTATTATTATTGTTGTTATTTGAATTATTATTACCAGTATTATTTGAATTATTGCTATTTGTATTATTTGATGCTGGTGGAGCAGGTCTAGCTGTTGATGGTTTTGTTTCATAAGCTTCAGCATTGAATTTATCAATAGCAGCAGCTAATGATTCACTTGCAGCACCATAATCATATATAGCATCTTGCGTAGAAGCAATTTGTTTTCTTTGTTCTTCTAATAATGTTTCATATTGTACTTGAATAGCAGCTTGTTCTTTCTTTTGTTCTTCTAAAACAGCTTTTGCGTTTTCTAAAGTAACTTTTTGATTTTCAATTTCCTTTTTCTTTTCTAACATTTGAGCAATCAAATCTTGGTCACTTGAAGTAAGTGTATTGAAACTATCTATTCTAGATAACATATCAGTAAAATTATCAGCCCCAAATATATAATTGATAAAAGTATTTTCATTCATATAAGATTGCATGACATACATACGATCTTTTATTTCTTGATTATCTTTATCTATATCTGCTTGGGCATTTTGTATAGATGTTTCAACATATTGAATTTCAGCTTCTTTAGATGAAATATCCGAATTTAATGAATTTAGCTTTTTTTGAACACTGTCTAATGTTTGCGTTGTACTCGCCGCAGCACTTTTTTGATTTTCTAAATCTTTTTTTAACTTCTTATTTTTAGCTTTGAGATAGCTGTTGAATTCTTCGCATGTTTTCTTATTACTATTTGTTAGTTTTCCACTTGCACATAGTGACATATATTTTGATTCATCTTTTGAAAAATCAATAGCTTCTACAGGTTTTATACAATAGCATGTTGATACAAGCATTGTAGATGCAACAAATCCTACAAAATATTTTTTAATTTTCAAAAAAAACACCCCCTCATATTATTTATACCTCACTTTCTAAAAAAAGTAAATAAAAGTTGTTTTTATACAAAATAAAAACCTTTAAGCTTATAAACTTAAAGGTTTTAAGTCATTACTAATAAGGTCTAACTGCACAAGTAAATCTACTTACATTAGATGCAATCTTAACAACATCACCTGTTTGTGGTGCATGAATATATTGACCATTACCAATATAAATACCTACATGTCCACTTTTCCATAAGATATCTCCTGGTTGAGCTTGACTTAATGGAATAATTGCTCCAGATTGACCTTGAGATCCAGAATAGTGATCAAGTGAAACACCTGCTTGTGCATAACACCACATAACCAAACCAGAACAGTCAAATGAATTAGGTCCACTTGCTCCCCATACATAAGGACAACCTAATTTAGAATAAGCAGCAGCTACAACTGTAGAACCATACTTATTTGTAGTAGGAACATTTGTAGATGGTCTAATAGTTGTGGAACCACTACTGCTACTACCTGATGAAGATGATTGAGTAACAACGACTGATGATAAGAATGAATCTAATGAACTTTGAGTATCAGAAATTTTAGATTGTTCACTTTCAGCAGATGCTAAATCTTTTTGTTGTTTAGCTAATAGATCTTCATATTGAGTTTGTAAAGTATATTGTTCGTTTTGTTGAGAAACAATATTTGCTTTTACTGTTTCAATAGTTGCTTTTTGAGATTCAACTTGCTTCTTTTCATCAGCAATTTTTTCTACTAATTCTTTATCGAATTGAGTGATTTCATTGACACTATCAATTCTTGAAAAGAAATCAGAGAAGTTTGAAGCACCAAAAATAAATTCAATATAACTATTACTATTATTGTATGATTGCATAGCATACATACGTTCTTTAACTTCGTTTTCTTTAGCTGTGATACTTGCTTCTAATGATTTAATTGAACTTTCCAAATAGTTGATTTCTTGTTGCTTTTGTTCAATTTGGTTATTTAAATCAGCAATTTTAGAAACAACGTCATCTAATGAACTTTGAGTATCTGAAATTTTAGATTTAGATTCATCAATAGAACTTTGTAACTGATTGTTTTTCTTTTTTAAGTATGAATTAAATTGTTTACAAGTATTATAATTACTATTAGATAAACTTTTACTAGAACAAAGTTTCATATATTTATCTTCTTGTCCTTCAAAGTTTACTGCATGAACTTGACTTGTAGAACAAAAAAAGGATACTAACAAAGTAAAACAAATCATGGAGATTAAACTCTTTTTCATAACTATAATTCCTCCCGTAGCTATTATCTTATTTTTTTAACCAAAAGTAAATATAAACAACGATAATAATAACATTTTTGACATTGTGACATATTTTATAATGAGGTGAAAAATTTTGGTAAAACATGGAATTGATGTTTCTAAATTTCAAGGGTTGATTGATTGGCAAGAAGTTAAAAAACATATTGATTTTGCAATCATTAGATGTGGGTATGGAAGTAATCTGGAAAGTCAAGATGATCCGTATTTTAAAAGAAATGCGGATGAATGTACACGTTTAAAAATCCCTTTTGGGGTTTATTTATATTCTTATGCAACCAATGAAAGAGAAGCTCTATCAGAAGCTAAACATGTATTAAGACTCGTAAAGGATTATCAAATGGCCTATCCTGTTTATTATGATTTAGAAGATAATAATACAACAGGAAGACAAAGTAATCAAACAATAGCGAATATTGCACAAACATTTGCTCAAAGACTCGAACAAGAAGGTTACTATGTAGGAATGTATGCATCATTGTTTTGGTTTAGAACTAAACTTACAAGTCCAATCTTTAATGAGTATACAAAATGGATTGCAAGATATAATGATGAACTTAATTATGATGGAGAATATGGTATGTGGCAATATAGCGCTACAGGAAATGTTTTAGGAATTGATACAATGGTGGATCTAAATTATGCCTATAAAGATTTTCCACAAATCATCGAAGAAGGTGGTTATAATAATTTTTCTAATACGAATTTAACAAGGTATAAGATAGGCGATGAGGTAGAATTTCACCATGTATTTTTAACAAGTGAATCTACGCAGCCATTAATGCCATATCGTCATTTTGGAATTATTACGAGAATTGTTCAAGGTGCTAGAAATCCCTATCTTATAGGACAAGATGCCGGCTGGGTCAATGATCAGGTCATAGAAAGAAAGATAAGATATTTAAGTGCACCTGATTATACAGGCAATAGTTTTACAGATGCATTGCGTTCTATTCAAGAAGATGCTTCTTTTGCTAATAGAACAAAATTAGCTAAATTAAATGGAATAGATAATTATACAGGTTCACAAAGGCAAAATGATGAATTATTAAGATTACTTAAAGAAGGAAAATTAAGGACATAAAAAAGAGCTTAGATTCTTTTTTCATAAGCTCTTCTTAAAGCACCACTTTTTAAAGTGATTTCTCCACAATATTTAAAACCATATTTAGTTAAAAAACTTTGCATAGAAAGATTATCATGATGTGTATCCATTCTAACACTATGATAATCTGGATACATAGCAACTACTTGATCTAAAATCGTAGAAGCTAATCCTTTTCCTTTATATTCATTATCAACAGCAATACGATGTACACATATATAAGGACAATTTAAAATCCATTTTCCTTCAATACGGTTATAAGCAGGTTCTCCATGAATCGTTACCATACACGTTCCTAAAATAACACCGTCTTCTTCTAAAACATAAGCTTCATTATTTTCTATATCTTTTTCAATTGTTTCTTCATTAGGATATCCATCTTGCCATTGATCAATATCATTATTTTTGAAATAAGTTTTTGCTTGATTAATAATGTCAATGACACGTGAAATATCTTCGATTTTCGTTGGTCTTAAAATCATTATTTTACCTCCCAAACATACTTTCCTAAATGATATAGACTTTTAGTTTGTTTGTCAAATTGTTTTGTTTACAAATCAAAAGCATTTGTTATAATAGCTTTATACAGAAGGAGGAAATAAAATGGTACTTGATCAAATCAAAGAAATTTTAAAAGATACAATGGATATTGATGAATCAAAAATTACTTTAGATGCTAAATTAAAAGAAGATCTAGAATTAGATTCATTAGATTCAGTTGAATTAATCATGTCTGCTGAAGAAGAATTTGGAATTGAAATTCCTGATGAAGACGTTATGAATTTTAAAACAGTAAACGATATAGTAACCTATATTGAAGAACATAAATAAAAGCTATAACAAGCATTTCGCTGTTATAGCTTTTTTACTATTCTAAAATATAGTTATTCATAAGTTTTTTATTTTTTTCTAAACATTTAAATAAGAATGCTCCAATAATTAAAACAATAAATTCACCAATGAAAACATAGAATGCATTAATCATAAATGGTAATTCTAAAGCTAGATAAAGTTCTAAACCAACGATTAAACCATTGACAACCCCACCAATTAAAGCTCCAGCAAAAACATTTTTAACATAATACATACCAAGACAAGCAATCAATGTTGCAGCTGTTCCAAAACAAATGTCATATAATCCCATTGGAGATGCAAGGTTTGCAAGCAAACATCCAATAGTAAGTCCTGGAATAAATTTCTTGTTGTAACATGCAAGTAAAACAATAATTTCAGTTAAGCGCATTTGCACTGCTCCATAAGCAATTGGTGAAATCAAAATTGTTAAAACTGCATAAGCAGCACCAATCATGGCATTCATTACAATTAATTGTACCTTTTTATTATTCATTTGTAGTCCTCCTCTTCTAAAGTACAGTTAGAAGCCAAATAAAATAAAAAAGATGACAGAGCCATCTTCATTACTTATTCTTAGTTTTTTATACTGGGTTTGGCTCTCGAACCAGTCTTTGACATTATACTAAAACGGGTAGTGAAAATCAATATATTTTATTTTATAATAAAGGTAAGGAGATGATGATTATGTTATGTCCAAAATGTCATAGTTTACTAACAAAAGGAGCCAAATATTGTGATATTTGTGGAACAAGAATATCGCAAGAGGATATCCAAGTAGAAGAAGTAGGTTCAAGGGTTAAAAATAGAGAAAAACATAAAAAAGAAGTGCGTAAAAAAACTAAAATTATTATTTTAGGAATCATAGCACTTGTCGTGGTGATTGCTATGTTAGGATTTATTTTATTTTTTAAAGGAAATGAACCATCTTATTCACCAGATAATCTTGTTAGTCAACATGTTGAAAAACCATTGCATTTAGAAAAAAGTAAAGTTACATTAAATATTGGAGATGAATATACTATTCAAACTAATCTTAAATGTACTTATCAATCGAAAAATGAAAAAATATGTATCGTAGATACAAATGGTAAAATTACGGCTTTATCATCAGGTAAGACAAAAGTAATTTGTACTAGTGAATCAGGTAAAGAAAAAGCCCTTCAAGTTATTGTAAATGAAAAAATAGAAACAACAGTAGAAGAAAATACAGATGAGGATGAATATATATTTGCTCATAGTGATACAGAACTTCTTACAGAAGCTGATTTAGAAAATAAAGATGATTTTCAGTTACGGTTAGGACTTAATGAAATTTATGCCAGACATCATTGTACGTTTAAAACACCTGAGATTGCAGACTATTTTAAATCTAAAAGTTGGTATAGTGCAGATGAAACTTTGACATCAGAAATGATGAATAATCATATGTCAGAATATTTTAATGAAATTGAATTAAAAAATATTTCCTTTATTCAAGCACATCGATGAAAATAATTTGCATACACTAAATCATAAATGAAAAAATATATGAAAATAGTTATCAAAATCTATAAATTTCATTTTCAATTCATAAAAGATATGTAAAATGAAAATGTAATCAAAGAAGATTATAAAGTCATTCTTCTCTTAGATATTTTTTTGACAACTATATTCATTGAATGACGTAGGAAAAGTAAGCGACGCCCGTTTACTTTTCCTTTTTTCGTTCTTTGGAAAACAAGATGCATTAAAATGCCTGATCAAGTTCCACCAGTTGTATCTCGTGCATTCGAAGTTTTAGTACCAGCTATTTTAACATTGATCATTACTGCTTGTATTGGATCAGCGTATTATAACATAACAGGTTTATATTTAAATGATATTATTAAAAACAGTATCCAAGATCCTTTAGGAAGCTTAGATGCAACTGTTCCTGGTTTTATTATTTTATATTTAGTAATCATGTTATTCTGGTTAGTAGGTATTCATGGTAATAATATGGTATCAGCTGTTAAAGAATCAATCTTTACTCCATTAGCACTTGAAAAATTCAACAGAGGTGAAAAAACAACAAACATTATTAATATGTATGCTATTCAAATGTGGGGTGAAATTGGTGGTTCTGGATGTACATTAGGTTTAGTTATTGCTATCTTTATTTTCTCTAAACGTGAAGATAACAAAGCAATCGCTTCATTATCATTAATTCCAGGATTATTCGAAATCAACGAAACAGTTACATTTGGTATTCCATTTGTATTAACATCAATCGTTCTTGAAATCGTAGGTTATGTATTAACAATTATTGGATTCTGTCCAGTTGCATGTTTAACAGTACCTTGGACATGTCCATCATTGATCTTTGGATTCTTGGCAACAGGTGCAAATATTATGGGTGCAGTAACTCAAGCAATTTTAATTGCAATTTCTGTAGTTATTTACACATCATTCTTAATTTCTTACGAAAAATATCAAAACAAACAAGCTGTAGAAGCTTAATAGAGCTTGGAGAAATCCTAAGTTTTTTTTATAATAAATAAAAAGTATGTTTAAAACGCAACTAATCGCAAGTTGCGTTTTTGTATATAGGTAGCTATAATCTCTTCAAGGAGTGATGAAATATGGCTATTACTGCAACAAAAAGATTACAAGAAATTGTTGATTTATTAGATCAAAAAGGATATGTCAAAGCAAAAGAACTTTCCCAAAAATATCAAGTAAGTATGGAAACAATTCGTAAAGATTTAACTTTTTTAGAAGAAAAAGGAGTTGTTAAAAAAGAATATGGTGGAGCAACACTTGCAACGTTAGGAACAGAAAAAAATATCGAATTTAGAGAAAAACAAAAATATGATGAAAAAAAAGAAATTGCACGTTGTATTTCTTCAATATTAATGGCACATAATAGTATGATCATTGATTCAGGAAGTACTTGTCAAAGTTGTTGTTCATATATTAATTTAATGCCTTCAAAAGATATTTTTACGGTTTCTATAGGTGCATTTGAACAATTAGATGGAAATTTACATAATGTGTTTTTAACTCCTGGTAAAAAAAGAGAAAAAAATCAATCAATAGTTGGACATTGGAGTGAAGAATATCTAGATAAAGTTCAAGTAGATGTCTGTGTTTTAGGAACTTCTGGATTATTAAATAGTGATGGACCAACATGTCATTCCTATCAAGAATTAGGAGTTAAAAAGAAAATGATTGAAAAAAGTGATTATGTTTTTGTGGTTGCTGATAGTAGTAAGTTTCAAGAAAAAGGATTATATACAGTTTGTTCTTGGGAAGAAATCGATGGTATTATTACGGATCATCGCATCTCAACAAAAGTATATGAAGATTTAAGTCAAAAGGTTTCTGTTTATATTGGAAAAAAAGAATAAAAATTTTTCAAAATAAAAAGTGATTTTTTTAAGATATTTGAAAATAAATTATAAAGTATTCTATAACACTATTTATTGTTGTAAGAATATTTTATTTTTATATTGAGGTGATACTATGAGCTTACTTTATAAGTTAGAATATCAAGATAACTTTACAGATTTAGAAAAAGGTATAGCCAATTATATTCTTGATCATAAAGATTATATTGTTGATTTGAAAATAACAGATTTAGCTGAAATTACATATACATCACCATCAACAATTTCAAGATTTTGTAAAAAATTAGGTGAAAAAACTATAACGACTTTAGAATACATTTTGCCTCTTCAGTAATAGGTGATTATAAATCTAAAACATATATCATCTGATCAAAATAGACAAGCAATGCTTTCTAATAAAGATAGTGTTGCTATTGTGATTTCGTATTCTGGAGAGGAACAATAGATTAAAAGAATTGTGAATTATATTAAACAAAAAGAAGGTACAGTGATTGCTGTTACTTCTATTAATGATAGCTATTTAAGAAAAAATGCAGATTATATAATGGATATTATATTCTCTTTATTGTTTAAAAATAACTATAATATTAACTTAATTGAAAAGCTTGAAAGAGCAAAAAATATTCAAAATATAGAATTTTTAAAAAATTAAAACAACGATTTTCTTTTAGTAAATCTTACTAGAAGGAACGTTGTTTTTTTATTCACATAAGCGTATAATAGAGGTAGTCTAAAAGAATTGGGGGAAACCAGAAATGTACAAAATAGTCAAAAAAGAAAGACTAAATGATGTTGTTGAATTAATGGAAGTTCATGCTCCAATGGTTGCTAGAAAGTGCGAACCAGGTCAATTCATTATTTTAAGAGTTGGTGAAGATGGAGAAAGAATTCCTTTAACAATTGCTGATTATGATCGAGAAGCTGAAACAATTACAATTATTTATCAAATTGTAGGTTTTTCAACTCGTCAATTAGCAAAATTAAACGAAGGTGATGAAATCACTGACTTCGTTGGACCTTTAGGTGTACCAACTGATTTACATAAATCAAATCATGTTGTTGGTATTGCCGGTGGGGTTGGTAGTGCACCATTATATCCACAACTTAAAAAATTAGCTGAAATGGGTGTAGATGTGGATGTTATCATTGGTGGACGTGAAGCACAATATGTATTATGGGCAGATAAGTTCAAAGCTTTCTGTAAAAATGTATATGTGATGACAGATGATGGATCTTTAGGAGAAAAAGGATTTGGAACTGTTAAATTACAAGAATTAATTGATAATGGTGATCCAATTGATGAAGTTATCGCTATTGGACCAGTACCTATGATGAAAGCTGTTGTTGGGGTAACAAAACCTCATAATTTAAAAACAATGGTTTCATTAAACCCTATTATGATTGATGGGACAGGTATGTGTGGATGCTGCCGTGTTACTGTTGATGGTAAAATTAAATTCGCATGTGTTGATGGACCAGACTTTGATGGTTTATCAGTAGACTTTGATGAATTAATGGCTCGTCAAAGAATGTTTAAAGAAGAAGAACATCAAGTAGATGCGAATGCAGATCGTATTTGTAATTTAATGGGAGGTGCAAAATAATGCCTAATATGTCACCAAATAAGGTTAAAATGCCTGAACAAGATCCTAATGTAAGAAATAAAAACTTTGAAGAAGTTTCTTTAGGATATACAAAAGAACAAGCTATGGAAGAAGCAACTCGTTGCTTAAATTGTAAAAAACCATTCTGTATGGATGGATGTCCAGTAGGAGTACCAATTCCTGAATTCATTCATCATGTTGCAGAAGGTGAATTTGAAGAAGCTTATCAAACAATTACAAGAGAAAATGCATTACCTGCAATTTGTGGACGTGTTTGTCCTCAAGAAAATCAATGTGAAGGTAAATGTGTTAGAGGAATTAAAACTGAATCAGTAGGAATCGGACGATTAGAAAGATTCGTTGCTGATTATCATAGAGAACATGGAAAACCTGCAGAATTAAAAATTGAAAAAAATGGTAAAAAAGTTGCTGTTATTGGATCAGGACCTGCTGGTATTACATGTGCTGGTGAATTAGCTAAAAAAGGTTATGATGTGACTGTTTTTGAAGCATTACATAAAACAGGTGGGGTATTATCTTATGGTATTCCAGAATTCAGATTACCTAAAAAATTAGTGCAAAGCGAAGTAGATGGTGTTGCTGCTTTAGGTGTAGATTTCGAAACAAATGTTGTTGTAGGACGTTCAATTACAATTGATGAATTACAAGAACAAGGATATCAAGGAATCTTCGTAGGTAGTGGTGCTGGTTTACCACGTTTCCAAGGAATTCCTGGGGAAAACTTAAACGGTGTTTATGCAGCAAACGAATTCTTAACTCGTGTTAACTTAATGAAAGGATATCAATTCCCAGATCATCCTACTCCAGTTAAAGTAACAGATACAGTATGTGTTATCGGTGCTGGTAACGTTGCTATGGATGCTGCAAGAACTGCAAAACGTTTAGGAGCTAAAAACGTATATATCGTTTATCGTCGTGGACCTGAAGAAGTTCCTGCTCGTGCTGAAGAAGTGCATCACGCTAAAGAAGAAGGAATTATCTTCAAACTATTAACTAATCCAGTTAAAATTGAAGGTGAAGATGGATGGGTTAAATCTATGGAATGTGTTGAAATGGAATTAGGTGAACCTGATGCATCTGGAAGAAGAAGACCAATCGCTAAAGAAGGATCTAACTTCACAATTGAAACAGGAACAGTTATTGTTGCTATTGGACAAAGTCCAAACCCATTAATTAGACATACAACTCCTGGTTTAGATTGCCAATCTTGGGGTGGAATTATCGTTGATGAAGATTCAATGAAAACATCTAAAGATGGTGTTTATGCAGGTGGAGATGTTGTTACTGGTGCAGCAACAGTTATCTTAGCTATGGGTGCTGGTAAAAAAGCAGCTAAGGCAATGGATGAATATCTACAAAATAAATAGTATTTAAGAAGTCAATTCACATTACGAATTGACTTTTTCTTTGGCTGTCATTAAATATAAAATGATATTTTCGCATAAAGCTAGAATAACAATCATATTTATTTTTGGAATAAATAAACAAATAAGTTCTATACATATTGTAATTTTTGCTTTTTTATTTATAAATGGAATATATTTAAAAAATAACATAAATAGTATTCCAAGTGGAATAAATAATAATAAGAAATACGAACTTAAATATTTATAAGAAAGCATAGATAGAAAAAATATTAAATTGGAAGATACAAAACATTTAACAGGACTATCACAATGATATCCACCTAAATTCACTCTTAATCCGGAAAATGCAAGCATCCAAACTAGTGTCATAAGTCCTTCATGTAAACATAATCCTAGAATAAACATAAATATATTAACGATTGAATTAAATATTAAAACTTGTTGACCATACTTATATACTTCATAATCTTGATCAAAATCATATTTATC
Organism: Faecalibacillus intestinalis; assembly: GCF_003024685.1. Classification (GTDB taxonomy): domain Bacteria; phylum Bacillota_I; class Bacilli_A; order Erysipelotrichales; family Coprobacillaceae; genus Faecalibacillus; species Faecalibacillus intestinalis. The sequence goes on along the minus strand of NZ_PYLQ01000007.1, from coordinate 49,287 downwards.
ATAAATTTTCTCTAACATCATCATTTGTTCCTTTTAATAAAAATTTCATGTAATAAATACCATCTTTATAAATGTTCTTTTTCTTAACAATTAAATCAGATTCAATTTTACATCTATCATAATCATAAAAATCATTTTCTGAATAAAGTTCAACTAACGTATAAATACCTTGACCTTTGATATGCAAAGTTATTTCATTATGTCTTTTAACATAATCTAATATTTCAGAAATAACATCAATAAAATCTAAATCATCATATTTTTCATTTTGGCTAATTTCAAAGAAAGATTTAATACTTATATTATCATCTTGTAACCTATTGATTTTTACAGAAATCAAAATATCAAATACCGGATTTTTAGATGCAACTAATTTTTGGTAAGTGTTTTTAGATTGATATTGTTCAATAGCTTTGGATATTTCAGTGTTTGTATCGTTGTTTAAGTGTTTAATGTGTTCTAATATCCAATGAATACGATGTTTCTTATCATCAATATCATAACTAATGTTTTGTATGAGACGTAAGCTTTGTTTTATATATTTTTCTTTTTGTAATTGTTTTTCATACTGCATCTTTTCTGCGTATATTCGATTTAGGTAAATACCATTAATTATAATAAGAATGAAAGTAATCAATAATAAAATACAAATAATAACAGGACTATAAGATGCAGTTACTTCTACATTATCATAGCTAATCATTCCAAAAATACTTAAAATAACAACTTCTGTGATAATTACTAATGAGTATTGTTTGTTAGGAACAGGAAATGTGAACTTTAAATGGCTAAGTAACCAACAGGTTACAAGTATTAAAAATAATTTAGAAGTTATACCTGCACAAATGTAGTATACAGTTTCATATCCAGTATCTAATATTTTATTATATAGACAATAAGATATATAAGGATATATGAACATTGAAAATAAATAACCGGCTAATATAAATATATCTCCAAAGTGTATTCTTCTTTTTTCGTACAAGACAAATGAATAACATGCGATAAAGTATCCAATTAGTATCATGAAACCATTTTCTCTAAAAATATCACATAATTCACATATTAAGAATAAAGAAGTAAGTAGAAGACAAAATTGTTTTCTACTTGAAAGTGAATAATAAAGGTAAACAAATGTTGTAAGAGTTAAAATTTCTACAAAATTAAGAAATATACTATAAGCTACCATTGAGTAAATAATCCTGATAAGTTAGTTTAAATTTCTTTTTATATGTTTTACCTATATTGATTTCTTTCTTGTTTCTTAAGATGATGAACTTGGAATTTACATCATAGACAAAATCTAAATTAATAAGATAGGATCTATGTACTTGAATGATATTGTTATTATTGAGTTGAGTTTTAAATTCTTTTATCTTTTCTTTGAATTTGTATTCACCATCTAATGTGACAATTTTTAAGTAATGACCATCAGCTTCTATGTAGATAATATCACTGGTATTAATACGTACGTGTTTTTCTCTAGCGTTAATGACTATAAAACTTGTGTTTTCTAAATGTTCTTTAAACATTTTAAAGAAGATAGACATGTCTTCATTTAAATGATCTTTTCTAATGAAATAAAATGGTTGAAGTTCCATGGATTTATGAACAAAGTTATTGTTCATGGTCACAAAAACAATAAGTGCTTTGGGAAACCTCTTTTTAAGTTTTATAGAAAAATCGATACCATTTATTGATTTACTTAAATGAACATCTATAAAAATAATTTGGTAGTCTTTTGTGTTATCAATCTCTTCAAAGTGATCCCCTAGACAAAAGAAATGGGCATCAGCGAATAGATTGTTATTTTTGAGTATATCAACAAACTCCTCTACAAAAGTATTTGTATCCTCTAATATCAAAATATTCATAATGATGCCACCTTCCTTATTTGTTTAAATTCTTTAATTGTTCAGGTTTTTCGAATTCATATAAATTTAATATTGATTCTGATGAGGCACCTAAGTAAGCTACCCCGCTTAACAATGTAAAGTATTTTTCAATTAAATAGTTTATCATAATTACCTCCTTAAGTGTACTTTATATTTGACACGAATATAAAGTCAATAGAACGCGCATGAAAGAATAGTTATCGTTCCTGAAGGTATCTTTTATAATGCGTAAAATGCACGATTTAATTGTTAACATGAATTAAAAGGGTGACGGATAATGAATGTTAATGAGCTAATTATGAATAAAAGAATAGAAAGAGGCGTTTCTAGAAAAGAGCTTGCAGAGGGCTTAGGAGTAAGTGAGAGTACTATTTATAGAATTGAAACAAATCCTAATTTAAATCCCAATAATAAATTAGTAAAAAGAATTTATGATATTTTACGTATGAATGTAACGATTATTGTGGATGATGCACCAATATATGATGAGCATGCACATGAGATAGATTTTGAATCATATAGTCCTACAAGTAAAAGTATTATTTTTAAAACGATTGCAAAAGAAGAAAAAATGAAGAAATTAAAAGAAAAATAGTTATCTGATTGATAACTATTTTTAGGCTAATGTGATTTTTGTAATTGTATTGTTTGAAAGCGTGTAGGTCATTTTAACTGTTTTATTCTCACTATAGGCAATATATTGATTGTTCGCTTCTTTGTGATTTTCGTAATCTAAATTATTTTTTTCTAAACCAACGTAGAAATTACCTTCAACTTTGTAATGATCTGTAAATAGTTCTACTTTTTTAACTTTATTCTTTTTATTTAAAGTAATTTGAATAGAATCATTATAATAAACTGTATCATTATTCTTTTTTGATTCTATATACTGATCACCAATATAATCATTTATATGATTTATCCTAGAATCCTTTGTAATTCCACGACCATCTTCAACGATAATTGTAAAACCAATATCATTATTTGTAAGAAGTTCTTCGGTTTTAGTGTCTTCCTTTTTTGAACAACCACATAATAATAAAATAAAACAATAAATAAAGAGTATTTTAGATTTCATAGAATTCCTTTAGATAATTGTACGAAATATTTGATTTTTATTAAAGTAAAGATTTATAGACAAAATGTTAATCCTTAGAGCATATCTTCTTCTTATTTCATATTATGATGAATAAAAGGAGGAAAGATTATATGACACTTGGAGAACGTATTTAAAAATATCGGAAAATGAAGGGATTATCGCTAGAAGAATTAGGTAAATTACTACATATACAAGACAAACAATATCAAAATGGGAAAGTAATCAATCATCACCTGATATACAAAGTTGTAAGGCTATGGCTGATGTTTTTGGTATCTCTTTAGAGGAACTTTTAGATGAAAACAAAAAATAAAAACGGATCAAAGTAATAATCATCGAAATATAATTATTATCTTTGGAATTGTTGTTTTTCTAGCATTTATTATGGAAAGTTATGTAGCAGTTAAGATGAGTGAGAAAATGGATGCATTGGAAGAAGCAAATTCTTTGTTGCAACAACAAATCAATGACTTTTATGGTGATCAACCAATTTCACTAAATACAAATTCTATTTGTACTTATTTTAGTGGTTATATCAGTGATATTAAAAAGGATAGTTATAATATAAATATTGATTTGATTTTAAAAAATTATCAAGATAATACAACAGCACAAGTTATTTTTAAAACGGATAAAGATACATATACACTTTCTTTAAATAAAGAAGGTCCTTTTAAAGGAATAATAAATCTACATATTCAAACAGTTCAATTTGCACAACTTATTTCCCAAACAAATGGTGAAACAAATTTTGGAATGTTAGATGCAGATATCAACTTTAAAAACTATTTAGATGAAGATGCTAGTGGTGGAATTATGTTAGAAAGTTATAATGAAAAAAAGAACAAAGGTGATTTTACTCTTTCATTTAGTGGAAATAAGACAAAGAAAGATGAAATCTATTTGTGGGATAAAGAATATAATTTTAAAAGAAATACAGAATATCATGATGTGAAAGGAACAATTTGTATTAATAGTGATAAAGATATATTGAATTTGAGAAAGCATATACATGTAAAAATATAAAAAAAGAAGATACTGTGATGGTTGAATATACGTATACAAATGAAATGGGAATAAAAAAGAAACAAGAAGTAACAGCTCAACTTAAAAAGAATTGGCAAGGATATTATTTGGCATGGAAATAAAAAATTAGTATGATAATTATATTTTAATTTATTTAATTCCCAATCATTATCTTATATAATCTTTCTATGGATAGAGCGAAATTGCTTATAGGAGGCCATTATGAAAAAAGATCTACTTATGACAATTCAATATAAAGACATGGGCCCTTTTTCGCTTTTTATTTTTTAATTTGAAACATATCTTTTCTAAGATATGTTTTTTTTACAATCAAAAGGAGGATTAAAGATGCCAAAAAGAGAAGATATTAACACAGTATTAGTCATTGGTTCAGGACCAATTATTATTGGTCAAGCATGTGAATTTGATTATTCAGGTACACAAGCTTGTAAAGCATTAAGAGGATTAGGGTATAAAATTGTTTTAGTCAATTCTAACCCAGCTACAATTATGACAGATCCAGAAACTGCAGATGTGACATATATTGAACCATTGAATGTAGAAAGATTAACACAAATCATTGAAAAAGAAAGACCAGATGCTTTACTTCCTAACTTAGGTGGACAATCAGCTTTAAATCTATGTTCTGAATTAAGTAATGCCGGAGTTTTAGACAAATATGACGTTCAAGTATTAGGGGTAAAAGTAGATGCTATTGAACGTGGAGAAGACCGTTTAGAATTCAAAAAAGCCATGAATGAACTTGGTATTGAAATGGCAAGAAGTGAAATTGCAAATACGGTTGATGAAGCTTTAGCTATTGCTGATAAATTAGGATATCCAGTAGTTGTAAGACCTGCCTATACAATGGGTGGAGCAGGTGGAGGACTTGTTTACAATGTTGATGAATTAAAAATAGTTGTAAATAGAGGTTTGCAAGCAAGTTTAGTACACCAATGCTTAATTGAAGAATCTATTTTAGGATGGGAAGAATTAGAATTAGAAGTTGTAAGAGATGCTAAAAATAACATGATTACAATTTGTTTTATTGAAAATATTGATCCATTAGGAGTACATACTGGAGATTCTTTCTGTAGTGCACCAATGCTTACTATTTCTAAAGAAGTACAAGATCGTTTACAAGAACAAGCTTATCGTATTGTTGAATCAATTGGAGTTATTGGCGGTACAAATGTTCAATTTGCTCATGATCCAGTAACAGATCGTATTGTTGTTATTGAAATCAATCCAAGAACATCACGTTCATCTGCTTTAGCTTCTAAAGCGACAGGTTTCCCTATTGCCTTAGTTTCAGCAATGTTAGCTGCTGGACTTACATTAGATGAAATTCCATGTGGTAAATATGGAACGTTAGATAAATATTATCCTGATGGGGATTATGTTGTTATTAAGTTTGCACGTTGGGCTTTTGAAAAATTCAAAGGAGCAGAAGATAAACTTGGTACACAAATGAAAGCTGTTGGGGAAGTTATGAGTATTGGTAAAACTTATAAAGAAGCTTTCCAAAAAGCAATTCGTTCTTTAGAAATTGGACGTTATGGTTTAGGTTATGCTAAAAACTTTAATGATTTAAGTAAAGAAGAATTATTAAAATTATTAGTGAATCCAACAAGTGAAAGACAATTCATTATGTATGAAGCTTTAAGAAAAGGAGCTACTGTTGATGAATTATTTGAACTTACAAAAATTAAACATTATTTCATTGAACAAATGAAAGAACTCGTTGAAGAAGAAGAAAAAATTGCTTCTTATAAAGGAAATCAATTACCAGATGACGTTTTAAAACAAGCAAAGAAAGATGGATTTGCTGATAAATATATTTCTAAGTTATTAGATGTTGAAGAAAAAGAAATTAGAAATCAAAGACTTGCAATGGGTATGCATCAAGTATGGGAACCTGTTCATGTATCAAGTACAAAAGATAGTTCTTATTATTACTCTACATATAATGGAAAAGATCAAGATGAAGTTTCAAATAATAAGAAAATCATGATCTTAGGTGGAGGACCTAACAGAATTGGTCAAGGTATTGAATTTGATTATTGCTGTGTTCATGCTTCTCTTGCCTTAAAGAAATTAGGATTTGAAACAATTATTGTAAACTGTAACCCAGAAACAGTTTCAACAGATTATGATACATCTGATAAACTTTATTTTGAACCATTAACATTAGAAGATGTTTTAAGTATTCATGAAAAAGAAAAACCACTAGGAGTTATTGCTCAATTTGGTGGACAAACACCATTAAATCTTGCAAGTCAATTAAAAGAAAATGGTGTAAATATTTTAGGAACAACACCTGAAACTATTGATATGGCTGAAGATCGAGATTTATTTAATGAAATGATGGAAAAACTAGAAATTCCAATGCCAGAATCAGGAATGGCAGTTACAGTTGATGATGCTTTAGAAATTGCTCAAAGAATTGGTTATCCATTAATGGTAAGACCATCTTATGTATTAGGTGGTAGAGGAATGGAAGTTGTTTATGATGATGAATCATTAAAACAATACATGGCTGCTGCTGTTGGGGTAACACCTGATCGTCCCATCTTAATTGACCGTTTCTTAAATGATGCGATGGAATGTGAAGCAGATGCTATTTCTGATGGAGAAAATGTTTTTGTGCCTGCTGTTATGGAACATATTGAACTTGCTGGTATTCACTCAGGGGACTCAGCATGTATTTTACCATCTAAACATATTCCAGTAAGACATGTACAAACAATAAAAGAATATACTAAGAAAATTGCTAGAGAAATGAATGTACGTGGTTTAATGAATATGCAATATGCCATTGCTGATGATAAAGTTTATGTTTTAGAAGCAAATCCACGTGCTTCAAGAACAGTACCTTTAGTATCTAAGGTATGTAACATCAACATGGTAAAACTTGCAACAGATATCGTTACGCGTGAACTTACAGGTAGACCATCACCTGTTAAAGATTTAAAAGATAGAAAGATTCCTCATATTGGTGTAAAACAAGCTGTTTTCCCATTCAATATGTTCCCTGAAGTTGATCCAATTCTAGGGCCTGAAATGAGATCAACAGGAGAAGTATTAGGTTTAGCTAATTCTTATGGAGCTGCTATCTTTAAAGCTGAAGAAGCTACTCAAACAAAATTACCAACATCTGGTCGTGTTTTAATTTCTGTCTCTGATAGAGATAAAAAAGATGTTGTTGCTCTTGCTAGAAAATATTATGATGCAGGATTTGAAATTGTGGCTACAGGTAAAACATTTGAATTAATCAATAGCAATAATATTCCAGCTATCAAAATTAAAAAGATCAAAGAAGGTCGTCCAAATATTGCAGATGCTCTTACAAATGGTGAACTTGATATAGTGATCAATACGCCACATGGTAAAGAATCTGCACATGATGATAGTTATATTAGAAAAACAGCTATTAAAATGAAAATTCCATATATGACAAATATTGCTGCTGCAAATGCAGCTGTAGAAGGTATCTTAGAAGCTGAAATTCATGGAACACATGAAGTAAAATCGCTTCAAGAATATCATAAAGCTATTAAAGACTAAGATACATGATTGTTAGGAAATTATCTGATTTCCTAACAATTTTTTTATAAACGAAATATTTACTATTAATCACGTATACATTTTTATATAATTAAAAAAAGGAGTAAGTATTTATGAAAATAGGAATTATTGATGATGATCTTGTATTTAGTAATATATTAAAAAAACAAATAGAAAATAGTAATTATTTTTGTGAAAATGATATAGATATTTATAATGATGATTTTCAAACAATTGATATAGAAAATTATGATTTTTTATTTATTGATATTATTTTAGCGCAAGATGATGGAATTTCTTTAGCAAAAAAAGTAAACAATAAAACAACAAAAATTATATTTATTTCTAATAATGAAGCACTTGTTTATGATTGCTTTGATATGCATCTTTATTTTTTTATAAGGAAAGCATTTTATGAAGATGATTTTAAAAGATTACTTACTAAAATAGAAAAAGATGAAGCAGAAAGTAATAAACAATATTTGGTGGATGAAAAAAATAATCAATATATCCGTTATGTAGATATTTGTTATATTCAATCTCATAGAAATATTTGTACTTTTTTTACAATAGATCATGAGTACCAACAGTATATAACTTTAAAAAGATGTGCAGAAACATTATGTAAGAATATTGCTTTTTATAAAATAAATTCTTATACAATTATTAATTTTAAATATGTAACGAAAATCAATAGTCAAAGTGTGACACTTTCTAATAAACAAACATTCAATGTTTCTAGACAATCAAAAGATATTGTAGAAAAATATCATGCATATAGGAGATACTTACAATGATTACTTTTTTATATTTTTGTTGTATTGAAATTGCGCTGATTTATCTTTTGGATGTTCCAAAAGAATTTTTTAAGAAATATTTAATTGTTTGTCTGTTATCAAATAGTTTAATAAACGCTATTGCATCAACCTTATTGTTACAAGATGTTTTGTTTTTAGAAGTTATATGTTTTTTTCTTTTTTATTTCCTAGATAGGAATATAACGGAAATTTTATTTTATCTTTCATTTTCATTGGTTATAAAAGATATAGTGCTTTTATTACCATTTTATGAAGCTATTTCATTTATTGTTTTCATGATTATTATTGCTTTGATGATATATATAAAACATTTTTATCCTATAGATAATCAAAATATGTATTGGGGATTATTAATGCTTATTTCGATAAGCACGTTATGTGTATATCACATCCTTTATTATGATTTTTTAGATGTGTTGGGCGTAAATCGAAATCTAATTATTCTAATAACTTTAGTACTAACAATCATTTTTTCTTATTATCTATTTTTTAGATATACAAAACTTTATCATGAACAACAGTTACTCAATCAAGCTGTAAATTATTTTAAGAACGATCAACAAAATTATGCATTTATTGAAAAGAAAAATAATGAATTAAATAAATTAAAACATGATTTAAAATATGAATATTTACAAATGAAAGAATATGTTAAAAGGAAAGAATTTGAAACAGTAAATCAAATGATTGATCAAAAGGTAGCATCTCTTGATCAAGAAGAAATGATAATTACTTCAGGAAATAAATTATTTGATGCATTTGTAAACATGAAATTAGAACAATTAAAACTAGAACATATTACGCCAACAATGATTATTTCAATTCAAGATATTTCTTTTATTAATGATGAACATTTAAATATTATCATTAGTTATCTTTTTGATATAGCAATGAATTGTATTCAAAATAATGAGTTAGAAATAAAAGCTATTCAAGATGAATGTGTATTTGAAATTGCAATATTTATTAGTCAGGGAATTGAAAATATTGATCGTATGAAATACGATACATTAAAATTAATTCTAAAAAAATATCAGGGAAGTATAAAAATTATTCATGAAAATCAAAATATAAACATTTCACTATTAATACCTGTTAGCAGATAACAGGTATTTTTTATGTCAATTATCCTCATAAAATGGTCAAACGTCCTAAAAGCATTATCATTTTTTTAAAGCTTGTTACAATGTAATCAGAAGGAAATAATCATAGTAGAACGGAGGAAAGTTATTATGAAAAACAAAAAAGTCATTACATCAATTTTAAGTTTAGCATTTGTTTTTATGTTTTCTTTAGGATGCGTAAGTGCAGCGACACAAACAAGAAATGTTGTTGTTTATACAACTAAAGACACATCAGGGTTAATTATTTGTATAAATGAGCATAAAGCAACTTGTACAAATTCTAAAGCAAAAAGTACCGTTTCGACTAAATATTTAGTGACAGGTGGAACGCAAAGTATAAAAAATTTAGATTCTGGAAAAACCGCACAAATAAAAGTTATTGGAAGACTTGGAAATGCAGAACAAACAAAATATTCAACAATTAAATTTTAAATAATATAAAGAAAGAGGCGAAATACTATGATTGAAATGAAGCATTTAGACATCAAATTTGATAACCAAATAATATTTAAGAATGCCAACTTTAAAACATGTCCAGGGAAAATAACAGGTATCATAGGAAAAAGTGGATGTGGAAAAACAACATTCTTAAAAGCGTTAATCTATCAATACAGTAATCAAACACTTTCTATTGATGAACAAGTAATTACTGATAAAAACAAAGAAGATTATTTATTGAATTATGTCAGCTATATTGATCAATTTGGTACATTCTTTGAAAATATGAAAATACGTGAACATTTTGAATTTATAAGTCAATTAAAGAATCAAGGGTTTGACCAAGATAAAATGTTAGAAATGCTTCATTTAGTAAGATTAGATAATATAGATCTATCCTACTTTCCTTCTTCTTTATCCATAGGACAAAGAAAAAGATTTTTAATAGCATTGGCGATGTATAAAGATGCATCAATCATTATCATTGATGAACCAACTGCATCTTTAGATCAAGAAAATAAAGAAATTATTTTAAACCTGTTACAAAAACTAAAGAAAGACAATAAATATATTATTATTACGACACATGATGATTTCCTTATAGAACATTTAGATATCGTTTATGAAATAGAAAATAAGCAACTTTACTGTCATCAGGGAATAAAAGAAGTTCAGAAGAATTTAAAAATAGAAAATACAAAACATCAAAGAATCAAAAAATATTTTTTCTATAAAAATCAAAGACAATGGTTTCAATTCATATTGGTAATGTTACTGGGATTTATTATGACAGTTTCTATTTCTACCAATATAAGTGACAGTATTTTACAGGAAAATCAGCTTGCAAACGGTATAGAAAGAGCTAATAAAGCAGAAGTCTATACAGGAAAAATGAATGATGCTTTTTTTGGAAATGATGGTTATTTTATAGGGGATCAGATAAATAATCTTGATATTAGTGATGATGAACTCGCACAAATGAAAGCAATCAAGCATGTTAAAGGTGTTTATCCTTTTGATGTTTTTGATACGATCAATCAGATACAAAATGTATCAACGACGAGTGTTTACTTTCAAGGAAACAAGGTAAATTTTGATTATTTACAAGATGGCAGTCCACTTGTGGCGCCTTATTATTCTTTTCAAAATATCAAAACAAATGGTAAAAAGCTTAAAGGAAACGCTATCAGTCAGTCATTGGCTAATAAGCTAGGAATAGATAAGGATGAAAAGAATTTTAAGATTTCTGTAGAGGTCTATATACCTGTCCAACAATACAGTTATCAAGGAGAAATGAATGAATCAGGGCTAAAGGCAGAGATGTCGCAAGTCCTTACTAAAAAAGTAAAACTTGATTTAGAAGTAGATCATATCATTTCTGTCGATGATTACTATAATGAATTTTTGAGTGCAGGATATACTATTTTAATGCCAGAAAAATCATTTTATAGTTTATTGAATCAATACAATAATCAGACACCAGATAGTTTATTAGACGCTAAAGAATTAAATGCAACAATTACACCTTATCATAGTAAGAATTATGTTATAGAAGTAGATCGTATAAATAATTTAAAAATAGTAGAGAAAGAAATAACAAAGATTTCTAAAAATCTTGCAACCTATGATCAATATAATTCAGTTATTGATATGACAGATATCTATAAAGAAGAAAGAAAAGGAAGATATATCTACATGGTTATGGTGGTTCTTGTCGCCATTGTACTTTATGCAATGGTACAAATCAATGCACTTGATGATCGTAAAAATGAAGTAAAACTATTAAAACTTTATGGACTAAATGATAAGAATGTTCATTCATTGATTAATGAAAATGGCTTTGTTCAATTATTATTGTCACTTGCATTAGGTATACCGGGCTTTTTTATCGCAAGAAAGATGGGGTTTTTTGCAGTCAATGATCAAAGTTTAATCATCAGTTTATTACTTTTCTTTAGTATTCAAATAGCTGTTTCTATCATTATTTACATCTTGTATTTATTCTACAGTAAGTATTTTGTTAAGAAGGTGAAACAATGATTGAAATGAAACATATTAATTTATCCTTTAGGGATAAAGATTTATTTACTGATCAAGAAATTAAAATTGATTCAGGGAAAATTACATTGATTACAGGAGAGAGTGGTTCGGGTAAATCGACTCTATTATTTGAACTTGCACGACTTACAGATTATGCAAATAAGGAATATATTTATGAAAATGAAAAAATGTCTGATTTAGATGAGGAATCATTTAGAAGAAAAATCGCATTTGTTTTTCAAGACTGTCGACTTTTTAATGATCTATCAGTCATTCAAAATATTGAATTCTTTAGTCAACTTGGTCAGGTTGAATTTAAGAAAGATAAAATGATGAATTTGTTAGATGAACTTGATTTAAATATTGATTTAAATGGAGAAGTAAAAGTTTTATCAGGAGGGCAAAAACAAAGGCTTTTGATTTTATGCTGTATGATGAAAGAACCTGAAATCATTTTTTTGGATGAACCAACAGCGTATTTAGATGATGAAAACAGAAGACGTATGAGAAAAATCATTTATGATTTATGCTATAAATATCATAAGACAGTTGTTATTGCTTCTCATGATTTAGAGATGTTAGAGATTGCAGATAAACACTATCATATTGAAAATCAACAAATTCTATTAAAGAAAAATATCATCAAAGAAAATAAGAATTTAATTGCAAGAAAAACAATTCAAACATTTCCACTTAATTATTATTTACATGCACAAAAATCAAATAAAATCCATTATAAAAGAAATATCATCATTTCCTTTTTGATGATCATTATGGCCTATATGATGTGTTTTCAAGCCTATTATCAAAAAGAAACAGAAAGAATGATAAATAAAGCAATCGATAATGAATTAAGGATTTCTTATAAGGATGGTGGAAATGCTTATGATATGGCTGGAACGCCAGTTTCTAGAACACTTGTACAAGATTTATCACAAAATCATATGATTCAAAATATTTCTCCCTTTTTTGAATGGAATGTGGCTCATATGACGGTCAATGATTCATCTTTTAAAGAAACAGTGGTCATACAACCCTATTATAAGAAAATGAAAACAGTCAAAAAAAACAGCAACCATGTATTTTCAATTGATAAACAAAAAATAAATACAGACAAGATTTATATTTCTTATTCACTTTATCAAAAAATAAAAGGTCATATTCATTTGACTGGAACAATGCAGGTGCTAAAAAACAATGAATTTGAATTTGTTGAAATTCCTTTTGAACTTTCAAATGCAGATACTGCTGATAAGGATATTGGTAATCGCTATACGAAATCAACTGAAAATATCATTTATATTTCACAAAATCTCTATCAAAAAATCATCAATCAATGTATACCTGATGCCACGTATCAATCAAATGTCTATATCTTAAAAATAAATTCTTATAAGAATATACAGGCAGTCACAGATTTTATAAAAAAACACGATCAACAAATTAAAGTTTATAATCCAGTATCTTCTACGATTCTAAATCAAACAACATCATTTGGCTTTGAAATGATTTACAATTTTTCAAAGATCATATTTATACTCTTTGTACTTTCATGTTTTATTATAGGAATATTTGATGTTGTCACAAGGCGTTATCAATACGCATTGTTGCTTGTCAATGGGTTCAATAAAAAACAATGTTTAAAACTTATTTTAAAAGAAAGGATTAACTATTGTTTACTATCTATTGTTTTAGCGCAAGTTTCAGTAATGGGTATTTTCTACTTACAATACCATACATTGGCAAGTATAATTATAGAAAGAGCGTTTAGTGTTTTGATGATTGTGAATTTAATTATTCTTTTTGTACCATGTGTTACATTTATCATTTTAATGAAAATAAACAATGAAGGAAATATGTTAAAAACAAGTGAGGGGTGATTACTATGAAAAAAGTTCCAGTATTTGTTGTACTCATAGGATGTGTATTCAGTTGGCTAATAGCAAGTATGAATCCTGTTACAAAGATTATTGATCAATCAACATATTCATATTTTAATTATCAATTGATGGCAATTGGATTCGCAATTAGTTTATTAGTAGGAATTATATTGTTGTGGGTCATAAAGAGAAATAACAAGTAAAGTGAAATTTTATTATAGGCAGGTCAATAAGATCTGCCTTTTATTTATAAAGGATTGGAAGAATTTTAGAGAAGTAGTTATTCTTGTGGTATACTTAAACAAAGAACATGACTTAAATAAAAAGTATGAAGAATGTGATGCATTATTGACACCATTAATGGTCTTTTTAAATAATGTATTAGATTATAAGGGAAAACAGGAATTATAGAAGAGTATGGATTTGATACAAAGAAAATAGAAAGTGAGGTTAAAGATATGTGTGATTTAGGTGAAAGTATTGCATTAGAAGCAAGGAATGAAGGAATTACTCAAGGAATCAAACAGGGTAAACAAATGGAACGTAAAAAAAATATTGAACATGTTAGAAGTGTTATAAATGAATTAAATTGTTCATATCAAAGAGCGAGGGATATTTTAATATTATCAGAGGATGAAAGAAAGGATATTGAAAAGTATTTTCAATCATAGAAAGAGAGTAAAATTTCTTTTTTCTTATACTAAAAAATTGTTAATAAAATAAAATTACAGAATAATAAAAAATTATAAATTAGTGTTGAAAAATGTTATCAAATCTACTATACTATTCAAGAACAAAAGGAGATGAGGGCTATGTTACAACAAAGTGTCAAATATGATTGCTTACAATTGAATACGAGTACCTCATTTTTATATTCTCATTGTTTCTAACATATCATTTTTAATTGATATGTTTTTTTATAACAAAAAAAGGAGGAAAATATATGAAAGCCTATTTAATCTTAGAAGATGGAAATGTATTTGAAGGTGAAAGCGTAGGGGCTAACAAAGAAGTTGTCAGTGAATTTGTATTTAATACTTCAATGACAGGATATGTAGAAGTATTAACGGATCCTTCCTATGCAGGACAATCAGTTGTTATGACATATCCATTAATTGGAAACTATGGAGTATGTTTAGAAGATCAAGAATCTACAAAACCTTATGTTGAAGGATTTGTAGTGAATGAACTTGCTAGACTTGGAAGTAATTTTAGAAAAAATATTGATTTAAAAGATTATTTAATTGAACATGACATTCCTTGTATTCAAGGAATCGATACAAGACATTTAACTAAAATCATTAGAAATAAAGGTTGTATGAACGGAATGATTACAACAACAAAATATGATGATTTAAGTGAAGTGATGGAAAAAATACATAACTTTAAAGTAACTGGTGTCGTTGAAAAAACAACATGTGACAAACCATATAAAGTAGGAACAGGAGATCGAAAAGTTGCTTTATTAGACTTTGGTGCTAAGAAAAATATTGCTAAATCATTAGCAAATAGAAATATAGAAGTCACAGTTTATCCAGCATCTACTCCTGCAAGTACAATCATTGAAGGAAACTATGATGGAGTGATGTTATCAAATGGTCCTGGAGATCCAAGCGAAAATGTTGAAATCATTAAAGAAGTTAAAAAACTATCTGAAAGTGGTTTGCCAATCTTTGCAATCTGTTTAGGACATCAATTGATGGCTTTAGCTCATGGATTTAAAACTGAAAAATTAAAATATGGACACCATGGTGCAAATCATCCTGTTAAAGATTTAAATACAGGTCGTGTTTATATTTCTACACAAAATCATAACTATGTAATTTGTGATGATTCTATTGATCGTAATATTGCAAAACCTTGGTTTATTAATGTAAATGACCAAACAATCGAAGGTGTTGAATATATGGGTAAAAATATTAAAACAGTTCAATTTCACCCAGAAGCATGTGCTGGTCCATTAGATACAGATGCTTTATTTGATGAATTTGAAAAAATGATGGAGGTAAAATAAGATGGCAAGAGATTTAAGTATAAAAAAAGTATTAGTTATCGGTTCAGGGCCTATCATCATTGGTCAAGCAGCAGAATTTGATTATGCTGGAACTCAAGCTTGTAGAGCTTTAAGAGAAGAAGGGGTAGAAGTTGTTTTAATTAACTCCAACCCAGCAACAATCATGACAGATGGTGATATCGCAGATAAAGTTTATATCGAACCATTAACAGTTCCTGTTGTTAAAAAATTAATCATGGAAGAAAAACCAGATAGCATTTTACCAACATTAGGTGGACAAAATGCATTAAACATCGCTATGGCTTTAGCGGATGAAGGATTCTTAGAAGAACACAATGTTCGTACAATTGGGACAAATACAGATACAATCAAACTTGCAGAAGATCGTTTAGAATTTAAAAACTTAATGGAAAGAATTAACGAACCATGTGCTGCATCCATCGTTGTTAACCATGTTAATGATGCTTTAGAATTTGCAGAAAAAATTGGTTATCCAGTTGTTGTAAGACCTGCTTATACATTAGGTGGTACTGGTGGAGGTATCGCAAATAATGAAAAAGAACTTCATGATATTTGTTCAAATGGTTTACGTCTATCAAGAGTAAGTCAATGTTTAATTGAAAGATGTATTGCTGGATGGAAAGAAATCGAATATGAAGTAATGAGAGATAGTGCAGGAAACTGCATTACTGTATGTAACATGGAAAACTTAGATCCTGTTGGTGTTCATACAGGAGATAGTATTGTTGTGGCACCAAGCCAAACTTTATCAGATAAAGAATATCAAATGTTACGTTCATCAGCTTTAAATATTATTACAGCTTTAAATATTGAAGGTGGATGTAACGTACAATACGCTTTAAATCCAAATAGTTTTGAATACTGTGTTATCGAAGTAAACCCTCGTGTTTCTCGTTCATCAGCTTTAGCTTCTAAAGCAACAGGTTATCCAATCGCTAAATTAGCAGCTAAAATTGCTTTAGGATATACTTTAGATGAAATCAAAAATGCCGTTACAGGTAAAACATATGCTTCTTATGAACCAACATTAGACTATGTGGTATGTAAAATTCCTAAATGGCCATTTGATAAATTCGTTGATGCTTCAAGAAAATTAGGAACACAAATGAAAGCAACTGGAGAAGTTATGTCAATCTGTAATAACTTTGAAGGAGCTTTAATGAAAGCTTTACGTTCTCTTGAACAAAATGTTTTCTACTTACGCTTAGATGCCTTTACAAAATTAACACATGATGAATTAAAACAAAAATTAAAAGATGTTGATGATCAACGTATCTTTGCAGTTGCTGAATCATTAAGAAAAGGAATTACTGAACAAGAAATCCATGAAATTACTAAAATTGATGTTTGGTTCATTGATAAAATAAAACATTTAGTAGAAATGGAAGAAAGAATTAAAACAGAAGAATTAACAGTTGATTTATTAAAACAAGCAAAAAGATTACAATTCCCAGATAGAGTCATTGCTGAATTAACTGGAAAAACAGAACAAGAAATTCATCAAATGCGTAAAGATAATAATATTGTTGCAGCTTATAAAGTTGTTGATACATGTGCGGCAGAATTTGATGCACAAACACCTTATTACTATTCAATTCAAGGTGGAGTGAACGAAGTAGAACCACAAAGAGAAAAGAAAAAAATCATGGTTTTAGGATCAGGACCAATTCGTATTGGTCAAGGTATTGAATTTGATTACTGTTCGGTACATTGTGTATGGGCCTTAAAAGCAGCAGGATACGATACAATTATTGTTAATAACAACCCTGAAACAGTATCAACAGACTTTGATATTGCTGATCGTTTATACTTTGAACCACTTACTGCTGAAGATGTAGAAAGTATTGTAGACATTGAAAAACCTGATGGAGCAATCGTTCAATTTGGGGGACAAACAGCGATCAAACTTACCAAAGCACTTACAGATATGGGTGTTAAAATCTTAGGAACAGATGCTGATGATGTAGATGCTGCAGAAGATAGAGAAAGATTTGATGAAATTCTTGAAAAATGTCATATTGATCGTCCAAGAGGTTCAACAGTCTTTACTGCAGAAGAAGCAATTGAAGTTGCTAATAAATTAGGATATCCAGTTTTAGTAAGACCATCTTATGTATTAGGTGGTGCTGGTATGGAAATTGCCTTAAATGATGGTGATATTAAAAAGTTCATGAAAATCATTAATAGACAATACCAAGAACATCCAATTTTAATTGATAAATACTTATCTGGTAAAGAAGTTGAAGTTGATGCAGTTTGTGATGGACATGGTATCTTAATTCCAGGTATTATGGAACACGTTGAACGTGCGGGAGTTCACTCGGGAGATAGTATTTCTGTTTACCCACCACAAAAAATCAAACAAGAAATTAAAGATGTGATCGTTGATTATACAAAACGTCTTGCTAAAGCATTACATGTTGTCGGATTAATCAATATTCAATTCATTGTTTATGAAGATCAAGTTTATGTTATTGAAGTTAACCCAAGATCTTCAAGAACAATTCCTTATATTTCAAAAGTTACAGATATCCCAATTGTTGCCATTGCAACAAAAGCTATTATGGGACATACAATTGAAGAACAAGGATATTCTTATGGAATTGTTCCGGAAAAAGAAACAATTGCAGTTAAGATGCCAGTGTTCTCATTTGAAAAAATCAAAGGTGCAGAAATTTCTTTAGGACCTGAAATGAAATCAACAGGAGAAGTTTTAGGTATTTCTAAAAACTTAGATGAAGCTATTTATAAGGCATTCATGGGAACAGGTATTCAATTACCTAAGAGAAAGAATATCATTTGTACAATTAAAGATTCTTCTAAAGAAGAATTCTTACCAATCGCTAAACAATATTATATGTTTGGTTATGATTTATATGCAACAGAAGGAACATATAAATTCTTAAAAGAACATGATGTACCTGTACATTTTGTCAATCGTATTTGTGAAAAAACAAATACAATCTTTGATTTAATGTTTACGGATACAGTTGATTTAGTAATCGATATTCCAACAAGAAATGATAACTTAAAAGATGGCTTCTTAATTAGACGTTTTGCTGTAGAAGCTGGTATTCCAATTTATACTTCACTTGATACAGCAAAAGCACTTATTGATTCACTTGAAAAACGTAAACATGGTGTGCCATCGTTAATTGATATTACAAAATTAAGATAATTAAAAAATGGTCGAAAGACCATTTTTATTTTGGGCATAATTTTAAGGAGTATTTTGGACTATCTGTCCATTTATAAAAAAATATATTTTTCTATAATGAAAGAAGGAGTTTTTTTATGAATCAAGAAAATACTTCTTTTGAAAAACAAAAAAACTGATTGCAAGAAGAAATGCTCTCAAACTTTTCCTTATTCGCTTCCCTGATGTAGATTCAATTTTTTTAGAAAATCTATCAACCAAACAATATGAAGAACTCTTTGATTTACTTTTAATAGGTAAGAACTTAGACGAAATAAAAAAGGCTATTTTAGATATAGCCTAATTCTTTACATGCATAATAAATACCATCTTCATCAATAGAAGTTGTCACAAAATCACTTAATTTCTTTAACTCATTATTTCCTTGTCCCATACAAATCGAAAAAGAAGCATGTTTAAACATTTCAACATCATTTAAAGAATCCCCAAAAGCTACATAACTTTTCATATTCCATAACTTCATAAAATAAGCAATGCCAGTTGCTTTAGAAATTCCTTTAATAGTAATATCAGCATAACTACTTTCTCCTACCATCACATCAAGTTCTTCAATATCTTTAAATTCTTGATAGTCATAATCTAAAGGACCATAAGCAATCATGGCACCTACTTCTTGATTGGTATAGCTACCAACAGGGGGAATTGGATTATTGAAATAATTACATGAACGAATGACATCTTCATTGGGTTCCATATTAATAATTCTTGGTGTACATTTAAGAGCTAAAGGAATGTTGTGTTTTTTAGAAGCGTCTAAAGCTTTTAAAACAACAGTTGTAGATAAACTTTCTTTGTGAATAAGTTTTAAATTTTTATCTAATAAAGCTTGTCCACTATTGCATACATACCCATCAAAGGCAAAAGTATCATAAATGTGAGTATTCTTTAAAGAGTCAACACTTCTACCTGTAGATACTAATAAAAGATGACCTTTTTCTCTTAATAAATTTAAGGCTTTGATGGTACTTTCTGGTATTTGATGATCTGTGGTTGTTCTTAAAGTACCATCAATATCAAAACAAAACAATTTCTTCATTATTTACCTTGAGGGAAAAATTTTGCAAGTGAATTTGCTACTGCTGAAATAGGCATTGTTTGAACCACAATTTTACCAGGACCAGTAACCACGGTATTAAATAATCCCTCTCCTCCTAAAAATTTATTTTTTAAACCAGGAACTGATTGGATATCCATTTTACAAGTAGCATCCATCATTGCAAGATAACCGGTATCAATAACCATTTGTTGACCTGGTAGTAAATTATATTCTACGGTACTTCCATCAATTTCAATAAAACATGTTCCATGTCCTGAAACCTTTGTTAAAATAAAACCTTCACCACCAAATATACCAGAAGAAAATTTCTTATTAAAGAAAACCGATGTTTCTACATTTTCTTCACTAGCTAGAAAAGCAGATTTTTGAATGATGACTTCTTTTCCAGAATCTACATCAATAGCGACAATTTTTCCAGGGAAACTTGAGGCAAAGGCAATCAAACCATCTTCATTTGCCGTATAACTATTTCTAAATAAAGTTTCACCAGAAAACATTCTACCGATGATTTTACCAGCACCACCACCGTTTGTTTCCATTTTCATACATGGATCCATCCAAGCCATAGCACCACTATCACTAATCATTTTTTCACCTTTATTTAAGTGACAAATAACAACAGGGAGAGTATCTCCAACAATTTCGTATTTCATAATCTTTCTCCTTTTATAAAGCTACACAAACAGGTTGAATAATATCTAAAGTATTTCCTGTAGGCTTAATTTCTTCTTTTTCTTCATCAAATGTATAAAGCTCTAAACAATCTTCTTCTTGACTTGCAACAACAATATAACGATCATCAATAATATTAAAATCACGAGGTCCTTTTCCTGTATGCACCATATAAAGTAAAGTGATTTTTCCTGTTTCTTGATTAACGCGATAAAGGACAATACTATCATGTCCACGATTGGAAACAATAATATGTTTACCACTTGATGTCATATGAATAGCAGCAGCACTTGAAAAGCCATGAAAATGACGAGGTACACAATGAATAACTTGAATCAAAGTAAAGTGTCCATCATGATATTGATAAACCATAATACTGTTACTAATTTCATTGACGAGATAACAATATTTACCATCATGAGAAAAAATCATATGACGAGGCCCACTACCAGGAATCACAGATTGACTTAATGATGTTTCTTGTAATTTTTCATTAATAAATTCATACATAACAATTTTATCAGCACCTAGGTCAACACTATAAAGATATTTATGATCAGGAGTAATTCCTACATAATGAGCATGAGGACTTGTTTGTCTTTTAAGTAAATCAATTCCTGAACCATGATGGTGAACAACTGAAAGTTTATCTCCAATTTTATGATCCTTTAATGGGAAAGCAGCTGTTGCTCCAACGTGATAATTGGCTGTAAATAAATATTTTTGATCAGGACTTAAACATAAATGAGTATAAGAACGACCATGGGAATTATAAAAAGAAAGTTGTTTTAAATCATCTTCTTCAATATGATAACTTGCGACACCTCCTCCTTCACCAACACGTGCATCTTTTAAAGATACATAAAGATAATCATCTTTTTTAATAACATAAGAAGGAAAATCTTCGGTAGGAATATGTTTATTTAAATGAAGTTCATTTTTAGTTTCATCTAAAGTACATACATAAAGACCTTTTTCTTTTCCTTTAGCGTAACTTGATACATAAAAACGATACACAAAATCGCCTCCTTTTGAAACAATTGTACCATAAAATGACTATAAAAAGCTTTCTATATAAGAAAAAAAAAGAGATGCATGAAGCATCTCAAAATCTTATTTTTGCCCAACGCCTTTACAATAAGTTTGTACAACTTCATAATCTCTATCTAAAACAACAAGATCAGCATCATAACCAACGCCAATTGTTCCTTTACGATCAGCAACATGTAAACATCTTGCTGGGTTTGATGTACATGCATTGATCGCGTAATTAACAGGAACTAATGCATCTTCAATTAAGATTTTTAATCCTTTGTTTACATTTAAAGTAGATCCTGCTAAGTTACCAGCTTCTACTAAGTGTGCACTACCATCTGGATAAATGACAACTTCTTGCCCACCAAAATCAAATTTAGTACCTACAGGGAATCCTTTACACATTAATGAATCAGTAATCATAATACTATAATCAGGACCTTTTGAAGTAAAGAAATTATTTAAAGCGGCAAGAGTAGAATGATTTCCATCACAAATAATTTCTCCATACATATTTCTAATACGTAAAGCACCACCAACAAGACCATTTGCACGATGCGTAAATGGTGTCATTGCATTATAAACATGAGTCATACTTCTTGCTCCATGAGCGTATGCTTGAACAGCTTGTTCATAAGTTGCATTTGAATGTCCAATACTTACGACCACATTATTTTGACTACAATATTTTGTAAGAGCGTAATCTTCATCATTTTCAACAGCCATAGTAATATATTTAATTAAACCATGAGCAGCTTTTTGATATCTTTTAAATTGTTCAATATCAGGTTTAACACAGTATTCTTCAGGTTGAGCACCTTTATGTGCTTTATTTAAATAAGGACCTTCAAAATGAATTCCTAAGATTTCAGCACCTTCATAACCTTCTTCCACAACTTTTGCGACATTACTTACCGCATTTGTAAGAACTTCTTCACTTTGAGTAAGAGTTGTTGCAAGGAAAGAAGTAACTCCTTCATCAACGATTCCTTTTGCCCATTTTCTTAATCCTTCAGGATCAGCATCATTTGTATCAAAACCATAAGCTCCATGGCAATGAATATCAATAAAGCCAGGAAGAATTCTTAAATCTCCATAATCTTTCGTAACTTCTTTTTCATTGTAAGGATATATTTCTTTAATAATTCCATCTTCTAATTCTAATTGTGCTGGCGTGAATTGATCCGCAATCCAGACTTTTTTACTTTGTATAATCATAATTTCACCTCATATTTATTATAGAACACTTTACTTATCTAGACAAGCAACAACTCCTCTTATTTCTAATAAAAATTCAATTTACCTTACCTCTAAATTAGTATATAATTAGAGTCATAATAAGGAGGAAGAGGATATGGATGAAAATTTACTTTTATCATTAATTGAAAACAACGCGAAAATGGAAGTCGTTGATCTTGCGGCCGCCTTAAACGAAACAAAAGAAAATGTTGATAAGACAATTAAAGATTTAGAAAAAAATAAAACAATCTATGGTTATCATACTTTGATCAATTGGGATAAAACAAATCACGATGTGTGTACAGCTGTAATTCAAGTTAATGCGAAACCTGAAAGAGATTATGGATACGATCGTATTGCGAAAAAAATCTATAATTTCCCAGAAGTAGATACAATGTATTTATTAGCGGGTAATTATGAATTTTTATTAATTGTTAAAGGAAAAACAATGGTTGAGGTTGCTAAATTTGTTAATAGTCGTTTAGCGGTTATTGAAGGTATTGAAAGAACAGCCACAATGTATGTTTTAAAACAATATAAAAACATGGGTAAACTTGTTGAGGATGATAATAAAGATGCAGCAGAAAGATTATTGGTAACTCCATAATGGATTTTGAAAAAATTGTTAATCCTGTTGTAAAAGATATTCCACCTAGTGGAATTCGTAAATTTTTTGATTTAGCTAATCAAATGGAAGGTGTTATTTCTTTAGGGGTAGGTGAACCTGATTTTGCAACCCCTTGGACAATTAGAGAAGCTGCAATCTATTCAATTGAAAAAGGAAAAACATTCTATACAGCAAATCAAGGATTATTAGAATTAAGAAAAGAAATTTGTAAATATCAAAAAAGAAGATTTAATTTAGATTATAAACCAGAACAATGTATTGTCACTGTTGGGGGATCTGAAGGAATCGATTTAGCCTTTAGAACAATTATTAATCCAGGTGATGAAGTCATTTTATTACAACCAAGTTATGTTGCTTATACACCGGGTGTTGCACTTGCTGGTGGAGTGGTAAGAAACATTACTTTAACAGAAGAAAATGAATTTAAATTAACACCTGAACTTTTAAAAGAAGCTATCAATGAAAAAACAAAGGCCATTCTTTTAAACTATCCAAGTAATCCAACAGGTGGATTTATGACAAAAGAAGACTATGAAAAATTGGTGCCTATCTTTAAAGAATCAGGAATTATGATCATAACTGATGAAATCTATGCAGAACTTTCTTATGAACATAAATTCTGTTCAATTGCATCTTTTGATGAAATCAAAGATCAAGTTATTCTTGTCAGTGGTTTTTCTAAAGCTTATGCGATGACAGGATGGCGTTTAGGTTATGTTCTTGCGAATGAATATCTAGTTAAAATGATGAAAAAAATTCATCAATATGTCATTATGTCAGCTCCAACTTGTGCTCAATATGGAGCCATTGAAGCGATGAGACATTGTGATGAAGAAATTGAAAAAATGCGACAAGCTTATCTTGCAAGAAGAAACTTCTTAGTCAAAACATTTAATGAAATGGGACTTAAAACATTTACACCACAAGGTGCTTTCTATGTTTTCCCATGTATTAAATCAACAGGGCTTACATCAGAACAATTCTGTGAAGAATTATTAAATGATCAGTTAGTAGCCTGTGTGCCAGGAAGTGCTTTTGGTGAAGCAGGAGAAGGATATATTCGTGTTTCTTATGCTTATAGTTTAGAAGAACTTAAAGCAGCAACAAAGAAAATTAGAAAATTCTTAGAAAATAAGGGAGTTATTTAACTCCTTTTTTTTGGTTTTAAAACAGATACAAATTAATCATAAAAATCATCATCTCCCTATAATATAGATAAAGAAAAGGGGATGATTTTAATGGTAGTTAAAAGTTATGAACAAATGACAGATGTATCAATTATGGAGGTAAAAACATATTTATTAATTCATAGTACCGGAATTTATCAACAAGATATTTATGATTTAATGAATACGTGTATTGATGTTTTTCAATTAAAAAGAAAATTAAATAAAAGAAAAGATATTCAATTATGGCTTTTTTCAAATATTAAAAGATATATTGATTGTTGCTTATCTTATAATGAAATGGAATATCATTTAGTCATGATGAATTTATTAATCAATCAACATTTTAAACCATTAGTCGAATATAAATATAATTTATTTTATTATATTTTAGATCATAGTGATTTTAATATAGAAATTTATTGTCTAGTAAGGCATTTGCTTACATTTAAAATGAATCAACTCAATCAAGTCATTTTAGGTATGACACATTATAAAATGATGAGTGATGAACAAATGCATTATCAAGCAAGTCTTATTCTTTTATTAGAAAAACAATATAAACAAGCTTATTTTCATTTACCATTTGTAACACTTGATGAAGCCTTTAAACGCTTTGAAAAATCTCTTTATAATTATTCACCATATCGTTATGAAATGTTGTATCATAAAGACAAGACATATTCACTTAATTATGCAAGATAGGAGAAAACTATGGACAGACTCTATTACACATATCTTATTATCAAAGAATCATTAGATTATATACCTGCTATTGAAATAAAAGGGCAACTTGAAGAAAAATATCGAATCAAAGTTGATGTTAAAACGGTTTATCAAGCTATAAAAAATATTAATGAATTATCGAAGTATATTTATCAAAAAGAAATCATTAAGACTAAACATCGTAAAGGCTATACAATAAATGAAGAATTCTTTAATGATGGACAAATACAATATTTATGGGATAGTATTCTTTATAATAATGATTTAGATCAAAAAGAAGTAAATATACTACTTACAAAATTACAAACATTAAGTTCAAATAAACAATTATCTCGTATTCAAAATCAAACAATTAGACAAAATGATATAAGAAATTATGATTTGCTATTAAATATGACAACCATTATTAAAGCTATTAATGAAAAGAAAAATATTTATTTTAAGTATGTTAATTATGAAATAAAAAGAAATAGGTTGGTAGAAATATCAAATATCCATGGTAATCATCAAGATAATAAAGAATTTTATATTATTTCTCCGTATAAACTCATTCAAAATAATTCTAAATATTATGTGATTGGTTATTTTGATAAAAGACCAGATAGTTTATCTCTTTATCGATTGGATCGTATGAGACTTGTAAGAAATCATAAAAGTAAATATTTTGAAGGAGAACAATTTGATGTAGAACAAATTGATAATCCAATTAATATGTATATTTCCGGAGAAAAAGAAGATTTAGAGATTAGTTTTGATCAATCGATTATTAAAGAAGTGGTAGATAAGTTTGGACAAGATAATCGTGTGACAAAGGATTATGAAAATCGTTATCATTTAATAGTAAAAGATGTTTTAATTAATGAAGGATTAATAGGATGGTTAATGATGTTACAAGATAAAATTACAGTTATTAAACCCTATTCATTAAAAGAAAATATGAAAGAAAGAATTGAAAAGACATTAAAACAATATCAATAGGAGAAATTATGATTTATATAACAGGTGATAAGCATGGAGATTTTAGTGAAGTTTATGCATTTTGTTATAAAAATAAAACAACAAGAGATGATCTTATGATTGTTTTAGGAGATGCAGGTATTAACTATTACGCCAATGAACAAGATATTTATTTAAAAAATAGTCTTTTACAATATCCTATGACTTTCTTTTGTATTCATGGTAATCATGAAGAACGTCCTGAAAATATAGAAGGCTATAAAACAAAAATATTTCATGGTGGTCTTGTATATTATGAAGAAGAATATCCTCATATATTATTTGCGAAAGATGGCGAAGTGTATCAATTTAATGAACAAAGTGTTTTAGTTATTGGTGGAGCTTATAGTGTTGATAAAAACTATCGTCTACAAATGGGATATAATTGGTATTCAAGTGAACAACCTAGTGAAGAAATAAAAGATAAACTTTTAATGTATGTAGAAAAGAATCCACAAATAGATGTTGTACTTTCTCATACTTGTCCTTATAAATATCTTCCGCGAGAAGTGTTTATGAAAAGTATTAATCCTTTAAAAGTAGATTATAGTACAGAATTTTTTTTAGATAAATTGGAATTAAGATTAGATTATAAGAAATGGTATTGTGGACATTTTCATACTGATAAAAAGATAGATTGTATGATATTTATGTTTAATGAAATTGTTGAATTTTAAAAAGCTGCTACAAATGTAACAGCTTTTTAGATAGAAAATATTTTATTATTGATTATTGAATACTTTAGGTAAATCTTTTGTTTTTTTCCAATCAAGATCTTTTATTTGTTTAAGAAGTGGTTGATAGAATTGTTTTTTGTCTTTTGGATAAATAGCATAGTAGTTAACATGAGCCTCTTTATCTGTGATTGGTATTAAAATACGATTATCTTCTTCATTGTCTCTTTGTATTGTAATATTACTTTTAAAATTAGGCAAAGCAGACATCTTTGTAAGTTCATTAAAGACAAAGGGATCATCTTGAAATAACAAATGAGATTTAGGAATCATTTGTTTACATACTTCATTCCAAAATCCAATATGTGATAATAAAAGAACACTTTGTCCATCTAAATCAGAAAATGAAATTTCTTTAAATGGTGCTAAAGGATGTGCCGGAGGCACAGATAAGTAAAGTGATTCATTTAAGAATTCTTGGCAAATATAGTTTTTATTATCTAAAGGATGTGTTAATACAATTAATGAATAGTCTCCATTTTCTAAACCATCAATGAGTGTTTGCTCATCTTGAATAAGATAACTTTCAAATTGTGAATTTGTATTTGTTTGAAAAGTATATTCAATTCCCCATAAAGGAGCAGGTGCACAGCTAGCAAAAGATAAATAATTTTGATTATGTTTTGTCAGTTCTTTGATCATTTCTTCTCTACCATCAAGTAACTTTTTCGCAAATTCAACAGCTAGTAAACCATTATCATTTAATTCTATTTTATTTTTCTTACGATTAAATAACGATAAACCTAAATCTTCTTCTAACCGTTGCATAGATCTTGTAAGACCAGGTTGGGAAATAAGAAGTTCTTCAGCTGCTTTAGAAATTGTTTTATTTTTTGCTATAGCAACAAGATGTTTCAATTGGTTGAATTCAATCATTGTATCACTTCTCCTTTTCCGTATTATAACACAGTATAACTTTTGGTTATAGTGATATTTGTTTTTAGTCATGTACAATAGGATAAATAATGATTAAAATAATAGTAAAGAAATGGAAAAAGAAATAAGATGAAAGTACTTATTATTAATGGTAGTCCTCGTCCTCAAGGAAATACAAGAGTTGCTTTAGATGAAATGGTGAAGATTTTAAAATAGAAGGAATAGAAAGTATTAATCAAAATAAAGAATATATGACTTTTAGAGATTTTGCTTCACTTGATGATATTTATTATTCATCTCATTTTTCAAAGGTTAATCAAGATGTAAAGATTACTTCTTTTTCTGATCATAACTTATTATATGGAGAATTTAAGTTTAAATAAAATAGTATAACTGAAAGTTATACTAATATGCATTATTCATATTGTACTTTTTAGTAAAGTAAAACTAAAATATAAATGAAAACAAGGAGGAATGACAATGAAAATATTTGAACTTAATAACAAACAAACAATTCCAGCAGTAGGATTTGGAGTCTTTATGATTCCTAATGATGGACCTACTTATGATGCAACTTTAGCTGCTTTAAAAGCAGGTTATCGTCATATTGATACAGCTGCAGGATATATGAATGAAAGTGATGTAGGAAAAGCGATTAAAGATAGTGGGATTGATCGTAAAGAAATCTTTATTACTTCTAAATTATGGTTACAAGATTATGGTTATGAAAATGCGAAAAAAGGTATTGAAACTTCTTTAAAATTATTAGGAGTAGATTATATTGATCTTTATTTATTACATCAACCATATGGTGATTATTTAGGAGCTTGGAAAGCTTTAGAAGAAGCTTATCAAGAAGGTAAGATTAAATCTATTGGTATTTCTAATATTACCGTTAATTTATGGAATAAATTTAAAAATGGTATGACTGTTATGCCAGCTGTAAATCAAGTAGAATTTAATCCATTTGTTCAACAAAAAGAATTAAGAAAAGTGATGGCTGAAAATAATATTCGTTTAGAAGCTTGGCATCCATTAGGACATGGAAATAAAGAATTATTAGAAAATGAAACAATTGTAGAGCTTGCTAAAAAATATAATAAAAATGCAGGTCAAATTATTTTAAGATGGATTTATCAAGAAGGAGTTATTTCTTTACCTAAATCTACAAATGAAGAAAGAATGAAAGGAAACATTGATATCTTTGACTTTGAATTAACAGATGAAGAAATGAAAAACATGCAAGCCTTAGATACAAATAAACCATCTCATAATCCTGAAGATCCTGCCAACGAAACACGTTTAATGGGATTAAAAATTCATGACTAATTTCATTACTTTAAATAATGGATACCAAATCCCTCAACTTGGATTTGGTACCATTCAACAATTTGGTAAACAAATTGAAGACAATGTAGCTTTTGCCTTAAACCATGGCTATCAACTTATTGATACTGCCAATCGTTATGAAAATGAAGTTGAAGTAGGTAAAGGTTTAAAATTATCAGGATTAAAAAGAGAATATTATTTTTTAGAAACAAAATTAGGACCAACACTTTATGAAAACGATCAAGCAATTGATGACACTTTAAAAAGATTAGGTGTTGATTATGTTGATGTGATGATTTTACATCATCCTGTTAATAACTATATTTATGCTTATAAAATGCTAGAAAAAGCGTATAAAGCAGGCAAAATCAAAGTGATTGGACTTTCTAATTTCCAAATTGAACAAATTCAAGAAATTTTAGATCAATGTGAAATTCCACCAATGATCATGCAAGTAGAATGTCATCCTTATTATCCAGCAGAACATGTTTATGATTTTTGTAAGAAAAATCATATACAACTTCAATCATGGTATCCTCTAGGACATGGAAATAGTGATATGTTAAAAGAACCAGTTTTTGTAGAACTTGCAAAAAAATATCATAAATCAACTGTACAAATCATTTTAAGATGGCATCTCCAAATGGGATTTGGTCTTGTTCCAGGAAGCAAATCATTAGATCATATTGAAGCGAATGTTCAAATCTTTGATTTTAAACTAACAGAAGAAGAAATGAAAGAAATTGAAAAAGTGAATAAACATACACCATTTTATAAAGTAACTAAAGAATCATTGCACAAAATGGCGACAACAAAATGTAATTTTGAAGATGGAGAATAATTATGGAATACAAAACATTAAATAATGGAGTGAAAATGCCAGTTGTTGGTTTTGGTGTTTTCCAAGTGAAAGATGAAGAAGAATGTAAAAGAGTTGTTTTAGATGCGATTGATGCAGGATATCGTTTAATTGATACTGCACAATCTTATGGAAATGAAGAAGCTGTAGGTAAAGCAATTCAAGAAACAAATGTCCCTCGTGAAGAATTATTTATTACGACAAAAGTATGGATTTCTAATTATGGGTATGAAAAGGCAAAAGCTTCTGTTGAAGAATCATTAAAGAAAATGCAATTAGATTATTTAGATTTAGTTTTATTACATCAACCATTTAAAGATTATCATGGAGCTTATCGTGCTTTAATTGATTTATATAAAGAAGGAAAAATTAAAGCTATTGGTGTTTCTAACTTCTATCCAGATCGTTTAGTAGACTTAGCTTTAGATACAGAAGTTGTACCAGCTGTTAACCAAGTAGAAGTCAATCCTTTCCATCAACAAGATGTAGCATTAAATTACAATGCAAAATATGGTGTTCAATTAGAAGCATGGGCTCCCTTTGCGGAAGGTAAAAATGGTATTTTCACAAATGAAACACTTGTAGAAATTGGTAATAAATATAATAAATCAGTCGGACAAGTTATTTTAAGATGGCTTGTACAAAGAGAAATTGTATCTTTAGCTAAAACAGTTAGAAAAGAAAGAATGCAAGAAAACTTAAATATTTTTGATTTTGAATTAAGTGAAGAAGATATGCAAACAATTGCTTCACTTAATAAAGATACAAGTTCTTTCTTTTCTCACTATGATCCAGCAACTGTAGAAATGATTTGTGGCTTAAAACGCTAATAAAAAGACTACATCCATTTTAAATTTGTGATAATATGTTCGAGTAGTTTATAGGATAGTGATTATTTAAGTATAAGCTAAACCTATTTATTGCCACCCTTTTTAAGTGCGCAATAAATAGGTTTTTATTTTGGAGGGGTGATTATGGAAATAAGCAAAGTTTTTAACAATAATGTAGCTGTTGTTCTTGAAAATAATGAAGAAAAGATTGTGATGGGACGAGAAATCTGTTTTAAAAAGAAAATAGGGGATACGATAGAACCAGAAACAATTGATAAAGATTTTTATTTACATAACCAAGAAGTTTTAAGTCGATTTAAAGAACTTGTTGTGGATATTCCTTTAGAATATTTAGAAATCGGTGAAGAAATTATGGATGAAGCGAGACTAAGTTTAGGCAAAGCTTTAAATGATAATATCTATATTTCTATGGTCAATCACATTTATACAGCAGTTGTTAGAGCAAAAGACGATATTTTAGTGAAGAATGCTTTATTATGGGATATTCAAAAATTTTATAAAGAAGAATATCTAATAGTGAAAAAGGCTCTTGTAATTATCGAAAAGAAAACAGGTGTGCTTTTACCAAATGATGAAGCAGGATTTATTGCGTTACATATTGTCAATGGACAATTAGATGAAGATGTTCATGACATGTATGAAATTACGAAAATCATGCAAGAAATTGAAAATATTGTGCGTTATCGCTTCAAGATAGAATTTAATGAAGAAAGTGCTTATTACTATCGCTTTATTACCCATTTGAAATTTTTTGCACAACGTTTAGTTGAATATAAAAAAACAAAACAAGCAAGAAGATGTTTTTTTGAATCGAATACATAGTAATCTATGTTCCAATGACAAAAAAAGACAAAAGCTGGTTTATATTAATGATGATTTATTTAATGGAACTTTTAAAAGAATACATACGAGAGATTATCGTTGTACAAGAGAACTTTCAAATGTGTTTGTAGAAAAAGGAGTTACTAAGGATAAACGTTATAAAAATGAGTTCGTGTTTATAAACATGGACTTTTTTCATTTTACATAAACTTAACATAAACCATACGTTCTTTTGATTTTTGAAAGTGTTGAAAAACACTATGATATGAGTGTCTTAAGAAAAGGAAACAAAAATAAATAATATCTTAAGAGAAAACAAAGGAAGGTAAATAAAAAATGAAAAAGAAAGTATTAAGTGTTTTAATGGTTTTCATGATGTGTCTTGGTTTAGCCGGATGTGGCGGAGGATCAAATAGTACATCAGATGACATTAGTGGAAAGGTAAGTTTAAACGGATCAACTTCAATGGAAAAATTCGTTAATGCCTTATCAGAAGGAATTAAAGAAAAATATCCAAACTTACAATTAGAAGCACAATTTACAGGATCTGGTGCAGGTCTAGAAGCAGTTGCTTCAAAAACAACAGATATCGGAGATTCTTCTCGTGCTTTAACAGATGAAGAAAAAGCAAAAGGATTAGAAGAAAATATTGTTGCTATCGATGGTATCGCAACAATTACAAACAAATCTAATAAAGTAACAAACTTAACAAAAGATCAATTAGCAAAAATCTATACAGGACAAATTACTAACTGGAAAGATTTAGGTGGACAAGATGAAGCAATCGTTGTTATCGGACGTGAAGCTGGTTCAGGAACTCGTGGAGCATTTGAAGAATTATTAGGAATTGAAGATCAATGTCAATATGCTCAAGAATTAAATGAAACTGGTGCTGTTCTTGCTAAAGTTGCTAAAACTTCTGGATCAATCGGTTATGTTTCATTAGATGTATTGGATGATACAGTTTCTCCTCTTCAATTAGATGGTGTTGAACCAAGTGAAAAAACTGTAAAAGATGGAAGCTATGCTTTACAAAGACCATTCGTAATGGCTACAAATGGAAAAATTAGTGAACAATCTAAACAAGTTCAAGCAGTATTTGATTTCATCAATAGTGATGATGGACAAAAAATCATTAAAAAAGTTGGATTAGTAACACCAAATAAATAAAAATAAAGAGGGAAGTATTATGGAAAAAAAGTTATCAATTATTAGCCATAAGAAAGCAAAATCCCTAGTAGAAAAAACAGCCGCGATGATCTTTCGTGGCTGTGCTATTATCTCTGTTTTAGCAGTTGTTACTATTACAGGATATATGATTATTTCAGGGACACCTGCCATTTTTAAAGAAGGAATTACAGGTATTTTGTTTTCTACAACATGGGCGCCAACAGCAGCTCATCCTCAATATGGGATTGCTTATGTTATTTTAACTTCTATTGTAGGGGTTTTTCTAGCAATTTGTATTGGAGTACCTATTGGTTTATTTACAGCAATCAACCTTGCTGAAATTGCTCCAGCAAGACTTAGAAAAATATTAAAATCAGCAATTGAATTACTTGCAGGGATTCCGTCTGTTGTTTATGGATTATTAGGTATTTTGATTGTCAATCCAATGATGTATAAATTAGAATTAATGATCTACCATGGATCTAAAACACATCAATTTACAGGTGGGGCAAATCTTTTATCAGCCATTATCGTACTAGCAATCATGATTTTACCTACGCTTATCAATATTTCAGAAACAGCCTTAAAAGCTGTACCTGATGATTATCGTAAAAGCTCACTTGCTTTAGGGGCAAGTAAAATGCAAACAATTTTTAAAGTTGTTGTACCAAGTGCTAAATCAGGTATTATGTCAGCGATAGTACTTGGCGTAGGACGTGCTATTGGAGAAGCAATGGCTATTTTGTTAGTAGCCGGAAATGCAGTATCTCTTCCACTTCCATTTAATTCGGTACGTTTTTTAACAACAGCCATCGTTTCAGAAATGGGATATGCCAGTGGTACACATCGTCAAGTACTATTTACAATTGGACTTGTACTGTTTATCTTTATCATGGTTATTAACTTAGTCTTAACATATGTTTTAAAAAGAGGTGACTTAGATGAATAATACAATATTAGAAAAAAAGAAACGTGTTAGTGATCAAATTCTCTATGCACTTATTCAATTAAGTTCATTTCTTTCAATTTTTATCTTATTAGTTATTATTGGTTATATTCTCTATCGAGGAATACCGGCCTTTGATTTTTCTTATTTAGTAAATACAACAAGTATTATTAATGATACTGTAGGTATTTTACCAAATATCGTTAATACACTTTATATCGTTATTGTGACACTTTTAATTGCTTGTCCAATAGGAATTGGTGGAGCAATCTATTTAAATGAATATACAAAAAATAAAAAATTCGTTAGTATCATTTCATTTACAACGGAAGTTTTAGCAGGTATTCCATCAATTATTTATGGATTATTTGGGATGTTGTTCTTTGGATCATTTTGTCATTTGAATTTCTCTATTTTAACAGGGTCACTTACACTTGCCATTATGATTTTACCAATCATTTCAAGAAATACTCAAACAGCATTAGAATGTGTTCCTAAAAGCTATCGTGAAGCTGCTTTAGGAATTGGAGCAACAAAATGGTATATGATTCGTACAGTACTTTTACCAAGTGCCATTCCTGGTATTTTAACAGGAGTTATTCTTGCAATGGGACGTATCGTTGCTGAATCAGCTGCTTTATTATTTACAGCAGGATCAGTTGCTATTTTACCAACAAATATTTTTGGTCATTTATTAAGTAGTGGGGGTACACTTACTATTCAATTATATTTAGAAATGGCTAAAGGAAATTATGAAGTTTCATTTGTGATTGCTCTTGTTTTAGTAGTTATTGTTTTAGGTTTAAATATGTTAGCTAAATGGATCAGTCGCAGATTTGATGTAAATAAAGGGGATAATTAAGATGGAAAATAAAATAGAAGCAAGACATCTGAATTTGTATTATGGACAAAAACATGCTTTAAAAGATGTCAGTTTAGATATTAAAGAAAATAAAATTACTGCGTTTATTGGCCCTTCAGGGTGTGGTAAATCAACATTTTTAAAAACACTAAATCGTATGAATGATTATGTTGATAACGTTAAAATTGAAGGGGATGTTATCTTAGATGGTGAAGATATTTATGATAGCCGTGTTGATACAACATTACTTAGAAAAAAAGTTGGGATGGTTTTCCAACAACCAAATCCATTCCCTATGTCAATTTATGATAATGTGGCTTATGGACCACGTATTCATGGTATTAAAAATAAAAAACAACTTGATAAAATCGTTGAAGATAGTTTAAAAGCAGCAGCACTTTATGATGAAGTGTCAGATCGTTTACATTCAAGCGCCTTAGGTTTATCTGGTGGACAACAACAAAGATTATGTATTGCCCGTGCTTTAGCGGTGCAACCAGAAGTTATCTTATTAGATGAACCAACAAGTGCCTTAGATCCAATTTCAACACTTAAAATCGAAGAACTTTTATTACAATTAAAAGATCAATATACAATTGCTATCGTTACTCACAATATGCAACAAGCAAGTCGTATTGCTGATTATACTGCCTTCTTCTTAGTTGGAGAAATGGTAGAATATGGACCAACAAAAGATGTCTTTGGTATGCCAAAAGATAAAAGAACTGAAGATTATATTACTGGTAGATTTGGATAGGAGGAAAGAAAGATGCCAAGAAGTCAATTTGATCAAGAGCTTAATAAGATGCATGTTGATTTAGATAGAATGTGTCATCTTGTTGTTTTAGCTATTGAAAACTGTGTTACAGCATTTAGGGAACAAGATTATGAACTTGCTCGAGATATTATTCATGGGGATAAACAAATTAATGATGTGGAAAGATCGATTGAAGCAAAATGTTTATCTTTGATTTTAAAACAACAACCCGTTGCTTCTGATTTAAGAGATGTTTCTACTGCTTTAAAAGTAGTTACTGATTTAGAAAGAATTGGGGATCAAAGTGCAGATATTGCTGAATTGATTTTAGAAATGAAAGAAATGGATAGTTTCTTAATGATTGGACATATTCAAGATATGGCAAAAATTGCAACTAAAATGGTTAAAGAAGCTTTAGATGCTTTCCATCAACATGATTTAAAACATGCTTTAGAAGTAAAGAAGATGGATATTAAAATGGATGAATTGTTTGATCAAGTTAAAGAAGATATTATTCAAATGATTAAAGAATCAAATGATAAAGGTGATTTAACAATCAATTTCTTAATGATTGCAAAGTATTTTGAAAGAATTGGTGATCATGTTGTTAATATCTGTGAATGGATTGAGTTCAACCAAACAGGAAAACTTAACAATACTCGATTAATTTAGACCTCTTTTAGAGAGGTTTTTTCTTTATTTGATTTAAAAGGATGATTGATTTCTATATAATAAAAATATAAGGAGGTATTATTATGCTAGGTCAAATTCGTAGACATATAGCTAAAAAGAATGAGAAGCTATTTTATATTTTTGTTCTTTTTATCGTTGCCTTTGGTATAAGTATTGTTCATTATATGTTTTTAGAAAAAGATGCTGTTTTATCTTTAAAACAAGATGATGTATCTTCAACTTATTATGCAAAATATCATTATTTATCAAAAAATGTCAATAATATAACATTTTATTTCCAATATGAAAAAGATGGTGAAATTATTCAAGATGTTTTAGGCAGTTACGAAATCAATAACCATTTTGATATAAAAAATATATTTAAAGGTTATAGTGCTGATGAAGGGAAAATAACTTTGAAATTAATCGATGAAGATACATGTATTTATCTTGATTGTTCTAGCAATATAAATACCTCAAAACCAAAAACAATATCTAAAATTAATTTATTAGAAAATGAGGATTTTTCTAATTATAAATGTTATTTTATTTCAGAAAAAAGGTTAAAAGATAAAAATGTTTATACATTGATGGAAGGAGAAAGTTTGAAAAGTAATTCAAAAATAAAATTGCACTTAACTTACGAATAAAATTAATAATAATTAGGTAAGAAAAGATGTAAAGAAATTTAATATTTTGAGTGGTTTTCTTTGATTTTTACTTGTTTTTCTTAAATTATTAAGAAAAATTTGAAATCTAAATTCATATTTTGTATCAGTTATACATTTATCGTCATGAAAAAATTATAGTTTGCTATAAATACTTCTATATATAACGAAAATAATACAAAAAAAAGCTACCTTACACGGTTTTGGCGAACATTGAGGTAGTTATTTTTCTCAAGAAAATCCAAGGCTAGTCGTTTATAACTATTCCTTTTTTCATTTATATTATAATTTATGATAATTTCTAAGTCAATATCACAAAATGACAGTTTAAAAAAAGGTTTTTATGCAAATAAAGAACATCTTGTGCAATAAATATATCATTAATGCTAATCATCATATATAATTGTATTAATTAGGGAGGATTACCATATGAACAAGAAAAGAAATATTATAATTGGGTCAATAGTTTGTGTACTGCTTATGACAGTGGTATTTTTTGTTTTTAATCATGGAAAAAGTAATGAACAAGTTGTTACAGAATATTTTGAACTTTTAAAAAAGAAAGATTATAAACAAATGTATCAAATGCTAGATCAAAAGACAGTCTATACTCCTACACAAAAATATTTTATTGAAAAGCATAAAGAAATCTATGATGTAATAAATCCAAGTAATATACAGGTAAAAGTAATAGATGAAAACGATAATATGGTTCAATATCAAATATCGATGGATACTGTAGCTGGAAAAGTTAAATATAAAAATAAGATTGAAATTAAAAATGAACAAATTAAATTTAATAAGCAACTTATTTTTGATGAATTTTCTGATAAGAACAAAGTAAAAGTGATTACGACACAACCTTATAGAGGGTATATTTTAGATAGAAATGGAAAATATTTAGCTAAACA
This sequence comes from Faecalibacillus intestinalis, assembly GCF_003024685.1. Lineage (GTDB taxonomy): Bacteria > Bacillota_I > Bacilli_A > Erysipelotrichales > Coprobacillaceae > Faecalibacillus > Faecalibacillus intestinalis. Next base: position 11,172 of record NZ_PYLQ01000007.1, on the reverse strand, counting down.
AGGAAATGCTTATTCATTTGGTCTTGTAAGAGGAAAATTAAATGGTGAAAATGATTATGCACAAATAGCTAAGTATTTAGAAACGGATGTTGAAGCCATTCAAAAGAAAATGAGTGCATCTTGGATCAAAGATGATTCTTTTGTACCTATTAAAAATGTATCAGAACAAGTAAAAAATCAATTGATTCAACAAGGAATTTTAAATATTAAAGGTGTTAAAATCAATACGATTTCTATGCGTGTTTATCCTTATGATAAAATAACATCTCACATCATTGGATATGTCCAAAATGTTAATTCAGAAGATTTAAAAAAACATAAAAGTGAAGGATACACAAGTAGTTCAGTAATTGGAAGAAGTGGGATTGAAGCCACTTATGAAAAGCAGTTACGTGGAGAAGTAGGTGGAAAAATTGTCATTGTTGATGAAAATAACAATATCATTAAAACAGTTGCCCAAAAAGAAGCTAAAGATGGAAAAGATATTCGTTTAACAATCGATATTGATTTACAACAAAGTCTTTATAATGAATATCAAAATGATAAAAGTGCTTCTGTTGCTTTAAATCCACAAACAGGAGAAGTTTTAGCGCTTGTTTCAATGCCATCTTATTCAAATAATGATTTTGTCTTAGGACTTTCAACGGATAAATGGAACGCTTTAAATAATGATAGTAATCAACCATTAATGAGTCGTTATAAACAAACTTATACCCCTGGATCAACTATGAAACCAATCACAGCAGCTATTGGTTTAGAAACAAAGACAATTGATCCAGATAAAGATTTAGGGGCTAAAGATAAATGGCAAAAAGATTCAAGCTGGGGAAGCTATTATGTAACAACATTACATGCTCCTTCACCTAATAATTTAAAGAATGCGATCACATATTCAGATAATGTTTATTTTGCAAGAAATGCGTTAAATATTGGAAAAGATAATTTATTTAAATATTACAAAAATTTAAAGATTGGTAAAAAGATTCCTTTTGAACTATCTTTGAATAGAAGTCAATATATAAACAAAAATCAAAAAGTAAGTGATCAATTAATTGCAGATAGTGGTTATGGGCAAGGACAAATTTTGATGAATCCCCTACAACTTGCAAGTATTTATAGTGCTTTTGTAAATAATGGTTCAATCTATCAACCCCATATCGTTCAAGGAAAAACAAGAACATGGATTAAAAATGTCTTTTCTAAAGAAACATCACAAACAATAAAAGAAGATTTAATTAATGTTATTGCAGACGAAAAAGGAACAGGGCATGCCATCTATCATGATAGTATCGCTCTTGCTGGAAAAACAGGAACAGCAGAAATCAAACAAAGCCAAAGTGATACCACAGGAACAGAACTTGGTTGGTTTACAGTAATGACGACAGATAGTAAACAACCTCTTTTAATAACAACAATGGTTGAAGATGTTAAAGATAGAGGTGGCAGTGGTTATGTTGTTGAACATACAAAAACATCTTTAGATTTATATCTTTCTAAGTAGGTAAAAACTATGAAGAATAAGATAGTTTTAAGTTATCGATTCATTATACTAGTTTATTATTTATTGGCTTTTTTGATTGTTATTATGAATATTAATCATTTAGAAAGGGTATTAATCTATTCTTTGATTTTAATCGTTTTGTTTGGTATTGTAGTGCATATTTATATATTGAATATTCCAAAATTATTGTTGTCAAATAAGTATATTGAAAAGAATTTATCTACAGTAAAAGAAGCAATCGATAAAATTCATAATAAGTCTATTAATGACAGTTTAATAACAATATATATTTTTCTTTTAGAAATCTCTAATTATAAAGAAGAATATCAAAACTTTGTAGAACAAAATAGTAAAAGAATTTTTGATGAAAAGCAAAATAAACATTGGTATACTATAAAATTACAGTATTATTATAATTTGAATAAAAAGGATGAATATTTAAAATTATATGATCCTCAATTGGATAATAAAGTTAAAAACCCACTTTTTAAAATTATGTATCTCATTTTAAATGAAGAATATGAAGAAGCTCTTGAATTATCAAAGAAGGTTACAAGTCAACAAAAAGACATAGGATATGTTATGAGGCTATATTATAGAATTATTTGTTTAGAACATTTAGAAAAAGAAAATGAATTGAATGATTGTATTAATGAGATGGTAGAATTCAATGATCAAATACATTATGTTAAAGAAATTAAAGATAAGTATAAAAAATAATAATATGGTATACTTGTTTTCGTAACTTTATTTAGAAAGAAGTGAAATATGAATGTTAATAAAGATAGTAGATGATGATCAAGTTTTTGTAAAAAAGATAAAAGATATTGTTTATGATAATTTTAAAGATATCTTTCTTGATTATTCGATAGAATGTATAACGAGTAATTTTGAAGCTCAGTATTTTGAAAAAGGGGATATTTTCTTTTTAGATATTGATTTAAAAGAAAAAAATGGCATAAAAATTGCTGAAGAAATTAGAGAAAATAATTCTAATGCAATCATTATATTTGTTTCAGCAATGAATGATATGATTTTTGATTCATTAATTGTACAACCATTTTACTTTATTAGGAAAGATAATTTTGATAGAGACATGAAAATTGCATGTAATTTAATAAAAAAATATATTAATAAGAATCATAAAATTATTACTTTTGATTTTAATGGTAAAAAAACAGCTATTCAATTATCAGATATCATTTATTTAGAATCGTTTTTACATGAAATTACGATTCATACATCCTCTAATTCTTATAAATATTCGAGCACTTTTAATAAAATGATGTCTCTTATAAATTCTACTAATATTGTTAGAATTCATAAATCATATGCAGTTAATTTATTTTGGGTCAAAGAAATTTATAAAGAAGAGTTATTATTGAGAAATGGAGTTACTTTAAAGATTGGAAAGAAGTATCAACAAGATGTACTTGCATCGTATAAGGAGTATTTATTAAAATGATGTATTTATTTTTAGATTATTTAGAAGTGTTATTGGTAGCTTTATTAATTTGTATTTTTTGTGATGTTGAACAAAAAAATAGATATTGTTTGATTTCATCAGTAATTAGTTTCTTAGTTATGGAATTTATGCAAACTTATGATTTGTTTGGCAATGAAATGGCATATGCAATAACAATTATTAACTTTATAATTGTTTCTGTTATGAAAAAAGAAATTAAATTTTATAATTTTATTCCTTGTATATTTTCTCAATGGATATCTGTTTTTACTTCAACTATAGTTTTATTTTTCTTTAAAGTAATAACAAATTATAATATAGAAAATATTATAAAGTTGTATAGAATACCTATCATTTTTTTAGCAAGAATTCTTTTCTTTGCACTTATTGTGGTATTAAATTATTTCAAATCTAAAATAAAAAATACAATTATTGAAAAAAATAAATATTTATTAACAATTACTATGATGTTGATTTTTGGAATATATTTTATTCTGTTGAATGATATAGGTCATATGCATCTAATTATAGATGATATCTATTTAGTTTTACTTTTGTTAACAGTTTTATTTTTTGTAGTTTGTATTTTGTTTTTACATATGACACGACTTTATAATGAAAAAACAGAATATATGTTAAAGAATCAAGAATTAGAATATGTAGAAAAAAATCAATCTTTAGTACATTATCTTCATGATAATATTTTAAAAATACAACATAGTTTAAGATATGGATTAATTTTGATAGAAAATAACATAGATGATAAAAAATATGATGATGCTAAACATCAAATAGAACAATTTTATGATTTATTAGATAATAAAATAAATATTATGACGAATAATTATATATTTGATACTTTGTTAAATGATTATATTTTTCTCATAAAATCTAAATATAATGCCAAAGTAAAATCATTGATCAATATAGGAAATGATTCCTTTTTTAAAGATGTAAATAATTGTACAGAAATAATAACTATTATCTCCAATTTCTTTGAGCAATCAGATAAAACATATTTAGAAATAAAATTAATTGAATATGGAACATATATTGAATTAGATTTATTCGTAGAAAGTAATTTTGATAAAATAAATGATGATACCAACATTGATTACTTTGATGATTATGCACATCTAAGAAGAATTTTTGATAAATAATAAAAAGGACTTATACAGCATGGTATAAGTTCTTTTATTTCTAATCAACTTTTAACCTAAACTTAACATAATCTCCCCTTTGCTATGTTAAGATAATGTAAAGGATGTGGAAATAATGAAAGAATGTATATATGTAGTAGAAGATGATGAAAATATTAGAGAAATTATAGATTTAGCTTTAACAAGTGCAGGGTATAATGTTAAACAATTTTCTAATGCTTTAGATGCTTTAAAAAGTATGGAAAATGATCAAGTGGATCTAGCTGTTTTTGATTTAATGTTACCTGGCATTTCAGGAATTGATGCTATCAAAAAGATACGTGAAACTGATCAAGAATTACCTATTTTGATTTTAAGTGCGAAGGACCGAGAAATTGATAAAGTCAATGGTTTAGATAGTGGTAGTGATGATTATATGACCAAACCATTTGGTGTTTTAGAGTTACAAGCTAGAGTACGTTCTTTGCTTAGAAGACATGCTCCTAAAGCAGCGCCAATTATCGAAAGTCAAACTTTAAAAATTGATAAACAAACAAGAACAGTGATGCATAATGGACAAGTCATGGAACTTACCAATAAAGAGTACCAACTACTTTTATATTTGGTAGAAAATCATACACGTGTCGTAGAAAGAGATGAAATTTTAAATCATATTTGGGGGTATGATTTTATTGGTGAATCAAGAGTTTTAGATGTGCATATTCGTGCTCTAAGAGCTAAATTGGATGATGATGGAAGTAAGTATATTAAAACTATTAGAGGTGTAGGATACCGCTATGTTGAGGAAGTGAAATAAGATGAATAAAGCTCTATTTAAATATTTTGCAACAGTTTTAATTATTACGTTATTATTTTCTTCAAGTGTTTCAATGGTGATTCTTTCTGATCAAATGATGCAAACAACAAGAAAAGATATGTACTATACGGTAAAGCTTGTAGAAAATCAAATTGATTATCAAAAACCTTTAGATAATCAAGTAGAGAAACTTAATGATTTAGCTTATACAAAAGATACACGTTTAACAATTATTGATAAAGAAGGAAATGTTTTAGCGGATAGTGATAAAGAGGGAATTCAAGAAAATCATAGTGGACGTAGTGAATTTAAAGAAGCTTTAAGTGATCAGTTTGGTTATGCGACACGTTATTCTTCAACTGTTAAAAAGAATATGATGTATGTGGCTTATTATCATCGTGGTTATGTTGTTCGTATTGCGATTCCTTATAATGGTATCTTTGATAATATAGGACCACTTTTAGAGCCATTATTTATTAGTGTTGCTTTATCATTATGTGTTGCTTTAGCTCTTTCTTATCGTTTTTCTAGAACACTTACTAAACCATTAGAAGAAATTAGTGAAGAGGTTTCTAAAATTAATGATAATCGTTATTTAAGTTTTGATCATTATCAATATGAAGAATTTAATGTTATTGCGACAAAACTTAAAGAACAAGCAGATACAATAAGAAAAACGCTAAAAACTTTGAAAAATGAAAGATTAAAAATAAATAGTATTCTTGATAAAATGAATGAAGGGTTCATTTTATTAGATACAAATTATGAAATACTTATGGTCAATAAAAAAGCTAAACAACTTTTTAGTGATAAAATGGAAGTGAATCAACCTATCCAAGATTTTATCTTCGATCACCAAATTATAGATCAATTAGAAAATATCGGCGTAGAACCTAAAATCGTTACTCTAAAAAAAGATGAAGAAGTCTATGATTGCCATCTTGCTAAAGTAGAATATGGAGTGACTTTGCTCTTTGTAAATGTTACTGAATCTGTTAATGCTACAAAAATGAGACAAGAATTTTTCTCAAATGTTTCTCATGAACTTAAAACACCTATGACATCCATTAGAGGTTATAGTGAATTATTACAAGCAGGAATGATTGATGATCCTAAAGTAAGAAAACAATCTCTTGATAAAATACAAAAAGAAGTTGATCATATGTCACAATTGATAGGTGATATTTTAATGATTTCAAGACTTGAAAACAAAGATATTGAGGTCATTAAACATCCTGTTCATCTCCAACCAATTGTTGATGATATTTTAGAATCATTAAAAGTAGAAATAGAAAAAAGAGAAATTAAAGTTATATGTGATTTAACACCACAAACATATCTCGCAAATCATCAACATGTCCAACAATTAATGAATAACCTGATTAATAATGCAGTAAAATATAATAAACAAAAAGGAAATTTAAATATTCACTCTTATCTTGTTGATCAAGACTACATTATTGAAGTAAGTGATACAGGTCGTGGAATTTCACTTATTGATCAAGGGCGTGTCTTTGAACGTTTCTTTAGATGTGATGCAGGGCGTGATAAGGAAACAGGTGGTACAGGTCTTGGACTTGCAATTGTAAAACACATTGTTCAATATTATAAAGGAACAATTCATTTAGAAAGTAAATTAGGTAAAGGAACAACATTTAAGGTTGTTTTACCAATCATTAAGGACTCATTGTAGTCCTTATTTTTTTATGAAAAAGTATCTAACTTGATAAAATATGTAATTTTACATATTTTATCAAGTAAAAAATGTATTTTTACGTATTTTATCAAGTTGAGGATAAGAGGTATTCATTTTCAAGATATTTTGAATATGATAAAATGACTTTAAAGAGAGGTTGATAAAGATGCTTCAACAAGAAAGACATGAACAAATACTTGCAAGATTAAATACTGATGGAAAAGTAAAAGTTAAAGAATTAGCTGTTGATTTTGAAGTCACAGAGGATTGTATTCGTAAAGATTTAACAGCTTTAGAAAAAGAAGGACTTTTAAAACGGATTCATGGCGGGGCTATGCAAGTAAGAAAGAATCTTCATGCTTATCATGTAGATGAACGTATGAGTGTGCGCTTAACTCAAAAGAAAATTATTGCTAAAAAAGCAGTTGAATTAATAGAAGAAAATACAGTGATATTTTTAGGAATTTCTACCGTGAATTTAGAACTTGCTAAATGTATTTATCAAAAAAATATACCACTCACTATTGTTACTAATATGATTGATATTATGCAATTATTTAAACAAGGTGATCATCATGTAAATCTTATTTTTATTGGAGGACATTTTAATCGTGCTAAAGATGGCTTTATTGGTGCATTGACAATTGAACAAATTCACAATTATCGTTTTGATCTTGCTTTTATTGGAACAGTAGGCATGAATATTCATGATGATAAGGTAACAACGTATGATGTAGAAGATGGACTTACAAAAAAAGAAGTCATGGATGCAAGTAAAAAATGTTATCTTGTGGCAGAAAATGAAAAGTTCAATTTGGATGGGAATTATGTTTTTGGGCATTTAAGTGAATTTACCGGATATATTGGTGAACAAGAGTTAGGAAGTCCTTTTAAAGAAAAAATAATGGAGTATGGATTAGAAATCATTTAATGATTTCTTTTTTTATGTAAAAACAATAAAACGATTATTGAATATTATTGTTTTATAGCTTATAATACCCTTGTAATAATAAAAATCAATAAAAGGAGGCGTGTTATGAATTGTTTATATCAAACAAAAAGAATTTCTAAGTTAAAAGAAAAGATGTTGAGCAGTAAACGTTATGCTTCTATTGAACAAGCACGAATCATTACACGTGTTTATCAAGAAAATGAAGAGTTATCTATTCCTAAAAAAAGAGCTCTTTCTTTAAAAGCAGCATTAGAGAAATTAGAGATTTCTGTTGAAGATGAAGAGTTGATTGTTGGAAATCGTACAAAGGGTGTACGTTACGGGGTGGTTTTTCCTGAAAGTGGTTGTTCGTGGATCAATCAAGAATTTGAAACGTTACCAACAAGACCACAAGATCAGTTTTTAGTAAAAGAAGAAGATATTAAAGAATTTAGAGAAAAGATTTATCCTTATTGGAAAGGAAAATCTTTAGAAGATGCAATTAAAGGGACTTATGGAAAAGAAATTAATGAAATAAGTAAAGTAGTAAAAATTAATCAAAAGGATCATGCTCAAGGTCATATTTGTCCTGATAGTGCTTTATGGTTAAAACTTGGTCCTCAAGGTTTAATGGAAAAAGCAAAAGAAAAATTAAAGAATTGTAAAGATGAACAAAAAGAATTTTATGAATGTACGATTCTTGTATTAGAAGGAGCAGTTCATTTTATGCAAAGATATCATGATTTGATTGAAAGGGAAAAAATCGAATCATTAAAAGAAGTGGGAAAGATTTGTACGAATCTTTCTAAAAGACCTCCAGAAACTTTTCATGAGGCGGTGCAATCTTTATGGTTTTTATTTGTGATATTACATATGGAATCCAATGCTTCTTCTTTTTCACCAGGGAGAATGGATCAATATCTTTATCCTTATTATCAAAGAGATATAGAAAAAGGTAGTCTTACTAAACAAGAAGCTTTAGAAATATTAGAATGTTTGTGGTTGAAATTTAATCAAGTTGTTTATTTAAGAAATCAAAATAGTGCTAAATATTTTGCTGGATTTCCAATAGGATTTAATATTGCGATAGGAGGCGTGGATGAAAAGGGAAATGATACATATAATGATCTTTCTTTACTTTGTTTAAAAGCACAAGAGCATTTAGGATTACCACAACCTAATTTATCTGTAAGACTTAATAAAAATTCTAGCCATGAATTAATGCAAGCTGCTATCAAAGTTGTTTCACTTGGTAGTGGAATGCCACAATTTTTCAATGATGAAGCTATTATTCAACCAATGATTGAAGATTTAGGAATTGAAGAAAAAGATGCACGTAATTATGCTATTGTTGGATGTGTTGAACTGACAACACATGGCAACAATTTAGGATGGTCTGATGCAGCCATGTTTAATTTAAATAAAGTATTAGAACTTACTTTGAATCATGGAAAATGTTTACTAACAAAGCAACAAATAGGATTAGATTTAGGAAGTTTAGAAACATATCAAACTTATCAAGATTTAGAAAATGCTTTTCAAAAACAAATTGATTATTTTATTGATAAAATGATGGCTACAGAAAAGATTGTAGAAAAAGCACATCAAGATTATTTACCAACAGCTTTTCTATCTACTGTTATTGATGATTGTTTAGAAAAAGGATTAGATGTTACTAAAGGTGGAGCTAAATATAATCTATCAGGTATTCAAATGATTCAAGTAGCCAATCTTGCAGATTCTCTAGCAGCTATTAAACAACTTGTTTATGATGATAAAATGATAAGTCAACATGATTTATTAAATGCTTTACAAGAAGATTTTAAAGGCTATGAAATCATGCAAACAATGCTTTTAAATAAAGTGCCTAAATATGGAAACGATGTAAAGTGGGTCGATGAGCTTGGAAATCAATGGGCATGTTACTTTAGAGAAAAGATGAAACGTTATACAAATTATCGAGGAGGCCCTTATCATACAGGAATGTATACTGTTTCTGCACATGTTCCAATGGGTGAAAATGTAGGAGCATCACCAGATGGTAGAAATGCTTTAAAACCACTTGCTGATGGAGGCATGTCACCTGTCTATGGTAGAGATCTACAAGGCCCAACAGCTGTTTTAAAATCTGTTTCAAAACTTAATAATTCATGTACGACGAATGGTGGCCTTTTAAATATGAAATTCTTACCAGAATTTTTTAAAACAGAAACAGGCTGTTTGAAATTTGAAAATTTCTTACGTGCTTTTGTGGATTTAAAAGTACCTCATATACAATTTAATGTTGTTAGAAAAGAAGATTTGCTTGATGCTAAAGTTCATCCTGAAAATCATCAATCGTTGACAATTCGTGTTGCTGGTTATACAGCATACTTTGTTGAACTTGCTGGCAAGCTACAAGATGAAATTATTGAAAGAACAACTTATGAAAATATCTAAAGCATTGGTTTTTGATATTAAAAGATTTGCAATACATGATGGCAGTGGTTTAAGAACAACAGTTTTTTTTAAGGGGTGTCCACTTCGTTGTCTATGGTGTCAAAATCCAGAAGGATTAAACACTCAAAGACAAGTCATCTATTTTAAAAATAAATGTATTCATTGTAGATGTTGTCAACAATTCAAAGAACAAATTAATTATCAAAACGATCGGCCATATTTTCAAAATCATCAAGACTTTGATCAAGTTATTAAAACATGTCCTAGTGGTGCTATTCAATATGATAGTCAAGAGTATACTTTAGATAAATTAATGAATAAAATTAAAGAGGATGAAGTTTTCTTTCAACATGGAGGAGGTGTTACATTTTCCGGTGGAGAACCCTTTATGCAAGGTGAATTTCTTATTGAAATTTTAAAAAGATGTCAGAAAGAAAAAATTCATACAGCTATTGAAACATCATTTTATACATCATTAGAACTTATAAAAAAGGCATTGCCTTATTTAGATTTAGTTTATATAGATTTAAAAATATTTGATGAGCAAAAACATCAAGCCTGTACAAATGTATCACCACAACTTATTAAAGAAAATATTCGTTATGTTTTACAAAGTGAATATAAAGATAAAGTGATCATTAGAACACCACTGATTCCAACAATGAGTGCAACGGATGAAAATATTCATCAAATCGTAAAATTTTTAATTCAAATAAATCCAGAAGTAAAATATGAAATGCTTAACTATAATTCATTAGCTTCAGCAAAATATGAACTTGTGAATTTAAAATACAGATTAGAATCATATCAAACGTTTACCAAGCAACAAATGCAACATTTTTATGATGTTGCTTTACAAGCAGGAATAAAAAACTTAATAAAAGAATAGGAGAAAAGAAAATGGAATTTATAATTGATACAGTAAACTTAGAAGATATAAAAGAAGCAGTAGAATATATGCCAATTGTAGGAGTAACAAGTAATCCTTCAATCGTAAAGAAAACAAGTCCAAAAGACTTCTTTCAACATATGAAAGAAGTAAGAAAAATCATTGGAAAAGAAAGAAGTCTTCATATTCAAGTGATTTCTAAGGAATGTGATGAAATCGTTAAAGAAGCCCATCGTATTATTGAAGAAATTGATGATCAAGTTTATATCAAAGTGCCTGTTTCTTATGAAGGAGT
>NZ_PYLQ01000053.1 GCF_003024685.1 Faecalibacillus intestinalis | reverse complement strand
TAAATTATTATTATGAACAACGAATTATTAAAACTATTTGATATCAAGGATGATGTTGTTGAAACATTTACTGTAGATCATAAAGAATCTAATTATGAAATCGATATTAGATTCAAGCCATCTAGATTTTCATGTCCTACATGTGGCAGCACTCATTTCATTAGTAAAGGCAATAAGAAAAGATCTCTTGTATCTGTACCTGTTAATGATAAACCTGTAAAGATGATTACTTATGTTAAAAGGTATAAATGCATTGACTGTAATGCTTCTTTTTCTGATGTAAATCCTATTGCTTATGGGGATTGATCTTTTACTAGAACATCTATCTTTTCTATTCTAAACAGGTTAAAACCTTATAATGCTACTTATGCTTCCATTGCTAGAATGTTTGGTGTTTCTTCTACCAGAATCATGGAAATATTTGATACTTTTGTCAGAATTAAAAGACATAGCCTTCCTAGAGTTCTATTGATTGATGAATTTTATTTCTCTAGAAACTCCAAATATAAATATCCTGCTATCCTTATGAACTTTGAAAACAATTTGATTATTGATATCGTTGAATCCAGAACTCATGATATCATGTCCGACTATCTATTTAAGATTGATTTGGAAG
>NZ_PYLQ01000052.1 GCF_003024685.1 Faecalibacillus intestinalis | reverse complement strand
AACATCGTTACAAGATACTGTTAAAAACCAAAAATAACATAGACAATGAAACGTTCAAGTATGATAAGATAATGGAATGTCATGTAACTGAAAACATGATACTTGAAACTTTACTAAGCTTTGATGGTGAACTTAGACAGGCCTATAATGCCAAAGAAGAATATTTGATATTCGATCAAGTTTCAAAAGAAGAAGTCAATAATTCTAATAAAAGAAAGGAACTCAATGCAGTAATTAAAAAATTCAAACATACACATGTGGAAGAAAGTATAAGTGTTGCGGTGACGCTTGAACATTGGAAAGAAGAAATACTCAACTCTTTTACATGGATAAATGACAGACGTATATCTAATGGACCATGTGAAGGTAAAAACAATTATGTAAAGAAGATCTTATCCAATGCAAATGGTATGTCCAATTTTCAACGTGCAAGAAACAGAATCCTATATTCTCAAAATAAATATGAAACTTACACAATGAATGAACATACAGACAGAATAAAACGTATAGGAAATCCTAGAGGAACCTACAAAAAATAAAATAAAAATAGAAAACAAATAAAAGGAGGAACACCAGGACCAGACATCATCCTAATTTTCCTCTTAAAAAAGCACTGAATATTTTAGAGGGGATACTGATTTCACATCAATATCCCCCTTAATAATTTAGAGCGAATTTCGCTAAAGCACTCGATTATTTAGAGCGCC
>NZ_PYLQ01000051.1 GCF_003024685.1 Faecalibacillus intestinalis | reverse complement strand
TTCAAATCCATATTCTTTCATAACTTCTTTCTTTATCAAAAGATCATATGTATTGTTTAAAAAGATGACTAACGGTGTCTTGATCCAATCACTATCTTCATACTTATCTTTGATATCATGATCTTTATTTAAGTATATCATAATCTGTTCGCTTTTATCATAACTTTCTAACCTTTCAATAGTACTTCCACTGACATTTTCTAATTTAGAGTTTATGCGATTGACATGTCCATCTCGCTTTTTAGCAGCTTGTGGAAGTATCCATATGACATAGGCCTTTTTCATTCCATCATAGTTTCTATAATCATATTCCTTTCCATTTTGACTGGTAATCATTCTTGAAAGATAATCATTTCCTCTTGTTAGTGGGGCATAGCCGGGATTCTCTACATTTTGTATTTCTACATCTAGATAAATTCTTTTCATTGTTCCATCATCTTGTGGCAGATTGATACAGCAGAAATAATCGAATTCCACTCTTCCATGATGAGCAATATCGATGACATTATTTAGCTGTTGGAAATAAGAATTCCCTTCCTGATCCTTCTTTTCTTTAATAAGTTCAATGATTTCTTCTAAAGATACATCCTTAGCTTCTTTAATAAATCCTTTAATGATTCTTCCTAAGATTTCAGGATGTCCTAATATTCTTTTACAGAGTTTATCAATCATAATAATATGATCATTTGATGTGATTTCTAGTACTTTGTCCAT
>NZ_PYLQ01000050.1 GCF_003024685.1 Faecalibacillus intestinalis | reverse complement strand
CACGTTGAAAATTGGACATACCATTTGCATTGGATAAGATCTTCTTTACATAATTGTTTTTACCTTCACATGGTCCATTAGATATACGTCTGTCATTTATCCATGTAAAAGAGTTGAGTATTTCTTCTTTCCAATGTTCAAGCGTCACCGCAACACTTATACTTTCTTCCACATGTGTATGTTTGAATTTTTTAATTACTGCATTGAGTTCCTTTCTTTTATTAGAATTATTGACTTCTTCTTTTGAAACTTGATCGAATATCAAATATTCTTCTTTGGCATTATAGGCCTGTCTAAGTTCACCATCAAAGCTTAGTAAAGTTTCAAGTATCATGTTTTCAGTTACATGACATTCCATTATCTTATCATACTTGAACGTTTCATTGTCTATGTTATTTTTGGATTTTAACAGTATCTTGTAACGATGTTTCAATAATCTGTATTCTCTGGATTTTTTATTTTTAGCATATTTACGCATAATTCTTTTTCGAGTATGATTGAGTTGATCATTTATTAGTCTGGTAACGTGAAAATGGTCAACAAGCAAGGTCGAATTTGGAAAATATGTCTTTAGTAAGGGTTTGAATATAAAGCTCATATCAGTGCATATGTATTCGACCTTTTTTCTTTCTTCCAAATCAATCTTAAATAGATAGTCGGACATGATATCATGAGTTCTGGATTCAACGATATCAATAATCAAATTGTTTTCAAAGTTCATAAGGAT
>NZ_PYLQ01000006.1 GCF_003024685.1 Faecalibacillus intestinalis | reverse complement strand
GGTTACTTATGTATTACTCACCCGTTCGCCACTCTTCACCGAAGTGAAGCGTTCGACTTGCATGTATTAGGCACGCCGCCAGCGTTCATCCTGAGCCAGGATCAAACTCTCCATTGTCTTATTTCTTTCAGACAACTTTGGTCTGTTTAGCTCTTTTTTATTTCTTTAACTTAATTGACGTTGTGTTTTATTCTTTCCTGTTCAGTTTTCAATGTCCTCTCACTTGACTCTCTCGTCGAGTGCCCATTTATATTACCATCCCCTCTCCCTTTTGTAAAGCTTTTTTTCTATCTTTTTTTGTTTTTTTTAAATTATTATTTATATAAGCCATTTTTCCATTCTATAATCATTACTTTTTTATAATTGTTTAAATGAAAGTTACATTTTTCACATAATTCACATACATAATGGAAGCGGAAGTAAAGATTATGCATAAATTAAAAAAATTAATTTTACTAATATTATCTATTTCTATAGCTTCACTCTATCTCATGTTTTCTAACTCTACAGAAATAGAAGCTTCAAGTAATGATAATAATTCAATAAATTACTTAAAATTAAAAAATAAAAGTACATCCCTTTCTACTATTTATAGTGAAAAATATCAAACTCGTATACATAATCAAATTAATAAACAAAAGAAATTAAATAATTATACTTTTCAACATCCTTTATTAATAAGGAATCCATATGGAACAAATACAACAGCTGTTTATATGTATTTTAAAACCACAGAAGAATTATAAGCAAGTTACACAATTCATTGTAATAATTACGCTGATTTTTCACAAACTTTGAATTCTAATACATTAAGCAGTTATACAACAGAACATGAATATCTCTTAATTGGAGCAATTCCTAATCAAACAAATACAATTACAGTTACTCTAACAAATAAACAAGGTAAAGTTGTTGATACCTTATCATGGTCATATAATGCTCCTTCATTACAAGGCGGTGATCAATATCTTACAGTAGAATGTGATGATTCAAATACATCATCCTTATCTAACGGTCTTTATACTGTTCTTGGAAACGATGTTACTGAAGATAGTGAAGAACAAGCTTATATGAGACTTTATGATAATTACGGCATCATCGTAGTGAAATTCCTATCGTTTCTTATAGAAGTCACCGTATTCTTTTTGAAAACAACACCATGTACTTTAGTATTTCTAGTACAAAAATAGTTGGTATGGAACAAACTGGTTATGTTTCTAAAATTTGTGATACAGGTAATTATAAATTACATCATGATTACATCTTTGATAGCAACAATAATATTCTTGTTCTTGCAAGTGAAAAAGAGGCAAAAACAAGTGAAGATAAAATTATTATGATTGAAAAAGATTCTGGTAACATAACAGAACTTGTAGATCTTATTGATTTATTACCTGATTATTATTCAACAACTTCATTACCTGATAGTGCAGAAGATCTTGATTGGATGCATATTAATTCACTGGCTCTTATTGATAAAACAAGTTTAATTATTAGTTCAAGAGAAACATCCACAATTATTAAATTAGATAATATCTATTCAAATCCAACAATTGATTACATGATTGGTTCTGATAACTTTTGGCAAGAAAGTGGATATGATTCCTTACTCTTAAATAAAACAAATGATTTTTCAATGCAAGCTGGTCAACATAGTGTCACTTATGTAGAAGATAATTCCCTACCTCAAGGTCAATATTATCTCTATCTTTATAATAATAACCTAGCTGTAAGTACAACACGTCCTGATTATGATTGGAAAAGTGATTCAAATTATTCAAATACTTACTATAACTTAAAAAAAGGAACATCTTATTACTATAAATATTTAGTAGATGAAAATAATCGTACTGTTGAACTTGTAAGTAGTATTCCTGTTGCTTATTCAGGATATGTAAGTAGTGTTCAAGAATTAGATGGAAATATAATTATCGATAGTGGTATCGCAATGTCTTGGAGTGAATACAGTCAGGATGGAACTTTATTAAAAACATTTAAAACGACAGGGGGTAAATTCGTTTACCGCGTCTTTAAATATGATTATCTAGATTATTGGTTTCAATAATTAAAAAGGTGTAGTTTGTGCTACGCCTTTTATATTCCATTTTTATAAAGAATATATTGTACAAGATTTAAAAAGAATACTTGTAACTCATTCATGCTTTTATCAAAGCTTTCTTGATTTATATTGTAGTTAAAATAAAGATGATTATCTTTAGGAGCAACTCCTATAAACCCAATTTTAGGTTTTATTTTCACATCTAAATAGTTAGCATTTTGATAAAAAACAGATCTATTTGTACAAAAATCATCATATGTTTCATGTAAACTTACAATAATAACCAAATCATCTTCTTTCAAGTGAAACTGATCAATAATTTCTTCTTCACTTCCAAGATAAACCGGTATCTCACAAGGATATCCTAAATATGTCAACGCTTTTTGACATAGTAACAATGCAAACCTATTTCCATCGCCTAATATAACAATTCTTTTACATACCATGATTTTTTTAAAAGTTTGTGTTTGTATATGAGGAAAATTATTTTTAATAACCTTTTTCATCTTTTTCATATCTACTTCCGCATGCATATATTCTTCGTACATAACATTTTTAAAATAAGAAAACTTATTAATATTAATATTTTTTAAATATCTGACCATCGAAGTCTTAGACACACCCACTTCTTCTATAAATCTATTTAATGTATAATCCTTAATATTACCTTTTAATTCCATTATTTTTTTACTAATTAAATATTCCACACTCTCTTTTGAACTACTATTTTGTATCATCATTATTTTTCCTATAATCATATTTTCATTCCTTTATATATAATTCATAGTATCTCGTTTTAATTAAATCAAATAGAAATAAAAAAACATAATGCATTTCATAATAATCATTATCCGTATCCATAGAAAAGCTGAAATCAATATATTCACTATTTATTTGAGATTTACTAAAAAGTATCTTTGTATTCTTTGTATCTAAAACAACTTCTTGAAATTTTGCATCACAACAGCCTAATAATCTTCCTGTTGCTGTAAAGAGACCAATAAGATCATTATTTTTTGGTACTAAAATTTTTTCATTATTTACTGAACTTAACAAAACCGTTTTATCAAATATTTTCATATCTACTTGAAAATCAAATAATAAATTTAAAAGTGTTGGTGATCCATAAGCTATAAATCTTTCATGTTCATTTATTTGTTTACAAATTTTATCTATTTCATCCATATTAATTAGATGATATCTTAATTGACTCATAATTTGAATAATTTTATTTTTTTCAAAACTTTCATATCTATCTCTGATTTGTTTTAGTCTTACTATTCTTTCAAAAATAACCTCATCTTTAAACGCTGTATAATTTTTATATCCCAGTTGATTAAGATATGTTTTAAATTTAAGTTTTGATATATTTAAAATTGTTAAAATGTTTTCTAATGTATAGGTTGGTATTTTATTATAGTGTTCAAATATTTTTCTAGATATATATGTATCAATATTATCAAATTCTATATTATTAGATGCTTTTAAAATATATTCTATTTTTAAATTTGTTTTGCTCACAATAAACACCCTCCTACAACAAAAATATTATAATATAAAAAGCGGAAAAATTGAAACCATTTTCCGCCTTACTTAATTATTATCTAATTACCTTTTTAGTAGCTGTATAGGCACCTGCTGCTAACAACATGATAATAGCATATGAACCAATCATTGTATTATCTCCAGTTTTAACACTTTGTTCAACTTTATTATTAACTGTTGATTCCTTTTTATCATCTACTTTATCTTCTGATTTTGACACTGTTTCCACTTTAGATTGTTTGAACAACCAATTCATTGGACTACCATCAGTATTATCATTAAGAACTTTTACCCATGACCAATGCAATAATGCACCTCCCATACCATTGCTGATCCCTACAGCTTTCATTTCATCATCTGACCATATAGATAATTTATTATTTTTATCTCCCATATTTTCCATAGCTTTGTACATAGCTTTTGAACTATCTACATTGCATGTTGGATCATTTTCAGCATGCGTATAATAAATTGGAATATCTAATAATTTTTGAGTATCAATTTTTTTAGAAACCATCGATTGTGTACTTTCATCCCAAGTATATACATTTCCTTGGAATGCTTCTTCAAAATTCGAAACAATTGTATCAAAAGGATCTTTTTCTCTACCTAATACTGCAAATGTTTGATTATGTACAGGAACAATTGGATCCATTGAGCAACAAGCTATAGCTCCAGCAAATATTTCAGGATATTGCATTAAAAATCTCATTGTTGCTCCTCCTCCACTAGAAGCACCTGCAACATAGACTTGATTTTTATTCACATTTCCATCATTAATTAGATTTTTAATCAATTGTGCTTGTAATGCATTGTTTTGGTCAATTAATTTTTTCTTATCTTCATTTTCTGCAGCACCATAGCTATAGTTTTCATTTCCAACTTGCATTTGTAATACTGCAACATCATAACCAGCATCTACCCAACCAGTTAATCCTTTATTCGCTACAAGAGTATCTTCTAAATTACCCTTGTATTCTCCACCACCATGATTCCATACAACAAGTGGTACATTTTTCTTAACTGATCCATCCGCATTTTTTGGTAAATACAACGCATATTCACGTGTTAATCCAGCATAAGTAAATGTCTTTCTTTCTGTATCATCTAAGACTTTAGTTTTAATTGTTGTTACATCACTTGCCTTAAAAGATAATGCATCATTAGTTAAACATTTAACTTCCCAATCCAATCTTTGAAATGACCAATCTGTTTTATAGATTCCAGCATAACAAAATGGATTCACTTTCATTTCTAACTTATTTCCTGATACACTTAATTCAATCCCATCATCTTGATAAGCTTCTGTCCAAGATCCTGTATTTACATCAAATGGAACAGTGCTTGAATTATTAATAATATCAAAATCTGCTGCTGTTAAATTTTGTATAATACTTTCATCACTTACCTCAATTTCAAATGAAGATACTTCTCTTTGTCCATCTCCAACTTGTGTGTTTGCAACAATAGAACTAACTGTTGGACTAGTAGCATAAACAGGCATACAAAGCATCGATAACGATAACGCTGCGCCTAATGATGCTGCTATTATTTTTTTACTTTTCATATTCTTTTCCTCCCTTTCGCACTTTCATACTATCACCTCCACCCACTGTAAGCGATTACAATATTATATCTATTGTTTCTTATTTTTTTACTACATATTAATATTTTATATTTGGTATTTTTTTATGGTACTTTTTAAATCCTATTTTTACTATTATTTTTAGTTATAGAAGATTGCTATTTAGGTATTGTACTTTTATAATATTATCGATTAAAGTAAACTTGGGGGGAGATTTATCATGAAAAAAACACTCTATTTAATGAGACATGGACAGACTTTGTTCAATCTACAACATAAAATACAAGGTTGGTGTGATGCACCTCTTACACCTTTAGGAATTAAACAAGCACAAATGGCAAAAGAATACTTTACAAATATTACTCTTGATCACGCTTATGCTTCTACTTCTGAAAGAGCATCGGATACTTTAGAAATCATTACAGATATGCCTTATACAAGATTAAAAGGTTTAAAAGAATGGAATTTTGGTGCTTTTGAAGGAAAAGATGAATGTTTAAATCCTAAACTACCTTATGGGGATTTCTTTAAACAATTCGGTGGTGAAGGTGAACTTGAACTTAGAGAACGTATGAATAAAACGTTAACTGAAATCATGGGTAAGAATGATCATCAAGTTGTTTTAGCAGTTTCTCACGGTGCAGCTTGCGCCCAATTCTATCGTGCATGGGAAGAACATGCAAAAGTAAAGAAAACGGAAAGATTTTATAATTGTTGTATTCAAAAATATGAATATGAAAATGGCATCTTTACTCTTGTTGAAATTTTTAATCGTAATATTACAGAATAGGAGAAGAATATGGATTCGACAAAACGTAAATCATTTAATGCAAATGTTGATTTGATTCATGGACCAATCTTTAAATCACTCATCATCTTTGCATTACCACTATTTATATCAAATATCTTCCAACAACTTTATAATACTGTTGATACCATGATTGTTGGAAACTTTTTAGGAGACGCTTCTTTAGCAGCCATTGGATCATGTACTTCCATTTATGACTTGCTTGTAGGTTTTGCTTTAGGGATTGGAAATGGTCTTGCTATTGTTACTGCAAGAAGTTTTGGCTCTAAAGATGAAAAATTATTGAAGAAATCAGTTGCTAGTTCTTTAGTCATTGGAATCGTTGTTTCAATTGGACTAACACTTATTGGTTTAATTTTCTTACAACCACTTCTTCATTTATTAAATACACCTACAAACATTATTGATGAAGCTTATAGTTATATTTTCTTTATTGTTTTATTTATTATTGTTATGTTTGCTTATAACTTATGTGCTGGATTAATGAGAGCCATTGGTAATAGTGTTATGCCTCTCGTTTTCTTAGTTGTTTCATCTGTTTTAAATATTATTTTAGATTTAGTTTTTATTACTCAATTAAATATGGGAGTTCAAGGAGCTGCAGTCGCAACTGTTATTTCTCAAGGAACTTCCGTTATTTTGTGTATCGTTTATATGTTTAAAAAGACACCTTTGTTACTTCCTAAAAAAGAACATTTTGAAGTTGATAAAGATCTTTATAAAGAATTATTAGGACAAGGGTTTTCAATGGGATTTATGAGTTGTATTGTTTCTGCTGGTTCTGTCATCTTACAATATGGTATTAATAACTTAGGTTATTTAATTATTGCTGGACATACTGCTGCAAGAAAACTTTATATGTTCTTTAATATGCCTTTTACAGCGATGGCTCTTGCTATTTCAACTTTTGTTTCTCAAAATAAAGGGGCTAATCAAAAAAATAGAATTAAAAAAGCACTTCGTTATGCTTATATCTATGACATTATTGGTGCAGCTATTGTAACTTGTATTATCTTATTATTTGGTTCTTCTTTAGTGAAATTAATATCTGGTTCAAGTAAAGAAGTTGTTTTACATAATGGGACACTTTATCTTACAATTGTTGGACCTTTCTATGCCGTGCTTGGAATATTGATGCAAACACGTTATGCACTTCAAGGAATTGGTCAAAAACTTCTTCCTTTAATTTCAAGTGTGATTGAATTCTTTGGAAAGATTATCTTTGTTATCTTCTTAATTCCACGTTTTCAATATATGGCTGTTATCTTCTGTGAACCAGTTATCTGGTGTGTAATGACAATTCAACTTGTCTATTCTTTCTATCATAATCCTTATATTAGAAATAATGATTAAAAAATTGGACGGTGCCAAAGCATCGTCCTTTTATTATATTAAATTTCTTCTCCATTAGATTCACAAACTTTTTTATACCAATAGAATGAATCCTTTTTACTTCTAGAGAAATCTCCAGTTCCATCATCATGTCTATCTACATAAATGAATCCATAACGTTTTGCATATTGTCCTGTTCCAGCTGATACTAAATCAATTGGTCCCCATGTTGTATATCCAATTAATGGTACACCATCTTCAATAGATTCTTTCATTGACGAAAATATGTTATCAAAGAATACGAGAGCTAATGATTATTATCTTTTTTTAATTCAATTGATTTCACATCCTCAACTAATCTAAGTTTATGAATAACTAAAGTTTCACTAATATTATCTTTCCCTTTTTTTTAATTCATTGAATCAACACCATAAGTTATTCCCAAAAAATGAATATTTTTTTAAAATCGAGAATAGAATAATGACAGGTTACATTTATTATGCTAGTATACATTTGTATATGATAATACCGAAAAATAAAAAAAATTAAAAAAATGGTAATAGGAGATAACAACATGCAACTTATTGTTAGAAAAAAATACTTAGATGAGCTGATTGAATTATATGGGACACCTGATATAAAAGTTATCACAGGTATTAAACGAAGCGGAAAATCAGTATTACTTCAAGAGTTTGTCACTTACTTGCAATCATTACAGGAACAGGTGAATATTGTAATGATAAACCTGCAAGAATTAGAGTTTGATCAGTTATTAGAGTACCATGAATTGCATAAATACATTTTGAATCAGTACAAAGAGGGTATGCCAAATGTTTTATTGATCGATGAAGTTCAATTATGTCCTCAATTTGAACTTGCAATCAATAGCATTTATGTAAAAAGAATCTACGATATTTATATCACTGGTTCAAATGCATTTTTACTAAGTTCGGATCTAGCAACACTTTTTACTGGAAGAACAATGGAAATACAGGTATATCCATTTTCTTTTGTAGAATATCTTACTTACTACAAAATCACAAAAGAATATGATGAAGCTTTTGATCAGTATGTACGAACTGGTGGTATGCCTGGAGCTTATGTATATAAGACTGAAAACAGACAATATGACTATGTTAGAGACGTATATTCAACTATCCTTATAAGAGATTTGGTTGAAAAATATAAGATCAGAAATAAATCAGAATTTACCAACATCTCTGAATTTATGATGGATAATATTGGTAACTTGCTTTCTCCAAATAATATTTGTAGAACCTTAAATAATAGTCAAAACGAAATAACCAGAAAAACAGTATCAAAATACATTAGCTATTTAGAAAATGCTTTTCTTTTCTATGAAGCAAAACGCTATGACTTAAAAGGAAAAAAATATCTAACGAATAATAGCAAATATTATCTTTGTGATTCATCATTTCGTTATGCAGTTAATGGTACAAGAAACATGGACTTTGAAAGAGTTTATGAAAATATTGTTTATTTAGAGTTACGTAGAAGAGGATATGAAGTATATGTGGGAAAACTTTATAAAAAAGAAATAGATTTTGTAGCCAAGAAACGTGAAACACAACTATATATTCAAGTGAGTGATAATGTTTCGAATGAAAAAACATTTGAAAGAGAATATTCTCCACTACTTGCCATAAGAGATGCATATCCTAAAATGATAATTGCAAGAACATATCATGAAACTTATGACTATAAAGGTGTGAAAGTTGTTGATATTTGCAGATGGTTACGAGAATGTTAGCAATTTTTAACAAAATAAAGAATATATAGAAAAAAGATGAACATAGGGGGTAATTTCATTATATATTAATCATCTAATTGCTTACAAAATGATTTCATCATCTTTTCTATATTTCTATCAAAAAATTGGACGGTGCCAAAGCATCGTCCTTTTATTATATTAAATTTCTTTTCCGTTAGATTCACAAACTTTTTTATACCAATAGAATGAATCTTTTTTACTTCTAGAGAAATCTCCAGTTCCATCATCATGTCTATCTACATAAATGAATCCATAACGTTTTGCATATTGTCCAGTACCTGCTGATACTAAATCAATTGGTCCCCAAGTAGTATATCCAATTAATGGTACACCATCTTCAATAGATTCTTTCATTGCATGGATATGTCCTTTGAAGTAATCAATACGATAATCATCATGAATTGATCCATCTTCTTCTACTGTATCAAATGCTCCAAAACCATTTTCTACAATCATTAATGGAGTATGTGGATAACGATCATGTAATAAGTTTAATGTATATCTTAAACCATCTGGATCGATTTGCCATCCCCAGTCAGATGCTTTTAAGTATGGGTTTTTAGCACCTTTTGACATATTACCTGCAGTAGTTTCAGCATTTTCATCAACAGTTACACAATTTGACATGTAATATGAGAATGTATAGAAATCAACTGTACCTTCTTTAATAATCTTCTTATCTTCTTCTGTAATATAAGAAGTATCAATATTATGTTCTTTAAAATATCTAAAGATAAATGATGGATATTCACCACGTACTTGAACATCTCCACAGAAATTGTTTTTAAAGTTATCTTCATCAAAAGCAGCTAAGATATCTTTAGGATTTGGTGTAAGTGGATATAAAGTTGTATGTGCAATCATGTTACCAATCATGAAATCAGGATTGATCTTATGACCTTCAATAACAGTTTTAGCACTTGCTACAAATTCATTGTGTAATGCTTCAAACATAATTTGTTCATTTGATTTTAATTCATTTAATGGAATTCTATGATCTGCATTAACATCTTCAGGATCCATTAATCCAAGTCCATAAAGGTTACCAATTCCACCTTCACCCATACATGCAATATTGATTTCGTTAAATGTTAACCAATATTTAACTTTATCTTTATAACGTTTCATACATGTTGTAGCGTATTTCACAAACATATCGATGACTCTACGATCAGAGAAACCATTGTATTTTGTAACAATATTCCATGGAATTTCATAATGACATAAAGTAACTAATGGTTCCATACCGTGTTTATGACATTCATCAAATACTTTGTCATAGAAAGCTAAACCTGCTTCATTTGGTTCTTCATCATCCCCATTTGGGAAAATACGTCCCCAGTTAATTGATAATCTGAATACTTTCCATCCCATTTCAGCAAATAAAGCAATGTCTTCTTTATAATGATGATAGAAATCTACCGCTTCATGACTAGGATAAAAAGCTTCTGGATCTGTTTTTGGTAAGAATGTTCTTGGTGTATTAACATCTCCACCTAATAACATATCTGGTACCGATAAACCTTTACCATCTTCTAAATATGCACCTTCACATTGGTTGGCAGCTACTGCTCCACCCCATAAAAACCCTTTAGGAAATCCCATTTTCATTACCTCCTTGTTTCCATTTGATTTTTCTATAAACATTATAAAGGAAAATCATTTAAATTTCTTTCATAATATGAAAAACTATTCAACATTTTTCCACCAATGTTCTTGATAAGTTTCTATATGACTATAATCGACAATCTCCCCAATCTTTGGTGTCGCCACATTTAAGTTTTCTTTTTGTGATCTTGTGGTAATTTGTTTAATTGGATCATCCCAAGCATGATTACAAATACAAAAAGCACCCCAATGAACAGGAACTGTCCATTTAGCATGTAGATCTTTCATTGCTTGAATGCCAGCTTTGGGTAACATATGAATATTGGACCATGCTCGATCATACTGTCCATCTTCAATCATTAATAAATCAATAGCGCCAAATTTTTCATAAACTTCTTCGAAATGATTTCCATAACCGGTATCCCCTGTAAAATAAGTTGTATATTTATCATTTTTAAAGACATAGCCACTCCACAATGTCGTATTGTTTCTCCAAGGAACACGTCCAGTAAAATGTCTTCCTGGTGTTGAAGTAATTGTGAGTCCGTCTATTTTTACTTCATCCCACCAATTCATGACATGAATCTTATTTTCATCAATTCCCCAACGAAGTAAATGTTTTTCTACTCCTAAAGGAACACAATAGACTTTTACTTTTTTATCAATTTGTTTAATTGTTTGATAATCTAAATGATCATAATGATCATGAGATAGAGCTAAAACATCAATCATTGGCATGTTTTCTATATCAATAGGTAATTTAGAAAAACGCTTAGGTCCAATAAAAGGTACAGGAGATGCATAATCTGAAAACACAGGATCCATTAATACATTCTTCCCTTCTATTTGTAATAAAGAACTTGAATGTCCAAACCAAATCCATTTAAGTTCATCGTTCTTCGCTTTTTCTATTTTCTTTAACTGATGAACAGGTATTTCACCTTTAGGAACTGTTTCTTCATTTTTATATTCATTCTTTTGTCCCGTCATCAGTTGAATTTCAGGATTTCCATGAAATATTCCTTTTTTATATAAAGAGTTTCTTGCTTTATAATTCTTTTCATCTTCCTTATTAACATTTCCTCCTAAACTAGGCCAAAACTTAATAAACAACAAAGCAATAACTCCAATACATAAAATGACAATCCCTATTATTTTTAATACCTTCTTTATCATTTTTTACTCCATATAAAGTGTAACAGTTACACTTCCTTCCCCTATCGCTTCTTTTAAATGTGTTGTATCTTTAACATGACCTAATTTTGTAAAATCCCATGTATTTTGATTATAATAAAGACATAATTTATTACCTAAATATAAAATAATATCTCCCTCTTTTGTAGTTATTGTCTCATCATTACGAGGTAATGATGTGCCTAAATCTCCTACTTTTTCAAAGTTTCCATAATCATCTAAAGAAAGTACTCTTTTTTCTTTAGAAACATATTCTTTAAATGCTTTTGCACTTGTATTGTTTTCTAACTCTATTTCAAATGTATAACCATTAACTTCTAATTTCATTATTTCTCTTCCCCATTCTTTTTCTATACTTTTTTGATGAATTGGTTTATTTGCAAAAAGAAATAAACCTGCAATTATAACGAATACTAAAATAATCCTTTTCATTATTGTATCGCTCTTCCCATTTCATAAGCTTTCTTTAAGGCAGGATGATCTTTAATACTATTAGGAATATCAACACCACCTGCAAATACACTTCCTACAAAGTGGGCTTTAGGATAACAATTAACCCATCCTTTCAAACCATTGATAGCACGTTTATCTACCCCTTCTTCATTTTCAGCAGCTGTTGAGAGTAAATAAACATCTCTAAATTGATAATTAGATGTATAAAGAGAATTAGCTCGATCAATCATGACTTTCATTTGTCCTGACATTTCATAATAATAAATAGGTGTTGCCCATACAATAACATCTGCTTGTTTAATTTTTTCAGTAATAATATTAGCATCATCATCTATTACACAATGTCCCAATTTTTGACAACCTAAACACCCTTTACAAAAAGCAATCTTTTTATCTTTTAAACTGATTTCTATTACATCATTGCCACTTTCTTTTGCGCTTTGAATAAAAGCATCAGCAAGTTGATCAGAATTACTATTTAATCTTAAACTTGTTTTAATAACACATATTTTTTTAGCCATCTTCTTTTCCTCCATTTGAATATTATTATATTCTATGATAAATTAATAGTAATACCTAAACTTAACTTTAGGTCAAGAGGAGGAACTAAAAATGTATTCTATTGGTGAAATATCAAAAATGTTTGACTTACCTATTTCTACATTACGTTACTATGATAAAGAAGGTTTATTTCCTCATTTAAAAAGAGTAAATGGGGTAAGAAAATTTAGTGAAAATGAAATAGAAACCTTACGTGTAATTGATTGTTTAAAAAGATCTGGTTTAGAAATCAAAGATATTAAAGAATATATGAACCTATGTTCTTTAGGAAATTCTACTTTAAAACAAAGAAAAGAAATCTTTGTTAAACAAAAAGAAGAAGTATTACAAGAAATGGAAAAACTTCAAAAAGTACTTTCAATGCTTAATTATAAATGTTGGTATTATGATCAAGCCATTGAAAAAGAAGATGAAGGTTATGTTCAAGCTCTTTCTTTTGAACAACTTCCACCACAAATTCAACAATACTATCAACATAGTCATGAGGATTGTTAGAGATGAAAAAGAAAATATTAATGACACTATCCATCATTTTAATTCTTTGTATGGGTGGTTTTGGCATTTATGTCAATGATTATTATCACGCACAAAACGATGCCCTAGAAATTTTAAATCATAAAAATGTGGAAAAAGTAAATTCAAATCTTATTACACTAACTCCTGAAAAGAAAAGTGATGTAGGTATTATCTTTTATCCTGGAGCCAAAGTAGAAAATACAGCCTATTTGCCTTTATTAAAACATTTAACAAACAAAGGCTATAACTGTTATTTATTAAAGATGCCTTTTAACATGGCTATCTTTAATAAAAATGCAGCTAATAAAATTATTAATCAATATCCAAATATAAAACATTGGTACATATGTGGTCATTCAATGGGTGGAGCTATGGCTTCTTCCTATGTTTCTAAAAATAAAGATAAAGTAGATGGTTTAATTCTATTGGGTTCTTATATTTATGGAGATGTATCAGATAAAGATGCACTTACTATTTATGGTTCTTTAAATACAAGTGTTAAAAAGAAAATTGATTATAAAAGAAATATCGTTGTCATCAAAGGTGGAAATCATGCAAACTTTGGTAACTACGGTCATCAAAAAGGTGATGCTAAAGCAACTATTTCACGTAAAGAGCAACAAAACCAAACTGTAAAAGCTATCAATAATTTCATTGAAAAACGGCTGAATTAATTTTCAGTCGTTTTTACATAATCATTTAAATGAATACCATTCTTCAAGGCATCAATAACATGATTCTTATCGATAACATTTTCTACCTTTTCATCTAAAATCATTCCAATAAAACGTGCATCATCATCAATAGTAAAAGGCCAATAGAAGTAGAAGTGATTTCCATCTTTAAATTCAAAACGATAATCAAGAACATACCAATCTCTCGCAATCGGTGTTCCATAATTTTCATAACGATGTTTTAAAAGAAGTTCTACACTTTGAATATCTTCATATTTATATTCCTTTATAAATTTATCTTCTTTACCCAATAAAACAGAATAAAAATATTTTACATTATCTATATAACCTTTAAATTGATAATAACGAATACGATCATTTAAAAACTCTACCGATTGATTTCTTGTTTGATCAAGTGGTAATCTTAACCATAATTGTGAAAACTGGAAATCAGCAGCAATAAAACCAGTTGTAATTAATAATGAAATAAAAATCACAAATATTATTTTTTGTACAGTTGTTGTAGATGGTGCACTAATGAATAGTACAATTAATAATGTTGGTATAAATTTATATAAGAATTTTTTAATAGCAAGTTTCTTTGTAAGTCTTCTTCCAAGAGATACAATATCTGTTGTTTTTTGATAACCTAATTTATAATTCTTCACTTCTCTTTGGATTTGTTGTAAAGCTGGTAACATTGGTAGATCTTTTCTTACATACATTTCTATATTTTCTTGAACTTCTTCTAAGCTTTTAATTTGTTTTTCTAAATGAATCTGATTGATTTCTAAACATTCTTTAAAATCAAGTTCATTGTTTAAGATTGCTTTTACATCATCAATCGAAATATTTAAGTTACGTAAGAATTTTACCATGATGAGTTTTTGTAAATCATCTTGGCTATAACTACGATAACCATTATCATCTCTTTGTGGTGTAACGATTCCTTCTTTTTCATAATAGAAGATTGTATGTTTTGAAATTCCTAATTCCTTTTCTAATTCGTGTGTTTTCATATATAACACCCCTTCCTTAACTTCATCTAACACTATAGAGTAACTTTTTAGTCAAGGTTTTTTATCAAATTTTGAATGAATTGTAAGAAATCCTGGTTGATATTTATTTTCTTGAACATAAATCCAATGATTTTTTAAATAGCCATTAATAACTTCTAAAATCTTATCTGTAGGATAACTTTTCCCTTCTTGTCTAAGTTCTAAACCACAACATGTACATCCACCAACACCATGAATCGAATATTCTATATTATTTTGTTTAAGTAATTGATTGATTTCGAGAATCATTTTAAAATTAACAACATTATTCATAGTCATCTCTCCTTTACTTTATTATAAACAAAAAGGAAGAACGAATCTTCCTTTATAAACACATTTTATAAATATTCAAACAATCTTTTTGACTTAATGATCGATAAGCTCTAGGTAATGCATCTTGACCATAGCAAGCTTTTACTTTCAACTCATCAAATTTTTCATCATTAATTCCTACTTCACTTAATGATGTAGGTAAATGAAGTTCATCTTTAATAAAGTTTTGTAAAGCTTCAATTCCTGCTTTTGCATTAGCCATGTCATCACCTTGATCTTGAATACCCATCACATTTAAACCAAAACGAGCAAAATCTTCAACAACAGTTTCATCTTTGTTTAATAAATAAGTCATCCATTTAGGGGTAATGATAGCAAGAGCTAAACCATGAGTCATATCATAAGTTGATGAGAATTGTTCAAGCGCATGAAGTTGAGCTTGTGTTTTGTATCCTGATGTACAAAAACTATTTAAAGCCCATGAAGCAGCCCATAACATTGTTGCTCTAGCTGAATAGTTTTCTGGTTCTTCAACAGCAATTGGTAATTGTTGGCGAACTGTTCTTAATAATGTTTCTACAACATTGAATTGTAATGGGTATTTATCGCTATTAACAAAATAGTTCATATCAAATAAGTGAGCCATAATATCAAATCCCCCACATGCTGTTTGTTTAGCTGAAACACTAAATGTATTTGTTGGATCAAGGAAAGCTGCTTTAGGTCTTAAGATATCCCCATTAATACCACTTTTAACACCTTTTTCAACATTAGCAATCACACATGATTTATCCATTTCACTTCCTGTTGAAGCAATTGTAGGCATTGCTAGTACGGGTAAGGCATTATTCCACGCTACTTTCTTTTCTACTAAATCCCAAATATTATCTGTATCAGCAAGTGTTAAAGCCGCAATGGCTTTAGAGGCATCGATTGTTGAACCACCACCAATACCAAGAATGGATGTAATATGATTATCTTTACAAATTTTTGCACCTTTATTGACAGTTGTATGTCTTGGATTTGGTTCCACACCTGCAAGTTCATAAACTTCAATATTATTTTCTTTTAATTCTTTCATGACTTTATCATAAAGTCCTATTTTTTTAATAGAACCTCCTCCATAAACAACAAGTACACTTTTACCATATTTTAATACTTCTTCATGTAAATGACCTAATTGGTCTTTACCAAAATAAACTTTTGTTGTGTTTTGAAATTGAAAATCGTTCATTTTATTTTCCTCCTTCTGGTTTTAAAGGCCCATAGTAATAAGAAGATGTTGCTCCACCATCCATTAAAAATGTTGACCCTGTAATAAATGCACCTTTATCACTCATTAATAATTCAGCTACATTTGCAACTTCATTCGCAGTTCCTGGTCTACCTGCTGGACATTTAGCAAACATATTTTTATAGAAATCTCCCCTTGGTCCATTAAATTCATCAATAGCAAGCGGTGTTACAATAATACCTGGGGCAATAGCGTTGATTCTTGCACCACGTTGTCCCCATTTAACAGATTCAGCCATCACACGTTTTTCATTACATCGTTTTGCTAATTGATAAGCATGTAATGTATCTTTAATATTTTCTGGTTGTAAGATTTCTAAGTCTAATAATTCTTCAGTTGGTGTACAAGCAAGTTGTTCATCTTCTAAAGCTGTAAGTTGTTTCATACGGAAACCTGATTGACTAGAAATTGTCACACCAACGCCACCTTCTTCAATAACTTTTCCGACTTCTTCTAATAAAACAGCTGTTCCATAAAGATCGACTTTTAAAATCGCTTCAATTGGTGCTTGTGAAGGCGAAACCCCTGCGCCATTGACAAGCATTTTGATTTTTCCATAGCTTTTAGCTGTTTCAATCATTTTTAAAATATCTTGTCTACTTGATAAATCCATTTCTATAACTTCAACATCAAATCCTGCATCCACCATTGTCTTTTGAATATTTTTAGCGTTTTCAATATTCTTATCACCTAGAATAATTTTCTTACCGGCACCCATTCTTCTAGCAATCGCCATACTGATTTGACCAGCACCAACAACAATCATAACTTCTTTCATTATTCTTTACCTGCCTTTTCTATACAATCAATGGCATTTAAACTTCTTGGATATCCTACAAAAGGAACATTTTGTGAAACGACTTTAATTAAAAATGCTTCATCATTTCCTAATCTTATATTCGCTTTGGCATGGGCAATGGCTTGTGGCTTGCATCCACCTTGTGCATATAAGAAACAGAAAGTAATCATTTCTCTTTGTTTATAATCTAAACCACTTCTTGTGTAGTAATCTCCAAAACAGTTATCTGTAAGCCATTTACGAATATGCACTGTTTTAGGATCACCACTTGTCGCATATCCTCTCATTTCTTCACCAAAGATTGCTACTTGTGCTTGCTCTCCTTTTTCTAAACGATTGGTATTAGGATCATTTTGATTTTCTAATGGAAGTTGTAAACCTAAAGTCTCTTCAATAAAACTATTCACAGCTTTTAAGAAAGGAAAAACTCTCCCAATTCCTAAATAAGCAACAGCTTGATAAACAATTTCTTTCATTTCTACTGGAGTTACTCCAAAATTATATGCTGCTTTCAACATTCCTTTAAATTCGTCAATTCCTTGGCATCCTAATAAAACTGCAAGAATTGAAATAAATCTAGTTTTATCATCTAAATCATCTTGATTTACAACTTCATCAAATGCGAAGTTATCAAAAGCTTCAATAAATTCAGGATCTGTTCTTAAAAAATCTGAAACATACCCTGGAAACATTTTTTCATGGTAATTTTTAGCGTTATCTGTCATTTTATTTTCCTCCTAATCCTCTTTCTAATTGTTGTCTACATCCATCAACATGACTTCCATGAATACTTAAGCCTTTATGAAGGATACTATTTGGACAAAGTTTCTTTAAATCACTTTCACTTCTTCCCATACCACTTCCTTCATGGCTACAAATCGGATAGATATGCTTATTGGTAAAGTCATAACTTTCTAAAAATGTCATAACAATCGTTGGCATTGTTGACCACCAATTTAGATATCCTAAATAAATCGTATCGTATTCATCAATACTTTCTAATGGATCTAATATTTGGGGACGAGTATTGTTTTTAAGTTCTTCACTTGCACGCTTTGTACATTCATGATAATCAAATGGATAAGCATCCACTTCTTTGATTTGATAAATATCTGCATCAATCATTGTAGATAATGTTTCAGCAATGACTTGTACATTCCCTTTTTCTAAATTAACAATATTTCCCGAGAAATAATTTTCTTTATTATGTGAAAAATAAACTATTAAACTCTTGCTCATTGATCTTTATCTCCTTTGCCATGTTATATGCTTTTTCTAGTGCATTTGTTTTTTCAATATCATCTTTATTCCCTGTTTGGAAACCTAAAATAGAATCTACAAAACGATTACCACCAACTCTTAAACAATCAATATACTTTTGGAAAGTATCTTTAATGATTCTAAAATAACTTTCTTCAGGAGCTAATCCTGTTGTAAGTAGATAGAAATCTTTGTCATGAATTGTTTTTTCAATCGCAAATGTACGATCAATTAATAACTTCATTGAAGCATTAAATGTATAAAAATAAACCGGTGAAGCAAAGACAATGACTTTTGCTTCTAACATCTTTTCATAAATTTCTTGCATGTCATCTTTTTGTACACATTGATTTGTCTTTTGACAAACATTACATCCTAAACAAGGTTTAATGTTTTGATAATTGACATAAATCTTTTCTGTGCTATATCCATTTTCTTCTACACCTTTAATAAAAGCATTCGCTAATCGATCTGTATTCCCATGCTTTCTTGGACTACTCATTAAAACAAGAACTTGTGCCATAATTACTCACTCCTTTTTCCACTTATATGATAAAAAAAAGAAGGAATTGAAACAATTTCAATTCCTAATCATCTTTATAAGTTTTACTTATTTAATGCTTCTTTGTACATCTTTACAAATTCTTCTATATAATAATTTGTCTTATCTTTTGGCCAACAAGCAAAATAATTTCTTTGAATAGGATTACCTTTATAAGATAATTCAATTCTTTCAATTCCTGACATAGGCTTATCTAAATGACCTATTTGATCAACGGGTAAATAACCCCTTTGACTAGCAACCATTAAACGAGCTTGTTCTAAAGAATCTGCATAAAGAAAACGATGCGAAAGATTTAATGACTTTTCAAAAAATTCTCTTTCTGAATCTTCTCTATCTTTAGAGACGACTAAAATACAAGATATATTCTTTAAATCATCAGCACTAATAACTTCTTTTTTAGATAAAGGAGAAAGTGTTGAGATTTCAATAAAAGAAACACTTTCTTTTAAGTTTTCATTATAATAATCTTTATTAAACGTTCTTCTTTGTTCACTTATTTTCATATCAATACGATGATCAACTAATAATTCAAACAATTCCTCATGTGTACCACTGACTACTGAAATATTAACTTCTGGATAAATTCTTTTAAATTCAACAATTGTTTCTAATAATTCATTGGTACTAAAATTTTTAGGATAACCTATTGTTAGGTTTAATTCTTGGTCTTCCCCTCGACGAATTGTTTCTTCTTTAAAATCTTCAATTTCATCAAGGAGCACTTTTCCATGACGATAAAAATATTCTCCTGCCACAGTTAAAGAAAATTGTCTTTTACTTCTTTCAAATAAGCGTACCCCTAATTCCTTTTCTAAAGCTTTGATTTGTTGGGAAATAGCTGATTGTGAAATAAAACATTGTTCAGCTGCTTCTGTAAAACTATGTAAATCAACAACTGTGATAAAATACTTCATTTGTTTAAGTAACATGGATTTCACCTCTTTTTATATTTTACTGTATTTTTAAGTTCTCTGCACAAAAATTTGTTATAATTTAGAAAAGGAGTGGGAATATGAAAAAAATAATCACAGTATTACTATCTTGCATAATGCTTATAAGCTTAACAGGATGTGCCATGTTTGAATCAAAGATCAATGATATTAAAGGAAACCTTGTTGGTAATGGTTATACCATTGATACCTTTGATAACTATGGAAAAAGAGTTATGACAACAACAGGAGATAAAATAAATATTCAAGGTAATCCTGTAGAAACAACTTCTTATGATAGTGATGGAAGTATTATTACAGGATATGAATTATCTTCAGTTATTACCATTACCATTGATGGTCAAGAAATTGAATCTTGTGGAGATACATGTATCTTTACTCAAAAAGGATTAGAACCAAATGTTGATTTTACTCAAGAAGACATAGAAAGTAATGATAATGGAAAACTTTCAAATAATACATATATTGCTAATATTATTAATAAATATAAAAACTACTTTGGTAAATCAAGAGTTGTTGTTATTAAGTCTCAATTAGGTCAACCGATTACAGCTTACTCAGGAGATGAAGTTTATTGGTCAGTACCTAAAAAACTACCTAAAATGACAAAGCTTATGATTGATGGTAAAGCTCTTTATATTCATCGTGCAAATTATCAAATCATTGATACATCTTTATTAAATTAAAAGACGGCATTACCGTCTTTTAATTTTTAGCTTCTTCATTATAGCAATCTAAAATATATTCCGCATTTTCTGCCCATAAACCGTTTTCAACTTGAGTAAGTGTTTTATATGTTTGAGAATGATAAAACTTGCCTGTTGCTTCTTCAAAACCAATATTTTCTTGTTCCTGTATAAGATTAATAACTCTATGAATTTGAATACATACATTCATAGTAATATCTTGTCCATTAAAGAAGTAAATATCATGCATCGTATCTCAACCTCCTTATAAGTTGTAAATAATCTAATGCTTTTTCACTATGAAAAGAAATTTGATTATTTACCTTACTATATTTCAATCTTTCTACAGCTTCTTAAGTTGCTCAATTATTTGACACAAAACACATTTTATAATTATATATTTTTCATTTTACAAAGAATATTTTTCTTTTCAAATATTTCTCTTATTCCCTCATATTGAGTTTTTGTAGCATTCTTCTTTTCAAAATAAAGAACTGCACCTGCTCTAGTCAACATCATAATAAGTGTCCCTGTATCAATTACTTCTTTTATAGTTTTATACTCTATGAAAGTATGTTGTGATTCTTGTATCATATCAATACCTTCATCTAAAAATACCAAATCAAAAGATATTTCTTCTTTTTTAAATATTTCTTTTTGAAGGTTTATTGTTTTTTTTGCAAAATAATAAATCTGTACTTCAAAAACAATTATTGCTATTGGTAGTACAAAAGCCATCCATAACTTAAATTGACGCATCAGCACATTTATCAGTACTAACACAGCATAGACTAATATACATATTTTAAATGCTAATCTTATTTTTGGTGGAAACAAATATCTTCTATTATCCTTTACTATCTGCCAATTTCTCTTATTGTCTTTTATTGCAATTTCCATACTTAGCTCTCCTTATATTATTTTACATTGTATCCAAATTATAACATATTATCTTTCTAAATATTAATTATTTACTTTAGAAAGATATAAATCTAAAAGTGCTTTGGTATGTTCATCAATATAACCTCTTTTACTTCGATCTTTAACATCTTCTATAACTGTTGTAACAAATCTGCCATGTTCACTTTCAGTTGTATCACTTTGACTCTATTTGATTTCTGTCGTTCCTGTTTTGAAATATATGTCATTCCTATTTCTTTTATATCATTATTTTATGCTATCTAAATAGTAGTTGTTAACCTATTATTGATTAATAAAACATTCATCATTATACCAGAAACTCCTGTTCCCGCATGCATTCCTTATTTTACTTTTTTACTAATTTCTTAGAAGCAACTACAGTAAATACTGCTCCCAAAAATAAACAACCAATTCCTAAATAATAAATTACACCATCTTGAAAAATTTCTTCTAAAATAAGCCCCATAGCAAAAATAATTTCCGCAAAGCAATTATTTTTACAATAATTTTTAACAGATTCTTCGGTATATTTCTTTCTCATTCCCTTTGTTAAAAAGGGCGTACCTTTTGCCATCAAAACAGCAATCAATATTGTAACAATTCCTAAAACTACAAAAAAAATAACTTTTCCAATTTCTAAAAAATCATTCATAACACTTTGCCTCCCTTTAAATATTTATATAATTATATAAAAAAAAAGAGCCATTACGAAATTAAACAAATAATTTCGTAACAGCTATTTACATTGTAAATAAGCTTAAGATATCTTCTTTAGACATTTGTGATAATCCACCACTATTATTTTCTACAAACATATCCGCTAATTCTTTTTTACGTTTTTGCATTTCAATAATCTTTTCTTCTACACTATCTTTCATCACAAGATTAAATACTTGAACATTACTCTTTTGACCAATACGATAAGCACGATCTGTTGCTTGGTTTTGCGCCGATACATTCCACCATGGGTCATAATGAATAACATTTTCAGCCGATGTTAAGTTAAGACCTGTACCTCCTGCTTTTAAAGAAATTAAGAATAATGTTGTATCATCTTTTTGGAATCTTGAAACAAGTTCTCTTCTTTCTTCCTTATTTGTACTTCCTGTAAGCATGTAATATGTAATACCAGCTTTTTGACATTCCTCAGCAATTAAACCCAAAGCGGAAGTAAATGAAGAAAAGAGAAGTACTTTTTGTTTATTTTCTTGCATTGTTTTAATAAGTTCCATACAGGCTTTAAGCTTCGATGATGGTTGATCGATATTATCATAAACAAGACGTGGTTCTAGACATAATTGTCTTAGTCTTGTAAGCATTTTTAAAATTTGCATCTTATCTGAACCTTCTATGTCATAAAGTTGTTGAAGTTCTTCATTGACTTTAGCAAGATTGGCAACATAGATTTTTTCTTCTTCATCACTAAATGGAAGAATCATATTTTGTTCTATTTTATCTGGTAATTCTTTTAATACTTCTTTTTTATTTCTTCTTAAGATAAATGGTGTTACTAGTTTTTTAAGCTGTTTTGTTTTTTCTTCGTCATTATTTTTAACAATACTTGATTCATATTGTTTTTGGAAATAATGGTAATTGAATAAGTATTGTGGCATTAAGAAATCAAAAATAGACCATAATTCTGCTAAACTATTTTCAATTGGTGTTCCTGTTAAAGCAAGTTTATGTCTTGTTTTTAAAGTTTTAACCGATTGTGCATTCTTTGTCTTTTGATTTTTAATATATTGAGCTTCATCTAAAATCACATATTCAAATTCAATATCTTGATACAATTCAAAATCTCTTCTTATATAATCATAAGATGTTACATATAAACCTTGTTTAATCTCTTTTATTAATTCTTTTCTTAAAGCACCATTACCTGTAATACATGTGACTGGTAACTGTTTAGAAAACTTATGCACTTCATCTTCCCAGTTATAAATAAGTGAAGATGGACATACAACAAGACTTGGTCTATTAGTTTTTAATGAATCTAATAAAGTGATAATTTGTAATGTTTTTCCTAACCCCATATCATCAGCAAGAATACCATTAAAACCATAATCTTTTAACGTATGAAGCCATACATATCCTTCTTTTTGATAATCTCTTAAGATTTTTTCATAATTTTGAGGTACTGGATACTCTTTTTGCGTTGCTGATTTAAATCTATCTAGTGTTTCTACAAAGGATTCTTCACGATCAAGTTCTACATATTCAAAATCATTTTCTTCATCAATTGCGAGCATTCTTTGCTTATTCATTAAAAACTCACCATTATCAATATCTTTAACATCAACATGATAAGCATCCATAAATTCACTTAATTCTTCTAAATCAGGTGAATCTAAATAAAGCAGTTCGCCATTTTTTAAACGATAGAATTTCTTTTTACGACGATATTGATTTAAAACATCTTGTAATTCTTTCTTTGGTATTTCATGAGACGAAATATCAAATTTTAAAAGATTGTTTTCAACACTAACCCCTACATGTAAGTTATAAGAAATCTTCTTACCTACTCTTTTCAATGCTTCTGATACATAAACATCTCCATATTGTTTTAAATAATCTAATCCTTCAAAGATGAATTCATAGGTTGTTTGGCTATTCATATCAAAATAAGCACGATGCTTATTTTGATCTATTAATGAAGCATATTGTTCAATATATTTTTCAATTAAATCTTGTTGATAAGTTGTAATTATATTGTCATTAAAACCATAAACACGATTTTGATTTTCATCTACATAAACTGGTTGAAAATAAATCATTTGATCATCATCAATATCTCCATAGATTTTAATTTCATCATAAGTTGGTATATCATTTGAAGTTTCATCAAACACTTCAAAATAAGAAAAAATTGGTAACAAAACATATTTATAGAAGTCTTGATATTGTTCCTCTAAAATAATCAATTTCCCCTCATTATCTAAAATACTGCTTAAAAAGCGACAAACATTTCCTTCCTCA
This sequence comes from Faecalibacillus intestinalis, assembly GCF_003024685.1. Taxonomy (GTDB): domain Bacteria; phylum Bacillota_I; class Bacilli_A; order Erysipelotrichales; family Coprobacillaceae; genus Faecalibacillus; species Faecalibacillus intestinalis. Next base: position 105,874 of record NZ_PYLQ01000006.1, on the reverse strand, counting down.
TCAAAAGTCATACGATTCATATAAAACTCACCATTATTCATTCCATAACAATAACCATGTTTATCCCCAATATAAATTGGGTCTACTACAGTTACTCTTACAATATAATACTCATCTTCTTTTTGGATATATAAACGTAAATTACATTCCATTTCACCTAAAGAAAAGATTTCTTTATTCGCATCATAAAATTCATCAAATAAACGAGAATCTATTGTTATACTTCTTTTAATAGGTTCATAATAATAAGAATATTCTTCCATATCATAGCGACGAATGATCAGTGCTTTTTTCATTAAATCAATTTGTTTTAAAGCATCATCTGTAAAGCTTTTTTCACTGTGGACAAATTCTAAAGCTTTTCCATATTTATAGTTTTCTTGATTTTGAATTCTTTCTATAAAATCAGCAATATTTTTTAATACATATTTCTTTTCATTTCCAATTTTATACTCGAGTACTATTTTATCTCCATTTAGATAAACATTCGGTGTTAAATCATATTTTTCTTGATTGATTGAAAGGCGTAAGTCTGTTTGATATTGGCTTTTATTAAAATCAATAAGCTTTGTAGACATAGAAGCCATTTGTCTTAATTGTGCTTTTCTTCTTTGTCTTTGATTTTCTTTTTCTATTTCTTTGATTTTTTGTAATTTATCACTTTGATAATCAAAAGGGAGTTCATTGATTTCTAATTCATTAAGTTTTAAAATTACTGCACCTAAATGACCACACATTGAATCTTGATCATTAAATGGACATGAACATTCATAAGAAATCACTTGATTATCTTTAATATCTAATGAACATTTTTGGGGATGATTAAATACTGAAACGACAGCATCTATATGATAAACATCTTCATTAGCTGTAACATGTATGCTTTCTACATTATCATAGTGATGATATTTTCTAGCAATTTCTAAGTTATTTTTACTTTTTACAACATTTGAATTAATATTGAATTTCAATTTCATCACCTTCCTTTAAACATGCATCTAACATTTCATGTAGTTTCTTTTTTCTTGGATATTCTTTTTTCAACATATCTACTAACTCTAGTTTAGACATTTCATCTAACTCATGAAATAAGTCATAAATATAATCTCTTAAATAATAATTTCTTATTCCTTGATTTATATAATCTTTTAAGCATTCAACATATACCATTAAATACATTTCTAAACTGTATTCTTTTATCATTCCTTTTAGTGGATCAAAAAAATTCATATTTGGTTTTTGTAGTAAGATATAAATAGCATATTTTGCTTCTTGTTTTCGTTTAAACATTATCGCTAATTCATAATCACTATAATAATCATCTACTTTATTTATAAAATCAATCAAGTAATTTTCAAATTTATTTCCATAAAACTCTTTTAAATCATCATAATAAATAGGAACTTCTGAACAATTATAATAGCTTAATTTTGAACATAAATAATTTAAATACGCATCTTCATTTTCTGGATTGAGTAAGGATTCTAATTTTGCTTTTGTTTCTTTTGTTCTAATATTTTGTATATGTTCTTTATAGTATTGCTTAGCATGTCCTATTTGTTGATTATTCATATAATAGCGTATCATTTCCATAATATAATCTTCATTGTTATTATAAATTTGGATCTCATCTAAGTATTTTTTTATATCCAAATGATGATCATTAATTATTTTAAAATATGTATTTAATAAAGCTGGATTTCTTTTATTTAAAAGCATTTCTTTAATAATAGCTATTTGATCTTCAACATCTAATAAATAAACTACAGACATAATATGACTAAATGCATTTTCATATCTTTGATATTTCATATTTTCTTTAAGCCATTGCACTGTTAATTCTTTATTATGTTCATTAGTAAGCAACTTACAGTATCCTTGAAACATAATATTAAGTATTTCATGGCGATAATCTTTTGGATAATTAGAACTTAAAAATTCTTCAATAACTTGTTGATAATTAGAAATATGAAAATTTCCTTGCTTATTTAATTGAATAATATTCTTTAAATATTTCTTAAATTCTTCATTAAATTCACGTTTTAACATATAACTACTACATGATCTTGCACGAACTCTTTTTAATAAAGCATTAATATCGATATATTGTTGTTCATCCTTAGGAAGTCTTTCTTCAATCGCAAAATAAAGTGCTGCCTCATGTTTACAATGATGACCATCTTTAGCATAGGGGCAATCACATATTGCATCAATAACTTGATTTGTATTATCTACTATAATTTTTGTATGATAAGCTTCACTTCCTAAAACAATCCCTGTATAAGTTTGATCACCTTTTTGATTAACGGAAAAAACTCTGTTTTGTTCAAAATATTTTTTTCCTCTTTCTAATATTGTATCTGTAAAAAATGAACTCATACTCTTCCTCTTTTCGTATTTATTCAATTATACAAAATAGATCACTATTAAAAAAGCACAAAAATTAATTTGTGCCTAAAATATATTTATTGATGACTTCCGCCACAGCATTTTCATTATTTGTCGCCTTGGTAATCACATCACATTCTTTCTTCATATCTTCAACAGTGTTTTGTACCCCAACACCAAGTCCTGCCACTTTAATCATTGATAAATCATTAAAGTTATCACCAACAGCAATCGTCTCTTTAATATCTACACCTAAGATATCCGTAAGTTTCTTTAAACCTTGTCCTTTATTAACACCTTGATGATTAAATTCAATATAACGATTAGATGAATAACTGACATCCAAATCCCCTGTAATATCCTTTAAATCATCTTCAATCTTTTTCAAATAATCATAATCTGTATTCATATACAACACTTTAACAATTTCTTGTCCCTTTAAAAAATCAATATGATCATCAAAGATTTCTTTAACTTCCATTCTTCCTGCTAAATAATCAATCTCTTCTTGAACAAACTTATAAGCATAAACCATATCTTTTGTGTAAACATGAATACATACATCATAGTTTAAACCTCTTTTATAAAGCTCACTTGCTTTTTCAAAAGTAATTCCTTCAAAATAAAGAAGTTTACTTCCTTTATTTTCACTAATGGCTCCGCCATTATAAGAAATTACATATTCATTTTCTAAGTCATAAAGACCTAATTCTTTTAAAGTTCCATCAACCGTATTGTATCCTCTTCCTGTAGCAGGAACAAACTTAACACCTAATTCTTTTGCTTTTTGAATTGCTTCGATATTTTCTTTAGAAATTGAACGATCATCACTTAATAAAGTTTCATCTAAATCACACGCTATAATTTTATACATAAAGAGCCTCCTTTATTTATTATTGTATCTAATCAAATATCTCTTCCACATTAATTTCATAATATGAAATTAATTCTACCTATGTATCTTTAATGAGGGTGATAACATGAAAAAACGTATTTACGAAATAATAGAAGTTTCTAAAGAAGATGATAAAGCAAGTCATATATATGATTTAGTGATGATGTTTGTCATATTTATAAACATTATTCCACTTGCTTTTAAAAATGAATCTCATTTATTTAATATGATTGATTCTATCTCTGTCTTTATTTTTATTATAGATTATTTTCTAAGATGGTTGACTGCAAACTTAAAGTACCATAATAATGATATAATCTCATATCTAAAATATCCATTTTCATTTATAGCTATTATTGATTTACTTTCAATCCTACCATCTATCAGCCTTTTAAATAAAGGATTCAAAGCATTAAAAACAATTCGTCTTATTCGAACATTTAGAGTACTACGTATATTTAAAAGTTTTCGTTATTCTAAAAATATTCAAATTATTATACAGGTTGGAAAGAATTCAAAAGATGCCTTAATTACTGTTCTTTATCTAGCAATAGGCTATATTATTGTCTGTGCTTTAGTTATTTTCAACGTTGAACCTGATAGCTTCCATACTTTCTTTGATGCTATCTATTGGGCAACGATTTCTCTTACTACTGTAGGGTATGGAGACATCTATCCAATAACAACATTAGGTAGAATGATTACCATGGTTTCTTCTTTCATGGGAATTGCTATCGTAGCATTACCTGCTGGTATTATTACGGCAGGCTATATGAAAGAAATAGGATCAGTATAATCCTGATCCTCTCGATACACCATGGTCAGCTTCGATACTTTGCATAACAAAACATGAATACATTGGATAAGGGCATTCTTTTAAACCAAACAACAATGCGTACTTCATCTCATCTTCTGTTTCAATTTCTTTATAACTATCTAAATACTTTTTATAACCTAATAATTTCTTTAAATCTTCATAAATATCTAAACTATAACAATCATCTACAAAACGATGTTCTTGTCTTAGTTTATTTTGCATATCTTTTAAGTATTCATTTTCCCATTTTATTATTTTTTCAAAATCATTTTCTACCCAAATACGTAATGTTTTATCATCAACAATTTGATCAATAGAAAGAATATATAACATTTGGAATAATTGATCTTCTACTCTATTATTTGTATATGTTTTAAGAAAATGAATACTTAGCTCATAGTCTTTTTCTTCTAAAGAAATATCCTTTTGCTCATTCCATTTTTTTAATAATAAATAGATAAGGATTGATTTATCTTGTGGTAGTTCATCAATCAATAATAATAAATAATAAACATATTGTAAGTCTTGAACAGGTGTATTCGTTGTTTGTATTTTTTTATAATTTAATACATGTTTTTTATGATCTTGATATTGAATGACAGGATAATGATTTTTAGGTTTTTTCTTATAAAAGTAATAAAGAATAATGAGAAGCATTGCAAATACAAATAGTAATTCCATAATGATCACTCCTTTAAATCATTATACCACAACATTAAAATAATAAAATTAATATTTTTAATTTTATTTCTAATACTAATATCTATCTTATTAAATTATCCAGTTTACCTATTTCAATGGTTATAAAAAATGGAGGAAAATCCTCCATTTTTACTTAATTCTAATAAATCGATTTTTGATATCTTTGACCGTTACACCCTGTGTAACTGCGGCATTTTCATCACTATACTGTGATATAGTGCTATCCTCATCTATTTTATCTTTATAACTAATCACAAAATAAATATCTTTTTCACCATTATTGATTACTAAATAGCATTCCTTTTCTTTATCAAACATCTTTGTTATATCAACCGCTTTATCTTGATAATAGAATATATACTTATCTTCTTTTTCATCATAAACAATTTCACTGTCATCATTTAAACTATTTGCTATTTCATCCCCGTTCATCGTTTGAATTCCAAAAGGTGTCCCTTTTAAACCAATATGAACTCCCATATCAACGACATCTCCATTTTTATCAGTTGTATAAAAATGATAAGCGTTATCTTGTACTTTTTCATATTGAACACTTCTTTTTTCACCATGGAACCAGACTTCTAATTTACTTTGTATCCCCCCTACATCAAAGGCATAAGCAACAGTAAATGTAGATAATAAGACAATTAATGATGTTGCAAGAGTAAGTAAAGATTTTGGAATTTTTCTTTGATTTAAGTTAATTTCTTTTTGATAATGTACATGTTTAAATGCTTGTTTATAGGCTTCTTTATTCTTCATTGTTCCAGTTCTCCTTAAGTTGTTCTTTTAATATTTGTCTTGCTCTAGAAAGTCTTACTTTAACATTCCCTTCATTGAGTTTTAATTGTTGAGCAATTTCTTTAATTGAATAATCTTCATAATAATATAAGTGAATCACAATACTATACTTTGATGGCAAAGCCATCACTGCTTGAAATAATTCTTCATCCTGTGATCTATCAAATGGAATCGTTGCCATATAATCTTCCATAGATACTTGTTTTCTTTTCCAAAACTTTCTTTGAATATCTTTAGCTTTATTAATTGCTACTTTATATAACCAAGATTCTATATGTTCCTTTGATTCAAAATCTTTTTTATATGTATGATATCTAAGAAAAGTTTCTTGAACAACATCCTCAGCATCATCAGGATTTTTTAACATCGTTAATCCTATCGCAAAAATACGATCTTTATATGTTGCAATCACTTGTTCTGTATCTATCTTCATAACTGCCTCCTCAAGAGCTCTTTCACTTATAATACGTTTTATATAGAAAAAAGGTAACAAAAAGTCTATGTATTTCTACATAAACTTTTTATTACTTATTCATCTCTATGATAAAATGAACTTCTTCGTCTTGTACAACTTTACAAGTATAGTTGTGTAAATCTAAAATATTTCTAACAATCGCTAATCCCATTCCTGTAGAATTTGTATCATTTCTGGATACATCTGCTTTATAGAGAGGTTCAAATATATGATTAATATCTTTATTTTCTATTTTTGATCCATCGTTACTTATAATTATTTTTTCTTGTTTATAAACAATACTTATTTTTTGATTTGCATATTTAAAAGCATTGTTGATTAGATTGTCAAAGACAATCATCATCAATTGTTGATCACATGAAATATTGATTTTAGAATCAATATCAATTGTAATGACTTTTGATTCTAAATCATAATGTTTTAATACTTCTTCAATCATTGTCGAAAGATTATGATTTTGTTTATGTAATTGATAAGAATTTGTCGTTCTTGTATATATCAACATTTGATTTAAAAGATTATTCATATGCTTAGATTCATCTTCGATCATTCTTAAGTATTTATGTTGTTTTTCAGGATTAACATTTTCTATCAACATTTCTGAACTATTTAAAATAACTGCATTAGGCGTTTTCATTTCATGAGCCATTGCATTAATAAATAAGTTTCTTGTTTTATTTAATTCTTCTCTTTCATTTTCAAGATACGTATATATAAAATAAATACATGCTAGAATAATTTGTACAAAACTAAACATTAAAATAAATCTATCTTTTAAACTATCTAAAACAATATTGGATGTATCAATAAACATATTTAGTTTTATATTATTTTCTTTATTTACATAATGAACATATATCTTTGACTTATCAGAAGAAATATCACATGTTTCTTGTTCTACTTTAATATCTTTTTCTTTTGGATTCTTTTCTAGTGTTTGCTTTGAATTAAAAAACATTAATTCAAAATCACCAAGTCTATTTTGATCACTTGCTTTTTTATTTTTATATTTATACCATGAATAATAATTCATTGTTCCTTGTGAGTTACCAAGTTTATAAGTCGTATGACTATTTTCATCATAAAAGATAATTTGATCTATGACGTATTGATTATCTTTTGAATGAAAACTCATCTTTTTTATAGTACAACCAACTTGATTTTGATTATAAAAGTCTAATAAATTATTGATCTCTCTTTTATTAAAAGAATTTTCTAGATTAAAAAAAGTATATTTTTCATTTGCACTATCTTTAAAAAAGATAATAAAGTTTTTATTATTAAATTCATATTTATTTTTTACTTTATATTCAAAAGCTATATTTTGTTTAATATCAAACCCATTACCATCATAAATAGTAGATAGTATATCATGCATATTATTTTCAATATTTTTATCACTTTGCGTTATCATTTGATTCGTAACATCACTTGCTAGTGACCACATAACGGTATCCATTGTATTAAGATTACTCGTGTACATCTGCCTACCTATAATAAAAATAATAATTAACACACTTTCAATTAATAAAAATCTTTTAAGTTTCTTATTTTTAAAGGCAAGATAAAACATGCCTAATAATAAAACAATACTTAACGCTCTTAAAAAATCAACCATTTTCAAACACCTTCGTTTCAAAACAATAACCTTGTTTAATCACTGTCTTTATTCCCTTTTGATAAGGTCCCAAGGCTTTTCTTAATATTTTAATATGTGTATCAACACTTCTTTCCTGTCCTTTATAATCAAATCCCCACACTTTTAATAAAATCTGTTCTCTAGATAAGATCATATTGGGATTTTTTATAAAATATTCTAATATTTTATAATCTATTATTTTTAAATTCAAATTTTGATTATTAAGATATGCTTGTTTTTCTCTTGTATTTAACTTTAATATACCTTTTTCTAAAAATTGATAATGTTTTCTGTTTGTAATAGCTTTACATTTAGCAAGTAATACCGGTAATGAAAAAGGTTTAATAATATAATCATCACAACCTAATTCATATCCTTTTAACTGATCAACTTCTTGTACCTTAGCCGTAATAAAAAGAATTGGTATTTCTTCTTTTTCACGTATCTTTTTACATAATGTAAAACCATCCATCTTAGGCATCATCACATCCAATAAAACAAGATCATAACTTTCAGTTAAAAAGCTATAGTAAGCATCTTCTCCATTATCAAAACTTTCCACAACATACCCATGAACAACCAAATAATCTTCTATTATTTCTCTTAAATTATCATGATCTTCAGCAAGTAGTATCTTCATAACAATACCTCCCTTCATCTTTAATATACTTTCTTCATTTGTAATCTTTGTGTAAGTTCTTTAATAATTTAATTTTATATTATGATATCTTAAAGATTCAACTCTATTCCATCATATTTCATATAAAAAAGAAACAGTATCATACTGTTTCCCTCGCCCTAGTTATTATTATCTTTTTTTGGTAAATACCAATAATTATTGAACTGATATAAGAATGTTTTTGAACCCGGTGGCATTTCTACAAATGCATGATATACATTCATGAAATCTACTGCTGAATTTGCAACAACAAACATAGCGGCCATTCCTAAAAAAAACTTACATTTTGTTAATGAAATATAATAAGGAACTAAACCAAATAAAATATCAGGAATAAGATTGATAGCTATATATTTTTTCTTTGTAAACTCTGTTGTATATACTCCTGCAAAACCAACACGTGGTATTTTAAACATATAAATTTCTTTATAGAAATAAAACTGACATAGTTTTGAAAGAACTAATAAAATATTTGCGAGTATAAAATAGCTAAAAAGATTTGATAAATCCATAGAATCAACATCTCTAAAAAGAACATTTAAATATTCTGGTACAAACATAATACATATAATAATAAAAGTAACAATACTTGTTTGTATATTCTGTTTTTTTCTATCCGTTGGCTCATTAAATCGAATAGCCCCTTCTTTAAGCTTATTTGTTGGAAGTGGATTAGTTTCTGGATCTAATTTCCCCATATATTTTATCTTCATAAGTTGTCTCCTCGTATATACTGTTTCACTTTTATCTATAAATACATCATACCATACATATCACTATTTATTTTACTAAAACATAATACAAAAAAAAGAATGACATAACGCCATTCTCTTATAAGTTCTTAATATCTTGAACGACACGTTGTAAATCTTCTCTGATTTTAATAGATTGTGGACAAAGTTTTTCACATTTACCACATTTCTTACAAAATTCGGCTTGTGCATCTCCTAGATTTGTATAACGTCTTTTAGCTGTATCTTTAAGACCTAACATACCATATTCATTCCATAACTTGAAGTTACCTGGAATATCAATTCCAAATGGACAAGGCATACAATAACGACATCCTGTACATCCATTTTTAGTTTTTGCTTTAATCATATTAGCTACTTTTTCTACAAGTTTTTCTTCATCTTGATCTAATAGTTTAAATTCTTTAAAAGTAGCAAGATTATCTTCTACTTGATCATAAGTTGACATACCACTTAAAACAACTTTAACATTTGGAAGTGAAGCCACAAAACGTAAAGCCCAACTTGAAATGCTGACATTTGGATTATAGTCAGTAAAAACTTGTTCAATATCATTTGAAAGGCTAGCAAGAGCTCCGCCTTTAATAGGTTCCATAATAACTAATGGTACATTCTTTTCTTCTGTAAGTTTATAACCTTTCATTCCTGCTTGGATATCTGTATCAATATAATTTAATTGTATTTGACAGAAATCCCAATCACGATAATTAATAATTTCTTCAAATACTTCATAATCATCATGGAATGAAAAACCAAAGTTTTTAATTCTTCCTTGTTTCTTTAATTCTTCACAATAAGGAATGATATTTAAATCAATAACTTTTTTCCATGTATCTTTATTTAAAGCATGTAATAAATAGAAATCAACATAATCGACATCAAGTCTTTTCATTTGTTCTTCAAAGATTTCTTTTGCTTGTTCCAATGAATCAATTTTAAACATTGGTAACTTTGTCGCAAGATAAAAATCTTCTCTTTTATATTTCTTTAAAACTCTACCTACAAATGGTTCGCTTTCACCATCATGATAAGGATAAGCTGTATCAATATAAGTCACACCACTTTCAATAGCATGATCTAACATTCTTTCTGCTTCTACCTCATCAATAGTGCCATCTTCCTTTTTAGGAAAACGCATGCATCCAAAACCTAATAGTGATGGATTAACACCAAGTTTATCAATTTTACTATATTCCATTTCTTTTTCCTCCCTAAATTAACCTATATACATTGTAACCACTAAAGCCAAGTTCATGTCAAGATAGATTTAAGCTTTACATTCTTGCTAATATGACATACAACATTAGCAAATTTGTAAAGTAATTAATAAATCACAAAAAGAAAGCCCTAATTATAAGTTTATAAAATACTATTTTTATCCATTTATTTTACTGTTCAGCCATACTTTTTTGACATAATTTGATATAATTATTTTGTTATCGTCCTCCTTGAAAGGAGGTGATGTTAATTGTTTTCCGACTTAGTAGTATCCGTCGTGGCAGGTGTGTTAGTTTATTACATATGCAAATGGTTAGACAAAAGATTTAAGCGATAACTAGCCTAGTGTTAGACCACTCTAAAAGTTAGAAAAGGTAAGGATCCACCAATCCTTACCTTTTCGTTTTGATGCAATTGTTCTCCGACTTGCAAATAAAGTATACCATACTTTGCGTGTAGTACACAAGTTATTGTACATTCGCTTAAATTTTTATTTTTTCTTTCAGAAATTACTTTATCAAAAAATTTATCCTTTATTTCATATAACTCCTTTAAAAATTGAATTTCTATTTTTGCTCTTCTCTTTAGTTTTACTGACTAATTATCACTTTCTCTTTTATATCTAAAATATAAGAAATTTAATATCAATTATCCAAGAAAAAGGATATTAATATTTAACAACAATTATTTTAATACTTCTACTAAATCACATAAATCATCATATAGAGTATTTAAGTATTTGATATTCATATCAAAATTATATGTTTCCGTTGTTTTAATCATTATTGTACAAAATAGTCGTTCACTTAATAACGTTGTATAATTATAAAATCCAAATGGTATTTCTTTTGTAATATTGTCATATTGAAAATGACAAACTAGACTAAATATTTGCATTGGTAATGATTGTGGAAATGGATCATTATTATTCGTTAAAAGTGATTTTAATAATTGAGACTTTTTATTTCCACTTAATATCTTTACTTTTCTTTTATTTGTTAATTCATCATATGTTCTTAGAAAAATAGCAACTTTTAAAGGATAAATAGTATATTTATCATCTATCTTTTCTATATATAATCCTTCATTTTCATCAAATGTATCAATCCATTGTTTATCATACTCAATAGCATTCCTTAGAAATTTAACAGCATTACTATTTAAAAAATTATGTCTTTGTTTACTTTCTATTTTTCCAATTGTTTGTTTACAAAAATAGAATAAGTCATCACTCATTAAAAATTCATTTAAATCTTCTAATGAAATATGCATATTCTTCCAAATATCAGGTGGCAATATCTCAAATTCTTCTGTATAAAATAACTCTTGAAAATTATTATCAAGATTATTTAAAAGATCAACACTATAAACTAATCGATTATATTGATTACAATGTTCTACTAATTGAATAATTGGATTAACATTATATCCTTTTACTTCTATTTGATTTTCATAAATAATGTTTTCTATAATACTTTCTAATTTATCGTTACTAGCTAAATCAAATCTTTTATATGCCATATTTTCAATCAATTTTTCAATTTGATATGATATGTTATTAAATTCGTTATTAGTATTACAAAAATAATAAAATGCTTCTTCATCATCAAATAAATTTAAAACAATAAATGATAAATGATTTCCTTTTAAAGCACCTTCCTCATAACTTTTTTTATAATCTACATTTTCTAATGAAAGACTTTTAAATATATTTTCTTTAGGAAAAATAAAATAATTCATTATATAAAAGAAATAAAGCACTTGTAAATACTTTTTATATTCTAATGACTCACTAGGTTCATAAACACCAAAAACCTTTAATCTATTATTTAAAGCAAATCTACTTTTATCATTTCTTACAAGTATTTGCTTTATTTCTTCTTTTCCTCTATCCCAAGTAGCTTCATCAATACTCACTCTATCAACAAAAACTTCCCTATTATTTTGATCCCTATGTCTACAAACAATTTTTCCTTCTATATTATATATCTTCTCTGTTATTCTTATTATTTCTTCAGCTAAACAATTAATATTTGCTTGTTCATTAGATAAATCTTTTCCTATATCAAAATTACTTTGTAATTCTTTATTTTTAAATAACATATCATTTCTCCTCATGAAATAAAACGGGTAAGAATATAATAATTCTTACCTGTTCAAAATTTAATCATTTGTATATTCAAAAGTAACAGTATATTTTTTATTATTAATTTTTCCAACATTATTAATATAACTTTTTATCAATTCTTCTGCTCTTTCATCAGCTTGTACAAATAATATTTTATTCTTCTTTGTTTCTTTTTTCATTGATTCATTTGCTTTACTATATGCTTTCTTTTCATCTTCAAAAGTGATATCACTGACAAATAATCCCTCTTTATCAGAATAATAATGATCTTTATCCAATGAATCCGCATTAATACTTATTCCTTTTCGTAATATTTTAGAATGAGGCATTGTAACTTTTATTTTGTTGCCATCCATCTCCATTTGCAATTGTGAGATATCCGTTCCAATTTTTACAGTTCCTTCATATTCAATCCATAATTTTTTATTATTTTTCAAAAACAAAAATGCTGTCCCTGGATTATCATATTTTGCAACATTATGATACGTTGTTTCAATTGTTGCTAAATCTGCAATTCCTCTCAATTTATTAACCGTAGGTATAATATCCTTTTTTTCATTTTCATTAGAGTGTCTAATAAGTATTCCTGCTCCAAAACAAAGTACTAAAATGATAATACCAAAAACCCATAGATTCTTATTTTTCATTTTCAACACTCCAATCATATGTATATTTATTTCCATTTTCTTCAATTAGAGGATCTATCAAAGCTTTTAAAAGCCTTTTTAAATTATCTTCTGCAAGTTTTTTTATAGCCTTGTTGTTTTTAGTTTCCGTCTTAGCATCATTCACTGCTAATTTATATGCTTCATTTGTTACCCCTTCTTTATCTTCTGATTTATCATAGAAAATGTAATCCAATTTTTGCATATCAACATTGGGTTCCTCTATTTCAATTGCAGGTAATTTAATCGAAATCTTGTTATCCTCGATACTCATTATTTCAATTTTCCTCATATCTACGCCTGCTTTAATATTTGCTTCGTAATTAACAAGATATGCCGCTTTTTTTTCACCTTTTTTTACTTTTTTAGCTACCCCATTATAAGTCATTTGATATGTTGAAATTTGACTTGTTTTAATTACATCGGTCAACGTTGATTTTGTTATTATGGTCGTTTCCCCTCCAAAATACTTATTGTATGCAGGTAAAATAGCAAGTTTTACACAAATAACAGCAACTATAAATAAAAATAAAATTGTAGCAATTTTACTTTCAATAATATTGTTAATTAACTTTACAATATTTACCTTTTCTTTCCCCTTTTTTCTTTTTTTATCCATATGTTTTCCTCCTATTAAAAATAATACCTTTGTAATATTATACTATATTTTGTCGAATTACTTAATGCTGTAACACTAATAAACGCAGAAAAATTTCTGCGTTTATTCTCTATTATTATTCTTCATCCAATTCTTGATCATCATCTGTTGTATCCGTAGTATTTTGATTTTCATTATTTGTTCTAGGAGCAGAAATTGAAACATTTAACTCAAAATCATCTGCATCATAACGAATATCAATCTTATATCCTTCACTATTTTTAGCATAATAAGAATCATCAAAATTATCTGCATCCACTGTATAACCCATTTTCTTACATTTATCAACATAGCTATCATAGTCATCTTTAGTTAAACCACATGCAACAAAAGAAAAACTTTTCTTATTATCTATATAATCTTTTTTAATAACTTGTGCTTTAGGTTTAGGTAATTTATCTTTAAATGTTCCTTGTGTCCAATAGATAGCTTTTTCAGTCTTTTCATCTTCTGTATATTCTTTTGATTTATAATCATAATAGGCTTTATGTATTTTATCGTTACTTATATATTCTATAGTTGCTGTAGATGGATCAGCCAAATTAATATAACTTGCATCTTGTAAATAATATATACCACTATAGTAATAAACTCTTTGATTTTTTACTGTTTTATTTTTATTTACAATTCTATTAGATTTTGCATAAAATTCAATTTTTTTATTTTTTATTTCTTCCATGCCTTCATCATCTGCATTTACTACATCTTTTATATGTTTATAAAACTTTTCTTTATCTTCTTCTTTTAAATCATCTTTTTCTTCAAAAGTTAATTCAAAATGTGTAATCGTATAAGGTGTATTATTTGTATAATCTAGTAATGCATATCGATCACCATCTACAATTCCTTGTTTAACTTTCCAATCTATATCTTCTATATTAATTTTTGATTGTTTTTCTAAATCACTATTTGTGTTATTCTTCTTATTATTAGAACTACATCCACCTATTATAGCAATCATACATATTAAAATTATGCACTTTATTCCTCTTTTCATTTTTCATATCCTCCAAAATATTTCTTTTTAATATATATTGATAACTCCAACTTTGTTTCTAGCTGTTCTACTTTCTCATCAATCATTTGTAATATCTCATTATTGGTTTTTGAATTAAAGCTTTGTATTTCTAATATACTAAATCCTATAGATTGGAAGTCTTTTATTTCTATGTAATCATTCAATTGTTTTTCATCATAAAATCTATATCCTGATTTTGTATCTATGATAGAAGGCTTTAAGATTCCTATTTGATCATAATATCTAAGAGTGTAAACACTGCATTTACAAAGTTTGGAAAATTCCCTAATTTTTAACAACTATTCTATCACCTCTAATTTTAGTTTATCATTCTAGCTAACTAGAGGGTAAAGCCTAAACAACACCTCTTTGTTATCTACATTTAAAATTTATCATTATTTATTTACAAACATTAAAGGCAAAAACATAGAAATATTTAGCAATAAAATTTTTTACATTATGATATTATTAATTTAGAAAAACTAATACTTGGTGTAGGCGCTATTGTAGGTGGTGGATTAGATTTATTTGAAACTAAAGTTATAGCAGATAGATCTTATGATTGGTTTATGAAGGAAAATTTCTCATAATAATTAATATTTTAAAGTTAGAAAAGGTAAGAATCCATCAATCCTTACCTTTTCATTTTGATGCAATTGTTTTCAGATTTGTAAATAAATCATAGCATATTTGCTTCCTGAAGTATGTTTTAAAATTATATATTATTTAAGCTATATTTAGATGAAGTATTTTATAATTTAACTATCTTTATGATTTCCAAGCCAATGACTTACACAATATGCAAAACATGCCGCACCAATTACACATACATTTTCATCAATCTGTGCTTTAGGATGGTGTAAAGAATAATCGCCACGTTCATCCATAAATCCAGCAGTTAAAATCATATAAGTTGTCAGTATTTTTTCAGAAATAATAGCAAAATCTTCTGTTGCTGTACTATTAGGTATTCCTTTTAATCCTTCAATTCCTATTTGTGACATATATTCTGCCATTTCTAAGGTTAACTGTGAATCACACATAAGTGGCGGTACTGTTGATTTCAACTGTTCCACGATAGGTATCTGCAATTTTATGACATACTTCCTTCATACGACTTAATAAATTTTCTCTTGTTGAAACATTATTTGTTCGTAGTGTTCCTTGTAAAATTGCACTTTCAGGTATGATATTAGCTGCACTACCAGCATTAAACTTACCTATTGTAAGTGTGCATATATCTTGAGGATTTGCTTCTCTTGCAATAAGTTCTTGTAGAGCGAGATGAATATGTACACCGATATTTATAGGATCTATTCCTTGATGAGGATAGGCTCCATGTGTTCCTTTTCCATGAATTATTATTTTAAATTCATCAACAGAGTTCATCATAATGGCCCCTGCATTATACATATAAGTACCCACTTGATTTTTCCCTATCATCATATGATAAGCCATTGCTGCATCTGGTCTTGGATTATCTAAAATTCCATGTTCAATCATACCATTGGCACCTTTAAATACTTCTTCAGCATTTTGAAACATTAATTTTACTGTTCCTTGTAAATGATCTTCATCTTCTTTTAACATTCTTGCTGCCGTTAATAACATAGCTGTATGGATATCATGGCCACAGGCATGCATGTTTCCTGAAGTACAAGTAAACTCTTCTCCACTTAATTCAGTAATCGGTAAAGCATCCATATCTGCCCTCAATAAAATAACGGGTTTTCCTTTACCAATCGTTGCAGTTACTCCATGTCCACATAATTGGGGGTTGAATTCCATATTCTTTCAATTGTTTCATAACATATTCAACCGTATTTGGTAAATCTAATCCTACTTCTGCATTTTTATGAAGATATCTTCGTATTTCAATAGTATCTTCTTTTAATTCATTTGCTCGTTTATAATAATCCATTTACATCCCCCCTCTATATACAAAAATAATTATATATCGCTTATTACCACCGTCAACTTCTTTTATATCCCCTTATCAAAAGTTAAAAAATTCATTTTCACTAATAAATCATCAAATTAAAAGGCACCAACAATTCCTATTTATCTAGGTTTATTAGTGCTCTTCTTAATTTTTTCATGTCCAACTTATTTATTGGTTTTGCTTTCATCTTTTATATAATCACAATCGCTTTATTTTTTCTTCTTTTATATTATTGATAAATGAGTTCAAAATAACATAAGGTATATAAATTTTTATAAGGAAGGAAATATACCTTAGTCTAATTCTTCACCATTTGTTGTAATAACTTTTTTATACCAATAAAAAGAATCTTTTTTTATTCTTTTTAAGCTACCTTTGCCTAAATCGTCTAAATCAACATATACAAAACCATATCTTTTTTTCATTTCTCCTGTTCCAGCAGAAACAATATCAATACATCCCCATGGAGTATAGCCAAGTACATCAACTCTATCGATTTCTATTGCTTTTTTTAATTCTTTTATATGATTTCTAATGTAAGAAATACGATAGTCATCGTGAATTTCATTGTTTTCTAATATATCATCATTTCCCATTCCATTTTCTACTATAAATAATGGTTTTTGATAACGATCATATAATTCATTTAAAACAAATCTTAATCCTTCTGGATCAATTGGCCATCCCCAAGGTGTTTTTTCTAAATATGGGTTTGGTGATGCTTGTTGTCCACCAGTAGTTGTCGTATTAGGAGAAAAACGATCAAATGCAGTTGTTCGATAATACGAAAATGCAAGATAATCAGATGTGTTTTCTTTTAACCATTTTTCATCCTCAGGTTCCATCTTTAATTTAAAATTATATTCATCAAAAATAGCTTGTGCATAATTAGGATAATATCCTCGACAAGTAACATCACTAAACATCAATGCTTTTCTTCTGAATTCATATGCTCCAAATACATCATCTGGATGACAAGTCGCAGGATAAATTCCAGAAAGTGCACACATTGTACCTAACATAAAATGTGGATTGATCTCTCTTGCCATTTTATTTGCCATTGCGCTGGCAACTAACATATGATGAATTGATTGAAACTTAATTCCCGCATCTTCTAATGGTGTTTCTCCTTGATTAGAATGAGCTCCAGTTTTACGATGATTCGAAGCTAATCCAAGTGTCCAATAACCACCCAATACATTTATTTCATTAACGGTAATCCAATAAGTAACTTTATCTTTCCATCTTTCAAAAAGAACTTTTGCAAATTTTAAATAAAAATCAATTAATTTACGATTGATCCATCCACCATATTTAGTAGCTAAATTTAAAGGCATATCAAAATGTAAAATTGTTACTAATGGTTCTATATTATGCTTTTTTAATTCATCAATAACATTATCATAAAAATGTAGTCCTTCCTCATTAGGTGTTTCATCATCACCGTTAGGAAATATTCTTGTCCACGATATCGAAAGACGATACGTTTTAAATCCCATTTCTGCCATTAAAGCAATGTCTTCCTTGTAGTGATGATAAAAATCTGTAGCTTGATGGCTTGGGTAATAATACCCTTCTTTTAAGAAACCAACATATCCATAAGGAATGCATTCTCCCATTTGGATTGTCACTTCATCACCTTGATCATTCTTACAAAAAATACGTCTAGGTTCATCCTTAGTTCCATTAGTTATTAAGTCGTGAACAGCAATTCCTCTGCCACCTTCTTGCCATCCACCTTCATATTGATTAGCGGCAGTAGCACCACCCCATAAAAAATTCTTTGGAAAACTCATATTTCATTTACTCCTTCTTCGTTTTACATTAATTAAACAATTTTTAAAGAACAAACTATTTTATTTTTGTTCAAGTTTGGCTTGTTTATTAGACATCAAAACAAATGGAACCCAAATAATAAATGTAACAATTAAAATAATAGCTTGAACAATAATTCCATGAATTCCATAGCTAATAAATCCTGTTACAAATACTGGTAACCCTGGTGGACAATCAAGTACTCCACAAGTTAAAAATCCTATATTTGTAGCAACTACAGCAATAAATGCTGCAATAACTGAATTAAGTATAAATGGAATTGCAAAGATTGGATTTAATACTAAAGGTAAACCGAAAACTACTGGTTCATTAATACCACAAATACCAGGAATTAATGAAAATTTTGCAATAGATTTATGATCTTCACGTTTTGAAAAAATGAAAATTGCTATTAATAATGATAGAGTAATTCCTCCTCCACCAACAACAACGAAACTAGTCCAAAAACCTCTTGTTAAAATATTTGTTGCAACTCCTCCAGCTTGTACAGCAGAAATGTTTTCTGCAAGTCCAGCAGCAGATAAAGGACCTCTAACTCCTTCAATAACCATACCACCATGAATACCTAAAAACCAGAATAATTGATTTGCTAATGCAAGAACAAGAATACCACCTGTTGTATTTGCTAACGCTTGTAACGGAAGTTGAATAATATTGTAAATCCAAACATTTAAATAATTACCAGTGAATGTATTAAATAAACATCCCCCAACTGAAAATGCAGTAATAATAATGAAAATAGGGATTAAAATATTAAATGAACGAGCAATTCCTGTTGGAACCGAATCTGGCATTTTAATTTTAATAGCATCAATGTTAGTCAATAATCCAAAAAATTTTACAGCAACCATTGACATAATCATTGAAACAAATAGTCCTTGTGCTCCAATAACACCTGCACCTAATCCATTGACCACAACTGGATCTTTTAAACCTTCGACCACTGTACTTATTGTATTTGGACATACAGCTAAATAACTTAATAATCCAATTAACCCACTTTCTAATTGTGGTAAGTTTTCTTTTTCAGCAAGTTTATAACCAATTAAAAATGCAATTGGTAATGACATACAAGAAATAGTCACAAAATTTATCGCTGTAAATGCTGGAGATAAATTTGATAACCATGGAACCCATTGTGCCAAGCCATTAGCTCCAGATACTAATATATTTAACATACTACCAAATGAACCAACAATAATAAACGGTACAAACATCGTAAATGCTTCTTTAATCGAACCAAGATATTTATTTGTTTCGACTTTTGAGCTTATTGATAACAAAACATTTTGTAATTTATCTTTCATTTTTTTCCTCTCTCTCTAAAAAATATAAGAATTTATTTCTGCAGATCTATCTATATCTTTCATATGTAATTATAAAACCTCTATTATAGAACTCAATGTATATAAATTCCATTTTATTGTGGAACTTTTCAAAATATAGAAAAAGAATTGATAAATTACCAATTCTTTTTCTATATTTTCAATTCAATATCATTAAATATTTTTATAATTTCTTCTTGGTTTTGTTTTTTTATAATTCTTTTTATATAGTTAGAATTATCCGCAAAATAAGAAAGTTCCTTATATAAATCTAAGATTTTTATCCCTATATTTTTACCAATAAGCGGTATAATAACAAGTTGTACTTTTTTCTTATTCCATAAAATAGGTTTTGATAAAATACCTATAATAATTTTTGTCTTTGGTTCATCAACACAACAAGATAAGATGGCGAGCATATTTTCTAATTCATAGTTTCCTATACAATCCTCTTCAATCAATTTTTTTGAAATACTTTCATTTCCTAAAGTATTTTTTATAATATAAGAAAGAACTCCTTCCTTTGTTTCTTCATTAATATTTTTAATTATTAAATTCCTCTTAATTACTTCTTGCATATGAAAACTATCTTGATCATCCAAAAAGGAGAGTATTCTTTTTTTATCATTATTATTTAAAAAATAATTAACTTCTATTACTGGTATAGGCAACTTATTTTTTATCGGTGTGCTCGTTATAAGAAAATCAACATCTTCAAAATCATAACTTTTAATTCCAATATAATCAACCGTTTGAATTTCATTTATAAATTTTCCGTACATTTCCTTTATCTGATACGCTAAAGTACTTGATGTTCCTCTTCCTACACCGCACATTAAAAGAATGTTCTTTTTATCTTTTATTTTCTTTCTAAGAAGAGCAAGTTCTAAATGTAACGCGATATATCCTATTTCCTCATCACTTAAATTATTTCCATGATAATCTACAAGATGATTACATGCAGCAACAGCTAATTGATAAGCCAATATATTTTGTTGTTTTATTTTATCAATAAGCGGATTACGAAGAACTACATTATATCTTGAACGAACCTCTAATGGAATAAGATGTAAAAGTAAGTAATCTCTTAATTCATTATCATTAGAAAAATCAATGTGCCATTGTGATTGAATATTAACTAACATAGTATTTACAATTTGATTAACATCAAAATCTTTGATAATACGATGAATACTTTCATCAAAATTTCTAATAATTCTCTTTGATGCTAAATGTATTGAAAGAGACACAATTTCTTGATCACTCATCTCAATTCCTAAGTGTTTATGAATTTGTTTTGCTAATTCTACAGCAACAACACTATCAGTCCAACGAGAAATATCAATAATCATTTCTTCTGTAGCTTTCAATAAAATACCTTGTTTAATTCTTTTTAATGATACAAAAATAACAATAATAAAGTTTTGAACAGATACTTCTGACATTGAAATTTGATATTTGACCATTACATTTTCAAGAATTTGACTAATATTTTGAATCATTAACAAATCATTAGAATTAAACTGATTTCCTGGAAAATCATCGCGTTGATCAATATAAGAAATATATATTGCTGCTAAGCATAATCTCTTGTTAAATTCTCTTCCTTCTACTCTCATTCCATAATGTGGTTTTTGTACTAATTTTAAATCATATTTTGACAGTGATTTTCTAATTCCCTTTAGATTTTGCGACAATACAGAAGCAGAAACAAATAGCATTTCACATAATGTTTCTGATTTAACCCAATCATTAGACTCTATCAAATATTTTTGAATCCAATCTTCTCTTTCATTAACACTAAAAACAAAAGAATCTTGTAAAGAGCGATAGGAATTACATAAATTAATAAATTCATCAACATTATTAATAACTAATTTTAATCCTTGAGATGTTTTGACATCAATATAATTCTTTGTTGATTTCATGTCTTCATTTATTAATTTAATGTCTTTTAATATTGTTTTGGTACTTACATTACATAACGCACTTAGATTTTCTGAAGTCACATATTCGCCGTTCTCTTTTAAATATTTTAATATTGTGTAATTTCTTTCATTCATATTGCTATTATAATATTTTATCTAGAAATTTGTCTACTCATGCTTTTTAACATATTAAAACCAATTAGCTATAATATATACTTTTAATAAGAAAAGACACATCTAATTAATGATTTTTATACCTAAATAAGTACTATTTTAAGTATATTTATCATCAATAGATGTGTCTTATTTTGATGTGTTAATCACAAATTTAAAATCAAAAAAATGTTGATTTTATTGTTGTTTTATTTGTTTCTTGGTTTCATTTGAGGGAATAAGATAACTTCTTGAATAGATTCTTGTCCAGTTAATAACATAACTAATCTATCAATACCCATACCCATTCCACCTGTTGGTGGTAAACCGTATTCTAGAGCTTCTACGTAATCTAAATCCATTTCGTTTGCTTCGTCATTTCCTAATTCTTTTTCTTTTAATTGATCAGCAAATCTTTCATATTGATCGATTGGATCATTTAATTCAGTAAATGCGTTAGCATATTCGTTTCCACAGATGAATAATTCAAAACGTTGTGTGAAACGTGGGTCTTCTAAATTCTTTTTAGCAAGTGGTGAGATTTCAATTGGATGACCATATACAAATGTTGGTTCTACAATTGTTTCTTCTACATATTTTTCAAAGAATTCATTGATAATATGTCCATAACCAAAGTGAGCTTCTACTTCAATACCATGTTCTTCAGCTAATTTTTTAGCATCTTCAAATGACATATGTTCATTGAAATCAATACCAGTCTTTTCTTTAATAGCTTCTGTCATAGAAACACGTTTAAATCCTGGAGCTAAAGAAATATGATGTCCTTTATAATCTAATTCATAAGTTCCATTAACTTCCATAGCTGCATTAGAAATAATACCTTCAGTTAAATCCATCATTCCTTCAAGATCACTAAATGCTTTATAAACTTCAATTGTAGTAAATTCAGGGTTATGAGTTCTATCCATACCTTCATTTCTAAATAAACGTCCAATTTCATAAACAGCATCCATACCCCCAACAATTAATCTCTTTAAAGATAATTCAGTCGCAATACGTAAATAGAAATCAGTATCTAATGTATTATGATGAGTAACGAATGGTCTTGCCGCTGCTCCACCTAAGATTGGATTTAAAACTGGAGTTTCTACTTCTACATAATTTCTACTATCTAAGTAATTTTGAATTGAACGAATGATTCTTGGTCTTGTAAACGCAATTTTTTTAGCATCTTCATTCATGATTAAGTCAACATATCTTCTTCTATATCTTTCTTCAATATCACTTAAACCATGGAATTTTTCTGGTAAAGGACGTAATGCTTTTGTTAAATGTGTATATTCACTTACTTTAATTGAACATTCTCCAGTATTTGTCATAAATACTGTACCTTTAACCCCAATAATATCTCCAATATCACCTTTTTTAACGATTTCATAAGCATCTTCACCAATAGTATCTTTTCTTACATATAATTGGATTTGTCCATCTCTATCTTGAATATGCATAAAACATACTTTACCTTTACGACGTTTAGTCATAATTCTACCAGCAACAGCTACTTCTACAGCCATTTCTTCTAATTCTTCATGTGTTTTATCACCATATTGTTCTTTAATACCTTTTGAATAAGCTGTTACATCAAATCTTTGACCAAAAGGATCAATCCCTTTGTCAATAAGTTCTTGCATCTTTTCTCTACGAACAAGTTCTTGTTCACTAAACTTTCTTTCTTCCATAATATCCTCCTAAAATATAAAAAACTCTCCATCCCATGGGACGAGAGCTAAATCGTGTTACCACCCAAATTCATTAATAGGTCACCCTATTAACCTCAATAACTATCTATTAATAGTCTTGCCTATAACGTGGCTTACGTCATCTTATCAAAACATCCAAGATGCAGCTCCTAGTCTTTATTCATAATAGTTTCATTATCTTTTCCACCAACCAAGACTCTCTTTGAATGAAGGACTATTATTACTTGTCTATTCATTGCCTTTATTTCTACTTCGTTATCTTAACTTAATTCAAATTTATTGTCAATATAAGCGATAAAATTAGTTTTAATAATGAAAAATGCACCTGAGTGCATTAATCATGAATCTTATTATTTAATACCATTCTTACAAAATCAGGTTCAAAATGTTTTGCTCTTGATCCTGAATAACCCATATCTAATGATGAGATTTGTTTCATTTCTTCTTCATTTAATTCAAAATCAAAGATATCTATATTTTCTTTAATTCTTTCTACATGTGTTGATTTTGGTATAACAATGACTCCTCTTTGGATATTCCATCTAAGTATTACTTGTCCTACAGACTTATTATATTTAGCTGCAATTCCTTTTAACATTTCATCTTCAAATGGATTATATCTTCCTCCACCAAGTGGTGCCCATGCTTCAGGAACAACATTATAATATTTCATTGTTTCTAGAGCTTTTTCTTGTGTGTAATATGGATGAAGTTCTACTTGATTGACTACTGGTTTTACTTTAACGATTTCACAGAAGTTTGTAAGAATATTTGGATAGAAGTTAGATACCCCAATTGCTTTTAAAATTCCTTCTTGATATGCATCTTCCATCGCTCTCCAAGCACTAAAATAATCACCACAAGCTTGATGTAATAAATATAAATCAAAATATTCTAAACCACTTTTTTCAAGTGATGCACAAATTCCTTTTTTAGCACTTTCATAATCCATCATATCTTGTACCCATAATTTAGAAGTAATAAATAAATCTTCTCTTGTACAAATACCTTCAGCGATTGCTTTTTTAACTGCTGTACCTACTGCATCTTCATTATAATAAGCTGCAGCTGTATCAATTAAACGATATCCTGCTTTAATAGCTTGATATACTGATTCTTCACATTCTTTTTTATCTGGTACTCTAAATACTCCAAAACCTACCATAGGCATTTTTAAGCCATTGCTTAATGTTACATATTCCATTATAGAATCCCCCTTCTTTAAAGAAATCGTTTGAACTATTTTATAAATAATCATGATAAGTAGTACAAGGCAAATAAAACTAAAATATTGATAACCACCCCAATAATATTCATCCGTATTCCTTACAGGATAAATCATTCCTTCTAAACAAATAAATATAAATATTTCAAAACCAATAATAAAATAATTAAACAAAATTCTATCTTTTTTCTCTTTCATATTCTCACCTACATTTCTTGGAAAATAATTTTTCTTCTTTTTAATAACCATGATCAACTTCTTTCCAGTTTCCATGTTTATCTTTTATTAATAACCAATTCCAATGATCATAAGTACTATTGGGATTTAAAGATCCATCTCCACCTGATCCATCAACATCAAATTTTGATAATAAAACAATCGCTTCTTTTCCACCATATTGTTGATTGATTTCTTTAAAATACTTTTCATCATCTCCTGCATAATAGATTTCTTTTAAAGTACATCCTTTCCAATCTTTAAAGTTATCAATAATTGTATTAATAGCGGATGCAATATCATCATAATCATAAATAGTTGATTCTACCTCTTTGATTGTAATATCATTCTCTTTTCTTTTTTCAATTTGTACAAGCATATTATTATCTGTTTGAATGACATATTGATAATATTTATCAACATAGGCTTCATAGTTTCCTCCACTATAATGACTTGGAAGTATAACTTTAGTAAGTGGTAACTGTTGGTTTATTAGAATCTCTTGTGCATGTTTGATAACATCTATTGGATCTTTTTTAGTTGTTGATAGAATATTTTCTGTAAAACCATATTCTTTTGATACATATTGAATGATTTTGTTATTATTGTCATAAGTTACATCTATTCTTAATGTTGGATTATCTTTATCATTACTAAAATTAAAATATCTTTCTTTTTTATTTTCATAAACATAACCATTTTTCATCAATTCATCTATTACTTCTTGAGGTAGAATTTCTTTTAGTTCTTTGATTGTTTCTGATTCACTTAAAGTACTAAATTTTAAGTATTTTTGTTTTGAATTGTTTAATTCCGTATTTATTTCTGTACGTCTTGTTTTTCTTTTTTGAACAAACATTTGTCCTTTTTTATTAAATGATACTTCAATTTCAAAAAGTTTACTTTCTTTCGATTTATATTCTACTTCTATTCTAAATTGATCTGAGATATCTTCAAAATCTTGATTAAAGATATTTTCATCAGGTTTCCATATAACCTTTAAGCCTTTTTTTGTATGATAATATTTACGATATGTTTTATAAGGTATGATTGTATTATTTTGATATATTTTATCACCTAGTTGTATTTCTAAAGGATTATTACCTTGAACTATTCGTATTGCTTCAATTTCATCACTATGAACATCTACAGTAAAATAACTTGTTGTAAGATAACCATTAAGATAAGAATCTTTAATATCTAATTTAGATTGTTTAAAATCAGCTTTTTTAGATAAATATTTATCTTCATATTTCTTTTTTACTTGTGTTTCATTAGAATCTACTTGATCATGAACTAGATAATAATCCATTGGTGTCGCTTTAGTTGTTATAGAATTATAACTTTGATTATAAGCAAGAACTTCTAAAGTATCTTTGCTTATTTGTTTATTTTGAAAAATACAAACAAATAACAAAAGACAACAAGAAATAACAAGAATTGGTTTTAAATAATGATGTTTTTTTATAGGTATTTGTTGGAGAAGTGAATCATCTACATGTATATCATCATAATAGTTTTCAAATGATTTATTTTTCATCAGCTTCTATCTCCTTTCTTAATTGATTTCTTGCCCTATTTAATAAAACACGTACATTATTTTCTTTGATATGTAAAATGCTAGCCATTTCTTTTGTCGAATATCCCTCATAATAAAATAAATAAAGAACAGCATTATGTTTTTTAGAAAGTTTATTTAAATATGGTTTTAAATCAATTTCTTTCTTTTCAAAAATATAAGTTTGTTCATCTATTTCTTCTACTTTATTATTCCATAAGGATTTTAAAGATATTTTACTACAATTTAGTGTAACTCTTATAAACCATGCTTTTTCATGTTCTAATGATTTGAAACTAGGCTTTCTTTTAAGATAACGATACATTACATTTTGAAAAATATCATCTGCCTGATCTTTTTGATGACATTGACTAAAGGCAAGACGATAAACAAGATCTTTTTCCCGTTGAATAACTTCTTCCATATTTAAAAACCTCCCTTCATTAGTAATACTTTTTAAAGTGTTGATTTGTTACAAAATTATAACACTTTTATAAAAAATTTTTTCTCACTAAAGTTGTTCTCTCTAGATTATCTAGAAAATTTAAGCATAAAAAAAGAACCTCTCGGTTCTCCTCTATTATTTTTTAGTAGTTTTTTTAGCAGTTGTTGCTTTTTTAACAACTGGTTTAGCTTCTTTAGCAGCTACAGCTTTAGCTGGTGCTTTTGCTGCAGGAGCTTTTTTAGCTGGCGCTTTTTTTGCAGCTGGTTTTTTAACAACTTCTGGATATTCAGGCATAGCATTAACATCTAATTCACCTTTTAATTCAGAACCATCTTTTTTAATTGCTACAAAGAAAACTTTAGCAGTTTCAGGTAAGTAATAAATATTTAAAGTTTCAACTTCTGTTGTTTTTACACCTTGTTCTTTTAAAGTTTCTTTAACGTATTTATCTAAATCACCATCTTTAACATTCTTTTCTTGGTATTGTACTTCGATCATTGTTTTCATATTCTCTCACTTCAAAACCTCAGTTTTTACTTCCTCCTTGGTAAGTATTCTATACCATTTTTTTTATTTGTAAAGTGTTTTTCTTAAGAAAAAGCGCATGAAATCAACGTTTTTCTCTAACTACTTATCATAATAATAAAATATTGTTTTATCTTCAAACCTTTTATCTTAATTTGTAAAAAAATAGAATTGGAAATCCAATTCTATTTCTTAGATTTTGAATCAATAATCATGATAAATTTAGTTTTAGCTTCTACACCATCTTTACTATCTGCAAATGTTTTATAATCATTAGCTAAATCAACAAGTTTTTGTGTTGTATCTACATCTTTTTTCACTGTATCATTTAAAACACTAGAAATCTTATCTAAACCTTTACTTTTAAATAAAGTTAAACCATCAACTAAAGCATCACTACCTTGAGCTAATTGATTTGATGCCGTTTTTAATTGACTACTTGCTTGTACTAAAGTATCAGATCCATCACTTAATGAAGATAATCCTTCACTTAATTGTTTAGAACCATCAACAGCTCTCTTAGCTCCTTCTTTTAATTGAGCAACTCCATCTGTATAACTTTGTAATCCTTGATAGAATTTGTTATATGAATCTAATTGTGCTAAAGCTGTTTTGATTGATGGTTGATTTTCTGCTGGTAATTTTGCCATTAAACCATTTAAAACTGTTTGATAATTATCAATTGTTAATTCAATAGACATTCCTGTAGTAGCCAATTGATTATTAATTTGTGTTTGTGTTGTTGTTAATAATGTATTAAATACTTGTTTTGCTCCTGCAACTAAAGTTGCACTTTTTCCATCTAAAGTGACTAAACCATTATATAATGTTTCAATACCTGTTGTTAATTTTTGTGATCCTACAAGAGCAGAAGCTGCACCTGTTTTTAAAGATCCTACACCTTGATCAAATTCACTATATTTAGAAGCATATTGTTTTAAGCCTGATTGTAATGTTTGCCCACCAGCAATAATTTGATCAAATGATGAATTTAATGTATCTACACTATCATAAACATCATTTAAATCATCAAAATTAATATCTGTTTCAGATAATAATGATGGTGTTGCTACTGACATTAAACTATTTAATTTAAATTTAGTTGTATCATATTTAATAGTTACAGAGTTTAATTTTTCTAATTCTTCATTATTATCATAATTTTTAGATAATCCAGGGGCAGCAACTGCCATAATAATATTAGAAGAACCATTACTAATAACCTTGCCATTTGTTACTTCAATATTAGAATCTGTTTTTGTTGGTAACATTGTTCCTGTTGTAACAACAAAAGGAACATAAAGTTCTTTACCATCAACAGTTTGTTTTTCATTATTTGTATAATCAATTTGAATTTCTACTTTACCCTTTTTACCAAGCATATCTTTTAACTTCATTTTCTTACCATCCAATTTATAAGTTACTTTCATTGAAACAGGTAATGAATTTGTTGTTTTACCTTGGTAATAAATATCTTGTCCATCTGTTGTTTGCCATACCAAACTAGAACCATCTTGTTTAAATGTTTCTTTACCATTAACATTTTTAATATTTTTTAATGATGATTGATCATCTAATGATGTTTCATTTTGATCATTGATAAGATGTTCAGAGACAACAGTTGTCTTTTCTGTACCATTAGTTTTTAATTTACTATAAACTGTTTCTTCTTTTGAATAGGCAAAGGCAGGAACAATTGAGCTCATGACCATTGTCATTACAACTGCTGAAGATGTGATTAATTTTGCTTTTTTCATGTTAACATTCTCCTTTATTTTTTAATTGTTTAAAACCGATAGAAGTATGAATAATTACTTTATCAAATACAAGTAAAATTGCTGGTATAACACAAATAACAATAAACATTGAAATAAGTGCTCCTCTAGACATTAAATTACATAATGATGCAATCATATTCAATTTAGAAATCATTCCTACTCCAAATGTTGCTGCAAAGAATGACATTCCAGAAACAAAGATTGAACCTGCAGAATTACTAATTGCATTATCCATTGCTTTAATCTTATCAATACCATTTTTTCTATTTTCCAAATATTTCGTTGTAAGTAAAATAGCATAATCAATTGTTGCTCCAAGTTGAATTGTTCCAATAACAATAGAGGCAACAAATGGTAAAACATCACCTGTGTAATAACTGATTGCCATATTGATAAAGATAGCAAGTTCAATTCCAGAAACTAACAATACTGGAAGTGAAACTGATTTTAAAACAAATAACATAATGATAAAAATAATTCCTATAGATGCAATACTTACATTTCTAAAGTCTTCATCTGCTATATTAACCAAATCCTTCATGCATGGACCTTCCCCTGCCATTATAGCATTTTTATCATATTTTTTGATAATATGATCTATCTTATCAATGACTTTATTTAATTTATTGGTTGCAATTTCTTCTGTTGAATTGACAAATATCATTTTATAACGATTACTTTCAAAGATATCTTTAACATCATCAGGTATCATTTCATCAGGAATAGCTAAGTCAGATAACTGTGATGGTGATAAAACAAGATTAACAGATTCAACATTTTCTATTTCATCAACCATTTGATTTAAATCATTATCTTTAATACCTTTATCTACTAAAATAACTTGCGAAGCAACTAAATCAAATTCATCACTTAATTCACTATTAGCCACACAACTCTTTAAATCCTGTGGTAAATCTTTTGTTAGATTGTAATAACTTTTAACATGTGCATTTCCATAATAAGCTGGATAAGCAATAACTAATGCGACTAATAAAATAATTTTATAATGTTTAATTACAAAATTTTTAATTACATTAAATGATGGAATAATTGGTTTATGTTTTGTCTTAAAGACAAGTTTATCAAATACTAATAAAAATGCTGGGAAGATCGTAACTGTTGAAAGAACACCAATAAAGACACCTTTAGCCATAACAATTCCAATATCTGAACCTAATGTAAGTTGCATTGTACATAAAGCTAAAAATCCAGCAATCGTTGTAAGTGAACTTCCAGCAATAGAAACAAGTGTATCTCCAATAGCAAGTGTCATCGCTTCATTATTTGTTTTAACTCTTGTTTTTGCTTGTTCATATTTATGATATAAGAAAATTGAAAAGTCTGTTGTAACTCCTAATTGTAAAACAGCAGCAATTGCCTTTGTAATATATGAAATTTGACCTAAGAAAATATTAGATCCCATATTATAAAGAATTGCTAGTCCGATGTTTCCTAATAATAGAAATGGAACAACATAACTATCTAACGATGCCATTAAAACAATTAAAACTAAAATAACAGCGACAATAACATAAGTAATAATTTCACTATCAGCAACAATACTTGTATCTAATGTAGATGCTGACATTCCTCCTATTTTAACGACCTCTTCACTTGTAATTTCTCTCATTTGAGTAATTGCATCGATCGCAATTGTACTATCTTTAAATGTTACCAACATGAGTTCGCTGTTTCCTTTTTTATACTGCTTTGTCACATCACTTGGTAACATTTCTTGAGGTATTGTTGTTCCTATTAAATCATTTGCGGAAATAACTTTAACAACACCATCTATTTTTTTATACTTCTCTTCTAAGTTTAAGATATCTTTAGAAGACATATTTTCTACAACACATATCGCAAAAGATCCCATATCAAAATCTTTAGCTAGTATATCTTGTCCTTTCATTGTATCAATGTCTTCTGGTAAATAAACAAGAATATCATAATTAATATCAGTATTGATATATCCAAATAAAGATGGAATACAAAGAATAACTGATGCAATCACGATAAGTATCTTGTGTTTAACAACAAATTTACCAATGATTTCTCCTAGCTTTTTCATAGTTCTCCTCCTAAATGACCTTTGGTCATAAATGATACTAGCACTAAAATGACCATCGGTCAATATATAAATGACTAAAAGTCACTTTTTTAATTAATTCATTGACATTTTTAATTCTTCACCCTAAAATAAATGCTAAAGGGAGTGTTTTTATGGCAATTAAAGAGATAAAATCAAAAATAAATGATAATAAACAAGAAAAAGAACGTAAACTGCTTAATACTGCACTTCATTTATTTTCAGAAAAAGGAATTAAAAAAACTTCTATTCAAGATATTGTTAAAGATGCAGGTATTGCTAAAGGAACTTTTTATTTATATTTTAAAGATAAATACGAACTTCAAGATGTTTTATTAGCTAAAACATCTCATGAATTATTTTCCAAAGCATGTAAGGAAGCTACTCAACAACAATTTGATCGTTTAGATGATAAGATTGTTTTTATTATAGATTCTATTATTAATGAATTAATTGTTAGACCTAACATTCTTAAGTTTATTCAAAAGAACTTATCTTTAGGACTATATAGTGAAAAATTAACTGATTTATTAGATAGTGAAGAATTAGGAATCAAGGAATTATTTGTAAATGAAGTAAAAGAAAAGGATATTCCTTTAGAATATCCTGAGATGACTTTATTTATGATTATTGAACTTGTAAGTTCTACAGTTTTTACTTCTATTGTTGAAAGTCATCCACTTCCAATAGAAGAATTTAAACCTCATTTATATAAAACAATACGCTTATTGATTAATGAATAAAAGGATGTCGTGACATCCTTTTATAACGTATCTAAAAATTGTTCATAATCTTTAAGAATTTTTTCTAATTCTTCATACGTATTTACTTTTGAAAGTTCATTTTTAACAGCAGACGAATTTTTTAAACCTTTGATATACCAAGGAGCATGTCCTCTCATTTGTGACATAGCAATTCTTTCAGGTTCAATCGTCATCAACCTTTTAGCATGTGTTAAACACCATGCTATTTTTTCTTTATAAGTTGGTTCAGGTATATCTGTTCCATGTTCTAAACTTTCTACAACTTGTTTAATAAGCCAAGGATTTCCAAGTGCTGCACGACCAATCATAATTGCATCACAGCCTGTCTCTTCAAGCATTCTTCTAGCATCTTCTACACTTCTAATATCACCATTTCCAATAACAGGAATACTAACTGCTTCTTTAACCGCTTTAATAATTGACCAATCAGCATGACCTTCATACATTTGTGAACGTGTTCTACCATGAACAGCAATGGCACTAGCTCCTGCTTTTTCAATTAATTTCGCTACTTCTACCGCATTAATATGTTCCTTATCAAAACCACTTCTAATTTTAACTGTAACAGGTTTACTTACATTTTTAACAATATTACTGACAATATCATAAATTAATTGAGGATTTTGAAGAAGTTTACTTCCAGCATTTGCTTTTAAAACCTTATTCACTGGACATCCACAATTAATATCAATAATATCACAATTAGAATGTTCATCAATAAACTTGGCTGCTTGTACCATACTTTCCACTTCTCCACCAAACAATTGAATACTAACAGGATGCTCTCCTTCATCTACTTGTAACATTTCTATTGTCTTTTGATTTCCATAACAGATTGCCTTATCACTGACCATTTCTGAATATACAAGTCCAGCTCCAAACTCTTTTACAATCTTACGAAATGCCATATTAGTAATTCCAGCCATTGGTGCCATAATGACAGAATTTTTAATTTCTATATCTCTAATTTTCAAATTTTATCTCCTCCTGTATATAATTTAAACATCTGTTCATAATATAAATAGATAACTTATATATTCCCTCTATTTTCCTCCCCTAAATAGATATAAGTTATCTAAATAAGAGTTGATTTCCTTGAAAATAAAGGCATTTGCCTTTATTTTTCTTTACAAGTTAACCCTGCTGATTTTTGGTTTTCTATTGTATCTTTTAAAGATATATAATCAATATCTTTATAACTACCATTTGTACTTACAAGCCCTGCTTCTACTAAATCCTTCATATAATCTTGACTATATTGAATATCTACTTCATAAATAATCTTATTTCCTTCAACCTTTAAAGAAGTTTTAACACCTTTTACGTTCTTATAAAATGTATTACTATTTTTTATATAATCTTTATAATAAGAAATTGGATAACTTTCTGATACATAATCTGTATAATCATAAATTACTTTCGTTTTTGTTTCTTTAACTTTATCATCACTAGATATAACTTCTACTTCTTCATCTGTAATCATATCTAATGTTCCTTTACAAATTGTTGTTTTAGTAAGATGACCTGTTAAATAGAAAACAATTGCACCTAATATAATAATGAGTATAAGTCCTATAATTAATTTCTTTTTCTTGTTTTCCATTTTTTCTCCTTTAAAAAAATCACATTTTTCAGTATGAATACTTTTTTTTATAAAATCTCTCGAAAGCCTTGATATATAAGGCTTTTTTTATGATAGCATTTCTCTAGTTTGAATTTTTGGGGTATTTTTAGGGTAATTTGTATCAAAAACACTATTTAAAGCTTTTATTTTATCCTTTTGGTTAAGGTGTGTGTAAACATTTAATGTTGTATTTATATTACCATGTCTTGCTAGTTCTTGCATAGCTTTAATATCAAGTCCTTTGTTATGTCCATTTGTTATTAAAGTGTGTCTTAACATATGAAAATGGAAACCCTCAATATTTAAAGAGTTCGCTACTCTTTTTGCTTTAGATTGTGCGTTTATTGGGTTGAAATATAAACCTTTTTTATTACATACAACAATTTCATAAGGGTTAACATCAAACCATTTTAATAATATTTCTTTAAGTTCACTCGCTAAAGGATAATTTAGATCATAACTAGATTCAGTTTTTAAAAGTGGTGTGATTGTTATATCTTTTGTTTTAGCGTATCTATTAGCTATTTGTTTAGTAACGCTTATAGTATTGTTGATGAAATCAAAGTCGCTTTTATTTAATGCTAATATTTCACTTTCTCTAAAACCTGTATAATACCCAATACTAATAGCAATAGATAAAGCTTTATCATTGAAAGTGCCTTGATTTAATTTATTTGTTAATGATTGGTAGTCTCCATTTGTGATATAGTTGTTTTTTTCTTTTTTATCTTTTACTTTAGTATTTTTTATAAATTGAATTGGGTTACTTTCAATATATTCATTTTTAATAGCATATTTAAATACAATATTTAACACTCTTTTAATAGCACCGCAAACATGCCAACTTAAATTATCTTCATTTATAAATGCTTGTAAGTCTTTATATTTAAGTGTTATAAGCTTTTCTTTTCCTATAGTATTCTTTATATATTTGCTATAAGTTTGTTTATATTGGCAAATTGTATTATATGCTAACTGTTCACTATCAACCTTTAACCATTCATTAAAGACCATATTTAAAGTACCTTTGTAAATCTTCTTTACTTGTCCATATAATCTTATTTGAGCTTTTATATCTTCCTCATGTTCTTTAGCTTCTTTCTTTGTTAGAAAACCACTTTTAACATATCTTGTTGTTATGCCATTAGTTTTATATCTAAAATCAACTTTAAATGTATATCCATTTTTAGATTTTTTACTTGCTAATTTTAAAATGCTCATTGTTATTCCCTCCTGTTGGTTTTATTGATCGTGTTATACTAGGAGGGGTGATAAATATCATATTATTTTTTTATAATTTCTTTATTCTTTAAATATCTTTCTAGAGTAAATTCTAAATAATCAAAAATATCACTTTCTATCTCAATAAGTTCATCATTGTTTAATGTTTGGTACTCTTTTAATTCACGATTTAAGAAAATATTAAGTCCGTTTGTATCGTTTAAATTTATTGGGTGATTTTGATTTCTTTTAAATAACTCTCCTAATAGTTCATATATAAAGGTTATTTTTCTTTTATTCAATTCTTTATAATACTTTTTTTCTTCATCTTGAATAAAATCATTTCTAAAATCTTCTATTGAAAATGTTCCCCAATTTTCACCAATTATTTCACTCATTGAAACTCCTAGAGCTTTAGCTATTTTTCTAATCGTTTCTAATTTTAGTGTTTTTTTAGATTCATACTGACTTATCATAGGTTCACTAACTTTTAATTTATTTGCTAATTCCTTTTGTGTCAGTCCTTTTTCTTTCCTAATTTTCTTTATGTTTTTTCCTATTGTATTTTCATTCATTTTTTTATCACCTCATACGAAGTATAACACATTACATAAGAAACATAAGTAAAAAGTTATGTTTTTGTCTTTACTTAAGTATATGCTTATGTTAACCTAATAGTAACTTAAGTATTTGCTTAAGTCAAGGGAGCGAGGTGAAATGCAATGAGGCTAGATAGAGTTAAGTTTGTTACTGAACTAACAAAACAAGATTTAACGCTTAAAGAATTAGCTAATTTAAGCGGTGTTAATCGTGTCACATTAAGCAATATCAAATGTGGCAAGTCTTGTCGAAAAGATATTGCTAGTAAAGTAGCAAGAGCTTTAAATGTAGAGCTTAAAGATCTAATTGAAGAAAATTAAAGTTATCGTCATTTTTGACGAAACCAAAAAGAAATGAGGTATAAGAACATGAAATTAACAACAAGAGGACTAGTAACAATTATCGTATTATGTTGTTTTGTTGCTGATTGTTTAGCTATTTTAATTAGATCAATTTAAAAAGAGGTGTAACTTTATGGATATATTAAAAGAACGCTATATAAAACAGTTAGATACACGCTTTAATGAAATTCTTAAATACAAGAATTTACATAGTGATTTTTGGTGTGGTTATTCTCTTGCAATGTTTCATACTGAAATAACCGAAGCATTTAATAAGGGTTTTCTTACAAAAGAAGAAAGCAATTATTTATGTAGGTGTGGAAGTTATGCCTCAATAATTCTATAAGAAAGGAGAAAAAAGTATGACAAAACAAGAAGAATTGATTTTAAAGATCATATCTTTGAGTGAAGAAAGAATGAGATTGTTAAATTCAAATAACAATGATAGTTCTTTAAACTTTGAAAAAATTAATAAGCGCATTAATCAAATACCTTTAGAAGTTGAAAACTTAAAGAAAGAACTATATAGCATGGTTGAAGTTAAAGAAGAAAAAGAAAAAGCTTCATACTTGAATATGCTAACACAAGAAGAAGTGGCCCAAAAGCTAGGTACTACAAAACAACATATATCAGTATTAAGAGAATTAGGGCTAATACAAGCTATTAAAACAGGTAAAGGCTTTATGTTCTCACAAAGGGAAATTGAACGCTTTCAAGAAGTGTATCGTGGCTGTGATGTTTCTAATAAACTTAAAGCTTTAGAAAGTTATAGAAAAAGAGAAAGTAATTAATGAATATTAATGATGTAGAGCGAAACGCAAGGGAAATAGCACGACAAACCATAGAAGAATGTTTACACGCTAAAGATAAAGAACTAGAAGAAAAAGTTTATATTTATGCTCAAACTTCTATACAAATCTTGCTAAAGGAATACATAAAAAAAATACTTTATTATGAAGATCGCATAAACATTATAAAAAATGATATGGATAAACTTTATGATAATTTAATAAACAACAACAATGAAATGACTTCTTATGAACTTACTAGAAGAGGATATAAAGCAATGTGTTATTTAAGTATTTGTTATGTATTAGGTGTTATAGATCATAAAGAAATGATAGATAAAAGAGATACAATAAATATGATTATTCCTAAAGCTTTACAAAATAAAATATAAAGCTCTTTTTCGATTAAAACCTTACACAAATCTAAAAGAAAGGAATAAATAAATGAATAAAGAGCAATTAAGAGAAAGATTAAATAATCTTGCTATGTCATATGATGGTTCAAAAGAAAGTGAGCCATTATTGACACTGTTAGAAAAAGAAAATGCTAAATATGATTTATCTGTTCAATTAGCACATGAAGAACTAACAAAAATGTTACTTATACCTAGAACACCGTTCAGTAAACAAACCGTAGAAACCCCACATATAAAAACATTGAACGAAGTAATTGAAAAGCCTACAGAATGGCTTATAACAAATTACATCCCAAAGAACGAAGTCACTATTTTATGTGGTGATGGTGGAGTTGGTAAAGGGTTTGTAGCTAGTGCTATTGTTAGTGCTATTTCTAGTGGTGAGCAAGTGTTTTTTGAAAGTGAAGAAGAATACTCAAAACAAAGTAGGAAACCTCAAAAAGTGTTATTTATATCTAGTGAAGAAGATATAAGCAAAGTTACTAAAAGAAAAATGCTAAAGCAAGGAACTCTTATACAAAAAAATATTTATGTTTTAGGTGCGGAAAATGAATATACCTATAAAGTGAAAATAGGTTCTAAAGAATTAGAAAAGCTTATACATGATATAAAACCACAATTAGTAATAATTGACCCAATACAAGCATTTTTACCACCTAATACAAATATGAGTGATAAAACAACTATGAGGGATTACATGGGCGGTTTAAAAGCTTTAGCTGTAAAAGAAGATACTACTTTTATTGTTTTAGCTCATACAAACAAAAGAGAAAGCTACGGACGTCAAAGAGTTGGTGATAGTGCGGAAATATGGGACGCTTCAAGAAGTGTATTTATTCTTGGGAGAATTGATGATAATACACGTTATATGTCACAAGAAAAGAATAATTTAGCCAAGACACAACCTACTACACTTTATGAGATATTTGATGGAGAAGTAATATTTAAAGGTATAACCGATAAAAAAGATAAAGATTTTTCTAATGCTAATTTTAGCAAGAGCAAAGGAAACCCAATAGATGAAATAATGTCATTTATTAAACAGGTTTTAAAAGGAAATGAAAATAATCAAATCACTAATAAAGAATTAAAAGAGATCATTGAAAACAACGGATATAGTTCTCGTACTTATGAAAGAGCTAAAAAACAAATGAAAGAAAATAATGACATCACTACAAAAACAACGGGAAAAGGAAAAGAAAGAGAAATGATAATAAGCCTTAATAAATAGAGTTTTTAAATTGTCACACTTATTGTTATTAAATTGTCAAATTTTCAATAAGTGGTAATCTTTGAAAACCTATACAGGGCAAGGGTTTCAAGAGAAAAAACACGTTAAATTGTCAAATTTTCAACTTAGGGCGCTTCTAGGTATGAGCGGTCTAAGTCCAAAATATGGCAATTCAACTTAAAAAATCAAAAAAAACGTTGATTATATCAACACTTTTAATAATTGTCACAACTCTATTTTTTGACAATTTAAAGAGGCTATAGGTGACAATTTAAAAAAAGCGCCAACATCATAAAATATGCTACCAATATATTAAAAAAAACTACCAATACCAACAATAAAAAGAACTCGCTAAAAGTCTAAAATAGAAAGGAAATGTTAAAACATCAATGAAAAAGAACAGACAAAAGAAAGAAATGTTTAAAAAGGCAAGTAATGAAATAATCAAGAATAATAAG
Source organism: Faecalibacillus intestinalis (assembly GCF_003024685.1). Taxonomy (GTDB): domain Bacteria; phylum Bacillota_I; class Bacilli_A; order Erysipelotrichales; family Coprobacillaceae; genus Faecalibacillus; species Faecalibacillus intestinalis. Next base: position 66,858 of record NZ_PYLQ01000006.1, on the reverse strand, counting down.
AAAGGTTTAGATACTATTGTTATTCAAACACCTAATAATATTTCATTATTCCCATTAAAAGAAACATCAAAAAATAAATAAGTCCATTAAACAAAAAAAGGTATAGAGCAAAATACCCTATACCGATTGAACAAATAAATGGGAAATTTTATTCATTCAAGAGTGTTATAAAAAGCACTACCACATGAATTATAACACTCTCTATATTTAAAAGAAAGAGGTACAATATAATGACTAGACCAATAGACACATTAGAATTGATAAAAAATACCAAAAGAAAAATAAATCCTAATTACAACGCAAAAATAAGAGATATAGACGCTATTTACAGCTCTAGTATAGATAAAATTCAATTAATCTTAAATGCTTTCACTTTTGGCTATGCTCAAGGTGTAAAGGCTCAAAAAAGAAATAAAGCATATAAGAAATAAAAAGGAGTAAGAACAATGGCAAAATTAAACACATTAAGAGCAATAGAAAATGCAAAAGGAAAAATAAATACTAGATATGATCTAACTTATGAAGATATTGAAAAGATAGAAAAGGTAAGTAAAGGACACTTTGATTTAATTTGTAAATTCTTTGTATTTGGATATGTTCAAGGTGCAAAAGCACAAAAGAAAGGGTGTGCTTATATTGGAAAATAAGCTCTAATAAACATTTATAAAACTCATATAAAATAATACCTGTTTTATAAATAACGCTTAAAACTTAAAATAATCTTATTTAAGGGGGACCAAAATGGTACCACCCTTTTTATTAGGTGTCAAAAAATTTACGCCTTATAACATTTAAAACATATTACTATTTGAGTATAATGGTATTGATAAATAGAAAGATTTAAACAGATCATTAAATAACATGAAAAATAAAATCATTAAGAAAGAAAAGAGTGATAAAAATGTCAAATGAATATGCTAGTCTTAAACATGATTTAAAATTGACGTATCTTAATAGCAATGATCAATCAGTTGGTATGTTCCATTTAAATGATTTAGGGCCTTCTTTTGATGGTGACCCTTTGTTTGCATTACAAGTTTCTTTGGCATTAGCAACTATTGAAGCTGAATTGTACCCGACGCTAAATGATGGTGTAAATTATATGTTTTATCAAACATATGAGAATGTTGACCAAATTATTGTTGGTGAGCATGTCAAAACTCAGGAAGAATTAGATGAAATGAAGCGAGATAGGGACTTTGTTTTAAATTCAGGAAAATTAAATTATGAAGATACATTTAGAGATGAAGCCGACAAATAGTCGGTTTTTCTTTTGTTTAAACAACAGTTAAGAAAAGTTAAGTTTATTCTATAATAAGCAAAGGTGATAAAAGGTATTATTTGTTATAATATATATTTATAGCAATCATAAGTATATCTTATACATTTTTTTTGAGGTGGAATAAATATGTCAAATGAAGAGAAAATATATTTTTTTAGAAAGCTATAAAAGGTCAAAAGAGAAATATGAAACATTAAAAAGCGCTTTAGATACTGTTCATAGTATTAGTTATTTTAATTGTAGCAATAAAAATAACAAACCTAATAAAACTATAGTAGATAAAATAAACGAAGTAGACAACGCATATTTAGAGCAATTAGACCAATACATAAAGATAAACGATATTTTATTAAGGAAATACGATCATATTCTTTATTGTAAATATGTGTATTTAATGAGTGATGAAGAAATAGCAAATGATAACGATATGTCTATAAGTGAATTAAGGCAATCTATAAACAGGAGATTAAAAAAGCTTGAGCTAGTATGATTTATAATGCAACTTTTTTTATTGGTTGCATCCCTAAAAGGTTGCACATTATAGAGTTATGGACAAAAAAGGACAAAAGCCATTTTTTAAGGTGTCACTAATTCAATGACACCATACAAATTAATCAGGTCATAATAACTATGGCTCATAGCTAAAAAAACTATTAGCCTAAAATGACTAATAGTTAATTATCCTAGTATAACACTTATTTATTTTTGGGGTAAATTTGGGGTAAAGCTAGATACTATTATATTAAATTGAAACAATAGTATCTTTCTCAAACCCCTTGTAAAATCTACCTTTTTTATTTTGAAATAAATCGTAAAACTCATTTATATATAGTATTTTCATACTTTTCAATGTGATTATAAACGATTAATTAAATTTTGCAATTCTTCTTCACTAAATTGATATTTTGTATTACAGAATTGACATGTAATTTCACAACCATGATCCTCATCAATCATACTTTGAAGTTCTTGTTTTCCAATAGTTGATAAAGCATTGATCATCTTTTCTCTTGAACAATCACAAGTAAAGAATAAATCTTGTCGATCTGTAATTTCAACATCATCAAAAATCATTTTTAAGATTTCTTCTGGTGTTTTTCCTTCATGAATCAATGAAGAAACAGCAGGGAAATCTTTTATTTTTTCTTCAATATAAGAAATATCTTCTTCAGTAGCTTCTGGTAATAATTGAATAATAAAACCACCTGAAGATAAGATTTCATTTGTTTCATCAACTAAAACACCTACAGAAACAACTGATGGAGTTTGTTCACTTGCCATGAAATAATAAGAAAAATCATCACCAATTTCACCTGTTTGAAGTGGTACTGTTCCACAGAAGGGTTCTTTTAACCCCATATCTCTAATCACTTGTAACGTTCCTTGTGTTCCAACAGCCACACCTACTGCTAAATGTCCAGTATCATTATAAGTATAATGAACATGTGGATCACCTACAAAACCTTTAATATGTCCATCACCACGCGTAACAGCCATCATCGTACCAATTGGTCCTCCACCATTAATTGTGACAGTCATTTTTTCATTGTTTTTATTCATTGCAGCCATCATAAGAGTAGCTGACATCATTCTTCCAAGAGCAGCAGATGCTGTTGGCCATAAATCATGTTCTTGTCTTGCTTTTTCTAATAAATTCGTTGTTTGGCAGGCAAACACACGACAATTTTTACTATTGACTAATCCTCTTACTAAATAATCTTTCATTTTTCTTTTCTATAAAAAGAACACGGAAGAAAATATCGGAATAATCATGCTTAAAGCGATTAAGATGATTACAATTCTCTTTGTTCGTGTACTCATATTTATCCCCTTTCTAAATGAAAAAAAGCGAAATTCGCTTTATTTCATTTCATCTAATAAATCATCTTGATCATCAATTGATGGTTTTTCTTCTTTAACTTCTTGAACAGGTTCTTCAGTTAAAGTTCCATCATGATGTTCTAACATTTTACCTGTATTGTATAAAGATTCAATATCTTCACCAGATAATGTTTCATGTTCAAGTAATGCTTCTGCAATACAAATAAGTTTTTCTTTATTTTGTTCAATAATATTTGTTGCTTCTTGATAACAAGCATCAATAATTTTTCGTACTTGAACATCAATTTCATAAGCAATTTGTCCTGAATGTGTATTACTTCTTTGTGTATAATCTCTACCTAAGAAAACTTGTCCATTTTCAGAATCATATTGAATAGGTCCAAGTTCAGACATACCTAATTCAGTAACCATCATTCTCGCAATTCGAGTTGCTTGTTCAATATCGTTGTGTGCTCCTGAACTTACATCTCCAAAGAAGACTTCTTCAGCCACACGTCCACCCATATATCCTGAAATAGTTGCTTTTAATTGACTCTTAGTTTGGAAATATGTTTCTTCTTTAGGTGTCATTAAGTTATAACCACCTGCTTGTCCACGAGGAACAATTGTAACTTTTTGTACTTTATTGGCATCTTCTAAAGTTAAACCTATTAAAGCATGTCCTGCTTCATGGTAAGCCACTAAGCGTCTTTCTCTTTCTGTATATTTACGTGATTTCTTAGCAGGTCCACCCATAACACGGTCCACCGCTTCATCAATATCAGCCATTGTAATTAAATCATGATTTTGTCTTACAGCAAGTAAGGCAGCTTCATTTAAAACGTTTGAAAGTTCAGCCCCAGAGAACCCTGGTGTACGTTGAGCGATGTTATCAAAATTAACATCTGGTGCAAAACGTTTATTTCTTGCATGAACTTTTAAGATTTGACTACGTGCACGTTTATCTGGATTAGCTACTTGGATTTGTCTATCGAAACGACCTGGTCTAAGTAAAGCTGGATCTAAGACATCTGCACGGTTTGTAGCTGCTAAAACGATAATTCCTTCATTTCCAGAGAAACCATCCATTTCAACTAATAATTGGTTAAGTGTTTGTTCACGTTCATCGTGTCCTCCACCCATACCAGTACCTCTTTGACGACCAACTGCATCAATTTCGTCAATGAAGATAATACATGGTGCTGTTTGTTTTGCTTTTTTGAACATGTCCCTTACACGTCCAGCCCCAACACCAACGAACATTTCTACGAATTCAGAACCTGAAATTGAGTAGAATGGAACGTTTGCTTCACCTGCTACTGCTCTAGCAAGTAATGTTTTCCCTGTACCTGGTGGACCTACAAGTAAAACACCACGTGGGATCTTAGCACCCATATCAGCAAATTTCTTTGGTGTTTTTAAGAAGTCAACTAACTCTTTAACTTCTTCTTTTTCTTCATCCATTCCAGCAACATCACTAAAATGTGTTTTAGAATTTTTTTCTAGTTTAGCTCTTGAATTACCAAATTCAAAGGCTTTATTATTACCACCAGCAGTATTTGACATCATCTTCAAGAAGAAGAACATTCCTCCAAATAAGATCAAGTATGGTAATAAGCTTACAATGAAGTTCAATAATTGATTTCTTTCAGCATCATTGACAACATTGATTTTTGTACCATTTTCATCTAACAAGCTAATTAAAGAATCTAATTCTGTTTCTGTTCTTGGAATAACAACAGAGAATTTAGTATCTTCTTTTTTACCATTGCTTGCTTTTTTAGAATATGTTCCACTCACATCAATGACTAATGATTTAGGAACGATTTCTACATCTTTTACTTTTTCTTTTTGAACTATCTCTATAAACTTATCATATCTAATTTCTGACGATTCACTTTGATTAAAGAAAGGAATTGCCACAGAAATAACCATCAGTACAATAAGCCATGGTAGGATAGACTTCAACAATCCTTTTTTATTTCCCATAAAATCTCCTAACTATTTTTTATAACAATCTTCTTTTAAAATACCTATATAAGGTAATTGACGATAACGTTCATTAAAATCAAGACCATATCCTACAACAAAGGCATTAGGAATTTTAAATCCTGAATAATCAGCTTTCATATCAAAAACACGACCTTCTTCTTTATCTAATAAAGTCACGATTTTAACACTCTTAGCATGTCTTTTTTCTAACATTTCTTTAACGTTATATAAAGTCTTTCCAGTATCTAAAATATCTTCTACAATTAAAACATTCTTACCACGAATATCTTCTTTAATATCTTGTCTAACAACTAATGTTTTAGATTCAACACCACTATAACTACTTACTGACATAAAGTCGAACTTAACATCACTTTTTAAATGTTTAGCAAGTTCTGCCATAAATGGAACTGAACCTTTTAATAAACCAACTAATAAAATTTCTTGACCAGCATAATCTTGATCAATTTGTTTTGCTAATTCATCACATTTAGCCTTAATTTCTTCTTCTGTATATAATATTTCTTTTATATCCTTGTGCATACCTTACACCTCACTTACATGTGTCATATTTTATCACAAAAACATTTGGTTTTGTATATAAATACTTGATATTTTTGGCGATATGTGGGATCAAAATGATCTCACCATGGCAATTTTCAACGATTGGCCATATTTTACGCTCATCTCTAGGAATTTTACGATCTATAAATAGCCTAGAGACCTTTTTTGTTCCTCCAGATGTTTTGATTGTATCACCATTTTTAAAACATCTTATAACTATTGGAAAGTCTTCTTTTGAAAGAAAAACACCATCGTGAAGATGTCCTTGATCTGTTAAAAAATAATGTAATTGTTGATCTTTATAAAAAGATTCATACTTTACATAATAAGTATCGTCAATTTCTTTTTTTCTAACGGCTATATTATTATACTTTTTTATGAACACAAAATTAACAGGTAATGATATTTCAATATTTGGTTTTTGTGAATGGATTTGTTTAATAATTTCTTGTACTAAGTTTTCTGTTATAAGTGGTGGATAGATCTCTTTTTTTAACATATAATAAATGATTTGATCTAATGATTCTGTTGGTAACTTATCTAAATACAAGAAATGATTTTGATCATATTCTTGATAAATTTGTTGGAGTTTTGCTTGTTGTTTTTTGTATTGTTGATTATGTTTACTTGCCTTTTCTAATAATTCTTGTTCATTATATTTTTTAAGATCGATATGTCTTACATGATTACGTGTATAACGTGTATCATAGTTTGTATAGTCTTCATGATATTCAAGATGATTTTTAGTACAATAATCTATAAGTTGTTGTTTTTTTAACTTTAATAAGGGTCTTACAACATGCATATTTTTAACATAAGATTGTTCTTTTATACCCAAATATCCCTTTGTATTATGTCTTTGTAATTGCATCACGATCGTTTCTAAATGATCATTTAAATGATGCCCTAAAATAATCGTATCAATTCCATTTAAATCACCTATTTCTTTATAAAAAGCATATCTTTTTTCTCTTGCTAACATTTCAAAATTACCTTTTTGATATTCTTTTTTATCTCCTTGTCTTACATAAAAAGGAAGATGATGATTTTGACAATAACTACGTACGAGATTTTCATCAAGATCACTATCTTCTCTAAAATGATAATTATAATGTACAACAATGACATTGTATGCTTTTTTAACTAACATATCTAATAAAGCCATCGAATCGACGCCACCTGATACTCCTACAAGATATTTTCTATTTTTATCTAATAAACTTTCATCTAACATAATCTCACCGCTTGTATTATAGCATATCTCTAATTTCTATTGACCACTTTAATAACAATAATACTCATATCATCTAGATCTTTCTTTTGAAAAGATTTTTGAAAAAGAAAGGAAACAATTTCATAAACTGACATCTTTTCAATTTCTTCTTGATATTTTTTTAATAAATCAAAGAAATGTTCTCCTACTCCATCACTTGTAAGAATCAATATATCATTTTCTTTGATTTTCATATCATAAGAAACCATCTTCATTGTAGAAGCCATTCCTACTGGTAAAGAATGTGAATGTAAAACATCTATTTGATGATTTCTTATTAAATAACTTTCATAAGCTCCATATTTAATTACTTTTAATCTTGAATTCATTAAATTAAAATCAAATAAATCTAATGTCGTATACATATCTCCTTGATTCTTTATCTTTAATAACGTATTTAAAGTATTCAATGTATCTCTTAATTGAATGCCATTTTTAAGCAATTGACTTAAAACATCCAATGTTAACTTACTTTCCTTATAAGCAATATAACCTTGTCCCATACCATCAGATAAAGCCACATAATGATGTTCATCTAAACCAAAAGTAAGAATACTATCTCCACATTGTTGATCTAAAGCATACTGTTTTTTCGCAAGTTGTAATGTATATTTAAGTTCATGTTTTAATAAAATTGAAGTGTAACCTATTTGAAGATGTTGCTTTTTAATAGAGACAAGATCTAATGATTCATTTAAATAATTTTCTAAAATAGGAATAAGTTCTTCTGTTACAGTTTTTTCATCTATATCTTCTATTCCTATTTCTAACATATAATTTTCATAATCTTTTTTTATTTTCTTTAAATAATACACTTCAAAATGATACGCTTTTAAATGTTCTAAGATTTTCTTTTCATTATCTTGTTCGTCTATCTTTTTAGAAAAGTTTTGAAAAACATGACCCATGATTGAAAACTCTTGAAATAAATCTTTTTTTAAATGATCATGTGCATGATTAACTTTTAACATCTTAAAATAACCTTTTTGATGATTCTTTAAACTCTTTAAATAATCATCCGGCTTTAAACAATGTTGATAAATATAATTATAATCATCTACCTCTAAATCTTTTTGAATTCCCTTAGAAATCAACTTACCTAAACGACTCATTCCTTCTTGACTATAAAAACAATATTTTTTAGAAGAACAATGATGACACACATCCTCATAAACATATCCCACATATTCAGATAAATGGGTTTCTTGATTTTCTTCTTTAAAAACTTCTGTGAGTTGATGAAATAAAGATGCAAAAGCATCTGCTTTACTTTTAAGTTGTTCTTGATAACTTATTTCTATAAATTCTGGATTGATCTTTATTTTTTTATTTTTAAATTGTGGAGAAATCATAAATAAAAAAACTGGAACAAGAATCACAAAAGCATAATAGAAGTAATTGTAATTAATAAAAAATGGTAGTGTAATATGTGATAATAAGAAAATAGATATGAATAGATATTTGTTTTTAGGTTGCATCAAAAAAAAGAAACTCATTGGTAATATTAAGGATAAGACATCATCTTTTAATGATGGAGCTATCAGCATTAAAAGAATAGAAAGATATAAAATAATAGGCATGACTTTTTCAATTGATAGATAATAAATAGAAATCAATAAGAAATATCTTAAAAAAATCATTGTATATGTTGTATTAAAAGAAATAAAGCTAATAAATAATGTACATACCACAACAATTAATGCTTGTAATCTTTTTATATTTAAAACATTTTTATTTTGATGAATAATTAAAGGAATAATTTCTTGATCAAGATAACAATTAAACAACGTTAACATGACAAGAACTGTTGTTTGTAAGATGTTGTAATGATTCGCATAAAAAAATGGAATCAAAATTGCTGTTATAATAAAAGAAATATACTTTGTTTTTAATAGATGTGTAAAGTTAAGAAGATAAATGGTCAGTAATAATGTAATGATGACAACAATTGTAAATGTATCTTGATTAATAATCGATATTCCTATAATCGCTGTTAAAAAGCATGTAAGATACAGATATCCACTATAAAACGATACAATAAATAAAGGTAATAAAAAAGGTAAGGCTGTTTCTTGTATTTTAGCATAGCTTAAAATAATGGTACTAAAAAATATAATGATTGGTAAAATATAATGCACGTGTTTTTGTTTATTGACGATAACTAAATCCATTTTATTTCCACCTCGTAATCATTATATAGAGTTTATTTTAAATATTTTGTCACTAAAAAAAGACATCTTTAAATTGGTGCCTTTTATTTTGAATTATCCATTTAACTCATTTTGATAAAATCTATTTATTTAACATTTTACGATAAAGTACATCTTGGTAAAACCAAGATTTATGGATTTTATCGAATCCATTTCTTTCTAATAGTTTAATTGATTTTATATTATCTTCATATACATGACATAAACATATTTTAAAAGAATATGTTTCATGCATTGCCTTAAATACACTCTTTAATGCTTCACTTGCATATCCTTTAGACCAGTAAACACTATCTAAAGTATATCCTAAAGTAAAAGTTGTATGCCCATCTATTTCAATAAAAATATCTCCAATAAGCTGATTGTTTTCTTTTAAATAAAGACCAAATTGGTAGTTACCAATTTGTCCATGAAATGGATGCTTTTGACAATATTCAATACGGTTAATAGCCTTATTTAAAGGATATTCATCCCATGATTGATACATTGCAACTTCTTCTTTATCACGATATTCACTAAAACGTTTGGCATCATCTAATGTAAGTGGCTTGATTATGAGTCTTTCTGTTTCTATATTCATATTATTTTAAATTATAATAGATAAATAACATTCTATCTTTTCCATTAATGTCTTTAATAATTTCAAAAGGGTAATCTCCAAAGAATTCTTTGATTGCTGTTTCCATCAATTCTCTTTGATCAAATCCCATTTCAAAAGCTAATAAAGCTCGATCATTTAATAAAGGTTTTACTTCTTTAAAAATCTTACGATAGAAATAAAGACCATCATTTCCTCCAAATAATGCTACATGAGGTTCATTGTCTTTAACCATTGCTTCAATATCTTGATCATTAGGAATATAAGGTGGATTAGAAACAAAGATATCTACTTTTTCATGTGTATCTAATAAAGGTTGTAACATATCTCCATTTCTAAATTCAACATTCGCCCCTAATGTTTTCGCATTATCTTGAGCAACAACTAAAGCTTCTTTAGAAATATCTGTCGCAATGACTTTTAAACGTGGTTCTTCTAAAGCAAGAGTAATCGCAATAGCACCACTTCCTGTCCCTACATCACATAAATGAATTTCTTTATAATCATTAAAGTAATCATCAATACGATATAAGATGTTTTCTACCAATTCTTCTGTTTCATAACGAGGAATCAATACATCTTCATTCACTTTAAAGTCTCTACCAAAGAAACTTTCACAACCTTTAATATATTGAATAGGTTTCCCTTGATAATATTCTTCCATTCCAGCAAGAAAAGCTTTTTCTAATTCAGGTTCCACTTCTTCATTCATCATTAAATAAAGCTCATGTGGTTCTTTTTTAGCAAGATGATAAAATAAGACTTTTGCGACATTGACATCTTTATGTTCATCATCCAATTTACTTTCGGCTTCTTTAATTAATTCTCTAACTGTTTTCATTATTTTTGTCCTTCTAATTTAAGACGTTGATCTTCATTGATTAATGCTGTAATAATATCATCTAATTTACCTTCAATAATACGATCTAATTGTTGAATTGTAAGTCCAATACGATGATCTGTTACACGGTTTTGAGGATAGTTATAAGTTCTGATCTTTTCAGCACGATCTCCAGTACCAACTTTCGATTTTCTTTCACTATCAATTGCTTCTGTTTGTTGAGATTGGAAGTAATCATAAACACGTGCTACTAAAGCTTTCATTGCTTTATCACGGTTATCATGTTGAGAACGTCCATCTTGGCTTGTTGCCACAATTCCTGTTGGTAAGTGAGTAATACGAACAGCTGAATCTGTTTTATTGATATGTTGTCCTCCGGCACCACTTGCACGATAAGTATCAATTCTTAAATCACTTTTATTAATTTGTACATCAACTTCTTCCATTTCTGGCATAACTAATACTGTTGCAGTTGAAGTATGCACACGTCCTTGTGTTTCAGTCTTAGGAACACGTTGAACACGGTGTGATCCAGATTCATATTTTAATTTACCATAAACACCATCACCAATCACATTGAATGAAATAAGTGAGAAACCACCAGCTTCAGATTCTTCAGCTTCCATAACTTCTACTTTCCATCCTTGGCTTTCAGCATATTTTACATACATTCTATATAAATCACCTGCAAAGATATTTCCTTCATCTCCACCAGCAGCTCCACGGATTTCCATGATAACGTTTTTATTATCATTTGGATCTTTAGGAATTAATTCTAATTCTAATTTTTTAATAATATCTGGCATTCTTTCTTCTAATTCATCTAATTCCATTTTTGCCATTTCTTTAATTTCAGGATCATTTTCCTTCATTAATTCTTTAGCACCATCAATACCATCTTTTACTTCTTTATATTCTTGAAACAAATCATAAGCAGCTTGTAAAGAAGCTTGTTCTTTTGTAACATCTGTCATTTTTTTAATATCAGTACCAATATCTGGATCCATTAACATATGACCTAATTCTTCATATCTATTTTCCATAGATACTAATCTATCTAACATACTTTCATTCATAGCTTTTTACCTCCATTAAATTTTTTATACTCATAGCACAATAATAATACATGAAATAGACGATTTAAACAAGAAAAAATGGGCATTAATGCCCATTTGGAACTTGATCTAATAATTCTTTTTCTTTGACTAAATCAGCATATAATAAGTCCCCTTGTAAAATAATTAAGAAAATAAGTGAACCCCATATAGCTCTATCTTTAAAATAATGACACATCACAGTAGAAAGAACAGCACCACCTATAAAACATAAAATCATACATAAATGTCTTAAAGAACGATTTAAATATTTCTTTTCATGTCTTTTTCTTAACCAACGAACAAAGAAACTCCCTGTTTGTCTAATATGATTTGTTACAAAAGTAGTAGCCATACCTACTTTTTCTGCTTGTCTAAAAGTATTAAATTGCATTGCACAAATAAAGTTAATTGTTACTTGAAATACTTGATCAGGTACACTACTAGGAAGTAGTCCTAAAATAATAACAGTAATTATTTCTACCCCTATTAAGATGGTATCCCATCTTAATTTTCTATATTTCTTTATTTTTAAAGCCAAATATTCAGAAACCATTGTTCCTATAAAATAAGAACTAATAGGAATTAATAAATAAGCAGCTCTTGAGAAATCCATATTACCTAAAGCCATGCCAAATAAAACAATATTGGCTGTTTGGGCATTACAGAAAACACCACCTTTTACTGAAAAAGTATAAGCCCCAAAGAATCCCCCTACAGTAATCAACAATAAAAAACAACGCCAACGTTCACACTCTAGAAAGCCTTCTTCTTTTTGTTCGAGTTCTTCTTCAACTTCTTCTAACTCATCTTCTAATTGTTCTACATTCTGTTCTACTTCGTCATAATTTTCCATTTTTATCACCGCAAATATTATATTCCTGTAATAATTTGTTATCAAGATATAATTCTATTAAAAAAGACACATGTTTTCATGCGCCTTAAGTAAGCGTCAAATAAATAAGCGATTATAAATAATGGATGAATTCAATACAATAAGGATGTACTTAATAAGGAGGCGCATCTTTTTTGATAATTAGAGGAAAAGAAAAATGGAAGGAAGTTATCGAAGCACAGAAACAAAGTGGTTTGACAATTAAAAAGTATTGTAATGACAATCCTATTTGTATTTCCAGCTTCTATAAACAAAAGGCTTTGATTCTTGATGAAGAAAATATTTTTATTCCTGTCATCATTGATAAAAGTAATGATGTTATTGATTTTGATATTGACCGTCATCGTATTTTCTGTTCCAAACAAAATTTCAAGATTTTATTGGAGAACCTGCTATGCTTATCAATAATGATGAAATCAAAAATATTTATGTTACCAAGCAGTTTTGTGACATGAGAAAACAAATTGATGATCTTGCTTTGATTGTTACATCTCAGTTCAGCATGAATGTCTTGGATCATAGCTTGTTTATTTTTACCAATGCTTCACGTAATAGAATCAAGATGCTTTATTATGAAGCCAATGGCTTCTGGCTTTTTACAAGAAGACTTGAAAATGGAAAATTCAAGTTTAAAAAGCATGAGGAATCAGGCGTTTTGATGATTACACCCCAACAGCTCAACTGGCTGATTGAAGGATTGGAATTTGAAAATAAAATTAGTGAGGATACTGTATCAAACTGTATTCTCATCTAATAATTTATGGTATAATCTTTCCTGTTTGAAGGATGTGATGACAATGAAAAAGGATAAAAGAATCAGACAGTTGGAAGCTGAACTTGAAGCAAAAAATACAGTCATAGAAAGTCTGAAACAGGAACTGAATTATGTTCGTGAACAGCTGGTTCTTTATAAAAAAACATTTTATGGATCAAGAAGCGAAAAGATCGAAATACCTGATCAATTGACACTCAACCTTTTCAATGAAGCTGAAACTGAATCAACAGTATTAAAAACAGAACCAGAACTACAGGTAAGAGTTACATCACATTCAAGAAAGAAATCAAAGAAAAGAGGGATTGAAGATCTTCCTGAAACAGTTGTTGAACATGATTTGGAAGATAAAACAGATCCTCAAACAGGGAAGCCATTAAGACTGATTGGAACGAATGAAAGAAAAGAACTTGTCCATCATAAAGAATATTATGAAGTCATAAAACATATTCAATATGTTTACAGCGGGGAGTATGATGAAGAAATTGAAACAACACCAATGTACAAAGGTGATATGCCTAAAGCAGTCATACCTAAAAGTTTTGCTTCACCATCATTGCTCGCATCGATACTTGATAAAAAATACAATCTTTCTTTGCCATTATACAGATAGGAAAAGGCACTTGAACGCATAGGGATTACATTATCGAGGCAGACAATGTCCAACTGGATCATGAAACTCTATGATCTTTACTTTCAAGAATTTGTTGAGTACATGCATGATCAGCTTTTAAAATGTGAATATATCAATGCAGATGAAACAAAGCTGGAAGTATTAGAACTCAAAAAGAGTGAAGGAAAACAGGACTGTTAGATGTGGGTGTATAAAACAGGAAGAAGCGAAGAAAAGAAGATGGTGCTCTATCAGTTTGAAAACGACAGAAAATATGATAGAGCCAGCGATTATCTTGAAGGCTTTAATGGAGTAATTCAAAGTGATGGCTACCAGGCCTATGCAAATATAAAAGATATAAAAAACATGGGATGTTTTGCTCATATTAGAAGAAAACTGGTAGAAGTAATGGATGTTGCGCCAAAAGGGACAGTAATAAAAGAAACCCAAACATATAAAATGTATCAGTTGATCAATAAACTGTTTTATCTTGAGAAGGTATACGATAAAAAATACAAAAAGGATTATGATCGTATAACCAGAGAAAGAAAAACAAAATCACTTCCAGTACTTGAAGAATTCTATGAAATAGTGAAAACAGTTGCGCCACATACACCAAAGAAATCACATTTGGATACGGCAATGACATATGCCATCAATAATGAAAAATATTTAAGATATTATATAGAAGATGGGCGAGTTGAAATAAGCAATAATTCAGCAGAAAGATGTTGTAAGAGCTTTGTCATTGGCAGAAAAAATTTTCTGTTTTCAAACAGCATCAATGGAGCCAAAGCAAGTGGAGCGGCGTACAGCATAATTGAAAGTGCAAAAATAAATGGTCTAAAACCATATGAGTATATAGAATACATACTAACAAGAATGACAGGAAATAAGCTGACAGCAGATTTACTTAAAAAAATCATGCCATGGTCAGAAGAATTACCAAAAAATCTATACAAAAACAAAAAGGCATAGAAATATGTTCTTTTTGTGCAACAATAAAACAAACAGGACATTTTCTTCATTATGAAGGCTTACTGTTTGTTTTTTTATTCTATGATTATAAATTGACGCTTACCGCCTTAATCATAGTATCCATATTCTGTGTCACTCATCAAATATTCATATTCCGATTCATGTTCTTCATCTCTACCTGCTTTATATTCATAGCTAAAAATAATGACTTTATTTTTATCTACAAACGTTCCATAAACAAGTCCACCAGCTTTTTTATTATTTTTGTTTTTAAATTCATATCTATATCCTGGTTTATCCGTATTATCTGATTGATAACTTCTCTTTTTGATGTTTTCTTCTGTATTATAATTTTGGTATATTTCATCTTTTAAAAATGTATAAGCTTCTTTTCTTGTAGATATAGTTTCAACATCTATGGCTTTTAATGTAATTCTATTATTTTTATCTAATTGATAACAATGATAATATTCATTCGAGTCACTACTTTGTTTATATTTTAATGGAAACATATATGATATATGATCTATTTCATAATGATTCATTTCTATTTTCTTTAAACCACATCCAGTAAGTAATACAACTAATAGTAATATAATAATCTTTTTCACTTTAATCACCTAGATCCTCTATATGTTGTAATAATTTTATTTTTTGTTACTACAATTTGATAGTCTTTATTTGTATAAGTATTTCCTTTTTTCTTAAATGATTTTATTGCTTGGTCATAGTTTTTGTAATGAATTTTATTTGTATCAAATTGATAAGTATAATCATCATTTAAAAATTGAATATAAGCATTATTTTCTCTTGTTTCATAATCAGTAAGTATAATAATAAATTTAAATACTCCATTTTTATAAATATCATTTTTAATAGTGATATTTCTTTCATAATAAATAATTTCTTGATTTTTTACTTTTTTTATACAGTTTGTAGTTTTAGTTTTAACCGCTTCACTTTCATAAAGATCATCTATTTTTTCATATGTTTCATATTGTTGGTTATTTTGATTCGTATTTATAAACAAACATAAAGTAAGCATTGCTATAAAAAAGTATCTCATTTGTTTTGTATTGAATTTTGGACTTAACTTTTGTAATATACCAATGATAATAACTGGTATAAACATCATATAAAAAGCATTAGCACTTAATAAAGAAGTAACGATAATACCTATTAAATAAATAATAGAAATAGCAAAGATCAAATAATCTTTTATTCCATTTAATTTCTTTAATATCCTTAAACTTTTATCATATTTTAAAGCATATAAAATTGACAAATTCAAAATAGATGACAACAAAATACCTATAGCTACAGTAAAAATCATTAATACAATAAAATATTTAGTAAATCCTTCATAATAAACAATTGGAAAACCAATTTCAAAGAAATCAATCATCAATAACTTACCAATACCAAATAAGAAATAAGCTAAAATTGGATAAATAAAATAGCGAATCTTTTTAAATTGTTTCATTTTATTATTTTTATCAAAAATAAATTCTGTATTTAAATCAGGAGCATCTTCATCTTCATTTTCTAAAACTCTAAAATCATACAAAGCATTTTTTACTTCATGATATCCCATTTCTTTTAAAAGCTCTTGATATTCTTGAGATACTGGTGTGTAATCTATTTGATACTTATAAACATGTTCATCATGACTAAAACGATAATAATAGCCTATAAAATCTAAACGCCATCCTTTTTTAGACATACTATTAAAATAATCTTGTAATTCTTCATCTAAATACAAACTATTTCTTAAAACATATTTGTGTTTCATCGTCTTATCCTCCCTTATTATTTGTATCTTGTAATAATTCTATTTTTTAATACTTTGATTACATATGTTCCATTGTCATATGTATTTCCTTTTTTATTAAAGGATTGAATAGCTTTTTCATAATGAACATATTGTGTTTTATTACTGTCCCATGAAACATTAGATTTTGTATTTACTGCTTTTTCAAAATTTTGATTATCTCTTGTATCATGTTCTGTTTTGATAATGATGTATTTAAAGATTTCATCTTTATACTTATCTTTTTTAATTAAGACATCTAATTGTGGATAGATACATGTTGTATCTTTTATATCTTTTTCATAATTTGTGATTTTTGTTTTAACAGTGCTGCTTTCAAATAATGAATCATCCATTTGTACCTGAGGAAAAATAAGTCCACAAATAGCAATAGCTACAAAAGCAGCAATGGCACTGTTATATTTATTATTTTTAATAATACGTGATAAAACTACTCCTATAATACATGTAAGTAAAAGATAAACAATGACTTTTAAATCTAATGTTATAAATGATTTCAATAAGTAAAAAACACCACTTATTAATAACAAAATATAAAATAGAATACTTAAATGGTCTTTAATACTGTTTAGTTTCTTTAAGCTTTTTAAATCTTTATCATTTTTTAATGCATATAAAATAGAAAAATTTAAAATTGTCACAAATAAGAGTACAAATGATAAAATAATAAAAACAATACCCATCAACAATGAACCAAATCCTTCATAATAAAGAACAGGTTTACCTATCTCTACAATATCTTTTATAAAAATCTTACCTAACCAAAATAAGAAATAAGCTAAAATTGGATAAATAAAATAGCGAATCTTTTTAAATTGTTTCATTTTATTATTTTTATCAAAAACAAATTCTGTATTTAAATCAGGTGCATCAACATTTTCATTTTCTAAAACTCTAAAATCATCAAATGAATTTCTTACTTCGTGATACCCCATTTCCTTTAAAATATCTTGATATTCACTAGATATAGGGGTGTAATCTATTTGATACTTATAAACATGTTCATCTTTTATAAATCGATAATAATAACCAACAAAATCTAAACGCCATCCTTTTTTAGACATTTCATTAAAATAATCTTGTAACTCTTCATCTAAATACAAACTATTTCTTAAGACATCTTTGTATTTCATATCTTTATCCTCCTATTTGATCTAATAATGAAATTTGTTTAAGCATCCTTTCCTTTTCTTTTTGTAATTTCTTTTTTCCTAGATTTGTAATTTGATAGATTTTTTTATTATTTTCTACTTTCACTAATTTGATATAACATTCTTTTTCAAACTTTGGTAATAAAGTATATAAAGAACCTGCTCCTACAGTGATTTCACCATTAGTAATCCGATTAATTTCACTCATAATTTCATAGCCATGCATTGGTTGATGTAAAACAAGTAATACATAATACATTTGTGGGGTCAATACTTCCATTTCTCTTTTTGGCATTTATTTCATCTCCTATATCGTTTAACGATACTTTCTTCACTTTCATTATATATCGTTAAACGATATATAGCAACAAAAAAAGAACACATGTTATCTCAACATGTGCCTTTTCTTTGTTTATATTAAGGGGAGGTTTTCTTTTACACCCTTATAATAATGAATCTATGTTAATTTATTGTGAACTTTTAGCTTTTCTTTTTATTTTTATAGGTTTGTTGACAACTTCATGACAATGTCTGCATCTTGGTTCATAATGATCAACTGCTCCTACTAAAACAACAGGATCATCAAAAGATGCTGGCTTACCATCTACAAGTCTTTGTGTACGTGTAGCCGGTGAGCCACATTTAGCACAAACAGCTGTTAACTTTGTTACAAATTCTCCTTTTGTTAGAAGTTCAGGCATAACACCAAATGCTTCTCCTCTAAAGTCTTTGTCTAATCCTGCAACCATGACACGAACTCCTTTATCTGCAAGATATTCACATACATCAACAATTTTTTCATCAAAGAATTGCACTTCATCAATAGCAACAACTTGAACATCATCTGTTACTTTATCTAAGATTTCTTCAGGATCATCAATTGCATAACATGGTACTTTTCTACCTGAATGTGAAGCAATTTCTATTTCTGAATAACGATCATCTATTTTAGGTTTGAATACTAATATTTTTTGTTTCGCATAAGATAAAACATTAATTCGTCTAATCAATTCTTCTGTTTTTCCTGCAAACATACATCCACATATAACTTCTATATATCCTTCTCGATATTGGTGATACATTCTTTCTTCTCCTAACCTCTTACATCTCTTACACCCGCACTACTTCCATCAGGACCAATAGGTGCTAAATCTGTAAATCTACTAAAATTCTTTTCAAAAGCAAGGTTAACTTCACCTGTTGCTCCATTTCTGTGCTTAGCGATAATAATTTCTGTTAAACCATTATCTTCCTCTTCTTTACCTTCACTAGCTTTATAATATCCTTCTCGATAAATAAAGGTAACGATATCAGCATCTTGTTCGATGGCTCCTGATTCACGCAAGTCAGACATCATTGGACGTTTATTTGGTCTTTGTTCAACTGAACGTGATAACTGTGATAAAGCAATAACAGGAACATCTAATTCTCTGGCCAACATTTTTAATTGTCTTGAAATATCTGAGACTTCTTGTTGTCTTGATTCTCGATTATTGGAACTTCCAGTAATTAATTGAAGATAATCGATAACAATTAATTTTAAACCATGTTCTTGTTTTAATTTTCGACATTTAGCGACAATTTCATTGATTTTAACTCCTGGCGTATCATCTATGTATAAATTACATTTACTGACTCTTTCAGCTGCCGCATAGTATTTATTTGCATTTGTTTTCAAGATTTCACCTGTTCTCATGGTAGAACCTTCAATTCCACCCATGGAACAAATAATTCTTTGTACTAATTGACTCGCAGGCATTTCTAATGAAAAAATAGCTACTGGATCTTCTGATTTAAAAGCAACATTATGAGCAATATTTAAGGCAAAAGCTGTTTTCC
This sequence comes from Faecalibacillus intestinalis, assembly GCF_003024685.1. Classification (GTDB taxonomy): domain Bacteria; phylum Bacillota_I; class Bacilli_A; order Erysipelotrichales; family Coprobacillaceae; genus Faecalibacillus; species Faecalibacillus intestinalis. The sequence continues at coordinate 47,104 of NZ_PYLQ01000006.1, read as the reverse complement.
CCATTGCTGGACGTGCCGCTAAAATAATCAAGTCTCCTTTTTGAAGTCCTGATGTTATTTTATCCAAATCTCTAAAATTTGTACGAATACCTGAAATATTACCATCAATACTTTGTAATTTATTTAAACGATCCGTTACTTCTCTAATAACTTTTTTTACATCGACGAATTCTCCGGCATTACGATCTCTCGTAATGGCCAACATTGTTTTTTCACTTTCATCAATAAAACCATCAATATCTTCAATATCTCCAAAAGCATTTTCAGCTATTTTTGTTGTTTCATTGATAATTTTTCTTAAAATCGATTTATTATGAATAATCTTTAAATAATATTCACTATGAGCTAAAGTTGGAACTGAATCACTTAATTGTCTTAAGTATTCTACTCCACCTACTTTATCTAATTGGCTATGATCTAATAGATAAGAAGTAATCGTTGTAACATCAACAGGTATATTTTGTCTCGAAAGTTCACTCATTGCATTGAATAATACTTTATGTGATTCTTCATAAAAATCTCTATCTTCACACTTATTCAAAATATCTTGGCAAGCTTCTTTTGATATAAGCATAGATCCCAGTAAAGAACGTTCTGCCTCTAAATCATGTGGGAAAACTCTTGGCATAAATCTCCCTCCTATTTTTCAGATAAGTGAACTCTAATAGTAGCGATAACTCCTTTGTATAGTTCAACTTTTAAGTTTGAATATCCTAATGCTCCAATTGGATGTGCATTGATAAATTTTCTTTTATCGACTCTAATATCATATTTTTCTCTTAATTGTTCAACGATATGTTTTGTTGAAACACTTCCAAATGTTTTACCATCTTTACCAGATTTTAAAACAAATTCTAATGTAATACCTTCAATTTTTTCTTTTAGTGCTTCCGCATTTTTCTTGTTTTCAATATCTTGTAATCTTGCTTCTTCTTTTTGTTGTTCTAAAATCTTTTTAGCACCTGCTGTTTCCTTAACAGCTAATTTATTTTTAATTAAGAAGTTTTGTCCATATCCATCAGATACATTGACAACATCCCCTTTTTTACCTACTTTTCTAACATCTTCTAATAAAACTACTTTCATCTTTTTTACCCTCTTTCATCCAAATATTGATCAATAGCTTCTTCTAACTTATCGATCGTTTCCTTAACAGTTTTTTCTTCAACCTGACAAGCAGCCATTGAAAAATGACCACCACCTCCAAGTTTTTCCATAATCAATTGCACATTAACCTCTGCCTTAGAACGAGCAGAAATAGCAATCTTATCCTTATCTACGCGTCCTGCAACAAATACCGCTTTAATTTCAGCAATATTTAATAACTCATTACCAACTTTCGCTAGTAGAGGTCTTGTATAAATTTCTTCTTCATTTCCATATGCTATTAGTATATCATTTCCAAAACGATATGCATTAGCTGAAATAGACATTTTTTCTTGTGTCGTTTTGTAATCATCTTGCAAGAACTCATAAGCTCTAGAAACATTCGCTTGTTTTTCTTTAAGCTTTGAAGCAATTTGAAAAGTACGTGATCCAACATGATTTCTAAAATAGTTTGTATCCACCAACATTCCCGCATACATAACAGTTGCTTCTGTTGGTAAAACTTCAATTTCAACTCTTTGATACTCAAATAATTCAACCACTAATTCTACAGTTGAAGAAGCAGCTGGTTCCAAATAAGTTAAAATTGGTGAATCAACAAAGTCTTCCCCTCGACGATGATGATCAATCACGACTATCTTTTCAGCCTTATCCAAAAGTTCTTCACTAATAGCCAATGCTGGCTTATGATTATCAACACAAATAAGTAATGTATCTTCATCAATTAAATCAATGGCTTTTGCAGGAGAAATAATTTTTCCTTTATATAAATCCTCTGCCATTAAACGACGTGCAATATTTCCTGTTTTTTCTTCTAAAGAATTTTCATCAACAATCACATAAGCATCCTTTTCAAATGCTTTAGCAAATTTAGCAACCGCTAAACTTGCTCCAAAAGAATCTAAATCAGATTGTTTATGTCCCATAATAAGGATATTTTGGCTTTGTTTTACTATACTTGCTAGTGTTTGTGAAATAACACGTGCTCTAACACGGTTCGCTTTTTCACTATTTTCACTATTTCCACCAAAATATCGAATTTCTTCATCTAATGTTTTTACTGCCACTTGATCTCCACCACGTGAATACGATAAAGAAATAGCACTAAAAGCAAGTTCATCTAATTCACGTAAAACTTTAGATCCTCTTCCTATTCCCATTGATAAAGACATCACGGCACCAATTGATTCCATCTTTTGTTTAAATTCATCTAAAATACAAAAACGAACTTCTACTTGTTTACGATAAATCCTTTCATTAAAAACAGCTAAATAACCATCTTCTTTATATCTTTTTAAGATAATTCCATTATCTTTGGCCCAATCAAAAATCATTTGTCTTGAAGTTGTTTCAATCATGACTGATTTTTGTTCATCTGCATATTCAATAGAATCATCATAATTATCAATTGTTAAATAGGCAACACATAATTGTTGATCATTATATTCCTTTTCAATCGTTGTTAAATCTGTTACATCTTTTAAAAATAATAAACGATTATTTCTAGAATTATAAACTTCATATTTTCTAGAATTAATATCTATTGTTCTAACATCTTCATCTTCAAAAAGTATTGCGAGTAAAGGTTGCCATTCAAGTAATTTCTTCCCTACGATACGAATACCAAGTTCATGTAATAAATCACTGACCCAAACAACATTTCTATTTTCATCATATTTAATAAGCCCTATTCCACCAAAAATCAAAGCATTCTTTGATTCATTATTTAATGCTTCTTTAACACTATAAGTTGTTTCACTAAACATATTATGGAGATAATAGAGAACAATGATACAAACAACATTTTTTATTAAAATATAAATCATTAAAGCTAAAGTAACACGATTTTGTAAAAACATATAAGTTAATAAAACTAATACAAATTCTATACCTAATAAAGCAACTATTGTATTTCTAAGTTGCATAAGCTTCTTAATCATGAAATACCCTCCTCTTTATTACCTTATATTATACATGAATTCATTTATTTCATCATCTTATTTTTATTCATTCGAAGGATAAATAGATTCGTGTAAACTTTAATAATATAAACTTCTGAAAATGATAAAACGATCCATAAAATAATAAACATTCCATTCTTTAAAAAATCACTTTCTAAAAAAGGAAAAAGACCAACAATACTATAATAAATATCTTTTGCATCTGTAAAAGTATTTAAACCTAATAAAGAATTTAATAAAAATAAAACAATATAATTCTTCAACATACTATAAACTCTTAAAATCCATTTACCATCAATCTTCTTTTTTATACAATAAATATATAAAATACCTAATGGTAAAGTAAAAAAAGAATACAAAGTAAAAAATAGTTCACCTGTTAAAAATAAAATAAACGTACTTGTAAACAAGACAAGAACAGCCATCTTTTCATTAAACTTAAACGTATAATAAGCTAAGGCAACTGTCATTAGATAAATAAAAATAATATCAAACATCGTCCCTGTATAAACATTTACAACTGATAACACTCCAAAAAGAGCTGCCATAAATGCTCCTGTTACAATTTGTTTTGTCTTTTCTCTATTCATTTCATCACCGTGATTATCATACAACTTTATCGCTTATCTGTCACTTATATAAAGAAAAAAGAGATTCCTTAGAATCTCTAGTCGTGAACTACTCCGACTTACACTTCGTTTAGAAGTCGGAGCTTCTTGCTTCAACCACTACAGCCTCTAATGACAATACATTATAGGTCTTACACAGTGTCCACAAGCGTATAAGTTTGGCTCGTCCCAAGCCTACTTTTATAATTTATCTATAAGGACTGAAGAATCCTCAATCCTTCTGTAAGTATATTGATTGCTGCATTATGGTCTCTGTCTCCAGTATAACCACAATCACATGTATAAAATCGGTCTTTTAGGTCGAGTTTTTTTACACTTCCACAGCAATGACAGATTTGACTAGAAGGGTACCACTTGTCAACTTTTACAAAATATTTACCTCTTTCTTTAAGCTTGTACTCAAGCATATTAAGAAACATTCCATAGCCATTATCGAAGGTCGCTTTTCCATTGCCAAAACCTTTATTTCCAATAGCTTTCATATCTAAGTCTTCGACACATACGATATCATACTGATTGGCTATCTCAGTAGATTTCTTATGAAGACTGTCGAGACGTTGATTCGCTATTTTTCTATAGATTCTGTTTACTTTTCTCATTTGTTTAAAATAGTTGCTTGATTTTGTTTCATTCTTTTTAGAACCTGCTTTTCGTGAAAGTCTTCTTTGTTCTTTAGCAAGCTTCTTATGACTTTCTCGATAGTATTTATGAACTCCTGCTTTATTCCCATTACTGTCCATATAAAGTCCATCGGATTTATAGTCAAGTCCAATAGCATTTGTACTTGATTTGGAAACAGATGGAATGTCTTCCTGTTCATATTCAAAAAGAACGGAAGCAAAATAGTTACCGACACTATCTTGAGAGACAGTAACAGATTTAAGCTTCCAATCATCTTTAGGCAACTTATGAATAACAGCTTTGACCATTCCAACTTTAGGAAGCTTTATGACATTTTTACCAATAAGAATATTGTTGTTTGTAAAGTTTGTTGTATACGACTTTTTAGATTTTCTTTTGCTTTTGAATTTAGGGAAATGATTTTGTTTTTTAAAAAATCTGTCATAGGCGTCTGCTAAATGAAAAACGGCATTTGAAACAGCAAATTTATCTATTTCTTTGAGAAAATCATAATCTTTTTTTAATGTACGAGTAGCGAACTCATTTGATTTAAGCTTAGAAAGATGGGATTCTCCATCTTTGTATCTTTGTTTTTGTAAGGCAAGTAATTGGTTATAGACAAATCGACAGCAACCAAAAGTTTTTGCAAACATGACTTTTTGTTCATCATTTGGATAGAGTCTATATTTAATTGCCTTGTTACTTTTGTTTGCTTTTGACATATATTTTACCTTCCTTGCGTTTGAATATATTCCTTAATAATATCTACGGTCACCCCACCTGTAGATATCAAACAATAGCTTTGTGACCAGAACATATCCTTCCATAAATGTTTCTTGATTTCTGGATATTCTTTTTTTATAAGTCTACTGCTTGCTGATTTATAAGCATTGATAAATTTAGAAATCTCACTATTAGGCTGTCCTCTGAACAGTACATGAACATGGTCTTTATCGTGATTCCATTCTTCCAACGAAATATTATAATTAAGGCATATGTTTTTAAATATCTCTTTAAGCCGTAATGAGATAGCATCATCAATAACATTATTCCTGTATTTGACACACATAATTAAATGATAATTAAGCATGAACACTGAATGATTATTAGTATCAAGTTCCATAGCAATATCCTTCCTAAAATCAAGTACGACTGAGCGTCTTTTATACTTATAATATATCACAGCTGCACGTCTAAAACAACATCTCTTATAAAAACTATAAAAGGAGCTAGACCCTTCCCTACGCTTCGCTTAGAGGAAGGGGATTGCGCTCCTATTTTTGTTCAAATAAACAAGCTCCATTTGTTTCAATAACATGTTTATACCAATCAAATGATTTCTTCTTATATCTTTTATAAGTACCATTACCTAAATCATCTGCATCTACATAAATAAATCCATAACGTTTAGACATTTGTTTTGTACTTTCAGATACTAAATCAATACATCCCCAAGATGTATAACCCATTAAATCAACACCATCTTCATAGATTGCATTATACATTTCTCTAAAGTGAGCATCAAAATAATCGATACGATATTGATCATCTACTTTACCATCAACAAGTTCATCTTTAGCTCCTAAACCATTTTCTACAATAAACAATGGTTTTCTATAACGATCATATAAATCTACCAAAGAAACTCTTAAACCGATTGGATCAATTTGCCATCCCCAATCAGAACTTGGAATATAAGGGTTTTTAATCGCAATATTAGTATTAGCAGCTGTTTTCTTTAATCCAGCATCATCTTTAGCAACACAGCTTGATGAATAATAACTAAATGAAACAAAATCAACTGGATATTTTTTCATGATTTCTAAATCATGTTCTTCCATTTTAATATTTAAACCTTCATTTTTAAATTTAGTTAATAAATAAGCAGGATATTCTCCAAAGACTTGAGTATCGCTATAACAATACGTACTTCTCATATCTTGTTGTGCTTGTAAAACATCTTCTGGTTTACAAGTATATGGATAATAAGTTAATTTTGTAAGCATACATCCTACTTTACAGTCTGGATTTTTTTCATGCGCAATTTTTGTTGCAAGAGCACTTGCGACAAATTGATGATGCATTGCTTGGAAAATAACTTCTGGAAAGTTTTTACCTTCAAAACGATCTCTTACAAGTCCTCCTGTTGTATAAGGATGTCTAATCATTGAATCAACTTCATTAAAAGTTAGCCAATATTTGACTTTATCTTTATAACGATCAGTAATAACATCTACATATTTAACAAACATATCAATAACTTCTCGATCATACCAACCATTATAATTTAATACTAAGTTGATTGGTGGTTCATAATGTGACATTGTAACAAGTGGTTCGATACCATATTTGTGACATTCATCAAAAATATCATCATAGAATTTTAAACCTTCTTCATTTGGTTCTTTGTCATCTCCATTTGGGAAAATACGTGACCAAGCAATAGAAAGTCTAAATACTTTAAATCCCATTTCAGCAAATAATTTAATATCTTCTTTATAATGATGATACCCATCTGAACCATGTCTTTTTGGATAAAGACTTGTATCATCACTTTTCATTGCTTCTAAAATTTCTTCTGTTGAAATTTCATTTTGTTTAGCATAATCTTGAACATCTACATCTAAATGATGGCGAGCACAATCGGAAACAGAAACTCCTTTTCCTCCTTCATTCCATCCACCTTCATATTGGTTAGCAGCAACAGCGCCACCCCATAAAAATCCTTCTGGAAATTTTTTTACCATTTTAATATCCTCCGCGTTTCTCTAAAACCATCTTAACACCTTATATAAAAAAAGCATGATTATTTCATTTAATGAAAATAATCATACTTACTCGTTAATCATGTATTTTTTTAGCTAAACACATTTCCACAAATTCAACATCAAAATGTTTAGCTCTTGATCCTGAATAACCCATATCTAATGATGAGATTTGTTTCATTTCTTCTTCATTTAATTCAAAATCAAAGATATCTATATTTTCTTTAATTCTTTCTACATGTGTTGATTTTGGTATAACAATGACTCCTCTTTGGATATTCCATCTAAGTATTACTTGTCCTACTGTTTTATTATGTTTTTCTGCAATTTCTTTTAACATTTCATCTTCAAAGGGATTATATCTCCCTCCACCTAATGGTGCCCATGCTTCAGGAACAACATTATAATATTTCATTGTTTCCAAAGCTTTTTCTTGTGTGTAATAAGGATGTAATTCTACTTGATTGACCATTGGTTTAATTTCTACTGTATGGACAAAGTTAACAAGAATATGTGCATAAAAGTTTGAAACACCAATTGCTTTTAACTTACCTTCTTTATACGCATCTTCCATGGCCCTCCAGGCACTAAAATAATCTCCCATCGCTTGATGTAACAAATATAAATCTAAATAACCTAAACCACTTTTTTCAATAGAAGCATCAATTGCTTGTTTAGCCATTTCATAATTTTGCATATCTTGAACCCACATTTTAGAAGTAATAAATCTTCTCTTGTGCAAATTCCTTCAGCAATTGCTCTTTTAACGCCTGCACCAACCGCATCTTCATTATAATAAGCTGCAGCTGTATCAATTAAACGATATCCTGCTTTAATTGCTTGATATACTGATTCTTCACATTCTTTTTTATCTGGTACTCTAAAGACACCAAATCCAATTGTAGGAATTTTTAATCCGTTATTTAATGTTTGATATTCCATAATATGACCTCTTTTCTTACTTATATTTTGAAATAAAGAAGTCTAAATGTACAATATCAATTTTGCAATCTACTATAACTTTGTTGCATAGAAAAAACTTGGTTTTTAACCAAGTTTAGCTTTCTTCAATAACACCCATTAATTCTAATAATCTATTTAAATCATCTGTGTCAGAGTATTTAATTGTAATAGACTTATCATCAACTTTGATTCTTGTACGATATTTTTTTCTAAGTAATCCTTCAACATATTGATATTCTTTAGGTTTTTCAACCTTAGGTTTATTTTTTCTGGCTTCTTGAAGTTCAAAACCTTTTACAATATTTTCAACATCTCTAACAGATAACTTTTCATCAATAACTCTTTTAGCAATCTTTAATGCTCTTTCTTTATCCAATGTAATTAAAGCTCTTGCATGTCCCATTGATAAAGAACCATCTAATACATATTCTTGAATCTTTTCAGGTAAATTCAATAATCTAAGTGTATTTGTAATATGTGTTCTTGATTTTCCAATACGTTTAGCTAATTCATTTTGTGTAAGTTTAAGTTTTTCCATCATCGTTTGATAAGCTTGTGCTTCTTCGATGGCATTTAAATCTTCTCTTTGAATATTTTCTAATAAAGCAATTTCCATCATTTGTTGATCACTAAAATCAACAATAATTGCTGGAACTTCTTCTAAATGTGCCATTCTAGCTGCACGACATCTTCTTTCACCAGCAACAATTTCATATCCTTGAACAGATTTCTTTAAAATAACTGGTTGAAAAATACCATGTTCTTGAATTGATAAAGCAAGTTCATTTAAAGCTTGTTCATCAAATACTTTTCTTGGTTGATAAGGATTAGGTCTAATTTCATCTAATTTGATTTTTTCTTGACTACTTTCAGGTGTATTATGTTCAATATCATCAATTAATGATGTAATATCTCCACCAAAAATAGCATCTAATCCTTTATTTAATTTTTTCTTTTTCTCAGCCATTTCTACTCAACACTTCCTTTGCAAGTTCTTTATAAGCTTGAGCCCCAACAGAAGATCCATCATAATCAAAAATACAGATTCCTGCACTTGGTGCTTCAGATAATTTAATATTTCTTGGAATAACAGTTTTATAAACTTTTTCTTTAAAATACTTTCTTACTTCTTGAGAAACTTCCAATCCTAAATTTGTACGTTGATCTAACATTGTTAATAATAAACCTTCAATAGAAAGTTTTTTATTAAAATGATTTTGTGTTAATTTAATTGTATTTAACAATTGTGTTAAACCTTCAAGTGCATAGTATTCACATTGTACTGGGATAAGTACTGTATCACATGAAGTTAATGCATTTGTATTTAATAAACCAAGGGCTGGTGGACAATCAATAAAAACAAAGTCATAATAATCTTTAATTTTATCTAATGATTGTTTTAAACGCACTTCTCTTCCTTGTTTTACATGTGCTAATTCTAAATCTATCCCCGCTAAATCTATTTCTCCTGGTGCAACATCTAGATTTTCAATATAAGAATGTTGAATTACTTTTTCTAAACCAACTTCTCCTGTTAAAACATGATATGTTGATAATTCAATATAATCTCTATCGATACCAATACCTTGTGTTGCATTTGCTTGAGGATCCATATCTATAAGTAACACTTTATAATTCATCTTCGCAAGTGCAGCTGATAAATTAACGCTTGTCGTTGTTTTACCAACGCCACCCTTTTGATTTGTAATTGCTATAACCTTCGACATCTTTACACCCCTTTATGTCCTATCGTTTGTCCTAGTAATACTCTTGTTTCAATGTTCTCACTAGAATTATTTATAATATCATCATCTATTTTGACAGTATCTTTTTTCAAAATCAATACAACTGTTGATCCACCAAATTCAAAATAACCTTTTTCTTCTCCTTTAGTAGCAATACTATGTTTATAATTGACAATTTTACCAACCATCATTGCTCCTACTTCCATTTGAATCATTCTACCAAAGTTATTTGAATCAATCACAGTGTACTCTCTACTATTCATTTTGTATATAGGATAATAATCATTTGCGATAGGATTAACAGTATGAAAAATACCTTTGATTTTCTTATGGGAAACAATTTGACCATCATCTACATAACTATAACGATGATAATCATCAACAGCTAAACGAAATACAAGACATATTCCACCATCATATTCTTTAGCTAATGTTTCATCTTGTAATAAATCTTTTAATTGGTATTTTGTATCCTTGATTTCTAAAATCGTATCATCATTTATTGGATAATAAGTAAGTTTACTATCAGCAGGTGCCATCAATACATCTTTAGAGTCGTCAAATGGTCTTTGACCATCCTTTATTCTTCTTGTAAAGAAATCGTTATAACTTTTATATTTCTTTTCTTCATATTGACTCATATCAATATCATTATTTTTAATAAACGAAGAAATACTTGTCTTTGAAAATGGTGAAGACATATATAAACCACCTAAGTGCGTAACAAATGGTGATACTAAGATTTTTAAAGCACATCTACCAGCAGATGTGCTATATAATTTTTTTAATAATTTATTTTGACCCTCTAATTCTTTAACGATATGTCCTTGACGATCTTTAATCATGAAAAACAAAGAATTTGCACAAGTTCTACAACAACTAGAACACCAAGTGCAATAAGTCCTTTCCCTTTTAATTTTGGCACTTTAAAATCAACAACAAATAAAATACCTGTAATTAACATTAAAGTTCCATATAAGTAATCTAAACCAAAAATAACATATCTTAAAGCAAATGCAAAAGGTAAAATAAAGGCTGAAGTTGTAACTGGTAAACCTTGATAATACTTTCTTTTTTCTGTTGTTTGTTGCTGTCTTGTTTCTTCAGTAACATTAAAATAAGCTAAACGAATAACTGCTGCTAATACATAAAGTATTTCAATAGCAAGCCATCCTACTGAAGATAATCCTAAATTATATCCTAGTATTGCTGGAAAAACACCAAAAGAAATAAGATCACATAAAGAATCTATTTGAATACCAAATTTCTTTTCTTCCTCTGTACGATTCTTCTTACTTCTTGCTACCATTCCATCAAAAGTATCACAAATACCACACATCATTAAACAAATAAATGACCATTGATAAACACCTATGACAGATAAGTGAATTCCTACCATCGCAAAAACTAATGATAAATATGTAAGAATGACAGTGTAACTATAAAATCCTATCATATTCTACTCCCTCTATAATTAACGAAAACATTATAGCATAATTTTATCTAATTATGTAGTGTATATCGTCTTATTCATATTTTTGAAAATTTCTATTTTCATTCAAATCTTTATATAAAATAATTTCATCTTTTTCTAAACTTTGTTTAACATCTATAATTCTTTGATTAGACGATCCTCTAAACTTTAAACTTAAATCTTTAAGTTCTTCAATAAACTTACCATCTACTAGAACATCGATATAAGATAACAATTCATCAGTTACTTCACATCTTGCTCGACTTTCACTTAAAAGTTCTTGATCAAAGAGATAACCTGTATAACACCAAATATCCTTTTGTGGATAAAGTTCTTTCACTCTTTTAATAAATGGTAATAACGCTCTTTGATTACTTGGTTCCATTGGTTCTCCTCCAAGTAAAGACAATCCTGTTATATGTTCTGGTTTTAAATAATCTATAATTAAATCTTCTACTTCTTGATTAAACTCTTTTCCATATTTAAAATCCCATGTCATTTGATTAAAACAATTCTTACAGTGATGCGTGCATCCTGATACAAATAAAGAAACTCTAACTCCTAAGCCATTAGCGATATCAAAATTCTTAATTTCTGCATAATTCATTTCAATTCCTCTTTTCATATTTTCCTATTATACAACAATTCTTTATAGATTCTATTGATATAATAAAAAGGATGTATCATCCTTTAACATAAATCTCTATATTTTATAAGTTCTCCAATATTTCCTTGATATAAACACTCTAATTCTTCAAATAATAAATAATCCGATGGTTTCATTAAACAAGGAAGCTTAGGTAATTCTATAGCTTGACTATAAGCCAAGATTTCACTTACAAATTCTGAACAGAAATAATAATGATTTCTACGATATGGAACTTCCAATTTACATAAGATCAATCCCATTAAATTATATTTATAATCTTGAGAATGATTTAAAATAGATTCTAAAATAAATTTTGCCTTATAATATATCTCTTTCTTAACAGTAAGTTTATATAATGCACAAGGAATATGTTGATTTTTATTATAGAATCCCTTTTCAAATGACTCATTTCTAATTCCTGCAGGAATTGGAGAGTAAGTATATTTTCTAGCACAACTATACATCGGTTGTAAATTTTCTTCAAAAGAGATAGAAATATGTGTATAACTGTCTTGCGTCATTAAATAAATTGCTTTAGAAACAAAAGTATCTGATTTTGTTAGTAATAAATAAATGTCTTTCACCTTATTCTCCTTTCCTCACTTCTTTCAGTATTACATATTTTTTGGATATAATCGACATATTTTTACAAATTTATCAATTCATTAAATTTTTTTCATAATAAAAAAGCGAGAATGTCTCGCCTTTATAAACCAGCTCTTTTTTCAAAATCTGAATCTGGTTCAAATCTTCTACCTTCGATATCCATTTGAGATAATGCTTCATTCATTGATTCAGCTTCTACTTTTGTAAATTTGATTTCGGTTGCTTTAATATTTTCTTTTAATCTTTCCAACTTTGTTGTTCCTGGAATAGGTACAATAAAATCTTTTTGTACTAATACCCAAGCCAAAGAAATTTGTGCAACTGTTACCTTTTTTTTTGCAATTTTATTAACTAAATCAACAACTACTTGATTCTTTTTAAGCGCTTCTTCACTAAATCTTGGTGCATTTAATTTTACATGAAAACTATTTTTATCATAAGCATCACTTAAAAATCCTTTACATAATGGAGCAAAAGGTACAAAACCAATTCCTAATTCTTCAAGTAAAGGAATATGTTTGTTTTCTAGTTCTCTCCACATCATTGAATATTCACTCTCTACGGCTGTTAAAGGACATATTGCATAGGCTTGATTTCAATTCCTGCTTCTGATAATCCCCAATGTTTGATTTTCCCTTGTTTAATAAAATCCTTCATTAAATACGCAATATCTTCAATTGGTACATTGGGATCAACGCGATGTAAATAATACAAATCAATATAATCTGTTTTTAATCTTTTAAGAGAGCCCTCTAAAGATTTTTTAATACCTTCAATATTTCCATCAACAACTTGTTTACCATTTTCCATTCTTTGGTTTTTACATAATAGAAAAAAGAGATGAAAATTTCATCTCTATAAGTGTAATACACGTTCTTTGATTTCTTGTGTTCTTCCTTGATTCCAGAATTGAGTTCCAATATAACCACATGTACGTCTAGCAACAGACATCATATCTTGGTTTTTATTTCCACAGTTTGGACATACCCAAATAAGTTTACCATTTTCATCTTTTTCAATTTGGATTTCTCCATCATATCCACAAGCCATACAATAATCACTCTTTGTATTTAATTCAGCATACATAATATTATTATAAATATGTTTCATAACTGCTAATACCGCATCAATATTATCTTGCATATCTGGAACTTCTACATAAGAAATAGCTCCACCTGGTGATAATTTTTGGAATTGAGATTCAAATGTTAATTTATCAAAGGCGTTAATATGTTCTGTTACATGGATATGATAACTGTTTGTAATATAATTTTTATCTGTAACACCTTCAATTTTACCAAAACGTTTTTGTAAACATTTCGCAAATTTATAAGTTGTTGATTCAATTGGTGTTCCATAAAGTGAGAAATCAATATTTTCTTTTTCTTTCCATTTTGTACATGCATCATTTAAATGTTGCATCACTTCAATCGCAAATGGTGTTGCACTTGGATCTGTATGTGATTTACCTGTCATATATTTAACACATTCATATAATCCAGCATATCCAAGAGAAATTGTTGAATAACCACCGTATAATAATTTATCAATTGTTTCACCTTTTTTAAGACGAGCCAATGCTCCATGTTGCCATAAAATAGGAGCTACATCACTAGGTGTTCCTTTTAAACGTTCATGTCTACACATTAAAGCTCTATAACATAATTCTAATCTTTCATCAAATATTTGCCAGAATTTGTTCATATCTCTTTTTGATGAACAAGCCACATCAACTAAGTTGATTGTCACAACACCCTGATTAAATCGTCCATAATATTTTGGTTTACCATTTTCATCAATATATGGTGTTAAAAAAGATCTACATCCCATTGATGGGTAACATTGACCATTTCCATTTTGATCAACTTTTAATTCTTTCATTACTTTTTCAGAAATATAATCAGGAACTAAACGTTTTGCTGAACATCTTGCAGCAAGTTCTGTTAAATAATAATATTGACTATTAGGTTCAATATTGTTTTCTTGTAAAGCATAGATTAATTTAGGGAATGCTGGTGTAATATAAACACCTTTTTCATTTTTAACACCTTTCATTCTTTGTTTAAGTGTTTCTTCAATAATCATAGCAAGGTCATCTCTTAAACGTCCTTCAGGTACTTCATTTAAATACATGAAGACAGTAATAAATGGTGCTTGTCCATTTGTTGTCATTAAAGTAACAACTTGATATTGAATTGTTTGTACCCCTTTAGTAATTTCTTTTTTCAAACGTTCTTCAGCTAAAGCATTGATTTTTTCATCATCTAATTCTAAACCAATAGTTTCAAATTCTTCTTTAACTTCTTTTCTAAACTTTTGTCTACTTACATCAACAAATGGTGCTAAATGAGATAATGTAATACTTTGTCCCCCATATTGAGAACTTGCTACTTGAGCAATAATTTGAGTAGCTACATTACATGCAGTAGAAAAACTCTTTGGTTTTTCAATCATTGTTTCTGAAATAACTGTTCCATTTTGTAACATATCTTCTAGATTTACTAAATCACAGTTATGCATATGTTGAGAGAAATAATCAGCATCATGGAAATGAATCAATCCTTCATCATGTGCTTTTACAATATCTTCTGGAAGTAAAATTCTTCTTGTTAAATCTTTACTAACTTCTCCAGCCATATAATCTCTTTGTACACTATTTACTGTAGGGTTTTTATTAGAGTTTTCTTGTTTAACTTCTTCATTTGCACATTCAATCAAACTTAAAATTTGATCATCAGTTGTATTAGATTGTCTTGCTAGTGCTCTTTGAAAACGATATGTAATATACTTTCTGGCAACAGAAAAAGCATTTAATTTCATTAATTCATCTTCTACTAAGTTTTGAATTTCTTCAACACTTAATGCTCTTTTCATTTTTTGACATTTATATTTAATGTCATTTGTAATATTATCTATTTCTTCTTCAGAAAGTCTTTCTGTTTCAACAACTTCTTTATTAGCACCAATAATTGCATTGGTAATTTTTACTTCATCAAAAATTGCTTCTTGCCCATTTCTTTTTATTATTTTCACGCCAAATGCCTCCTTATTTTTATTTCGTATATGTATTATAACTAATCAAAAAAAAAATATATACTTTTATGCTCTATTGGCCCATACTTTTTTTTCGAATTATTTTACTTAAAATAATTCGACGTCCAATCCATTCTATCACAAATAATATTGATTTTATAGTTCTTTTACGTTTTTACAAAATAAAAAATCCAATGTTCATATAAACAAAGGATTTCATTAAATTAATATTTATGATTTTTATAAAACATACAAAATAATACATAAAAAATGTAAGATAGAACCAACTAAAATCCATAAATGCCAAATACTATGCATATATTTAATCTTATTTTGTAACACATAGAAAATAACACCAATTGTATAAGCAAGTCCTCCTGAAACAAGTAACCAAATACCATTCATTCCTACTGCTTGTGGTAAGAGATTGATTTTAAAAATAATACACCAACCCATCACTAAATAACAAATCATTGAAAAAGTTTGATATTTTTTAATATCGATTGCATTTAATGTAATTCCAATCACTGTCATGATCCATATGACTGCAAATAAAATCCAAGCCCATTTAGCATCAACTTCTCTTATTGAACAAAGTAAAACCGGTGTGTAAGTTCCCGCAATCAATACAAAGATACTGCAATGATCCATAATTTGGAAAACTTTCTTTGCTTTAAGCTTAGGTGATAAACCATGATAAATAGCTGACATTGTATAAAGAAGAATCATCGAAATTCCATAAACAATCCCTGAAAATAAGCCATAACCATCATGACAAAAGATAATACATAAAACTAATGCGGCTATTCCCATCGCACCACCTACAATATGAGTTACCATATTAAATATTTCTTCACCCTTTGTATAAACAGGTAAAACACGATCATCTAATTTTGTTCTTTTCATATTCATTACCTCTTTTAACTATCTTATGTAGTATTTAATACTATATCTTGTAATTTACACATATAATAACAATCTCCTCCCCCTCTGTCAAGTGAGGAAATTATTTATTTTCTTGTTTTCATTTTTATTCTATAATAGAAAAGTAAAAAGGAGAAAAAATATGAAAAAAATCGCAAAATTTGAAAAAGTATCATATAACCAATTTAAAAATGATTTCATGGATTCATTTCCTCAATATAATGAAAAAGAAGTAGAAGAAATCTATCATTCCATCCAACTTCCAAAACGCGCCACAAAAGGATCAGCTGGATATGATTTCTATAGTCCTATTGATTTTGAATTAAAGCCAAGACAAACTATTAAAATTCCTACAGGTATTCGTGTACGTATTGAAAATGGTTGGGTATTAGGTTTATATCCTCGTAGTGGTTTAGGATTTAAATATCGTTTACAACTTAATAATACAGTAGGTATTATTGATAGTGATTATTATAATAGTGATAATGAAGGTCATATGTTTGTAAAACTTACAAATGATAGTAATGAAGATAAATCTCTTTCTTTAAAAGCAGGACAAGGAATGGTTCAAGGTATTTTCTTTGAATTTGGAATTGTTGAAGATGATGATGTCACTGAAGAAAGAAATGGTGGCTTTGGCTCAACAACAAAATAATTACGTTTATATCGTAAGATGTCGTGATCAAACACTTTATACTGGTTGGACAAATCAGTTAGAAAAGCGTATTGAAGCCCATAACGCTGGTAAAGGTGCTAAATATACAAAGGCAAGAAGACCAGTCGAACTTATTTATTTTGAAACTTTTGAACATAAAAGCGAGGCTTTAAAAAGAGAGTATCAAATTAAACAATTAAAAAGATCAGAAAAAGAAAAACTCATATTAAGCAAAAAGAAGATCTAAACTGATCTTCTTTTATGCTTTTTCTTCACTTAATTGATAAATCACTAAACCAGCAATAACAATCAAACATCCTAAAATCTTTGAAATAGAAAACATGTTATATACAAAAGCATCAATCACCATCCCACTGACAAGTTGTCCAATAAAGCTTAATAAAGTAAGGATAACAGGTGATATTCTAGGAACAATAATATTTAAAATCAAGATATTAAAAACCCCTATGATTCCACCTAAATACATCATCAAATTCGTTTTATCTAAAGAAATATTTATATGTTGAACACCAACAATCATAAGCACAAGCATTAAAATCAAACTTGTCATAAAGCCTGTAAAGTAATTATAAAACGTTCCTTGATAAGCACCCATTTTCTTAGAAAGCATCCCATTGACACTACGGCTTAAAACAATTGTAACTCCTGATAGAATAGAAAATATAATAGAAATCATAATAACATCACTCCTATTCCTAAACAAACAACTGCTAATCCTATGATCTTTCCTATATTTAATTTTCGAATAGATGTCGCTAGCCATCCCTTATTTTCTAACAACAAAGATGTCATCATTTGTCCTAATAATCCTAGTGCTGTCATTAAAGAAGCTCCTATCTTACCAATCGCAAAAACATTAAAAATAACAGTTAATACCCCAATACATCCTCCACAATACATATATAAAGGAATTTGTTTTTTAAAACAAACTTTCTTATCTTTGATTTTCATAATAATAAAAAAAGTAACTAAACCAACTAAATGAATGATAACTGTTGATAAATAGACCCCTGTATAATCTGATAATTGCCCATTAAATACATTCATTGTCGTTACAATAATCCCACATAATGTGGCTAATACAAAATCCATCAAGATCACCTCCAGAAAGAATTATAGTGATTGAACTTGATTATAAATACGACATATGTCATATTGGTGATGGTGATTTAGATGAATTATTTAAATGAATTAAAAAAATTAGAAATTCTTCACGTTGATAATTATCAATATATTGAAATCAAAAAATTAAATAAAGACGAATATTTATTACATCAAGGTGAAAAGCTTAATTATATTTATATTCTTTTAAGAGGAAAAGTGAAAGTAAACCATATTAATGCGAATGGAAATAGTATGTTATGCAGTTTTAATAGTCCCTACTCTATTATTGGGGATTTAGAATTTATCACTCAATCTCCTATTATTAATAATGTGATTGCTTATGAAGATTGTATTTGTGCAACTATTTTCCTTTCTAAATATCATGAAATATTAATGAATGATGTTTTCTTTATGAAAGCCATCGCAAAAAATCTTGCCAGCAAGCTTTCTAAATCAACTCAAAATCAATCTATTTCATTAAATTATCCAGTTGAAAATAGATTAGCGGCTTACTTTGTTGTTTCTCATAAAGATTATATTGTTCAAGATAATTTTGTAGTCGTTGCTGAATTGATTGGTTGTAGTTATCGTCAACTCCAACGTGTTCTTCAATTATTTTTAGATAAGAAATACATAAAGAAAATTAAACGTGGTACTTATCAAATTATTGATTTAAATGCCTTAAATCTATTAGGTGAAGATGTTTATCAGTTTTAAAAACCTTGGCAATGCCAAGGTTTTACTCTAATGTAATATGTCTTTTTACTTTTTCTTCAGGATGAATATTATCTCTTCTTTTCCCTGTCATGTCTAATACTTTTACACGGAAAACTTCTGTCATCATTGCGACTTTTTCATTGAATTTGAAATCTTCTTCATGATAATGCCTCATTAAGATTTTTAACGCATTAATCTTATTTTCATCTTCAACAAATTCTACAATACCATGTCCAATGACACTTTCATAACCCATTGTGCATGACATTCTTTCATCATACATAATGATGTTATGTCCACAATCCATTTCAAAAGTCACTTTATTATTTTTTCTTATTAAATCAAGTTTTGTTCCTACTTTGGCACTATGAAAATATAGATAAAGTTGTCCTTCTTCTACATCTGTTCCAAAGTTTAAAGGAACGATATAAGGAAATTCATCATCAAATAGTGCTAAACGACAAGTATCACACTTTGCAATAATTTTCATCATTTCATCAAAATCAGTAATTTCTCTATCTTTTCTTCTCATACTCTTTTCTCTTAGTCAATAAGATTAAAATGTTTTAATCCTTTTAAAATTCCTTCTTTTTCAACATCATCACAAATATAACATGCATGTTGTTTTACTTCATCACTGCCATTTTCCATCACAATAGGATAACCTACGACATCTAACATTTCAATATCATTATGTCCATCACCAAAAGCCATTAATTCTTCTTTTTGATAACCAAAATGTTTTGAAACAGCTTGAATAGCCGCTGCTTTCCCACCTGTTTTGGGAACAATATCATAGGCATAGTCATGCCATTTTGTGACTTTGACATGTTTGGTGTTTTTTATAATTTCTTTTATTCCTTTTTCATCTACATAAGGATCTACTTGGTAAATGTTGTCTATATTGATTTGATTACTTATTGGTGGAATCATTGTTGAAATAGACGCTTGAGCATCTATGACTCTTTGATTTACATGAGTAATATACATTTGATTACTTTCAATAAATAAACAAGGATAATTATTTTCTTTTACAATCTTTATAATTTCTTTTAAATCCTCTTGAGGTATTTTATTATCATAAATAATTTGTGAATCTATTATACAATAGCCACCATTTAATAAAAGATAGCCATCAAATTCAAACTGTTCAACAAGTTTTAATTCTTCTAGCTCTAACATATGTCTTCCACTGGCTATAAACAATTGAATTCCTTTTTTCCTTACTTGTTTTAATCCTTCAATCACTTCTTTTTTTATAGAAGGTCTTTTCCCTGAAATCAATGTTCCATCAATATCTAAAAATATCGCTTTAATCATTTTCATCACCTATCTTCAATCATAAAGATTTAAAATAAACTAAGCAATAGAATTTATAAAAAAGATATATTGTTGCAAAAAAAATAAAGAATTTCTCTTTTCTATGTACTAATGTAACTTATCTCTCTTTAATATTATTAAATTTTGTTTTCTTAAAATAAATAAAGATCATTACTAAAGAAATCATTGTAGATAATGGAGCTGCAATCCCCATATGAAATAGTGTTACGTTTGGTATTTTAGAAAATAATAAAGTTAAAGGAATTCTTCCAACAAAAGTCGCTACTAAACTATGTACCATCGTAAAGACAGTTTTTTCATAACCATTTAAATAGCCATTGATACAAAAGAGAAAACTTGTAAGTAAACAATCAATAGAATACGTTTTTAAATACAAGGCACCATTTTTAATAACATCTTGATTATTGGTAAAAATACACGTAAGTATTGTTCCATCGATTTCACAAATCGTTGTTACAATGATAGCAAAAGCAAGAGAAATCATGATTGCATATTTTAATGTTTGTTTTGCACGTTTATATTGTTTAGCTCCTACATTTAAAGCAATAAGAGAAGCTAAAACACTTCCTAAGACAATCGCTGGTAACATTAAAAATCCCATTAATTTTTCAACAACACCTAAAGAAGCTGAAGCAATCAAACCCATTTGATTAACAATAATCGTAATAATTAAAAATGAAATATTAACAAGTACACTTTGTAATCCTAAAGGAAAACCTATTTGCATAATCTTTTGAATATATTTTGAAAAACAAATATCTTCTTTATAAAACGAATACCCTATTCCCTTTTTACATAAATAAACCAAGGCAAAGAGAAAAGAAAACCCTTGTGCTGATACAGTGGCAATGGCAGCCCCTTTTGTTCCCAAATGAAAATATCCTACTAAAACAAAATCAACAACAATATTAATCATACATGCAATAAAAACAAACAATAAAGGTGTTTTACTATCCCCTAATCTTCTTAAAATACTACTGACAACATTATATCCGACAATAAAGATAATATACTTAATTAGCTTTTCGTTGCTTCAATAGCTTCTTTTGGTATATTCATTAAAAGTGTAATTTCATTATTAAAATACAACATCACAAAAGTTAAAACTAAAGCAATGATTAAAAATAAAACAATAGCCCCTCCAATGGTCTTTGATAGATCACGATAAGATTTACTTCCTAGGTATTGTCCTAATAAAACCGTAACTCCTGTAGTCAATCCTAAAACAAGGTTTGTTATTAAAGACATGGCTTGACTTCCTATCGAAACCCCAGAAACATCAAAGGTATGTCCAAATTGTCCTACAACAAATAAATCTGCCGACCCATAGAATACTTGTAATAAGTTTGAAAACATATAAGGTAAAGCAAATATCATTAATGCTTTAAAAGTCTTTGTTCCATAATTTCCTCCTAAAAAAAACTGGATAAGGTCTAAACCTTATCCAGCATTGTTTTCAATACCCTCTGGTGCTTCTATCTTATCATTTGTATCTTTATTGTCAAGTAATTGAAAAGCTTTTACAACATCTTGATAACGAGAAATAATATAATCATAGTTTTCTTTTTGATGAGGTAAAGTACATCCACTACAATCTTTTATATCCCCTATCATTTTATAATTGCCTTTACAATCTTTTAAAATATACAATGGACAATAACAAAACAAACAATTAATTTCATCTAATTGATGACAAGGATAATACTCACATTGTTTATGACTAAAGAATTTATAATGATCTGACATAGACTTTATACTCTGTATTTTGAATAATAACTTGATCATTTAAATCATAAACAACTTGTGACATCACATATTCACCACCATTAATATAAATTTCAAAAACATGATGATCATAATAAAGTTCAATATCATAATGCCCTTGTAACTTAGGTGAAACAACATCATTACATACTTTATTTTCTTGAATAGATACTTCTTCTCTATTTAAATGGAGACAATCATCTTGAATATCAATTTTAAAACCACCAAGATTTAAAGAACTATCCTTATTAAGTGTTGTCTTTAATTGGAATGGTTGATCAAATGAAATTTCTTGAACTTCATGATTAAATGTGTTTTTTATTTTAGGATAAAGTTTTTGAATAATCTTACCCTCTTTTTCTTTTAAAACTCTTGGCATAATAAACATTCCAATCCATTCTTCTCCTTGAACGGGTTTTCTCATTCTAAGCCATCCTAGTAATAATCTTTCATTATCTTTAGATAAAAATGTTTGTGGGGCATAGAAATCTAAACCATGATCTAAATAAGGCCAATCACCATGCTCTTTAATAGTAAGTGTATCTTCATCAAAATCAATCGGCATATAACGAGCATTACTATTTGGTTTTGGTGGTTGATCCGTATTTTCTGGTGAGAAAATCATAAAGAATTGATCATTGATTTTAAAGACATCTAGACATTCCCACATATTTCCAATAGTTGGTTCTTGATAGCTGTTTTTATATTCAAAATGAATTCCATCTTCACTTTCATAGAAAAGTGCTTTTCCACAGTAGTCATTTTCATAAGCTACTTTACTCCCAATAACCATGGCATATTTTCCATCTTGTTTTTTCCATACTTTAGGATCTCTGGTATGACGATAATCTCCAATAAATCCTTCTTGAATCATGGGAATGATTTGTTTTTTATTTTTAACATTATCAAAATGAATTCCATCACTACTTACAACGAGTGCTTGTGAGGCTCTTAAATCATCATCACTATATTGATTATGTACATTATTTGGATTTTCTTTAGCGTATTTAATTGCCGTATAATATAAATAAAGATGATCATCTATTTCAATAGCTGATCCTGAAAAACATCCATTTCTATCAAAATCTTTAGATGGATATAAAGCAATTGGAAGATGTTCAAAATTGACAAAATCTTTTGTAATAGAATGTCCCCAATGCATTGTTCCCCATTTATTATCATATGGGAAATGTTGATAAAAGATATGATAGTTTCCTTTATAATAAATAAGTCCATTTGGATCATTGATCCAATGATAAGGTGCTGTAAAATGTAATTTTGGTTTCATAGTCTTCCTCCTTGTTTTAACGTCTTTATTATACAAAAAAAACAATGCTTACGCATTGTTTAATAGTTACCTTTTAAGATTTCTTTTATTTTTAAAATAACGCCATCATTTTCATTACTATCAATCACTTGATAAGCAACCTCTTTAACAGGTGGCATGGCATTAGCCATCGCATAACCATATTTTACTGTTTGTAACATTTCGTAATCATTCATTTGATCACCAAAAGCACCTGCTTCTTCATTAGATATTCCTAACAAATCTAGAAGATGTTGTAAGGAAGTTCCTTTATTAATTGTCTTATAAAAAATATCAAACCAAACATTTCCTGTGGTTACAACTCTAAATTTAGGATTTATCCTTTTCTTGATCACTTCAAGTCTATCTTCAATTTTACCATCAAAGTTAGCAACTGAAAACTTTAATATTTCATCATCTATTTCATCAAATGAATCTACAAAAACAATATTTTTAATAAATAATGTAATAAAATCTTTTCTATCTTCAAACTTCTTTAAAATATAAGCATGCTTTACTCCTGATACAACTAACATACATTCTTCATCTTCTTTTAAAATATTTAATGCATGTTGATAATCATCAGTTTCTAAACAATGTTTATAAATAACATCTCCTCGATAGACAATCTTTGTTCCATTTTCACAAAGATAATAAAGATCATCTTTAATATCATCATCAAATTTACAAACTAATGCTTCATATTGATTGCCAGAAGCAATTACAAATTGAATTCCTTGTTTTAACATTTGCTTATATAAATCATTAAATTCTTCACTATAGGATTTATCATCTCTTAGAAATGTTCCATCCATATCTGTTGCTAGTAACTTCATCTTAACCCTCTACTTATGTATTCTAATTGTAATAACATATTCATCTTCTAAATCTTCTGTTTCTTGTTGAAGTGATGTTCCTGTTTTTTCAATCATTCCAATTGCTTGTTGTAATGTATTTAAAGCAATTTTCACATTTCTTGAAATTGTTTTTTTAACATCAGCTGATGCTTTTTTCTTTTTAGGTTTTGGTTCTTTTTTAATAAGTCTTTCTGTATCAGCTACCGTTAGTTTTTTCTTTAAAACTTCTCTTAAGACTTCTTGTTGTTTTTCTTCATTTAATGAAAGCATTGCTCTAGCATGTCTTTCTGTTATTTGTTTTTGATTTAAAGAAAATTTAACATCATCACTTAATTTTAATAATCTTAATTTATTCGCAATCGTTGATTGTTTTTTACCAACAATATCTGCAAGCTCTGTTTGACTATAACCATATTCTTTAATTAAAGCTTGATAAGCTTTTGCTTCTTCTAATGGTGATAAGTCTTCTCTTTGAATATTTTCAATAATAGCAAGTGTTTGTGTTTGCTTATCATCATAATCTTCAATAATACATGGTACTTGTTTCATATTTAAAGAACAACAAGCACGATATCTTCTTTCACCGGCAATAATTTGGTAAATTCCATTTACTTTTCTTACAACTATAGGTTGTATTAAACCATTTTCTTTAATAGAAGCAGCTAATTCTTCAATTTTTTCTTCATTAAAAACAGTTCTTGGCTGATTCTCATTTGCTTGTATTTTATTAATATCTATATTTTTTAATTTATTATTAAACATGATACCCTCCTACAATGGACTCTTTTTTATTTTAGAAAACATTCTTGGATACTTCTTTGGTGTTTCTTTTACTTTTTTAATAATAATATTACTTCTAAAATCATCATGATTTGCAAGTGTAAAATCATGTGTACTTTCTATTTGTCCACCTAATAATTGAATACCTTTTTTAGCTTCTTTTACTTCTTCTGGTGCTTGTCTTCCTTTTAAAGATAAGAAATAACCATTCTTTTTAACAAGTGGTAAACAAAGTTCATCAAGAATATTTAAACGTGCTACTGCTCTTGCCATCACGATATCAACACTTTCACGATGATCTTTAGCGTATTCTTCTGCACGTGCAGCCACTGCTTGACAGTTATCTAATTCCAGTTCTTTAAATAAATGATTTAAGAAAGTAATTCTTTTATTTAAGGAATCAACAATTGTAATCTTTAAATTTGGATAAAGGATTTTTAAAGGAACTGATGGAAAACCAGCACCAGCTCCTACATCAATCAAGGTTTGATTATTGAAATCAAAATCAAAAGCAATCGTAATTGAATCATAGAAATGTTTTAAATAAACATCTTCTTTATCCGTAATTGCAGTAAGATTCATTTTTTCATTCCATTCAACTAAGATTTCATAATATTTTTGAAATTGTTGAAGTTGATGTTCACTTACTTCGATTCCTTTTTCTTTAAGTATATTTTGAAATTCTAATTCATTCATTCTTATTCTCCATTATATTTTTGTTTTAAATAAATTAATAAAACTGAAATATCTGCAGGATTGATTCCTGATATACGAGAAGCTTGACCAATGGTAAGTGGTCTAATTTCTGATAATTTTTGTTTTGCTTCTAAAGCTAAGTTTTTAACATCTTCATAATCAATATCTTCTGGAATATGTTTTTCTTCCATTTTGATTTGTTTTTGCGCTTGTCTTTTAGCTTTTTCAATATATCCTGCATATTTAATTAAAATAGTAATTCTTCTTCTTTGTTCCTCACTTAATTCAGGTGCATCAATATAAGGTAACATCATATCATAAGTGATTTCAGGTCTTGTAATAAGTTCTTTTGCAGAAACCCCTTCTTTTAAATGTGAAGAATTGTTTTGTTCCAACATTTCATTGATATCATCTTTTGGGGTAAAACGAATAGTACTTAAACGTTCAATTTCATCATAGATCCCTTTCATTTTAGTTTGATATCTTTGATATTCTTTATCTTTAACAAGTCCAATTTGATGACTATAATCATAAAGTCTTTCATCAGCATTATCATGTCTAATTAATAAGCGATATTCCGCTCTTGAAGTAAGCATACGATAAGGTTCTTTTGTTCCTTTAGTAACTAAATCATCAATCATGACCCCAATATAAGCTTCATCTCTCTTTAAAACAAGAGGAGCTTCATTTCTTACTTTAAGAGTTGCATTGATACCAGCCATTAATCCTTGTCCAGCAGCTTCTTCATAACCACTTGTTCCATTGATTTGTCCAGCTGTAAATAAGTTTTTAATC
The DNA here is from genome assembly GCF_003024685.1 of Faecalibacillus intestinalis. Taxonomy (GTDB): domain Bacteria; phylum Bacillota_I; class Bacilli_A; order Erysipelotrichales; family Coprobacillaceae; genus Faecalibacillus; species Faecalibacillus intestinalis. The sequence goes on along the minus strand of NZ_PYLQ01000006.1, from coordinate 20,591 downwards.
ACTTTTGTTTCAAGTGATGGCCATAATTGTAATGGATCAATTGCATCATATTCAATGGCATAAGCATATTTTAAGATTGTACAGTTTTCTAATCCTGGTAAAGTACGAATCATTTGTTCTTGGATATCATGTGGCATTGATGTTGAAAAACCTTGTACATAGATTGAATTCATTTCTTTTGATTCAGGTTCTAGGAAGATTTGATGTTGTGGTTTATCTGAGAATTTAACAACTTTATCTTCAATGGATGGACAATAACGTGGTCCAATTCCTTTAACAAGTCCACTATACATTGCACATTTTTCTAGATTATCATGAATGATTTTATGTGTTGTTTCATTTGTATAAGTTAGATAACATGGTGTTTGTTTTTCAATAGGAACATATTCATCTGTGGTAAAACTAAAGGCTAGTTTTGCATCTGTTCCTGGTTGTAATGATGTTTTTGAATAATCTATACTATTGATTTCAACACGTGGTGGTGTTCCTGTTTTTAATCTTTGAATTCTAAATCCGTAATCTTTTAATTTTTCAGATAAGAATTTTGATTCTTTTTGTTGATCTGGTCCACTAGCATGTTTACTATGTCCAACAAGAATTTCTGCTTTTAAATAAGTACCTGTTGTTAGAATAACAGTTTTCGATAAATAAGTTGTTCCATCATCAAGAATAACTCCTTTAACTGTTTGATCTTCAACAACTAAATCTTCAACCATCCCTTCAATTAAATCTAAGTTTTCTTGTTCCTTAACCACTTTTTGCATATAACGAGGATATGCTTTTTTATCAGCTTGTGCTCTTAAAGATTGAACTCCTGGTCCTTTAGCGGTATTTAACATTTTCATTTGTAAGTAAGTCTTATCTGCTGTTTTAGACATTTGTCCACCAAGAGCATCAATTTCTCTTACAATGATTCCTTTGGCAGGTCCACCAATAGAAGTATTACATGGCATAGACCCAATATTATTTATATTTGATGTGACAAGTAATGTTTTTAATCCCATTCTTGAAGGTGCTAAACTGGCTTCAATTCCAGCATGTCCCCCTCCGACAACTATTACGTCATACATATCACTTACACTCCCTTTCAATTCTTTTCCATTGTACACCAACATTGCTTTTTTGACGAGAAAAAAACTACAGTTTATCATTCTTTTTTATAAAAAAAACAGGATTATCTCCTGTTTAAAATCCATTGTTTTATTCTTTTGTCTTTTCCATATTTTAAAATATAATCAATTACATTCTTTTTAGATAAAATCTTATTTATCATTTGTTGATCTAATTCATCTAAAAAAGTAATTACATCTTTTTTTGCTAATTGATTTAATTCTTTTATTTTCTTGGTATCTTCTTTTTTTCTTTTAGCATCCTTTAAAGGATATCCTATACCAAAAGGTTCCTCAAAAAGTTGTTGGAGTGTTGCTTTTAAATTAATTTCTCCAGCCCATCCATAATTAAGACCTAAAGGCAAAGAAGCTACATTTCCATCATTGATTCTTCCAAATAAATAAGCATCTTGAGGAGTAGGTAAATAACCACAAATTAAATGAGGTAAACTATTACAAGCAATCATCATCCCTTGCCCAGATGAACACCCTGTCACTATAAAATCTACTGCTTTACTTGATATTAATAAACAAATTTCTAATGCTATTTCTACATAAGAATAGTTGTCTTCATTTTCAAAGCAACCAAAATTAATGACTTCACCATATTCTTTTGTACATTCATATAAAATACTATTCTTCTCTATTTGTGATGTCCCTTGAATTATTCCTATTTTCATATCATCACCCCACAAAAAAAGTATACCAATTTATATAAAAATTAAAAAGAACTGTTTAAAACAGTTCTCAAAACGATTAATTTATTCACTTAAAAATAATTCAAGAAACTCTTCATACTTTTTACATTTTAATAATTCTCTCACTTTTTTTGATTCATCTAACAATCCAACAAGTTTTTCAAATAGCAAATCAAATTCTTCGTTTCTTTCTTTCGTTAAACAAAACAAAAAAACTAATCTTACTTTTTGTTGATTCCAATCAATAGGTTTATCTAATAACGCAACTGCTATACGTGTTGCAAAACCAGCTTTTTTTACAGCATGAGGAATTGCAAACATACTTCCATAGGCAGTAGGTGCAATTTGTTCACGTGCTAAAACTAATCCTTCATACTGTTGATCCACGTATCCTTTGTAATATAAACTTTCACAAAGTCTATGAATAACATCTTCTTTATTTTCTATATCATTATAAATATGAAATAATTCTTTTTCAAAGAATACATTTTTTTTGAAAGTATGATTTCCCTTCAAGATATTATAAATATTCTCTATATCTTCTTCAAGTAAGAGGTTATGACATACATATATTGGATAACCAACTTTTTCTTCAATATGGACAAATGAAATAACTAAATCTGGTTGATATTCTTTAATTTGGAAGGCATCAAACATTGATAATTGACAACATATTTCTATTTCTAAATCATGAATATGATTTATTTTTTTTACAATATAATCATAACCTGCTTGTCCAAAAGGATAAATTAAAACTATTTTTTTATGTAATGATGTATGTAATCTTTCAATTGCACCCATTAAATGAAGGGTAATATAACCTATTTCATCTTCATATAATTGCGTAGAAAAGAACTCTTGAATCTTCAATGCTATAAAAACACTCATATCATAAATAACTGGGAAATTCTTTTGTAGTTCTTTAATAAGAGGATTATTCAAAAAAGTGTGATTTGTAATTCTTCTCTTTAATCCTATTAAATGAATAAGAAAATTATCAGCAAACTTACTATCTTGTTGTAAATCCACATCAAAACTTTCATTAATTTCTATAATCAACTGTTGAATAAATTGTTTCACTTCATTAATGTCATTTTCTTCAATAGATGGTACTTTCCCTGCCAACAATAATGATAAATACTTAATTTCACTTTTATTCAATTTAATTTCATAACGTATTTGAAGTATATTAGCAAATTGTATTGAAAGATGGTTGTATTCATCATTAACAAAATCCACTTCATTAATAATTTCATTTCCTCTAATGACTCTTTCTAACATTAAAGCAACATGAATTACTAAAGAAATAATTTCAACATCTCTTAAATTTAAATGATGTGAATTGTTAAATTCTGTAATTATTTTTTGTAATTCTAAAATATCAATCCTTAAAAATAAGCTTTGATACATTGATAAATTAAAGTTATATTGATTTAACTCATTCATTAAGAAATATGTTGTAATTTGTCTTTTTTCTGTTTCTGTACCATTTAAATAAAGTTGATTCTGCTGGCGACATATTTTAATAGATGAATTTCTTTTTTGAATAATTTCATTCACTCTTTTTATATATCTTTGTAAATTAGATTCACTAATAAATAATTCATCAGCAAGTTCATAAAAATTATAAAAATCATGATTTAAAATTTTTTTTAAGATAAGGTACTGAATATTTTGTTCACTAGCGTATTCTTTTTCTAATTGAATTTGCTCATTAATTAAATATCCAGTCCCTTTTTGTGAAATAATATAATTTAGATTGAGGCTAGAGTTGATTTTATGTATTTCATTACGAATTGTCTTTGTTGAAACATTTAGCATTTTAGCTATTTTATCAGCAGATAAAATATGATATTGATTCAATAATTTAATGATTTCATTTTGTCTTTCCGTTAATGTTACCACCAACCTCACCTCTTTCTTATATTATAATCTATTCGCTTTCTTGAGCAACTAATTGTTTTTCGTATACTTTAAAGAAAGGATAATACATGACTAAATCTATAATAATTAATATAATTACCAAGATAAAAGCTTTAATATCCATTGTTGATAAAAATGACCCAAACACTGATGGCATTTGCCATGAAAGCATGGCAAATGTTTTTCCAACAATACCAACACTCATACTTATATAAGCAATAATACAATTGACAGTAGAAGTTAATAAAAATGGTACAAAGAAAATAGGATTTAACATTAATGGGATTCCAAAAATAAGTGGTTCAGAAATTCCAAAGAATGAAGGAATGATTCCAACTTTTCCAACAGTATTTAATTGTTTCGATTTAGAACGAACTAATAAAATAGCAAGTGCTAAACATGAACCGCATCCACCAATGGCAACAAAATAAACCCAAAATGGTGTTGTAAATATTTTTGGTAATGTTTGTCCTGCTGCGTGTGCAGCTGCATTTAATGAAAGGCCACCATCACGAACTGGCCCCAATATTCCTGAAAAAGCAGCATCATGAATTCCAAAGAACCAGAAAAAATGAACTAATAATGTTGCAATAATCGCAAATGGTAAACTATCGGCAGCATTTAGTGTAGGTGCCATAACATTATAAATAAATCCTGGCATTGTTGTATTAAATGCATTAAAAATAGCAAATAAAATAATATCTGTAGCAATAATACATACTCCTGGACATAAAGAAGCAAACGTTTCATTTAAAGAAGCCGGTACAGAATCAGGTAGTTTGATTCTTCCCCAATTATGTTCTCGCATATAATGATAAGCTTCCACTGTTAAACATGAAATTAGTATGGCTGGTATAAGTCCTTCACCACCAATATAAGAAATTTCAACTGTTTTACCTGCCCAGCCCAATTCAATAGGCGCTATGACAAGCATAAAGAACCCACATACAGATAACATTATTGGAAAGAATGGATCCATTTTAAAATGTTTACTTAAAAAATTCGCAATTCCAATACAAATATATAAGGACATTGCCCCTAATGTTAGAGCATTTACCCAATTTAATAGTAGACTATTTTTATCAGCAAAAGATGCCCACGCTAATAAAAAACCATTGGTTGTATTTTCAGTAATTGGTGCTGAAGAGATGACTGCAAATATTCCTCCAATGAGAGTAATTGGCATAATTGACATAAACGCATCTCTTATAGCTTTCAAATGGCGTTGTGAACTCATTTTATTAGCAATAGGTAATAATTTGCTTTCGACGATTTGACTCAAAGAATCCATTTTTTATTCCTCCTCTTTTATGTTTAATATTTTTTTTATATCTTGAAATACAGCTTCACCATTCATAATTCCATAATGTTGTGGCGCAATATAATCCACAGGAATAGAAACTTTAGATTCAATTTCTGGTTTTAAATGTCTAATTTGTGGACCTAGCAAAATCAAATCATAATTATTTGCATATTCTTCATATTCTGCTTCTCCATAGGCTTTAACACTCAATAGTCCTTGGCTAGCTTTTTCAATTTTTTTTGCTAGAATACCTGTAGACATTCCAGCATTACATACAAGCATTACATTTTTCATAACTAATCCCATCTCTTTCTCTCTATTTTTTTTCCTTTACTTTCAATTATTTCTTTATACCAATAATAACTCTTTTTAGGTTTTCTTAAAAGATTTGGTGTATCAAAATCAATTGCAACTAAACCATATCTTTTCTCACATCCATTTTTCCATGAATATAAATCAAATGTACTCCATGCAAAATAACCTCGCATATCTACACCATCATCCATAGCATTCATCATCGCTGCAATATGATCGTTCATATAAGAAATACGATAATCATCTTGTACTTCATCAACTGTTACATCTTCTCTAACACCTATTCCATTTTCACTAATATAAAGTGGTAAATGGTATTTATTCCAAACTTCTTTTAGTCCTTGTTCTAATCCTAATGGACAAATTTCAGTTCCCCATTCTGTATAAATTGCATCAGGATCATCAAAAACCTGTTCAAACCAATCTTTAATAATAACCTTATTGCTTCCACCATTTCCACTATTATTTGCAACTAAAACAGTTTCTCCATTACTATATGGTCTAATTAAAGCTCTAGCATAATAATTTAATCCTATGAAATCAACCGTATTTTCTTTAATTACATCAAGCTCTTTAATATTAATAAATGATAAATCAAACTTTTTATTTAATTCGCTTAATAAATCAATTGGAAATTCTCCTTGACATGCTGTATCTAAAATCCAATTGTTACAATAATTATCTGCATATCTCATTGCAATTCTTGTTTCTAAAGAATCATCCACACCATTGACAGGTGTAAAACTATGAACAATTCCAATTTGACCTTTATATCCACCTTCTTTAAAAATTTTAACTCCCAAAGCACTTGCAAGCATAACGTGATAAGCTGCAATAATCATTTCTTGTGGATTTTTATGAGCTGGTGGATAATTTCCAATTAGGTATCCACTGCTTACAAACCATTTTGGCTCATTAAATGTTACCCATAAATCAACTAAATCGCCAAACTTTTCAAAGCATATTTTTGCATATTTTTGGTATGCATAGGATACTTCATTGTTAAGCCATCCGCCAGTTTCTTCCCAATATTGTGGTAGATCCCAATGATAAATTGTTACAAATGGTGTAATATCTTTATCTAGACAACATTGTAGAATTTTTCTATAAAAATCGACTCCTTTTGAATTAACTTCACCTTCCTTATTTTTAATAATTCGAGGCCAAGCAAGAGACATACGAAAGGCGTTTTGTCCTCCATTTTTTAACTGTAATAAATCCTCTTCAAAATGATGATAAAAATCAGATGCATTATCTCCATTTTCAAGATTGTTTTCATGTAAATAAACATCCCACATACTCTCTACTTTATCATCTAAATTCCACGCTCCTTCACATTGATAAGAAGCTGTTGCACTACCCCATAAGAAATCTTTATTCATATTCTTTTAACCTCCCATATAATTCAACAATTTCATTAGCCATTTCTAAAGTATTTTGTGCTCCGAAAACATGATCTTCGGCATGAATCATCAATAGATTTGTTTCAACATCTTCTTCATTTGCCATATCACGTAATAATTCTGCATGCTTTTTCTGTGCAATAAGTAATTCATCTTTTGCGTTTTTTAAATTATCATTTGCTAATACAACATTACCTGTTTTCGCATTGGAAATTGCTTCCATTGCTTTTGTACGCGCATTACTACTATATAATATTAATTGGCAAGAATCTTCTTCTCTTTTCATACTATCACCTCCAACGACAAATTCATTGTAAGTGAATACAAGTTAGAAGAAAAATCAAAAATTACCACTATAAAGTGGTAAAATAAAAAGTTCTCCAACTTCGGAGAACTTGCTATATATACTTGTTATCTATTTCCAAAAATTCTTGCCACTACCAACAGATACGATTTCAAATTGTGTATTATTTGACGTACCACCTTTAAAGTATTTGCCAGCTTCTGTTCCATTAAAAATATCAATATGATTTTTCTTAATAGCTCCGCCTCTATCAACAACAATACCATACGCTGTTGATTCAATACCTAAGTTGTGATTTGTAATTTTAATAATTGTTCCAAAAGGAATAGATGGATCTGCTGCTAAACAATAATAACTTCCACCATTATAACTTAACTTCGCGCTATGACTTCCTTTAACACCAGTTGTTGGTGATAAAGAAATACCTGATGATGAAGTTCCATTTCCTCCTGCACAATCGCCACCATATGTTGTCAGTTTTCCAGTAAAATAAGCTCCAGGTTGAATTGTCCCATGAGCGATAATTGTATCTGTTTTTTCTGTTACAACTTCACTCGATAACAATTCTTTTTTAACTATTTTACCGTTTTCATAAGTGACTTTCACTTTATTCTTAATTTGTCCTTGTTGTCCAGTTTGAACAACTTCTGTTGTAAATAAATGTAAACCTGTTGTTTCTATTGTTTGTGAAGATACATATTGCATTTCTTCTACTTCTTCTTCGTTAATACGATTAACTTGTAATAAATCTTTACTTTGTACAATATAAGACATATCTTTGTTAACTGTATCTTTTGCGTTTAAGTTTACATCTAATTCTTTTAATACATTTTTAACAGTATCTTGTCTTACTAAATAATCTTTAGTTTCTTGGCCACCATCTTGATACTGTATTTCAATTGTTTCTTTATAACCTTTTATTTCTTGTGTTGCTCCTGATGTAACAGTTGTCGCCATAACCATTACATATACAATCATAATCACTAATACCCCTTTCAGTCGGGGGTCTGCATCTGAAATAATTTGTTTAATTGTTTTCATTAATTTTCCTCCTATTTAATGCCAAATACTTTTTTAGCATTAAACGTTGTCTGACTTGCAACGCTTTCTATCTCCATGTTCTTTAGCTTTGCTATTTCCTGGGCAATATACACAACATTTGCAGGCTCATTTAAAGTACCACGATAAGGGTGTGGTGTTAAATAAGGACAGTCGGTTTCAATTAATAAATGCTCTAAACCTATTTTTTCTGCCACATCTTTAGGAACTCTGGCATTTTTAAAAGTAACTGGTCCAGCTAATGAAATATAGAAACCTAAATCAATAAATCTCTTTGCCATTTCTACTGATCCACTATAACAATGCATAATTCCTGGATGTCCATTTCTTTTAAGCACTTCATAAGTATCTTCATAAGCATCTCTACAATGAATAATAATTGGTTTTTGATGTTTTTTAGCAAGATCAACTTGTTGTTGAAAAATATCTTTTTGTTTATCACTAGGAACATCATCCCAATAATAATCTAATCCGATTTCACCAAGTGCTACAACCTTTGGTTCATTTAAGTACTCATCGATGGTTTGTAAATCTTGAGTAGTTGTGTTTAAACAGTCGTTAGGTCCTATCCCTACAGCAGCATAGATAAAAGGATATTCTTTTGCAATTTCAACTGCCTTTTTGGAAGACTCAAGATCATAGCCTACAACAACCATCATTTCTACTTGATTGTCTAAAGCATGTTTAATAAATTCATCTTTGTTTTCATATAATTGTTCACTATTTAAATGACAATGTGTATCAAAGTACATAAATCTCACCCTGGTGAATACTAACAAAATATCATAACTTTGTCAAATTTCTAAAAGACTTCATTCATTTAAAAAATATTTTAGTCCATTTTATCGGTGTTTTTTTGAATGAATAAAAATATATTTTGTAATATTTTAGGATTTAAACAAATATATGCTTATAAATATGGTATTTTATAAAGGGCTCATTATAATATATGCCCACTTTTATGATTTATGATACTAAAGTATAAATTATTGAAGATATCTACGATATTCTTTTGTAATCTTTGAAAGTCTTAAAGCAATAAATAAGTTTCCAATACCATTAATAAGGAATAAAATTCCTATCACAAAAGCAGAGGAAATGACTGTACTTGGGCTCAAAAAGAACATTGCAAGTCCTGTGAAAATTAAAATTGTAACAATAATATAATCAAAAGTTAAAGAATAACTAACCATTGATTTAATAAAGGTATAAGCTTCAAAACAATAGATGGCACTAATAATGATATATAAACTAAAAATATAAGAAAAGAATGTTGTCATCATTGATATATGTGTTAATACAAAGATACCTAATACGCATTTTAAAATACCACTCAATAATGTATTCTTCATAAAATAAATATCTAACCAACCACTAAAATAATAAATAAAATCAATAATTCCTGTAAAAGTAATAATAATACCAGCAAGTATTGTAATAATTTGAAAAGATTCTTGAGGATTTATTAAAAATAATATACCTATCACTATTGCACTTAAGGCATTAATCCATATACTCATTTTTACTTTATTTAAAGTTTTCATATTCATTCCTTCTTTCTACTTTTACTATAATCTTATTTATATCAACATAAAATGGACAAAATAAAAGAATTAACCAAAAAAGGCTCCTAATGAGCCTGTATTGTTGTTTCTATTAAATGAAATATTTGTTCAACAAATGGTTTTAAATCATAATCACCTTGTGCTTCTAACCAATCAATAAGAATACCTATCATTAAACATTTATAAAAATGAATAAGTGTTTCTTTTTCTTGTTCACTTCGTAAAACATAATGAGAAGATTGTTTCATAAACATTTTTACAATATGTAAGGCTACATGATTCATATAGGTAATAAACTCATCTTTTTGTGATGAATTATAAAGATGTTGAAAAGCTTTTTTATGTTGATTACATTCTTCTATAAGTGGTACAAGACATGTCATTGGTGAACCAAATTCATAGTTATTTTGAATAATTTGATCTGCCCATGATTTAACAGTATATTCTGCTAAATTAGGAATATCTTGAAAATGATAGTAGAATGTATTTCTATTTAAATGACAGCGTTCGACAATATTTTGAACAGTTATCTTATTAAATGGTTTTTCCTCTAATAATTGCCAAAAAGCATCAATAATTGTTTCTTTTGTTTTTTTCATATCATTACCTCATTTACCACATTATAACAAAAAAGAAATTGTAGATGAACAATTTCTTTTAAATGAATACTAATGAATATATTCGTATTTATCAATAACTATAAGAACAGTAAACCAATATTTATCTTCTGAAAAAGATATTTCAGATTTATATTTTTTTAAAGTTGATTTTACACTTGATAAACCAATTCCATGTTCTGACGTTCCTTTTTTACTTATGAGCTGAGGATTATATTTTAATACTGGATAGTTAATTCATATCAAAAACAATAAATAACAAATACTTAAATATAATTATAAACATACAATTATATAAAATGACAAATGCTATATAACTTAATGAAATCTGATATTTACCTTGTAATGCTATTCAATTATTATGATAATACTCCTGTAGAGCTACAAGTAAGCCTAACAGTTAATTTTTTTGTTTCATAAGCTGTATTATCATAGCTATGTTTTGCTGTTGCAGATGCTATTGCTGTTGCTCCTGATTTAGAAGCAGATTTACTCGAAATAGCCCATTTATTATTATATACACCTGACTTAACTGATGATGAAATACATTTTGCTGATCCATTCCCATATGAGAACGTTCCAGTTACAGTTACATACCATTGTTGAACGCCCGTACTACTATTATATCTAGCAATTTTACTAGCAGTTTTTTGAGATCTAGCATAATCATTAGATACAAATATAGTTGTTTCAATATACGAACCATCTTCCAAATATTCTATCTGTGAAATATTTTCATAATTATAAGCATTTACTTGTGAAGGTATGCATAAAATACAAAATAAGCTTAAAAATAATATAATTTTTTTCATAAATTTTCTCCTTTTATTTAATAATTTCTTCAGTAATATAACCATGTGTTTCTGATTTTGCTTCTTCATATAATTGATTTAATCTATACATTTTAAATCCCCATAATAGAGTTATTAAAATTAGAAGTGTTAAAAGAAAATATTGAAATAACTTTTTCCTATTTAGTTTTTTTATGAGTTCATTACTTTCCATATTTTCAATATAAGATCCTGCAACCTCATTAGGTGTACCAAATTCATTTACAATATCCTGATAAGTACATCTCTCTAAATCGCCTGAAAATTCTTTTATTCTTTGAGTTAATAATAAGATAAATTCTCTTTTATCTTTTGAATGGATAGGAATTATTCTTTTTACATATTTAATAAATTTTTTTGAATCTTTATTCATTTTTTTCCACCTCACCATATTCAATAATGTCGAATACACCTTTAATATTTTTTCTAAAATCAGTAATTGTTTTTTCTAGATAGTCTCTTCCTATAGGTTCAATATGATAATAAACTCTTACTTTTTTATTTACTATTTCATCTCGACTAGAAATGTATTCTTTTTTCAATAGGTTATGCACTACGGGATAAAGTGTACCTTCTTTTATATCTAATGTATTATTTGAAACTTCTTTGATTTTTTTTACTAATTCATATCCATAGCAATCACTTACTTTTAACAAACTTAAAACAAGCATATCAATATTAAAAAAGCTATTTGATTTTGCCATAATTTTATCACCAAAATAATTATAGCAGTATAATATTATAATTACCATACTATTATTATAAAGGTATTATTGACAATATAGTAATATAAGATATAATAAAACTAAGGTAGACGTCAACCTAAACTAATGAAAGGAATATTAAATTATAAAAAAATAAAATTAAATTATTTGTAACGTTAAGTTTCGCACTACTTATGGCATTTGGAAATGTAAACTCTGTATCCGCTGCTAAATCAACAACAAAATCAACACCATATGGTACATTAAAAGGATTTATATCTCCTTATAATAGTGGATCATCTAAATTGTGTGAAGGTGGTACCACTATTGGTCAAAATGTTAAATCTATCAAAATAAAAATAGAAGCTAAAAAAACTAGCACTGGTGCTAATATTGGTTCTACTCAAAACCAACATGCAAATAGTTCTGGTGTTGGAGATACATTAGAATGTTGGGGATATACTGGAACTAAAGTTACATTTTATGGAACACATGATGCTATTCATACAACTGGATATCATGTTTATACATCTACACAATATTAAATTAATATAAATATCATTTTTGATAATAACTATTAAATTATCAAAAATGATATTTTCTATAATGAGGTTAACTATGAAAAAAATAATAACCATTTTTTTAGTCATATTACTATGTGGTTGTCAAACCACAAATAATCATAAAGTAAAAACAGTTAAGAAAACTCAAGATTACCAACAATTATCAAAATATGAAATCATTGATTTTAAAATCATAGATCATAATTTAATATTCGTTTATAAAAAAAATAATCAAACATATGTTTATGATTATTCTATAGAAAAAAATAAAGAATTATTAAACACAATGATTTTTGATGGGCCTGTTAATAAAGCTAAAATACATGTTCTTCAAGATATATATGCTATTCAACTAACAGACACTTTATTCTTATTTCAAAATCATGAACTTAAAAATCATATTGATTTAAATAATTTTTTTGATGAATTTGAATATGATAGTTTAGCTGTTTCATCATCCGGTCAATTTATTTCATGTGTAAAAATGAATTATGATACAGAAAGTGTTTTATTATTAGATAGAAATTCTCGCTTAGTTAGCACTGTTCTTACTTTAGATGATACACCTAGAAAATTAAATGCTATATGGGAATTAGCTTTCACAAATGATAAATCCCTTATTTATACTGGTGGAACATATTTAAAACAAGGTCAACAAACTTCTGGATGTTATGGAGTAATAGATATAGATCATCAAAATTATAGTTTATATAATAGTCCCCAAGTTACTTTAAGTTCTTTTAAAGATAAAAGTATTATTCATAATCAAGATGAAGGCTATGGTGCTAATAAAGATAAGATTGCTGTTTATTATGATAATGGATTTAATGATTTAGGATTTAATTATGAAAATTCTGTAAATTGTTATTTAAGTAATAGAAAGATTATTATTACAGAAAAAGGAAGTGTTGATGATTGGAAACCTTATATTATTTTCAATAATGTAAAATATGATTTTAATGAGCTAGATAATATTTTATTTGCTGAATATGTTGATCACCAATTATTTATTATAGGTAAACAGAATGAGAAAACTACTTTTATAAAAAGAGAGGTAACAGAATGAAAAAAATAATGCTCAGTATGTTTTGTATATTTTTACTTGTTGGATGTAGTACCAAACAGGAAAATATAACGATTAAAAAGAACAACAATCAAGAAACAGTTGATTTAAAAGTAGGTTTTGGATTGCATCATATTGAAGATGGTTATAATTTTGATGGTAAAGATGTAGATATTAATTATGATTATGAAGTTGTAGGTAGAGATGCAAATTTTGGTTTAATGATATTTATTAATGGTATTCCTCAAATGATTAAGCATGAAGATAAAGAAAGTTTAGTCTACACATTTAAAGGAAAGAAAGACACTAATAAAACTGAGCATGTTTCTATTATGCCTAATACTGGTAGTAAAGGTGATCATCTTTATATGCATGCTTTTTTAATAGCTGATTATGAAATTGTTGATTCTCTTAAACAACTTACTAATAAACAACATATGATGGCTTGTGGTACTACTTTTATTGATATTCATCAAGATACTGCTAATAATCCTATAGATTTAAATAACAATTATGATTTAATTGATTATACATCTGATTTATTAAAACATGATGAAGAAGGTTATTTTGATAATAATTTACTTATTCAATTTCCTAATAACTTAGAAGGAAATTTTAAGAAAAATAAACCTATTACTATAAAAATGAGTGGTATTTCTGATAATTATATTCTTTGGGTATTAGAAGATTTAAAACCTGTATCTAGCTACCATATAGAACTTCCTAAAAATAAAAGTGCAGTATTAAGCTATAAACCAGGAAATAAAACAAAAAATGTAAAAGCTATTGCTATTCCTCTTTCAAGTAATCTTCCAGAAGAAAGTACTTCATTGGTGGTAAAGTAATGAATATTTATATAAATGATTTATCAAAGTATTATAAAAACAAAAAAGCATTAGATCATATTACTTTACATTTATCATCTGGAATCTATGGATTAATTGGTCCTAATGGAGCAGGAAAAACTACTTTTTTAAGTATTTTATGTGGACTTATTAAAAATGATAGTGGAACAATTGAAATTGATGAAGTTAAATTTTTAAGTGATGATTTTTATCATGTCTTTGGATATGTTCCTCAATCTCCTGCTTTATATGTTGATCTTACTTGTAATGAATTTCTTGAATATATTTGTGCACTTAAATCAATTGATAAAAATCAAATAGATCATACTTTAAAATTAGTTAATTTATATGATCAAAAATACATCAAGATTAAAAAATTATCTGGAGGCATGAAGCAACGTTTATCTATTGCTCAGGCAATCATAAATGATCCTCAAATTTTATTATTAGATGAACCTACAACAGGTTTAGACCCTATTGAAAGATTAAGACTTAAAAATCTCTTGAGAAATCTTTCAAAAAATAAAATTATTATTATTTCTACTCATATTATTCAAGATATGGATCATCTAGCTAAATCTCTTATATTCTTTAAAAACGGACAATTATTAGATTTTAAAAGTCCACAAGAATTAATATTATCATTAAAACAATTCTTTTATGAAACGATCGTTTCAAAAAATGATCTACAAAAATATATAGAAACATATCATGTTTCTTCTATTGTACCTATTAACGATGATTATAAAATTAAGTTTTTTTCTCATAAAGATGAATTATTTCCACATTGTAAAGAAATAAATTTAGAAGATATTTATCTTTATTATTATGGTGATGTTTATGATAAAAGGTGAATTATATAAGTTATTACGTTCTAAATCAATTAAAGTCTTATTTATTCTTTTGCTTGTCTTAAACAATTTACAAATCATATATGTCAATTATCAAAATATATATGGAGATATTAATACAGGAAAAAGAAAAATATTAAAAATAATTGAAGGCCCTATTTCTCAACAAAAATATGATTGGCTTGTTAATTATCATAATACGATGTTAGAACAAGTAAATAATGGAAACTATAATACCAAAAACAAGTCTAAAAATACTTTTTCAGGTTATGTTTTCGGTGATGAACAGATAAGTAATAATTTATTAGAAGATTATGAATATACAATCAATTATCATTCTTCAATTAAAAATAAAATCACTATTCTAGATGAAAATATTAAAAAAACTCAAAATAGTAAATGGAAAAAAGAAAATATAATGCTTAAAAAAAGATTAAAAAATAGAAATCTTAGCTACTACTATGATTATACCTTAATCAATAATTTTATGAATCAAGATTTTCAATATCTATTATCCCTTATATTTTGTATTATCTTAGTAATCAAATTATTCATCTATGAAAAACAAAAACAAACAGATTTATATTTTTATATTTCTAGAAAACAAATAAAGAAAATATTTATATCAAAGATATTAATGATCTTGTTATTTACGTTTATTTCTTCTTTATTATTGTTAATAGAAAGTTATCTTATTTATTATTTTTTAGGAATGAAAAATGGTTTATTTCAACCACTTTATGCATTATCTCATTTTATGTATGAACCCTATAATATTTCTATATTCTTTTATATTGTTTGTAATTATTTTTTTCGTTTAGTTGGGTGTTTATCTTTCTCTTATTTATTTTTATTTCTTTGTCATTTTTTAAACAAGGAATATAAAGGATTTTTTATTGCTATATTGATTATTTATATTTCAATTCAGTTATATAACAACAATCTATTAAGTATTATTAGTTTTTCATCTTTAAATGATTCTATATATAATCAAAAGATTTTTATGAGTTCCTTATTATTTTCATTTATCATTTTAAATTTAAATTTTTTTACCTATTTTCTATTTAAGAGGAGATATTATGTATCAATTAATTAAATTATATTTTCGTTTATTTTTTAAAAATAATAAAGGTTTACTCATTATTCTTATTTTACTTTTTACATCTTTCTCAACTTTATATATAAATCTACATCAAACAAAAATAAACCGTGATACTACTACACAAATTTATGATCAATACATAAATAAATACTCTGGTATTCCAAATAATTCAAAAGAAAAACAAATTCTAAAAGAATTAAATTCTTATGAAAATAATGAAGATATTTTAAAAGAATATCAAAATCATCAAATTACTCAAAAAGAATATCTAAAAAAACAAAGAAAAAATAATTCTAATATTTTAAAAAAAGATGCATTAAATTCTTTCTACTTATATTATTTAAAAATTAAAAATACTCAACATAAGGAAATAGTTAATACAAAGTATACTGATTGTTTAAATTTTAACAATCTAGATTTTATTCTCATTCTCTTCCTTTTCTTTCTTATTTATAGTATCTATTTAAAAGAAATAGATGATCATATATGGATTTATGAAAAAACAACATCTAATGGTATTAAGAATGCTAAAAAGAGTAAAATATTTGTATTTAGTTGTATATGGGGATTATTTTTAATTTTAATGACTATTGGTAAAATACTTATTTTTAAACATTTTTCTAGATTAGATTTTTCAATAATTAATATTCCTTGGTGTTCAAAAAATTGTCCAAACATTTCATTAATAACATTTATATGCTTTTGTACATTTCTTTACTATATAGCGAGTTATCTTTTATGTAGTCTAAGTATTTTACTAAAAAAATTTATTCATTCTAATATCTTTATTTTGCTTGTACTTTTTATTTTCGTCTATATTCCTTTAGCTTTCTTAGGAAATAGTATACATATTCTTTATTTTCCTTTTATTAGTTTTCTTGTTCCTGGTCGCTATTTTGCAGGTTATGGTGAAAAAATGTTAGGCATAGATTTTCATATAGTAATTATTGAATTGATTATTATCTTTATATTCTTTCTTCTTTCTTTTTTTAAAGGAAAAAGAAAGAACTTGATTTTTCTTTCTTTATTAATATTAATAACTGGTTGTTCAAGTAATCAAAATAATTCATCTAGTTTTCAATACAATAGTTATCATGAACTTAACTTTGCGGAAAATAAAGAATATTATTATTTTTCTAATAAGATAATAGATAAAAATGATTGGAAAGAGTATTCTTTAATAAGAAATCTTTATGAATCTAGTAATAATTTAATTAACGTGTTTCCTCAAAAAGATGGTTTTTTTTATACTATTGACGATGATGAAAGTGAATATTTATATCTCTTTAATAATGATTTTCAAGATGTTAAATTAAAAAAGTTATCTTCTTTACAGAAAAATTTTATGAATATAGAACAACAACATATCCCTATTTCAGATAAAAATATATTAGGTATTATTGGTAACAAGAATAGATATTATATTATTTATAGCGACAAAATAACTAATCAAAATAATAAAGTTGTTTATAAAGGAAAATTAACAAACCATTATTCTATTTATCATCAATATCTTTATTTTCTACAAGATGATTATACAATCATTAAAATATCTCTAGATACATTTAAAAAAGAAAAATTAGATACTCCATTATGTGATTATTTCTATATAAAAAATAATCATCTCTATTTACACAATATTCAAGATGATAAGTTATATTGTGATAATCAAATTCTATTTAATGAACAAATTGAAAATAGTGATATATATAAAGATAAACTATATTACACCCAAAATGATGGTTTATTTATGTATGATTTTACTTATAAAGAAAGTACCTTGTTAACAAAAGAAAAAGTATATTCATTAAAAATATCAATAGATGGAAAATATTTATCTTATATAACAGATAGCACTAAAAAAAATAAAGAAATTAAAATAATCATTAAAGATTTAAAAAAGAATAAAATAGTATATGTTAGAGATGCATAAAAGTCATGGATAAACCATGACCTGTTTGTGAAAATTTATGTCCTTTGATATCACTCATTTTAGTGATTTCTGTATTATCTTTTTTAGTGATAATTGCTGGATATGAGTATGTATGTGGAATTGAAAAATCATATTTTTTCTTTCTTTCAGCAGTAATTGCTACTTGATTTGTTACTAAATCATATTTATCTGAATCTAATCCAGCAATTAAACTATCCCATTTAACTTCTACAAATTTAACTTTAACCCCTAATTCTTTAGCAAGCGCTTCTGATACTTCTACATCATAACCTACTAAATTATCGTTATCATCATGATATGAAAATGGAGCAAATGTTCCTTCTGTTCCAATCACGATTTCTTTCTTTTCTTTAATTTTATCCCATGTATTTTCTTGTTTAGATGATGCACATCCTGTTGTTACAGTTGCTAGTAAGGTAAGTGCTAATAATTTAATTCCTTATTTTTTCATTGTTGTTTCCACTTTATAATAGATGATATTCATGTTCCCATTTACTGTTTACAAAATAATCAGCTGCTTTTTTAGCTGCTTCTAAATCCATAAATGTATAATTTCCACATTCTTCTTCCTTAGCCCCTGGAATCTCTTGATCCCAAGAGGCAATTTGACTATAAACATCTTTTACAACTTCTTTAATCACTTCTAAATCTAAATCTCTCACAATCAAATAAAAGCCTGTCATACAGCCCATTGGTCCAAAATAAATCACTCGATCTTTATATTTACCATTTCTAAGTAATGTTGCGCCAATATGTTCAATCGTATGTGCTGCTTCTGGTTTTAAAGCTGGTTCAACATTAGGCTGTGTCATTCGAATATCATATGTAATCAAATCCCCATCAATTCTTGATACATAAACTCCTTTAGTTAGTTTTCGATGATCAACACTAAAACTTGTAATTCTTTCCATTTTTAATTCCCCCATTTTATTTTGTACCAATTTATTTATTTCATATATAATTAGTATGATATAAGAATATAACATTCACTTATCCATGTCAAGCAAAAGCTATGTGACTAAAAGAATAAAAATTTTTTATTTTTTTAAAGAAAAAAGCAAAAAAATAGTCGATATATATAGTAGGAGGTATATTTTATGGAAGGTATAATTGAAAAAAGTTCATCTAATCATAAACTAGTATTAGATAACTATTGTAAGTTGATTATTTGTCATGAAGAAATATTAAGTAGAATAGTTAAATGTTTTATTGATGAAGCAAAACATTTAACTCTGAATGAAATTGAAAGATTGATCAAAGAAAAGAAATCTTTTCAACATTTAGATAAAGAAAACTTTATTCCCTATAGTGGTAAAACGAATTATGATTTCCTTTGTACGATTGATTTATCCCCAAGAATCTATCTAAATGTTGAAATACAAAACGATCCAAATCCAGGTTATTCTCTGATTACACGAGGTCTTACTTATATCTCAAGAATCATGACAACGCAGTGGAAAAATGAATATTATGACTATGATTATAATCATATAAAGAAAGTCTATTCAATTTGGATATTACCACAATCTGCCAAAAAGAATGATGGTCATATCAATGCATATAAGATAGATGAAATAAATATCAATGGAACAACAATAGAAAGAATAGAAACCTATGACAAAGGTGTACTTATTATGATATACTTAAACAAAGAACATGATACTAATGAAAAGTATATAATCTATGATAACATACTAACACCACTTGTTGCTTTTTTAAATAATGTATTAAGTTATCAAGAAAAAAGAAGAATCATGAAAGAATATGGATTTAATGTAATAGATAAGGAGGTAGAAAAGATGTGTAACTTAGGAGAAATGATTGAAAGAGAAGCAATTCAAAAAACGAAACAAAGTGAAAGAAAAAAAAGAAATATCATGGTAGTAAAAAATCTTATTCATAATTTAAATACTACTTTTTCTAACGCAGTAGAATTACTTGGATTACCTCAACAGGAAATTGATGAGATTAAAAAATATTTTCAATCATAAAGAAAATGTATCAACTTAAATCGGTATATTAAATTATCCGGTGCTTAGAGGTTCGCTCTAAATTATTAGGCGGAGTACCCTCTAAATTATCGTGGGGATGTGAATCATCCCCTTTTTTGATACAATTTTACTGTCTGGTCCTGATTAAATTATTATTATGAACAACGAATTATTAAAACTATTTGATATCAAGGATGATGTTGTTGAAACATTTACTGTAGATCATAAAGAATCTAATTATGAAATCGATATTAGATTCAAGCCATCTAGATTTTCATGTCCTACATGTGGCAGCACTCATTTCATTAGTAAAGGCAATAAGAAAAGATCTCTTGTATCTGTACCTGTTAATGATAAACCTGTAAAGATGATTACTTATGTTAAAAGGTATA
>NZ_PYLQ01000049.1 GCF_003024685.1 Faecalibacillus intestinalis | reverse complement strand
CATTTTTATCTAAAGATAAAGCGTCTAATAATTCATCATCCGTTTGAGTTAGCGTAATTAAATTGAATAATTGTCCTGATGTAACACCAGCTTAATTATATTTATCTGAAATATCAATTATTTGATCAGTCACTTCATCTAATGTAATTTCATCTTCCGCATTTACTGTTGGAATAGTTGTTAATATCATACCAGCTGCAATAATTCCAATAAATACTTTTTTAATCATAAGCTTTCTCCTTCCTTTTCACTTAATCAACATCTAAACTAAATAATGTAAACTGATTATAATTATTAAAACGGACAATCTTTTCCTTTTTATTTTGTAATCTTATTAGATAACTATTTTCTTGATTAACTTCATATGAATCTATTTTTCCAATAATATCTTCAATAACTTTAAAATCTTCTCCAATATCATTCTGATTTTTCATCATAAAAGTTGTATATCCCTTATTTCGACGAACGAGCGAATACTCTTTTGTTTCCAAAACATTACA
This sequence comes from Faecalibacillus intestinalis, assembly GCF_003024685.1. Taxonomy (GTDB): domain Bacteria; phylum Bacillota_I; class Bacilli_A; order Erysipelotrichales; family Coprobacillaceae; genus Faecalibacillus; species Faecalibacillus intestinalis. The sequence goes on along the minus strand of NZ_PYLQ01000049.1, from coordinate 245 downwards.
CTCTACATATGCTTTCGTCATGTATAAGTAATTTGCTTGTTTGAAGAAAGAAAAACTTAATCCAGATAACAGCAGAGTAATCGTCCAAAAAATAATAGATATCTTCTTAAAATGAAAATCGAGATAAACTAATTTTCGTCTCAACAAAAGTAATGTAAAATAAACTAAACCATCGAAGGATATTATATTAAGATATTTTTCAGCAATGATAAAAAACAACAAAACTGGGTACAAAATCAAAAAAT
>NZ_PYLQ01000048.1 GCF_003024685.1 Faecalibacillus intestinalis | reverse complement strand
CATTTTTATCTAAAGATAAAGCGTCTAATAATTCATCATCCGTTTGAGTTAGCGTAATTAAATTGAATAATTGTCCTGATGTAACACCAGCTTAATTATATTTATCTGAAATATCAATTATTTGATCAGTCACTTCATCTAATGTAATTTCATCTTCCGCATTTACTGTTGGAATAGTTGTTAATATCATACCAGCTGCAATAATTCCAATAAATACTTTTTTAATCATAAGCTTTCTCCTTCCTTTTCACTTAATCAACATCTAAACTAAATAATGTAAACTGATTATAATTATTAAACTTGATATCTACTTCTTGATTATTTTTTAATATAACTCTGTATTTATTTTCTTCACCAATTTCATATGAATCTATTTTCCCAACTAGGTTTTCAATTACTGTAAAATCATCTTTGATGCTTTCATGACTTTTCATCATAAAAGTTGCATATCCCTTATTTCGACGAACGAGCGAATACTCTTTTGTTTCCAAAACATTACACTCTACATATGCTTTCGTCATGTATAAGTAATTTGCTTGTTTGAAGAAAGAAAAACTTAATCCAGATAACAGCAGAGTAATCGTCCAAAAAATAATAGATATCTTCTTAAAATGAAAATCGAGATAAACTAATTTTCGTCTCAACAAAAGTAATGTAAAATAAACTAAACCATCGAAGGATATTATATTAAGATATTTTTCAGCAATGATAAAAAACAACAAAACTGGGTACAAAATCAAAAAAT
>NZ_PYLQ01000047.1 GCF_003024685.1 Faecalibacillus intestinalis | reverse complement strand
TAAATTATTATTATGAACAACGAATTATTAAAACTATTTGATATCAAGGATGATGTTGTTGAAACATTTACTGTAGATCATAAAGAATCTAATTATGAAATCGATATTAGATTCAAGCCATCTAGATTTTCATGTCCTACATGTGGCAGCACTCATTTCATTAGTAAAGGCAATAAGAAAAGATCTCTTGTATCTGTACCTGTTAATGATAAACCTGTAAAGATGATTACTTATGTTAAAAGGTATAAATGCATTGACTGTAATGCTTCTTTTTCTGATGTAAATCCTATTGCTTATGGTGATTGGTCTTTTACTAGAACAGCTATCTTTTCTATTCTAAACAGGTTAAAACCTTATAATGCTACTTATGCTTCCATTGCTAGAATGTTTGGTGTTTCTTCTACCAGAATCATGGAAATATTTGATACTTTTGTCAGAATTAAAAGACATAGCCTTCCTAGAGTTCTATTGATTGATGAATTTTATTTCTCTAGAAACTCCAAATATAAATATCCTGCTATCCTTATGAACTTTGAAAACAATTTGATTATTGATATCGTTGAATCCAGAACTCATGATATCATGTCCGACTATCTATTTAAGATTGATTTGGAAGAAAGAAAAAAGGTCGAATACATATGCACTGATATGAGCTTTATATTCAAACCCTTACTAAAGACATATTTTCCAAATTCGACCTTGCTTGTTGACCATTTTCACGTTACCAGACTAATAAATGATCAACTCAATCATACTCGAAAAAGAATTATGCGTAAATATGCTAAAAATAAAAAATCCAGAGAATACAGATTATTGAA
>NZ_PYLQ01000046.1 GCF_003024685.1 Faecalibacillus intestinalis | reverse complement strand
ATTTAAAATATTTTTCTATCTCTTTCACTTCATCTTCAGGTATATCTAAAAATTGAATAGCTTCTTTAAATGACATTTTTAGCTTTATCATTAGTTTTCTTATATTTTTAATTCTTTCATTTTGTGTTCCTTGTTCTATTCCTTTTTCAACACCTATTCCAATTCCTTTATTTAAATATTCTTTTTCTAGTATATTTGCATAATCACACACTTCCCTGACCTCCTTTTCTATTTCTTTAAATCCATATTCTTTCATGATTCTTATTTTTCCTTGATAATCTAATATATTATTCAAGAATACTACTAATGGTGTTAATATTTCATCATACTCTTGATACTTTTTACTAGTATCATGTTCTTTATCCAAGTATATCACGATTTGTTCTCTTTTGTCATAGCTTTCCAATTTTTCTAGATGCTTTTTTTCATCTGTTTTACAAATACTCACTTGTCCATCTCTTTTTTTTGCTGCTTGTGGGAGTATCCATATTAAATAGACTTTTTTCATCCCATCATAGTTTTGATCATTATATTCCTTTCCCCATTGTGTTGTCTGTATTCTTGATAAATATGCATCTCCTCTTGTTATGAGAGAATATTTGGATAGGCATCATTTTGTATTTCTACATTCAAATAGATTCTTTTGATTGTATGATCTAATTGTGGTAAATCAATACATCCAAAGAAATCAAACCTGACTGTTCCATATCCTGGTATCGAATTTTCATTATTCAATCTTTGAAAACGATGCTCATCTTGTACAATTTTGATAATCTCTTCAATACTTAAATGTTTTGCTTCTTCTACAAATTCTTTGATGATTCTTGATAACATTTCTTCATGACTGATCATCAATTTACAATTTTGATCCAACATGATTTTATGCTGACTAAGTGTATCTTTTATTATAGTATCCATGGTTTTACCTCCACTATGTATATCGTCATTTTTTTATCTTTTTTCTTCTTTTTTAT
>NZ_PYLQ01000045.1 GCF_003024685.1 Faecalibacillus intestinalis | reverse complement strand
AATAGAATATTAGTAAATTATTATAATAGAATAGTAATTCTGCTATATTTGTGAATGCCTATTTAAGCGAGTCATAAAACTATAAATAATACCCCTTAACATCAACATTAATCATTCACCAGTATTTTACGTATTATTTAAGTACTAATTTAACCCCTTTCCTAATTTTCTTTTTAAACTGCGAACATCCGTTTAAGCGCTTACATTTCTCGCTAAAAAAAGTGGTTAGGTTTAAATAAAATGACCGTATTTTTTTATAAAAACCTAACATCACATTCACTTCTATAAGAATCATATCATGATATAAATATATATTCAATAATATTTAACATATTATCCCGCTTTTTGTGATTTTTTTAACAATTAATAAAAAACATAACAAACTACTACAATTACAAAAAATTTTTTATCCATTAATAAACGCTTAAAAACTGTATTCATCCCAAAAATCCAGTTATCAATACAACTATAAAAGCCAAAAAAGTGAGATGAAACTGAACTCACCCCACTATATTTACGGTTTTATTTTATGTCATGATATTTGAAACTACTTTTCAAAATCTTGTGGTTTTTATAATTAAAATAAAAGCAGACATTTTCTGTTATATGAGGTTTGCTCTTTTTCGTAATAATAACTAACGCTAATGGATTAGCTGTTTACAATTTTTAAGTTATGTGCTATTAAAGAATTAGATATAGTTATTTTTAATTTCTCTCTTTTCATTAAATTTTTTCCTTATTTATCTTGTCATAGTTATTTTTCTATTCTTAAGCTTATTAAATGTATTTTTAAATCAATTACTTGCTTTAATTAAAGAATATTATTATTAGTTGTTAGCTATTCTTTTAATACACTAATTTTTGAGTAGGTTTACCGTTTATTGTGTTACCAATGTTAAAATCAAATTAGTAAAAAATATCTGGACTATAGCAAGACACCAATAATAGAGCATATAAAAACATGAGGTCTCCTCCATAGAAAAAACCTCATGTTATCTAATTAGCTTCGTTTTAAAAATATCATGTTATTTCATAAAGCCATAAATCCGATGTCTTTTATCTTTAACTCCAAATTGACTATAAAAGTCTATAACACATTTTATTAAATCATAAATCACTATATAGCCATACATTTATATGTGTTATATAGCTTTTATTATTTAATCTTCTTTATTTCTTCTTTGAAGTGCAATATAACCCCCAGCTGTTGCCATAAGTAAAATATATGGTACAACTGACATATCATCACCAGTTTTTATATGAGAGTTATTTTTTGTTGATGATGTTTTATTGTCATCTTCTTTTTTAATACTTGTTTGTATTTGATCATTTGGTTTTT
>NZ_PYLQ01000044.1 GCF_003024685.1 Faecalibacillus intestinalis | reverse complement strand
GTTGCTGTCCATATTTCTCTTTCCTTAGATTCACAATAAGGTAAATTACAATCAATGAACACATTTTTCTTTACAACTTCCCATCTAAGAGCTTGTCGCCATGCACATCTTAATAATTTTACTACTGATTTTATTGTGTTAGGCGATACATATTGAGGTGCATTTTTTCTTACACCATAATTCACATTTTTAGTTTTAGTCAATTTATTAATATATTGATCGACATTTAATGTTGAAAATGATTGGATTTTTTTATCACCTATAAGTGGATAAACATAGTTATTCAATAAACCTGTATTAGCYTTATAATTATTAAATCCCCAATGYTTTGTACCATATAACTCAACAAATGTTTCTAAAAATTCTCTGATTGTTTGATTACTTGGAGCMAGAAAYACTTGATTATTTACTTCATCTTCWATCTTCTTCTTTTTRAAGATWGCYTCTTCATAGTTTTCACATTGCTCCCATTTTTGTTTTCTTTTTCCATCAAATGAATCAAACCAATAAACAACATAATATTTTCCTTTTCTATTTGTAATTGATGCCATTACTATCTCCTCCTATATCCATATTCTATGGAAAACATTATGTTTTAACCAACGTGCGATTATRAAAAAGACAAGTTYTACTCTTTGAGTATACTTGTCAATTCATTTGATAAACTTGAATTATTTTTTATTAATGAAATCATTTTTGATAAATCTATTTCCTTTTTCTTAGGTACGTTTATATCTTTTAAATTCACACTTCGATAATTTGTACCTATAGGTATTATATTGTTATTATACGATAATCCACTTTTGATATATCCAATTTCAAAATATTCTGAATAATCATAAAATAACGTTCTGTAATAAAAATCTCTAATAGTCATTACCTCTTCCTTATATATAATTCTTTCCTTAGAAAAGAATTCCAACCTGCTCATCTTTACATCCGGTAAATTATTTTCATATTTTAATTTATCAAATTCTTTATTGATAATCCTATCTTCACACGCTTTACCATTAAGCAGTGAAAAAACGAGGTCATTATTTTCATATTCTTCATAGGAAATTTGATATTTTCTACCTTCTACTTTTTTCCATTTTATTAGCATTTTGGCTACATTAATAGGAATATGGATTTTCTTACTATTTTCAATTTTATAAATGACAAGCCTAGTACTACCCTCATCATTTATTTTCGGATCAAATTGCTTAATAATATTTTCTCTATGTTCATTAATGTAGGATATCTTCTTTCTTTTTAATTTTTTATTCACTACAGCATAACAATTATTTTTTTTGATGTTTTTATGACCAATATAAAGGTCATTCCATTTTAAAGCCAAAATTTCATTCATTTTCAAGTCAGTTCCAAAAAA
>NZ_PYLQ01000043.1 GCF_003024685.1 Faecalibacillus intestinalis | reverse complement strand
TTAAACAATAATTTAGCGGCTTAAAGGTCAATGGCAGAAACATCAAGTTCACCGGACATGAGTTTTGGTAGTAATATATCTCGAAGATTGGATAATTGCTGTATTTCTTTGTACTTTGAGTAGATGAGATCAAACATTGGCATTATAAGAGCATTGAATTCAGCGATAACACTTGCATTAGCTCTGAATTGCAATCTCTTAAGATCTGCCACAGTAACATGACCAAGACCAGTCGTTTGCTTATTACTTGCTATATGTTTAAACTGTGGCTTCAGATATTTTAGTAAAAAGAAAGTGAATGCGGGAGCAATTGCCTGACCAAGAGAAAAGTATATCTCTGTTATCAATATAATATTTTTCATCTTTCTTGACATTGCAATGCTGAGTTGAATCTGTAATTCCGTTTTTAAGTTCAGCAATTTTTATAATAGGCAAACCATCATCAGCATATTCATTTTTCTTGAATGATGCGCCATTGATATAATCAGCAAGATCATAAACAGGTATATTTTCCCAATTGTTTGGCATATAAATTATTGTTTATTTTTATGTTCTCGTCTATTTTATCATCAATATTTGTTAATATCGAGGATATAACCTCCTGTGTTCTTTCATCCGGTACTTTAACTTCTATATTAGAAAAAGTTTCTTTTGTAATCGTATCAAAAACAGAACCGTGAGTAATTGCCTTTAATTCTCTTATACTATTCTTTACTAAGTAAAATAAAAAAGTTTTATTTATATTCTCCTTTGCCCTAATTCCATAACATGACTGATTAAAAGCCATAGGAAACGGTATCATTGCCATCTCTCCTACAGTGCCACGAGCCGATATTATAATGTCATCGTGCTGCAATAATTTTGTGGAACTATTATCTAATCCCTGTTTTGTAATTGTTTTTTCGGTTTTATAGACATAACGATTAGCATCTTTAAAATCTTTAACTGATAGCCATGGTATATCTCCATTCCAATATTCATCATTTGATGTTTTAGGAGTTCCGCCACCAATTAAATCTATAATAGTGCTAAGAATACATTCCTTCCATTCAGCCATATAATCACCATCCTTAACTTATATATTTTTTATGTGCAATTTTTACATTACTTTGTTTAACCATTGCATATTGCAATGTTGTATCTATTTTTTGATGCCCTAATAATTTTTGTAATTGTTCTATAGGCATTCCTTTATCAATTGCTTTTGTTGCTAATGTTCTTCTAAATTTATGAGGATGAGCTTTATTGATGTTTAGTTTTCTTCCCATCTCTCTAATTCTAGTTTCAATGCCGCCAATCGAAATGCGATTAAAAGGTTTTTTTAAAGTAACAAATAATGCCTTATTATCATCATTTCGACTATCTAAATAGTTTTGTAAATGTATTTTTGTTCTTGCATCAAAATAAACAACACGCTCTTTATCACCCTTACCAAAAACAACACATTCCCTCTCATTAAAATTAATGTCATCTTTATTTAATAATACTAATTCGCCTACACGCATTCCAGTTGATGCTAAAATATCTATTAATGCTAAATCTCGTAAATTGTCACAACTATCTCTCATTAATTCTAATGATTCATCGCTATATGTTTCTTTAATTACAGAAGCTGATTTTACTTTATGTATTCTTCTTACAGGACTTTTTATAATAAAATCTTCGTCTTCTAGCCAAGAAAAGAAACTAGATAATATTCTTCTTATATTATCAATTGTTACTCTACTTGATCCATGTTTTTCTTGATATTCAGTTAAATAATTTCGTAGATCATTAGTTGTAATATTCTTTATAGATTTATCTATAGAATTTAATACTATTTCAATAGTTGATTTATAATATTTAAGAGATTTTTCAGAACATCCTTCTAATCTTTTAGCTGATAAAAAAGAATCAATGTAATTTTGATTAGTTTTATCACTTTCTTCATTCTTAATCTCTTCAATTTTATAATTAGATAATACTTTTACAAGTATTCTATTTAATTCTTCATATTGATTATCAGTTAAATGAGTAATCATTTCCTGTAATATCATATTTTTTATAATTTCATTCATAGTCGTTCTCCTTTTATTCAATTATTTAGAACGACTAGCTTCTATTTTTTGCAGTGCGAATCAGATTTTCCACTTCACTCCGCCTTAAATCAAAATGTTTTTGTAATAAACTTACAATGTCTTCTTCCTTTAGCTTCGAATCAACTAATAAATCTAATGTTTTAAATAAACATACTTGAAATCCTTGATCATGAGCCTCATTTAATTCTCCATTTTTCTTATCAAGTATACTTTGTCTAATTTCATCAAATAAACAATAATTTAGAGCAGCAGGCATTAGCTTTATTTGACCACATGTTTCCCAATGTATCTATTGGTAATGGGTATATTGGAGATATAATTATCCCAAAACGTGGTAAAGGACTTTTGTCTAAAAATGCTATTCCTGGTGATGTACCTGTTGTTGCAGGTGGACTAGAGCCAGCAACTTATCACAATGTTTCAAATACTGTCTCACCTGTTCTTACTATATCAGCTTCCGGTGCAAATGCTGGATTTGTCAATTTATGGCATAAACCTGTTTGGTCTTCGGATTGTTTACTTTTGGTATGTTATGTTAAAAAAACGTCAAAAAGAAATTTTTGATTCACAAACAGGATCTGCACAACCTCATATTTACCCAAAGCATATTGCAGAAATGCATGTTTGTAAATTGAATCAAAAAGATATAGATCGCTTTATAGATTTAGTTACACCATTGTTCGAAAAAATAGGAAAAAATAAAATAGAAAACGATAAGCTTATATCTTTAAGAGATACTCTCTTACCTAAGTTAATGTCTGGCGAACTTGATGTCTCTGCCATTGACCTTTAAGCCGCTAAATTATTGTTTATCATACTATTTAATGTAATCTTACTATCCAATGAATTCAAAATTGAAACAATTTTTTTTTGAGTATTAATACTTGGAATTTCTAATTCTAAACTATTTAGGGTTTGCGTTCTTAGACTAGGAATTGTAGTTCCTTCATTATAATTCATTAAATCAAAGGTTAACATTTTATAATAAAGATATTTCGGAGCAACTAAGTTCTCATTAATTTTTGTATAAAACAGAGTATCTACAGTCCAAAAAGGATGTTCAACATATCTAATGAATTTCTAATTCTAAACTATTTAGGGTTTGCGTTCTTAGACTAGGAATTGTAGTTCCTTCATTATAATTCATTAAATCAAAGGTTAACATTTTATAATAAAGATATTTCGGAGCAACTAAGTTCTCATTAATTTTTGTATAAAACAGAGTATCTACAGTCCAAAAAGGATGTTCAACATATCTAAT
>NZ_PYLQ01000042.1 GCF_003024685.1 Faecalibacillus intestinalis | reverse complement strand
CTAGAAGCGATAAGAATCAAGCTAACAGGAGAGATGGCAAAACAATATGACATCTACTATAGAGTACATTCACAAGAATTTGGCTGGCTAGGCTGGGCAAAGAATGGAGAGAGTGCAGGAACGGAAGGATATTCATATAGACTTGAAGCAATCCAAATCCAACTTGTAAAAAAAGGAAGCAGTGCACCAGGAAGTACAAGTAATTGCTTCTATAAAAGATAAATAACCAAAAGGTAAATAATAGGCAACAGTACTAAACAACAGTTTTAGATACTGAACGACCAAATATTTACCTTTTTTATTTTATAAAAGAGATGACTACATAAAACTAATTATTAATTTTCATGACAGTTCCTTTAAAAAAATGAATGATAATGTGTGAAAATATATTTTGTGATTTAAATTTTTTTTTTTACTGATATAATAAATGATAGATTTTAGGGAAAGGAAGTGAAAAAAACTTATGAATAGAAAAATTACATCGATTTTAATGTCTTTTTCATTGATTTTTAGCATCGTACCTTTTTATAATGTTTCGGCAATAGTAGATGACAGCAATAATTTGGATGATTATACTGCTGCTAAACAAGAAGTACCAAGTGATTATGAAATTACTACTGTTGATGAAAATGGGAATGTAATCTCCTTAGAAACAGTGGAACAAAATATGCCAGATACTTCAGATGATTTGGATGAAAAAGATTTATTTGTACAACCTGAGGAACAATCTAGAGCAAGAGCATCTAATTCTAGTGTTTCAGTTGTTAACTTTAGGACAAAATCAAGTAGCAAAGAAAATACAGAGTATAAGGAAGATGGTACTAATCGTGATGGTTATACTAATGGATACTATGCAGCAGATGCAGCTTTTTTAGGTTATGATAATGAGGTGTCACCTACAAAAGTAAAATTTATGCAATCAGGTGTTATTGGTTGGGTAAATCTTAATGAGGTTGAGGTTTTAGATTATACTAGTTCTTCTGTTCAAACATTAAGTAAATATTATGTAAAAAATGGAAGACTTTATCATGGAATTAGTACAAAATTGTCAAATACGGCATATAGTAGTAATTTAGATTGTGGAGTTAAGCCATCTTATTTAAAGGATAATACAGATTATTATAGTTATGATGGCCATTATTTTTATGAGGGAAGTACATATAGTAGTTATAAAACCATGTTAGAAGATTATAAAACTAATGTTAGAACACATTCGGTGAATAGTTCTAATCCGTATTATAATTATTATCAATATTTATCTCATAGAAGTTTAACAACATATAACGCATCACAATTGAATCAAGCTATTTCTTATTTTTCTAAAGATAATAGTAAAATGAGAAATGAAGGGAATGCATTTATTTCAAACCAAAATACATATGGAACAAATGCAATGTTGATGATAGGTGTGGCTGCTAATGAAAGTTCATGGGGTTCAAGTAATATTGCACAGAATAAGAATAACTTATTTGGTCATCATGCTTATGATAAAGATCCAAATGGAAGTGCAAATGGCTATTCTTCAGTAGATTATAGCATTTATTATCATTCGGCAATCTTTTTATCCAAAGGATATTTAGATCCTATTACAGATTATCGTTATTATGGTGCTTTCTTAGGAGATAAAGCAAGTGGAATAGGTGTAAAATATGCTTCTGATCCATATTGGGGAGAAAAAGCAGCAAGTATTTGTTGGAAAGTAGATAACTATTTAGGTGGTACAGATTCTAAAAAATATACAATTGGTATAAAGGATACATTAAGTAATTTACATAGTGTTGTAAATATAAAAAATTCGTCAAATGCAAATTCGACTACTTTGTATTCAACATATCCAACTAGCTCAAAAATTTCAAACAAGACACTTGCGCCATCAAATTTTGCATTTCTTATTTTAAAAGATGGTAAATCAAATGGGTATTATAAGATACAATCTGATGGTTCTATTGATTCAACACGCTCTAAAATAGTTGTTCAATCAGAATATAACTATGATTCAAATTATGCATATATTCCAACTAATTCAATAACGATTGTAAGTAATGGCAGTAATTCTTCTTCTCAATTGAATACTTCAAATGTAGAAGGACAACCAACTGGTAAAACAGATAGTGAACCAACTCTATATTACCAATCTAATTGTCAAAACGTAGGGTGGTTAAATCAAGTCAATGAACCAAATACAACTGGAACAACAGGTAGGTCTTTAAATTTGTATCAATTGAAGTTTGATTTAAAAAATGCAAATCCAACAGCCTATTTGTCTGGAAAGATTTATAATTCAAAAGGATGGAAAACCTATGATAAAATTAATAATGATACGGTTGTTGGAGATGAATCTTCACCAATACAAGTTATAAATTTTTCAGCTAATTGTTTAACGGGATATAAGTTACAATATAGAGTTCATAGTGCTGATATAGGTTGGCAATCTTGGATAGATGAAGGAAATAATGCAGGAGTTAGTGGAAAAAATATTCAAGCAATAGATTTTAGAATTGTTAAAGATAGTTCAATTACAAGAGTACCAGGAATATATTACAGTCAACATTTAAGTAATATGGGATGGACAAATAATCTAGTGAATGGAAATGGTTATGGAAATATCTCTGAAAATTTAGAAGGTTTAAAAATAGGAATAGATAACCTAAGTAATTATAATTTAACAATTAAAACATTAAATACACAAAATAAAGATAACACATATACTAATGTTACTAATTCAACAGTTATTGGTTCTACTGGACAATCTCTAGGATTAAAGATGATCAACATGTCATTATCAAACAGTAATAATTATGAGCTTAAATATAGGGTATATATTGATGGAAATTGGACAAAATGGATATCACAAGGTAATGATTGTGGATCAAAAAATACTGGAGTTATAAAAGATATACAAATCAAATTAGTTTATGTTTCACATATTACATCAGTAAGACACTAACATGGAAAAGTGAAGATGAAAACGTTGCAAAAGTAGATGGAAATGGAAAAGTAACAGGAGTAGGAACAGGAACTACAAATATTACAGTAATAACAAGCAATAGAAAGAGTGCAGCATGTAAGGTGACAGTAGTCAGACAAACACCAAGTGTAAACTACAGTACACATGTCCAAGATATTGGATGGCAAGGATATGTCAAAGATGGAAGTACTGCAGGAACGACAGGACAGTCAAAGAGATTAGAAGCAATAAGAATCAAACTTTCCAATAATACATCCTATAATGGAACAATCCAATATCAGACACATATTCAAGACATTGGATGGCAAGGATGGAAAATGAACGATGACACTTCAGGAACGAGTGGACAAAGTAAAAGATTAGAAGCAATAAGAATCAAACTGACAGATGAATTAGCAGAAAACTATGATATCTACTATAGGGTGCATTCACAAGAATTTGGCTGGCTAGGCTGGGCAAAGAATGGAGAGAGTGCAGGGACAGCAGGATATTCATACAGACTGGAAGCAATAGAAGTCAAACTTGTAGAAAAAGGTGGAAAAGCACCAGGAAGTACACAGGATGCATACAGACAAAGATATGTAAGCTATCAGACACATGTTCAAGATATTGGATGGCAAGGAATAAAATATGATGGAGAAGAAGCGGGAACAAGCGGACAAAGTAAAAGACTAGAAGCCATCAATATCAGTTTAAGCAATCCATTATACAGTGGATCAATCGAATATCAAACACATGTCCAAGACATTGGATGGCAAGGATGGAAAATGAACGATGACACTTCAGGAACAAGTGGACAAAGTAAAAGACTAGAAGCGATAAGAATCAAGCTAACAGGAGAGATGGCAAAACAATATGACATCTACTATAGAGTACATTCACAAGAATTTGGCTGGCTAGGCTGGGCAAAGAATGGAGAGAGTGCAGGAACGGAAGGATATTCATATAGACTTGAAGCAATCCAAATCCAACTTGTAAAAAAAGGAAGCAGTGCACCAGGAAGTACAAGTAATTGCTTCTATAAAAGATAAATAACCAAAAGGTAAATAATAGGCAACAGTACTAAACAACAGTTTTAGATACTGAACGACCAAATATTTACCTTTTT
>NZ_PYLQ01000041.1 GCF_003024685.1 Faecalibacillus intestinalis | reverse complement strand
AATTACTATTCTATTATAATAATTTACTAATATTCTATTATTGATAAAACAATTGATAATAATTAGCATAAATTAAAGTTTTAGATAAGGTTTTTGGTTTTATATACCTAATTTACATCATTAATAAAAACTAGTATATGTATTAATTTATTAATTTAAAGTGAGTAGAAAATGAAAGGAAAAGTATCGAAGAATAAGTTTCTTAAAGTAGTTTTACCGGCACTTTTGGTAGTTGCTATTATTTGTCAAGCAGTCGGTTTTCAGGCAGTTTTAGCTAAAGGCAATGTTGCAACAACATCATTAATGACTTATCCAAATGTTCAACAATATACTAAAGAAGCGGGGCAAGATTTTACTCTTGCTGAAAATAGTCGAATTTTTGTAGTAGCAAATGAAAAAACATTAAATAATACTATTTTATTAAAAGATTTAAAATTAACTAGTTCAAATTTTGAAGCCGCTGGAGTTTTATCCAAAGCCCCAATAATAGTATTCGGTAAAGAAGAAAATGCAGTAGTTAATGATATTGTTGTTAGAATGGAGGATGTGGCTGAATTAGAAGGAAAAGCTGAAAGCTACAAATTAGATATTACTGATAAAATCACAGTAACCGCTAAAGATGAAATTGGTATTTATTATGGTTTAATGTCAGTAATTCAAATGTTAAAGATTAATGATAAAATATTAGAGAAAGGAACTGTTATTGATTATCCAGATGTTGAATTACGTTCAATGCATTTAGACATTGCTCGTAAACCATTCTCTAAAGAATGGATAATTCGTCAAATCAAAGATTTATCTTGGCAAAAATATAATGCGGTTCAACTTCATTTTTCTGAAAATGAAGGATTTAGAATTCAAAGTGATACTCTAGATGCAATCGAAGGATTTAAATATAAATATGATGATGTATTAAGTAAACAAGATATTTTAGATATTATTCAAGTTGCTAATGATTATCATATTGAAATCGTGCCTTCTTTAGATTCTCCAGGTCACTCGGGAGCAGTTTTACAATATCTGCCAACTGATTACAGTTGTAGAGAACTATTCCCAACCGATGATCGACGAAATCAATGCTTTAATATCTTTACAAATCCTGAAGCTAGAGAATTCTTAGTAAATTTAATGACTGAATTTATTGAATTCTTTGGTGATGCGGGATGTAAACATTTTAATATTGGCGGTGATGAGTTCTTAGCTAAATTCTCTAGTTTTAGTAATGAACAATACGGACAAATTATGACATATTTTAATGATATTTCTAAGATAGTTAAAGATAACGGAATGACTCCAAGAGCATGGAATGATGGTTTATTATTTGGTGATTATGAGGGTTATACATTGGATAGTGACATTGAAGTTTGTTACTGGGCAGCTCCTGAAAACTGTGCATCGGTAGCGGATTTTGTTGCTAATGGTAACAAAGTAATCAACTATTCTGATGTTTATATGTACTATGTACTTTCTAGGTGGTGGCAAACTAATGCAGTACCAGAAGGTGATCGTATTTATAATGAATGGCATCCTGGTAAATTCTCTAACTTATCCGGAACAGCACAAACTTTTGAAGAACCTTATCCAGAATATGTAATGGGTGGTTCTTACGCAGTTTGGTGTGATGATCCAAATTATGAAAGCGAACAAAGAGTAGAAGATAAAATCTATCATCGCACACGTGCAACAGCTTATAAGATGTGGAACGCGAACGATAATCAACCAGACTATGATGTTTTTAAAGCTGCTGTTGATAAATTGGGAAGAACTCCAGGCTTCAATGAGGCTTTACCTGCTCCGGGTGAAGTGTTCCAGGGTGAAGATACAGCAACAGTTACTATCAAATATATTGATAATTTTGGTAAGACTATTGCTGCAGATGATGTATTCTATGGTCTAAATGATAGTGAGTATCATTTTGAAGCAAAAGAATTATTTGGATATAGTTTTATTGAATCAGATTTACCATTAGATGGTAAATATAACGGTAATATGACAATTACTTTAAAATATCAATTACATTGTGATAAAACTGATTTAAAAAAAGAAATATTTGAACCATTAGCAGTAAGTGAATATATTAATGAAACTGTAGCTGATTATAATAAAGCATTAACAATGGCAAAAGAAATATATTTTGACGAAACAAGTGGACAATTAGCTGTTAATAACGCATTAAGAGCATTACAAGATGCTAAAAATAAAGCTGTAAAATTGGAATATTATTCATTATATGTTGAAGTTACATATCCATTAAATGAAAGTGACTATTCAAGTGGATATCAAGCTTATAAAAATGCTGTAACTACAGGAAAAACATTACTTAATAGTGAAGGATTAACTGTTGAAAAAGCTAAAGAAGCTTATAATGCAATTCAAACAGCTAAGCAATCATTAGTTAAACCTAATGCTAAAGTTCCAACTATTTCAGCAACTGATACTTATTATCAATCTAATAACTACAATAATATGATTGATGGTAATATTAATACTAAATGTTGGTTTAATAGCAACCAAGAAATTGGTAAAGAAGTTAAATTCACATTTACTCGTCCAATAAATATTAGTTCTATCCAAATCATTCAACCAAGAAATGCTGGTGGAGATATAATTGATGGTGCTGATGTGCAAATCTCCACTGATGGAAAAAATTGGACAACAGTAGGAACGTTAGATAATTCAGCATTAGAAAAAACTATTACTTTTGATAAGACATTGACTAAATATGTTAGAATTGTTCTTACTGAAGGTAAGGGGAACTGGTATCAAATTGCAGAAGTTAAGTTTGAATTAGAAGAAATACCTGAAGATTCAACTTTAAAAGATATGATTTTAGAAGCTGAAACATTAAATATTACTGGTAAATCTAGTGGCTCAGTAAATGAAATGATTGATGCATTAATTGTTGCTCAAAAATCTTATGTTGAAGGAAAAGTTGATGTAGCTGAAGAAACTAATAATTTACGTAATGCAATCAATGCATTAAGAGATACAGTTACCTCAAACAAAGAAAAACTAACAAATAAGATTAATGATGCAAAAGAAATAGAAAATAATAACTATTCTATTGAATCATGGTCAAGATTTGAAAAAGCTTTATTAGAAGCAATCATTGTTAATGAAGATAGTAATGCTACTCAAGAACAAGTTGATAAGGCTTATGATGATTTAGATAAGGCTATTAAAGTATTAATTGATGCTCCTGTAATAGTAGATAAAAAAGAATTATCAAATGTTATTGAAACAACTAATGATTTTGTTGAAAAAGATTATACGGTAGATTCATGGAAAGCATTTAAAGAAGCATTAGATCATGCAAAAGATGTTTTACAAAATGAAAATACAACTCAAGATGAAGTTGATCAAGCTTTAGCATCTCTACAAGATGCCATTAAGAATTTAAAAACAGTTTCTCAAACTGGAAATAATGATCAACCAAATCAAAAACCAAATGATCAAATACAAACAAGTATTAAAAAAGAAGATGACAATAAAACATCATCAACAAAAAATAACTCTC
>NZ_PYLQ01000040.1 GCF_003024685.1 Faecalibacillus intestinalis | reverse complement strand
AATTACTATTCTATTATAATAATTTACTAATATTCTATTATTGATAAAACAATTGATAATAATTAGCATAAATTAAAGTTTTAGATAAGGTTTTTGGTTTTATATACCTAATTTACATCATTAATAAAAACTAGTATATGTATTAATTTATTAATTTAAAGTGAGTAGAAAATGAAAGGAAAAGTATCGAAGAATAAGTTTCTTAAAGTAGTTTTACCGGCACTTTTGGTAGTTGCTATTATTTGTCAAGCAGTCGGTTTTCAGGCAGTTTTAGCTAAAGGCAATGTTGCAACAACATCTAGCGACAGTATTTCAAACCTTACAGATCAACAATTACAAGCATTAACAAATCCTATTCTTCAATCTTACAAAGCAGATAGTAGCCATAAAGTTTGGAAAATGACTAACGATAGTCGATTAGCTGTTTTAGCAAATCAAACTAATATCGAAAATGCAAGATTACAAGAAGTGGTAAAATTAGTAAATTCAGAATTTGTTGAAAAAGAAATTATTTCATCTCCGTTAGCAATGGTTTATGCTCAAGAAAAAGATGTGAGTTATGGAGATATTTTGATTGATATTGATCAAACAAGTTCAATTACTAGTAGCTCTAATAGTAAAGAAGCATATAAAATCACTATTGGAGAAAATGGAGTTCGTTTAACTGGTGCTAGTGAAAATGCTATTATGCACGGATTAAGAACAATCCAAAATTTGATTATTACTAACGATGGATTAGTTTACGGTGAAATCGTAGATTATCCAAATGTTGCAGAACGCAGAGTACATGTCGATTGTGCTAGAAAATATATTTCTAAAGATTGGTTTATTCGTCAAATTAGAGAAATGTCATATATGAAAATGAATGCTCTTCAAATTCATTTTTCTGAAAATATGGGATTTAGAATTGAATGTGAAACAGATCCAACTATCGTTTCTGATCAATATTTAACAAAGACAGAAGTGAGAGAAATATTAGCAGAAGCTAAAAAATATGGTATTAATGTTATTCCATCATTTGATAGTCCAGGTCATGTTGATCAAATTTTAAAAGCTCATCCAGAATATGGGCAAGTTAATACTAGTGGAAATCATTATAAATCTGGTTTAGATGTTACTAATCCTGAAGCTATTAAATATATTCGTAGTTTATATGATGAATATATGGATCTATTTGAAGGATGTACTGATTTCCATATTGGTGGCGATGAGTATATGGAGTTTGACCGTGCACCATTTACTACACAATATAAGAGTGTATTAAATTCATATGCAGTTAAAAAATATGGTCAAGGATATATTTGGAAAGATGTAATTGCTGGATATATCAATGATTTAGCAGAATATGTACATAATCGTGGATTTACACCAAGAATTTGGAATGATGGTGTTTATTATGGTGAAAATTCTTATGAAGGTGCACAAAAAATAAAAATGCATGACTATATTGGAATTGATTTCTGGTCACAAATGTCATGGAATTCAAGTATTGCAAATTTACAAACATTCATTAATAAAGGTCATGATACAATTTACAATATCAATGCAAGCTTTTTCTATTATGTATTACGTAATAGTAAACCTACAGATGGCAGAGAACAACATTCATTTGATAACTTAAATGCAGATCGTAAAATCTATAATGAATGGTCACCTGGAAAATTCCAAGGAAATCCAGCTGTAAATGATGGTTCTGATTTTATCAAGGGTGCTTCATTGGCAATTTGGTGTGATAATCCAAATTTATGTAGTGAAGATGTAATTACTGAAGATATTGCTGATGAGTTACGTGCATTAGCTTCTAAATCATGGAATACAAGTAGTAATTCAATTACTGATTTTGATAGTTTCCAAGAAAATTATACTAAATTAGGTAATGTTGCTGGATTTGAAAAAGGATCTACATTACCAGATGTTGGGGAATTCTTAACAGCGGGTGATTTAGGTAAAATTACTATTCGTTTCGTAGATGAAAACAATCAAGAATTAAAACATGAAGTAACTAAATATGGAACAGTTGGTGAAAAATTTGAATTTAGTGCAGATCCTATTTATGGATATCGTGTAATTGATAATAAACCAATTACTGGTACTTATACTAAAGAAGGTGCTGTTTATGTATTTACTTATGAATTATATACAGATAAAGCAGCTTTAAATAATGAAGTAACAAATGCATTAAAAGAAAAAGATTATATCAATGAAACATTTAGTGAATATAAAACAGCATTAATAGCTGCTAAAGCTATTAATGATAAAACTGATGCAACACAAGCAGAAGTTGATGAAGTATATGATGAACTTATCGAAGCTAAAGCAAAAGCAGTTAAAATAGAATATTATTCATTATATGTACAAAGTACATATCCACTAAAACAAGATGATTATGTTGGTGGATATGAAGCATATAAACAAGCTGTAGATGCTGGTAAAGCATTATTATCTAGCGATACTTTAAATGCTGAGACTGCTAAAGGAGCTTATGAAGCAATTAAAACTGCTAAATCAAACTTAGTAAAACCTGATGGAAATACGCCATCAATTACTGCAACAGATAACTATTACGAAAAGAATCAATGGTATCCAAATAAAGAATATAGTTATGAAAAAATGTTAGATAATGATTTGAATACTAAGTGCTGGTTTGGACAAGAACAAGCAGCGGATAAAGAATTTAAATTTACTTTTCCTACAGCTGTCAACATGACAAGTGTTCAAGTTATTCAACCTTCTAATGTAGGTGCTGATGCTTTAAAAGGTGCAGATATTGAAGTTTCATTAGATGGTGAAACATGGACTAAAGTTGGATCGATTACGGAAAATGATTTAGATTACACAGCAACATTTGAAAAAACAGCAGTAAAATATGTCAGAGTCCGTTTAACTGTAGCTAAACCAGGTAAATGGTATCAAGTTTCTGAAGTAAAATTTGCTTATGAACAACCACAAGAAGAAAACACTTTAAGAGATATGATTAATGAAGCTGAAGAATTAGATATAAGCGGTAAGTCTTCCGTTTTAGTGTCTAATATGGTTGATGCTTTAATCGCTGGTCAAAAGGAATATGTTAAAGGTACTACTGATACTACAACTGTAGAAACAAATTTAAGAAATGCTATCGATGCATTAAAAAATGCAGCTGATACTACTGATTTATCAAGATTAATAGAAGAAGTACAAAAATTAAACGAAGCTGATTATACAGTAGATTCATGGAATGATTTAAAAACTTCTTATAATAAGGCATTAAAAGTTTTAGAAAATAAAACTGCCACACAAGAACAAGTTGATAAGGCTTATGATGATTTAGATAAGGCTATTAAAGGATTAATTGATGCTCCTATAGCAGCGGATAAAACAGAGTTATTAAAAATTATGGAAACAACTAAAGAATTAGTTGAAAAAGATTATACTCCTGAATCATGGAAAGTATTAAAAGATGCACTAGATGAAGCTAATAAGGTAGTGGCTGATGATAAAGTTACTCAAGAACAAGTTGATAAGGCTTATGATGATTTAGATAAGGCTATTAAAGGATTAATTGATGCTCCTGTAATAGTAGATAAAACAGAATTATCAAATGTTATTGAAACAACTAATGATTTTGTTGAAAAAGATTATACGGTAGATTCATGGAAAGCATTTAAAGAAGCATTAGATCATGCAAAAGATGTTTTACAAAATGAAAATACAACTCAAGATGAAGTTGATCAAGCTTTAGCATCTCTACAAGATGCCATTAAGAATTTAAAAACAGTTTCTCAAACTGGAAATAATGATCAACCAAATCAAAAACCAAATGATCAAATACAAACAAGTATTAAAAAAGAAGATGACAATAAAACATCATCAACAAAAAATAACTCTC
>NZ_PYLQ01000005.1 GCF_003024685.1 Faecalibacillus intestinalis | reverse complement strand
ATTCTTGAATAATATATTAGATTATCAAGGAAAAATAAGAATCATGAAAGAATATGGATTTAAAGAAATAGAAAAGGAGGTCAGGGAAGTGTGTGATTATGCAAATATACTAGAAAAAGAATATTTAAATAAAGGAATTGGAATAGGTGTTGAAAAAGGAATAGAACAAGGAACACAAAATGAAAGAATTAAAAATATAAGAAAACTAATGATAAAGCTAAAAATGTCATTTAAAGAAGCTATTCAATTTTTAGATATACCTGAAGATGAAGTGAAAGAGATAGAAAAATATTTTAAATCATAGAATAATTAAAAAAGTTGTATGTATATTTATCATACAATTTTTATTTATTATAAAAAATTTGCAATAAATGTCAAAAAGTGTTGAAATTATCGGGGGGGGGGTATTAAAATTATAATGATAGGGAGTAGGTACATATGACTTTTCAAGAAAAGAAAGAAATTTATAAAAAAATAATTGTTTCTTTGGATTATTGTGTAGATGATTATTTATATATTCTAGATGTTGAAAAAAATGAATATTTTATTTCGCCACATGCAGCTACAAGATTTAAAATGGAAAATTATTATTTTAAAAATCCATTAAATGAATTTAAAAAAATTGTTTATTATAAAGATTATGAATTACTTTTATCTGATTTAAATAAAATTTTATCTAAAGAAAAAGATTTTCATAATATGCAATATAGATGGTTAAATAAAGAAAGTATACCTGTTTGGATTAATTGTAGAGGTACAGTTATTTGTGAAGATAATGAAGTAAAATATATTATAGGGTGTATTAATGAAATAGGTAAGAAACAATACGCTGATAATGTAAGTGGTTTATTAGGGGAAGAAAGTTTTAAGACGATTATTTATCCTATAGATGATGATTTTCATACGGGATTTGTTTTAAGATTAGGAATAGATGATTTTAAAAACATTAATGAAAATTATGGTTTAAAATTTGGAGATGAAGTTTTAAAACAAACAGGTAAGTATATAAAAGAATTTTTAAATGAACATCAATCACTTTATAGAATAGTTTCTGATGAATTTATTATCTTAGATTTATTTGGTACAAAAGATGATGCAATTTGCCTTTACCAACAAATTCAAGAAAGTACAATCAATTTTATTGAATCTATGAATTATGAAATCTATTATACAATTTCAGCAGGAATATTAGATTTTTGTAGTCATCCTACAGCAAGCTATACTGAAATCATGAAATGGACTGAATTTGCTTTAAATAAAGCCAAAGAAAGTGGTAAAAATACATATAATATTTTTTTAGATGAAGATTATCAAAAATTTCAAAGAGAATCTTCATTAATAAGATATTTACATCAAGCAATAGATCACGCTTATGAAGGATTTGATGTTTATTTTCAACCAATTATTAATATAAAAGAAAATAAAGTAGAAAATTTAGAAGCTTTATTACGTTTTGAATGTTCTGATTTTGGAAAAGTTTCTCCTCAAGAATTTATTCCTTTACTTGAAAAAAGTGGATTAATTATCCCTGTTGGTAAATGGGTTTTAGAAAAGTCTATTCAAGCTTGTTTAGCTTTACAAAAGTGGGCACCTGGTTTAAAAGTAAATGTCAATATTTCTTATATACAAGTATCTAAATCTGTTGTTTTAAGAGATATTTTAAATATTATTAAAAAATATAATGTAGATCAAAATAGATTAGTTATTGAACTTACAGAAAGTGGTTTTATTGAATCTGATCGTTTCTTTGTAAGTTTCTGTAATCGTTTAAAAGAAAATGGAATTCTTTTAGCACTTGATGATTTTGGAACAGGGTATTCTAATTTTCATTACTTATATAATTTAAAACCTGACTGTATTAAAGTTGATCGCGGATTAATGAAAAATGCATTAGCAAATCAATATGAAAATATGTTACTTAAACATATGATTGATATGGCACATAGTGTAGATGTTAAAATGTGTATAGAAGGAATTGAGACACAAGAGGAATTAGATAAAATATTGGAAATGGGATGTGATTATATTCAAGGATATTATTTTAGTAAACCATTACCATTTAATGAGATTGAGGAATATTTAAAGAAAAAAAGGAAATAGTCTCAGTTGAGATTATTTCCTTTTTTAATGTATAAAATTATTGTGCAACACTATAGAAGTTAGTTGTTTGGTAATTATAAATAATATTTGAAGTATTAAATAGGAGCCCATTAGATAAGTGAATATTGTCGTTAATCATAATAGCTGGATCATTTTCATTAAGATTTAATAATTGAGCATCTTCTTTGCTCAATTTAATAGCAGTTAAATATTTATCAGCAAAACCAAAAGATAATTTTAAATCATCTTTTAAATATCTAAAAATAGATCCTTCAGCTATTTCCTTACCTAAATAAGGAACAATATCTTTATTATAATAAGTTCTTTCTAAAGCATATGGAACACCATCGACAATACGTAATCTTTTTAGATAATAAACAGGAGTTCCAAGCTTACAATTCATTTGCTGACTAAGCTTTTCATCGGTTTCAATCACTTGAATATCTAATAACTTGTTAATAATTTTATTACCAGGATTATCTGTTGTAACACCTCGTGTTGAATTTAAATAGACTGTTCCCTTTTTTTTAGGTGCACGAACAAACATTCCATTTCCCTGAACTGAATAAACAATACCTAAATTTGTTAGTATTTTAATTGCATTACGAATTGTATTACGACTAACTTTATATTCTTCTATTAGTTTTTCTTCAGTAGGTAATTTGTGGTTTTCTTCAAATTCTTCGTTCATTATTCTCTTTTGAAGATCATTAACGATCATTTCATATTTTAACATGTAATCACCCATGCATAATTATAACATAATGTTTTTTTTTCACAATATCCTTGTTTTTTATTAATGATAATTTATTGGTATAAATTAGAAAGATTCTATTTTTTGTGCGAAAGCGCTTTACAGCATATAAATGTAGGTATATAATAAATTTGTACCAATGAATTTGGAGGGGGATATGATGAAAAGGATATTGAAAGTATTACTAGTGGCTTTAATGGTTGTAGCTTCAATTGTTAGAGTCGATGCAAAGACAACGATATCGCAAAGAGTTCAAAATATAATCAATAATATGAGCTCTACAGATAAAGTTGCACAAATGATCCAAACGGATACCCGTTGGATTACACCAGAAGAAGTTGCTGAATACAAGATAGGTTCAATTTTAAGTGGTGGTGGTGCTGCACCATCATCAGGAAACCAATTAAAAAATTGGGCAGATTCAGCAAATAGTTATCAACAAGCAGTTATTAATAGTGGAGGTATTCCATTGCTTTATGGAATAGATGCTGTTCATGGAAATAATAATTTATATGGAGCAACAATCTATCCTCATAATATTGGTTTAGCAGCAGCTAATAATCAACAGTTAGTTGAAAATATAGGTAATGCGACAGCCAGCGAAGTAAGAGCAATGGGTGCCAATTGGACATTTACACCAACATTAGGAGTTCCTCATAATGAACGTTGGGGACGTACTTATGAAACTTTTGGTGATGATGTAGAACGTGTTACCTCTTTAGGAAATGCTTATATTAAAGGAATTGAAAAAGATGGGACAACTCTTTCAACTGCTAAACATTATGTAGGTGAAGGTTTAACAACGAATGGAACTAATCAAGGTAATGTTGAATTGAGTGAAAGTGATTATAATGACTTGATTAATGCGAATATGGATAATGAAATTGTTAAAGAAATTCTTACTCCATATAAAAAAGCAATTGATCAAGGCGTTCAATCTATTATGGTTTCTTATAATAGTATTAATGGTAAGAAATGTCATGGAAATAAAGACGTTATTACAACTTTATTAAAAGAAAAATTAGGTTTTGAAGGTATTGTTATTAGTGATTATAATGGTTTAGATCAAATTGAAAATCAATCATCTTATAAAGATAAAGCGATTGCATGTATCAATGCTGGTGTTGATATGTTGATGGTAGCTGAAAAAGATGGTGATACACCTCGTTGGAAAAATTTATATAATGCATTAGTAGAAGCAGTTAATGAAAATAAAATTAGCGAAGAACGATTGAATGATGCTACAGCACGTATTTTAACAGCTAAAGAAAATATTGGACTTTTAGATGATTCTTCAAAGGCTTATGCTAATACAGATGAACAAGCATTATTTGGTGGTCAAGAACACCGTTCACTTGCAAGACAAGCAGTGAGTGAATCATTGGTATTATTAAAAAATGATATAGTTAAAGATAATCAAACTATTATGCAAGCATTACAAAATATGGATAATTTAATGGTTGCAGGAAGTGCTGGCGATGATATTGGTAAACAATGTGGTGGCTGGACAATTACGTGGCAAGGAGCAACTGGAAATACGACAAAGGGTACAACGATTTTCAGTGGTTTAAAGGCAGCCATGGATAAAAAGGGTGGTACTGTTAATTATAGTGCTAATGGCGTATTTACAGATTCAGATAAAAAAGTAGACGCAGCAATTGTTGTTGTAGGAGAAGATCCATATGCTGAAAGTAGTGGAGATAGAAGCGCTGGACAATTAAAATTACCAGCAAGTGATATCAGTACAATTAAACAAATTGAAAATAGTCATCCTGATACACCAATTATTTTAGTTTTAACAACAGGACGTCCTATTGCTATTGCTGACTATGTTAATGATCAACATATTAAAGGAATTGTTAATGCATGGCTTCCAGGTAGTGAAGGTGAAGGTGTTGCTGATGTATTATTAGGTGATAAAGATTTTGTGGGAACAAATCCAATTACATGGACTTGGTATCCTCAAGATATTACAAGTAAATATACAGATACAAGTAAAGTTTTATATCCAGTAGGATATGGTTTAAAGAAAGCAGAAAAAACAGGTAATTTTACAACAATAGATGATCCAAATGTTGTTGATTTAGGAAAAACAAATGGAAAATTAGAAGCAGAAGATTTTGTAGATGCACATAGTAGTATTCAATTAGAAAATAATGGTACAACTGTAGGTTATTTACAAGATGGTCGTTACATGACTTATAAAATTAAAGTACCTGAAAAGGCAGCTTATAAATTAACTGTTCAAGTAGCGCGTCAATATGAATCAACTATTGATGGTGCCTTTGAATTATACTTAGATGATGAATTAGTTTTAGAAAAGAAAAATACATCTGTTGTTTCAACTGGTAGTTGGACAACATTTACAGCTCAAGAGATGAAAGCCTTAGTGAGTTTAAAAGCAGGCGTTCATGAACTTAAACTTGTGGCACGTGATGAAGATTTCAATTTTGATTATTATACATTTGAAAAAGCAGGTGATTATGTTGGACCAGTAGTTCCTGAAGAAGTAACTAATGTTGGAACAGGTGCAATGTTACAAGAAGGTGCTGTTGAAGTAAGTATGTCTTCTTCAGAAAATTCTCAAAGCATGTCATGGTATAAAGGAGAATTTGAAATCTCTAATAAAAATGCGACAAAAGATGCATTAGATTTACGTGTAGCAGATGATTCTACACAAACAACAATTATTGTTAATGATCAAAAAACATATCAAAGTGTTTTAGGAATGGGAACTTCTATTGAAGAAGCAACAATTCATAATTTATTAAAAATGAGTGATGAAAACCGTCAAGCATTTTTAAGAAGATTATTAGATCCTGTTAATGGTATGGGAATGTCTTTAATGAGGGTTACAATTGGAACATCTGATTTTACAGCTCAAGATTTTTATACTTATTATGATGGAACTGGTAAAGAATTAGACGGAAAACCAGACTGGAATAATGTAACAGGTAAAGGATTTAGTATTCAAAAAGATCAAGATTATGGTGTTATTAAAGTTCTTAAGGAAATGATGACAATTGCTAAAGAATTAGGAGTTGAAAATAATCTTAAATTCTTTGCTTCATCTTGGACACCACCAGGATGGATGAAAACAGCTACTTCTAGTAGTAAATCATATGAAAATAATGATTTATTATTAAAAGGTGGAAAATTAAATGATGCTTATATTAATGATTTAGCAAAATATATGGTACGTTTTGTTGAAGAGTATAAAAAACAAGGTATTCCAATTTATGCAATGACTCTTCAAAATGAACCATTACTTGAAATTAACTATCCAAGTTGTGCAATGACAGGAACACAAGAAGCTAAACTTGCTAAAGCTATTAAATCAGAATTAGCACAAAGTACAATTTTAAATGATCAAGAAAAGAATGTTAAATTATGGGCTTTTGATCATAACTTTGATGGTGCTGATAAATTTATGAAAGATTTCTTTAAAGAAGCTGGAAATGATTATAATATTGATGGTATTGCCTTCCATCCATATGGAGGAAATGCTTCAACGATGGGATCTTTCTATGATGATTACAAAGATCAGCTAAGTATGAATTTAACTGAAAGATCTGTTTGGGGAACAAGTGGAGCTAATGATATTATCACTTGGTTAAGAAATGGTTCTGAAAGCTATAATAGTTGGGTAACAATGTTAGATAGTAATATTGCAACTCATCATTGGGTAGGAACACCTGATCCAACATTATTTGTACAAGATGCAAATAATCCTCAAAGATATTGGGCTACACCTGAAGTATATATCATGTCTCAATTTACTAAATATGTAAAACCAGGATATGTACGTATTGATACAAATAATGGAAGTAGTTCAACTGTTACAAATGTTGCATTTAAAGATCCTGAAACAGGAAAAATTGTTATGATTGTAGCAAATCGTAGTGGTGCTGATCAAAAATTTAAAGTGATGATGAATGGTACACAATTTAATGCGGTTTTACCTGCAGGTAATGTAGCAACTTATGTATGGGATGGATCTATAGCTGAAGTTAAAGGAAATGAAATTCCAGGTGTTTTAAAAGCAACAGATGCTATTAACTATGATAAATTAAAAGTTAAAGATGATGGTTCTGGATTTGGAGATATTCAAGATGGTGCATGGGCAGATTATTTAATTGATGTTAAAGAAGCAGGAATTTATAATGTTTCAATTCCTCATGCTATTGGACCAACAAGTGGACCATCTGTTGATAGTAATATTGATAATAAGCAAATTATTTTGAAAGTAGATAATGAAGAAGTTGGGCATACAGTTACTAAACGTTTTGATACTTGGTCTAGTAGTTGGAATGCATGGAGCACAACAAGAAACGTTCAAATTCAAATGAAGTTAAATGCAGGTGTACAAAGACTTACATTAGCTTTACCACAAGGAAATATGGATGTTGGTGCTTTGACATTTACTAAAGCTAAAGACGTATTAAATGTTCCAGGATATATTCATGCATTAGATTATAGTTATGGTGAAAATATTATTGCTGAAAATAATGAAAATGTAGGCTTCTTTGATGATGGCGACAAATTAGAATATACAGTCAATGTTCAAAAAGCAGGCAATTATAAGATGAAACTTGAATATGCTAAAGGTGAAAAAGATGCTGAATTTGATGTTTATGTAGATAATGTTTTAACAACATCAAGCACTTTAGAAACAACAGGAAGTTTTAGTACTTATAAAACAGGAACAGTTGCTATTGATTTACCAGAAGGTAGTCATAAAATTATGTTTGTTCCTAAAAATACTGGTGGATTTAATTTAAAATCATTATCATTTGGTTCATATATCCAATTAGAAAATGATTCATTAAAAGAAGGAAAATTAAATGGTCAAAAGATTACAGTTCAATTAAAGGATGGTAAATTTAATGAACAATTAAATAAAGATAATTGGCATATTGATTTACCTCAAGGTGTAGATTTTGATTTAGATAGAGTAAGTGATACTAAGGTAACAATTACTTTAAAAGGACAAGAAGTTGTAGATTATGATAGTAATCGTACTTTAAAAGTTGAAGTCGATGCTAAAGAAGTAGGAGATAAAGATTACTTATTAAGTGATCAAACAGTTATTGAAGCTGTTGATGATGAAGAAGTGTTAGAAGATATTGGTAATCTTGATTTTGATAGTAATACATTTGTTTTAAAGATTAAAGGTGGTAAATTTAATCAAAAAATAAAACCAAGTGATTTAACTTTAAGTGAAGAAATTTCACAATATGTAAAAGTAAGTGAAGTTAAAGTAAATAAAGATGGTACAGAAGTATCTGTTACATTAGAACGTACAAATACAAATTATGATGATTTTGCAGGAACAATTAATGTTAAACCAAGTGGTTATAGTGAAGGTGATTTAGATTTAGTTGCTAATATTAAATTATTAAAAACAGATCGTTTACCAGAAAGCATTAATGTAAAAGATGAAGCTGTTAAATTAAATGAAAGTGATGCTTATCGTAAAAGAGGTACTTTAGTAAATGGTGCTAAAGGAGATTATTTAGATTTCTTCTTAAATATAGAAGAAGAAGGAAACTATGTTTTAACTTATAAAGTTAAAGATAATGAAGCTGTTGAAAATGGTTTAAAATTAAGTGGTGGTTTAGGACTAGCAACAGATAACTTAGGTAGTGTTTCTTTTGGTAAATATTGGGGAAATGCTCAAGGGTATGCACAAATGTTAAACTTAAAAGCTGGTGAACAAACTTTAAGATTTGAAGTAAATAATCCAGGTTTTGAATTAACAGATTTACAAATAAAAAAATTAACAGATGTAATTGAAGTTAATGATACAAAAGATGGAAAAACAACAATTTCTGCTGATCAAGTTGTTGATGGTTCAAAAGAAATTGGTTGGGCAATTGAAGATTCTTCAACTAAAAATATTGGGTTTGGATCAGCAGGTACTTATCAAGACTATTATGTTGATGTTAAAACAGCAGGGTTGTATGATTTAAAAGTTAATTATAGTCATGATTGTGGTAGTGATACAAAAGCTGTAGTTATGAGAGTTGATGGCAATACAACAACTCAATTAGGAGAAGTTACTTTAAAAAATACTGGTGGATGGGCTAACTATCAAGATAGCGATACAATTGAAATTAGATTAGAAGCTGGTAAACAATTTATCCGTATTTATGATGATATTGATGGATTTAATTATCGTCATGTTCAATTAACATTTAAAGGTAAACAAGATGTTACACAACCAGAAATTACTGGTAAAGATGCTATTGTTTATGTAGATGATGAAACTGATATTAAAGATTTATTAGAATTAAAAGCAATCGATGATATTGATGGTGATTTATCAAATAAATTAACAATCAGTGGTGATTATAATTGTCATCAAGCAGGAACTTATACACTTACAGTAACTGTAAGTGATCAAGCTGGTAATGAAGCAATTCAAACATTTACAATTAAAGTTGTTGAAAAAGCAAAACTTGTTATTGATTCAAAAGAATTTATAGTAGGTGATAAATTTGATCCATTAACTGGTGTAAAAGTTTATGATGTTGATGGTACAGATATCACAACAAAACTTACAGTTGTAAATAATAATGTTGATCCAAGTAAAGAAGGAACTTATCAAGTTATTTATAGTGTAGTAGATGCTCTTGGTAATGAAGTTGAATTTACAAGAGAAGTTATTGTAAAGAAAGTAAAAACAGATGTTGAACCATCTAATCCGGATGTTCCATCGGTATCAAAACCAAATGATTCTTCATCTGATAATCAACTATCATCTTCAAATGGTGGACAAGAAACAATTGTTGGTCAAGTTGTTAAATCAACAAAAACAGGAGATAATACACAACTTGTTACAATGATGAGCATGCTTTTATTAGCTGGTATAGGATTTATAGTTTTAAAAAGAAGAAAATATAATCATTAAATTCAAAATATGTGAAATGTAATAAATGAAAATATCAGTTTAGAGAAATCTAGAAATTTAATGAAGGAACAATCAAAATAGGTTGTTCCTTTTTATTAAGGTGATCTTACCATTTAATGATATTGAGAAATATTTAAAGAATCTTAAATAGAAGGTTACTTTGACCTTCTTTTTTGTTATAATGAAATAAGGGAGATATTTATGGAAAGATTAGTTGAAATATGTTGTGGAAGTTATGAAGATGCTTTAAATGCTTATAAGGGAAAGGCAAAACGTATTGAATTAAATAGTGCACTTTATTTAGGAGGATTGACACCTAGTTTAGCTTCTTTAAAACTTACAAAGAAGAATACAAATTTAAAGGTCATTACAATGGTAAGACCAAGAGGTGCTGGGTTTTATTATAATGATATTGAATTTGAAGTGATGAAAGAAGATGCGAGATGTTTGTTGGAAAATGGTGCAGATGGAATTGCTTTTGGATGTTTAAATGAAGATGGGACAATTCATGAAAAACAAACAAAAGAAATGATTGATATAATTAAAGAATATCAAGGAGAAGTTGTTTTTCATAGAGCTTTTGATTGTGTAAAAGATCCTTATGTTTCTATTGAATTATTAATTCAATTAGGAGTAGATCGTATTCTAACAAGTGGCTTAAAACCAAAAGCAATGGATGGAAAAGAACTTATAAAGGATTTACAAACAAAATATGGAAAACAAATAGAAATATTAGCTGGAAGTGGTATAAATGCTAGTAATGCCAGAGAAATGATGAATGATACAGGAATCAACCAAGTGCATTGTTCTTGTAAAGATTGGATCAATGATCCAACAACAAAGACACATGAAGTATCTTATAGTTATGCACCTGCTCCTCATGAAAATGATTATGATGTTGTTTCTATTGAACTGGTGGAAGAAATAGAAAGGAGTATTCAAAAATGAAAGTAGAAAATTATTCGTATGAAACATTTCCTAGATATACTAAAGAAATAGAAGGTGCTTTAGAATTAAAAGGAAATAAAGAAAATTTAAGATGTAGAATGTTAGATGTTGAATATCAACAAGGATGTATGATACGTTTTCTTTTTCCAAATACAATTTTAGATGAAACAAAAAAATATCCTCTAGTCATTCATATTCAAGGTTCAGGATGGTATCAACAAGATATGAATGATCATATTTTTGATTTTATGCCAATTGTTAAAACAGGCTATGCTTATGCTATTATCCAATATCATGGAGCACCAGAATATAAATATCCTACACAGATAAGTGATGTAGAAAAGGCAATCGCATTTTTAAAAGATCATTATCAAAATTATCCAATTGATTTTAATAATATCTTTTTAAGTGGAGATTCTTCTGGAGGACATATTGCTTTATTAATAGCTTTACAAAAGAAATATGAATTCAAAGGTATTATTGATTTATATGGAGTTACAAATTTTATGACTTTTAATGATTGGTATAGTAAATATGATTGGAAAGAAGAAAGAAATGCAATTGACTTTCTAGGATCTTTAGACAATCAACTTTTAATAGAAGTATCACCTATAACTTATCTTAAAGAAAATATGAATTTACCACCTTTCCTTATTTTGCATGGGGATAAAGATCATGTTGTTCCTATTACTCAAAGTATTGAACTCTATGAAAAATTAAAAGAGTATCATTATGATGTAACTTTTGGAAGAGTACATGATGCAGATCATGGTAGAAGTATTTTTTATAATGAAGATGTTTATCAAACAATTATTAACTTTTTAGATAGTAAAAAGAGATGATGTTTGTGGAATTACATATTAAGAATTTTGAATACCAAAATATTTTAAAGCAACAAACGAATAAACAATTAAGCAAACTATTTTTATGCATGTTTTTATTAGCGTTTTCAATAGAATCTATAGGTTATAATTTTAAATGGTTGTATTATATTTTATTTATTATTGCAACTTTGTTATTACTCTCTTCGTTTCGTGCATTAAGGTTGAAAAAGAAGAAAGTACTTGGTTTTGAACTTATTTATATTGATGAAAACAACCGTTTCTTTTATAATAATCTATTTATAGAAATGAAAGATCTCCAAAACTATGTTATAGGAAAAGATGAGATTATTTTAAATTTTATAGATTATATGATTGTTGTAGAAAAAGATGAAAATCTTTATGATTATTTAAATCGATTTGTAAAGAATAAAAAGCCAATCTATATAAAAAAAGCAAGATTATCTATTATTGTTCTAACTATTCCTTTTGTGCTTTTTTCACTCAGTTTAGGAAATCTGCTTTTAGGAAGAATTTATAGTTATTTAAATCATGTAAAAATGATTTCTTTTTCAATTATTTTTATACCTATTATACAAATGATAAGTATAGTATTAGGATTCATGTTTATCTTTTTTATAGCGAAGAAGTTTAAAAAAGGAATTGGTCTCTATGTAGGTTTAGGATTGATTATCTTATATATTGCTTTGCCTTTTGTTGTAGGAAATGATATTCATCTTTTAGATAACAATAGGGCTTATACATGTCAAAATCAAAAGCTAATACTTTATAGTCATTATGTTAAAGGTTATGGTAAAATTGAAAGACAAATAAATCATGTTTCTAGTAAAGCAAAAGTTGGTAATTATCAAAGTATTCTTTATATTTTAGATCATCAAAAAATAAAAGTGATTTCTTTAGAAAAAGAAGATCAAAATGATCAATTACTTTTAAAAATAAATAATCAAACATATATGGGAACTTATATTTCAACAGAATATAGCTTATCTTTTGAAAATAATGAAGCTTATTTTAAAAAGAATTATTCTTCTGAAGTTTTAAAATTAAAGAGAATTAATAATCATATGCTTTACTTTAAATATAATAATAATTATTACTTTATTTATATTTTAGAAAAACAAAATGCTATAAGACTTTATGATCTTTCTAATGAAAGAGATTTAATATTACGTTTAGCTTCAAATCCTTTAGAACAATTTAAATCTCAAACAGACGATGAAGATATAAGCAAAGAGTCACAAAATCAAACAGAACAAACAAATCAAGAAGAAAGTATAACTACGAATAATATAACTAATGAAAATCAAACGACAACAAATGAAGACGATCCAGAAAGAGTATATTTTGAAAAAGTATACGAATTATTAAAATCTCAAAATAAACTAGAAAATCCATGTTTTGATTATCAATTTAATGCTAAAGGTTTTCCGTATGCAGTTGTAAGTACAAATGATGAATATACTTTATCTCTTGTTTTTAATAAATATAAAAATAATGAAGAAGATTATGAAATTGTTTTAGAAAAATACGTAACAAAAAGTAGTACACAAAGTCTTGTTGATTTTTATTTAGTGAATACGAAAACTTTAGAAGTCATAGATCAACAAAGAGATTATTGGTAGGATTAAGAATTATCTTGATCCTTTTTATTTATGTTTTATTAATGGCATAGGTACTTATCTTAATACTATCTTAATGCCTCTAATTTTATAATAAAGGAAAAGAGGGGATTACTATGATAGATTATTTATTAGTGGTTGTTTTGATTGGTATTTTAGTGATTATTTATCGACAAATGATAAAAGTAGATGATGTATTAGATACTATAGAACATCCAGATGTATTGGTTATTTATGAAGATCAATATAAAGATATAAAAAAATATGAAAGTAAAAAAATTAAGTGTATGAGTAAACAAGATATTTATCAATTTGAACAAAGTTATCAGTATGTGATTCTTTGTTGTCAGGATGATTATTATAATTTATTGATGAATTATCGTATTCAAAGAGATATGTTTAATACCCATGTTTATGCTTTATGTGGTGAACAAAACTATATAGAACTTTACAGTGATAATATTGATATCTTTCAAAAAAAAGAAGATATAGAAAGGGTTATAAAAAATTTATATGATCAAAAGAAGAACGAATGTTGAAATTCTTGCTTTAGGATTTGCGATTGTTATTTTAGTAGGAACATTTTTACTTTTATTACCTATTTCTAGTAATCATACTGATTTTTTAGATGCTTTATTTACAGCGACAAGTGCAACTTGTGTTACGGGATTAGTAGTTTATGATACAGCGACACATTGGACATTGTTTGGACAAATTGTCATTTTAATTTTAATTCAAATAGGTGGATTAGGATTTATTACAATTGGTGTTTTTTTAGCTACGTATCTTAAAAAGAAGATTAGTTTAAGACAAAGAGGGTTAATTGAAGAAAGTGTAAGTTCTTTAAAATTAGCAGGTGGGGTTAAACTTGTTAAGCATATTATTAAAGGGACATTTTTATTTGAAGGTATTGGAGCTGTTATTTTAAGTTTGGTGTTTATAGAAGACTTTGGTTTATTGAAAGGTATTTATTTGGGTATATTTCATTCTGTTTCAGCGTTTTGTAATGCGGGATTTGATTTATTAGGTATAATAGAACCGTATGGTTCTTTAACACCTTATGCTTCTAATATCGTTGTGAATATCACAATTATGATTTTAATTATTATAGGTGGATTAGGTTTTGTTGTTTGGCAAGATTTATACGAAAAGAAATTACATTTTAGAAATTATTTATTACAAACAAAAATAGTTTTAATTACATCTTTTATCTTTATTTTTGGTGGTGCTTTTTTATTTTATATTTTTGAATATCAACATGCTTTAGCATCACTTAGCAGTGAAGAAGCAATTCTAGCATCATTTTTTCAATCAATAACATGTCGTACAGCAGGTTTTAATACCATTGATGTCTCTCATTTAAAACCAGCAACGAGTTTATTAATGATGTTAATGATGTTTGTGGGAGGAAGTCCTGGTTCAACTGCAGGTGGTATTAAAACAACAACTTTTGCAGTCTTGATTATTTTTGTTTATTCAACTATGACAAATAAAAGTGAAGCTAATGCTTTTAATCGAAGATTTGATAGTAAGACAATCAAAAAAGCATGTTCTGTTTTTTTGATAAATTTTATCTTCATTATAATAAGTTCTTTTATTATTTTTAATGATCAACCTCATTTACCGATGCAAGACACTTTTTTTGAAATATTTTCAGCATTAGGAACAGTAGGAATATCTACGGGCATTACACGTGTCTTATCAATGACTTCAAAAATAACCATTATTTTATTAATGTATTGTGGAAGAGTGGGAAGTTTAACACTTGCTTTATCTCTTTCAAAGAAAAAGAAAATATCAAATTGTAAAAATCCAGTAGAAAAAATATCTATTGGTTAGGAGGATTTATGAAAACAGTATTAATAATTGGAATGGGTCGTTTTGGACACCATCTTGCTAGAAATATGAACGCATTAGGAAATGAAATTATGATTGTAGATAAAGATGAATCACGTTTAGAAGATCTTACAAGAGAAATTTCTAATATTAAAATAGGAGACTGTACAAACGAAGATGTTTTACAAAGTTTTGGTGTTTCCAATTTTGATATTTGTTTTGTTTGTATTGGAACAAATTTCCAAAGTAGTTTGGAAATTACAAGTTTGCTCAAAGAATTAGGAGCCAAGTATGTTATTTCTCAAGCAACAAGAGATATACACGCTAAATTTTTATTAAAAAATGGGGCGGATGAGGTTATTTATCCTAATCGTGACAGTGCTGAAAAATTAGCAGTGCGTGTAAGTAATGATAATTTGT
Organism: Faecalibacillus intestinalis; assembly: GCF_003024685.1. Classification (GTDB taxonomy): domain Bacteria; phylum Bacillota_I; class Bacilli_A; order Erysipelotrichales; family Coprobacillaceae; genus Faecalibacillus; species Faecalibacillus intestinalis. The sequence goes on along the minus strand of NZ_PYLQ01000005.1, from coordinate 139,939 downwards.
ATGATTATGTTGAATTGGATAATGAATATTCTATTTATGAAATTCCTGCATTACGTCAATGGTTAGGAAAAACAATTAAACAAATTAATATTCGAGCAGCTTTTCATATTTATATCATAGGAATCAAAAAAGATAATAAAACAGATTTTTTACCTTCGGTAGATTATGTTTTTAATGTAGAAGATCATCTTTTAGTTATAGGAAAGAAAAAAGATGTTGATATGATTCTAAAATGTATGTCATGATGATCTTGGTGATTTGATGAAAGAAAAATTAAGGTATTTAGTTTATTTTGGTATTATTATTTCGATTGAATTATTTTGTTCACTTACTTTAAATTCAATGGGAATTAGGAAAGAAAATATTTTAATGGTATTTATTGTAGGAGTTTTATTAATTTCTACATTTACTAAAGGATATTTTTATGGTTTATTAGCATCTATTGTTAGTGTATTATGTTTTAACTTTTTATATATTGACCCTAACTACGATTTTCATATTAGTGATCCTAATGATTTTATGCTTATTCTTTTCTTTTTGATGACTTCTGTTATTGCTTGTAGTTTAACGGATCGTTTTCAAAAACAAATTCTTATTTCTAAAAAGAATGAAGGTATTTCTAAACAATTATATAGCTTATCAGAAAGATTATTGAACGTTTCAGGGATCGAATATATTTTATTAAAAGGAAATCAATATATTGAAGAAAGTATTCAAATAAAAACAAATATTTCCTTGGAAATAAAAGAAGAAAGTAAAAATGTAATTCCTATTATAGGAATGAATCGAGTTTTAGGAAGTATTGAAATATTAAGTCATCAAGGACTCAATGAAGATCAAATGATTATCATTAAAGCAGCTGCTAACCAATTAGGAAATGCTTTAGAAAGAGAACTTACTTATTTAGAACAAGAAAAAATAAAGGTAGCGATGGAAAGAGAACATATGCTTAACAGTATGTTAAGAAGTATCTCACATGATTTAAGAACACCACTTACAGGAATCGTTGGAGCAAGTCAACTCATGATGAATCAAGATCATCTTACAAATGAGGATATTTATTCACTTGCAAAAGACATACATGATCAAGCACATTGGCTTACTCAAATCGTTGAAAATATTTTAAACATGTCTAAAATAGAAAGTGGAAATTTAGTCTTACATAAAAATTTAGAAGTTGTAGATGATTTGATTTATGAAGCAATACAACATTTACCTGAATTAGAAAAAAGAAATGTGGTTGTAGATGTACCTCAAGATTTATTATTTATTAATGTAGATGGTAAATTAATGGTTCAAGTATTTATTAATATTTTAAATAATGCAATCAAGTATACAAAAGAAAAAGATCAAATTACGATTCATGTAAAGAAATTAGAAGATGAAGTACAATTTATGATTAAAGATACAGGATCTGGAATTTCTAAAAATATTTTAGATCATATTTTTGAAGAATTTGTAACAGATACCAATGTTTCTAATGATAGTCAAAAAGGAATTGGTTTAGGATTAGCTATTTGTAAAGCAATTATTCAAGCTCATGGTGGAAAAATTTGGGCTAAGGATGAAACAGATGGAGCATGTTTTATTTTTACTATTCCTAGTGATAAGGAGTTGAATGTATAATGAATGATTTAATTATGATTGTAGAAGATGATCCATATATTTCTCATTTTCTGCAAATGTCTTTTGAACAAGAAGGATATCGTATATTAATGACAACAAAGGGTCATGAAGCATTAAGTCTTTTTTATAGTCATCAACCTGATATCGTTATTTTAGATTTAGGTTTACCAGATATTGATGGTCTTGAAGTAATTCAAGAAATTAGGAAAATTTCTTCAAAACCTATTATTGTTGTTTCTGCACGATTAGAAGAACAAGAAAAAATCAAAGCACTTGATTTAGGAGCAAATGATTATGTTGTAAAACCATTTTATATGGGAGAGCTTTTAGCTAGAATTAGAGTAGCTAAAAGATTATCTAAAAAAGAAGATGAAGAAATAAAGAAATATCAAAAGGATTATTTAGAGGTTGATTTTATTTCTAGAAAGGTATTAATAGATCAAGAAGAAATTCATTTAACACCGATTGAATTTAATCTTTTAAAGCTTTTAATTGAACATCGTGGTAAAGTATTAACACATAATTACATTCAAAAAGAAATCTGGGGTTATCAAGATCATTCTAATCAAAATGCATTAAGAGTATTTATGGCTACTCTTCGTCGAAAAATAGAAAAAGATACGAATCATCCTCGTTTTATTGTCACAGAAGTAGGTGTAGGATATACTTTTAAAGATTAACAAGGGAAACCTTGTTTTTTTATTTCCTAACAATTAGGAAACATAATTAATGTTGTGTAAAAAAAATTACTGTTATAATGATAATAAATGGAGGAAAAAAGATATGTTAAATGATCGACAAATGCATGTAATTGATCTATTGAATGATAAAAAATGGATTACTGGAAAAGAGATGGCGCATATTCTAAATGTTACAGATCGTACAATACGTAATGATATAGAGCATATTAATCAATTTTACGATTGTTTGTTAATTAGTGCTGATAAAAGGAAAGGTTATCATATTGATCAAACACTTTTATCAAAACAAGATATTGAACCCAAGGAAATTATTCCACAAACATCACATGAAAGATGTGTTTGGTTAATACAGGAATTATTGTTTAAAGAAAGTGAAATTAACTTAATTCAATTGCAAGATCGAGTTTTTATTAGTGGATATTCGATAGATAATGATTTAAAGAAAATTAGAAGAATGATTAGTAGTTATTCAAGTTTAAAAATTGTTCGTAATAAAAATACAATTTATCTAGTAGGAGATGAAGCAGATAAAAGAAAACTTTACAAAGATTTGCTGACAGAAGAAACTAAAGGGAATTTTATGAATTTAAATTCTATTGCTGATTTATGGGAAAATTTTGATTTATTAGAAGTTAAAGATATATTAGAAGAAGTTTGTGAAATGAATGATTACTATATTAGAGATGTGAGTTTTCCTATGATTATGATACATGCAGGTGTTTCAATAGAAAGAATTATTAATCATAACTATATTGAAGATAAAACTTATAATGAAAAACTGAAGGATAGTTTAGAATATAAGGTGGCGAAAGATTTTTTCTCAAAAGTTTCGCAAGTGATACATATACCCGTTATTGAAGATGAAGTGGTTTTATTTTCGTATCTTTTATTGGGGAAAAGTGGAAAATTCTATAATAGAAATAGAAAAGAAAGTGAAAATTTGAAATATATTTTTTATACAATTATAGATAAAATAAAGGAATATTTTGGTATAGATCTTTCAAATGATTATGATTTAAAACTTGGATTAATTACACATTTACAGTCTTTATTGGAAAGACAAGTGAACAATGTTAAAGTTACAAACCTTTATTTAAAGGAAATTAAAAGAAAATACCCTTTGGTTTTTGAAATGGCAGTACATTCTGGTGAGGTTATTACTGAATGCACAGGATACACTATTAACGAAAACGAGCTGGCATTTCTTGCTTTGCATTTGGGAGCAGCTTATGAAAGAAGCCAAAGTATGTATCGTCATCGGGGAATAGTCATCATTCCTCACAATCAAATGTTATCTATACCTTGTGTAGAAAAATTAAAAAATAGATTTGGGGAGAGAATGGAAATTCTTGAGATATTTCATTTTTTTGAAGAATTGCAGGTTGAACAATGTCAACCAGATTTCATTTTAACAACAGTTCCCTTAAAACATCAACTTGACATACCAACTCTTCAAATAACTTTATTTGTAAATAACGAAGATGAAAGTAAAGTATTTCAGCTTCTTAATGAATTAGATAATAAGCTTTATCACAATGATGTGGTGAAGATGTTAAAAAAACTTATTAAAGAAAATTTATTTCATGTACATCAAACATTTCATGATACAACAGAAATTTTAAATTATTTATGTGATGAATTGATAGATAATGATTTAGCTACAAAAGCATACAAAGAAGATGTTTTTAAAAGAGAAGCAGTCTCAGCAACCTCATTTATGTATGGTTTTGCTGTTCCACATTCTATAGAAGTATCTACCAAAAAATCATGTATTTCTGTATTGATTTTAGATAGAAGTGTGAAATGGGGAGAATTTGATGTGAAATTTATTATTTTATTGGGAATTAGAGAAACAGATAATCATTTATTAAAAATATTTTTTGATTGGTTATCAAGTATTGTCGCTAATTCAAAGAAATTTGAACAATTATTAGAAGTAAATAATTATGAAGAATTTATGAAAGAAATTATCGCTTAGGAGCTAATGAAGATGACAAAAAGAAATATATATATAAATGCACCTTTAACAAGAAGAGTGCTTAGTTATTTTATTGATTGGTATTTAGGAGCACTTTGTGCTGCTTTTCCAATTGCTGTGGTTTCACAAAAATTGTATGGAACAATGTTAAAACAAAATTTATTAAAAATTCAACAACCTTATGGATTTATTGCGGGGATTATAGGAGTAATTTTTGCCTTGTTTTACTACATTTATATTCCTTTCTTTATTTATAAAGGACAGACTGTAGGAAAACGAATATGTAAAGTTAAAATTATTCAAAATAATAATCAAGAAGTATCGTTAAAATCATTGGTTTTAAGACAAGGTTTAGGAATGATTGTAATTGAAGGTATTTTTGTGAGTGCAAGTGCATTGTGGCATCAACTTGTTTCTTTATGCATACACGTAAATATTGTTTCAATGATGATGTATGTTGGGTTTGTTGTGGGAGGAATAAGTACGTTGATGATTATTTTTACCAAGGAACATCGTGCAATACATGACTATATAGGAAATACAAAGGTTGTAAGTGTTTGATTTCCTATTGCTAGGAAACGTCTCTATCAGCCTAAAGATAAAGAAATATTTATAATAATAGATGTAAAGATATTGGAGGAACAAAAATGGACAATTTAGAGTTAGTTAGTTTTCAAATTATTTCTGCGGTAGGTGTAGCAAAATCATCTTATATTGAAGCAATGAAAATTGCTGAAAAAGGTGATTTTGATTTAGCTAAAGCAAAAATAAAAGAGGGAGATCAGGAATTTGTAAAAGGGCATGAAGCACATGCAGGTTTGATACAAAAAGAAGCAAATGGTGAAAAAGTTGTACCAAATATTTTATTGATGCATGCAGAAGATCAACTTATGTCTGCTGAAACAATTAAAATGATGGCTCTTGAAATTATAAAATTGAACCAACGTCTTTATTCGTTAGAAAAATAAGAAGGGAGAAGGAGAATGAAAAAAATTTATTTATTTTGTAGTGCAGGAATGTCAACAAGTATGTTAGCGAGTAATATGCAAAGTGTCGCTAATGCACACAATTTGCCTATTAAAGTGGCAGCTTTTTCACACAATAAACTTGAAGAAATTATAGAAAAAGATACCCCTGATTGTATTTTACTAGGTCCACAAGTGAAATATATGTATGAAGAAACAGTTGAACAATTTGGAAATACAGGTATTCCTATTGCGGTCATTGATCAAGCGGATTACGGTATGATGAATGGTGAAAAAGTGTTAAAATCAGCAATTAAACTGATTAAATCAAATAAAAAATAGAAAGAGGACAAGTCTTATGATGAAAAAACTTGAAAAAATACTAATGCCTCTAGCGGAGGCGATTGGGAGAAATAAGTACCTCATGTCAATTCGTGATGGTTTTCTTGTTTCAACTCCATTATTAATTGGAGGTTCTATCTTCTTATTGATAGCGAACTTTCCAATTCAAGGTTGGATTAATTTTTTAGAAACAACTGTGGTTAATTCTTCAACAGGACAGACATTAGCATCTTTTATTTCAAAACCAGCAGGGGCTACTTTTGATATTATGGCAATCTTTGCTGTAATTGGTATAGCGTATTCCTTTGCTGGAAAAATGAATACAAATAAGATATTTGGTGCAGCCGTTGCCGTTGTTTCATGGTTTTTAATTATGCCATATTCAGTTAGCGGTAGTGTTGATGTGGCAGGTAAAGCAGTTGATGTAAGTTTAAGTGGTATTCCTTTAGGTTGGGTAGGATCAAAGGGTATTTTTGTCGGAATTATGTGTGCTTTTTTATCAGTCCATATTTATACATATGTGGAACGTAAAGGTTGGACAATTAAAATGCCAGCAGGTGTTCCACCTACAGTTGAAGAATCATTTGCTGCATTAATTCCAGCGGCGATGGTAATGATCGTATTCTTTACAATTAACTTATTATTTGGTTTTTTAGGTACAAATGTATTCCAAATTATTTTTGAATTTTTACAAACACCATTATTAAATTTAGGAGATACATTAGGAGCAATGGTTGTTGCTTATATTTTCTTACATTTATTTTGGTTCTTTGGAGTAAATGGTGGTTCGGTTGTTGGTGCCGTATTCAATCCAATTTTACAAACATTATCAGCAGGAAATATTGCTGGTGAACATCATATTATTTGCCAACAATTCCAAGATTTATTTGCTACTTTTGGTGGAGCAGGATCTACTTTATCATTAGTTATTGCGATGCTTTTATTCTGTAAATCAAAACGTATTACAAATTTAGGTAAACTCTCTTTTGTTCCTGGTATTTTTGGAATTAATGAACCAATTGTTTTTGGATTACCAATTGTATTGAATCCAACATTATTAATACCTTTTGTATTAGTTCCAACAGTGAATATTGTTATTTCATATTTTGCAATGGCTATGAATTTAGTACCAATTTGTTCTGGAATTAATATTCCTTGGACAACACCAATTGTTATTTCTGGTTTCCTTGCAACAAATTGGGCAGGAGCTCTTTTACAAGTGTTGTTATTAATTTTAGGAATTTTTATCTATATGCCATTTATTAAAATAATGGATAAACAATATCTTGAAGAAGAAAATAATATGCAAAATGATGAAGAAGAAGAGGATGATATTTCATTAGATGATCTTTCATTTGATGATTTGTAGGAGATGAAAATTTATGAAAATAATCATGATTTATGACCAAATTCAATCAGGCGCTGGTATTAAAGACGATCATGATATTCCTTTAGGAGCAAAAAAGGAAGCTGTTGGTCCGGCAGTTATGATGGAACCATTTTTAAAGAAAGTAGATGGAAAAGTCGTGGCATGTCTTTATTGTGGAGACGGGACGTATCTAAAAAATCCTGACGAAGTAAGTCGAAAATTATGCGCAATGGTGAATAAATTAAAACCTGATGTTGTAATGTGTGGTCCTTGTTTTAATTATTTGAATTATGGAAAAATGGCAGCAAGAATTGCTTACGATATTAATCAAAATACATCTTCTAAAGCAATTGCGGCCATGTCAGATGATAATCAAGAAACGATTAACGAATATAAAGATAAATTATGTATTATTAAAACACCTAAAAAGGGTGGTATAGGTTTAAATGAGTCTTTAGAGGGAATGTGTGTTCTTGCAAAGGCTCTTTACCAAGAAAAAGAAATTGAAGAAATTAAAGAAAAATTTTGTTTTTAGGATGCTGTTTAGCATCCTTTCTACTAGGAGGAAAGAAAATGTGGGGAATAATAGCAACATGGCGTATGGCTGTTGAAGGAATTAGTGAAGCAAGCCATATTTTACAAGAAAAAGGAGATGCAGGAGATGCAATAGAAACAGCAATAAAAGCAGTTGAAGATTTTCCTTATTATAAATCAGTTGGTTATGGAGGACTTCCTAATGAAGAAATGGAAGTAGAGTTAGATGCAGCTTATATGGATGGAAATACATTAAGTATTGGAGCAGTTGCGGCTATTAAAGATTTTGCAAATCCGGTATCAATTGCTAGACGCTTATCTAAAGAAAAAGTAAATAATATTTTAGTTGGAGAAGGGGCTGAAAAATTTGCTCATAAAGAAGGCTTTGAACGTAAAAATATGCTTACAGACCGCGCTAAAATTCATTATAGAAATAGAGTGAAAGAAGTCCGTGAACAAGAAATAAAACCTTATGCAGGACATGATACAGTTGGTATGGTATGTCTTGACCAACAAGGGAAAATGACATCAGCAACTTCAACAAGTGGTTTATTTATGAAGAAAAAAGGACGTGTTGGAGATTCACCAATAGCGGGTTCAGGATTTTATGTTGATTCAAGTGTAGGTGGAGCTTCAGCAACTGGATTGGGAGAAGATCTAATGAAAGGATGTATTTCTTATGAAATCGTTCGCTTAATGGCAGAAGGTATGCACCCCCAAGCAGCTTGCGAAAAAGCAGTTAATCAACTTGATCATCGTTTAAAAGAAAGAAGAGGTCATGCAGGGGATCTATCGTTAATTGCAATGAATAATAAAGGAGAATGGGGAGTTGCAACTAATATTGAAGGATTTTCATTTGCGGTGGCAACGGAAAATCAAGAACCAATTGTTTATCTTACAAAAAATAAAGATGGAAAATGTATTCATGAAGTTGCAAGTCAAGAATGGCTTGATCATTATATGAAAACAAGGATGGCACCTTTAGAGGAAAAATAGTATGGAAGAAGAAATTATAAAAAAAATAGATATGCTTTCTTTAAGAATGATTGAGGATATTAAAACGATTGTAAAAATGCCAAGTGTTGAAGGAACTTTTCAACAAGGGGCACCTTTTGGTAAAGATATTGCTTTAACACTTGACAAGGTTTTAGAAATTGCTCAATCTTTGGGGTTTGAAACAAAAAATTTAGATCATTATATAGGATATGCACAATATGGTAAAGGTGAAGATTATATTGGCATTATTGGACATTTAGATGTTGTACCTACAGGTTTAGGTTGGAAACATCCCCCATTTAGTGCGTATGAAGAAGATGGATATATTTATTCACGAGGAATATTAGATAATAAGGGTCCAATTATGACATGCTTGTATGCATTATATGCGATTAAAGAACTAAATATTAAACTTCATAAGCCTGTAAGAATTATTTTTGGCTGTGATGAAGAAACTGGATTTAAAGATTTAGAGTATTATTTAAAACATGAAAAGCCGCCAGTCATGGGGTGGACACCGGACTGTAAGTATCCTGTGGTTTATGCAGAAAGAGGAAGAGCTGTTATTGAAATAAGTGCTAAAGAAAAACAAGTTGATGAATTTTTTTTGTTTATTAATAACTATTTTTTAAATGCTAATACGAATGCAGAAAAACTCGGTTTAGATTTTAAAGATGAAGAATTTGGTATAAATGAAATGCGTAATTTTGTATTGAAACATGAAAAAAGTAAACTTGTTTTTTCGGTCACATTTTCTTATCCTGCAAATATGACGCTAGAAACAATTGTTGAAACAATTAGAGAAAAAGCAAAAAACATGGAAGTAACATGTGTTCAACATTATTTTCCTGTAAAATTTGAAAAAGATTGCCCAATGGTTTCTTTGTTGTCTAAGGCTTATGAAAAAATAACGCATTTAGATGGAACACCTGTTACCACTACAGGAGGAACTTACGCTAAATTAATGCCTCATATTGTTCCTTTTGGTCCAAGTTTTCCGGGTCAAAAAGGTATTGGACATCAACCAAATGAATGGATGAAAATTGAGGATTTGAATACAAATGCAAAAATATATGCATTAGGAATTTATTATTTAGGAATGTTATAGGAGAGAGTATGGAAAGAATAATCGAAATATGTTGTGGAAGTTATGAAGATGCTTTAAATGCTTATCATGGTGGAGCAAAACGCATTGAACTTAATAATGCTTTACATTTAGGCGGTTTAACACCATCTCTAGCAACTTTAAAACTTACAAAAAAGAATACAAACTTAAAAGTAATTACGATGGTAAGACCAAGAGGAGCAGGATTTTGTTATAACGAGATTGAATTTGAAGTGATGAAAGAAGATGCAAAGTCTTTATTAGAAAATGGAGCCGATGGAATAGCTTTTGGTTGTTTAAATAAAGATGGTTCTATTTGTATTAAACAAACAAAAGAAATGATAGAAATCATAAAAAGTTATCAAGGAGAAGTTGTTTTTCATCGTGCATTTGATTGTGTTGAAGATCCCTATACTTCGATAGAATTATTAATTGAATTAGGAGTGGATCGTATTCTTACAAGTGGGTTAAAACCTAAAGCAATGGATGGAAAAGATCTAATTAAAAATTTACAAGAAAAATATGGAAGTCAAATTGAAATTCTTGCAGGAAGTGGCATGAATGCAAGTAACGCCAAAGAAATGATGAAGTATACAGGAATTTATCAAGTTCATAGTTCTTGTAAAGACTGGATCAATGATGCAACAACACACAGACATGAGGTCTCTTATGCTTATGCCCCTGTTCCTCATGAAAATGATTATGATGTTGTCTCTAAGGAATTAGTTGAAAAAATTGTGAAAAGTATATGATAAAAAAACTAAATAAAAATAAAAAAGCAAGAACATTGGTAACGTTTCTTTGTGTTTTGATTTCTGCGTTAAGTCAAGCGTATGTCATTCAAGTCTTTATTCAACCTGCAAATTTATTATCAAGTGGATTTACAGGGGTAGCTATTCTTATTGAGAAAATTACTTCTACTTATTTTGGCTTTTCGTTTTCAACATCATTAGGCATGATTGTTTTAAATGTACCGGTTGCTATTTTATGCTATAAAAATATTAGCCCTAGATTTACACTTTTTTCATTACTACAAGTATTTTTAGCGAGTTTGTTTTTAAAAGTGTGTCAATTTCAACCTTTATTTAATGATATTTTATTAAATATTACTTTTGGGGGAGTTTCCTATGGATTAATGGCAGTTCTTGTACTTAGAGGAAATGCTTCCACTGGAGGGACAGATTTTATTGCTCTCTATATTTCTAATAAAAAGGGTAAATCTATATGGGAATATGTTTTTGTTTTTAATACTTTAATTCTTATGATATTTGGATCAATGTTTGGTTGGATCCATGCAGGATATTCTATTTTATTTCAATTTATTTCAACAAAAACAATCGATTCTTTTTACCATCGTTATGAACGTGTAACATTACAAATAACAACAAAAAAATCAAAAGAAATTGTAGAGGCCTATATCCAATATTATCGTCATGGTATTTCTTGTGTTGAGGCTATTGGAGGATATTCAAAACAGCCAATGAATTTATTACATACAGTGGTTTCAAGTTATGAAGTCCAAGATATTATAGACTTAATGAAAGATGTGGATCCTGATTTAATAGTTAATGTTATAAAAACTGAAAATTTTTATGGCGGTTTTTATCAACAACCAATAGAATAAAAACTTATTTTTTATATATCCAAAATAGAAAAAATATTTTTACTACTGCTAATAATAAGTCTGTTATCTTTCTATTGTTTCTTAAAAGATTATTCGTTATATTATAAAGAGTAAAGAGATGAGGAATAATTATGAGTGAACAAATACATAAAAGAAGAAAAAGATATAAAGGGACACATCCTAGAAATTTTGAAGAAAAATATAAAGAATTAGATCCAGAAATGTATCCTGAAACGATTGAAAAAGTAATTTCTAAAGGAAGTACACCTGCAGGAATGCATATTTCTATTATGGTAGATGAAATATTAGAGTTTTTAGATATTCAACCAGGACAAGTTGGTTTAGATTGTACATTAGGTTATGGTGGACATACTTCTAAAATGTTAGAAAAATTAGAAGGTCAAGGTCACGTTTATGGATTAGATATTGATTCAATTGAAATTGAAAAAACAACACAAAGATTAAGAAATAAAGGATTTGATGAAAATATTTTTACATCGGTCTTAACGAATTTTAGAAATATCGATGAAGTAAGTGAAAAATATGGAAAGTTTGATTTTGTATTGGCTGATTTAGGTGTATCATCAATGCAAATTGATAATCCAGAAAGAGGTTTTTCTTATAAAAAAGATGGACCTTTAGATTTAAGATTAAATCCTAAAGCTGGAAGACCCGCTTCTCAGATATTAAAAGAGTTATCTAGAGAAGATTTAGAAAATATTTTATTAGAAAACTCTGATGAACCTTATGCTGATATTTTAGCTAAAAACATATATTCTTTTATTCGTTCAGGAATGGAAGTAGAAACAACACGTCAACTTTATAAAATCATTGATAAGACATTAAATTTTATTGAAGATAAAAATAGAAAAGATATTGTTAATAAAACAGCAGCTCGAGTTTTTCAAGCTTTAAGAATAGAAGTCAATCAAGAATTTGAAGTTTTATATGAATTTGTTGAAAAACTACCTCATATTTTAAAACCAGGAGGAAGAGTAGCTATTTTAACTTTCCATTCAGGTGAAGATCGTATTGTTAAAAAGACTTTTAAAGAAATGAAAAATAGTGGTGTTTATGAAGATGTATGTCGAAATGTAATACGACCTACTAAAGAAGAATGTCATCGAAATTCAAGAGCTAAATCAACAAAAATGCGTTGGGCAATTAAAGCTAAATAATAAAAGGAATAATGATTTTTGGTCATTATTCCTTTTTAATAAGCTCAAATATTTCTTGATAGAGAGGAAGGAGTTTTTTGTCTTTGTGCATGACAATATGATACGTTCTTTGTATTTGAAAATCATTATTTTTTAAATAAGTTATTTCTTTTGATTCTTTAACTAAAGAATAAGGAAGTATCGAAAAGCCATCATTTTGTTTAACGAGTTCAATTAAAGCATGAGGATTTGTACATTCAATAGTTGGCACAATATCTAAATCATGACTTATAAAATAACTATGAACAAGTTCATAAATAGAACTTCCTTTTTCACGTGAATAATAATCATAATGTTCTAGTTCTTTTAAATCTTTTACTTTTAATAAAGGATGTTTTGGATGAACAATAATAACAAGTTCATCTTGATAGAAGGCTATTTTTTTTAATTGATGAAGCGGTGTTGTTTCAATTAAAGCAAAATCAAGTTCATTTTTTAAAAGTAAATTTTCTATATATTCAAGATTATTAACGATAATATGAAAATGAATAGTTGGGTAAATCATTTTTAATTTTTTTAATAATTGAGGTAAAAAAACTTGTGCCATAGTGACACTACAACCAAAAGAAATATTTTCTACATGATCTTCATACATTTCATTTTCCATATTTTCAAGAGATGAAAGAATCTGTAATGAATGATTATATAAAAGATGAGCTTTTTTTGTAGGATAAATTTGACGGTTCATACGATCAAATAAGGGTGTTTGATATTTTTCTTCTAATTCTTTAATAGCTAATGAAACAGAAGGTTGGCTAATGTGTAATTCTTTGGATGCTTTAGTAATACTTTGATTTTGATAAACACTCATAAAGATTTCTAGATGTCTAAATGTCATAATGCCTCCTTATATAGGTAAATACCTATGTATAATATTATTATATAATATTTTACAGATGAATCAATGTGTATTAAGATGAAATAGGTGATAGAAATGAAGGAAAAAAGAAAATTATTAATGGAATTGTTTACCTCTACACTTTATTTATCAGCATTTACTTTTGGTGGAGGTTATGTGATTGTTTCTTTATTAAAAGAAAGATTTGTGGATCAACTTCATTATATTGATGAAAAAGAAATGTTGGATTTAGTAGCGATTGCACAAAGTGCTCCAGGAGCAATAGCTGTTAATGGAGCGATTGTTTTAGGATATAAAATGGCAGGAATTTTAGGGATTATTGTTTGTGTGATTGGCACAATCATTCCACCAATCGTTATTATTAGTGTGATTGCTTATTTTTATAAAATATTTATTACCAATAAAATCATCAGTGCAATTCTTCTTGGGATGCGCGCTGGAATTGGAGCGATTATCGTAAGTGTGGTTTATGATATGGCCTTAAGTGTCATGGATGAACATAAAGAAAGAAATATTTTAATTATGATAGGAGCTTTTGTTTTAAATTACTTTTTAAATGTGAACATTATGTACATTATTTTAGGATGTATTTTACTTGCATTTGTTGAGCTATTTATAAGGAGGGAAAGAGCATGATTTATTTACAATTATTTTGGGCATTTTTCCAAATAGGACTCTTTAGCTTTGGGGGTGGTTATGCTGCATTACCTCTTATTAGTCAACAAGTAATCTCCACCTATCATTGGATCAGTCAGAATACATTTACGGATCTTATTACGATTTCCCAAATGACACCAGGACCCATTGCGGTCAATTCTTCAACATTTGTTGGACAATATGTAGCTCATTTACCTGGTGCTCTTATTGCTACTTTTGGTTGTATTTTACCTTCATGTATCCTTGTTTCATTACTTGCTTATTTTTATGTAAAATATAAAGATATGAAAGTAATGAAAACAATTCTTTCTTATTTAAGACCAGCGGTTGTTTCGATGATTGCGATTAGTGGAATCAGTATTTTGATTTCTTCATTTTTTAAAGATTCATTAATTGGTATTTCTTATATAAGATACCATGCAATTATTGTTTTTATCCTTTGTTTAATATTACTTAGAAAATATAAAATGAATCCAATTTTAGTTATGGTTCTTGCAGGAATCAGTGAGGTTGTTATTCAAATGATATAGGAGGAAAGAGAATGTATATTTATTATCCAAGTTGTAATTTTGCTATTTCAAGTCCACAAACAGCAAAAAAAGTAAGAGAATATTTAAAAGAAAAGATGGATATTGCAAAATGTTGTAAAATTGATCAAAGAAAATTTAATGAAGAAGATATTGGTATTTATGTTTGTCAAGCGTGTAGAGGTCAAATAGAAAATCAAGTTAATACAATGTCTTTATGGCAATATTTAGATCAATTAGATGATTTTAAATTTCCTGATTATCATGGTCAAAAGATGTATTTACAAGATTGTTGGAGAGATAGAAATCATCCAGAAATACATCAAGCAGTAAGAAGTCTTTTAAAAAAAATGAATATTGAGGTACTTGAAATTGAAAAGAATAAAGAAAATTCTATCTATTGTGGAACGCTCCACTATGAAAATAAAGAATTGAAAGATAACCATTTATCTCATTATTCTAAAGAGATACAAGAAAAATATATGTATGATTATGTACAACAGTTTCAAGGTATTCAAGTAATATGTACATGTAATCGTTGTTTAAAAGGTATTTTACTTGGAAAGGGAAATGGGATTCATTTATTAGATTTAGTGATGATTTAAAATATTGAATAAAAAATGAGAATAATATAAATATAAAGTTAATATAAATTTTAACAAAATATTGACAAAAACATCATAGAATGTTAGTATTTCTTTGTGATTTAGGAATGTAACTCTTTGGAGGCTTGACCTAATAAAAGTATTTTTATACTTTATTATGTTGCCTTTGAAGAGTTTTTTATTTATATAATAAGGAGAAAGAATATGATTAACGTATTAAAAAAGAAAAAATGTGTAATATATGCACCGGCAAATGGAAAAGTTGTAGACTTATCAAAAGTTCCAGATCCTGTTTTTTCAAAGAAAATGATGGGTGAAGGAGTAGGATTAATATTTGAAGGAGATATTTTGTTTGCGCCATTAGATGGGAAAGTTAAATTGGTTGCTTCGACTAAACATGCTATTGGATTTGAAGCAAATAATAAAGCAGAAATTTTAATGCATATAGGATTAGATACTGTATCACTTGAAGGAAAGGGATTTGAACTTTTAATAAAAGAAGGCGATAGGGTAAAACATGGAACACCAGTTTTAAAAATAAATAGACAATTTATGAAAGAAAGGAATATAGATTTAACAACACCAATAGTTGTTACTAATTCAGAATATAAAGTTTTCAAAAGTAATATAACAGATGTGACGACTGACTCAGTAATAATGGAATGTACAAAGAATTAATAAAAGAGGTAATATTATGAGAGTACTCAGAACCATTAATAATAATGTTGTTATATGTTTAGATAACAATGAAAATGAAGTAGTTGCTTTTGGAAAAGGAATAGGATTTAAGAAAAAAAATAATGATATAATTGAATTATCAAAAATAGATAGGACTTACTATAAAGTTAAAACTGAATATGTAGATATGATAGCTCATATTTCTCAAGACATTTTAGATGTTTCTATCAAAATAATTGATTATTGTAGAAGCCATTTGAAAAAAACAATAAATCCTAATGTTATTTTTACTTTGGCAGATCATATTAATTTTGCAATAAAAAGGTATGAAGAGAATATAGATATTAGTTTACCAATATTTAAAGATGTAGAACACTTGTATGAAAATGAATATGCTGTAGGACTGTTTGGATTGCATACAATTAATAAAATGTTAAGCGTATCTTTACCAGAAGTTGAAGCAGGAATGATAGCTTTGCATATCATTAATGCAGAAATATCTGTTGGTAGAAATGAAGAAAAACGAAATGAAGATATGATACAGGATATCATAAAAATTATAGAACAATATTTAAAAATAAATATTGATAAGAATGGATTTAATTATTCACGTTTTGTTTCACATATGAATTATTTATTTAAAAGAGGAAAAAAAGGAAAATATATATTTTCAAAGAACTCAGAAATGTATGATACTTTGATAAAATGTTATCCAAAAACTAATAGAATAGTCGAAAAAATAACTATTTATTTAGAAGATGCAATGAAATGTGTTTTAACAGATGATGAAAAGATATATTTGATATTGCATGTTAATAGATTGTGTACAAGAGAAGATTGTCTAAGCAATCGATAGAGGGCGTTACCTTGCGTAGTGGGCGTGACCTCAGGTATATAAAATTTTGCTATTGTAGAATTTTTAATGCCTGAGGTTTTTTAATGGATTTTAACAACATAGAATCGCGCGAATATGTTGATAAAATAAAAAAAGAAAGAGAGAGGAAAAATTATGACAAAAAAAGATTATGCAGGACTAGCTGCAAACATTTTAATGTTAGTCGGTGGTGCAGAGAATATTTCGTTTTGTGAACATTGTATGACACGTTTGCGTTTTAATGTCAAAGATCGAAGTTTGGTCAGAGATGAAGAATTAAATGAATTAGATGGTACTAATGGAAGATTGTGGGTTGGAGAACAATTGCAAATTATTATTGGTACAGCAGTAAATGGAGTTTATGACGAAGTTTGTAAACAAGGAAATTTTATTGCTAGTGATGCTATTAATGAAAATTTAGATGTACCTAAGAAAAAAAAGAATATTAAAGACGTTTTTAAAAATATTTTAACAACTATGACAGAGTGTATTGTTCCTTGTTTAGGAGCGTTTATTGCAATGGGGATGTTCGCTGCAATTACTTCGATAATTGGACCTACTTGTTTAAATTTGGTTAGTACAAAATCAAGTATTTACAATTATTTAACAATTGCACAAAATGCTATCACATTTTTCGCTCCAGTACTTATTGCTTATACTTCGTCAAAAAAATTTGGATGTTCACCAATATTTGCATTAGTACTAATTTGTATTCAGTTAAGTTCTGATTGGATGACAGGAGTAAGTGAAGGAACTTTAAATATATTTGGAGCAGCTCCAATGGCAATTACATTAAATACTCAAATTATTCCTGTTATTATCGAAATTTGGCTATTGTCAAAAATTGAAAAGATATTAAATAGATTTATTCCTGATATGTTCAAATTTGTTTTTGTAGGAATTTTAGAATTGTTAATTTGTTTACCGATTTGTTTATACGTTATTACACCGTTAGGAACTTCATTAGGATATGTTATTGCTTCACCTATTCAAATGTTAGAATCTGTATCTCCAGTACTTGTAGCATTTATTGTTTCTGGATTATATGAATTATTTGTTGCATTTGGATTACATCAAGCATTAGGCGCAATTTTTGTTATGGATCTTTTTACAGCGGGTGTAAACTATTCGTTACTTCCTGCTCAATTTGCTAGTCAATTTTTGATTGTTGCAGTAACAGATTTAGCGATTTCTTTTAAGTCAAAAAATAAAAAAACAAAATTAACTTGTAGAGAATGTGCAATTTCTGCCATTGTTGGTGGAGTAATGGAACCAAGTATATTTGGTATATATATGAAAAATTTCAAATTGATGTTAGCTCCATGTTTAGGTATGGCAATAGCAGGAGGAATACATCGTATGCTTAACGTAGGTGTATATGCTCTATCATCATCAAATTTTATTGGTTGGACTGCGCTATTATCCGGTGGAGTTAATAACTTGGTACGTTCATTTCCAGGTACTATTGTTGGTTGCATAGTTGCATTTGTTGTTACATTTATTTTATATGGAGAAAAAAATTTAGAAAATAGTTAGGAGATATTAATATGAAATTTCCCAAAGAATTTTTATGGGGCTCAGATATCGCTGCTTCTCAATGTGAGGGCGGGTGGAATCTAGATGGAAAAACCCCTATTGCATCAGATTATGGAACTGTTGGTTCGCAATCTGGGATGCGCATGAAAACATATGTGGATGATAATGGAAATCAGGGATTATATCCTTTTTTTGCTACATTACCATCTAATTACCATTATGATATGCATGATAATTATTATTATATTAACCATAATGCTGTAGATTTTTATCATCGATACAAAGAAGATATTGCCTTATTTGGTGAAATGGGATTAAAAACATTGAATTTATCTATTTCATGGGCAAGGATATTCCCTAAAGGATATGAAAATGGGGTTAATAAAAAGGGCGTTGAATTCTATTATAACGTATTAAAAGAATGTAAAAAGTATGATATTGAACCTTTAGTAACTTTACATAAATATGATATCCCTGTTTATTTAGAAGAAAAATTTGGTGGATGGAGTAATCGTCAAATGATTGAGGAATTCTATCAATTTGCAAAGGTGTGTTTTAAAGAATATAAAGATTTGGTCAGATATTGGGTGACATTTAATGAAATTAATTCTTTAGCAATACCTTCATTTTTACCATATGATTTGCCAAGAGAAGTATCACAAAATAATTTTAGTCAATTGCATTACCAATTAGTTGCAAGTGCAAAAGTTGTAAAACTTGCACATGATATTAATTCTTTAAATCAAGTAGGATGTATGTTTAGTTCGTTGGCATATTATCCTTTAACATGTGATCCTAAGGATGTTTTAATAAGTCAGGAAACATTTAGAAATATGTGTTACTACACAACAGATGTTCAAGTTCGTGGTCAATATCCATACTATGCTCAAAATATTTGGAATAAGTTGGGTATTACTTTAGATATAAAACAACAAGATGAAAGAGACTTATTGGACGGAAAGGTTGATTTTATTGCTTTTTCTTATTATATGAGTAACTGTATAACAGTTCATAAAGTTGATGAAGATATGGCAAAAGGTAACTTATCAATTGGCAATAGGAATCCATATTTACAATATAGCGAATGGGATTGGGCAATGGATCCAGATGGTTTAAAATATGTATTACATGAGTTATATGGGCGCTATCAAATGCCTCTATTAATTATTGAAAATGGATTGGGCGCAACAGACGTATTGACCAATGACTATAAAATTCATGATGTTTATCGTATTGATTATTTAAGACAACATATAAATTCTATGAAACAAGCAATTACTGAAGGAGTAAATGTGATTGGATATACTACTTGGAGCGCTATTGATCTTGTTTCTGCATCAAGTGGTCAAATTACTAAACGATACGGTTTTATCTATGTAGATATGGATGATGAAGGAAATGGTACGTTTAATCGTTATAAAAAAGACTCATTTTATTGGTATAAAAAAGTCATAGAAAGTAACGGAGAAGATTTGAGCTAATATGGAAAAATTATTATGTCCAAGTATGATGTGTGCAAATTTTGCATCACTAAAAAAAGAAATAAAAGATTTAGAAGAAGGAGGAATCGATATCTTCCATCTAGATGTTATGGATGGAAGCTTCGTTCCTAACTTTGGAATGGGATTACAAGATATCGAATATATCTGTAAGACAGCAATAAAACCATGCGATGTTCATTTGATGATTGAAAATCCATCTAAATATGTTGAGAAATTTGCAAGTTTAGGAGCAAAAATTATCTATATTCATCCTGAAATTGATCCACATGCTTGTAGAACTTTACAAATGATCAAAGATGCCGGGGCAAAAGCAGGAATAGCCATCAATCCAGGAACATCTTTTGAAACAGTCAAAGACTTATTACATCTATGTGACTATGTCATGTTGATGAGTGTCAATCCAGGATTTGCAGGGCAAAAGTATTTAGATTTTGTTACACCAAAATTCAAAAAGTTTGTCGATGAAGCAAAGAATTATGGTGGATATGATGTCATGATTGATGGGGCATGTTCTCCAGAAAAAATCGAAATGTTATCAAAGATAGGTGTTAAAGGATTTATTCTAGGAACAAGCGCTTTATTTGGAAAAGATAAAAGTTATCAAGAAATTATAAAAGAATTAAGAGGTTTATAAAAAATGAAAATTGGAATCGGAAATGATCATGTAGCAGTAGAATACAAAAAAGAAATCAAAAAATATATCGAAGAAAAATATGGCTATGAAGTAATTAACTATGGAACTGATAGCACAGAAAGATTTAATTATCCTATATCTGGTGAAGCGGTAGCAAATGCAGTTGTCAGTGGAGAAGTTGATAAAGGGATTGTTATTTGTGGAACAGGTGTAGGAATTTCATTAGCAGCTAATAAGGTCAATGGTATTCGTTGTGTAACTTGTAGTGAACCTTATAGTGCACTTCTATCAAGACAACATAACAATACAAATATGTTAGCTTTTGGAGCAAGAGTTGTTGGAATTGAACTTGCAAAAATGATTGTTGATGCATGGTTATCAGGTGAATACGAAGGTGGAAGACATCAAGTACGTATTGATATGTTAAAAGAGATTGAAGAAAAACAAAAATAGAAGGGTTAAAGAATTATACCAACTAAATTTTCTCATTATTATTCATTTTTATTGTTTGGTATAATTCTTTTAATGGTTTTGTTTTTATAAAATGAGGAATTATTGGATACTGTTAATGTAGATTGTCGTTTTATAAAAGAATTATTTTATTGTAAAGAAGATCAACTTTATACAACTGCTGCACTTATAAATGGAAAAGTGAACTTTTTAAGATAAATCTCATGTTAAAGTTTATGATGGCTATGATTTTATGTTTGATGATTGTATGATGAATTGTGTATGCATAATTGCTATATGGTATAACTGGGATCATCATTAGTCAAAAAACTCATTATTAAAAGGGAAAGCAGATTTACGTGAAAAACTTCAATTCCTTCTTCTATAAGAATGAAAGAACTTGCTGAAATTAATCTAGAAACTAGAAAAGATAACCATTATTTATATTTAATTAGCGCCTAATCAGTTTATAGAATTTTTTCAAAGCTAAGAAGGTAACATGTTGCTTTTAATCAAAGAATTGGTTATTCTCATTTTTCACTCCTTGTAGATGATATTTACCAAACTCGTCAAGATTTATTAAAAGTAGGTGGTACTTTAATGGATTTGAGTCTTTATAATTTGCATTATGTAATGGGATTATTTGGTAAACTGGTAGAAGCAAAATATTATAGTAACATCGAAAAAATATTGATACAAGTGGACTTTTAGTTTTAAAATATCCATCATTTATTGCTTGTTGCGTTGGGGTAAAGGATAGTCATGGTATGTATGGTGGTATGATTCAAGGTACAAAAGGGTATATTAAATCAACATTACCACCTAATATAGTTGGTGAAGTTATTCTTCATTTAAATGATGGAATTGAAGAAAAATTTGATAATAGCTGGAAAGATTAATACCAGAATTTAAAGAATTTATTCGAGCAATTAATAGTAATGATTTAAATTATTGTTATGAACAGTTAGAAAAGAGTATTGCTGTATGCGATGTCCAAACAAAGGCAAGAATAGATGCTCGAGTTATTTTTCCAAATGATTAAAGAAAATTTATAAGGATAGAGAGTTAATTTTCTATCCTTTTGTTTTAAAAAGAAATTTTATTAGATTTATTATTTAATTTGTAGTGCATTTGTATTTTTTTTAATAAGGTCTATAATTAAGTATAGACAAGAGTTATTTTTTTAAGTAGTACAAAAATCTGATGGATAGGTTATTACAATTTTATCAAGAACAAATTCATTTTTTAATTTAGAAAGAAAGTGTTGCATATGGTATATGTATTGATTTAACAGATAATACAATGTTAGCTAAAGTTGATCAAAATTTAAATTTAATCTTTTTTGATGATCAAAAAATCAAATATGACAGTTGGTTAAAAACACATATTTATCAACATATTCCTTACATAGATGAAGTTAATGAATTACAAGAT
Source organism: Faecalibacillus intestinalis (assembly GCF_003024685.1). GTDB lineage: Bacteria > Bacillota_I > Bacilli_A > Erysipelotrichales > Coprobacillaceae > Faecalibacillus > Faecalibacillus intestinalis. Next base: position 117,726 of record NZ_PYLQ01000005.1, on the reverse strand, counting down.
ATTTTACAAAGAAGTCATTTACTGAAACAATATCAATCAAATCAAGCATATCAATGTATCCAACATTATTTTTTATGGAATCAATGTATTCAACATTGTAAATTAAATGTTCATGTTTTTAAAAATCCAATTAATAATCATATACAAGCATATATGTTTTGGCGTAATAATACAGAAGAATATATAGATGAACAAATAAAAAATGTACTTTATAAAAATGATTATCAAGCAATTGCACTCATTGATATATTACATCAAAATGTTTATTTAAGATTAAATCATGCAACAAAAGAAATAAAAGAAAACAATTATATTGATTATCAAAAAGTTATTGATTTAGTTACTCAAAATCAAATAGCTCCTAAATATAGAAAACAATTTATTAAAAATACATCATTAAAAAACTTAGAAGAGAATATGAAATATTTAGGATATTATTCCTTTAAAGTTTTTGATTTAGAAAATAAAGTAGTACATTATTCATATTATTGGTTTGATCAAAAAAAGAAATTATGCTTTGTGTTGTTGATGATATGACAAGAGAATTAGAAATAGATTCTGTTACAGAAACTTATACAAGAGAAGGCTTTTTTAGAAGAACAAATGAAATTATTAAAAGAAATACACAACAGGAATTTGCGATTATGTATTTAAATCTTGTTGATTTTAAAATTATTAATGATTTATATGGGTATGAAATAGGAGATATGATTTTAAATGATTTAGTTGTTCAATTACAAAATTCATTTTTAAAACCTATTTTAGTTGCAAGAATGGTTGCTGATCAATTTACATTATTAATTAATAAACGAAACTTAGATTATGAAAAACTGATAAAGTATTTACATTTTACATATCATTATGAATCAATTACACTGGATATTTATGGAAGATGTGGTATTTATCTTATTCCGCACGAAACAACACTTAATATTTCAGATATGTGTGATCGTGCTAAACTTGCTAAAAATTATATTTCTAATCGTTATTTAAAACCATATGCTGTTTATAATGAAAAAATGAAAAGTGACCATGAAGAAAGAAGTATGTCACTTATTCAATTAGATGAAGCAATCAAAAACAAAGAATTTCAAGTTTATTATCAACCAATCTATGATGCTCAAACAGAAAAAATTGTTTCGGCCGAAGCCCTTGTAAGATGGCATTCACCAACAAATGGAGTGATTCTACCAAGTAAGTTTATTCCTGCTTTGGAAGAAAGTGGATATATCACTATATTAGATACATATGTTTATCAAAGTGTTCAAGAGTTTTTGGAAAAGGAATGTCAAGATATACCTATTAAGATTTCTATGAATTTATCAAGAATGGATTTAATGAACCAAAACATTATGAATCTTATTTTAGAAAATGAAAGAAACCAACATATTAATTATGAAGTAACAGAATCAGCTTATTCTTCATTATCAGTAAATGCGAATGATTTTTTATCAACATTGCATCAAAGAGGAAATATGATTTTGATGGATGATTTTGGTAGTGGTGTTTCATCATTAAGTACAATTCGTGATTTTGAATTTGATATTATTAAAATTGATATGGGATTTGTGCGTAATATCGGTTATAGCCAAAGTAATGATAGTATTCTTGCTTCATTAATTGAAATGATTCATCGTTTAGAAATGAAGGTTGTTGCTGAAGGGGTCGAAACAAAAGAACAACTAGATTTTCTAAAAGAGCATGGTTGTGATTTTATACAAGGATTTTATTTTTCAAAACCACTTATTAAAAATGATTTTAAAAAATTAATTTCAAACTAAAAAACAGGTTCTAATTGAACCTGTTTTTAAATAGAATTTTGATGAACATAATTTGTAATCTCACCAAGATTGATTTCTTTGAGCTTTTGTTTGTATTGATTCTCTGCAGCATTTAAATGATTCATAATGATATCTTCGGTATGATGTATATTTAAAGCAGGATCAAAGACTTTATCAACAAGATGCGTTGTTTCAATAAAAGTTTCCTTGCCTTCAATTGCTTCAAAAATATCTAAAAATGATATATCATTCATTTTTTTATTTAAAATAAAACCACCTAATTTACTTGCCTTAGAAGTAATAAGACCAGCAACGACCAATTGTCTTGTTACTTTCTTTAAATATGAATCAGAAACATCTAGCTTTTTACTAAGTTCATGACTTTTTAATGGCCCTTCACTTGTTCCAATAAGTAATAAAATACAAATTGCTTGTTCAAAACTTTTTCTTATTCTCATTGTAATCCCTTCCCTTTTTTTATTATAGCTAATTTTTTATATTTTGTATGTAAGAATATTGACAAATATATTGAAAAAATTATAATACTCTATAGACATTATATATCTATGGATGTAAAATGTCTATAGAAGATAGAAAGAAGGATATTTATGATTAAGCAAGAGTGGAAAAACATTTTAAAAAATCATTGGATTCAAATTGTTTTAGTTGCTCTTATTCTTATTCCTAGTATTTACACTGTTGTCTTCCTTGGATCTATGTGGGATCCATATGGTAACAGTGGAGATCTTCCTGTCGCTGTCGTGAATAAAGATAAGGCAGTTGAATACAACGATAAGAAATTAGACGTTGGTGATCAATTAGTCAAAAAATTAAAAGACAACGATTCATTAGATTTCCATTTTGTAAATTCAAAAGAAGCAAATAAGGGTCTAAAAGATGGTGACTATTATATGGTCATTACAATTCCAAGTAATTTTTCAAAGAATGCAACAACTTTGTTGGATAAAAATCCTAAAAAGATGGTTTTAAATTATACAACAAATCCAGGTACAAACTATGTTGCATCAAAAATGGATGATTCAGCAATCGCAAAAATTAAAGCTGAAGTTTCAGCTTCAGTAACAAAAACATATGCTGAAACAATCTTTACTTCAATTGGAACAATGTCAGATGGATTTGCTGAAGCCAGCGATGGTACTCAACAATTATCTGATGGTATGACTCAATTAGAAGATGGTAACAAAACAATTAGTGATAACTTAAAAGTATTAGCAAGTAGTTCTTTAACATTTAAAGATGGTACAAATACTTTAACTAAAGGTTTAAAAGATTACACAAATGGTGTCGTTACAGTAAATAATGGTATTTACCAATTAAAAACAGGTGTTGGTACTTTAGGTAGTGCTACTCCTACATTAGCTAGTGGTGTAAGTGATTTAAATACTGGCGCTCAAGCATTAAATAAAGGTGTTAGTGATTATACAGCAGGTGTAAGTCAAGCATTAGCTGGTGCGAATCAATTGGTTGAAAATAACACAGCATTAAATGCAGGTGTTAAAGCATTAGGTGAAGGTGCTGAAAAATTAGTTGTAGGAAATCAACAAGTAGTTGATGGTGTAAAAAAATTACAAGAAAATCTTGAAACTTCCAAAAAAACTATGGCAGCAAGTCAAGATTCATTGACTCAATTATCTGATGGAAAAACATCATTAGATAATTATGCTACATTAATTAAAACATTAAATGCAAGTGGTGATGCTAAAAAACAAGGAATTGCTAGTAAATTATTAACTAGTGGAATGTCAAGAGCAGAAATCGATGCTTATGGTTTAACAAAATATTTCCCTGTAGATAAATATAAAGACGGTGTAGCTTCATATATGGATTCGGTTGCTACTTATACAACAGGTGCATCTACAGCAATTAATACATTATCTAGTTCAACTAAATCAAGTTTAAATGATTTAGATGCAGCTCTTAATGGTGGAACTTTAACAGATGGTACAAAAGTTCCTACAGGATTAGTAAGTGGAACTCAAACAGTCCAAGCTGGATTAAATGAAGTGAATGCAAAAGTTAATGGTGGTAAATATGTAACTGTTGACAATGATGGAAATATTAAACAAGTAACTGTTGATTCTAAAGATGCTTTAGTTGCAGGTGTTCAAGCTTATACAGCTGGTGTGGATAGTTTACAAAAAGGTTTAACACAAATTGCTGATAACAATACAGCTTTAACAAGTGGTGCTACTGCTTTAGCTGATGGTACTTCAAAATTAAACAGTAATGTTCCTGAATTAACTAAAGGAATTACAGCTTTAACAAGTGGTGTTGATCAATTGGCTACAGGTACTTCAACATTAGTAAGTAATAATGCTACATTAATGAATGGTGCTAATCAATTATCTGATGGTGCTGGTCAAATTAGTGATGGTGCTAGTAAGTTGGCTGCTGGTTCTGATACTTTAGGTGATGGAATTAAGAGTGCAGCTGATGGTGTAACTACTTTAAATGGTGCATTAAAATCTGGTGCAGAAGAAAGTAAGATTGATTCAACAGATAAAACTACTGATATGGTAGCTACTCCTGTTGAAACAAGTCATAAAGAAATTTCTAAAGTTGAAAATAACGGTCATGCAATGGCTCCTTATATGATGTCAGTTGGTTTATATGTAACATGCTTAGCATTTGCTTTAATGTATCCAATTAGACATGGTATTAAAAAAGCTGAAAATGCATGGAAATATTGGGCAAGTAAAGCAACTGTTATGTATACAGTTTCTACATTAGCAGCTATCGTAATGGTTACTGCTTTAAGATTAATTAATGGATTTGAACCTGTTAATTTAGGTTTAACATACTTACTTGCAATTCTCGTATCAGCGGCATTTATGTCACTCGTTATGTTGTTAAGTTTAACAACTGGATTTATTGGTGACTTCTTATTACTTGTATTCATGATTGTTAACTTAGGTGGTTCAGCTGGTACTTATCCATTAGATACAGGTCCAGCTATCTACAAAGCTATTCATAAATTTGTACCATATACTTATAGTGTAGATGGATTTAGAAAAACAATTAGTATGACAGCTCCTTCAATTTCAGTTGAAATTGCAGTATTTGCAGGAATCTTAATAGTATGTTCATTATTAACAGTTGTTTACTTCAAATATAAAAACAAAGAAGATAAACATGCAATTCCTCAAATGTTTGAAGAAGTAAATTCAACAAAAGCTGAATAGTATAAAGGAATCCTAGAAATAGGGTTCTTTTTTATATGTAGTTCAAACTAAAAGTAAAAAATCTTTTGTGAATAATTTAACAAAATGATAAAATAAAGGTAGGAGGATGAATCTATGGAAATTAAAAATGTTGTTGTTATTGGTGGAGGCGTTTTAGGAAGTCAAATTGCTTATCAAGCAGCTTATTGTGGTTTTGATGTAACGATTTGGCTTAGAAGTGAAGGAAGTATAGGAAGATGTCAGCCTAAATTAGATCATTTAAAAGAGGTTTATCATGCTACGATTACTTTAATGGATAGCGATAAAGGAAAGACACCTCAAAATTGGGCCATGGGTATTAGTGATTATGAAGATTTTGATAAAGAACAATGTTTAGAAAAAGCTAATAAGGCCTATGAAAATATTAAATTAGAATTAGATTTACAAAAAGCAGTCAGTGATGCCGATTTAATTATTGAATCAATGGCTGAAAATGTAGAACAAAAAATAGATATTTATAAAAAAATGGCAGATTTATTACCTGAAAAGACAGTTATCGTTACGAATTCATCTACATTATTACCATCGAAGTTCGCTAAATATACAAAACGTCCAGAAAAATATTTATCATTACATTTTGCAAATAGTATTTGGAAAAATAATATGACAGAAGTCATGGCACAAAAACAAACGGATCAAAAATATTTTGATTTGATTATGGATTTTGCTAAAGAAATACGTATGATTCCTTTACCAGTGCGTAAAGAAAAATCAGGATATTTATTAAATTCTATGCTTGTTCCTTTATTATTTTCAGGAATGGATCTTTATGTAAATGGTATAAGTGATCCTGAAAGTATTGATAAAGCTTGGACACTTGGTACAGGTGCTCCTAAAGGACCTTTCCAAATATTAGATACAGTAGGACTTACAACTGCATATAATATTGTTTCTATGTATTTGAAGGTTCCATCATTTTTAGCTCCTTATAATTTTAAAGGTATGGCTAAGATGTTAAAGAAATATATTGATGAAGGAAAACTTGGTATGTCTTCAGGAGAAGGTTTCTATAAATATTAGAAGAATCGTTTTGATTCTTCTTTTTTTGTCAAAATGAGAATATTAAGTAGATTATTGGAATGAAATTTCCAAGTTTTTTATTTTTTTAACAAAAAAAGAAGAAAAAAGTAAAAAAATAAACGATATATATAGCAGGAGGAACTACTTATGCAACAATTAAATCTTATAACAAGCTCTAATAAAACAATCATGTACGATCAGTATTGTAAAATGCTGATAGGACATCCTTATATGCTTTCTAGAATCATTTCTTGTTTTGTTGAAGAAGCCAAACATCTTTCATTAGATGAAATAAAAAAGCTAATTAAAGGAGTCCGTATTGGTGATAAAATCGTCAATCCTCATTTTCATTTAATGGATAAAGAAGCTTTTATCAAAGATGAAGGATTGATGTGCTATGATATTTATTTCTATATCGATTTACCACAGCTAGATCAATCAACCAAAAGAGTCTACATTAATATTGAAATTCAAAACAAGACAAGTCCAGGATATCATCTTGTCACAAGAAGCATCGCTTATAGCTCAAGAATGATTTCCAGTCAATGGGGAAGAGAATATGATAGTGAAAATTATGATGGAATGAAAAAAGTGTATTCATTTTGGATCATGCCACAAGCTACAAAGAGTAAAGATGGCTGTATCAATCAACTCAAAATAGCAGAAAATCATTTAAGTGTAAATTATGAAGAAAAAATAGAAAATTATGATAAAGAAGAACAACTTATGATATACTTAAGCAAAGGACATAGTCCTAATGATAAGTATGAAAGCTATGATGAAATACTAATGCCTATAGGCGCATTATTGAATAATACATTGAATTATCAAGAAAAGAATGAAGTAATAAAAGGATATGGCTTGGATGATGAAGAATTTGAAGAAAGGATGAGAGATATGTGTAATTTAGGAGAAGTTATCGAATTAGAAGCGTTGGAAAAAGGGACAAAAAAAGGGACACAAAAAGAGAGAATTAGAAAGAATATAGAATATGTAAGAAAAATGATGACAAAATTGCAAATGACATTTAAAGAAGCAATTCAATTTTTAGAAATTCCTGAAGATGAAGAAAAAGAGATAGAAGAATATTTTAAATCATAGATTAAAAAAATTAAATATAATTCTTATTTTTTCAAATTATGAAATGAAAGAGTTCCTTGTTTACTAAGTGCTATAATACATTTAGAAAAACGGAGGTAGAGAAAATGAGTTTTCCAAAAGATTTTTTATGGGGTGGCGCTATTGCTGCTAACCAATATGAAGGTGCTTGGTTGGAAGATGGGAAACAACCAAACGTTACAGATGTACTTGTAGGTATTATGTCTAAAGATCCTGGTATTCAATGGAATGAAGATAAGAAAAAATATGAAATGAAATTAAATTCTGATAAAGTTTATTTATCACATGATGCCGTAGATGGGTATCATCGTTACCGTGAAGATTTAAAATTAATGAAAGGTATGGGATTCAATAGTTTTAGAACTTCTATTGCTTGGGGAAGAATTTTCCCTAATGGGGATGAACTTGAACCAAATGAAGCAGGTCTTGCTTATTATGATGATATGTTTGCATGCATGAATGAATTAGGAATGGAACCTGTCATTACTTTATCACATTATGAAACACCATTACATTTAATTACTGAATATGGTGGATGGTCTAATCCTCAATTAATTGATTTTTGGTTACGTTATGTAAAAACTGTTTTTACACGTTATAAAGGAAAAGTTAAATTCTGGCTTACATTTAATGAAGTCAATGCGTTATTTAGAATGCCGCTTGTTGCTGGCGGGGTTTTAACAATTAAAGATCCTAAAGATCCTAGTGATCCAATTGGTTCAACTACAAAACAAGATCAATGGGATGCTTATCATAATATCTTAGTCGCAAATGCGAAAACAGTTCAATTAGGACATGAAATTAGTGAAGATTACCAAATTGGCTGTATGATGACAGCTTCATCAGTAGCTACTTATCCATATAACTGTGATCCTTTAAATGTTGTTGGAACTTTAGATGCTCAACGTATGAATATTTTCTTTATGGCAGATCCATTCTGCTTAGGTATTGTACCAACTTATTTAAAGAAAGTATGGAAAGAAGATCAAGTAAATGTAGAATTTAGTGATGAAGAATTAAAATTGATTAAAGAAAATACAGTTGATTTCTTATCATTTAGTTATTATCGTTCAACAACATTTGATCGTGATGTGAACTTAAAAGTAGATACAGGTGGACTTACATGCCGTGATAATCCATATCTTAAAGATAAAGCACCTCAACCTTGGGGATGGGCTGTTGATCCGGTAGGATTACGTTATACTTTAAATGTTTTATATGATCGTTATCATTTACCATTATTAATTGTAGAAAATGGTGTTGGTTTAGATGAAAATATTGATGAAAAAGGTGAAATTCATGATGATTTCAGAGTTCATTATATTGAAGAACACTTAAAGAATGTTAATGATGCTATTGAAGATGGTGTTGATTGTCGAGGTTATTTATATTGGGGACCAATTGATGTTGTATCAGCAGGTACTGGTGAAATGAAAAAACGTTATGGTTTTGTTTATGTAGATCGTTTTAATGATGGACATGGTACGCTAGAAAGAAAATTAAAAGATTCTTATTATCGTTATAAAGAAATAATTGAATCTAATGGAGAAGTTTTATTAGAGGATGAATAAGGTGTGATTTTAAAAATCACATCTTTTTTTGATATTTTTTTAGTGTAATCATATATGATGATAAAGGGGTAAGCAAGATGAATACCTATGTATAACTTATTGTATGAATGGTATCTTATTTATCATGACTTATGAAATTTGCATATTTTCTAGTTAAAGGAATTAAAGAATCCTTTTTTGATTTTTAGCCATAGTATCCACCTCTTTAAGACAAGTATATAATATTTTAAAAAAGTGATAGATTATACTCCTCGGTTTAAAGTGATAATAACGGTGTTAAATCAAAAAATGTGTCAGATGGTTAATTAAGTTTTTTAACAATATAATTTCTTTTATTTTTGTTTTTGATAAGAATAAATTGATTTTTATTTAAGAAAAAATATAATAAACATCATAGACAAATCATGAACAGGTTTTCTTCCTTAAATAATTTTTTGACAATAACATTTTGAAATTTGCACAAGACTTGTAGGAATTTATTTGAAGGCCATTTGGTCTTTTTTTTATCTTTTTTATAGGTTTGTGTTATAATTGATGAAAAGAGGTGAAAAAATGGAACACTCAATTAAAGCAGGACTTATGATTACAAGTGCCTCTGATTATAATATGGAAATATGCCGAGGAGCAAATGAAGCGTGTAAAGAACTGGGAATAGAACTTGTTATCTTTTTTGGTGGTTCAGTTGATCCAAATGTAAAGTTTGTACAATCTTCTGATTATCAAAAAGCAAATGTCTATGCTTTTGCAAATTATTTAGATTTAGATTTTTTAGTTATTCCCGCTTCAAGTATTTGTCGTACGGATCAAAAAACAAGAGAGGCTTTTCCAAAATATTTTCATATACCAGTAGTTACTTTAAATTCACAAATAAAAGATTATCCTTTTGTTGTCTATAATAACAAAAAAGCTGTTTATGATGCTGTAAGTTATATGATTGAAAAAAATCATTGTCAACATATTGGAATTATTACTGGTTATGATAGTGGGGTTACTGCAAAGCAAAGACTTGCAGGCTATCAAGAAGCCTTATCAAGTCATGATATGCTTTTTGAAGAAAAGTATATTTTATCGACACCTGGTTATAATATTGATTCAGGGAATTTAATGAATAAATGGCTTCAAGAAAATCCTGAATTAGATGGAATTATGTGCGTGACGGATGATATTGCTTATTATTTATATCGTGAATTAGAAAAAATAGGGAAACGTGTAGGTAAAGATATTATGGTGTCTGGTTTTGATGATAAACCAGAATCAACACATATGGTTCCACCGCTTGCTTCTTGTCATGCGGATGCTTCTTTTATTGCTTATTTAGGAATAAAACAAGGCTATGATCTTTATAAAAATGGTTCTGCACAAAATCAATATATAGATGCCCATTTTATTCCTCGTCTTTCTGTTGATTGTGAAAACCATGAAGAAACTGAAATTGGTGAATTTATTCTTTTTTGTAGAGCTGAAAAAGAAAGTAATGAATATATAGCTCAAGGAATGACACAATATGTTTTTGATAATAAATTGGTTTATAGTTCTAATTATCAAAAAACTGTATGGAGTTTCTTTACTTATTTATTGGATCTTTCGGTAAAAGATTGTACGAAACATTACGTTTATCAACAAATAGGAGATTATATTAATTTGATTTTTAATGAAGATGATATTCGTTATTTGGATTTAGAAAGACTCTTTTTGTGTCTATCATTTTTAATAAATACTGAAAACTACCTCAACATGGAAGATAAAATAAAACTCCAATCTTTTAAACAATATATTTATTTACAAATGATTAGTAGTTATAATTATCTTCTTTTGTTAAAAGAAAAGCGTTATACAAGGAGAATGAGAAGTATTGGACAAGTGAATAAAGGGATGTTGTTTGAATCTTTGAATGATGATATTTATGCTATTGCGGATAATATACCTTCTCTAGGTATTCATAATGCACAGCTTTATCTTTTTGAAACACCTGTTATGACTTATGAATTTAGACCATTTATCATGCCAAAAACAATGGAATTAATTATAAATGTAGAAAATGGCCAAAGACAGCCTATTAAAAATACACATGTGTTACTAAAAGATGTTTTAAATCTTGCAAAGCAACCTTATAAAATACTTACAAGCATTTACTCTAATGAAAATTTTTATGGCTTTTTGGTGACGGATTGTACATATTTTGATTTAGAAACACTTGAATATCTTTCTAATCAAATTGGGATATCTTTAAATGTCAATGCCATTGTTAGAGAACTAAATAGTATTTCTAATACAGATGAATTAACTCATATTTATAATCGACGAGGACTGATTCAAAATATTAAACTTCTTTATAAAGAATATAAAGAAGTTTCTGAAAATCTTTATTTCTTTATAGGAGATTTAGATAATTTAAAATATATCAATGATACATTTGGACATGACCAGGGAGATAAAGCAATTCAAATAGTATGTGAAATACTAAATGATATTTTTCAAACACATGCTGTTATTGGACGCTTAGGTGGCGATGAATTTGGTATTGCGTTTACTTGTAAAAATGAAGATTTTATTATTCATATTGATTCATTAATTCAAGAAAGAACACAATATTTTAATGAAAAATACCAGTTACCTTATTATGTCAGTTTATCCTATGGAATAAGTGTCTTTGACTATAATAGTCCTTTTGATTTAAATCATACCATTAGATTGGCGGATTCATTAATGTACGAAAGAAAAAAGGAAAAACATTTACAAAGAGGAAAAAAAGGATAAGGAGGAACTATTTTGAAAAAAAACAAAATAAATCTTTCAAGAGAACAATTGGAAGAAGCTATTCAATTATTTAATCGAAGTATGGATGATTATTTATATCTTTTTGATATTCAAAATGATTATTATAGTATTTCAAAACATGCCGTAAATCGTTTTTGTTTGCCGAGTTATCATTTTTGTGATGCAACAAAAGCCCATAACTATTTTGTTTATGAAGACGATCTTCCTTTATTATTTGATGAGTTCAATAAAATTAAATCGGGAGAAATTACTGAGCATAGTTTACATTATCGTTGGTTAGATCGACAACATAATCCAGTTTGGATCAATTGTCGAGGTGATGTGATTTTAGATGAATTTAATAAACCTTTATACCTTATTGGTTGTGTTAATGAAATTGGAAAAAGACAAAAAGCAGATAATATTAGTGGACTTTTAAGAGAACCAAGTTTAGAGGAGTATGTTTCTTCTAAAAGTAAAAATAATATTACAGGTTATTTTATGCAAATTGGTATTGATGATTTTGAAGAAATCAATGGGCGTTTTGGTTTAAAGTGTGGAGATGAAATTTTAAAACAGTTTTCTAGGTGTATGCAATCGTGTATCAATGAAAATCAAAAGATTTATGAATTAGGAAATGGTCGTTTTATGATTATGGACTTAGTAAATCACTCAAAAGAAGATATCTTAGAACTTTATGATGAATTAAAAAAATCAATTGAGGTTGCTTTAGAAGAGAATGCCTATCGCATGGTTTACACGATTTCAGTAGGGATTGTTGAGATTGATAAAGAGATGCAAGACTATGATACACTTATTAAATATTCAGAATTTGCTTTAAACGAAGCTAAGAAAAAAGGAAAGAATAGTTGTTATTTCTTTACACAAGATAAATATAAACAATTCATTCGAAGAAGAGAAATTCGCGTTGGATTACAAAATGCAGTTGATCACAATTTTAAGAATTTTGATGTTTATTACCAACCAATTATTGATATACATACAAGAAATCTTATAGGTGCAGAAGCTTTAATGCGTTTTAAAATGAAAAGAAATGAACAAATTGAATTTGTTTCACCAGCAGAATTTATTCCTATTTTAGAAGAATCTGGTTTAATTATTCCTACTGGTCGTTGGATTTTAAGACAAGCGGTTGCTTGTTGTAAAAAGTGGCAAGAATTTATTCCTGAATTTAAGGTGAATGTTAATTTGTCCTATGTACAAATTATTAAAAGTAGGATCTTAGATGAAATTAAACAAGCTTTAAAAGATTATAACTTAAAACCTGCTTTGTTAGGAATTGAGGTTACTGAATCAGGTTATTTAGAAAATACATATCATTATAAAAAACTTTGGTCATCATTAAAAGAAGAAGGAATTACGCTTGTTTTAGATGATTATGGAACAGGTTATTCAAATGCATATCGTTTAAGCAATTTAACACCGCATTATATTAAAATAGATCGTGTTTTAACCCAAAAAGCACTTTCTTCAAATTATGAAAGAAGTATTTTGATTTATATTATTGAAATGGCACATTCTTTGAAATTGAATGTATGTATTGAAGGTGTTGAAACGGAAGAAGAACTTCAAGAAATCAAAAAATTAAATCCAGATTATATCCAAGGTTATCTTTTTGGAAAACCAGCGCCAGAAGATGAGTTTTATAATCGACAAATTAAGAAGAAATAATTCTTCTTTTTTGAATTTTACATAAACTTGATAGATGGTAGATTGTTGAAAGTATAAAATGTTTTTATATTAAATAAGAAAGAGTGTATAAATTATTATATATTGGGGGAATAAAAATGAACGTATGCCGAGAAAATAGAGAGTTATCATGGCTTAAATTTAACGATCGTGTTTTAATGCAAGCAAAAGATTCACAAGTACCACTTGCGGAAAAGTTAAGCTTTATTTCAATTTATCAAACAAATTTAGATGAGTTTTTTATGGTTCGTATAGGATCACTTTATGATCAAATGTTATTTTATCCAGATTCCAAAGACAATAAAACAGGAATGACGGGTTTAGAACAATTAAAAGCATGTTTAAAAAAAGTCCATTATCTTAATAAAAAGAAAGATCGTATCTATGAAAATGTGATGTCGGAACTTGGACAATCAGGATGGTCAGTAATAAAATATAAAGATATTGAAAGCAAAGAAGACCGCCGTTATTTTGCTGATTATTTTGAAAGAGAATTACTACCACTTATTTCACCACAAGTTATTTCTAAAAGACAACCATTTCCATTTATCAACAATCGTGAAATGTATGTCGTTGTACGTCTTGAATCGAAAAAAGGTAAAAGAAAAATGGGAATTATTTCTTGTGCTAATGCGATGGATGAAAGACTGATTGCACTTCCAAGTCAACCACAAAAATTTATTTTAGTAGAAGATATTATTTTACATTTTGTTTCACGTATTTTTTCTAAATATACTGTAAAAGAAAAAGCGCTTATTCGTGTAACAAGAAGTGCGGATATTGATGAAGATGATCATTCATTAGAAGGGCATGAAGATTATCGAGAAATGATGGAAAACTTGATTAAACAAAGAAGAAAACTTTCGCCAATGCGTTTAGAGATGACACCAGGATTGGACGAACTTGAAGTACTTATGTTGATGAATTTCTTGAATTTAAAGAAAAATCAAGTTTTCATTAATAATTCACCTCTTGATTTTGGTTTTGTAGGTGAATTAAGAGAGCGTTTAAGATATATTTGTCCAAGTATGTTCTATAAACGTTTAGAAGCAAGAAATAATGCATTCGTTGAAAATAGAGTACCAATGATTAAACAAATCTTAAAAAGAGATTTATTACTTTCTTATCCGTTTGAATCTATGTCACCATTTTTAAGACTTTTAGATGAAGCAAGTAATGATAAAAATGTGGTAAGTATTAAAATGACACTTTATCGTGTAGCAAAGAATTCTAAAATCGTAAAATCTTTAATTAAAGCAGCAGAAAATGGAAAAGAAGTTGTTGTTTTAGTTGAATTAAGAGCGCGTTTTGATGAAGAAAATAATATTGGTTGGTCGAAACGTTTAGAAGAGGCCGGATGTCGTGTGATTTATGGTTTAGATGGTTTAAAAGTGCATTCTAAATTATGTTTAATCACGTATAAAAATGAAAAAGGAATTCAATATATTAGTCAAATTGGTACGGGAAATTATAATGAAAAAACATCAAAACTTTATACAGATTTATCATTAATGACTTCTAAATATGAAATCGGAGAAGAAATTAATGGAGTCTTTAATCATTTATGTTTAGGTGAAACCGAAAATCATACAGATTTACTCATGGTAGCACCACATTGTATGATCAGTCATATCTTTAAGTATATCGATGAACAAATCGAACTTGCTAAACAAGGAAAAGAAGCTTATATTGGCTTTAAATGTAATTCGGTAACCAGTAAAAAGATGATTGATAAGCTTATTGAAGCAAGTCAAGCAGGGGTTCAAATTGATATGGTTGTAAGGGGAATTTGTTGTCTTATTCCTGGTGTTGAAGGAGCAACAGAAAATATTCGAGTTCTATCAATTGTTGGAAGATATTTAGAACATTCTAGAATTTATATTTTTGGTAAAAATAATCCAACTGTTTATATTTCTTCAGCTGATTTAATGACACGAAATCTTGAAAGACGTGTTGAAGTGGCAGCGCCTGTATTAGATGAAAAATTAAAACATAAGTTACTAACAATGTTTGATTGTATGCTTCGTGATAATGTAAAAGCATGTTCGTTAGAAAATAATGGTAAATACAAACGTATAAAAAATAAAAATAGAGAAATGAATAGTCAAGAATACTTTTTTAAAAATGATGTGAAATAGGAGGAGTTTTATGAGAGTTGGAATTCTTACAAGTGGTGGTGATTGTCAAGCACTTAATGCGACAATGCGTGGTTTAGTAAAAGCACTTTACCAACAAAGAAAAGATATTGAAATTATTGGCTTTTTAAAAGGTTATCAAGGATTGATGTATGAAAAATATAAAAAGATGTCTTTAAGTGATTTTGAAGATATTTTAAATGTTGGTGGAACGATTTTAGGTTCTTCACGTTGTCCTTTTAAAAAAATGCGTGTTATTGAAGATGGTTTTGACAAAGTTGAAGCAATGAAAAAAACATATAAGAAATTGAAACTTGATTGTCTTGTGGTTTTAGGGGGGAATGGTTCTTTAAAATCGGCGAACATGTTAGCACAAGAAGGTTTAAATGTGATAGGACTCCCTAAAACAATCGATAATGATACATGGGGTACAGATTATACTTTTGGTTTTCAAAGTGCGGTGGATATTGCAACAAACTATTTAAATGAAATTGAAACAACCGCTAAAAGCCATAGTCGCGTTTTCGTTGTAGAAATCATGGGACATAAAGTAGGACATATTTGCTTACAGGCAGGTATTGCAGCAGGAGTGGATGCGATTTTACTTCCAGAAATTCCTTATGATATTAAAGTGGTTGCAAAAAAAATCAAAGAAAATCAAAAAACAGGAAAAGAATATACAATCATTGCTTGTGCAGAAGGAGCTATTAGTGAAGAAGATAGTCTTTTATCGAAGAAAAAATACAAAGCAAAAGTTGCAAGTCGCCAAGGACGTTCGGTTGCTTATGAAATCGCTGAACAATTACAAGAGTTGATTCCTAATGAAATTCGTGTGGCGTTAGCTGGACATATTCAAAGAGGAGGAAATCCTTGTAGTTATGATCGTTTTATGGCAACACGCTTTGGGGTATATGGGGCAAATCTTCTTTTAAACAAAGATTTTGGAAAACTTGTTGTTTTTGATAAAAATGAAATCAAAGCGATTCCTTTAAGTGAAACAGCAGGTAAATTAAAATTTGTTGATCCTGAGTGTGAAGTTGTTTCGAGTGCTAAAAAAATGGGGATTACATTTGGCGAATAAACAGCATATAATGGTGTTTTTTCACATCGATAAATAGTGTATAATAAAGCTATGTTGATATGAATGAAGGTGTATTATGAGTAGTGAAATAATGAGTTTAGAAATGGATGTTTTTTGTTTATTGTTATTGATTCGAATTTTATATCAAATGTATATCAATCGTGAACAAAATGATCATAGGAACTATTTTTATCATACCATTGCTTGGGCTTGTGTTTATTTGTTTATGGATGCAATTTGGATCATGAATGTAAAACATCTTCTTACTTTTAATAAGATTCAAAGTGGAATATTTAATAGCTTCTATTTTTGTTCACTAGCAATGCTTGTTTGTTCTTGGTATATTTATGCTCAAAAAACATTTCATTCAACTGTTTTTGAGCATAAAAAACGCTTAGTGCCTACTTTTATTCCACTTATTTTTTTTATAGGATCTTCTTTGGTTTCTTATTGGACACATGGATTATTTGTTATTGATCAAGCAGGAAACTATCATCGTGGCAAATTGTTACCATTCTATTTTTTAATTTTATTTGCTTATATCCTTTATCTTTCAATAAAAGCAGGATATTTATCTAAAAAAGCAAAGAATTACTTATATCAAAAGGAATATAAAGCGATTGCTCGTTTTTCTTTTCTTCCTTTTATTACTGCGTTAATTCAAATTACAGTAGATCATTTACTTATTTTTAATCTAGGACTCACATATTCAATTTTTATTGTTTATAATTATTTTCAACAAAACCTTATTTCATTAGATCCACTTACCAAAATCAATAATCGAGAACAATTGGATATTTATTTAACAACGAAAATGAAAGAAAATCATCAAAAAAAAGATCTTTATTTATTTTTATTAGATATTGATCAATTTAAAAAGATAAACGATGAACTTGGGCATGTTGTTGGAGATCAAATCATTTTAAAGACAGCCGATATATTAAAACAAATTGCACATTTACATAATTGTTTTATTTCACGTTATGGTGGAGATGAGTTTATCATCGTATGTGAAAGAGATAAAAATGAAGAGATAATGCCTGTATTTAATGATTTACAAAGATTATTTCAGCAATCTCATGAAGGTTTACCAGATTTTAGTGTGAGTATTGGTTATGCTAAATATGATGAGTCATTAAATTATATTCCAAAATTTATTGAAAAAGCAGATCACTATATGTATCTAAATAAAAATGTGAAAAAGTGATAAAAATGAGTCATGGAAGGAGTATGTGTATGCCAAAAAGAAAAGCGAAAATATTGATTGTTGATGATGCCCAGATTAATCGAATAATTTTATGCGAATTATTGAGGGATCAATATCAAATTTTAGAAGCAGAAGATGGAAAAAAAGCTTTAGAAATAATGAAAGAAGATAAAATGATTGATTTAGTCTTATTAGACATTGTAATGCCTAATATGGATGGGTATCAAGTTCTTGAAAAGATGAAGGAACAACGTTATTTAGAATATCTTCCTGTTATTATTATTTCTTCAGAAGGAAATACGACTTCTATGGAAAAGGCTTATGAACTTGGAGCGACTGATTATATCAGAAGACCTTTTGAAAGTTATATTATTAACCGAAGAATTAAAAACACTTTAATGCTTTATGAAAAACAAAAGAAACTGGTTCATTTAGTAGAACAACAAATTCAAAAAAGAGTAAACAATAATACGACATTAATCAATGTCTTAGGACATATCGTTGAATTTAGAAATGGCGAAAGTGGTTTACATATACAACATATTCAAACGATTACAAAAATGCTTTTACTACAATTGGGTAAAAAATCGCACGAATATAAGTTAAGTGATGCAGATATCTTACTTATTAGTACAGCTTCATCTTTACATGATATTGGAAAAATTTCGATTGATGAGAAGATTTTAAATAAACCGGGACGACTTACAAAAGATGAATTTGAAATCGTGAAACAACATTCTTCGATTGGCGCAGAAATGTTGAAAACAGTTCCTAACTACAATAATAATGATTTATTGGAGTATGCTTATCAAATATGTCGTTGGCATCATGAAAGATATGATGGACATGGCTATCCTGATGGATTAGTTGGTGATCAAATTCCTATTTCAGCACAAGTTGTTTCAATTGCGGATGTTTATGATGCTCTTACGAGTGAACGTTGCTATAAAAAAGCATATAGTCATGAACAAGCTATGAAAATGATTGTTGATGGGCAATGTGGGGTTTTTAATCCTCTGTTATTGGAATGTCTTTGTGATATTAGTGAAGAAATGAAAGCGTCTTTATTTGAAAATGAAAATTATGCAGATCAAGCAGTTGTTTCAAAGATGACAGATGAGCTAGTTATTAAACAATTTAGAAGTGAAATGCCTAAAGAAAAAAATAATGAGTCTCAAAACAGAAAATTTTTTCAGGAAATGACATTTGAATACGATGCATTTAAAGATGCTGTTTATATTTCTTCACAAGCAGCAAAAGATCTAGGAATTGATGAAATAATTTATCACCCAAAAAATCATGAATTTTCTTTTTTTAATAAATCAACAATTAAATTACTTAAGGATAAACTCAAAGAAACAACACATTTAAATCCAGAGGTTGACTTAAAGATTTATGCACATATTGGAAAACAAAAACAATGGTATCATTTACAAGCAAGTACGAGATGGAATGGAAGTGTTTATAAAGGATTTGTTGGAAAACTTGTTAAAGACAACAATATTCAAGTTATACATAATATTCAAGAAAATATTTCTTTAAAATATACATATACTGAAATAAAAGATTTTATTGAATCCTTAAAAGATATTTTTACGGTTGTTCGTTTGATAGATTTTCAAAAACATCAATCCGCAAAAGCAGAGAATGATCAAATAGAAATTATTGAAGGCAATTGTTATGATTACTGGAAAAGAAAAGATGTTTGTGTCAATTGTATTTCTAAGCAAGCGTATATCAAAAAAGGGCAAGCTTTTAAATTAGAATTTGTTGATTATGACATTTATGCCATTATTGCGCAGTATGTAGAAGTGGATGAGCGTCCTTGGGTCTTAGAACTTGTTTATAAAACAAAAGAAGATATTATTTTAGGAGATCATGGAAAAACACGATTCTTAGAAAATATCGTAACTTATAATAAAGAGTACTATACAGATGTTTTGACTGGTGCTTATAGTCGACGTTATTATGAAGAATACGTTCAATACATCAATGATGTATCAGCAGTAGCAATGATTGATGCCGATAATTTCAAAGCAATTAATGATCAATATGGTCATAATGCTGGCGATCAAGCGATCAAAGCTGTTTCTAGAGCTATTCAATCATGCATTCGACCTGATGATATCTTTATACGTTATGGTGGGGATGAATTTGTACTTATTTTCCAAGATATTCATTATGATGCTTTTACAACTCGATTGTATCAACTTAGTGAATGTGTAAAACAAACAAAAGTAGATGATTATGAAGATTTATCATTATCAATTACTGTTGGGGGTATTTATGGAAATTCAAAAGTCAATGATGCAATTAAAAAAGCCGATAAATTGATGTATGAAGGAAAGAAATCAAAGTGTTCGGTCGTTGTAAAGAAAACAAGTGAGGTGGACTAAGGTTCACCTTTTGTATTTGTCAAGTAATTTTACAATACTGAAAAAGTAAGCGGTTTTTCAAAGAATAAGTTATAATGGATTTTGAAATTTTGTATATCAAAACAAGGAGGAAGAAAAATGAGTTTTCCAAAAGGATTTTATTGGGGTGGAGCAACAGCTGCTAACCAATTAGAAGGTGGCTGGCAAGAAGGTGGTAAAGGTATTTCTTGTCCGGATATTTGTACAGGAGGAACTGCTACAAAAAGTAAAAGAATTACACCAGTATTAGAAGAAGGGACATTCTATCCAAGTCATGATGCGATTGATCATTATCATCGCTTCAAAGAAGATATTGCGTTATTTGCGGAAATGGGATTTAAAATGTATCGTTTTTCTATTGCATGGACACGTATTTTCCCAAATGGTGATGAAGATAAACCTAATGAAGCAGGTTTAAAATTCTATGAAGAATTAATTGATGAATGTTTAAAATATGGTATTGAACCACTCATTACAATTTCTCACTATGAAGTACCATTTAACTTAACAAAAAAATGGAATTCATGGTTAGATCGTCGTATGATTGATTGTTACTTAAATTTCTGTAGAGCTATTTTTACTCGCTATAAGGGAAAAGTAAAATATTGGCTAACATTTAATGAAATCAATAGTGCAACAACAGCAATAGGAGCATTTTTAGGACAAGGTATCTTAAATGAAATTAAAGAAATGGAATTTATGGATCAAGTAGACGTTCCTCAAAACCGTTTCCAAGGATTACATCATCAATTTATAGCAAGTGCTTTAGCAGTGAAAATGGCACATGAAATTGATCCAAACTATCAAGTAGGATGTATGCAAATCATGGCCACAAGTTATGGCCTTACATGTAATCCAGATGATCAAATTGAAAATCAACAAAAAAATCATTTAATGAACTGGTTCTGTAGTGATGTTCAATGCCGTGGTAAATACCCAAATTATATGGAAAGATATTTCAAAGAAAATAATATTGAAATTAAAATGGAAGAAGGCGATGAAGAAATTCTTGCAACTGGTCCAGTAGATTTCTATACATGTTCTTATTATATGTCAAATTGTCAAACTGCTGATAAATCAAAAGAAGGTGGAAAAGGAAATATCTTAGGTGGAGTTCCTAATCCATACTTAAAAGCTTCTGACTGGGGATGGCAAATTGATCCAGTTGGTTTAAGATATTCTTTAAATGAAATCTATGATCGTTATCAATTACCGATTTTTGTTGTAGAAAATGGGTTAGGTGCTTATGATACAATTGATGAAGATGGTAAAGTAAGAGATAGCTATCGTATTGATTATTTAAGAAGTCATATTGAACAAATGCATGAAGCTGTTTTAGATGGTGTTGATTTAAGAGGATATACACCTTGGGGATGTATTGACTTAGTATCAGCTTCAACTGGAGAAATGGCAAAACGCTATGGATTTATCTTTGTGGAAAGATATGATGATGGTACAGGTGATTTTGCTAGAAGAAGAAAAGAATCTTTCTATTGGTATAAAAAAGTTATCGAAACAAATGGAGAAGATTTAAAATAATAGTAAAAGAGCTCAATTGAGCTCTTTTATTACTTTGTTATAAAATTAATACCACGTGCTTGCGAGTGATAACTCTATAGCTTTAGCGTTAAGCAAAAAGCCTCCAGTGATAAACTAAAAATAGCTTAACAGTTAGAAATAGAAATCAAGAAGATAATATTTAGATAGATTTACTCCTTTTAGTAACAAACAACCATGCCATCTTTATCGAATTAATACCTAAATTTATTGGCAAAGATAGTTGTAATGCGTTATAATCATTTTGTTTTTCATATATAAATTATATAACAAAAAAGAACAATGTTTCAGCTTTTGCTGTTTCATTGTTCTTTTTCTATTTTTGACTGTCAGGCTTCGGTAAGTGAAGACTTTGGAAGTACATACCGCGTCTTTTAGGCATGTTTATTACTATTGTGGTAAAGTATCTTTGTAATTAGAATAATCATTTTTTACAACATCAGCATAAGCTTTATAAGCCTCTTCAAGTGTATTGTATTGTTTTTTTCCATCTATGTATGATTTATATTGACTAGAACCACTTTTACCGGTTGGAGCGATCGCTATATATGGTTTATGAGCACTATCTTTTCGTTTTCGTGCAGTCGTTGATGATGAAATGTAGAATTTTCCATCAGCTGTACTAATAATGACAGGAATTTGTGTGTTAGCATTGATTTTATCTGTATCAATTGAAGTCCAAAATAAATATCTTTCAGATTCTTTTCCTTTTTTTGCGTTTCCATAATAGGCCCATGTACCATGGTTTAATAAACTCTTATTTTCAATCTGTTTGTTTAATTCTGGAACCATTGTTGAACCATCACATTTTGAATCAATTTCAAAAAAATCTCTATTTTTAAGATCATTTTCTAATAAACCGCTATTATTTAATGCACTATGTAAATTCGATGAAAAATCAATAGTAGATTCTTCTGTTTTACTTCCTTTCCAATTAAAAACAACAGTATTCTTTTCTTTGTTGTATGAGATTTCACAAACACCACCGGCTTTAGGAATTCCTTTCCAGTTATCAGTGTCAGGATCTGATTTCTTGTGCGTAATACCAGCAATAGTTACAGAATCAAAAGCTTGCCAATCATCTTTCTTTTGTGTAAGTTCTACTTCTCTTACAATATCTGTTTTATATCCTGTTTTTCCCATCGCAATGATATCTGTACAAGCAGCACGAACGTTGATGAGGTCACGCGATTCTCGACTTTCTTCAAGGTATCCTTGACAAGCTGGAATAGCGATAGCTGCAAGAATGGCGATAATTAGAAGAACTACTATTATTTCTACAAGAGTAAATCCTTTATTTTTTCTTTTCATAGGCACCCATTCTTTAATGAATGATTTATTTTACTTTATCATATTTTTATTAATTTGTGAGCATTTATGAGCTTTTTTTGTTTCTTCTTCTAATACTTTTAAAAAATATTGTGCAGGTTTAGAAAGGACACGATATTTTTTCCAAATAAAGGCAAGTGATGAAGTGATTTGTGGATCAAGGGGTCTAAAACACAAAGAACTTTCCCCACTTGTATTAATGAGGTTTTTTAAAGAAATCACAGCTCCATTACATTCCTTTGTTAGAATACTGGCATTGTAAATTAAGTTATAGGTTGCAATAATATGATATTTAGAAAAATAAGGATTGGCCCAGTTTTCTATTTGTTTATATTTTAATTCTTGTGAGGAACAAAGAAGAGGAACATCAATTAAATCTTGAGGAGTAATCGATTCTTTTAAAGCAAGAGGATGTTCTTTGTTTATATAGATTCCCCATAAGTCTTGATAAGGTAAAGATAAATGATTGTATTTATAAATATTAGCAGGTTCAATAATCAACCCAAAATCAATTAAACCTTTTTCAAGACGATCTGTCACATCTTGTTCATTACCACTGAATAAATGGAATTGGATACGTGGATAATCTTCTTGTACACGTTGAATGGCTTTACAAATGATTTCGATGCCTAACGTTTCTCCACTGCCAATACATACTTCACCACTTAAAGTTTCATCGAATAACATAATTTCACTTTCTGTTTTTTCAACCAAACTGACAATTTCTTCAGCACGTTGGCGAAGTAAAATACCTTCTTCAGTTAAAGTAATCTTACGATTACCACGAATGAAAAGCTGTTTTTGTAAATGATCTTCAAGTTCTTTCATTTGTCTTGATAAAGTGGGCTGAGTCACGTTTAAGCTTTCAGCTGCTTTTAAAATTGTTTCCTCTCTTGCAATCGCAAGAAAATATTGTAGAAGTCTAAATTCCATGATTTCACATCCTTTGTTTTTATTTTAAAGCTCTTTGTTATGCCTTGTAAGTATAGAAATATATTTGTTATAGGTATTTGATAATATAGAGATAAAGAATTACAATAATAAAGGAAAGTGGTGATAGCTTTGGGAAAAGAAGTAATTGAAGAATTAATTATGAATTTAAAAGATGCAGGATGTGATGAAGAACTTATTACAAAGTGTATTAAAAAATATAATAATGATGATTTGAAGATGTTGATAAAATCATTACAGTGTCATCGTTGTTGTTTATTAGATAAATTGCATGAGGAACAAAAGAAAATAGATTGTTTAGATTATTTAATATATATGTTAAAGAAACAAATGAAGGAGGATTAAGATGGAATTAGTTAAACAAGCTTATCTAAAAGGAGAAAGAGCTTTATTTAAAAGTCATGATTTAAAAGTTGAAGATAGTATTTTTGCTGATGGAGAATCGCCTTTAAAAGAAAGTGATCATATAGATATTAGTGGAAGTATTTTTAAATGGAAATATCCTTTATGGTATTGTAATCACGTCAATGTAGAAAACAGTACCTTACTTGAAACTGCTAGATCAGGTATTTGGTATACTCATCATATTAATATTAAAAATAGTGTCATTGATGCGCCTAAGACCTTTAGAAGAGGGACACATATTTCTTTAGAAAATGTCAATATGGTTAATGCTCAAGAAACCTTATGGAAATGTAGTGATATTAAGTTACATAATGTGGTTGCTAAAGGTGATTATTTTGGAATGAATAGTGAAAATATTGAAATCGATGGTTTGAATTTATCAGGAAATTATTGCTTTGATGGTGGTAAGAATATTACTGTTAGAAATTCTAAACTTGTTTCAAAAGATGCTTTTTGGAATTGTGAAAATGTCACGGTTTATGATTCAGTAATTATTGGGGAATATCTTGCATGGAATACGAAAAATATTACTTTTGTGAATTGTACAATTGAAAGTTTACAAGGATTATGTTATATCGAAGGATTAAAGATGGTAAATTGTAAATTAATTAATACCACTCTAGCTTTTGAATTCTGCAAAGATATTGATGCACAAATTGTAAGTCATATTGATAGTATTACAAATCCTATTTCTGGTAAAATTAGTGCACATAGTATTGGTGAAATGATTATTGATGATCAAATCATTGATCCAAGTCAAACAAAGATTCAATTAAAGGAGATGTAAAGATGTACGATTTTTCAAAGATGACCAATCGTTTTAATACAAATTCATATAAATGGGATGTTAAAGAAAATGAACTTCCTATGTGGGTAGCTGATATGGACTTTGAAACAGCTCCAGCCATTATAGATGCTTTACATAAAAGAGTGGATCATAAAATCTTTGGTTATAATACGGTACCAGATGATTATTTTGAAGCTTATCAAAATTGGTGGGAAAGAAGACATCATTTTCATATGGAAAAAGATTGGATGATGTTTGTTACAGGAGTTGTTCCTGCTATTTCTTCGGTAGTAAGAAAAGTGACAACAGTAGGTGAAAATGTCTTGATTATGTCACCAGTTTATAATATTTTTTATAATTCTATTTTAAATAATGGAAGACATGTTTTATCAAGTGACCTTGTTTTTGATGGAAAAGAATATCATATTGATTTTGAAGATTTAGAAAGAAAACTTTCTTTAAGTCAAACAACATTAATGATTTTCTGTAATCCCCATAATCCAATAGGTAAAATTTGGGATAAAGAAACTTTACAAAAAATTGGTGATTTGTGTGCGAAACATCACGTTACTGTTTTAAGTGATGAAATTCATTGTGATATTACCAATCCTCAAAAGGAATATATTCCTTTTGCTTCCGTTTCAAAAACAAATTTAGAAAATACAGTTATGTGTATTGCACCAACCAAAGCCTTTAATATGGCAGGGATGCAAACGGCATGTATTGTTGTAGCTAATGAGGTATTAAGACATAAAGTTAATCGTGGAATTAATACAGATGAAGTAGCAGAACCAAATAGTTTTGCAATTTGTGCAACAAAGGCAGCTTTTAATCAAAGTGAAGATTGGATTAATGAATTAAATCAATATATTCAAAATAATAAAGATTATGCGATTTCATTTATTCAAAAAGAAATCAAAGATGTTTATGTAGTGCCTACAGAAGCAACTTATCTTTTATGGATCGATTGTCATAAGGTATGTTTAGATAGTGTTGAACTCACTTCTTTTATAAGAAAGAAAACAGGTCTTTATGTAAGTGATGGTCTAGAATATGGCGAAAATGGAAAAGCTTTTATTCGTATGAATGTAGCTTGCCCATTTGAAAGATTAAAAGATGGCTTGAATCGTTTTAAAGAAGGAATTTATTTGTATCAAAACAAATAAATTCTTTTTTTTAATAAAAAGAAGAAAAACGACAAAAAAAATACGATATATATAATAGGAGGATAGAGATATGGATGAAGAAATAACAATACCATTTTATAATGACCTATTATTTAAGTATTTTATCAGTGATAATGATGATAAGGAAAGTATGTATTTATTAAAAACAATCATTGAATCAGTAACACCTCTTCGTTGTCAAGCACTATATGTCATGAATTCAGAATTGATTCCTAGCAGGTATAAAGAGAAAAAAGCTATTTTAGATGTAAGAGTACAAACGGATGAAGGAGAATTTGTTAATATTGAAGTTCAATCGACAGGAATGTTTGAAAGTCTTCATAAGAGATTTCAATATTATGTCTTTAAAAATATTGCAACGCAAGTTCATAGTGGGGATGATTATCGAAAAATAAAACCAGTTTATATGATTATATTGTTTAATGATGAAGATAGAAGGCATCATGAGCTTGTTAGAATACGTGGAGACTGTGATGAAAAATATCATGATAGTGACGGAAGTCTTTATCATATCTATTATGTATTTTTAAAAGAGATTGATCGTATTATTAAAGAGAAAGGAAAAGAGAATTTAAATGATTTAGAAGAGTTAAGTTATTTGATTGAAAAAGGTAGTCTTTGTGATAGAATAAATATGACAGAGGTGGGAAGAATCATGAAAAGAAAATATGATAGATTTATGGAAGACATGAATTTAAGAGAAGAAGCCTGGGCATATGAAAAAGCAAGATGGGATGAGTTAGCTCGCTATGATGATATGAAAAAAGAGTTAGATGCTCAACTTGCTGAAGCAAAGATGAAAGCAGCAGAAGCTGAGACAAAAGCTAAAGCTGAATTTGTATTAAAGCTTTTTAAAAGCAAATATTTAAATGAAGACACACAATGGCTTGAAAATCTTACCGAACAACAATATGATCAAATATTTAAGAAGTTAATAGAAGATGCTAGTTTAGAAGAAATAAAGAAAATAATAGGTGATTAAAGTACGAGAAATCGTACTTTTCTTTTTCTTTAATATTGAAAAATAAATTATATTTCTTTAATATATTTTTGAAGAAAAAGGGGAGAAGTGAATGATTAAATTAATTGCGACAGATATGGATGGAACTTTTTTAGATTCTTCTAAAAGATTTTCAATGGAATTTTTTGATATTTTTGAGGAACTTAGAAAAAGAAAAATAAAATTTGTGATTGCATCGGGGAACCAATATTTCCGTTTGTATCAAAAATTTTTACCGATTTCTAATGAAATGTATTTCATAGGAGAAAATGGAAGTTATATTGCTAAGGGGGTAAAATTGATTGCGACAAATACGTTAAAAAAAGAACAAGTACAAGCGGTGATTCAATTAGTAGAATCTCATCCAGAATTGAATATGATTTTATGTGGGGTTAAAAGTGCCTATTGTTTAAATGAATTTAAACATTTAGAACCAGTGGTACGTACGTATTATTGTAATTACCAATTTGTAGAGAGTTATGATGATATTGATGATGAAATTATGAAGATTGCTATTTATGATCCAAATCATCAAATTATCCGTTATGCTGATGATATTGCTTGTGGTTTAGATAAAGGTGTTAAGGCAACAACTTCAGGTAATGAATGGATTGATATTCAAAATGAAGATATTAATAAAGGTGTTGCCATAAAACGCTTACAAAGAGAATTGAATATTAAACCAGAAGAATGTATGGCGTTTGGTGATCAAATGAATGATTATACTTTATTAAAATCTGTCAAATATAGTTATGCTATGGCCAATGCTGTTCCACGTATTAAAGATATTGCTTATGGCATTGCTAAAAGTAATGATCATCAAGGTGTATTAGAAGTTATAAAAAAAGAAGTTTTGAATCAAAAATAAAGTGTAAACTCTTACATTGAAAATTGTTTTTGACATATTAAAATAAATAATGACAATTGAAATTATTGTGATATAATGAGGAAGCTATTGAAGGGAGAGTAGCGTATGAATATTAGAAATATAGCGATTATTGCCCATGTAGACCATGGAAAAACAACATTAGTAGACCAATTATTAAAGCTATCTGGAACATTAGAAGACCGTGAACAAATTAGTGAACGTGCGATGGATAGCAATGCCCTTGAAAGAGAAAGAGGAATTACAATTCTTGCTAAAAATACAGCAATTAATTATAAAGATTATCGAATCAATATCATGGATACACCAGGCCATGCTGACTTTGGTGGAGAAGTAGAACGTATCATGAACATGGTAGATGGTGTTTTATTAGTAGTAGATGCTTATGAAGGAACAATGCCACAAACACGTTTCGTTTTAAAGAAAGCTTTAGCTGCTAAAGTAAAACCTATCGTAGTTATTAATAAAGTAGATAGACCTGTAACACGTATTGATGAAGTTATGGATGAAGTCTTAGAATTATTTATGGAATTAGGCGCAGATGATGACCAATTGGAATTCCCAACAATCTATACTTCAGCTTTACAAGGAACATCGAGTTTAGATCCTGATATTTCAACACAAGTACCAAATATGGATTGTTTATTTGATATGATTATCAAAGAAATACCTGAACCATTAGTAGATGTTGATGGACCTTTACAATTCCAACCAGCTTTATTAGACTATAATGATTATGTAGGACGTATTGGAATCGGACGTATTCAAAGAGGTAAGATTCATGTTAATGAATCAGTCACTTGTGTAAGAGCTGATGGAAGCCACACACAATTTAGAATTCAAAAATTATATGGATTTATTGGATTACACCGTATTGAAATTGAAGAAGCCAGTGCAGGAGATATTGTTGCTATTGCTGGTCTTGCTGATATTGGTGTTGGTGAAACAGTATGTACAACTGGTCAAGAAGAAGCTTTACCGTTATTACATGTCGATGAACCAACAATTCAAATGGTTTTTGGAACAAATACTTCACCATTTGCTGGTCAAGATGGTAAATTTGTGACTGCTAGACAAATTGAAGAAAGATTATTTAAAGAAACAAATAGAGATGTATCTTTAAAAATTGAAAGAATCCAAAATAAAGAAGAATGGATCGTTTCTGGACGTGGAGAATTACACTTATCTATTTTAATTGAAAATATGAGACGTGAAGGTTATGAATTACAAGTTTCTAAACCTAAAGCAATCATGAAAGAAATCGATGGTGTTTTATGTGAACCATATGAAGAAGTAACTATTGAAGCACCTGATGATTGTATTGGAGCGGTTATTGAATCACTTGGATATCGTCGAGGTGTCTTAGAAACAATGGATTCTCGTGATGGACAAACACGTGTTGTTTATACAATTCCGTCAAGAGGTTTATTTGGATTTATGACAAATTTCTTAACAATGACAAAAGGATATGGAATTATTTCTCACTCATTTATTGATTACCGTCCAATGGAAGGTGAAACAGTTGGTAAGAGAAACTTAGGTGTTTTAATTTCAATTGATAGTGGACAAACAACAGCTTATTCACTTGGAAGTGTTGAAGACCGTGGAGTAATGTTTGTTGGGCCTGGTGTGGATGTTTATGAAGGTATGATCGTTGGTGAACACAGTAGAGATAATGATTTAACAGTTAATGTTACTAAAGGAAAACAAATGAC
This sequence comes from Faecalibacillus intestinalis, assembly GCF_003024685.1. Classification (GTDB taxonomy): domain Bacteria; phylum Bacillota_I; class Bacilli_A; order Erysipelotrichales; family Coprobacillaceae; genus Faecalibacillus; species Faecalibacillus intestinalis. The sequence goes on along the minus strand of NZ_PYLQ01000005.1, from coordinate 87,872 downwards.
AAATACTCGTTCATCATCCAAAGATTCAACAGTTGTTTTAAAAAGACCTCGTCAATTTAATCTAGAATCTTGTTTAGATTATATTAATGAAGATGAACTTGTTGAAGTAACACCTGAAAATATTCGATTAAGAAAACGCTATTTAACTGAAAACGAAAGAAGACAACAATATAGAAAAAATAATGCATAAGAGCTCTTTTAGAGCTCAATGGAGTCAACTTAAGATGAAAAGATAGATTTTGAATAAAAATCTATCTTTTCTTTATAAAATAGAAAACATCAAGTATAATATGTTTGAAGAAAGTAGGGGATAAAATGATAGCAGGTATAGAAGTTAATCTATCATTAATTTTAAACATTATTCGTACAATTATTGATTTATTATTAGTGTGGTATATTTTATATTTAGGAATTAGTATGTTTAAACAAAATATGAGAACGATGCAGTTATTTAAAGGGGTTCTCATTATTTTGTTAATTAAATTAGTAACAAGTGTTTTAGGACTTTCAACAATGTCTTATTTAGTAGATACGGTTTTGACTTGGGGAATTATTGCGGTAATTGTAATCTTTCAACCAGAAATTCGTTCATTACTTGAAAAAATGGGACAAACTAAAAGAGATTATCATATGGAACGTTTATCAAATGATCAAAAGGAACATTTGTTAGATGAAATTGTTGATTCAGTGACAAAGTTATCAGAAACACAAACAGGGGCCTTGATTACTTTTGAAAGAGGACAATCTTTAATAGATTATATTAATACAGGAACTAAAATCAATGCCGATATTAAATCAGAATTATTTAATACGATCTTTTGGGAAGGAACACCTTTACATGATGGGGCAGTTATTATTAAAGATGACCGTGTTGTTTGTGCAGCTGCCTTTTTCCCACCAACTCAAAAGGATCTTTCACCTATTTATGGGGCAAGACATCGTGCTGCTATAGGAATAAGTGAAATTACTGATTCATTAACAGTTGTAGTTTCTGAAGAAACAGGAACGATTTCTTTTGCTATCAAAGGAGAACTTATTAAAATTCCAAGAAAGGAATTAAGAGCAAGCTTAGTTAATGAACTAGGTTGGTTTAAATCAGAAGATGAAGAAGGTGATGAAGATGAGTAAAAATAATCAAGAACATCGTGATTCAACAACTGATTTTTTCTTAAATTTTATTTCAAAAGAAAAAGAAAAACCAAAAACAGAAGAAAAACATATCACTCATCAATCTATTAATGATGAAATAGATTCAAGGGGAAGAGCTTTTGTCAATGGTGCTATTAAAGTGATGAATTTTATTAATTCTACTTTAGATAGAATGTTACAATCAGGATTATCTTTAAAAATATTATCATTTATTTTAGCAACGATTTTACTATTTACAGTTAATGGAGGTAATTTTGAAAATGTATTTTCAACACCTAATTCAGGAGATTATATTCAACAAGTCCCTGTGAAAATAGAAAATTTACAAGATGATTTTGTTGTAGCTGGAATGCCAGAGACTGTAAGTGTAGGCTTAGTTGGTCCTTCTATTGATATTTATAATGCTAAATTGATGAAAAATTATGAAATATATGCTGATTTTTCGGGAATAGGGGAAGGTGAACAGACAGTAGAATTGAAATCAAGAAATTTCTCTAATGATTTAGAAGTTCTCATTGTTCCTCAAACAGTAACGGTAACAGTTTCACAAAAGGTAACTAAAACGTTTAGTTTAGGATATCGTTTTAAAAATGAAGATAGCTTAAAGGATAAACATTCTGTTTCAGTAGATAGTATTGAACATAGTGAAGTAGAAGTAAGGGGTTCACAAGATAATATTGATAATGTTTATTCTGTTGAAGCAGTTATTGATTTAAAGGGAGTGACAGATTCGTTTACTCAAGAATGTAAAGTAAAGGCTTTTGATCGAAGTGGAAAAGCTTTAAATGTAAGTGTTATTCCTTCCACTGTTAAAGTGGATTGTTCATTGTCTAATTATAGTAAGACAGTTCCACTTGTACCTGAATATACAGGAAATGTGGCTAATGGATATGCAATCGATCAAATGACTTTTTCAAAAGATAAAGTAAAGATTTATGGTGATGAAAGTAAATTAAAGGATATTAATAATATTAAAGTTAAAGTGGATGTAAGTGATTTGGAAGAAGGTCGTACATTTAAAGACTTAAAATTGTTAAGTGTTTCAGGAGTTAATAAGATGTCATTTACTAAAGTGGATGGAACAATTACGCTTGTTCCTTCTGAACAAAGACAATTTACAGATATGCCAATTCAAATAAAAAATGGCAAAGAAAACAATGTTTCTATGTCAAGCGATACATGCAATTTAACAGTTATTGGTACAAGTGATCGTATTAATGCTCTTACAAATGATGACATTAAGGTCTATGTAGATGTCGTTGGGTTAAAAAAGGGTCGACATAATGTGAAATTAGAAGTAGAATTAAGTGACGAAACTTTAACATATCGTTTAGATAGCGATGAACAGATTCGCGTAAATATAAAGAAATAGGAGAGATTTGAAATGGGAAAATATTTCGGAACAGATGGCTTTCGTGGGGAAGCTAATAAAGATTTAACAGTTGAACATGCTTATAAAGTAGGAAGATACATTGGGTGGTATTTTGGAAGAAATAAAGATCATGCTCAAGTTGTTATTGGGAAAGATACAAGAAGAAGTTCTTATATGTTAGAATATGCACTTGTTGCTGGACTTACAGCAAGTGGTGCTGATGTTTCTTTAATGCATGTAACAACAACACCAAGTGTTGCTTATATTACAAGAACAGATGGTTTTGATTGTGGAATTATGATTTCTGCTTCACATAATCCATATTATGATAATGGTATTAAGGTTTTAGATTGTAATGGTCATAAAATGGATGCGAAGGTTGAAAATTTAATTGAACAATACATTGATGGTGAAGTAGATGAAATTCCATTTGCTACAAAAGATGAAATTGGATGTGCAACAGATTATTCAGTAGGTAGAAATAGATATTTAGGATATTTAATGTCAATTCCTACACGTGCTTTTAAAAATATTCGTGTTGGTTTAGATTGTGCAAATGGTGCAAGTTCTAATCTTGCTAAAAGTGTTTTCGATGCTTTAGGAGCAAAAACTTATGTGATTCATAGTGAACCAGATGGTTTAAATATTAATACAAACTGTGGTTCTACACATATTGAATCATTACAAGAACTAGTAAAATCTAAAGGATTAGATATTGGTTTTGCTTATGATGGTGATGCTGATCGTTGTTTAGCTGTTGATGAATTTGGAAGAGTTATTGATGGTGATTTAATTCTTTATGTTTGTGGTAAATATTTAAAAGAACATGGTGAATTATCTAATGATACAATTGTTACAACAGTTATGTCTAACTTAGGTTTATATAAAGCGTTAGATAAAGAAGGTATTAAATATGAAAAAACAGCTGTTGGAGATAAATATGTTAATGAAAACATGGTGAAAAATGGTCATTGTATTGGTGGAGAACAATCAGGACATATCATTTTCTCTAAACATGCCACAACAGGAGATGGTATTTTAACATCTTTAAAAATTATGGAAGCAGTTATTGAAAGCAAAAAAACATTAGCTCAATTAGTTGAACCTGTAACAATTTACCCTCAATTAATGAAAAATGTATATGTAAGAAATAAAAAAGAGGCTCAAAATGATGTTGAAGTACAAAAAGTCATTAAAGAAGTTGAAGATAAGTTAGGTGATGAAGGACGTGTTCTTGTTCGTGAATCAGGAACTGAACCAGTTGTACGTGTTATGGTTGAAGCGGATACAAATGAAAAATGTTTACAATCTGTAGATTATATCATTACTAAAATGAAAGAACGCGGATTTGTTATCGAAAGATAAAATCACATATTATCACAAAATATTGCCATATATTATGGCAATATTTTAACTATAATAGGTCATAATAGAATAGGATACAAATGAGGTGAAGAAGATGTTATTTAAAATTAATATTATAGATGATGAAAAAAATCTAAATGATTTGGTAAGAACTTATTTAGAAAAAGAAGGCTATAGTGTTTGCTCATTTTATACGTATGATGAAGCTTTACTTCATAAAGATGATGATGTACATCTATGGCTTATAGATATTATGTTAGATAAGGCAAGTGGTTTTGAATTGTTTAATGAAATAAAGGCAAGTAAGCCTAAAATGCCAATTATATTTATGTCAGCTAGAGATCAAGAATTTGATCGTATTATTGGTTTAGAAAAAGGCTCAGATGACTATATTACAAAACCATTTAATATTAAAGAAGTTATTTTAAGAATTAATAATTTATTAAAACGTGCTTATGATAATCCATCTAAGATACAAATAGATGGTTATGATATTGATTTAGAAAAAAGAAGAGTCTTCTATAACAATAATGAAATCATTTTAACAACAAAAGAATATGATCTACTTGTTTACTTTTTAAATAACAAAGGATTAGCTATTTCAAGAGAACAAGTTTTATCAAAAGTATGGGACGAAAATTATTTTGGTAGTGATCGTGTCGTTGATGATACACTTCGAAGATTACGTAAAAAAATGCCAGAAATTAATATTCGTACGATTTATGGATTTGGATATCGTTTAGACTAATGCTTACGAAATATTCTTTACAAAAACAACTTGTTATTATTTTTTCAATTATTGCAATAGGTGTTTTAGCAATTCTATTGCCTATTATTGATAACAACTTAACACATGTTATTGATAATGAAATGTATGATGTTTTGACACGCTCACAAAATGATTTTTACTCATATGATTTTTCTCCTGATTATGCAGGTTCAGATAAACAAATTTATCATTTTACTTATAACATTAATGAAGATACGCTTACAACAGCGCAAAATATTTCTGCTAAGAAATATCAAATATTAGATTATGTTTTTCAAAATGATCTTTATAAGATGGTTAAGAAAAATAAAAAGAAATTACAAGAAAAGGTTAAAATGCAAGACCAAACAGTATATTATCAAATTGTAAAAGCGGATGATTCTAATTATATTATTTCACTTGTTTATAGTGATTATTCTAAAACATTGATTAATAATCTAAAGGAGCAAGTTATTGATATCTTTTATGTTGCTTTTTTAATTATTGGACTTGCTTTGTTTATTTGGGTTTCATCTTTAATAAAACCATTGAAACTTATTAAAAATTATATAGATGATATAAAAAATGATAAAGAAAGTGAATTGCATATTCAAAGAGAAGATGAGATAGGTGTTTTATCTTCTTCGTTAATAGAAATGAAAGAAGAAATAGATCGACAAAATGAAATTAAAGAAGAAATGATTCATAACATTTCTCATGATTTAAAAACACCTATTGCTTTAATTCAAACATATGCTCAAAGTATTAAGGATGATATTTATCCTTATGGAGATAAAGATTCATCAGTGGATGTTATTTTAGAAAATACAGATCGGTTAGAAAAGAAAGTAAAAAGTTTACTATATTTAAATCGATTAGATTACATAAGTGGACAAATTGGAGATGAAACATGTTCAATGAAAGAATTGATTGAACATATTGTTTTCCAATTAACAGCTATGCATTCACAAATAGAAATTATTACAGATTTACAAGATTCATCTTTTAAAGGAAAAGATGATTATTGGCGTATTTGTATTGAAAATATTATAGAAAATGCTGCTCGTTATGTACACCATGAAATTAAAATTATTTTAAAAGATCAATATTTAGAAATATTTAATGATGGTGAACCTATAGATAATTCAAATCCTGAATCTTTATTTCAACCTTATGAAATAGGTCATAAAGGACAATTTGGTTTAGGATTATCTATTGTTTATAAAACAGTAACAATGTATGGATATAAAGTTGAAGCTGTTAATAGAGTTGATGGTGTAAGTTTTATTATTCAAAAGAAAGATTAGTCGAATGATTAATCTTTTTTTTAAAAAGTGTTGCTTTTTTTGATAAAGAGTGGCACTATTTTAGAGTTATCAATTCTCAAAAATAGAGAAAAAGAGTATAATAAACTTTAAGGAGTGAGTAAAGATGAAAGTTGTTGTTGCTGCTGGAGGAACAGGTGGACATTTATACCCTGCTCTTGCATTAGTTGAATATATAAAAAAACAAGATCCAAATTCAAAATTTTTATTTATTGGAACAAAGGATCGTTTGGAATCTCAAGTTGTTCCCCAACTTGGATATGATTATGTTGGTTTAAATGTTAAAGGATTAGCGGGTAATCCTTTAAAGAAAGCTCATGCAGCTTTGTTATTTGTTAAATCTATTGGAAAAGCAAAAAAAGTTATAAAAAAATTTAATCCTGATATTGTTGTTGGTTTTGGTGGATATCCAAGTGCTTCAGCTTTAGAGGCTGCTGCAAGTTTAAAAATTAAAACGATGATTCATGAACAAAACTCAATTATTGGTTTAACAAATAAGATTCTTATAAAAAAAGTAGATAAGATCATTTGTTGTTATCAAAAAGCGTATGAAGAATTTCCTCAAGAAAAAACACTATTGCTTGGAAATCCTCGTGCAAGTGTTGTCAGCCATGAAGTTCCTAAAGATATTTATGATAAATATGGTTTAGATAGAAATAAAAAAGTTGTTACGATTGTTATGGGATCATTAGGATCACAGACAGTTAATCAAACGATGAAGGAATCGATGAATCAATTTGTTGGTAAAGAATATCAAGTACTTTATGTTACTGGGAAACCTTATTATGAATCAATGAAAGATTATAAAAATGAAAACGTAAAAATCATCCCTTATGTTGATGATATGCCTTCTTTAATGCATGCGACAGATCTTATTGTTTCACGTGCAGGAGCCAGTACCCTTGCTGAATTAACAGCTTTAGGCGTACCAGCTATTTTGATTCCTAGTCCTTATGTAGCAGCAAATCATCAAGAATATAATGCACGTGAATTAGAAAATAACCATGCTGCTAAAATGATTCTTGAAAAAGATTTAACAGGAGAAAAATTGATTTCTACAATTGATAGTGTTATTAATGATCAAACTGCACTTCAAATTTTAACAGAAAACGCTAAAAAGTTAGGAAAGCCAAATGCAGTTGAAGACATGTATCAAGAAATTATTTCGATGTTAGGAGACTAATGATGAAGTTTGAAAAATATTATGAAGAACTTAAACAATTAGATGTTGGAAAAGTTCTTAAAGATGAACCGTTATATAAACATACAACTTATCGTGTAGGTGGGCCAGCAAAATTATTTATAAAAGTTCAAAATGTCGGTGAGTTGATTGAAGTGATAAAGTATTGTCGTAAGCATCGTATTCAACTTTTTGTTATTGGAAGAGGTTCAAATTTATTATTTTCAGATAAAAGTTTTGAAGGAATTATTATTTCCCTTGAAGATATGAATCAATATCATGTCAATGGGAGCGAAGTAACTGCCCAATGTGGTGTTACAATGATTAAACTTGCTTATGATTGTGCTAAAATTGGTTTGAGTGGTTTTGAATTTATGGGAGGAATTCCTGGAAATATCGGTGGTGGTATTTTTATGAATGCAGGGGCCTATAAATCATGTTTAAGTAAAGTTGTTAAATCAGTAAAAGTATTAGATGAACATTTAAAAGTGGTTGAATTATCTAAAGATGAAATGGATTTTTCATATCGACATTCCATCATTCAAGACCATCCTAAATGGATTGTCTTGGAAGCTACTTTTGTTTTGGAAAATAAAAGTGTTGAAGAAATTAATGAAACTTTAGATAAAAGAAAAGAAAGAAGAATGTCTACGCAACCTTGGAATAAACCAAGTGCAGGAAGTGTTTTTAGAAATCCAGAAGGTGCGGCTGCATGGAAATATATTGATGATGCAGGTCTTAGAGGTTATGAAATTGGTGGAGCACAAGTTTCTCCAAAACATTCTAACTTTATTGTAAATAATGGTTATGCTTCTGCTAAGGATATTCATGATTTGATTTTTTATGTCCAAAAAACAGTTCAAGAAAAGTATGGTGTTTTATTAAAACCAGAAGTACGTTTTATTAATTGGGAGTCTTAAGATGACAACGTATGTATATAATGAACATGATGAAAATCAAGTGTTAACAATGAGAAATAAATTAAAAAAGAAAAAAAGAAAAAGAAGAATTAATTTTGTGCTTATTGTTTTGCTTTTGATATTTTTAGTGATTTTTTTCTTTGGAGATATGTCTAAAGTAAAAAAAATAACTGTTTCAGGATGTCATTTGACTTCTGCTGAAGAGATTATTGAACGATTACCGGTTAAATCAAAAAAAACTTATTTTTTTAAAGTAAATAAAAAACAGGTTGAAACAGAGGTTGAAAAAATGATCTTTGTTGAAAAAGCAACTGTAACGAAAGATTTGATAGGGAATATAAAGATAAGAATTAAAGAAAATAATGCTTCTTTATATGGCTATATTAATAATATTTTATATGTTGCAGATCAAGATGGCATTTTTGAACAAGATCAACAACAAAAATGGATTTCTTATGTACAACGTTGTCCACAAATGATGAATTTTGACGAAGAACATTTCCGATCATTTGTGAAAGCATATGTCAAATTACCATCAGTTGTTCAAAATCAAATCTCTAGTATTGTCTTTGAACCTGATGAAAAAGATCAAACCAAATGTAAGTTGGAACTTGATGATGGTAAGGTTTTTTATGTACGTATTGAAGACATGGAAAAACAACTTACATCAACAAATTATTACTTGGTTATTCAAAGTTATCCTGATCATAAATACTATGATTATTTAGGAAAAAATGTCTATGTATACAATTAAATAGTGTATGAAAAAAGCTACGTGTTTGAAACTAAAACCTTTAAATATCGTGGCTTTTATGATAATATAATGATATATGTAGTAAGGGGAGATAGACATGAATGAAGTTTATGCAGTATTGGATATAGGTAGTGCTTCAATTGAATTGTTAGTTGGTGAAATTATCAATTCTAATTTACATGTTCTTTTTTCTAAAAAGGTCCCTAGTCATGGTGTAAAAAAAGGCATCATTGAAGATGAAAATTTATTAGTAAATGATATCAAAGGAGTTGTTCAAGAAGCTAATGATTTTCTAGATGGAGAAATCAAAGCAGTTGGTCTTACAATCCCTACTATTCGTTCTAAACTTTATCAAAGTAATAGTAGTGTATCACTTAGTGATCATGATAAGATTTCTAAGGATGATATTGTAAGAGGTTTGAAACTTTCTACTAAATTCAAAAAATCTCATGAAGAAGAGGTGGTTTGTGTAATACCAGTTCGCTTTAATGGTGATTTTGGAATTAGTCAAGTACCTCCTATAGGAGAAGCTTCAAGAAATTTAATTATTGATACATTGATCATTACTTCACAAAAACAGATTTTATATCCATATATTATGGCCGTTGAAAAGGTAGGTTTAGAAGTTATGGATATTTGTATCAATGCCTTTGCGTGTGCAAAGGAAGCTTTTGATGTGGTTTATCTTCAAGAAGGTGCATTGATTATTGATATGGGATATAAAACGTCAACAATATCTTTCTACAAAGATGGATATTTAAAATATTTAACAGTATGTTCAGTTGGGGGTTATAATTTGACTAGAGCAATTGCTCAACATTTACAAATTTCTATGAATCAAGCTGAAACATATAAAGTCAAATATGGTTCTTTGGATTATACTGTTGGACAAGAGGATACTATTCATACAACTGAGCTTCCAGATGGTCGTAAAGATTATACACAAAAAGATTTTGCGGGTATTTTAGAAGAAGCTGCAGTTGATATGTTAAATGTTATTAAAGAAAAAATGGGTGTTATCGATAATGGACAACATTATGAAACACTGATTGTTGGTGGCGGAGGAGAACTTGAGCTACTAGATAAAGTTGCTGGTCGTGTTTTAGAAGGTCCAGTGAGAGTTTATCGTCCAGATATTATTGGCATTAGAGATATGGCATTTGTTTCTTCTGTAGGAATGATTTTTTATATGTCTGATCGTGCTAAATATCTTGGTCCTTATGAAACATCTGTTGTTTTACCGGATATTTCTAATACAATGGCTGTGAGATTTAAAGGACTTACGAAAGTAAAAGATACAAAAGAGAAAACTGGAAGATTTAGTAGATTACTAGATACTTTCTTTGGTGAAGAAGAATAGATAAAAGAGAGGGTAAATCATGAACGAAGAATTAGATTTTGAACAAGTTGCAAAAATAAAAGTAATCGGTGTTGGTGGCGGAGGAAACAACGCTGTTAACCGCATGGTTGAAGAAGGCGTTAGAGGAGTAGAATTCTTTGTCGCAAATACAGATGTACAAGTATTACGTCGTTCGCCTGTAGAAAATAAAATTATTTTAGGAAAAGATTTAACAAAAGGTTTAGGAGCAGGAGGTAATCCAGAAGTAGGAAAGAAAGCTGCTTTAGAATCTGAAGGAGATATTAGAACTGCCCTTGAAGGTGCAGATATGGTTTTCATTGCTGCTGGTATGGGTGGTGGAACTGGTACTGGTGCAGCACCTGTTTTCGCTAAGATTGCTCGTGAATTAGGAGCATTAACAGTAGGTGTTATTACTAAACCATTTACTTTTGAAGGAATGAAACGTAAAAAACAAGCAATCGAAGGTATTGATGAATTACGTTCTAATGTAGATAGTATTATTGTGGTTTCAAATGACCGTTTATTACAACTAATTGGTGGACGTCCAATGCAAGAAGCATTTAGAGAAGCTGATAATGTATTAAGACAAGGTGTTCAAACAATTACTGATTTAATTGCTGTTCCTGCATTTATCAACCTAGACTTTGCAGATATCTGTGCAGTTATGAAAAATAGAGGAAATGCGTTAATTGGTATTGGTATGTCATCAGGAGATGATAAAGCAAAAGAAGCTGCAAAACGTGCAATTTCTTCACCTTTATTAGAAGTTTCCGTAGCAGGTGCTAAAGACGCTATTATTAACGTTACAGGTGGACCAAATATTTCATTATATGATGCTAATATTGCTCTTGAAACAATTACTCAAGAAGTTGGAGATGACATTAATACTTATTTAGGTATTGCTATTAATGAAAACTTAGATGATGAAATTATTGTTACTGTTATCGCAACAGGATTCGAAGAAGAAAAGGAAGAAGTAACTGTCCAACCTTCAGTAGCAAGACCTTTAGGTGAAGAACCACAAACTTTTGAATCATATGATGATGACGAAGATGATGATGATGGTTTTCCACCAGCATTTATCAAAAATAGAAGAATTTAATAAGATGAGCTAACGATGTTAGCTCATTTTTATAAAGGAGGAAATTTAAATGAAAATTGGATTTATAGGATTAGGAAATATGGCGGGGACAATTTGCCAAGGTCTTATTAAAAGTGATTTTATTGATGGTAGCGAGGTATATGGATATGATATAAATAGTCAACAGCTGATGATGTTTGAACAAGATTTTGGTATTCATGTATGTTCAAGTGAACAAGACGTTGTTAAAAATTGTGATTATTTGGTGATGGGGGTTAAACCAAATGTCGTAGAAAGTGTCATTTCAAAAATAAAATCAGTCATTGATCAACAAGTGATCGTTTCAATTGTTGCTGGTTATGGAAATGATAAATATGAAGAATTATTACCGGGAACACATCACTTAACAATTATGCCAAACACACCAGCTAAGGTATTAGAAGGAACGACTTTATTTGAAAAAGACAATACTTTAACAGCTGAAGAATTAAATTACGTACAAACAATGTTTGAAAGCATTGGTGAGGTTTATCTTATTGAAAATTATCAAATGGTTGCCGGTGGTGCTTTAAGTGGTTGTGGACCAGCTTTTGTTTATATGTTTATTGAAGCTTTAGCAGATGGTGCAGTTTTAAATGGTTTGCCTCGTGATTTGGCTTATAAGCTTGCCAGCCAAACTGTTTTAGGAAGTGCAAAAATGGTTAAAGAGACGCAATTACATCCAGGTATTTTAAAAGATCAAGTTTGTTCTCCAGGTGGTATTACGATTCAAGGTGTTAAGGCTTTAGAAGAAAATAATTTTAGAAACGCTGTGATGGAAGCAATCGATCGTTCAAAAAAATAATGTGTAGAAAGTATGGATTTTTGTCCATACTTTTTTAAATGTCCAATCTTTTTTGACATCTTTTTTACTTGTCATCATATATGATGATAAAGGGGTAAGCAAGATGGAGGTCTATGTTGAATTAACTTATTGTATGAATGGTATTTTATTTATCATGACTTATGAAATGATTTCATTATTGCTTAATATTAATTGGTCATTTTTGAAAATCCTTTTCTTGAGTTTTTTAAGTAATATATCGATTGTTCTCATTTATATAGACTATTTACCATATATAAGTTTTTTATACTGGATTGTCCTTTTTTTATTTATTTTTAAAAAACAATTTTTCTTATATTTTCCAGTTTTTTTAATTGTTTATTTTTCAATACTATTCTTTATCAATACCCTAATAAAAGAATCATTTATATACAACGGAATCTTGATTACTCCCATAAATTATAAAGATATAGTTATTGTTGTTATGATATGTGTTTTTTTAATCATTGAAACAATTTATTTAATTTATACAAAAAGAAAAATAAAACAAAAAGATGATCTATATGATGTAACACTTATTTTTAATAATAAGATTTATCATCTTTCAGGGTTTTTAGATAGTGGTAATCATGCAAACTATCTAGGTTATCCACTTATTTTTATTAAAAAAAGTAAAATTGATACTTATCAACAATTAGATACATTGATTATTGATGGCTTAAAAAAAAGAAAAATAGATATTATTTTAGTTGACCAAGTTTTAGTAAATAAGCAATCTTTAAGAAATGTTTATATAGGTGTATTGGATGAATTAGATTATGATTGTTTATTAAATAAAGAATTGATGGGAGGGATTATTTGATGTGGCAAATGATTAGACAGTTTTTAAATACAAAACAGTATCTTTATTATATAGGAAGACATGATATTTTACCGCCTCCTTTAAAAGGTCAACAAGAAAAGGAAATAATTGAAAAAGCAGTTTCTGGGGATCAAAAAGCAAGAGATTTATTGATTGAACATAATTTAAGATTGGTTGTTTATGTTGCTAAAAGATATGACAATAGCGCCAATTGTCCTTTGGAAGATTTAATTAGTATTGGCACAATTGGTTTAGTAAAAGCAATCAATACTTTTAAGGCAGATAAAAATATTAAACTTGCGACGTATGCTTCAAGGTGTATTGAAAATGAAATACTTATGTACTTAAGAAAAAATAATAAGATTCGTTATGAGATTTCTTTAGATGAACCTTTAAATATTGATTATGATGGTAATGAGTTATTATTAGGAGATATCGTAGGAACAGATGATGATCTTGTTGAACAAGAGATGTTGAAAAGTGATCAAAAGAAAATTTTTTATGAAGCTTTAAAAGAATTGAATGAAAGAGAAAAAGAAATATTGATTTTAAGATATGGTTTATCTAATAATGATGAATTGACACAAAAGGATGTTGCTGATTTATTAGGTATTTCACAATCTTATATTTCTAGATTAGAAAAAAAGATTATAAAAAAATTAAGAAGTCAATTAAATTATGATGAAGTGAAATAGTATATTTTTATCAAAAAAAGCCACACTAATTTTGGTGATTATTGTGGAAAAAGAAAGTTTTATGAGCACTATCCCTATTCAAAAAACTCTTTCTAAAGAAGAATTATATACATTGATTCAAAATTATCAAAAGAATCATGATCAAAAAAGTAAAGAAATGATTATTCTTTCTAATACAAAATTAGTGTTATCTTTAATGAAAAGATTTTACCAAAAATCAAATCATTATGAAGATCTGTTTCAAGTAGGCATCGTTGGTCTAATAAAAGCAGTCGATCATTTTGATACCAATTATCAATTACAGTTTTCAACGTATGCAGTTCCTTTGATCATTGGTGAAATGAAACGTTATTTAAGAGATAATACACAAGTTAAGATTTCTAGACCAATCAAGGATTTAGCTTATGCTATTTTAAAAGAAAAGGAAAAATATTTAAATCAATATCAAAGAGAACCAACGATTCAAGAATTATCACAAAATTTAAATATTGAAAAACAAAATATTATAGAAGCAATGCAATCTACTCAAAGCATTGCTTCTTTCCAAGATGTTGTAGGAAATGATAATCAAAATGAATTATCATTATCAGATATTGTCTCACTTGATCCAGAAACATTGAAACATTATCATGATCACCTTGATTTAAAAAATGCCTTTGATTGTTTAAATCAAAGAGAAAAGAAAGTAATTCAAGAAAGATACTATCAGGGTTATTCGCAATGTGAAATAGCAGATGAGCTTTTTGTATCACAAGCGCAAATTTCTCGAATTGAAAAAAAAGCTTTAGAAAAATTACATAAAAAATTAGTCTAAAGCATATTTTATAGGGGTGATCGTATGAGATTTGTATCATTACAATCAAAAGATGTGATTAATGTTTATGATGGTAAAAAAATAGGGTATATTGCGGATATTGAATTAGATTGGTGTCAAAAATGTATACGTGCTTTAATTGTCGAAAAAATGAATTTTTTTCATTTTTTTTGTTTTTTTAAAGAGCCTCCTGTCTTAGTTATTCCGATTGAATGTGTGATTTCTTTAAAAGGCGATGTGATTTTAGTGAATATTGAACAGGTTTAGCTAGATTTCCTTGTTGATACCTTTGATAATCAATAAATGTATGGTATAATATTGAGGAAATAAAAGGAGGATGACTTCATGGGTTACGGTGAAAAAGTAAAAAAATGGTTTTTCGATGAAGATGGGGATGGAGAAGATATTGCTGAAGATTATGATGCTGTAGAGGTTGATACTGTACCTAAAACAAGCTTATTTGAACAAGCAAAACTTTCTAAAACAAGCGAAGCTGTGAAATCATTAAATATGAATAAAGATAGTCATTTAGTTTTATTTGAACCACGTTCATTTGGAGAAACTCAAGATATTGCAAATTATTTAAAAACAAAAAAAGCAACAGTTGTTAATTTACATCGTTTACAAAAAGATCAAGCTAAACGTGTTGTTGATTTCTTAAGTGGTGTTATTTACGCTATTGAAGGTGACATTCAAAGAATAGGACCCAAAATTTTCTTATGTACACCTCGTAATATTTCTGTTGCAGGAACAATTGATCTAGATGAAGATGAACAAGAAGATTAAAAAGTATGGTTTCCATACTTTTTTAAGTTATGTTTGAACATTTTAAAGGGGAAGAAGTCTTTGTAAAAAAGGTACTTGATTATTTGGATCAAGTACAATATAAACAAAGACTTATTTTAACGCAATTTTTAGATCCGTATCATCAATCAATTGTTAAAAGTGTTATTGGGCATCAAGATGAAGTTCAAGTTTTAGAAAATGGTGGTTTTATTCATAGTGAAAGTCAAAGAATAATTATTGCTCCTTATTTTTATGAAATAGAAAAGGAAGATTTTGAAATCGTTGTTTGTAAGATTATTTATGCAAAAAATTTTGAAAAATTAACACATCGAGATATTTTAGGTGCTTTAATGTCTTTAGGAATTAAAAGAGAGTTATTTGGAGATATTGTTGAAAAAGACAAAGATTTTTATTTAGCTGTTGATCGACATATTTATGAATATTTAAAAGATCATTTATCAATGATTAAAAGAAGTAAAGTAAAGTTTGTTGAATGGGATGAAGAAATAGAAGTAAAAAATGATTATTTAGTAAAATCATTTATTGTATCTTCATTTCGATTAGATAAGATCATTTCTTCTTTTTATAAAATTTCAAGACAAAAAGCAGCAGAATTTATTCGTGCTGGTCATGTAAAAGTTAATCATAAACCGGTTGAACAAATAAATTATTTATGTAATAATAAAGACATAATATCATTCAAAAAACATGGTAGAGTGATGTTTGTTGATTGTAATAAACAAACACGCTCTGATAATTATGTGGTTGAAGGGTATTTTTATAAGTAGGGAGTGAACATGATGTTATTGAAAAAACAAGTATTTGGTTATAATAAGTCACAAGTTGATGAATTGATCAATGAAAAAGATAATGAAATAAAACAGTTGAATGATCAAATTAAAAAATTACAAGAAGATTATCAACAATTAGAACATCAAAAATCATTATTACAGCATCGTGTAAACATCCAAGAACAAACAAATGAAGAAATTGCACGTCTTGCATTAAAAGAAGCAAGCGAACTTATTGACAAAGCGAAAAAGAATGCTAATATGATACTGAGCGAATCGCTAGAGTATGTTCGTTCGTTGTCGGGTGAGATGAGCGACTTTAAGGCGCAAGCTGTTAAATTTAGAGCTTCGGTCGAAAAAATGTCAAAAGATATCCTTGAGTCTATTGACCAGTCAGAAGTTTATAATTTAATTAATGAAGATAAATACGATGAAGGAGACAGTTTATAATTAGAGTTTTAAGAGAGCTGATGGTTGGTGTAAATCAGTAACAAAGATTATAATGTATCACTCTGGAGTAGCCCTTTGAATTAAGTAGAAGGTGACGTTAATCGCGTTAAGATTTCAAGAGCGTATGAAAATACGAATTAAGGTGGTACCGCGATCACATCGTCCTTAGGATGATGTGTTTTTTTATTTTTAAAGAGAGGAAAGAAAAAATGAATTACAAAGACACATTATTAATGCCAAAAACTGACTTTGAAATGCGTGGAAACTTACCAAAAAAAGAACCTAAGTATGTAGAACGTTGGCAAGAAAACGACATGTATAACAAAGTTATCCAACAAAACGAAGGAAAAGACAGCTTTGTCTTCCATGATGGTCCTCCGTATGCTAATGGAAATATGCACATGGGGCATATGTTAAACAAAGTCATCAAAGACGTTATTTGCCGTTATAAAAATATGAATGGTTTCTATACACCATATATTCCTGGATGGGATACTCATGGTTTACCGATTGAAAATGCTATTCAAAAATTAGGTGTTAATCGTAAAGAAATGCCTACAGCTAAGTTTAGAGAAAAATGTGATGCTTATGCACATGAACAAGTAAATAAACAAATGGAACAATTGATCCGTATGGGAACATTTGCGGATTATAAACATCCATATTTAACATTACAACATGAATTTGAAGCAAGACAAATTGAAGTTTTTGCTAAAATGGCAATGGATGGATTAATTTTCAAAGGATTAAAACCAGTTTACTGGTCACCATCAAGTGAATCTGCTTTAGCTGAAGCTGAAGTTGAATATCATGATATCAAATCACCAACAATTTTTGTTAAATTCCAAGTTAAAGATGGTAAAGGAGTCTTAGATAACGATGTTAATTTCGTTATTTGGACAACTACTCCTTGGACAATTCCTGCTAACTTAGCAATCTGCTTAAATGCTTCTTATAACTATGCATTAGTAGAAACTGAAAAAGGAAAATTAATTGTCTTAGATACTTTAGTTGATGAATTAATGGCTAAATTTGAAATCACAGATTACAAAGTTGTTAATCATTATAAAGGATCTGAATTAGAATACATCACATGTCAACATCCATTATATGATAGAGAATCATTAGTTATCTTAGGAGATCATGTAACATCTGACTCTGGTACTGGATGCGTTCATACTGCACCTGGATTTGGGGCAGACGACTTCTTTGTAGGTCAAAAATATAACTTACCAGCTTATTGTAACGTTGATGAACATGGTTGTATGATGGAAGATTGTGGTGAATGGTTAGCTGGTCAATATGTTGATGACGCCAATAAAACAGTAACTATGAAATTAGATGAAATTGGAGCTTTATTAAAACTTGAATTCATCACACACAGTTACCCACATGATTGGCGTACTAAAAAACCTATTATCTTTAGAGCAACTGATCAATGGTTCTGTTCATTAGATAAAATCAGAGATAAATTATTAAGTGAAATTGATAATGTTAACTGGTTAAATGAATGGGGACACATCAGAATCTATAACATGATTAGAGATCGTGGAGACTGGTGTATTTCACGTCAACGTACTTGGGGTGTACCAATTCCTATTTTCTATTGTGAAGATGGGACTCCAATTATTGAACAAGAAGTATTTGATCATATTTCTGAATTATTTAGAGAACATGGTTCAAATGTTTGGTTTGAAAGAGATGAAAAAGATTTATTACCTGAAGGATATACAAATGAACATTCACCAAATGGTATCTTCAAAAAAGAAAAAGATATCATGGATGTATGGTTTGACTCAGGAAGTTCACATACAGGTGTGATGGTAGAAAGAGGATTTAATTATCCAGTAGATCTTTATTTTGAAGGTAGTGACCAATATCGTGGATGGTTCAACTCATCATTAATTATCGGTGTTGCTGCTCATGGTAAAGCTCCTTATAAAACTGTCTTATCACATGGTTTCGTATTAGATGGTAAAGGAAATAAAATGTCTAAGTCATTAGGAAATACAGTAGATCCTATTAAACTTGTTAACCAATATGGTGCTGATATCGTAAGATTATGGGCTACTTCTGTTGCTTATCAACAAGATGTTCGTATTTCTAATGAAATCATGAAACAAGTGGCTGAAGGATATCGTAAAATCCGTAATACCATGAGATTCGTTTTAGGTAACTTAAATGACTTCAAAGCAAGTGATTTAGTAGAAATCAAAGATTTACCTGGTGTTGATCAATATATGTTAGCTAAATTAAATGAATTAATGAAAGCTTATGATGAAGCTTATGCAAATTATGACTTTGCAACAGCTAACCAAGAAATCTTAAATTACTTTACAAATACTTTAAGTTCATTCTATATGGATTTCACAAAAGATATCTTATACATTGAAGATGCAAATTCTCCACGTAGAAGACAAGTTCAAACTGTTTTATATCATCATGCTAAAACAATGATGAAATTATTATCAACAGTACTTGTATTTACTGCTGAAGAATTACATGATCATTTCCATTGTGATGAAAATAAAGCAGAATCTATCTTCTTAGAACCAAAATATGAATTATTTGATATTGAAAATGAAGAAGAAGTTTTAGCTTATTTCTCTAAATTTATGGAAGTAAGAAAAGATGTTTTAAAATCTATGGAAGGTTTAAGAAATGAAAAATTAATTAAATCGAACATGGAAACAAAAGTAACATTATCTTTAAAAGATGAATATAAAGATATCGCTAACTTAAAAGATGATTTAAAACAATTATTTATTGTGGCTAAAGTTGAATTAGTTGATGATACAACTTTAGAAGAATATGAAACTAGCTACATTAAAGTTGAAAAATTCGACGGTGTACAATGTCCAAGATGTTGGAACTATTTCGATGAAGATGAAATGAATGGTGAATTATGTTCACGTTGTGCAAGTGTAGCTCATCGTGTAGCTGAATAGCAGATAACAGGATGTATCGAAAGATACATCCTTTTCTTTTTAAAAAACAATTTTGTAATGAAAAATAAAGCGAACTGTGTTATTATTTACGAGATTGTAGGTGAGGGAGTATATGAAAAAAGAAATATTAGGTAAATGTATGCTATTAATGTCTGCTCTTATTTGGGGAAGTTCTTTTATTGTGATGAAAAATGCTGTGGATTTTATTTCTCCATTTACGCTATTATGTATACGTTTTGTGTTAAGTACAATTTTCATTTCTATTTTATTTTTTAATAAAATAAAAAAAATCAAAAAACAAGATCTATTAGGTGGTTTTTTAGCAGGTCTAGCCTTATTTAGTGCTTTTTCAATTCAAACATTTGGTTTGCAATTGACAACACCTGGTAAAAATGCTTTTTTAACAGCCGTTTATTGTACGATTGTTCCTTTATTAAGTTGGCTTTATTTTAAAAAGAAACCCGATAAAGCACAAATATTTGCGGCTATCCTTTGTTTTATTGGAGTTGGTTTTGTTTCTTTAGATAGTTCCTTAAAGGTGAATTTAGGTGATCTTTATACTTTGATTGGTGGTTTTTTATATGCTGTTCATATTATTGTGTGTGAAAAAGCAATGAAAAAGACATCTCCAATTATTATTACTGCCTTACAATTTGCATTTGCTTCTATTTTTTCATTTATAGCAGCCTCTTTATTTGAAGATATTTCAGTTGTTTTCCATATTGATTCAAGTATTTATCTTCAAATCTTATATTTGGCATTCTTTGCCACTACATTATGTTATTTATTTCAAAATGTGGGACAAAAATTTGTTAATGAAAATATAGCAGCATTATTATTAAGCTTAGAATCTGTTTTTGGAGTTTTCTTTTCCATATTATTTGGACAAGAAATAATGACACTTCAAATTGGATTAGGATTTATGATTATTTTTATTTCGGTTTTGATATCAGAAACAAAGTTATCTTTTTTACATAGGGGGAGGAAAACAATGATTAAAAAATTATTTACAATAACTTTATCATTGATGATGATTTTTACATCATTCGTACCAGTTTTCGCTGAAGGGGAAGAAGTCAATATTGTAGGACAATATGGAATTGTCATCGATAAAGATACCGGACAAGTTTTATACAATAAAAATGCCCATGATAAAATGTATCCAGCAAGTATTACAAAAATTTTAACATGTATTGTTGCTATTGAAATGTTAGATGATCTAGATAAAACAGCTACGATTACGCAAAGTGATATCGATACAGTTTGGGAAACAGGAGCTACTTCTGCAGACTTTACTGTCGGAGAAGTTGTCACTTATAGAGATATGTTGATGGGAGCAATGTTACCTTCAGGTGCAGATGCTTGTCGTGCTCTAGCTAATAATACGTGTGGTAGTCAAGAAAAGTTCGTTGAAAAGATGAATCAACTGGTAAAAAAATTAGGATTAAAAGATTCTCATTTTGTAAATACAACAGGAATTCATGATGATGATCATTATACAACGGCATATGATATGGCTAAAATTACCCAATATGCTTTAAAGAATAAAAAATTTGTTGAAGTCTTTGATAGATATCAATATACGTCAAGTGATGGTCAACATCAATGGGTCAAAAAAGTTATTTATAAAAGTAAAAGAGACCATATTGATACATCAATGATTGAAGGATGCAAAAGTGGTTATACAAGCAAAGCTCAAAGTACTTTATCAAGTTTATTGAATATCAATGATCATCATTATGTTTGTGTTGTTGGCTTTTCTAAAAATAGTGATGGCTATAATCATTGTACCGTAAATGATACCCTTGCTTTAGGTAATTATGTAAAAGATCATTATTCAGTTGCGAATATTATTAAAAAAGATACAAAAATGAATTCTGTTAAAATAAAAAATGGTCAAACAAATAAAGTTGATGTCATCACAGAAAAAGATATCGAAGCTGTTTTACCAAATAATTACAATCCATCTGATATAAAATATAAATATCATTTAAAAGATTTAACAGCTCCTGTTAAAAAAGATCAAAAAGCAGGAACAATGGATGTTTACTATCGAGATACAAAATTAGAAACAATTTCACTTAATACAACACAAGCAGTAGATGAAAGTGGTTCTGTTGTTTTTATGAGAAAAATGAAGAATGTTGTTTTACCATGTGTAATGGCAGTTGTCATCATTCTTGTGGTTTTATTATTAGTAAGAAAAATCATGATTAAACAAAGACGTAAAAAAAGATGTCAACAAAGAAATCGTAAAAAGTAGGTAAACCTACTTTTTTTACTTATATATGCTTAATTATTATACGTATATATAAGTAAATGTATTGACATATACTTATATATACGTATAATATAAGCAAGAGGTGAGTGATATGACTTATAAATGCGTATTTAGTGATATTGATGGAACATTATTGAATTCAAAACATCAAATAAGTGAAAAAACAAAAAAGAAAGTACAACAGTTAGCTATACAAAATATTCCTTTTGTTCTTGTTTCAGCGAGAATGCCTAAAGGAATGCATTATTTTTTAGATGAATTACAAATAAAGGCACCAATGGTAAGTTATAGTGGAGGTTTGATTTTAGATGAAAATCAAAAAGTAATCTATTCAAAAGGATTTTCAGTAGAAATGGCGAAAAGACTTTATAAATATATTAAATATTATTATCAAATTCCTGTTAGTTTTTATGTTGAGAATCATTGGATGGTCGATGAAATAGATGAAGGAATTGAAGAGGAAAGCATTATTACAGGGTTGAAACCTGAAAAATTGGATTTAAATGGAGTTAAAAAGGTTCATAAATTATTAGTGATTGCTGAAGCAGGAATTGTTGATCGTTTAGAAATGAGCTTAAAAGAAAAATTTAGTGGTTTAAAGATTTATAAATCAAAAGATACTTATTTAGAAATTATGGATGAATCGGTATCAAAATCCAGTGCGATTCAATTTTTATGTGATAAAATGAAAATAGGTCTTCATCAAACAGTTTCTTTTGGAGATAACTATAATGATTTAGATATGCTTCTTTTAACAGGAAAAGGATTTGCGATGGCTAATGGAGCGCAAGGTGTTTTAGAAAGTATTCCAACATATACGCTTTCTAATGATGAAGATGGAATCGTTTATGCATTAGATAATTTAGTAGGTGAATAAGGTGTATCAAGAAGAAAGAATTTATAAAATATTAGAAATATTAAAAGCTAAAAAGACAATGACCAATCAAGAAATTATGGATCAATTTCATATTTCTAGAGATACAGCAAGAAGAGATATTGTTCGTCTTGTAAATGAAAATTTGGCAGTTAGAACACATGGTGGTATTACATTAAATGATGTACATCAAATTGGAAGTTATCAAACAAGAAAACAAGAAAATGAAGAGATAAAAAATGAAATTGGAAAAATAGCTGTTTCTTTGAGTGAAAACAATAAAGTAATCTTTTTTGATACTTCAACAACGGTGGCTGCTTTATGTCAATATGTAGAAGGTAATATAGAAGCTTATACTCATTCTTTAGATAATATTGAAATATTATCGAATCATTGTTTATGTCAGATGATTGGTGGAACTTACTTTAAAAAGAATCGTTATATGTATGGAAGTCAAACGTTGAATATGATTGATCAAATTTATTTTGATTTAGCTTATGTAGCAGCAGCAGCTGTGATGGAAGATGGTATTTATGTTGAAGAATTTGAAGATGCTATGATTAAAAAAAAGGTAGCAAGTCGAAGTCAAAAAGTTTGCTTAGTTGTAGATCATAGTAAATTTAATAAAAAAAGTTCTTATAAAGCTTTAGCTTTTCAAGATATTGATGTTCTTGTTGTTGATTGGTTACCTGATACTTATCGAGAAAAGATAGAAAAAGCAGAATGTCAAATAATATATACAAAAGAAAAGTAGATTCGCATGAATCTACTTTTTAGCAAGCATTTTATCAAAAAAATAACCAATTACTCTGAAAATCATGGCTAAACCAAAGATAGATAAAGCACCAATTGTTTCATATTTATGGAAAAGGAATGTACATAAAAAATATGTAATGATTCCTAATGCTGCTCCTAAACCTGTTAATAATGTCATGAAAACATCTTTTTGTTGTTTCATAATTTCACCTCAAGAACTATTCTAACATAACAAAAACTAATAAACAATAAATAGAAGTTGTGCTATAATCTAGATAAAGTGAAAGGGGAAGTCTATGTATAATACGTTGATTTTTGATTTAGATGGAACACTTGTAGATTCAATAGAAGATTTAGCTTTATCTACAAATATATTAATGGAAGAAAATCATTTTCCTACCTATGATTTAGATACATATAAACAATTTGTAGGAAATGGTGTTGATAAATTAATAGAGCGTGCTTTACCTGAAAAATATAAAAAAGATGTGAGAAAATATCGTGCACGTTTTGATGAAATTTATAAAGAAAATTGTTTAAAACATACAAAACCTTATAAAGGAATGAAAGAATTAATTGATGAACTTTATCATCAAGGGTATAAATTAGCAGTTGTAACGAATAAACCAAAAGTAAATGCAGTAACAATTGTAAATCATTTATTTCCTAATAAATTTATGTATGTTTTCGGAAATACGGTTTATCAACCAAAAAAACCACATCCTTGTTTAGTACAACTAGCTATGCAGTTAATGGAAAGTAATAAAAATGAAACATTGATGATTGGTGATAGTAATGTAGATATTGAAACAGCCATCAATGCTAAAATTAAATCTGTAGGGTGTGAATGGGGCTTTAGAGGAAAAGAAGAACTTGTTCAAGCTGGAGCAACTTATACTGTTTCTAAACCAAGTGATATTAAGGACATTCTAAAATGATTGCAGTATCGAGATGTTTAATTGGTGAAAATTGTACATATGCTGGAAAGAATAATCTTTGTAAGGAAATAAAGGAACTTTATGATCAAGGTTTAGCGTTACCACTTTGTCCAGAAGTCTTAGGTGGTTTACCAATTCCTAGAACATCTTGTGAAGTTACTGGGGAAAAAGTGATTGATCAAAAAGGAATTGATCGTACAAAAGAATATACACAAGGTGCTAAAATTGCTTTAGATAAATGTTTAGAAAAAAATATTAAAATAGCTGTTTTAAAAGCTAAAAGTCCAAGCTGTGGAAAAAATCATATTTATGATGGAACATTTTCACATCAACTTGTTGAAGGTGATGGTATTTTTGTACAGATGTTAAAAGAAAAAGGAATTGCAGTTTATAGTGAAAATGAAGTAACAGAGGTTTTAAAATTAATAAATGGAGGAAAGTAAAAATGGGACATATTTTATGGGTAGAACCTGTATTTAAAGAAATGATTTGGGGAGGAAACCAACTTAAAGAAAAGTATGGTTATGCTATTCCAAGTGATCAAACAGGAGAATGCTGGGCACCTTCAGCTCATCCAAATGGTGATAATAAAATCATAGAAGGTGAATTCAAAGGACAAACACTGTCAAAAGTTTTTGATAAACATCGTGAACTTTTTGGAAATATCAAAGATAAACAATTTCCATTGCTTGTAAAGATCATCGATGCTTGTAATGATTTATCTGTACAAGTCCATCCAAATGATGAATATGCAGCTCTTCATGAAAATTCATTAGGAAAGACAGAATGCTGGTATGTATTAGATTGTAAAGAAGATACAAAGATGGTCATGGGACATCATGCTAAAACCAAAGAAGAACTTGTAAAAGCTATCGAAAACGATGATTATGATCATTTATTAAATAAGTTTGATATCAAAAAAGGAGATTTCTTCTATATTCCAAGTGGAACAATTCATGCTATCTGTAAAGGTTCATTGATCTATGAAGCACAACAATCATCAGATATCACATACCGTGTTTATGATTATCATCGAAAAGATAAAGATGGAAATGAAAGACAACTTCATGTAAAACAATCCATCGATGTGACAACAGTGCCTTATAAACCATACGATCTAGCTAAACAAGTAGAAGAAACAATTGAAAATGGAACAAGAAAAGAGCTTGTATCATCTAACTATTTAACATTAAATAAATATGATATGACAGGATATAATAAAGTCATCAATGATAAACCATTCCAACTTGTATCAATCATTGAAGGACAAGGAACAGTAGAAGGAAAAGAAGTGAGAAAAGGAGATCATTTTGTTGTATGTTCGGATCAAAAAGAAGTTGATTTTGATGGAACAATGACAGTCATGATTTGTACATTATAATGAGATGTTATCATTGTAGTCATGAAATAAAAGATTCTGCTTTTGCTTATAAGGGTAGACAAGAATGTAAAGAATGTCATAGTATTTATCAAATCCATTTTCCTTCAGGAGTAGGATTTATTCCTATTGTGATTGCCTTTATACCGGCTTTATATATGGTAACAATTTTAAGATATGCATTTATTGTTGGACTTGCGGTCTTTGTTATCTTTTATTGGGCCATTGATATTATTATGAATAATATTTTAATTTATTTAGGTAAATATGAAATTGAAGAGATTGAATAAAACTTGTATTTAAAAAAATAAAGAGTATCATTAAATATGTAAATAGAAACAGGGGAGCTTGTAGGCAGGCTGAGAGGAAGTCATCAAACTTCGACCCTTTAACCTGATATGGATAATGCCATCGTAGGAAGTCAACATTTCGATTTTTTTACAGGAGCATGTCTCCTGTTTTTTATTTAAAAAGAAGTATCCACATATGTGGCGGATTGAAGGGGAGCGCCTTGAATCTTGTATTAAGCGAAGGGAAGCTGTGTTCCAGCGTGAGAGGATACCACAAAGTATCGACCGAACTACCATAAAGTTATTTCATAAACGAAGTTTATGTTTTTGATGATGGGTAAGTTTGGTCATCTTCATATTTATGAAATAACTTGTAAAAAACAAGGAGAGAAAATATGTTAGAAGAAATGTTAAAAAATGTTAGAGAAAAAAGTCCACTCATTCACAATATTACAAATTATGTTACAGTCAATGATTGTGCTAATGTCGTTCTTGCATGTGGAGCATCACCAATTATGGCAGATGATCAAAAAGAAGTTGCTGAAATTACTTCGATTTGTACAGGACTTAATATTAATATTGGAACACTTAATACGCGAACGATTGAATCAATGGTCATTGCTGGGAAAAAAGCTAACGAACTTCATCATCCAGTTGTATTAGATCCTGTAGGAGTTGGGGCATCTACGTTAAGAACTCAAACAGCTTTAAAATTATTAAAAGAAATTCAGTTTTCAGTTATTCGTGGAAATATTTCAGAAATCAAAACTTTAGCTTTAGGAAGTGGTACAACGAAGGGTGTTGATGCTAATCTTGCAGATAAAGTGACAGCAGAAAATATCCATGAAGTTGTCAGTTTTGCTCAAGAGTTTTCTAAAAAAACAGGGGCAGTTATCGCTATTACAGGAGCTATTGACTTAGTATGCAATGAAAATATTACTTATGCAATTTATAATGGTCATGAAATGATGTCTTCGATTACAGGAACAGGATGTCAATTATCAGCACTTACGGCTTCGTTTATTTCTGCAAATCCTGATTATTTACTTGAATCAACAGTTGCTGCAGTATGTACCATGGGTCTTGCTGGAGAAATCGCACATGAAAGATTAACACCATTAGATGGTAATGCAAGTTATCGAAATTATATTATTGATGCTATTTATAATATGACTCCTAAGCAATTACAAGAAGGATCTCAATATAAAAAAATCTAACTAGATATGTGATTACTCTAAAATAATGAAAAGAGGAAGATTATGAAAACAACAGATAAGATGTTAGAAGCAACAAAAGAACTATGGAAATCTTATAATGAACATCCTTTTGTTAAAGGAATACAAGATGGTTCATTAGCTAAAGATAAATTTAAATATTATATTATGCAAGATTATCTTTATTTAAAAGAATACGCTAAAGTTTTTGCGATTGGAGTTGCTAAAGCAAAAACTTTAGAAACAGCGAATCTTTTTGCTAAATATATTGCTGTAATGAATGGCGAATTAGATGTTCATAGTGGTTATATGGGAAAATTTAATGTAAGCCAAGAAGAAATAGATGATATGAAACCATCACTTGATAATTTATCTTATACCTCTTATATGCTACGTGTTGCCTATGAAGAAGGAGAAGTAGAAATCTTGGCAGCTATATTATCTTGTGCTTATAGTTATGAAGTTATTGCGAAAAAGATTGTTGAAAATAATCCAAATTCAATCAATGATGAATTTTATGGGGATTGGATCAAAGGCTATGCTTCTAATGAATATGCTAGTGGTAATATTATTTTAATAGAAACAATGAATCAACTTACTAAAGATTATACAGAAAAACAAATTCAACATCTTATTGATATCTTTGTAGCATGTTCAAGATATGAACTTGCATTTTGGCAAATGTCATGGGATAAAAGTTGTTAGTAAATAAAAAAATGAAAGAGACAAAACATCTTTCATTTTTTCATTATAAAGAAAAAGAAGGAGAATTATTCTCCTTCATAATTTTCAACGTTATGGTAGATTTTATCTACATCGTCACAAGCATTTAAAAGATTCATTAATCTTTCAAATAATTCCATATCTTCACCTTCAAGAGATACATATTCTTGAGGTGTTGTAGCGATTTCTTCTACATCAAATTCAGCATTAGGACAAGCTGCTTCAATAGCATCTTTCATTTTATATAAATCAGTTGGTGCACCAGTTAATTCAATTGAACCATCTTCATGAGTTTCAATTTCTTGACAATCAGCTTCACCTTCCATTAAAGCTTCTAAAGTTTGTTCTTCATCTAATCCTTTAAAAGTTAAAATAGAATATGTATCATATAAATAAGATACTGAACCTTCATTTCCTAATTTAGCTTTAGATTTTGTAAATGCAGGACGTACTTGAGAAATAGTACGATTAATATTATCAGTTAAGCATTTAACAATAACAGTTGAACCACTTGGACCATATCCTTCAAATGTTTTTTCTTGATAATCTTCAGTAGCTCCACTTTTTACTTTATCAACTGCACGTTTAATAACGTCAGCAGGAACTTGTTCTTTTTTAGCTTTAGCAATAATTCTTCTTAATGCTAAGTTACCATCTGGATCAGTACCACCAGCTTTAGCAGCTAAATAGATTTCTTTTCCATAACGAGAATATAATTTTGCTTTTGCTGCAGCAGTTTTTGCCATAGCAACTTTACGCACTTCATGTGCTCTACCCATAAAAAAGCCTCCTTAATTGTATGTAATCTCAATACTTGGTTATTATAGCGAATACATCGAGGTTTTTCAAGGTTTAATATAAATGACAAACGAGTTTTGTTCATGTATAATGAAAAAGCAAATGAGGGATAAAGATGGAAACAATTGTTATTATTGGAGCAGGTGCAAGTGGACTTGCATGTATGAATGAATTAGTAAAAACAAATAAATATAATATTATTGTCTTGGAACAATCTAATAAAGCAGCTAGAAAAATACTTGCTAGCGGTAATGGAAGATGTAATGTTTCAAATTTGAATATGGATATTAAGTACTATAATCATCAAGACCCTTTAATAGAAAAATTAATTAAAGAATTTGATGTCGTCAATTTTTTTAAACAACTTTCTTTAAAACTACGTTATGAAAAGAACCTTGTTTATCCATATTCACTTTCAAGTTTATCTGCTAAAAATGCTTTAATGAAAAATATGGATAATGTATCGTATATCGATAATTGTGAGGTTCTAGCAATAAAAAAAGCTAAAACTTATGAAATTATTACGACGAATGGTCATTATCAAGCGGATAAAATAGTTATTGCGACAGGATCACCAGCCAGTCATTTATCAGGACAAAATAATTTAAAAATGTTAGAAAAAATGCATATTTCCATGATTCCATTTACACCAAGTCTTGTTCAAGTAAAAACAAACCCCGTTTTTAAAGTTTTAAAAGGACAAAGAGTAAAGGGAATTGCAATGCTTTATGATCAAAATCAATTGATTGAAAAACAAACAGGAGAAATCATGTTTACAGATTATGGTCTATCAGGTATTTGTATTATGCAATTATCAAGATATTTAGATCATTTAAAAAATCCAAAACTTATTTTAAATTTATTGCCTGATATTGAAAAAGAAGAATTTCAACACTATGGTTTGGAAGGATTCTTTCATGAAAAAATCGTTCAGATTTTTAAAGAAAAAAATATTGATCCTCGTTGTTTAGAATTCAAAATCATCGATACAATGTCAATTGAAAAAGCACAAGTTTGTCATGGTGGTGTTTCTTTAAAAGAAGTAGATGAAAATTTACAACTTAAGAAATATCCAGGCATTTATGTTTGTGGAGAAGCTTTGGATGTTGATGGTGATTGTGGAGGTTACAATTTACATTTTGCTTTTGCAAGTGGTGTTCATGTGGCAAAATCGATAAAGAAATAAAAGAGTAATAAATGTGTTGTAAATAGAAATGTTATAATGAATATATAAGTGGAAAAATTATATTTACCAAATAATAAGGAGCTAACTATGGAAAGTCAAGAAAAGCACAATATAGAATGGAAATCAGTTTGGAAAGATGAATATTTAGTTGGTATATGTGCGTTTGCCAATGCACAAGGTGGTAAATTTTTTATTGGTATAGATGATAATGGTAAAATTATTGGTGTGGAAAATTCAAAAAAATTATTAGAATCCTTACCAAGTAAAATAAGAGATGCTATGGGAATCGTAGTAGATATTAATTTAGTCCCTATTTACATTTGTGTGTCTAATACCAAGACAGTATAATTATACATTTCACGAATTGCGTAAGCAATTAGAAAATCAAGTAGTCCAAATTCCATAAAATGAAATTTTAGGGCAAATTACAGACATTGGCTTGGCTGTAGTATTTTTAAACAACGTGTGTTAGACTACTGTTATACAAATCGAAATTTATAAAGGAGAATATTGATGAAACTGTTTTTATGTTCGCACTTTTCAAGTGTGGGAAGTCTGATAAAGGAAGAAATTGAAAATAAGAAAGTCGCATTTATTCCAACAGCTTCACTGCGTGAAGGCTACACCGGTTATGTCGGCTCGGCTCGAAAATTATTCAAAAAGTTGGGAGCAATCGTAATTGAAATTGATATTTCAACGGAGGCTTATTCAACGATACAGTCTGTTTTTGAAGAAGCAGATGTGATATATTTTACCGGCGGAAATTCTTTCTTTCTTATGGATCAGCTCCGTAAAACGGGAGCTGATGGGCTACTGAAAAAGGAATTGGCAAATGGAAAATTGATGATCGGCGAGTCGGCAGGCGCAATTATATGCGCTCCAAGCATCCAATATATCGAGCAAATGGATGAAAAGCCGGAGGACTACTCACAAGAAGATGATGCAGGGATTGATTTGATTGATTTCTATGTTCTTCCGCATTATCTTACAGCACCATTTAAGAAAGTTACCGAGAAAATAATGACTGAGTTTTCGGATTTGAATCTATGCCCAATTAACAACCGTCAGGGAATTGTAATTGATGGTGAAGATTCAAAGGTTATTTGCAAAGACTAATTTGAAAATTCCAATCTAATAAATTGCATGATAACTTAGAGTAAAAATGAATACCCATTAGCCGGAAATGAATAGAAAATGAATAAAAGAGTGGTGTTTCGTATAATTATGAGTTAGTATGCATCAGACACATTTTTGTAAAAAGGGAGTTAATTTATGTAAAAAAAATAATTTGGAATATATAGAAATAGATGTTCCGTCTTATCCAATAGCTATATCTTGTAAAGGAAACTATTATTTTAGAAGTGGGAGTACATCACAAAAGTTGGCAGGTATTGAATTAGAAAGTTTTATTTTACGTAAAAGAGGAGCAACTTGGGATAACGTTCCATACCCATTAGTAAAAATAGAAGATTTAGATCAAAACGCTATTCAAAAGTTTAAAGAACTTGCAATTCGTAAAAAAAGAATAGATGATACGATTTTAGAAGAAGATACGGAAACATTATTAGATAAACTTCATTTGATAAATAATGGTTATCTTACAAATGCTGCCTTACTTTTGTTTTCAAAAGATCCAGAGAGATATTTTACAGGTGCTTTTATAAAAGTAGGATTTTTTGAAACAGATGCTGATTTAATTTATCAAGATGAAGTAAGAGGATCACTTTTTGAACAAATTGATAAAGTTATAGAACTTATTTTCTTTAAATATATGAAAGCTAAGATTTCATATGATGGACTTCAAAGAGTTGAAGAATACTTTGTAAGTGAAGCTATATTAAATGCTATTGTTCATAAACAATATGAATCTGGTGTACCAATACAAATAAGTGTTTATAAAGATAAGCTCTATATTACAAATGTTGGAAAGCTTCCAGATCATTGGACAGAAGAAACTCTTTATCAAAAACATGGCTCTAAGTCCTATAATCCTAATATTGCGCATGTTTTCTATTTAGCAGGACATATTGAGTCATGGGGAAGAGGTATAGAAAAAATATTTGATTCCTGTATAGAAAATGATTTACCAATGCCAAAATATTATATTAATCCTACGGATATTATGATTGAATTTGATGCACCTCAAAGATTGGTGATTGATAACTTTTCAAAGATGACTAATAGGGTGAACGATACAATGAATAAGATACTAGAATCCCTATATGATGATCCTGGATATACAATTACCGAACTTGCAAATATTATGAAAATGAGTAGAAAGAGTATTTCAAATAATATTAAAAAGTTAAAGGATTTAGGAATTATTGAAAGAGTTGGAAATAACAAAAAAGGATATTGGAAAATAAAGAGATAGGAGAAGGTATGTTAAAAGTAAGTAATATTGCAGTTTCTTTAGATGAAAAAGATTACGCTAAAGTTATTGCGAATACATTAAATATAAGAAAATCACAAGTAAAGAATGTAAAGATTGCTAAAAAGGCAGTCGATGCAAGAAGAAAGAATAAAGTACATTTTAATATGGGCTTTACTTTTGAATATGTCGATGAAGATCAATTATTAAAAACACATAGTAAACAAGTAAGTAAAGTTAAAGAATATCATTATGACAAGTTAACACCAAATAATCAAACAATTATGGTTGTTGGAAGTGGGCCAGCAGGATTATTTTGTGCCTATAATTTAGCGCGTAGTGGGCAAAAGGTAATTTTGATTGAACAAGGTAAATGTGTTGATGAAAGAAAAAAAGATATCGATACTTATTTAGAAACAGGTAAGTTAAATACTCAAAGTAATGTTCAATTTGGAGAAGGAGGAGCAGGAACGTTCTCTGATGGAAAGTTGACGACAGGTATTAAGGATTATCGTAAACAATTTGTATTGAATACTTTTTATGAACATGGTGCAAGTGAAGATATTCTTTACTTAAATAAACCACATTTAGGAACAGATGTTTTAATTAATGTGGTTAAAAATATTAGAAAAGATATTGAAAAATGTGGAGATGTTCGTTTTGAAACAAAATTGGTAGATATTATTATTGAAGATAATCAATTAAAAGAAGTTGTTTTAGAAAATAATGAAGGAACATATAAAGAAAAAGTAGATCAACTGGTATTGGCTATTGGTCATAGTGCGAGAAAAACATATGAAATGCTTTATCAAAAACAATTAGAAATCTCTCAAAAAGCTTTTGCAGTGGGAATGCGTATTGAACATAGTCAAGAATTTATTAATAAAAACCAATATGGAAAATTCTATGATCATCCTGCATTAAAAGCGGCTGATTATAAATTGGCGGTGCATACAAGTCAAAAAAGAGGAGTCTATACTTTCTGTATGTGTCCTGGTGGTTATGTCATGAATGCAGCCAGTGAAGAAAAAAGACTGGTTGTTAACGGGATGTCTAATTATAAACGTGATAATAAATACGCTAATAGTGCTATCTTAGTCAATGTGACACCTAATGATTTTGGTAGTTCACATCCGCTTGCAGGGATGTATTTTCAAAGAAAATTAGAAGAAAAAGCTTTTGAACTAGGAGGAAGTGATTATTCAATTCCAGTTCAAAGAGTGGAAGATTATTTAGAAAATAAAGAAAGTAAAGAAAAAATAGAGACAAGTTTAAAAAGAGTTAAAAATGCTAATCTCAATGCATTACTTCCTGAAATCCTGAATATAAATTTAAAAGAAGGACTTCTTTTAATGAATAACAAGATTAATGGGTTTACAAGTGATGCCACATTACTCGGAGTAGAATCAAGAAGTTCAGCACCAATTCGTTTTTATCGTGATGACAATATGGAAAGTAATATTAAAGGGATTTATCCAATTGGTGAAGGTGCAGGATATGCAGGTGGTATTATGTCAAGTGCAATTGATGGTTTGAAATGTAGTGAGGTATTACTCAAAGGAGAGAGATAATGTGTCATTATTTGAACTTGTTGTTATTTCAATTTCATTAGCGATGGATGCTTTTACTGTTTCGATGATGTATGGTATTTCTATGCCAAAAGGAAACATCAAGAAACAAAGCTTCATTGCTTTTTATTTTGGCTTTTTTCAGGCATTGATGCCTTTTTTAGGATATCATTTAGGATGTGTATTTTCAAAAAAGATACAAGCCTATGATCATTATATCGCTTTTATCTTTTTAATGATTGTTGGTATCAATATGTTAAAAGATGCTTTTAGTGAAGAAGAAACAAATTATAATTTTAAATTATTAGATTTAACAATTCTTGCTTTTGCAACAAGTATTGATGCTTTTGCTATTGGTATGACTTTTGCTTTTTTAGAAGTTGCTATTTATCAAGCTTTATTGATTATAGGAATTATTACTTTTCTATTATGTTTGTTTGCTTTACAAATTGGACGTTATTTAAACAATAAGTTTCAAAATAAGGCACTTATTTTTGGGGGCGTTGTTTTGATTTTAATTGCTTTTAAAACATTGTTGGAGCATCTCTTTTGAAAAAAGTATATAATGAAATAGGTGACAAGTATGAAAGAAGAAGAAAAAATTATAAAAAATACTATAAAGAGAACAAAAGAATATGATCGAACACTTTCTCCCTATGCTTGTAAAACAAGTGAATGTCAAAAATTAAGAAAAGAAGAAAGTGAACATGAAGAGTTTGATATTCGTTGGCCTTTTGAAGAAGATATTGATCGTATTTTATATTGTAAATCTTATCAACGTTACACAGATAAAACACAGGCTCTTTCATTTTTTCAAAGTGCCCATATTTCTAAACGTTCAATCCATGTTCAATGGGTTTCACGTATTGCCAGACAAATAGGAAAAGGTTTGAATTTAAATTTAGATTTAATTGAAGCGGCTGCTTTAGGACATGATTTAGGACATGCTCCTTATGGTCATGTAGGAGAAAGAGCGTTGAATGAAAAACTACAAGAAAAAGGTTTTGGATATTTTTGTCATAATGCTAATAGTGTACGAAATATTCTTTATTTAGAAAGAAATGGGAAAGGCTATAATGTTTCTTTACAAGTCTTAGATGCTATTTTGTGTCATAATGGTGAAATGCTTTCTAAAAAATATGAACCAGACCGTAAAAAAACAAAAGAACAATTCTTACAAGAGTATCATGATTGTTGGCATAAAGAAAATGCCAGTCTTGAATTAAAACCAATGACTTTAGAAGGATGTGTGGTTCGTATTTCAGATGTTATTTCTTATATTGGAAAAGATATTGAAGATGCTATGAGTGTAGGTATCTTACAAAAGAAAGATCTTCCTGAAAATGTAGTAAAAGTATTAGGAGATAATAATAAATCAATTATGAATAAATTAATTGGTGATTTGATGATTCATAGTTATCAAAAACCATATTTACGTTTTTCTCATGAAGTCTTTGAAGCATTATCATCCCTACTCTTCTTTTTAGGAGAAAAAGTCCATCATCATCCAGTTTTAGAAAAAGAAAATGCTAAACTTTCAAGAATGGTTAAAGAACTCTTTGATGTTTATTTAGAAGAATTGGAAAATAATGATCAAGATTCGAATATTGTTAAGTTTAAAAATAAGATGGTAGAAAATTATCAAAAGACGCCCAATCCACTGATTGTCTCTGATTATTTATCAATGATGACAGATACTTATGTTTTAAATGATTATGAAAGAAAATTTTTACCAATTCTTCATGGCGAAAAACTTTAATAATTATTTTATTTGGTGTAAAATATAAATATACAGGAGGGATGGCTTATGAAATTAATTATTGCTATCGTAAATTCTGATGATAGTTCATCAGTACAAGCCGCACTTACAGAAGAAGGATACTTCGTTACAAAATTATCAACAACAGGTGGATTCTTAAAGAAAGGAAATACAACATTCTTTATTGGAACAAATGATGATAAAGTTGAACATGCTGTAGGTATTATTAAAGAAAATTCTAAAAAACGTGTAGAAAAAGAACCTACTGTTCCACCTACTGAAATGGGAGAATTTTTTACTCCAATCATGGTAGATGTACTTGTTGGTGGAGCAACAGTTTTTGTATTAGATATTGAACAATTTGAAAAATTTTAGAAAAAGGACATTGTCCTTTTTTTTTAATCCTTTATAATGTTTGTGGGTGAAATTATGTCTATCAAATTATTAAATGAAAAAAGAATGGATGAATTAATACAATTTATCCATCAAGAAGAAATAACAAAAGAATATTTAAAACAAAATCAAAAGATTATTTATGTCAATGAAAATCAAAATATCAATGGGGTTATTATTTTTGATGTTATCAAAAATGAAATAGAACTTTGTTTAGGAACTGATGAAATTAAACAACAATTAATAGCAGTCATTAAAAAAATAGCTCTAAAAGATATCATTTATCAAAATAAAATCATACAAATAAAAACAAAAAAACAATTTAAACACTATGAAGAAGTCTATGACTTTATTCATCAACAAAAAGATCGTGTCTATAGTTTAGATAACTTTAAAAAATATATGCAAGAATTTTATAATATCCAACATGCTTTAAAATGTATCCATGTTTGTGGAACAAATGGGAAAGGTTCGACTGTTAATTACATGAAAGAAGTTTTAAAAAAACAGGGATATACTGTAGGAACTTTTACTTCACCAGCACTTATTTCTAGGTTAGATGTCGTACGTATCAATGATGAATGGATCAAGGAACAATTTATTGTTGATGTTGCTAATAGATATGTGGATAATTGGTTAAAGTATGAGATTTCTTTATTTGAAATAGAAGTCTTTATTTCAATTCTTTACTTTATTTATCAAGGTGTTGACTATGCCATTTATGAGGTTGGATTAGGTGGAGAATTAGATGCAACGAATATTATTTTACCAATGGTTTGCGTCAATACGAATATTGGTTTAGATCATATGGATTATTTAGGTGATAGCTATGAAAGTATTGCTAGAGCGAAAGCGGGAATTATTAAAGAGCATGTTGATTTTATTACAGGAGAACATAAACAAGAATGTGTTGATATTTTTAGAGATACTTGTGAAAAGCATCATAGTCATTTGATTCGTTTAGATCGTATTCATGATTTACAAGATGGTGAAAATGTTAAATATACATATAAGGATTATAATGTTGTTTTAAATACACCAGCTCTTTATCAAATTGAAAATAGTGCTTTAGCATTAGAAACCTTATTATATTTAAAGGAACATCATTTTATTGAATTAGATGAATCTTCAATTGTTGAAGGTTTATTTGAAGCTAAGTGGGCAGGACGTTTTGAAATCATAAGTGAAAAACCACTGATTATTTTAGATGGGGCCCATAATCGAGAAGGTGTTGATGAACTCTATCGTTCTGCACGTAAATTACATAATTTAAAAATCATCTTTTCAGCATTAAGAGATAAAGATACGGACTATATGATTGAAAGATTATTAGATTTGACGTATGATATAACCGTCTGTGAATTTAAACATCCACGTAGTCAAAGTGCAAAATTATTAGCAGGGGACTATCCGGTAAAAATTGAACCGGACTTTAGAAAAGCTTTAGACGATATTTATTTACAAGAAGGAACATTTTTGATTACGGGATCATTGTATTTTATTTCTGAAGTAAGGAAATACTTATTACAAAAGATTCATAGCAAATAATAAAGAAGGAGGAGTCTACTTTTAGTAGCAATTGTGTACGGTTTTATATCGGAATTAACGCCCGTGGACTAGCAAGAGGACGAAGCGGGAAAGCATATGTACGGTTTTATATCGGAATTAACGCCCATGGACTAGAAAGAGGACGAAGTGGGAAAAAACATATGTACGGTTTCTTACCGGAATTAACGCCTGTGGACTTATAAGAGGACGAAGCAGGAACAATTGGTTTTTTTAAGTAGCAATCAAACGATGATTCAAATTATTTTAGGGGTTATTATTGTTTCGATTGGGATATTTGTTTTTTATAAATATCCAATGAAAAGCGATGTGCGACAAATGACATTGGGGGCTTTATTTGTCATTCTAGCTATTATTTTAAAAAGGTTAGCTGTGATGGTACCTTTTCTTGGCTTTCCAAGTTTAAAAATTACATTAGAGGTATTACCTTTAATCGTTGCTGGTTTAACATTACAACCAGGGTATTGTTTTATAGTTTCTATTGCCACAGATTTTCTAGGTCTTGTTCTAGCAAATGCTGGAGGATTTCCATTTTTAGGATTTACTTTAAATGCGGTTTTACAAACTGAAATACCATGTCTATTAAAGATTTATTTAAATGAAAAAAATGAAAGATTATTAGAAAGAATTGTAAAAATAGTAATGGTCATTATTTCGTTACTAGGATGTCTTTATGTTTTTAAAATCAATGAAGTTAATATTTCAGGATCTTCATATCAAGTAACATTACCAATTAAATTTACAATCTTTGTCATCATTGCAGCAATGCTTACTATTCTCTTTATTTTTATAAGATATTATAAAAATAAACTCAAAGAAAAAGATTTATGCTTATTTCATTTAAGTATTCTATCAGTTGTGGCTATTGAACTAACAGTAACGATGTTTTTAACACCATATTGGTTACAAACAATGTATGGAATACCATTCTTTGCATCACAATTTGTAAGAATTTTAAAATCATGTGTGATGATACCTGTAGGTATTATCATTGTATATACAATGAATCGAATGATTCAAAAAGTTATTAGATAAAGTTTTGGATATTGTCCAAAGCTTTTTATTTTGTACCAAAAATAAAAGATCAAATTAATAAAGAAAATTTGATAATTTTTGACAAATTTATAGCAAAAATTACAAAACGGGCAATTTGTTGTATTTAAAATTAAAAAACAGGACAATTGGTGTATTGTATAGATGGAGGTGTTGCTTTATGCATAGAAAAAGTTCGATTTCTATTAGAGAATGGCTTGAAAATTCTAATAAAGCACTTTTAGTAACGGGTATAAGACGTTGTGGGAAATCTATTTTGCTTAAGCAGATTATGGATGAAATGAAAGAGGATCAAGGTGTTACCGATGATCATATTATATATATGAACCTGGAAGATATGAAATACGCATTTATAAAGAATGCGATGGATTTGTATGGGTATGTGGAGAAACTTATCGTTGATGAAGAAAAGTATTACATTTTCTTAGATGAGATTCAGATGGTTGAAGAATTTGAACGGGCTATAAATTCTTTTCACGCAACAAAAAATGTAAGTATTTTTATCACGGGTTCCAATAGCTGGCTGTTGTCGGGAGAATTAGCAACATTGTTATCCGGAAGATACGTGAATTTTCGGGTGATGCCGTTTCGTTTTCAGGAAATGTTTGAGATGTTGGGAGTAAAGAAAGAAGAAGCGTCTGAAAAAGAATTTATGGGCTATATTACATGGGGCGTAATGCCACAGCGCTTTTATTTTAAAACCGAAGAAGAAACTAAAGTGTTTATGACAGATTTGTATGATTCTATTGTGTTGAAGGATATTTTCTGGCGAGGTCAGGTGAGGGATGTAGATGCACTGAACAGACTGTTGGAATACATTGTATTGAACTCTTCGCAGACATTTTCTCCAACATCGATTGCCAAGTATTTTGAAAGTGTAAATCGAAAAGTAGCACCGGATACTATAATAATTATATGGAAAAGATAGTTGCAGCGACGGTCATGAATAAAGCAATGCGCTATGCTATCCGAGGAAAAAGGGTATTGACCAGGTTTGATAAATATTATCTGACAGATGTAGGGTTTGGAAAAATCAAAAATACAGATTCAAGACAGAAATAGGTGGTCTTATAGAAAATGTTGTATATAATGAGTTTTTAGTTCGGGGATATGAAGTATATGTGGGAAAAACGACAAAGGGTGAGATTGATTTTGTAGCAGTGAAAGACGGAAAGAGTATTACCAGGTCGCATATTTGCTAGCAACGGAAGATGTCATAGAAAGAGAATTTGGGGCATATAAGGATATTCAAGATCATTATCCGAAATATGTACTTTCCATGGACAGATTTGATTTTTCAAGAGAAGGAATCATACATCAGAATATAATAGATTATTTGATGGAAAGGTAAAAAACCCGTTGACAGATTCGAAAGAATCGACTATATTAACTTTAATAAAAGGGAGTAACTGGCGCCTGTAAGTCTTGCAAAGTAGAAAATCAGGCGTTTGCGATGTCGTCAGTACGATGAGTGATCATCCGTATCGTAATGAAATGGTGAGACTTTTATTGCATATTTTTGGTGTGCAATAAAGGTCTCTATTTTTGTACACCAGATGAGCCATAATAGGAAAAAGGAGGTACAAATTATGTTGACAAATGAGCAGGCGAAGGAAAATCTAAAGAAATACGGACCGAATGAACTGGAAGAGGGAAAGAAAAAAAGCGTCTTTCAAATATTTTTAGAACAGTTCAAGGATTTTCTTGTAATTATTCTGATCATCTCCGCGGTGATCTCAGGATTTCTTGGAGATGTGGAGAGTGCGATTGTAATTTTTGTAGTTATTACGATGAATGCGATTCTTGGAACGGTGCAGACGGTGAAGGCAGAGCAGTCGCTGAATAGTTTGAAGCAGCTGTCGGCACCGGATGCGAAAGTTGTGCGTGACGGGCAGTTGATGCAGGTGCCGGCGAAAGAAGTGACCGTCGGTGATGAAGTGATTGTGGAGGCAGGAGATTTAATTCCGGCAGATGGAAAGTTACTTACAGTTGCAAGCCTTAAAGTGGACGAAAGTGCACTGACAGGTGAGAGTCTTCCAGTGGAGAAGTCTTTAGATGAAGTGCCGGAGGGCGCAGCACTCGGAGATCAGACAAATCGTGTATTTTCCGGAAGCTTCGTGACTTATGGGCGAGCATCTTTTGAAGTAACGGAAGTCGGAATGAGTACGGAGGTCGGTAAGATTGCCCGACTTCTGAAAAATGCATCAGAGAAGCAGACACCGCTTCAAAAGAATCTGGATGATTTTGGTAAGAAGTTGTCTATTACAATCCTTGTATTTTGCGGAATTTTATTTGCCATCAGCGTGATTCGCGGAGAATCGATTGTAAATGCATTTCTATTTGCGGTAGCGCTGGCGGTGGCAGCTATCCCAGAGGCGCTTAGTTCTATCGTGACCATCGTGCTTTCCTTTGGTACACAGAAGATGGCGAAGGAGCATGCAATCATCCGTAAGCTTCAGGCGGTTGAAGGACTTGGCAGTGTGTCAATCATCTGCTCTGATAAGACGGGAACTTTGACGCAGAATAAAATGACTGTGGAAAATTATTATGTAAATGGAGAGAGTGTCTGTTCCGAAGAGATTGATCTGAAGGATCCGGCACAGCGAGAGTTACTGATGTTCAGTATGCTTTGCAACGATTCTACAAATCACGATGGTCAGGAGATTGGGGATCCGACGGAGACAGCTCTTATTAATCTTGGCAGCCTTTTGGGAGAAGATTATGCACAAGTACGTGATGAACACCCAAGGCTTTCCGAGGTACCGTTCGACAGTGACAGAAAACTTATGTCCACGGAACATTTTATAGACGGACGGTACGTTATGGTCGTAAAAGGTGCGGTCGATGTGCTGCTTGATCGCATGAGTCACATTCAGGATGGAGATACTCTAAGAAAGATTACAGAAGAAGACCGCGTCAGAATTGAAGTGCAGAATAAACATTTTTCAGAAAACGGACTGCGAGTTCTTGCATTTGCATTTAAGACGATGGAACAGGAGCAAGGGCTTACATTAAATGATGAAAATAACCTGACATTCCTGGGACTGATTTCCATGATGGATCCGCCGAGAGTGGAGTCTAAAGATGCAGTCGCAGAATGCATCAAGGCTGGAATCAAACCGATCATGATTACAGGAGACCATAAAGTAACAGCAGCGGCTATTGCCAAACGAA
Organism: Faecalibacillus intestinalis; assembly: GCF_003024685.1. Classification (GTDB taxonomy): domain Bacteria; phylum Bacillota_I; class Bacilli_A; order Erysipelotrichales; family Coprobacillaceae; genus Faecalibacillus; species Faecalibacillus intestinalis. The sequence goes on along the minus strand of NZ_PYLQ01000005.1, from coordinate 46,127 downwards.
TCGGAATTCTGGAAAATATGTCGGAAGCCTGTGAAGGTGCGGTTATTGAGGATATGACTGATGAAGAACTTCAGGATTTCGTACCACAGATATCCGTCTATGCGAGGGTTTCACCGGAGCACAAGATCCGTATTGTGCGGGCATGGCAGGAGCGTGGAAATATCGTGGCAATGACGGGAGACGGAGTGAATGACGCTCCGGCACTGAAGCAGTCAGATATCGGAGTTGCCATGGGAATTACGGGAAGTGAAGTGGCGAAAGATGCGGCAGCTATGGTGCTGACGGATGATAACTTTGCAACGATTGTCAAGGCAGTGGAAAATGGACGAAACATTTTTCAAAATATTAAAAATGCGATTCAGTTCTTGCTTTCTGGAAATTTTGCAGCGATTCTTGCAGTTTTGTACGCATCACTTGCAAGTCTGCCGGTTCCATTTGCACCGGTACATCTGCTGTTCATCAACCTTCTGACAGACAGCCTGCCGGCGATCGCACTTGGACTGGAGCCGCACAATCCGGAAGTGATGAAAGAAAAACCGCGTGCCATGGGAGAGTCCATTTTGACAAAACCATTTCTTACAAGCATCGGAGTGGAAGGTCTGTGTATCGGAATCATGACCATGACAGCATTTATGATCGGATATCGCGATGGAAATGCAGTGCTGGCAAGTACGATGGCATTTGGAACACTTTGCAGTAGCCGTCTGGTTCACGGATTTAACTGTAAGGCAAACAAACCGATCATTTTTACGAAACGATTCTGGAATAACACTTATCTGATCGGAGCATTTGTACTTGGCTGGCTTTTGATTACAGGAGTACTGATGATCCCAGCACTTCAGGAAATGTTCAAAGTGCAGACACTGACGGTGGCACAGTTGATGACTGTATATGGACTGGCACTTTTGAATCTGCCGGTTATTCAGCTGCTGAAATGGATTAGAACACGAAAGAAATAGAGGATTTGACAGGATATTGAATAAAGGAAGGAATTGAATGGAACTGAATAAGGAAAATATGCGGAAAATCCGGAAGCTGATTTTGTTCACAGCACTGCTGATCGTGGTGCTGTGGAAATATGAAGAGGTGTTGGAGGTACTGGGATATGTGGGACATCTGATCTTTCCGTTTCTGCTTGGAGGAGCCATTGCGTTTGTATTGAATGTACCGATGAACTTTATCGAGCGGCACTTGTTTATGGAAAAAGTAAGAAAAAATAAAGTGTCAGATAAGCTTGCAAGACCGGTGAGTCTGTTGAGTGTACTTTGTATCGTAGTTGGCGTGTTGACGGTAGTAATCTTTGGTGTTGTACCTCAGCTTGTAAATACATTTGGAAATCTGGGGCAGAGTATTACCCAGTTCATCCCACATGCACAGGCGTGGGGGGAAAAGAGGTCTTTCATGGAAACAAGGAGGTTGTCGAACTGATCAACAGTGTACAGTTTGACTGGGACAAGATTGTGGAGACACTGATTGATTTCCTGAATAATGGTGCTGGAAATATGCTGAGTTCGACACTCACCGCTGCAAAAAGCATTATCAGCGGAGTTTCAACATTTGTCATAGCTTTTTTATTTGCAATTTATATTTTGCTGCAGAAGAAAAAGCTTGGGATACAGGCGAAAAAGGTACTGTTTGCATTCGTACGAAGAGGTCGTGCGGAGGCTGTGGTGGAAGTCTCTTCCCTTACTTACAGCACATTTTCAAGCTTCCTGACCGGACAGTGCCTGGAGGCTGTGATTCTCGGAAGCATGTTCGTATTGGCCATGACAATCTTCCGGCTGCCGTATGCACTGCTAGTGTGAATCTTTATCGCATTTACCGCACTGATACCGATCTTTGGAGCATTTCTTGGCTGTGCGGAGGGAGCATTTTTAATCTTCATGGTCGATCCGATGAAGGCACTTATGTTCATCGTGTTGTTTCTTGTGCTTCAGCAGATAGAAGGGAACCTGATTTATCCGCATGTGGTAGGTAATTCTGTAGGGTTGCCGTCCATCTGGGTGCTGGCAGCGGTCAGCATCGGAGGCAGCCTTATGGGAGTAGTTGGAATGCTGATATTTATACCGATTGTGTCGGTGGCATATGCATTGTTCCGGGAAATTGTGTATTTGAAGCTGAAAAAACAGGGTGTAGATCCGGCAGAGCTGGAGGTTTAATAAAGACAATTAAGTCAGACCATTGAAGTGCTTATGTGTAGAATAATGTAAAAAATTAAGAAAAGTTCGTGTAGTTTAGTGTAAAAAAACGATAAAAATACATTGATTTTTACACGAATAATTCATATACTACCTGACTTTAGAAGTTCAAGACAAAAAAATGGTGCTAACTCGTTAACCTAGCGAGCATGCATCATTTTTATTTGTCTATCTGCAAGATAGTAATTTGTAAGTGGCTGATTGAGTTTTTTGCCAAGTTCTGTTATGAATTCAGAAGCTCGAGTTATATTGATGTATTTTTTATCATTTACTTTGACTAGCCTAAAATTTCTATAGAATTCACATATTTTTGATGTGCTGTATTTATTATCCAGAACTTTGAACTGTAATATTCTTGTAAGTAAAATCGTAACATAACATATTAAGAAATGTCCCTTGATACTGTTTTCTTTTTGAAGATATACAGGACGTGCATCAAGTTCACTTTTCATTACTCTAAATGACTCTTCGATTCTCCACAAGTTATGATAGGCATCATATATTTCAACATCCTTCATTTTTATTTCAGAAGTAACAAGCATATTATATCCTGCAAGGTCTCTGTCTTTTTTTATTGCTTCTTCATTTAATGTTACTATAGGATGATCACCATCGTTTGATGTAATAGTTATATATTTTCCAGATTCTCCATATTCACTTTTTTTAGCGGAATATGTTTTTAAATTTCTTGCTTTTTCAACCATCTTATCGATTTCCATAAGTTTTTTTCTTGCAAGTTTTGGATTGTAGGTACAGACTCTTTTTTCTCTTATTGTTTTTTTGACAATCTTACCATCATCATCTTTATAAGAATAGTCAAAATCTTCAATACATGACTTGTATCTGTATACTGTATTTCCATATTCATCCTTTACATCTTTATAATCATTATTAAGAAGTACCCATACCTTTTCTTTTTCAGAAAGCTGTTTTACAGATTTTGAAAATATATATCCATCACTGTTATTGACTGCCTGTATTATATTTCTTGCGCAGTTCAGCCCTTTATCGGCTATCTGAATAGTTCTTCCAGAGATATTGTTTTGATTTTTCATATCCTGAATGATGTTTCTCAATATTGGTTTTTCAGATTCGTTTCCAGGATACATCTTCTTGCCGATAGGAATTATATTGGCATCAAGGAGGAGCCCCATACCAACAATAGAATCATTTTTATTCTCTTTGGATGGACCGCGTCTTTGAAAGTCATTTTCCTTATCGATTTCAAAGAAGAAGTTGGTACAGTCAAAAAAAGAATGAGAAGTATCCGTACCATAGTTTTCTTTGGTGGCTACAGTAAATATTTCAACCAGCTTTTCATATTCGCTGCCAACGAATTCTACAGCGTCAAGAAGCTGATCATAGGAATAGTTCATTTCCTTAAATAAAGAAGGAAGAACATCATGAAAAGTCTTGTATTTAGAACAGGGCGCAACAGCTCTGGCAAATACAAGTGATGAAAAAATGTCAAAGACATTGAACTGAAAATTCCTGTTGGACTGTAAGAAGCCAAAGTGCTGTTCAACATCCAGGTTATTAAGGATATTGGCCAGAGGGAAATAGACAAGATATTTTTCAGGAGAAATATCGGAAATAAGTTTTTCAGTTTTCTTTTGGACTTCTTTTTCCATTTTCTTTTCAGCATTTGGATTGTCTAATACAATTATTTCCATTTTATCTTTTAATTATGGAATGAAAGATAGAAAAAGAATAGATGAATGTATTAAGTTTGGTATTGTTGATACAATCATTGTTTCTTTAATGATTACTTTATTATTTGAACTTCTTGCTCATCCATTATCACAATTATTTGGATTATCAGGAAGTACACAAGAAATGATTGATATTTGTAGTACAGCTTTACATATAGCAAGTCTGGGATTTGTTTTTATGGGTATTTCTGTCGCGATTCAAGGTGTCTTACAATCTATTGGTTATGCCATTAGACCTTTAATTATTGCTTTACTTCGCTTGGTTATTTTTGTATTTCCAATAGCCTACTTCTTTACTTTAACAGAAAATGTAGCAACACTTGTTTGGTGGACATTTCCAATTTCTGAATTGTTGACAGTTATTGTTTCATTTATTATCTTGAAAAAATCATATAATGAAAGAATAAGTTCTATTAAAAATGAAATTATAACAAATAATTTAGTAATTGCTATTTCAAGAGAACATGGCACAAATGGAAAAGAAATTGCGAGACAAGTCGCTAAAGAATTAAACATTGAATTTTATGATAAAGAAAGAATCAAAGAATTTGCTCTTAAACATGGATTTGTAAGTAATAAAGAAAGTGAAGATTATATTTATAGTCAATTCTTATCATTAGACATCAATAAAAATTCAATTATTCTTTTATCAAATGTTATTAAAGAAATTGCGAAGAAAGGAAATTGTGTTATTGTTGGAAGAGCTGCAGATTATATTTTAAAAGAAGATGAAAAATTAGTAAGAATCTTCTTATATGCTCCTTTAGAATATCGTCTAAATAAAGTAATGGAAATTTATCATGATAGTCATGAGGATGCTCTTCGATATATTCATAAATCGGATCATTCTAGAAAAAGTTATTATGAAGTTATTTCTAATAAAACATGGGGTGATAAATCAAACTATGATTTATGTTTAGATTGTAAATTAGGAAATGAAACAATCAAAGATATTATTTGTAACTATGTTAAATCTTTAAATAAATAAAGAAGTCTTTCAAAAAATGAAAAGACTTCTTTTCTTTTAAAGATATTCTATATAATGTCTTTTACGAGGGAGGGCTTATATGAGTAAATTAAGAGATCATTATTTATTTCATGCAGGTATTTCATGTTTTTTTTATTTAGGGTATGGTGCCTTTACAGTTGTTTTGTCAATGTATTGTCAAGATATAGGAATGTCAGCCTCACAAATTGCTTACATTGTATCCTTTGCACCACTTTTATCTATTGCAACACAACCATTTTTTGGATACTTGGCAGATAAGTGGCAATCACCAAGAAAAGTATCTATTTTATTATCATTTGCGAATATACTTTGTATGTTTATTTTTGCAATTAGTCGTAATTTTTGGATTTTACTTTTATCATCAGGTTTAGCAGTATCTTTTATGAATGCTGTTACTCCTTTAACAGATCGTATTGGTGTTTCTTCACCTTATCAATTTGGTAAGATTCGTTTATGGGGTTCTGTAGGTTATGCCATTATGGCACAAGTCAGTGGACTTTTATATCAATATATTTCACCATTTGCTAACTTCATGGCTGGTATTTTAGGAACATTAATTACCATTATTTGTATTTATATGGTTTCTGATCCAAAGCTTTCAGAAGTTCCCGAAAAAGAAGAAAATAAATTATCGACAGTTGTTGTTATGAAAGGGCTTGTTCATAATATACCATTTATGCTCTTTCTAGTGATTTCATTTTTCTTTTGGGGAGCATGCTCCACAAACTTTAACTATTTATCATTATTTATTAAATCTCAAGGTGGAACAGCTTCACAAGTAGGAACCTACCAACTTTTTGCGACATTATTTGAAATTCCGATGATTCTAGCAACAGACTATATCATTAAAAAGATACCTTATCGTTATATCATGATGTTTGCGATTATCATGTCAATGATCAATTTTGCATGGTATGCAACTTTACCTTCTGTTAATATGATTATTTATGTTTTTGTATTTAAAGGTTTTTCTACTGTACTCTTTACGATGATTACTGTAAGATTAGTAATGGTTTTAGTAAAAGAAGAATATGTCTCTACAGCCTATGGAATTCAAGCTATGCTTGGTAAAGGCGTAGGTGCAATGCTTTTCCAATTAATTGGAGGTAGAATTATTGATTCCATAGGAATGAATGGTTTCTATTTATTCTTATTTGCAGGAATTACGATTGCTTTTGTAGTGACACTTTTCTTTAGAATGCCTAGGAAAGTGAGAGTGTAGTATGTTAGAATTAAATGCTGTTATTTTTGATATGGATGGTTTGATGATTGATACAGAACCTGTAGGAAAGATGTTAGTGAAAACATCTCATGAAAAATTTGGTTATGAAATTACTGAAGAAATGTTTTATCATTTGATTGGTACAAATGAAAAGACATCAAAAGCTTATTATCATAGTGTTTTTGGTGAAGATTATCCTTATCAAAAGATTAAAGATTATCGAGATCAATTAAGAAAAGAATATTTTAATAGTCATCCTTTAGAAGTAAAAAAAGGTTTATATGATTTATTAGAAGATTTAAAAAAGAAAAATATTAAAATGGCAGTGGCTTCTTCAACACGTTATGAACGTGTTTTATCTAATTTAAAGAGTATTAAAGTTGATCATTATTTTAATGCCATTATTGGTGGTGACCAAATACAACATGGGAAGCCAGCCCCAGATATCTTTTTAAAAGCAGTTGAGTTGCTAGGGGTAAGTAAAGAAGATGCCCTTGTTTTAGAAGATAGTAAAAATGGAATTTTAGCAGCACATGCAGGAAATATTCCTGTTATTTGTATTCCTGATTTGATTCATCATTCTAAAGATATTCTTGATTTAACTGTAGGATGTTATGATTCTCTTGATCAATTAATAGATGTTATTGTTAAAAAAGATGACAAAGCATAATATAGAACCCGTTTATAATCAAGATTCTAGGATTCTTATTCTAGGATCTTTTCCATCTGTAAAATCAAGAGAAGCAAAGTTTTTTTATCATCATCCTCAAAATCGTTTTTGGAAAGTTTTAGCTGCTTTATTTCAAGAAGAAGTTCCACAAACAATTGAAGAGAAGAAAACTTTTTTACTTAGAAATCATCTTGCTTTATGGGATGTTATTGAAAGTTGTGACATTAAAGGATCAAGTGATTCAAGTATTACCAATGTTAAAGTCAATGATTTAGATTTAATTGTTAAAAATTGTCCTGTTGAAAAAATCATTACTAATGGCAAAGCTGCCAATCGTTATTATCATCAATATTTCGATTATAATTTACCCGTTATTCAATTACCTTCTACTTCACCAGCGAATGCCATGTATTCACTTGAAAAATTAATTGAGAAATGGAAGGTGATTTTATGGAAAGAGATTTAACACAAGGAAAGATAGAAAAGTCTATTTTATTATTTTCTATTCCGATGATTTTAGGGAATTTATTACAACAATTTTATAGTTGATACTTATATTGTAGGAAAATATATTGGTAGTAATGCATTAGCTGCTGTTGGATCAAGTTATGCATTAATGACATTTCTAACTTCTATTATTATTGGTTTATGTATGGGAAGCGGTATTTTCAATGTATTTTGGAGCTAAAAAATAGGAAAAGATGAAAATGTCATTGATTCTAACAATTGTTTCACTTGGAACAAGAGTTCTTCTAGCCTACTTATTAGCGCCTTCATTTGGTTTAGAAATGATTTGGTGGGCAATTGTTATTGGATGGATTTTAGCGGATACAATTGGTATTGTATATGGTATAAAAATAGAAAAATGGTTCAAGTAAAAAATACTGCTTTTGCAGTATTTTTTATTAGCTATTTTGACTAGACAAGTGTATAATAATCTTTACCGTATGTGTCTACTTAGCATTATTTGGCATGATACGTAAGCGCTTACTAAAGGAGTTCGCTATGAAATATTTACAAAGATTAGGTAAATCACTCATGTTACCTGTTTCAATCATGCCTATAGCAGCACTACTTAAAGGAATTGGGTATTGGATTGATCCTACTGGATGGGGTATACATAACCCAATTGCTGCTTTACTCATTGCTGCTGGTGGAGCAATTATAGATAACCTTCCCATTTTATTTGCGATAGCTGTTGCTATGGAAATGTCTAAAAAAAGAGATACAGCAATAGTGTTAAGTGCTCTTGCTTGTTATATGATGATGACAACAATTCTATCATCTAAATGCATCGCATTAATATTGCAAATTCCAGAATATGCTGTGGATTTAGCTTTTCATAATACGCAAAGTGCTTTTATTGGTATTTTGGTAGGTTTGATTGTGGCTATTTCTTTTCAAAAGTTTGATCAAAAAAGATTACCTCAGTTTTTAGCTTTTTTTGATGGAAAGAGATTTGCTTCCATTGTTTCTATAGGAATTACACTTTTGATATCTTTAATATTTATTGATATTTGGCCAATGTGTTATCACTTTTTTATTTGGTTTGGAAAAGAAATCGCTAATTTTGGACCTCTAAGTGCAGGAATCTATGGTGTTTTAAATCGTTTATTGATTCCTACTGGTTTACATCATGCTCTCAATTCTGTATTTTGGTTTGATGTTACTGGTATTAATGATATTGGAAAATTCTGGGGAACAATTTCCGGTGGTGTTAAAGGTGTAACAGGAATGTATCAAGCGGGATTTTTCCCAGTAATGATGTTTGGTCTTCCTGGAGCTGCTCTAGCTATGTATCGTTGTGCTAGAAAAGAGAATAAGAAAAAAGTAGGTGCTATCTTATTTTCGGCTTCTTTAGCATCGTTTTTTACAGGTGTGACTGAACCACTTGAGTTTGCTTTTATGTTTGTAGCACCAACACTTTATTTAATTCATGCTTTACTTACAGGGATGATGCTTTTTATTGCAGCAACTTTTAAATGGATGGCAGGGTTTGGTTTTTCTGCAGGACTTATAGATTATGTTTTAAGTTTTAAATCACCATTTGCTAATAATATTTTATTTTTAATTCCTTTAGGAATTATATGCGGATTGATTTATTACATTGTTTTTAGAGTATTGATTACACGTTATAATATTATGACACCTGGAAGAGAAGAAAATGAGGTAAAGAAAGTAGAGAAAGTCGAAAATAATTTTGATGAAATTGCTATTCAATTATTTGAAGCATTAGGTGGTAAAAAGAATATTATAAGTGTTGATCATTGTATTACGCGTTTACGTGTAGAAGTTAAAGATATCTCAATAATAGATAAACAGACTCTATCAAAGATGAATTTTTCTCATATTGTTGAAGCAAGTGAGCATGAAATACAAATCATTATAGGAACTGAAGTTCAATTTATTGCTGAAATATTAAATGAAATACTAATGTAGGAGAAATGAAATTGAAGATTATAAAAATATTTAATAATAATAGTATTGCTGCTTTATCTGATGAATTAGGGGATATTATTTTAACAGGATCAGGAACCGGCTTTCAAAAAAAGATAGGTGATTTAGTTGATGAATCACGGATTGAAAAAACATATATCTTTAAAGAAAAAGGTGAAAAACGTATACGTAGAGGGATCAATGATATTGAACCTATTTATTATGAAATTACTAGTTTATTAGTAAGCAAAGCAACAGAACAATTGAATACCCAATTTTATGGGGAAATCTTTCTAGCAATCAGTGATCATATTGCTTTTGCTATTAAACGAAAAAAAGAAAATATTGATTTGCCAAATGTAGTTTTATCTGAAACAAAAGCTCTCTATAAAAAAGAATATCAGTTGGGTTTATGGATTATAAAAATGATTAAAGAAAAAACAGATATTCAATTAGAAGAGGCAGAAGCAGGGTATATTGCATTACATTTAGTTAATTTTTCTACTAAAAACAACGCACAAAATACTTCTAAAATTGTTAATTTTGTAAAAGATGTTTTTGATATTATTGAAAAAACAATGTGCATTAAATTAGAATTAGATTCTATCGATTATGCAAGATTATCTACACATCTTAAGTTTTTAGCTGAAAGAGTTTTTCGACATGATATAGGAAATACAATAGATACAACAGAAAATATAAGAGATATGTTAAAAGAAAATATTCGGTTATCTCTTTGTGTTAATCGGATAAAAAAATTAATTCAAAAAAAATATCATTATACATTAACACCAGATGAACAAACATATTTATGTATACATATCAAAAAGAATTGTCACATTTAATGTAAGCGCTTGACAAAAAGTAATGCTATTTGTTATTGTATAGACAAGGATTGTTACTTTAAGTAGGCAAGACCAAATATATTGACGGCATTTTAGAAATGTTGTTTTTATGTTTGGTCTTTTCTTTTTAAAGAGAAGGGAGAAAAATATGAAATTGAAAAAGAAAAGTGTTGTAGCTGTATTAACATTATCGATGTCAATGGGTTCAGTATTATCGATGGTACCAGTTTTTGCAGAAACATCTCAACAAAATTTAGCGTTAAACAAAACAGCTTATGTTTCAGCTGAATATGGCACAATGCCTAGAAAAAATTTAACTGATGGTAATGAAAAAACACGTTGGTCAACAGAAAGTGGACCTACTCAATGGGCATATATTGATTTAGGACAAGAATATGAAATGAATAAGTTTCAAATGTTTTGGGAAAATGAATCGACTTATGCCTCAGCTTATAATATTTATGTTTCTAATGATCTTAATTCTTGGGGTGAACCAGTACTTTCAAGAACAGATAATAAAAATGTTGTCAGTGAAGAATTATTAGGTAGTAAAGTAAGTGGTCGATATGTTAAGTTAGAAGTTACAGAAATGAAAGGGTATCCTAATGTTTCATGTTATGAATTTAAAATTTTTAATACAGATGAAAAAGTACAAGATCCAAATACAAATGTTGCATTAAAGAAAACAGCAATCGCAAGTTCTCAGGAAGCAGAAAGTGTTAAAGCTGCAAATGCAGTAGATGGAAATACATCATCACGTAGTTCTCGTTGGGGAAGTAATATTGGAAACGGACCAGATTGGATCTATGTTGATTTAGGTGAAAGAATGAATGTTAATACTGTTAAGGTATTCTGGGAAACACGTAAAGCAACAGCTTATAAGATTCAAATTGCTGATACTGAGTCTGCACCACAAGAAAGTGATTGGCAAACAGTTAAAGAATTTAAGGAACGACCAAAATCTCTTAATGAGAAAATTGTTTTAGATCAAATTTATAAAGCAAGATATGTGCGTTTATATGTTGATTCACATACTTCAGAAGATCCAGATGGTGGTATCGCTTGGAATACGATTTCTATTTATGAATTAGAAGTTTATGGTGGAAATCCTGATGAAAAAATGTCAATGAGTGATGTTTTAAATGGAATTCAAGTAGAAACACCAAAAACTGGAGATAAAAAGTTAAAAGTCACTTTACCAGAAGTTGAAGGATATACAGTTGAATATAATGGAACAGATTTTGAACAAGTTGTTGATGAAAATTTAACAATTTATCAACCTATTAGTGATAAAAATGTTAAAGTATCATTCAAGATTACAGATAATGATACAAATGATTATAAATTCAAAGAAATTGCTGTTACAGTTCCAGGTAGTCAAAAAAATGATGAAACAGCGAATAAAGCACCAAATGTTTTACCAGAATTAGCTGAATGGAATGGTGGACATGGAAACTATACAGTTTCTAAAGGGGCAAGAATTGTTTATAAAGATAGTTCACTTCAAAAAACTGCAGAAGCACTTGCTAATGATTATGAAGATATTACTGGAAAAAGTATTGCTGTTGTAAAAGGTGAAAGCAAAACAGGAGATATTACTTTAGCTCTTACAAAAGATAAATCATTAGGGTTACAAGATGAAGGATATTTAATGGATATTGATGATTCAATCAATATTAAAGCTGAAACAACAACAGGGGCTTATTGGGCAACCAGAACGATTTTACAAAGTATTAAACAATCAGGAAATGTTCCTTGTGGGACAACAAGAGATTATCCACTTTATAAAGTAAGAAGTTTTATTTTAGATGTTGGACGTAAAACATTTACAATGGATTATTTAAAACAAATCGTTAAACAAATGTCATGGTATAAAATGAACGATTTCCAAGTTCACTTAAATGATAATTTAATTTCAATTGAAAGTTTAGCTGATCCAATGACAGGTTATTCAGCATTTAGATTAGAATCAGATGTTAAAAAAGGTGGAAACAATGGTTTAAATCAACAAGATTTAACAAGTACAGATTTATTCTATACAAAAAAAGAATTTAAAGATTTTATTAAGGATTCAAGAGATTATGGTGTAAGTATTGTTCCTGAAATTGATACACCAGCACATTCATTAGCACTTACTAAAGTAAGACCTGATTTAAGACATGGAACAAATGGACGAGAAAATGATCATCTAGCTTTAAGAGATAAATATGATGAATCATTAGGATTTGTACAAAGTATATTTGATGAATATATGAAAACAAGTGATCCTGTTTTCGATGAACAAACTACAGTCCATGTTGGTGCAGATGAATATAATGCAGATAAAGAAGCTTATCGTCGATTCTCAGATGATATGTTGAAATATGTACAAGATTCAGGAAGAACAGCACGTATTTGGGGAAGTTTAACTCAATGTTCAGGAAAAACTCCGGTTAGAAGTAAAGATGTTCAAATGAATTTATGGAACTTTGGTTATGCGAATATGGATCAAATGTATGAACAAGGTTATGATTTAATTAACTGTAATGATGGTCATTATTATATTGTTCCTAATGCTGGATATTACTATGATTATTTAAATAACAATATTTTATATAATCAAGCAATCAACTCGATTAGTGGTGTCACAATTCCTGCAGGTGATGAACAAATGCTAGGTGGCGCTATTGCTGTATGGAACGATATGACAGACTATTTAGAAAATGGTATTAGTGAATATGATGTTTATGATCGTTTACAAAATGCAATTCCATTATTTGGTGCTAAATTATGGGGTAAAGGAGATAAAACATTAGATCAAGCTAATAGTTTAAGAACAACATTAGGAGATGCACCAGGTACAAATTTTGGTTATGAAGCAGCTAAAGATGAAAATGGTGTAATTGCACATTACAATTTAGATGAATTAAATCAATTAAATAATCACGAAAATGTTGAACTTGCTTCATTAGATAGTCATGATGCATTACGTTTGTTAGGAAATAAAAGTTATGCTACTACATCATTTAGTACTGTTGGTTTAAATAATGATTTACGTGTAAAAGTTAAACGTGAATCTTCAAGTGAAGAGGAACAAATTTTATTTGAAAGTAGCTATGGATCAATTAAAGCTGTTCAAAAAGAAACAGGAAAAGTTGGATTAAGTAGAGAAAATCATGATTATTCATTTAATTATGAATTACCAGTTAACCAATGGGTTGAATTAGAATTCAAAAATAGAAAAGAAGTTATTGATTTATATGTAAATGGTCAATTAGTAGATACTCTTGGTGATGATGAACAAGTAAGTGGTAGACCATTAAAAGCAACAATGATGATACCGTTTGAAAGAATTGGAAGTAAGAAACATGCTTTTAAAGGATATGTTGATGATATTCGTTTAGGTACACAAAAAACATATGCTTCAACAATGGAATTGGATTATTTAGTAACAAGTGCAAGTTATATAGCAGATGAATCACAAAATAAACAATTACAAGAAAAAATAAAAGAAGCAAAAGTAATTTTAAAAGAATATGATCCAAATGAACAAACAATTTTAACACTTACAAATGAAATTAAAGAATTAGTAAATGGAATTGATTACAAAAAAGCAAATTATACAAGAGTAGATCACTATTTAAATTCAATTCCAAAAGATTTATCTATTTATACAGAAGATTCTGTTAAAAACTTACAATTTGTTATTGATATGATTCAAAGAGAATTACCTAAATCAATGCAAGATACAGTCGATCAATATGAAGTAGAACTTACAAAAGCACTTACTAAACTACAATTAAAATCACAAGTTAATGTAAATTACATTGATAACAGCAAACTTACAGCAACTGCTTCATCTTATCAACATGATGGATCAGATCCTAAAAATGTATTAGATGATAATCCATCAACAATGTGGCATACAGATTGGAATTTATCAACACCTCATTGGATTGCTTTTGAAAATAAAGAAGAAATGAGTGTCAATGGTTTAACATATGTTCCTCGTCAAACTGGTAAAAATGGAAATGTTACAAAATATCGTATTGAAACAAGTGATGATGGTATTAATTGGAAAACAGTTAAAGAAGGTAATTTATCAAGTGATTCATCTACAAAAGTCATTGAATTTGATACAGTAAAAACAAAACATCTTCGTTTATACTACGTAGAAGCTGTTAATAATAACGGAAGTGCTGCAGAAATTAAATTACATCGTGCAGATATACCGGCAGATGTTGATGGTTTAAAAGATGTTATCAATAAAGCTAAAGCTATGGAAGATATTGGATATTTATCTACTTCATGGAATCATTTACAGGATACAATTAAAGCTGCTGAAGGTTTAGTCAATGCAGAAAATCCTGACGCTAATGAAATTGAAATTATGAAACGTCAATTAACAGATGCAATGGTAAAACTTGTATTATCTGTTGATAATGAACAATTAAAATCATTCGTTGATGATTTATCAAATCTTGAACAAAAAGATTATACAAAGGATTCATGGAAACAATTCCAAACTGTTCTTAAAGAAGCACAGGATGTTATAAGTAATCATGATGCAACAAAAGATGAAATCAATGATATGTATCAAAAATTATTAGATGCTTATAATGGACTTGTTACACTTAATGATAAATCTGGATTAACTGATTTGATTAGTAAAGCTGATCAACTTCAAGAAAAAGATTATACAAAAGATTCATGGAAACAACTGGTAGAAGCATTAACTCAAGCAAAAGAAGTATCTGCTAAAGAAGATGCTACAAAAGAAGAAATCAACGAAGCTATTTTTAATCTAGAAAAAACTATGAATGCTCTTAAAAAAGTAGATTCATCTACTAAAGATGATAATACTTCAAAAGGAAATACTTCATCTAAAGATAATCAAGTAATTACTTCTACTACTAAAAATGATAAAAAACAATCTTCAACTGCTAAAACAGGTGATGAAACAAATATTATTTTATTTGTATTAATGGCTTTCATGTCATGGTTAGGTATTAAAAAAGTAAAAAAAGAAGAATTATAAAAATAGATGCCACTATTAAGTAGTGGTATTTATTTTGTCTAGACAAATTTATTGTAAGCCCTTGCACAGACAAAGAGTGTATGTTACAATACAGGATGTAAATACGGATTGTTACTTTAAGTAGGCAAGACCAAATAACTTACATTTTTTTAGTGTATCTTGTTTGGTCTTTATTTTTTGGTTTGTATTTGCAAATTAAGATTACATTATTCATTTAAGGGAGCAGTAATGTAAATAAGAAAGGAAGAAGAATATGAAAGAAAAGGTAAAGAGAATTGTTTCTCTAGCACTTGCATTTTTAATGTCAATTGGATGTATTCACTCTTATCCAATCGTCAGTGCTTTGGAAAATGATTATGAAGTCTATCCAAATCCTCATATGATGGATTATCAAGATGGTTCATTTGATATGACATCTACTGTCAATGTTGTCTATGAAGATGGTATTGATGAATATACAAAGGATAGAATGAATGAAGTATTAGCTATTAAAAATATAAAAGCAAGTACTTCTGAAGAAGTAAAAGAAGGCCAAACAAACATTTTAGTAGGTATTAAAGATTCAAATCAATATGTTGATCAATATGTTGGTGAACATTATTCAGTAAAAACAACCCAATTATTTGATCAATTAGATTCATACTTATTAAAGGTTGATAATGGAACAATTACAGTATTAGGTAAAGATACAGATGCGGCTTTTTATGGTCTTACAAGTTTGTATCATATCTTTAAACAATTAGACGGAACAAATATCCGTAATTTTACAATAGAAGATTATGCTAATGTTGCTAGTCGTGGATTTATTGAAGGTTATTATGGAAATCCATGGTCAACTGAGGATCGTAAGAAATTAATGGAATGGGGAGGATACTACAAGTTGAATTCTTATTTCTATGCTCCTAAAGATGATCCTAAACATAACTCTAAATGGCGTGAACTTTATACAGATGAAGAAATTGAAACAAAAATCAAACCTCTTGCTGAAGCAGGAAATAAATCAAAATGTCGTTTTGTATTTGCATTACATCCATATATGTATAATGCCATCAGGTATAATAGTGAAGAAAACTATCAAGCAGACTTAAAAGTATTACAAGCTAAATTTGAACAAGTTATTAAAGCAGGTGTTCGTCAAATTGCTATTTTAGCAGATGATGCTGGAAATGTTGGTGGTGCTAACTATACAAAAACATTAACTGATATGACAGCATGGTTAAAAGAAATGCAAAAAACATATCCTGATTTAAAATTAACATTACCATTCTGTACACAAGAATATATGTCTAATGGACAAAGTTATTATCGTAATTTCCCAGCAAATATTCAAATCGTTATGACTGGTGGTAGAGTATGGGGAGAAGTTACAAATAACTTCACAACAACTTTTACAAATAATGCAGGGCGTGGCCCTTATATGTGGATCAACTGGCCATGTACAGATAACTCTAAAAAACACTTAATTATGGGTGGCTATACAACATTTTTACACCCTGGTGTAGATCCAAATAAGATTCAAGGAATCGTTTTAAATCCAATGCAACAATCTGAGCCAAGTAAAGTTGCAATTTTTGGGAATGCATGTTACTCATGGAATATTTGGCAAAGTGAAGAAGAAGCTCAAAAATGCTGGACTGCTTCATTTAAATATGTCGATCATAATAGTGCTATTGAAACTCAAGCATCAGCTGCTTTAAGAGAACTTTCAAAACATATGATCAATCAAAATATGGATGGTCGTGTAACAGCATTACAAGAATCAGTAGATTTAAAAGATCGTTTAACAAGCTTCAAAGAAGCTCTTACAAATGGAACAACAATCAGTGATGAACAATTTGAAGATTTGATCAATGAATTTACAATCTTAAAAAATGCGAGTGCTACATATAGAGCACAAGCAGGTGATACAAGAATAAAAGATCAAATTGTATATTGGTTAAACTGTTGGGATGATACAGCAGATGCAGCAATAAATTATCTTAAAGCTGTTAAAGCTGTACAAGATGAAGAAGCTAATGATAAGATTTGGGATCTATATTCTACTGGACAAGCTGCTTTTGAAAAATCAAAAACATATGGATTCAATTATGTTGATCATTTAGAATATGCAGAAGTAGGAGTACAACATATCGTACCATTTATTAAAGCAATGGATTCTTATTTAGGAGATATTGCTTCTACAATTGTAAATCCAAATAAACAAGTTACTAAATTTATTACAAATCGTAGTGATAGTCCAACAGGTAATATTGATAATGTATTCGATAATAAAGCCAATACAGAAATCGTTTATAAAACACCAAATACAATTAGTAAAGGAACTTATGTAGGCGTTAGTTATTCAAAAGCAATTGATATTGATAGAGTGACTTTTAGATTAGGAACAAATTCAAATTCAAAAGATACTTTTTCTAAAGCTAAAGTGCAATATACAACAGATGGTAAAAAATGGGTTGATTTAGATAATCAAGAATATACTTTACCAAATGATGTAGCTTTAACTGACTTAAATTTAAAAGGGGTTAAAGGTATTCGCATGATTGCTACTGAAGATAAAGCGAATACTTGGTTAGGTATTAGAGATATTGCTGTTAATGCAGATGAAGTAGTAACTGAAGAAGATCCAGGTACATTATCTGTTGATAAATTGACACTTAAAGGTGGTTCTTTAAATAATTTATTAGATGACAGTAATGCTACTTATGCTCATTTTGCTGAAAGTCCTTATAAAGGTGGAGAAATTAAAGATTATTTACCAGTTGATGCAAGTATTACATTAACTTTCAAAAAAGCAAAAACATTAGGTACAATTTATTTTGGACAAGATGCAGGAACAGATAAATCAACAAAATATGTCATTGAATATACAACGGATGGTCAAACATGGAAAGTATTAAAAGAATATAATGGTGATGCTTCTGTTGAATTAGATGTATCAAGTCAAAATATTAAAGCAAAAGCAGTTCGTATTAGAAACTTAGAATTAAATTTAAAAAGTAATACAGCAGGATATTGGTGGAAAGTCAATACATTTAAAATGGCTGATCCAGGACAAATCAATGCAACATTTATGTATACAGATACATGGGGAATTTATCGAGGAACAGTAGCTAATTTAACAGATGGTGATAGTTCAACAGCATTAGATTTTAGTACCTCAGGTGATAGAACAAGAAAAGGTGATTATATTGGTTGGGATTTAGGTAAAGAAACAGCTATTGGTAAAATTCATGCAGTTATCGGTGGAGACCGCAGTGCAGGAGATAAATGGGAAAAATATAGTTTACAATACTCTAATGACAACCAAGACTGGACTACTTATAAAACATATCAAGGTTTAGCTAGTGGAAAAGATACAATTGATGAAAATTTCTATGGTTTAAAAGCACGTTATGTTCGTTTAGTGAATGAAGAAGAGAGAGCTGTATGGGTTATTTTCTCTGAATTTACAGTAAATGCATATAATCCAGATGAGGATTTCAATAATGCTAATGTTTATACAAATACAGATTATAGATTAGCTTCACAAAGTGAAGAAGCACTTACAGAATTGATCTATAATCAAGAAATTACTTTAGAAAAAGGTCAATACGTTGGTGTTGATTTATCAAGAATCAAAGATTTAAGTACATTCAATATTGATTATGAAAATGGTCAAGGAGCAACTTTACAAGTTTCAAAAAATGGTGTTGAATGGACAACTGTAACAGGTCAAGAAAAAGAACTTCCAGATGGAAGATATGTAAGATTAATTAATAAAACAGACAAAGCTATTAAATTGACAATTAATCATTTTGAAGTACATTCAAATGAAATTACAGCACCATATTTATATAAAGCAACTATGAATATTAATCCTTCATGGGGTGTTGGTGAAGATACTAGAAATAATGGTGCTGCTTTTGATGGTAATATCGATTCAACAACAGAATTTGGTGATTTTCCACAAAAAGGACAATATATTATTTATGATTTAGGACAAGAAAGAACAATTTCTAAAATTCAAATGTATTGCCAAGATAGTGCAGTTAACTATATTAGAGATGCTGATATTTTAGTATCAGATGATTTAGAAAACTGGACAAAAGTTGTAACTATTGGAGATGGTAATGAAAATACAAATGATGCTGGGGTTAAATGTATTGATTCAGATGCAGGTTATAAAGCATCAAGCACATATCCAAATAAAGTCTATGTAGAAGGAACTGCTAATAATATTAAAGCACGTTACTTAAAGATCTTAATGACAGCAACAAATAATAATAGAGCTGTTGTTTTCAATGAAATCGTTATAAATGATGGAGAATATGTACCAGTTTCAAATGATCCAACATATACTTCTTCAACTGTAGAAGCAAATGGATTTATTCCTCAATATATGTTTGATGGAGATTTATCTACAGCTTATAGACCAGGTTCTAAAGAAGCTGGAAGCATTACTTATACATTATCAAGTGATTTAGATGTTAAGAAAATGCATATTATTCAAAAAGGTGAAATTTCAAATGCAAGAGTATCTGTTCTTGTAGATGGTGAAAATGGAAAGAAATGGGTTCAAGTTGGAACTCTTAAAAAATCATTAAATGAATTCTATATGCCTGAAGGAAACGTTTATGAATTAAAGATTGAATGGGATGAAAATAAAATTCCAACAATTTCAGAAGTTATTATGTTAAATGATGATGAATATGCTTCAACAGCAGCTAATGATTTACAAAAATATATTAATTCTTTAGATGTTAAAGAAAATAAATATACAGCAGATTCTTATAAAGAATTTGAAAAGGCATTAAAACAAGCTCAAAAAGTTTTAGATAAACAAGCGGGTGAATTAGATGCTATTACAAATGCAAAAGCTGAATTAGAAGTTGCTTATGCAAATCTTGTTAAACGTGGAGATATTCAAAGTGTTAAAGATGAACTTGATACAATTAACAAGTTAAAAGAAAAAGATTATACAAGTGAAACATGGGCTATTTTACAAGATCAAGTGAAACTTGCTCAAGAATTCATTAAAAAGGATGAAGCAACAATTACTGAAAAAGAAGTTATTGATATGGTAGATGCTTTACAAAAAGCAAAAGCTCAATTAGTAACAAAAGTATCAGTAAGTAAAAAAGAGTTAAAAGATTATATTGCATCAAATGAATTAGATAAGTTAGATACAAATAAATATTTAACATCTACTGCTGATTCATTTAAAGAAGCATTAAAGAATGCACAAACATTAATTGAAAAAGAAGATGCAACAAAAGAACAATTAGATGAAGCTTTAAAACAATTACAAGATGCAAGAACACAATTAGTTTTAAAAGCAACAGATGATGAAGTAAATGCATTAAAAGCATTAATGGATCAATATCAAGAAAAAGATTATACAGCATCATCATGGAAGAAATTTGAAAAAGTTTACAATGATGTTAAAGCTGCTTTAGAAAATGAAAACACAAGTGATGATGTTCAAGCATTAACTAATACTTTAAAAGAAGCTGCTCAAAAACTTGTTAAACGTGGTAATTTAGATGGTATCCATGGTTTATTAGATCAAATTAAACAATTAGATAGTAAAAAATATACAGAAGCATCTTATTCTAAACTAATAGATGTTGTTACTGAAATTTCTAAGAAGTTAGAAAATTCATCAGAAATGACACAAGAAGAAGTCGATGCCCTTGTAAGTGAATTACAAAACGCTATTAATGCATTAGAAAAAGCACCAACAGTCACTACAGATACAAATGAACCTGCTCATAAACCTCAAGTTGTAACAAATAACAAAGTGAAAACAGGTGATTCAACATCTGTATGGACATTTGCAACATTTGCATTAATGGCAGCAATCGTTTATGTATCTTTAAGAAAAAGAACAAAAGAAGACTAAAATAAAAGGTTTCTATTTTCAAGATTAAGAAAATAGAACCTTTTCATTTTAAAATCAAAAAAAGATAGCGTTTTCATAAGCGGAGACGCTTTTTTTATGTTATATTTAAAGAAGAGGTGAAAATCATGAAATTAAAAGCACTTGATCAAAGACAAGCTGGTATTTTGTTACCGTTATTTAGTTTACCAGGAAAACATGGAATAGGGGATTTAGGAAAAGAAGCTTATGAATTTGTTGACTTATCTGCTCAAGCAGGTTTTTCTATTTGGCAAATTTTACCATTAAATCCATCAAGCTCTGGGAATTCACCCTATACTCCTTATTCATCTTTTGCTGGTGATGAAATATATATTTCTTTAGAACTTTTAAAAGATTGGCATTTGTTAGATGAAGTTCCTAACTATTTACAAGATTTAAAAAGAGTTGATTATAAACGCGTACGTTTATTTAAAGATCGTTATTTAAGAAAAGCTTATCAAGTTTTCTTAAAAGATAAAGAATTAGAGAAAGAATATCGTACTTTTGTTAAAGGAACATTTTGGTTAAAAAAATATGCGCGTTTTATGGCTTTAAATAAAGCAAACGAAGGTTTACCTTGGGTAGATTGGAATGATGAAGATCAAAATATTAAAGGAAGTAATGAAGGATTAGAAGCAGAAATTGATTATATTCAATTTCTTCAATATATTTTTGTTAAACAATTTAATTTATTAAAAATACATGCACATCAAAAAGGAATATCTATCATGGGAGATTTACCTTTATATGTAGGTGATGCTTCTGCGGATGTTTATGAGTATCGTAAATGTTTTCAATTAGATGATAAATTTTATCCTAAATTCTTATCTGGAGCATCACCTGATTATTTTTCAAAAGATGGCCAACTATGGGGACATCCTTTATATGATTGGGATTATTTAAAGAAAACAAGATATAATTTTTGGATCAAAAGATTAAAATGGAATAATGAAATTTTTGATATTTTAAGAGTTGATCATTTTAGGGCTTTTGATACATATTGGTCAGTTCCTTATGGAAGTGCTACAGCAAGAGAAGGAAAATGGATAGAAGGACCAAGTTATCATTTTTTAGATTCAGTTTATAAACAATTGCCTAAACTTAATATGATTGTTGAAGACTTAGGAGAATTACGTCCACAAGTACATGAACTGAGAGATCATTATGATTTATTGGGAATGAAAGTTATGCAATTTTCTTTTGGTGAAGATGAAAGAAAAGTTAAATATAAAATTCCTCAACATTGTGTTGTTTATACAGGAACACATGATAATGCTACTCTTAAACAATGGTATGAAGAATTAGATGATAAAGAAAGAATGAAAGAAATTATGAAGGGTCTAGGATATACAGGAGAAAATCTTGTGGAAGATATGCTTGCATATACACTTGAATGTGATGCAGTGATTTCTATTGTTCCTTTACAAGATCTACTTGGCTATGGCCAAGAAGCTCGTATTAATTTACCAGGGACAGTAGGTCCACATAACTGGTCTTATAAACTTACTTCATTTGATGATTATCAAAATCAAATACAAATAATTCAAAAAACGTTAAAGAAAGCTAAAAGATAAATACCATACTTATTATTTATATATCCTAAAAAACCGCGATAAAAGCGGTTTTTTTCTGTTTTTTAATAATGTAATCGTTTTTATTTGATGAATTCGATTTAATAAATTGATTTTTATTTGTAAAAAAATATAATAGTTTTCGTAGACAAGTCATGGACAGGTTTTTCTTCCTTAAATATTTTTTTGACAACAACATTCTAAATTTGTACATTGACTTGAAGGTAAGACCAATCGGTCTTTTTTTATATTTTTATAAAAGATAAATACCATACTTATTATTTAAATATCCTAAAAAATAACGATAAAAGCTACTTTTTTTAATTTTTCAACAATGTAATCGCTTTTATTCGATGAATTTAATTTAATAAATTGATTTTTGTTTATAAAAAAATATAATAGTTTTCGTAGACAAGTCATGGACAGGTTTTTCTTCCTTAAATATTTTTTTGACAACAACATTCTAAATTTGTACATCGACTTGAAGTGTAAGACCAATCGGTCTTTTTCTTTTTATATAAATGTATAAAAAATAAAACATTACCTATTCGTGTTGACTTTATTTTTAAAACCGATTTATAATACACACAACAAGTGAAACCGATGAAGTGGAGATAAAAATAGAACGTGCACTTATAGAGAGTTTGGATGGTGGAAGCAAGCAGAACGCAGTCTATTAAATGGACCACAGAGGGCAAAAGGAAAGGCATTAGCTGAGTATTCTTTGACGTAAGGCTTACGTAAGTAGTCATAGATGTGATAGCATCTAGTAAAGTGCATGAGTGTATCATGAATCAAGGTGGCACCGCGGATATAACCGTCCTTGAAAGTTTAACTTTCAAGACGGTTTTTTTAATTATTAGGGGGAATTATATGTATTATCCAAGTTTAGAAATGTTAGAAAAATTAGATCTAAAATCTTATGATTTAGTTCCAATAAAAAAAGAAATCTATAGTGATATGATTACACCTATAGAATTAATGAGAAAATTAAAACAATATTCTAAACATGTTTATATGTTAGAAAGTCATGAAGATAAGACAAAATGGGGAAGATATACTTTTATAGGTTTTGATCCTAAAAGCGAAATTACTTGTTATAACAAGATGATGAAAGTGGATGATAAGATTTTTAAAGTGACACATCCCAAAGAATATATTAGAAAAGTTTTAAATGAACATCGTAGTTTAAAATTAGAGGGTTTTCCTACTTTTACAGGAGGCTTAGTTGGTTATTTTAGTTTTGATTATTTTAAATATAGCGAACCTTCAATTATTAAAAATCAAAAAGATAATGGTTTCAATGATGTTGATTTAATGTTATTTGATAAAGTTATTTGTTTTGATCATTTTAAGCAAAAGTTGATTTTAATTGTTAATATTGGAACAAATGATTTACAAAAGAATTATAAAGAAGGAATCAAAGAATTAGATGAATTAGATTATATTATTAGAAAACATGTTAAAACACTTGTTCAACCATTAAAATTATTAGAAGATTTTAAACCCGTTCTCTCTAAAAAAGAATATTGTCAAATGGTTGAAAAAGGTATTGATTATATTAAAGAAGGTGATATCTTCCAAGTTGTTTTATCAAATAGACTTTATGCAAAAGCAACAGGTTCATTATTTGATAGCTATCGTGTTTTAAGAACAACGAATCCATCACCTTATATGTTCTATTTTGCAAGTGATAATATTGAAGTAGCTGGAGCTTCTCCAGAAACTTTAATTAAATTGGAGGGAACAAAGTTAACAACTTTTCCAATTGCTGGAACGAGAAAAAGAGGAAAAGATGATCAAGAAGATCAACAATTAATAGATGATTTATTAAAAGATGAAAAAGAATTAGCTGAACATAATATGCTCGTTGATTTAGGAAGAAATGATTTAGGAAGAATTTCTAAATTCAATAGTGTACATGTGGTATCTTATATGGATATCTTAAAGTTTTCAAAAGTTATCCATATAGCAAGTATTGTTAGCAGTGAAATTAAAGAAAAATATGATGCTTTAGATGCAGTTGATGCTTTACTTCCTGCAGGTACTTTATCAGGAGCACCAAAGATCAGGGCATGTCAAATTATTAATCAATTAGAACAAAATAAAAGAGGTATTTATGGAG
The DNA here is from genome assembly GCF_003024685.1 of Faecalibacillus intestinalis. GTDB lineage: Bacteria > Bacillota_I > Bacilli_A > Erysipelotrichales > Coprobacillaceae > Faecalibacillus > Faecalibacillus intestinalis. The sequence continues at coordinate 21,423 of NZ_PYLQ01000005.1, read as the reverse complement.
GAGCGATTGGTTATTTAGATTTTACAGGAAATATGGATCTATGTATTGGTATTCGTTTAGCTTATAAAAGAAATAATGAAATTTCTATTTGTAGTGGTGCAGGAATTGTTTATGACAGTGTTCCTGAAAATGAATATCAAGAATGTTTAAATAAAGCAGGTGCGGTTGTTGAAGCAATCAAGATGGCAGATGGAGGTATTGATTATGATTCTACTCATTGATAATTATGATAGTTTTGCTTATAACCTTTATCAATTGATAGGTTCAATCGATGAAGATATCAAGGTTATAAGAAATGATGAAATGACAGTTGAAGAAATAGAAGAACTTCAGCCATCATGTATTATTATTTCACCAGGTCCAGGGAAACCAAGTGAAGCGGGTATTATTGAAGAAGTTGTTCAAAAATGTTATACGAAATATCCTATTTTGGGAGTTTGTTTAGGGCATCAAGCAATTGTTGAAGCTTTTGGAGGAACAGTAAGTTATGCTCAAAGCGTCATGCATGGAAAGTCTTCGATAATTAAAGTAGATACTACAAATCCAATTTTTAAGGGAATCGAGAAAAAGACAGCAGTGGCTAGATATCATAGCTTAGCTGCTAAAAAAGAAAATTTACCAGAATGTTTGAAGATTATAGGAGAAAGCGATGATGGTGAAATCATGGCAATCAGTCATAAAAACTATCCTGTTTATGGGTTACAGTTTCATCCGGAGTCGATTTTAACAAAAGAAGGTAAAAAAATAGTTGAAAATTTTTTAAAGGAGATACAAAATGATTAGGGGAGCAATTATTAAATTATCAAAAAAAGAAGATTTAACATATCAAGAAGCTTATGAATGTATGAATGAGATCATGGATGATCAAGCTTCTGATATTCAAAAGGCTGCTTATTTAACAGCACTTTCATTAAAAGGTGAAACAATTGATGAAATAACTGCAAGTGCTAAAGGAATGAGAGAACATTGTGTGAAGTTATTGAATGATCAAGATGTTCTTGAAATTGTAGGAACTGGAGGAGATGGATCAAATTCTTTCAATATTTCTACAACTTCATCTATTGTGATTGCTAGTGGTGGTGTTAAAGTTGCTAAGCATGGAAATCGTGCAGCAAGTTCTAAAAGTGGAGCAGCAGATTGTTTAGAAGCTCTTGGAGTGGATATTACAATCAATGAAAAAAGAAGTAAAGAATTATTAAACGATATTAATATTTGTTTCTTATTTGCTCAAAACTATCATTTAGCGATGAAATATGTTGCACCGTTAAGAAAAGAACTAGGTATTCGTACAGTCTTTAATATTTTAGGACCACTTACGAATCCAGCAGGAGCGACTTATCAAGTAATGGGAGTTTATGATGAATCATTAGTTGAACCACTTGCTCAAGTTTTAAGTAATTTAGGGGTTAAAAGAGCTATGGTGGTTTATGGAAGAGATGGTTTAGATGAAATCTCAGCATCTAATGAAACTTTTGTTTGTGAAATTAATGAGAATCAATTTAAAACATATACAATTTCACCTGAACAATTTGGTTTACAAAGATGTTTAAAAGATGAACTTGTTGGAGGAACTCCAAAAGAAAACGCTCAAATTACACGAGATGTTTTAAATGGTAAACAAGGTGGATCTAGAACAGCTGTCTTAATGAATGCGGGGGCAGGTTTATATATTGGTGGTAAAGTTGATTCTTTACAAGCAGGAATTGATTTAGCAGCAGAGTTGATTGATAGTGGAAAGGCAAATGAAAAACTAGAAGAGTTTATAAAAGAATCAAACAAATAGGAGCGTATATTATGATTTTAGAAGATATTGTTGAAAGTACAAAAGAACGTGTTGAAACAAATAAAAAACGTCATTCAATTTATGAATTAAAAGAAAAAGCCTTTGCAATGCCTATTGACCAAAGTTTTCCTTTTAAAAAAGCTTTAGAAAAAGATGGAATGTCTTATATTTTAGAAGTTAAAAGACATTCACCATCAAAAGGACAAATTGTTTCCACTTTTGATTTTAAAGCAATTGCGAAAGAATATGAAATGATTGGAGCAGATGCTATTTCAGTAGTAACTGAACCTGATTATTTTAAAGGGGATGATGATTTTTTAAGAGAAATCAAACGTATTGTGAAAATTCCTGTTTTAAGAAAAGATTTTGTTGTAGATGAATATATGGTTTATGAATCTAAAATCTTAGGAGCAGATGCAATTTTATTAATTGCAGGTGTTTTAGATGAAATTACATTAATGCGCTGTGTTAATTTAGCGCATAATTTAGGTATGTCAGCAATTGTTGAAACACACAGTTCAATGCAAGTAAAAAAAGCATTGCGTGTAGGCGCTAAAATTATTGGTGTAAATAACAGAGATTTAAGAGATTTCAGTGTTGATTTAAATACAACATTAAAATTAAGAGATATGGTCGATGATGATGTTATCTTTGTCTCTGAAAGTGGTATTAAAACAAGAGAAGATATTGAATTATTAGAAAAACATCATGTAAATGCTGTCTTAATTGGTGAAGCTATGATGAAAAGCCATGATAAAAGACATACATTAGAAGTTTTAAAAGGTATTGATGAAGAAGATTAAAATTTGTGGTTTAAAAAGAAGCGAAGATGTTGATTATGTTAATACATATCAACCTGATTATGTTGGCTTTGTTTTTGCGGGGAAAAAAAGAAAGATTACTTATGATCAGGCAAAAGAATTAAAAAAAGATCTTTTATCTTCGATTCAAGTTGTAGGTGTTTTTGTAAATGAGGATATTTCTTTTGTTGAAAAATTAGTTAAAAATGATGTTATTGATCTTGTACAATTGCATGGTCAAGAAACAAATGAATATATAAAGATTTTAAAACAAAAAATAGATGTTCCAATTATTAAAGCAATTCAAATTAAAAATGATGATTCTTTCAATGTAGACTATGACGTTGATTATTATCTTTTCGATCATGGTTCTGGAGGAACTGGGGAAAGTTTTGATTGGTCTATGTTGAAAGAAGTCAATAAACCTGTATTTTTGGCAGGGGGAATCAATCTTTCTAATATTGATGAAGCTTTAAAAATGAATGTTTATGGATTAGATGTTTCAAGTGGTGTTGAAACAGATGGTTTTAAAGATAGGGAAAAAATTAAGGAAATCGTAAGGAGAGCTAGAAATGAAAGGTAGATATGGAATACATGGGGGACAGTACATACCTGAAACTTTAATGAGTGAAATTCATAAAATTGAAGAGGCTTATGAATTTTATAAAAATGATCAAGCATTTAATGATGAACTTAATACATTATTAAAAGAATATGCTGGTAGACCATCTTTATTATATTATGCGAAAAAGATGACAGAAGATTTAGGTGGCGCTAAAATCTATTTAAAAAGAGAAGATTTAAACCATACAGGTTCTCATAAAATCAACAATGTATTAGGACAAGCTTTAATGGCTAAAAAAATGGGAAAAACAAGAATTATTGCTGAAACTGGTGCTGGGCAACATGGTGTAGCTACAGCCACAGCAGCAGCCTTGCTTGGACTTGAATGTGAAATTTTTATGGGAAAAGAAGATACAGATCGTCAAGCTTTAAATGTTTATCGTATGGAACTTTTAGGAGCTAAAGTACATCCTGTAACTACAGGGACAATGACTTTAAAAGATGCGGTCAATGAAGCAATGAGAGAATGGACAAAACGTGTGGATGATACGATGTATGTTTTAGGTTCTGTGATGGGACCTCATCCATTTCCAATGATGGTGAGAGATTTCCAAAGTGTGATTTCTAAAGAAGCAAGAGAACAAATTCTTGAATATGAAGGTAAACTTCCTACAGCTGTGATGGCTTGTGTTGGTGGTGGAAGTAATGCGATGGGAATGTTCTATAATTTTATCAATGATAAAGATGTAAAACTTATTGGTTGTGAAGCCGCTGGTAAAGGTGTTAATACAGCTTTAACAGCAGCAACAATTGCGACAGGATCATTAGGTGTCTTCCATGGAATGAAATCTTACTTCTGTCAAGATAAATACGGTCAAATTGCACCTGTTTATTCTATTTCAGCCGGTTTAGATTACCCAGGTATTGGACCTGAACATGCTTATTTACATGATACAAAACGTGCACAATATGTACCAGTTACAGATGATGAAGCAGTGGATGCTTTTGAATACATTGCAAAAACTGAAGGAATTATTTGTGCCATTGAAAGTGCACATGCGATTGCACATGCAATCAAAATAGCACCAACTATGAAAAAAGATGATATTTTAATTGTCTGTCTTTCAGGTAGAGGAGATAAGGATGTTGCAGCGATTGCAAGATATAGGGGGAAAGAAATCTATGAATAGAATATATAAAGCTTTTGAAAATAAAAAAGCCTTCATTGGTTTTTTAACAGCAGGAGATCCTGTAATAGATAAAACAGTAGACTATATTTTAGATATGGAAGAAGCAGGGGCTAGTTTGATTGAAATTGGTATTCCCTTTTCTGATCCAATTGCTGAAGGACCAACCATTCAAGAAGCAAATGTACGTGCTTTAAAAAACAAAGTTACAACAGATGATGTTTTTGAAATGGTTAAAAAAGTAAGAGAAAAAAGTGATATTCCTTTATGTTTTATGACTTATTTAAATGTTGTTTTCCATTACGGTTATGATGAATTCTTTAAAAAATGTCAAGAAGTTGGCATTGATGGTATTATTCTTCCAGATTTACCTTATGAAGAAAGCCAAGAAGTCAAAGATGTTTGTTATAATTATGATGTTACTTTAATTTCAATGATTGCCCCAACAAGTAAAGATCGTGTTGAAATGATTGCAAAAGAAGCAAAAGGATTTATCTATCTTGTATCGTCAATGGGTGTTACAGGAACAAGAGATAATACTTCATTTGCAAGTAATTTAGAAGAAATCATAGAACATATCCATCAAGTAACAGATACACCAGTTGCTATTGGTTTTGGAATTAATAAATCAGAACAAGTAAAAGAATTTAAACAATATGCTGATGGCGTTATTGTAGGTAGCGCAATTGTTAATATTATTAAAGAACATGGAAATCATGCAGATCTACCTTTAAAAGAATATATCCAATCACTTACAAAAAAACTTTAAGGAGATAGTTGAAAAACTATCTTTTTTTACATTTTTTAATGTAACCATTGACGTTACATTAAAAGGATGCTACATTATTAATGTAATAAAGACGATTACATCGAGGAGGAGAAAGAAATGAATAAAGTAATTGAATTTTTAAATGCTAACCCAGTGCAATATCTTGCAACAGTAGGAAGAGATGGTAAAGCTAAATGTCGTCCATTTATGTTTGCTGGAGAAATGGATGGTAAATTATGGTTTTGTACAAACAACCAAAAAGATGTTTACAAAGATATGTTAGAAAATCCTGAAATTGAAATTAGTGTTTCATCACCAGAATATGCTTGGATTAGATTACATGGTAAAGCTATTTTTGAAAATAACATGCCTGTAAAAGAAATGTGTATTGCTAATCCTATCGTTAAAGGACAATATCAAACAGCTGATAATCCAATTTTTGAAGTGTTCTATTTAGAAGATGCACATGGTTTAATTGCTGACTTCAGTGGTAATGCACCTTACGAATTTTAATTATATTTTCTTTGGGATTTTAACCCAAAAGTTTCAATTTTAAGACTCAAAGATTTCTTTGAGTCTTTTACTTAAAGGAGAAAGACAATGGAAATAATGACAAAAAAAGTACTAACAACTAAAAATTTAACGATGATAGCAATGTTTTCTGCTATTTCTGCTGTATTGATGGTTTTTGAGATTCAGCTTCCTTTTTCACCTTCATTCGTTAAATTTGATTTTTCTGATTTACCGGTAATGCTTGGTGGTTTTTTAATAGGACCATTTGCTGGAGGGATCATTGTTTTTATGAAAATTTTATTACATTTTTTATTGAATGGAACAACATCCTTTTTTGTAGGTGATCTTTCAAATTTATTACTTACACTTTCGTTTGTATTACCTGCTTCGTTTATTTATCAACAAAAAAAGACTAAGAAAACAGCAATTCAAGGATTATTAGTAAGTATAATATGTACAAGCCTATTGGCGATTATTTTTAATTTATTTTTAATCTTTCCACTTTATTTAAAAGTGTTAAATTTAAAAATGGTGGATCTTATTAATATGATTCACGTAGTTAATCCTCTGGTAAAGGATGTATTTACGATGATTGTTTTTTCACTTTTACCGTTTAATTTATTTAAATATAGTATTGTATCAATGATTACAATGTTAAGTTATAAGAAATTAAGTATATTATTTAAGGAGTAAGAAAATGAATACACATGAAATCTTAAAAGTTTTACAAGAAGATATACATACAGTTATTATTGCAACAACAGATCAAAAAGGTTATCCCTATACGTGTGCAATTGATATGATGTTATTAGAAGATGAATCGCTTTATTTTTTAACAGCGAGAGGAAAAGCGTTTTATGATCGTTTGATGAAACAAAGTCATATTGCTTTAACAGGTTTAAAAGGAGAGGATACAATGTCTTCGGTTGCTATTTCATTGCAAGGAACGATTAAAAATATTGGTCATGAAAGACTTGATGAAATATTTGAAAAAAATCCTTATATGAAAGAAATCTATCCAGATGAGATTTCAAGAGAAGTTTTAGAAGTTTTTCAAATTGATAAATGCCAAGGTGAATATTTTGATTTGAGTCAAAAACCGATTTATCGTCAAAGTTTTGTTGTTAATGAATCTTTAAAAAAATCAGGATATTATGTAGGTGAAGGATGTATTGGTTGTAAGATGTGTTATCGTGTTTGCCCACAAAAATGTATTGATATATCAAGTAAACCAGTTGTTATTTTACAAGATCATTGTTTGCATTGTGGAAAATGTCAAGAAGTGTGTCCTAAACAAGTGATTTCTAGATACTAGGAGGTAAAGTTATGTTTTTAAAAAAGAATAATGAAGGATCAATAATACAATTGTCAAAGTGTATAGAAGAGTGTGATGCTATTATTATTGGTGCAGGTTCTGGGTTATCGACTGCGGCAGGTTTGACTTATGCAGGAGAAAGATTTGAAAAATATTTTTCTGATTTTATAAAGAAATATCATTTAAGAGATATGTATTCAGCTGGTTTTTATTCTTATGAATCCTTAGAAGAACATTGGGCTTATTGGTCAAGACATATTTATTATAATCGTTATATCAATTCTCCTAAAGATACGTATCAAAAATTACTTGAACTTGTTAAAGATAAAGATTATTTTGTTTTAACAACCAATGTTGATCATCAATTTCAAAGAGCAGGCTTTGATTCAAAAAGACTTTTTTATACACAAGGAGATTATGGTTTATGGCAATGTAGTGTACCTTGTCATCAAGAAACTTATGATAATGAAGAAATTGTAAGAGAAATGATTGAAAAACAAAAAGACATGAAAGTTCCTACGGAGCTTGTTCCTCGTTGTCCTCATTGTCATGCTCCACTTACAATGAATTTACGTTGTGATAATACCTTTGTTCAAGATGAAGGATGGTATCAAGCTTACAATCGATATGAAGATTTTTTAAGAAGACATGAAAATTGTAAAGTGCTTTATTTAGAACTAGGCGTTGGTGGCAATACCCCAGCCATTATTAAATATCCATTTTGGAAATATACAAGTCAAAATAAAAATGCAATCTATGCTTGTATTAATTATGAGGATATATCTTGTCCTATTGAAATCAATAAAAGATCACTTCTTATTAAAGGAGATATTGATCAAGTCATTAATAATTTATTGAAAGAAGGAAAATAAGATGAATCAAAATGAAAGATTAAACTATCTCATTAATTATTTATTAGAAGATCTTCATTTAGATAAAGATTTATTTTTTGGTGAAGATCTCTTTACAACTTATCGAAAACTTGTCAACATTCGTGAAGCAAAACCTGTTTCTAAAAAATTCTTAGAAATTCAAGATGAAATGTTACAAGAAGAAAATCGAAAAAAAGGGATTGTTTCTTTTGAAAATGATAATAATAAAATTATTTTATGGAAAGGGGATATTACCCGTTTAAAAGTAGATGCGATTGTTAATGCAGCAAATAATCAAATGGAAGGATGTTTTGTTCCTGGACATCATTGTATTGATAATGCCATTCATACCTATGCAGGTATTCAGCTAAGAGAAAAATGTCATCAAATAATGAAACAACAAGGAATATTAGAACCGACAGGGAAAGCTAAAATTACACTAGCTTATAATTTACCTAGTTGTTATGTTATTCATACTGTAGGTCCTATTGTAAGAGAATTTGTGACAAAAAAAGAAGAAACATTACTGGCTTCTTGTTATGAAAGTTGTTTGAATTTAGCGGAAAAATATGGTTTGAAAACAATTGCTTTTTGTTGTATTTCTACCGGTGTTTTTCATTTTCCTAATGATTTAGCGTCTAAGATTGCTATTGAAACAGTAAAAAAACACTTAGAACATTCAACAATAGAAAAAGTGATTTTTAATGTATTCAAAGATGAAGATGAAAGATTCTATAAACAAGTACTTCAAAAGAATCTGTAAGGATTCTTTTTTTGTTTATATTCATTATTTTTGTCTATCCTTAAAATATGGAGGTAAAATAATGAATATTAAAAGATATAATGAAATTGCAGATAAGAATAAACCTCAAAAACAAGTATTAAAGCATACATTAAGTGCTTTTTTAGTTGGAGGAATAATTGGAATGATCGGAGAATTTTTTTTAAACCTTTATCAAAAATTATTCTCTTTTAGTGAAAAAGAAGCAACCCCTATTATGCTTATTACCCTTATACTCATTGCAGCTATTTTAACAGGATTAGGTCTTTATGATCGTTTAGGAAACTTTGCTGGAGCTGGGTCTTTTATTCCTATTACAGGGTTTTCTAATGCAATGACTTCTAGTGCTTTAGAAGCAAGAACTGAAGGTTTAGTAACAGGTATAGGTGCTAATATTTTTAAATTAGGTGGTGCAGTAATTACTTTTGGAATAGTTGCATCATTTATTGTAGGAGGACTTAGATATGTCATCACGTATTTCTGGTAATAGCTTTATTTTTGAAAATGTCTATATTCAAAGTGTTGGTACAACTGCAGGAATTGTTGAACATCAAGGACCTTTAGGACATTATTTTGATAAGCATTATCCTGATCATTATCATCATCAAAAAAGTTATGAACAGGCAGAGATAGAGATGTTGAAAGATGCTATTTTGCTTTGTTTAAAAAAAGGAAAAGTCAAAAAAGAAGACATTGATTTGTATTTTGGTGGAGATTTAAATAATCAAATTACAGCCTGTTATTATTATGCAAGTCATTTATATAAACCTTTTATTGGCTTATATAGTGCTTGTAGTACGATTGGTCTTGCTATCGCTAATGCAAGTATAATGATAGAAAATCATAATATTCAAAATGCGATTGCTTGCACTGTTTCTCATAATGCAACAGCTGAAAGGCAATTTAGGTATCCTATTGAATATGGTATTCAAAGAAAACAAACCATGACTTTTACTGCAACGGGAAGTTGTGCGGTTTATTTATCTTGTAAGGTTAGTAAAGTAAAAATAGAATCTATTACTTTAGGAAAAGTGATTGATTATGATCAATATGATGCCAATGACATGGGACGAGCAATGGCTCCAGCAGCCTTAGATACGTATTTACAACATATGAAAGATTTAAAAAGAGATGGTACTTATTATGATTTGATTTTAACAGGAGATCTTTCTAATTATGGAAAAAAGATTATGAAAGATTTATTAAAAGAAGAAAATCAAAAATATAATGAATATGATGATTGTGGATGTCTTTTATATGATGTTACCCAAAATATTTATCAAGGTGGAAGTGGACCAGTATGTAATGCTTTAGTAAGCTTTGGATATATTTATCAAATGATTTTAAAAGGTAAATATAAAAGAGTATTAGTTCTAGCAACAGGAGCATTGTTAAATCCAGTAATGACAAATCAAAAATTATCTATTCCTTGTGTTTGTCATGGTTATGTATTGGAGGGTGTTTCATGAATTATTTATTATCATTTTTATTTTGTGGTTTTGTTTGTGTTATAGCACAATTAATCTACGAATATACAAAATTAACACCGGGGCATATTACTTGTAGTTTTGTTGTCCTTGGAGCACTATTAGATTTATTTCATATTTATGATCGTTTAATTAAAATATTTCATGCAGGAGCAATGCTTCCTATTACAAGCTTTGGACATTCACTAATGCATGGCGCTATGGCAATGACAAAAGAATATGGTGTTTTTGGACTGGCTATGGGAATGTTTGATTTAACGGCAGCCGGAATTGCTTCAGCTATTTTATTTGCTTTTTTAGTCGCAATCTTTTTTAAACCAAAATCATGAATAATAATTCATTTGATATCAATGTTAGAACACTTGATTTTCATAATCGAAAAATAGAAATCAATTATGTTTCAAGTCTCTGTTCTGATGAATTAATTGCTTATTTAGTTGAAGGAATTACGAATGCGAAAGGAAAAACTTTAAAAGATTGCTTAAATAATGGAGATGTCAAAGAAGAAACAGAGATAAGTCAATATGAATATGCGATGCTTACAGGATGTGCTATTGTTAAAGATATTCAAGAAAATAAAAATTATGTTTTAGATACAAGGCATTTTCCTACACGTTCAATTGAAGAACCTGATACAGAAAAAACAGTAAGAGGAAGTAAAGATGGTTTTAATGAAAATTTATTAAATTGTGCTGGATTAATTAGAAGACGTATTCGTACATTAGATTTAGTAATGGAAAAAGTAACGGTAGGAAAAACAAATAAATTGGATATTTGTTTATGTTATCTGCAAAGTAAAATAGACAAAACAATGTTAAAAAGTATTAAAGAAAGATTACAAGAAATTAAAAATGAAGATTTAATTATGACAGATCGGGCTTTAGAAGAACTGATCTTTGATCAAGGTTATAATCCTTTTCCACTTGTAAGATATAGCGAACGGCCAGATGTTGTGTCAACACATATTTATCATGGCTATCTTGCCATCATTTGTGATACTTCAAGTTCGGTTATGATGTTGCCCACAACTCTATTTGAAATTTTAGAACACGTAGAAGAACATCGCCAAACACCTATTATTGGAACTTTTATTCGTTTAATTCGTTTTAGTGCCGTTTTTCTTTCTATTTATTTAGTTCCTTTATGGATGCTGATTAAAAATCAAGGAAGTATCAGTTTTAAAACACTCTTTTCTATTATTTTGGTAGAACTGGCTGTAGAACTTTTAAGAATTGCGACTATTCATACGCCTGATTCTATTTCAAATACGATGGGGATGATTGCTGCAGTTTTATTAGGTGAATTTGCGATTGAACTGGGTTTCTTTTCAGGTGAGATATTGTTATTTGTATCTATAGGAAATGTTTGTGGTTTTGCAACTCCTAATTATGAACTCTCACTAACGAATAAATATGTAAAAATCTTTATGATTCTATTTTCAGGGTTATTTGGCTGGTTAGGTTTTATTGCGTATCAAGTTATTTTATATATGTATTTAATATCATTAAAACCTTTTGGCTTTTCCTATCTTTATCCATTAATTCCTTTTAATGGAAAAGATTTACTTCAATTCATTATTAGAGAACCTAAGAAATAGTGTATAAATTGTACATAAATCTTTTAAAATATATGTACGATTTATACATTTTTTATAAAACAAAAAAAACAGAAGTTATCTCCCGTTTTAAAATAAAGTAAAAATAATTAAACTACATGTAGCAATAGCAACAGCTGGTGGATCGATATGTGTTCCACAATCTGTGTTAAGCACCATGCCAAAAATCAATCCAATAAAATGAGCAATGACTCCAAAAACAACAGCAATGATAATATTACCTGTTTGTGCCATGGCATAACCTACAACAAGAGTTGTATGGTGTGTAGCAGGGAAAGCAGGATCACTTAAAGCAAAGATAAGTGTTAAAGCACTAATTGAAAAACCAATTGTATAAAGACCTGTTTCTTTTGCAAAATAAGCCATGACAGTTGAAACTGCAATTCCTATAAGTAATTGGAATAACCAAAAAGAATTAGGTGCTGTTTCTAAAAAATCTAAATTCTTTTGATTATATGTATTTTCTCTATTAAATAAACTTCTACCTAAAACTCCTACAAGAATAACCGAAACAGCTCCGGTATCTACCGGAAATGAAAAATAATTTTCAAAGGCAAAAATCAAATAACCTAAAACCCCACCGATAGCGCCTACGAGTAAAACCTTTGGATCATTGGTAAAAGCAAGTGATCTAGAAGTTTCAACACCTCTTATGTTATGTTTTGTTCCTGCATAGGCAGTTGCAAGTCCTGCAGCGTTAAAGATAATACATGGTAAAAATAAATTATTTGATAAAGCTTCATTTAAAAATGTGGTATCAACACCAACATGTTCTAATAAAAATATAAGGAGACCGACAAAACCTGTACAAATAAAGGTTTGTGTTCCACCAATTAGTGCTCCTAAAATTCCTGCAAAAAAAGCTAAAATAATAGATAATAATGAAAACATTTTATAACCCCTTTCAGGCGTATTATATAGGAAATAATCAACATAATAAATACAAAATATAAATTTATGTTATAATACCTAAGAGGTGAAACAATGGAATATCAAGTTATATTAGATGATTTTCAAGGCCCTTTAGATTTATTGTTACATTTAATTAAAGAAAAAGAGATGGATCTACAAACACTTGAACTATCAGTTATTACAGATCAATATTTACAATATATACATATGATGGAATCATCACAACTTGAAGTGATGTCTGAATATTTAGTCATGGCTGCACAGCTTATTGAAATGAAAAGTAAAATGCTTTTACCTAAAGAAAAAGTACAAATTGAAGATGAGTATCAAGAAGATCCAAGAGAAGCACTCATTAGAAGACTTATTGAATATAAAAGATATAAAGATGTTTTAGACGAGATTCAAGAAAAATATGAAAAAAGACAATCTATGTTGATTAAACCCTCTCATAATATGGAAGAATATGTCATTGATACTTCAACAATGATTCCAGAGGGGTTAGAAGTATATGATTTAATGAAGGCTATGCAAAAAATGTATCAAAGAAAAATGTTATCACGACCATTAGATACACATATTTCTAAAAAAGATATTTCCATTGAACAAAGAAGTGATCAAATTAGAAATTATTTTAAAGTAAGAGTTAATAAAAGGGTAAAATTAGATGAATTATTTGATAGAGGGGATCGCTATTATTTTATCGTGACATTTTTATCGATTTTAGTTTTAGCTAATGATAAAGAAGTTGAAATTATCCAAGAAGGATTGTTTGATGATATTTATGTAGAGGGGAAAGAGTAATGGAAGATTGTAATAATATTATAGAAGGTATCCTTTATCTAAAAGGTGATGAAGGTATTGATATAAAAGAATTATCACTGATTTTAGAAATTTCTAAAAAAGAAGCTGTGGAAGCTATGGATCATTTTATAGAAGCTTATTCAAAAAGAGGCTTTGATGGCCTACAAGTTGTTGATTTTGGTGGTAAATATAAACTTGCAACGAATCCTCAATATTTTCCTTATTATCAAAAAATGGTAGAACAATCAAAAACAACACTTTCTCAAGCAGCTTTAGAAACACTCGCTATTATTGCTTATAATCAACCAATTACTCGTGCTAAAGTTGAAGATATTAGAGGAGTTGGTTGTGATGGCATGATTAGAAAACTCATTGCTAAAGCACTTATTAAAGAAGTAGGCAGAGAAGAAAGTCCAGGACTTCCTATTTTATATGGGGTAACGAATGAATTCATGGATGCTTTTTCACTGGCTTCTTTAGATGAACTTCCTGAATTAGGGGATATTGTAGAAACTGAAAGTGATGAAGATATATTTACGACAAGATATCAAGAAGGTGATTTAAGTGAAACTGATTAATCATTTGAAAACAATTAATAAACATAAATACTATGTGACAATGCTTTGTTTTAAATGTGGTTTATATAAACAAGGATTACTACATGATTTATCAAAATATTCGCCAACTGAACTAAAAACAGGCGCTAAATATTGGGTAGGGACGCGTTCACCTAATTCAATTGAAAGAGAAACGATTGGTTATTCTACTGCCTGGTTACACCATAAAGGAAGAAATAAACATCATTGGGAATATTGGGTTGATTTTTCAAGAGAAGGGGTTGTTCCTGCCAAAATGCCTACAAGGTATGTTGTGGAAATGTTTTGTGATCGAGTAGCAGCAACAATGGTTTACCGTGGAGAAAATTTTGATGTATCGGCTCCTTTAGATTATTATAATAAGACACATGGTTATTATGTCATTCATCAAGAAACAGATGCAATGATTAAAGATATGTTAGTTCATTTATCTAAAAGTAATTTAGAAGAAACAATTGATTATATTAAAGAAACTTATTTATAAATTCTATGTTTTGCATAGAATTTTTTTATAGAAATGATATAATAGTTATATTATATTTAAGGAGCTTGAAGATGAATTTTTTACATTTAAAATATTTAATAGAAGTTGAAAAATATGAATCTATTTCTAAAGCAGCACAGCATCTCTATATTAATCAACCACGTTTATCTAAAATTATTAAAGAAATAGAAGAAGAAGCTAATATAAAAATCTTTGAAAGACATAATAAAGGGGTTGTTCCAACAACTAAAGGAAGAGAATTTTTATCACAGGCTAAAAAAATTGTTCAAGAAGTAGATTATTTAAAAAATATGTATCAGGATGATCCTCATAAATTGAATTTAGATATTTGTGTCCCTCGTTCAAGTTACATCTCAGAAGCTTTTATTGAATATTTAAAAATGGATAATAATATGAAAAAGGAATTGAATCTAAATTATCGAGAAACGAATTCATTTGATACGATTCAAAATGTTTATGATGGAGAAAATAATTTAGGAATTGTACGTTTTCCTTTAAGAGATCAAGATTATTATTTCAATATTTTAAATTTAAAAGAATTGACTTATGAAAAACTATTTACTTTTGATTATCAAATACTTATTTCAAAAGATAATCCTCTTAAAGACAAAGATATCTATATGAAAGATTTAAAGAAACAAATTGAATTAAAACATGGAGATATTCATATTCAAGAAGATCATCATAATCATAAGCATATGAACATTTATGAAAGAGGAATACAATTTGAACTTTTAAATGAGATTCCAGAAACTTATATGTGGGTTGCCCCAATGCCTAAAAAGCTTTTAAAACAAAATGATTTTGTTTTAAAAGCATGTAAAGATAAGAAAATACCATATGTTGATTATTTAATTTATCGAAAAGGATATGTTTTATCAAAAGAAGATCAAAATTTTATAGAATGTTTGAAAAATGTAATCGAACAAGTGAAGTGAAAAAATGCACATGTAATGTGAAAAAAATAACTTGATATATAAAAAAAGGCATATCACTATGCCTTTTTAGTATCTAACCAAAAATAAATGTAAGTGCTATCATTAGAGATAGGAAAAGAGGAGAATAAGTTATGCAAAGATTTACATTACCTAGAGATTTATATCATGGAAAAGGTGCTTTAGAAGCCCTTAAAACATTAGAAGGAAAAAAAGCTATTGTATGTGTTGGTGGAGGATCAATGAAACGTAATGGTTTTTTAGATCGTGCTGTTAACTATTTACAAGAAGCTGGAATGGAAGTTAAATTATTTGAAGGTATTGAACCAGATCCATCAGTTGAAACTGTTATGAAAGGTGCAGCTGTTATGGAAGAATTTAATCCAGATTGGATTGTTGCCATGGGTGGAGGTTCACCAATTGATGCAGCAAAAGCTATGTGGATTAAATATGAATATCCAGATATCACATTTGAAGATATGTGCAAAGTATTTGGTATTCCAAAATTACGTAAAAAAGCTCATTTCTGTGCTATCCCATCTACTAGTGGTACAGCAACAGAAGTTACTGCTTTCTCAATTATTACAGACTATAATAAAGGAATTAAATATCCTATCGCTGACTTTGAAATTACACCAGATGTTGCTATCGTTGATCCTGATTTAGCTGAAACAATGCCAGTTAAATTAGTTGCTCATACTGGTATGGATGCAATGACTCATGCTATTGAAGCATATGTTTCTACAGCAAACTGTAATTATACAGATCCACTTGCTATTCATGCAATTGAATTAATTCAAGCTAACTTAGTAAAATCATATAATGGAGATATGGCAGCAAGAGATACAATGCATGATGCTCAATGTTTAGCTGGTCAATCATTCTCTAACGCTTTATTAGGTATCGTTCACTCAATGGCACATAAAACAGGTGCTGCTTTCGTTGATCAAGGTGGACATATTATTCATGGTGCAGCTAATGCAATGTATTTACCAAAAGTTATTGCTTTCAACGCAAAAGATCCAACAGCTAAAAAACGTTATGGTGTCATCGCTGATTACATGCATTTAGGTGGAGCAGATGATGATGAAAAAGTTGCTTTATTAATTAAATATTTAAGAGGTATGAATGATGAATTAAATATTCCTCATGGAATCAATAAATATGGTGCAGATGGTATGCCAGCTGAAACTGGATTTGTTCCAGAAGATATCTTCTTAGCACGTGTTGATGAAATTGCTGATAATGCAATTGCTGATGCATGTACAGGATCAAACCCACGTATTCCAAACCATGATGAAATGGTTGCTTTATTAAAAGCTTGCTACTATGATACAGAAGTAGATTTCTAATAGAATAAATGAGGTCCTAAATAAAGGACCTCTTTTTTTATGTGTATATACTATAAATACGTTTTTTAGGTGTTTAATACATACTTATGAAAACAATATTTCTTTTATTTATCTATAATAAAGATAGATAAAGGGGGTAGCTATTATGAAGTATGCAATATTAGATGGAAAATTAACTCATATTTCTAAAGTGAAAAAAGGAACAATTGCCAGAGTTTTTGGATACAGTGATGATTTAGTAATAGCTGTAGGTGGTAGGGAAAGAAAATATTGGAAATATTTAGATGTGAAACGTACAAGAATGTATCAAGGATTATAGGAATAACATTGTTTATTCCTTTTTTTGTATGTATAATAGAATTATTGGAGGTTATAGGATGAAATATGGAAATGAGATAAAAAATATATGTCATCTTGCATGGCCTGCTATTATTCAAGAAGCAATGAATACGGTAGTAACTTATGTAGATACAGGGATGGTTGGTTCTATGGGAGCAACAGCTTCTGCAGCAGTTGGTTTAACATCTACTGTTACTTGGCTGTTAGGAAGTATTTCGGTTGCCTTTGGAGTAGGTGTCTTAGCCGTATGTGCTCAGTCAGATGGCGCTAAAGATTATAAAAAAGTACAGATTGCGGGTCAACAAGCCTTATTTATTTCTTTTATTATAGGATTGATAACAACTATTATTAGTATCATAATTGCTCCATTTTTACCTGGTTGGCTCAATGGTGCCAAAGAAATAAGGCATGATGCTTTTTTATATTTTTTAATTGTATCAGCACCATTTATATTTAGAACATTTATTATTATTCTCTCTTCAACTTTAAGAGCTGTTAAAGATATGAAAACACCAATGATGATCAATGTTTATATGAATATAATCAATATCGTTTTAAATTTCTTTTTAATTTATCCGACAAGAAAGATATTTGGTATAACTGTTTATGGAGCTGGTTTATCCGTAGCCGGAGCAGCGATAGCTTCAGCTATTTCTTATATTGTTGGAGGAATTTTGATTTTTAGACATTATTATCAAAATAAAATCTTTGATTTTAAACATACAGGATTTCATTTTCATAAACCAGTATGTTTAGAATGTTTAAAAATTTCTATTCCTGTTGTTATGGAAAGAAGTGTTATTTGTTTAGGACATGTTACTTTTGCTTCGTTGATTGCTAAATTAGGAGTTGTTTCTTTGGCAACACATTCGATAGCAATTCAAGCAGAACAAGCGTTTTATGCACCGGGGTATGGTTTCCAATCAGCAGCAAGTACACTTGTAGGAAATGCTGTTGGTGAAAAAGATGAATCTAAAGTTAAAAGAATGACGTATCTTACATGTGCAATTACTTTAAGTATCATGGCTATTGCTGGTGTTTTATTATTCATAAATGCTCAAAATATTATGTCGATTTTTACTCCTGATCAAAAAGTTATCGCTTTAGGAACTAGGGTATTAAGGATTGTTTCTATTAGTGAACCAATCTATGGTATCTTGATTATTTTAGAAGGAACTTTTAATGGAATGGGGGATACCAAAGCACCATTTGTATTTTCTTTGATTACGATGTGGGGAATAAGGATTTTTGGTTCAATGCTCATGATCAATGTCTTTTCATTTGGACTTGAAAGTGTTTGGATCATGATGGTTTTAGATAATATTTCTAGATGTTTATTATTATCAACCCGTTTTTTGAAAGGAAAATGGAAATATCGGGTTTATCAATAGGAGGAAAGAAAATGAAATATAAAAAATTTGAAAATACAATTATCGCAAGAATTGATAAGGGTGAAGATATTGTTGAACAAGTTAAAAATATTGCTTTAAAAGAAAATATCAAACTTGCAAGTATTCAAGCTTTAGGTGCAATTAATGATTTTACAGTTGGTGTTTTTAAAACAAAGGAAAAGAAATATTATGCTAATGAATTTAAAGGTGATTATGAAATTGTATCTCTTACGGGAACTATTAATACAATGAATGGTGAATATTATAGTCATATGCATCTATCTGCTGGAAATGATCAAGGAGAAGTTTTTGGTGGTCATTTAAATAAAGCAATTGTTTCAGCAACATGTGAAATGGTTATTCAAGTCATCAATGGACAAGTAGATCGTTACTTTGATGAAGAAATTGGTTTAAATTTATTAAAATTATAAAGGAGCTAACTATGGAATATTTAACATTACCACAAACGGATTTAAAGGTATCAAAGATTGCTTTAGGATGTATGAGAATTGCTGATAAAAGCATTGAAGAAGTGGAAGAACTTATCAAAACTGCTCTAGAATCAGGAATTAATTTTTTTGATCATGCAGATATTTATGGTGGAGGAAAATCAGAAGAATTATTTGGTGAAGCATTAAAAAGACATCCTGAATATAGAAAACAGATGATTATTCAAACAAAGTGTGGTATTATTCCTGGAAAAAGATATGATTTTTCTAAGGAACATATCTTAAAATGTGTCAATGAATCATTAGAAAGATTACATACAGATTATGTAGATATTCTTTTGCTTCATAGACCAGATGCTTTATGTGATCCTCAAGAAGTTGCTGAAACTTTTAATGAGTTATATGAAGCTGGAAAAGTTCATTATTTTGGTGTTTCTAACCACACACCTTTACAAATAGAATTATTAAAGAAATATTTAAAATATCCAATTATTATTAATCAATTACAATTATCAATCGTTCATTCAGTAATGATTGATTCAGGATTAAATATGAATATGAAAGAAGCATTTGCACAAGATAAAGATGGTGGTGTTTTAGATTATTGTCGTTTAAATGATATTACGATCCAACCATGGAGTTCAATCCAAGCTTCTTGGGCGGAAGGAACTTTTATTGATCATCCAAATTATCAAAAATTAAATGATGTTATGCAACAATTAGCTCATAAATATCAAGTAACTAAACCAGCAATAGCGATTGCTTGGTTACTTCGTCATCCTGCACATATGCAACCAATCGTAGGAACAACATCCTCTCAACATTTAAAAGAAACAATTAAAGCATGTGATTTTACGCTTACAAGACAAGAATGGTATGATCTCTATCTTGCAAATGAAAAACCACTACCATAGAAAGTTGCTTAGGCAACTTTTTATATACCTTATAATAAAAATAATATTTATTGAATAAATATAATATATTGATATAATAAAGATGGGTGATGTTTATGAAATATAAAAGAATATCTACAAAAGATTATTTAGTAAATGAAGATCAATTTATTGAATTATTAGAAAATAAAGCTTTAGAAGGTTGGTTTTTAAGAAATATAAGTCTAAATTTTTTAACATTTGAAAAAAGAACACCACAAAGAAAGCATTATAAAATATATTATAAACAAATAAATAAAGATATAAAGGAAGCAGGATGCCGTATTATTGTTAATTATTTTGGGTTACAAGTAGTAGAAGTTGAAGATCTTTTTGCTCAACCTTTAAAACAAGATGTAGGTGATAAAAAAGAAATCTTATCAACGATTTATAATTTTACAACTCATTATTTTTTAATGATCATGGCCATTGTTTTATTAATTGCTTATCAACCTTTTAAAATACATGGGTTGCCAAGTTTACCTTATTTGACTTTTTATTTTGGTACTTATTTATTTTATACTGCTGTAAGTCTTATAAGCCTCTCTTTGTTCTTTTTTGGCTTATGTAATCTATCACATTTAAAAAAAGTAATGAAAAATAAGCCCTTTTATTTAGAAAATATTTTTAATACTTTATCTAAAATAAATTTTTATGTTGGGATTATTTTGATTTTATTAGATTTATTAAAACAAAATGGTTTCAAATCATTTCTGATTTTACTTGTTTCTTGGTTAATTGGTTATCTTGGACATCTTTATAAAGAAAAACATCAAAAATCTAATGCGATTGTTTATCTTTGTGTTATTGCTACAATTGCTTTAAGTTTGTATGACCATCCAGCAGATGACGATCCTTATAGCGCTATTGAACCTGTCCAAAGCTTACAACAACCTTATAGCTATGAAGATGGTGGAATGTTATATCAAGGATATTCTATTGAAGGGGATCATGGAATAATGGAAGGCTATTATAAAGGATTTACGGCAGCTATTTCAAAAGGTATTTTTGAATATCAAGTAGAAAATATTTTTAAAAATAAAATGGCTTATAAAAAAATTATTCAGCAATATCCTCTGATAACTCAAAAAGATAGTGATTTATGTTTTAAATATAAACAAAAATATGTTGTATTAAAGGGTCAAGAAGTTTTTTACATCAATAACAAAGAAGGATTACCGCTTTCTAAATATATTAAATATTATCAACGATTAAAGGTCTAAGAATGGCGCTCTAAATAATCGAGTGCTTTAGCGAAATTCGCTCTAAATTATTAAGGGGGATATTGATGTGAAATCAGTATCCCCTCTAAAATATTCAGTGCTTTTTTAAGAGGAAAATTAGGATGATGTCTGGTCCTGGTGTTCCTCCTTTTATTTGTTTTCTATTTTTATTTTATTTTTTGTAGGTTCCTCTAGGATTTCCTATACGTTTTATTCTGTCTGTATGTTCATTCATTGTGTAAGTTTCATATTTATTTTGAGAATATAGGATTCTGTTTCTTGCACGTTGAAAATTGGACATA
>NZ_PYLQ01000039.1 GCF_003024685.1 Faecalibacillus intestinalis | reverse complement strand
CCTTTTCGGTCAAGCCCTCGACCTATTAGTATCAGTCCGCTTAACATGTCACCATGCTTACACTCCTGACCTATCTACCTTATCGTCTTTAAGGGGTCTTACTTGCTTGCGCAATGGGAAATCTCATCTTGAAGTGGGTTTCACACTTAGATGCCTTCAGCGTTTATCCCTTCCGCATTTAGCTACCCAGCTATGCCACTGGCGTGACAACTGGTCCACCATTGATGCGTCCATCCCGGTCCTCTCGTACTGAGGACAGCTCTTCTCAAATTTCCTGCGCCCACGACAGATAGGGACCGAACTGTCTCACGACGTTCTGAACCCAGCTCGCGTACCGCTTTAATGGGCGAACAGCCCAACCCTTGGAACCGACTTCAGCTCCAGGATGCGATGAGCCGACATCGAGGTGCCAAACCTCCCCGTCGATGTGAACTCTTGGGGGAGATCAGCCTGTTATCCCCAGGGTAGCTTTTATCCGTTGAGCGACGGCCTTTCCATTCAGCACCGCCGGATCACTAAGCCCGACTTTCGTCCCTGCTCGACTTGTAGGTCTCGCAGTCAAACACCCTTTTGCCTTTGCACTCTGCGCTTGGTTTCCATCCAAGCTGAGGGTATCTTTGGGCGCCTCCGTTACTCTTTGGGAGGCGACCGCCCCAGTCAAACTGCCCGACTGACACTGTCCCGTCAACGGCTCTACGTCGTCCGGTTAGAAATCCAATACAACAGGGGTAGTATCCCAACAGCGGCTCCTTGAATACTGGCGTATCCATCTCTTTGCCTCCTACCTATCCTGTACATGCTGCATCAAATCCCAATATCAACCTGCAGTGAAGCTCCATGGGGTCTTTCCGTCTAGTCGCGGGTAACCTGCATCTTCACAGGTACTAAGACTTCACCGAGTCTACAGCTGAGACAGCGCCCAAATCGTTACGCCTTTCGTGCGGGTCAGAACTTACCTGACAAGGAATTTCGCTACCTTAGGACCGTTATAGTTACGGCCGCCGTTTACTGGGGCTTCAGTTCAGGGCTTCACTTGCGTTAACCCCTCCCCTTAACCTTCCAGCACCGGGCAGGCGTCACCCCCTATACTTCGCCTTGCGGCTTAGCAGAGAGCTGTGTTTTTGGTAAACAGTCGCTTGGGCCGTTTCACTGCGGCTCATATCTCTATGAGCACTCCTTCTCCCTAAGTTACGGAGTCATTTTGCAGAGTTCCTTAGCTATAGTTCTCTCGCTCACCTTAGGATTCTCTCCTCACCCATGTGTGTCCATTTTCGGTACGGGCCATATATACTTAACGTTAGAAACTTTTCTTGGAAGTTCCTCCACTGCCTTCCGTACTCGCCGTAGCTTTCCGTACGCTTCACGCCTTCTCGTTTCGGATGGTGGATTTGCCTGCCATCCCGATATCTCGCTTGCACCAGCTCTTCCAGCCGCTGGCTGCAGCTTCCTCTCTCCGTCATTCCTTCACATATATACGGGTACAGGAATCTCTACCTGTTGTCCATCGACTACGCCTTTCGGCCTCGCCTTAGGTCCCGACTTACCCAGAGCGGACGAACCTTCCTCTGGAAACCTTGGGTTTTCGGTGCGTGGGATTCTCACCCACGTTCCGCTACTCACACCGGCATTCTCTCTTCCATGATCTCCACACGTCCTTTCGGTCGTACTTCTCCGTTCATGGAACGCTCCCCTACCATCCCTTGGGATCCATAGCTTCGGTAGTATGCTTAGCCCCGGTAAATTATCGGCGCAGAGTCATTCGACTAGTGAGCTGTTACGCACTCTTTAAAGGATGGCTGCTTCTGAGCCAACCTCCTAGTTGTCTGTACATCTCCACATCCTTTTCCACTTAGCATACATTTTGGGACCTTAGCTGATGGTCTGGGCTGTTTCCCTCTTGACAACGGACCTTATCACCCGCTGTCTGACTGCCGAGCATGTTGGCGTGACATTCGCAGTTTGATTATGCTCAGTACCCCGAGATGGGGCCATCACATATTCAGTGCTCTACCTTCACGCAACTCTTCTCTCGACGCTAGCCCTAAAGCTATTTCGGGGAGAACCAGCTATCTCCGGGTTCGATTGGAATTTCACCCCTAGCCACAACTCATCCGCCAACGTTTCAACGGGGGTCGGTTCGGTCCTCCATCGGGTTTTACCCCAACTTCAACCTGGTCATGGCTAGATCACCCGGTTTCGGGTCTACTGCATGCAACTCGCGCCCTCTTAAGACTCGCTTTCGCTTCGGCTCCGCATATCCTGCTTAACCTCGCTCCATACAGTAACTCGCCGGTTCATTCTACAAAAGGCACGCCATCACCCTTTAACGGGCTCTGACTTCTTGTAGGCATATGGTTTCAGGTTCTCTTTCACTCCCCTCCCGGGGTTCTTTTCACCTTTCCCTCACGGTACTGGTTCACTATCGGTCACTCTCTCGTATTTAGCCTTGCCGGATGGTCCCGGCTGATTCAGACAGGATTTCTCGTGTCCCGCCCTACTCAGGTGTCATCTCTCTCCAGTCTCTCATTTCGAGTACGGGGCTCTCACCCTCTCTCGCTCACCTTCCCATGTGATTCCTCTATGATCCTCTGTTTGATTTATCGATGATCCTACTACCCCGATCCTCAGATCGGTTTGGGCTCTTTCCCTTTCGCTCGCCGCTACTCAGAAAATCATTCTTATTTTCTCTTCCTGCAGGTACTTAGATGTTTCAGTTCCCTGCGTCTCGCCTCATCATGTCTATGTATTCGACATGTGATACACGGATATGACTCCGTGTGGGTTCCCCCATTCGGATATCGACGGCTCTTCACGTGCTTACCGCTCACCGTCGCATTTCGCTGTTTGCTGCGTCCTTCTTCGCCGGAGTGTGCCTAGGCATTCCCCATACGCCCTTTCTTGCTTTACCTTCTAGGTTTGCTTGCTTGAACTTTTTTTCGTTTACACTTGCTGTAAAATCTTAGTTACTTTCGACTTTTCGTACTAGACCTTATTTTTTCTTTAATGTCTAATCTCTTCTTTATCGTTTTCGCAATTTTTTTACTACTATCCAGTTTTCAATGTCCTCTTGAATGTCATGGACATTCAAAACCAAACAAGAAAGCACAACTTTCTCTCCCTAGAAAGGAGGTGATCCATCCCCACGTTCCCGTAGGGATACCTTGTTACGACTTCACCCCAATCATCAGTCCCACCTTAGACAGCTCCTTCCTTGCGGTTAGGCCACCGGCTTCGGGTGTTACCGACTCTCATGGTGTGACGGGCGGTGTGTACAAGGCCCGAGAACGTATTCACCGCGACATGCTGATTCGCGATTACTAGCGATTCCATCTTCGTGCAGTCGAGTTGCAGACTGCAGTCCGAACTGAGAACAGTTTTATGGGTTTCGCTCCACCTCGCGGCTTCGCTTCCCTCTGCTCTGTCCATTGTAGCACGTGTGTAGCCCAGGTCATAAGGGGCATGATGATTTGACGTCATCCCCGCCTTCCTCCGGCTTGTCACCGGCAGTCTCGCCAGAGTCCCCAACTTAATGCTGGCAACTGGCAACAGGGGTTGCGCTCGTTGCGGGACTTAACCCAACATCTCACGACACGAGCTGACGACAACCATGCACCACCTGTCTTCTCTATAGCTATCTCTCCATCTCTGGAGCCTTTAGATCGATGTCAAGACCTGGTAAGGTTCTTCGCGTTGCTTCGAATTAAACCACATGCTCCACCGCTTGTGCGGGCCCCCGTCAATTCCTTTGAGTTTCATTCTTGCGAACGTACTACTCAGGCGGAGTACTTATTGCGTTAACTGCAGCACTGAGATTTGACTCCCAACACTTAGTACTCATCGTTTACGGCGTGGACTACTAGGGTATCTAATCCTATTTGCTCCCCACGCTTTCGGGACTGAGCGTCAGTTATGCGCCAGATCGTCGCCTTCGCCACTGGTGTTCCTCCATATATCTACGCATTTCACCGCTACACATGGAATTCCACGATCCTCTCACACACTCTAGCTCTACGGTTTCCATGGCTTACCGAAGTTAAGCTTCGATCTTTCACCACAGACCCTTAGTGCCGCCTGCTCCCTCTTTACGCCCAATAATTCCGGATAACGCTCGCCACCTACGTATTACCGCGGCTGCTGGCACGTAGTTAGCCGTGGCTTTCTTATAGAGTACCGTCACTTGGATATCATTCCCTATATCCACCGTTCTTCCTCTATGACAGAAGTTTACATAACGAATTACTTCTTCCTTCACGCGGCGTTGCTCGGTCTACGCATCGTCGCCTTGGTAGGCCGTTACCCTACCAACCAGCTAATGCGCCATAAGTCCATCATCTACCAGTCCCGTAGCACTTTTCATATAGAGTTCATGCGATCTCTACACCTATGCGGTCTTAGCTGACGTTTCCATCAGTTATCCCCCTGTAGATGCCAGGTTACTTATGTATTACTCACCCGTTCGCCACTCTTCACCGAAGTGAAGCGTTCGACTTGCATGTATTAGGCACGCCGCCAGCGTTCATCCTGAGCCAGGATCAAACTCTCCATTGTCTTATTTCTTTCAGACAACTTTGGTCTGTTTAGCTCTTTTTTATTTCTTTAACTTAATTGACGTTGTGTTTTATTCTTTCCTGTTCAGTTTTCAATGTCCTC
>NZ_PYLQ01000038.1 GCF_003024685.1 Faecalibacillus intestinalis | reverse complement strand
GCTGGTATGATATTAACAACTATTCCAACAGTAAATGCGGAAGATGAAATTACATTAGATGAAGTGACTGATCAAATAATTGATATTTCAGATAAATATAATTAAGCTGGTGTTACATCAGGACAATTATTCAATTTAATTACGCTAACTCAAACGGATGATGAATTATTAGACGCTTTATCTTTAGATAAAAATGATTTATTTGATACATCTATACCAAAAAAAGTTAATATACAATCATCACGAAGTGGAGATCCATATGATGGAAATCCACTTGCGTCTAAAGAGGAACAAAAAGATCGAATGAAATATATTAGATCTGTATATGATAATGAATATAACGATGGAAATCATGATGAAAGCATATATATTTTGTATTTGTATACCTCTCATTATATTGAAAATATAAACTATGATAAGAGTTTTTCAGATGAAAAAAATTTCGGACATCCTGTATATGCAAATATTATTTCGCAAAATGATATAGATGCATATGAACAATTTTATAAAGCACAAGCAGGTGTCGCTATTTATAAAGCATTTAGAACTTATACAAGTGGAATAAAGAATTTTATTGAAAATGGTGCTAATTATACACTTATGAATGAATTGCTTGGATCAATAAAAGAAAATATGGATGATGAGTATTCAAAATATATAACAGCTCTTGATGCAGCTGGAATAACAAATAGTACTGATATTTTAGCAACAAGTGCCAAAATGTATAATGCATTTACTGGTGCTTTAGATAATGGAAAAACAAAAGAAGAAGAAATAATAGATTATATGAACAGCCAATTGGAACCTGGATTACAAGGGATGATTTCTAGTACGTATTTCGGATTTGTGAAAAATATATTAGATAAATTAAGTGGTTCAGGAGCAGCAACTGGATTATTTTCTTCAGTTTTATCTGGAGTTGTTTACTATTTTGATACACTTGCAAATGTAATACCTACTTTGTCGCTTGCAGGCTTGTATTATTCTTATCAAATGAGGAAAGCAGAAAGATTGGGTATCTACTATGGATTAAAACCAAGACCATAAAATGAAATAATTTAATAGTTAACATCAGAACTAAATATGTTAAAAGGCCTATAGCAATGACTGTAGGTCTTTTTTTGAAGGAAGGTGGATATTATGAAGGAAGTAATAATTATTATTGTTTCAATGCAAATTGGTGCACTAATAGGTGTTTTCACAATGTGCTTTTTACAAATTAATAAAGGAAATAGTAAATTTGATAATAAGTAAACAGAAGTCTAAACTGTATATGAAATAAATAACAATTAATAAAAGGAGATGAAGAAAGTATGAAAAAAAGGAATATTATAGTTTTAGCGTTATCTACACTGTTGGTTGTTTGTAATGCACTACCAATGAATAGCCATGTAGAAAATAAAAAAGCAGCAGTTATTTCACAAAAAGAGGTATCAAAAAAGAAAACAAAGAAAAAGGATGTATCCAAAGATGAAACCAATGAAAGTGATGAAATTGTAAATGATACAACCAAACAAGAAATAGAAGAAAATACGATTCTGGAAGATCAAGAATCTGTAAAAAATGATGTGCAAACTCAAGAGAAAACGAGTAATCAAAATACTAATGAAAATAAAACACAAAAGAAGGTTGAAACAAAACAAACACCAGTACAGCCTGTTGAAAGCAATCAGTCTTCTGTAACACCAAGTCAGCCAGCATCAAGTGGAAATACTACTAATGTACAACAACCTCAAAAGGAAGAACAAACAAAAATTTTAAGAGTGACATATTGGGTTAAATGTGATTGTGGAAAAGAACTGACACATTCAATAGATTATAAAGATTATGAGTCTTATTATAGTAGCAATGATTATTCAGTTAAAACTTTGATTAATCAATTATTAGATGAAGGACATTGTGCTGGAAATGAAGAAGTATGTGGTGCTTCGCATTATCAATATGGTACAAATGAAAATTGGATAAAAAGTTAAGTGAAATTTTACGAAGTATATTGCGTTGAATATAACGTAAAATAATAGTATAATGATTTTAATAAAAGGAGGAGAGAATATGCCAAATATAAAACCTATCTCTGATTTAAGAAATTACAGTGCAGTACTTGAAGATGTTACTGTTGGTTCTCCTGTTTATTTAACAAAAAATGGACATGGTTGTTATACTATTATGGATATAAATGAACAAGAAGAAATGTCAAGAAAAGCGAGGAAGTATGACAAGATGGTAGCAGAACTAGAAGTAATGAAAATGTTAAACGAAGGCTTAGCTTCAGCAAATGAAGAAGGCTGGATTGATGAAGATTCAATGAGATTACATTTTAAGGAAAGATTTGAAAATGAATAAGATACACTATTCACCAAAGTCACAACGAGATCTTGATGAAATTTATGATTATATTAAATATAAATTATGTAGTCCAATAGCTGCAAAGAATACAGTGTCAGGAATTTTAGATAAGATAGAAAATCTAAAGAGTCATTCAGATATTGGAAATATATGGTATCTTGAAAATGATGTAAACAGTGGGTACAGATATGTTCATTATAAAAACTATGTTGTCTTTTACATGGTAAAGAATGATGATGTCTATATCGTAAGAATACTTCATAGACTTCAAAATTATGTAAGTCAATTATTTTCGTAGAAATTAGATTTATAAGTAAATCATTATCAAACTATGTAGAAACATGATAGAATTAAATGCGGATAAAGAATAAGTAAATAGTTTATCATAAATAATTACTGAAAAATTCAAAATATTACCAACAATTTTTATAAAAATCTCTCATTCTTTATCCATTTAATATTATAAGCAGGCAGGTCGATATGATCTGTCTTTTTTTGTTGGAGGAATATATGTATTTAAATAAATGGGTATTCAAGCCATAGGACAATCGAAAGATTGTCCTTTTTTCATTTAATAAACAAAAGAAGTAGGGCAATGTTTAAAACTTGCATTGCAAACAATAAATAACAGGAGAAAAAGTAAAATGAAAAATAAACTTTCTAAACTATATAAGATTTTTTTAGCAGTAGGAATGGCATTTTCAATGTGTTTCAATACGCTTGGAATGAGTGTCGTAAATGCTTATGATCCATCCGTTCCTAAAGAATTTACAAGAGTGAAAAATATCAAGTATCCAGAATGGTGGGGCAGAAAGATTCCATCCATTGCTTCATGGTCAACGTATTCATGTAAATACGATGGCAAATGGGCTTTCTGTTTGGAAGCAGAAAAGAAAACACCTGCAAGTGGTAAATATCCTGCACAGGTCATTGAAAATAATGAAAACGTAAGAAAGCTACTTTACTATGGCTTTGGAGGTCCTGCAGCCTATGGTGAATTTGCTGCGGATGCTGATCTAAAGACAGCTATCTGTCCAGATGACCCTCTTACAAATGATGATATCAAATATCTTTTGACACATATCTTTTTAAGTGGCGCTTATTCAGGACAATGGAAAGGTTTTGATGAAAACTTGTTCAACCAAACATTCGGAAGTAATTATGGTACAAATATCATGAACATCTATCGTCGAATCATTTCATTACCTGATCCAGGTAATGGTGTTTCTTGGGAAGGCAACAAATCAGGAAACAGAGCATTGTTTAAAGCAAGCTATGATAAGACAAATAAGCAACAAGTTACAAATACTGTGAAATTAAATGGTGCTTCATCTGCTGAAGTGAATATCCCATTGGCTTCAAATGTGACAATTCACATTGCTGGAACTTCTGCAACACAAACAGGTGGTACTGCAAAAGTCTATGGCGGACAAAGCTTTTATTTCACAGCACCATGTCAAAATTCACCATCAAATTTTGTGAGTGACAATGTATGTGGAAACGGATGTGAACGATTTACAGCGTTAGCTATTCATGATGGAGGTGCTGGAACTCAAGCACAAGGAACTTGGAACATGGATCCTGATGATGCACGTCTATATTTAAATATTGAATGGCTTGATTTTGGTTCTTTGGAATTAACTAAAAAGAATACAAATCAAGATCTTATTGATGGTGCAAAATTCAATATCAAATCTGTTTCATATGATGGTTATAATGAAAATACCCTTGTAAAAAATGGAAAGATCAAAGTGAATGATCTAATGGTTGGAACTTATGAAGTCAAGGAAACAGAAGCACCTCATGGATATCTTTTAAATACAGATACTTTTACAGTCAAAGTAGAAAAAGATAAGACAACAGTATTGAGTGTTACAGATGATGAACCTAAAGGAAATATTGATTTCCAAAAAGAAATCGATACTTCTAAAACAAATGGTCTAAAAGGTGATGCTACTGCTGAAGGTGTTACTTTTGAATTACACGCAAGTGAAAAGATTACAAATCAGGCTGGAACAAAAACTTACTATGAAAAAGGTGCATTGGTATCAAGCAAAAAAACAGATGCCAATGGAAAGATTGCTTGGAGTGAATTGCCATTAGGAAAATATTACATTCAAGAATCAAAAACAAATGATTCATTGGTATTCAATGATGCAAAGATCAGTGTATCAATCGATTATGAAGGACAAACAGTTTCAAAAGTATCAAGAAGTGCAAAAGGTACTAACAGAGTGAATATGCAAAAGATCCAAGTTTTTAAATCAGGAGAAAAGGACAGTATTTCAGGTCTTGTAAAAGGATTACAAGGAGCAGAGTTCACGTTCAAATTGTACAGTGAAGTTAACCATGTCGGATGGGACAATGCTACAACTTATGCAGTCATCACAACTGATTCAAATGGTAAAGCAAATACACCATATCTGCCTTATGGAAAATATATCGTCAAAGAAACAAAGACACCTAAGGATTATATTACAGCCCCAGATTTCACAATTTCAGTAACAGATGATTACAGTGAATATAAAGATGTTGAACAGGTAAAACGTGTCAATGTGAATAACCGACCATTTACGTCACAACTTAAAATTATTAAATTAGATGCCGAATCAGGAAAGAAAGTCACATTAAATGGTGCATCATTTAAAATCAAAGATTCCAAAGGAAACTATGTTGTACAAAAAGTTGGCGGAAAGAAATATGACACATTTACAACCAATTCTAAAAACGTTGTCACAGTAAAAGACAGCGAAGAAGGAACAGTAACACTTCCTTTA
>NZ_PYLQ01000037.1 GCF_003024685.1 Faecalibacillus intestinalis | reverse complement strand
GAAACTATGATGGAATGAAAAAGGCCTATGTCATATGGATACTTCCACAAGCTGCTAAAAAGCGAGATGGACATGTCAATCGCATAAACTCTAAATTAGAAAATGTCAGTGGAAGTACTATTGAAAGGTTAGAAAGTTATGATAAAAGCGAACAGATTATGATATACTTAAATAAAGATCATGATATCAAAGATAAGTATGAAGATAGTGATTGGATCAAGACACCGTTAGTCATCTTTTTAAACAATACATATGATCTTTTGATAAAGAAAGAAGTTATGAAAGAATATGGATTTGAAAAAATAGAGAGGAGGTTAAAAAGATGTGTAATTTAGGAGAAATGATAGCCAGAGAAAATATAGAAAAAGGATTAGTACAAGGACAAAAAAGAAAAATATTGAACTGATTACAGATTTGATGAATAGCTTAAGTATTTCATTTTTAAAAGCGGTTGAATTGTTAAAAGTTTCTGAAGATGAAGTTTTAGAAATAGAAAAATATTTTAAATCATAAAAAATGGCATAAAGTTAAATACTTTATGCTATTTTTATGATGCTTTCTTTTTATAAGATAATATGAAGATTGTTGACATAACCATAATAAAACCTAATACATCCATTAATGTAAAAGGAGAATGTAACCATAAACACATGCAAATCGTTGCACTTAATGGTTCAACTGCAGCAATTAATGAAGCTCTCATAGGTCCAATAAGATTGACCCCTATAAGATACATTGAAAAAGCTAAAACAGTTCCGATAATAATAATTCCTGCCATTGCTAAATAGCCATAAATATCTAAAGAAGCAGAGATATTCCAAATACGTCCGATGATTCCTAATACGACACCACCAATAATCATGGCATAGCCTGTAGGAATCAAACTGCCGTATTTATTCATGATATGTCGAGGAAGCAATGAATAAAACGAAGCAGCCAATCCTGCCATCACTCCCCAAAACAATCCTTCAAAAGATAAGATCATTTCATGAATATTTCCATGTGTTGCTAGGATGAAGGTTCCACCAAAAGCTAAAGCAACACAAAGAAGTTCTTTTTTATAAGGAAGTCTTTTACAAACAAGACATGTATAAAACATAATAAAGATTGGATTCAAGTATTGTAGAATAGCTGCGGTTGAACTGTTTGAATAATAGATTGCTGTCATATAGGAATATTGACAAAACATTAATCCTAATAGTGCAAACAAAATAAGTTGAAAGACATCATTTTTATTATTCCAAATACTTAATGTCTTTTTTGTATCTTTGATAAAACAAACACTTAATAGAATGATTCCCGCAAAGATCATACGCAATGTTGTAAGCCACATTGTATTTAAATGATAAGTTTGAAACAGAAACTGTCCCATAGTTCCTGAAATACCCCAAAATGTACCACCTAATAATGTAATAATAATTCCTTTTTTCATAACCTCACCCCATGGATGACATTCTAACAAATGTTGATTTAAAATACTATATTTGATACATTATTTATCTCTAATATGATAGAATATATTTGTTGGTGCTATAGCTTAGCTGGATAAAGCGTACGTCTCCGGAGCGTAGAGCAGTATCTAGCCTAAATGAGCTATAACGGGCAGAAAAAAGATGTGGCGCTTTAGCTCAGTTGGATAGAGCATACGCCTCCGGAGCGTAAGGTCATGGGTTCAAATCCCATAAGTGCCGCCATTTTTATTGGTTTTTCTATTAAAAATAGGATGTTTGATAGGTATTATTGCTTATTGAATATCCTTTTTTCTTTCTAACAAAGTGAGGAACTTTTCTTGATTTTTTATCTAACAAAAATAGGACTTTTCTAACAAACTAGATAACATATTAGAAATTAAAAGGGACTAAGTAAACAATTTAATAAGCAAAGGAGATTCAAAATGGATCTCCTTTTTTCATAGTGTGCTGGGCATGGCACTAATTCAGTTGGAAATAAACCAACCACAGGTATTTACCGCCAAGTGTAACGAACCACAAGTTGTTGTCAGTGATGGCAAGGATGAAGGAAGTGGTGTAGTGATTTCTTTGAGCGTACGAACAGAAACTTGATATAAGGTTAAATGGTGGATAAGATTGCTATACAAATCGAAATCCAAAAGGTAAACGTAAAACCAAGACAGTAAATCAAGACGTTGTGAAGGAAATAGGATTAGTGAATTACCCCGGGAGGTCTTGTGAACAACGAATTCCAATAAACTTTAAAAGTAGTGATGGTACCGTTGGTCGAAAAAGGTTTATCACAAGAAGTCAGCTGAGGTCATAGTAGGTATAACACCAAATACTGAAGGACCTAATGTTTATATGATGTTTGTTCATCATAAGCAATGTTTGAACAGTTCGAAATCGAGGATAATCTCATAATTGGAAATCGTAATTCCATGGAGATGAAGGTAGAGGGAATGGTTTCAAATATATTTACGAGTGAAGGGAGAAACAACAACATGAGATTAATTGAAGTGATATTAGAGGATGAAAATCTAAACGAAGCACTTAATAGGGTCAAGAGTAATAAAGGTGTAGCGGGAGTTGATAAGATGACCGTTTATGAAATTGATACCTATTTCCAAAACAATAGAGAAAGAATAAAGAAAGAAATATTGGAAAAGAAATATAGACCTCAACCAGTCAAAAGAGTTTATATACCAAAATCAAATGGAAAGAAAAGGCCATTAGGAATACCTACAGTAATAGATAGAGTAATACAACAAGCAATAGCGCAAGTACTGATTAAAATCTACGAAGATAAATTCAGTGACAACAGTTATGGATTTAGACCTCAAAGAAGTGCGCATGATGCTTTAGAAAAGACTTTAGAATATTTAAATGAGGGTTTTGAATGGGTCGTTGACATGGATATAGAAGCTTATTTTGACACAGTCAATCATGATAAATTAATCTCAATACTTAGGGAGGAAGTAAAAGACTCAAACACGCTTCACCTTATAAGAAAGTTCCTACAGGCAGGAATTATGGAAAAGGGGTTAGTTAAGCCCAATATCATAGGAATGCCCCAAGGAGGACCTTTAAGTCCAGTACTTTCAAATATTTATCTAGATAAATTTGATAAGGAACTAGAAAGTAGAGGACTGAGATTTGTAAGATATGCGGATGATTCCAATATCTTTGTAAAGAGTGAGATGAGTGCAAATAGAGTGATGAAGTCAGTTACTTCATGGCTAGAAAGGAAACTTTTTCTAAAAGTAAGTGCTACTAAAACGAAAGTAGTAAGACCATCAAAAAGTAAATTTCTAGGATTTACTTATTTTAAAATGAGCGATAAATGGGAATGTGCACCAACACATAAAAGTAAGATGAAGCTTTATGACAAATGTCGAAAGGAGCTCATAAGAAAGAAGTGTATTGCACGGTCCAACACCATTACTTTTACAAGAATAAATCAAATAGTAAGGGGATGGATTAATTATTTTAAAATAGGAAAGATGAAAATATTCATGGATAAGTTTGGACAATGGTTACGACATAAAATAAGGGTAATCATTATCAAACGATGGAAGAAGTCAGAGAAGATATACAAGAGTCTGCAACTGTTAAACAAGAAATTGCCATACAAGTTCAGTGAAGAACAAATATATGCAGTAGCCAATTCAAGATTAGGTTGGTACAAACGTGCAAATGGAAATGTAATTAATTTCTTGATAAATGCGGACATACTAGCCATAAATAAAAGGGAAAGACCAGGATTGGTCAATCCCCTAAGATATTACCTAAGTTAGTTGAATTGCCATATAAATGTAGCGCCGTATACGAGACCCGTACGTACGGTGCAATGAGAGGGGCGAGAATAATTATTCTCCCTCTACTCTATTAAAGGAGGTGATGAATTTATGAATAATGTATTGCTTTATTTTGCTTTGAAGCATGATGGTGACTTTGAAAAAATATATAATGATATAAAAGCAAAAGTTCCTGTAGATGAAAATGAATTTATTAAGTTAAAGAGAGAATTGAAAACAAAGTATGTAACAATTTTAGATAACAACTATCCTACAGTTTTGAAACAAATTGCATGTCCACCCTTCGTTTTATTCTATGAGGGTAATATAAGACTTGCTAAAGATTTAGTGGTTGGAGATGCTTTTATATATTCTTCTTTTAATAATAAAAGGTATTTAAGCACAGTTGAACCATCAGCCGACAGAGGAAAATTCTGTTTTGACTATATCATTGCTTCTGAAAGTCATGATAATTTTTTTAAACTTAGAGAGCATGTAATGGATAAGAAAGTTCCATTAAAAGACTACAGTAAAAATACAAAACATAAACAACAAGAAAGATAGCATATAAAAGTCATCATAGCAGATGGCTTTTTTACATAGCCAATCATTGATTGGCAAAAAAGAAAGGAGGTCAATTTAATGCTATATATAAAGATAGGAGTGATTACAAATGAGCGAAGTAATAGCAATTGCAAATCAAAAGGGTGGTGTAGGTAAAACAATGACATCTGTCAGTTTAAGTGCATGTCTTGCATTAAATAACAAAAAGGTATTGCTGTTAGATTTAGATCCACAAGGACATTCAACAAAAGCATTTGGATTTTATGACAGAACACAATATCCTTTATCTATGAAGGATGTTATTGTATCAGTTATTGAAGATATACAACTTGATAGAGAACAACTAATACTTCACAGTAATGAAAATGTTGATATTGTTCCATCAAATATTTCTCTTGCAGGAATAAATTCTAAATTAGAAAGTGCTATGTGTAGAGAAACGGTATTGAAAAGATTTATTGATACTGTAAAAGATGATTATGATTATGTCATTATAGATACAAATCCATCACTGGATAATCTACCTATTAATGCTCTTACTGCTTCTGATAAAGTTGTTATAACTGTACAGGCAGAACCTTATGCGGTTGAAGGTATGGCTGATTTATTGAGATTAATTAATATGGTTAAAAGAAATCTTAATCATGATTTAAAAATTGAAGGTGTGTTGATTACGATGACAAATGAAAGAACCAATCTATCAAAGAAAATCACACATGAAGTTAGAGAAAACTTTGGAGGGCATATCAAGGTATTTGATACAACAATTCCAAGATGTACAAAGGCAGCAGAAAGTACAGGTATAGGAGAAAGCATATTTCAATATGATCCAAACGGTGCAGCAACTAAAGCTTATGAAGCTTTTACAAAGGAGGTCATCTTAAATGCCGAAAAAGAGCATAAACGACATAAGAGTTCCTACGTACGATGATTTATTTACCAACGAAGAACAAAGACAGGAGGCAAAACTAGAGAAGATAATGGAAGTTCCTGTTGAAGATATTCAGGAGTTTAAAAATCATCCGTTTAGAGTTAGAAATGATGAACAGATGTCTGAACTTGTAAAAAGTGTTTCAGAAAATGGTATTTTAGTTCCTGTTCTTGTAAGACCACATCCAAATGGTCACGGATACGAAATGATTTCTGGTCACAGAAGAATGAATGCAGCAATGGTAAATGGTCAAGAAAAGATACAGGCTATTGTGAGAAAACTTACTGATGACCAAGCAACAATTATTATGGTTGATTCAAATATACAAAGGGAAAACATCTTACCAACTGAAAGAGGATTTGCTTATAAATTGAAATTAGAAGCAATGAAACATCAAGGAAAACAGATATCATCAACTTCTACGCAAGTTGCACAGAAGTCCCAAAATAAGTGGTCAGTAGATATATTAAGTGAAGAAGTAAAACAATCAAGAGACCAAATTAGAAGATTTATACGTTTAACAGAATTAATTGAGCCATTGCGTGATATGGTCGATGGTATAAGAACTGATGGGAAAAAGATTGCATTTAATCCTGCTGTGGAACTTTCATATCTTTCAAAAGAAAATCAACAATTTGTTGTAAAAAATATTGTAGAACTTGATTTAACACCGTCACATGCTCAAGTAATAAGAATGAAGGAGTTATCAAGAGAAAATCGTTTAGATGAAAACGTTATTTATTCAATAATGAAGGAAGAAAAAGCAAATCAGAAAGAAAAATTATCGTTTAAAATGTAAGATATTAATGAATATTTTCCAAAAAACTATACGCCTAGAGAAAAAAGTGAAGTTATATTGAAACTTTTAAAAGGATGGGCAAAAAGAAGAAATAAAGAGCAAGAAAGATGACAGTTACATGTATAACTGTATTTTTTGTACATTTTATTTCAGCAGACTTAGTGAAGGGGGAGTCTGTTTTTTGTGGGGAAATGTGACTCGGTTTTCCCCTAAGAACCCCTTTCCTGTTATCTTACTGGGAAAAGTAATATTTAGTATAGAAGAGAAAAATAAACAATTTTTATTTTATATATGTGAATAATTATATAAATTGACAATAAAAAAGCTTACATAGTAAAATTTAATAAAGATAAAATGGAGGTGAATTCTTGTGAGGTCTTTGAAAAAGTATATATATCCA
>NZ_PYLQ01000036.1 GCF_003024685.1 Faecalibacillus intestinalis | reverse complement strand
CGTTATTGTCATATTCATCAAAGTATTTTCTATTTTAACTTTAAATTATTTAAGATGTTAGGAATTTTAGTTGTTTGTATTTTAGTTATTTTAATCGCTATGCAAATCAACTATATCAACAATAATTCTTTATCATCACTTATTAAAGATAAATATATTACAACACAAAAAGAAGATCATCGTGTCTTTATCATTCCTGATTATATTTATATCTTAGGTTATTTCTTAGGACTTTATGCGATGTATGTAGGAGAAGAATTAGATGCAGGATTTGCGATTGCTTCTTGTATTGGGGCTATCAGTGCTTATGGTTTGTTTTATTATTTCATTCCTCATACTTTAAATGAAATGGTTGATTCATTGAATCTA
Source organism: Faecalibacillus intestinalis (assembly GCF_003024685.1). Lineage (GTDB taxonomy): Bacteria > Bacillota_I > Bacilli_A > Erysipelotrichales > Coprobacillaceae > Faecalibacillus > Faecalibacillus intestinalis. Next base: position 9,324 of record NZ_PYLQ01000036.1, on the reverse strand, counting down.
AAAGGCGAAGATACGATTGTTTTAGGTGATTTGGCTCTATTTATGCAACAAAGCAAACTATTAATTGTCTTTATTATGTTAGCTGTAATTTTAATACCAACATTTATTTTCTCATCAATTCATATGAAGATGTTGCATATTGCTTTACACATTGGTGCTATCTTAATTAATTTTGTTTTATGTTTAAGTGTTGTCAGTCGTTTTGATATCGATGCTTTAGAAAAGAAAGAACATTTTAAAAATTTATGTAAGATGGGACTTACAAATCAAGATGTCAAGAAAATATCTTATAAAGAAGGAAATGGATTTTATGTTGTATTATGGATTTTTGCAGGTATTTATATTTTAAGTATTGCTTGTACGTTTTTAATTCGTGCATCGATTGATTTAGGACTTGTTGGTATTGTTTTACTTGAGTTTGTTGTTCCTTATGGAATGGCTGAATTGATTGTTTATTTAAAGAAAAGAGGTCAAAATTATGAGTTACATGGAAATTAGAAATTTAAAGAAAGTTTATAATCCTTATGGTATGCATCCTAAGGTGGCTTTAAATGGGTTAGACTTTAAAGTAGAAAAAGGTGATTTTATTTGTATTATGGGAGCCTCTGGTTCAGGAAAAACAACACTTGTTAATATCTTGTCAACGATTGATGAAGCAACTCATGGACAAATTTTTCTTAATCAAAAAGATTTACTTCTTTTATCAGAAAAGGAAAAAGCAAATCTAAGAAAAGAAGAAATTGGTTTTATCTTTCAAAATTATAATCTTATTGAATCATTAACAATCAAAAATAATATTTTATTTTCATTAAGACTTAATAAAGTAGATCAACAAACACAATTAGAAAAATTAAACGAACTTACAAAAATGTTAAATATCGAAGAAATCATTGATAAATATCCTTCCCAATGTTCAGGAGGACAACAACAAAGAGCAGCAATTGCGAGAGCGTTGATTAATGAGCCAAAGATCATCTTTGCGGATGAACCAACAGGAAATCTCGATAGTTTAAATGCTAGGGAGCTGATGGAATATCTAGTTAAAATCAATGAAGAAAAACACACAACTATTATTATGGTTACTCATGATAGTTTTGTGGCTTCTTATTCAAAGAAAGTTTATTACATGAAAGATGGACATTTAGATTTATCGATTGATCGTAATACAAAATCACAAGATGATTATTATAAAGAAATTGTTAAAGTTACAACTCAAATGCATTTATAAATATTATAAAAAATAATTTGTGATATATTATTTTTCTAAATATAAATTTCGCTGGATTATATTTATCATATTTTATACCAAAAAAATACCAAATAAATTTGTGTTATTATTAAATAGTTAAAAATGGTATAAAATACAAATGAAGTAAAGTGTTGATAAATAAACATTATTGAATATATAAGCAGATAAAATAATAATTAGCTTAATCTAGCGAAAAATATGCTAAATAAAAAAGGGTTTCAAGATAGAAGAAGCCTTTTTTTTTACGCTAAAACCCGCATGAAATCAACGTTTTTTTGATTTGCGGGTTTTCAGCTTTTATGAATAAAATAATGCTTAAAACTGCCCTAAAAATGGGCTATACCAAAAAAATTAAAAAAAAGTGCAAAATTTTCATCAAAATGTTATAAAAAAATAAAATAACTATGTAGAAAGGACTACGTAGTTATTTTGTTTTTTAATACTGTTATCTTATTTTTCTTAAAACAGATATACCAATTATGATAATGCTTGTTAAAAAACTGTGGTTATTATCATTAAAAATCAATGAGTTAATTAGCAAAATGATTGCTATAAATATAAATAAGTAATAGATTACATTAGTGATATCAAATTTTTTCATATTCTCACTATTTATTTAATTTTCGGTAATTGTTGTTTCAATTTCATAAATAATAGAATTTTTTTGTTCCTGTATGTAATCATACCATAGAACACTAAAGAAAATTGCTAAAATTGTGCAAATTACTGAAAAGAATATAAGAAATTTTTGTATATTTGATTTTAATTTCATTCTTTTAATAAGATTATTTTCATCACTGTTTTGTATGTAATTCACAACAATATCTTTAGGCTCTCCAAATTGTTGAACAATATCATCATATGAACATTGTGGGTGATCATCTAAATATTCATTTAAATGTTTTTTTAATTCATTTAAATAGAATTTTTCTTTTTTAGTATGCATAGGCATAATTGTCCAAATGTTCTTAATGTATTTTTTTATATTATTCATAAGCTCCTCCCAAAGATTCTTTAATAACGTTGTGAATTCCGTCAACAGCATTATTAAACTCATTAATCATTTCTAATAATTTTTCTTTTCCTTTTTCTTCTATGTGATAATAAACTCTTACCTTACGTTCGATTACTTTTTCATAACTTGAAATATAATTCTCATCCTGTAATTTATACAAGATAGGATACATAGTACCTTCTTTAATATCTATTAACTCGTGAGAATATAATTTAATTTGTTTTGTAATTTCATAACCATAACAATCTTGTTTGGCAATTATACATAGAAGTAACATATCTAATTTAAAAAAACTATTTTTTCTGGCCATATTAATACTTCCTTAACGTTAAGATAATTATATTATAATATATATTTAAAAAACATCAATACATAGAAAAACTATGTACAAATAATTTAATATATGATAATATTCAATTAGAGAACGTTTTCGAAATATAAAAGAAGAGGAGATAAAGATAAAAAGAATTTTAACTATTTTAACGGTTATGCTTCTTACTTTTGGGCTGATTGCATCACCATCTTATGCATAAGATGACAATATTCAGGAGCAAGAGCCGATTGTTTATGAAGCAGAGCAGGTGCCATATTTGGATGAGGAGACAGGTGGATTTGTAGAAAATAAGGATAGTATTTCTCAGCAAAGGGGTACGTTGTTTGAAATTGTTGCAGCGGATAGAACAATTGATCTACACATAAAATTAGAAGCAAAAAATAAAAAAGCAAGAATTAGAAGTATTTATGGTAAACACACCATTAAAGATCAAAATTCGTATGCTTCTAATACCATAGCTATTGAGCAACATAGTAATTCTCCAAATTATTTACTAGGCTGTTTTGTAGACGGAACAAAGTCATTTAAAAAAGGAAATAAAGCGAAATGTTATATTTCATTAGTAGAAGGGGAAGTCTTGAATGGAGGAAGAATTACCCAAACAATGACTTTAAAAATTGGATAAAATGATAGAAGTGTGTTTCGATAGTACAACTGAAGCAAATTTACGTTATTTATATGCAACAGGATTCATAGATTCTGATACTATTCTTTGTTGTCCAGACGATTATTCGTTAGGAAACTTTAAGGATTTTAGTATTAATGAAAGATATGAACAATTATGTAAATATGGTGTTGTTGATTACGGTAAAAGAAATAAAGAATATTTTTATAATAAATATTCTTTATTTCTAAATGGTTTATACAAAATCAAGCAAGGTGATAAAATTAGAGTGTGGATGTCTCATGTACCGATGGAAATGGTAGATTTCTTTGTTGTATGCTATTTTTTAAGAGATGTATTAAATAGAATTTATGTTTGTGATGCAAATATAGTTTTACAAGATATAAGTAAACACTCCGCCCTTTTAAATTGTCCAAGTGATTTCATGCAATTAATGAATAAAATGAGAAGTGTTTCTATTTTAAGATATTCAGAAATTGGTGAGAAAATATTTTTAACAAATAAACCAATAAAACTTATAAAAAATGGTGAAGTTATAATGATGAATGAGGAAGATTTTGATAATTTTATTTATAATGTAATTAATAGCCAAAAAGAAAATAATACAGAAAGAATAGTTGAAGAAGTATTAAAAAAAGCCTAATTAACTATCTTTATTTATATAAGAAAATTAAGAAAATGGTAGAGGAAAGCAAATAATATAAAATTATTTCAAAGAGAAAATGATAAATATATAAACAACAAAATGCAAGTTTTATTGAATTGTATTTATTTCATATTGACATTGTGTATATATCTAAACATATGACTAGAATATTTTAATTTAAGTAATCGTTGTTTAACGGAGGTGAAAATATTGATACTTATTATTGCATTATGCTTGTTCGCAAATATATTATTGTTATTTATTAACGTTATGTTCTTTTTAAATAAAAGCAAACAGCTCATTTATACATTGGTTATTAACAATATCATTAGTATAATCACCTTGTTGATGTGTATAAATTATATAAAAGGATTACTGATAGAAAGTGATTGGGCGGCGTTGCTGGATATTGTTCCATTTATGGTGCAAATATTATCTATATATTTTCTTTGTGTATGTGTGATTCAAATAGTTTTAGTAGTATTGTTTTGTAAAAAAACTAATTGTTGATTGAAAGGAGAATTCAAATGAAAAAATTTTATTTACTGCTTTAGTAGCTTTACTTTTAGGTGTTAATTGTGTAACTGCTAGTGCTTTAGAAAAATCAGAAAATATTTCAAAAAAAGATGAAGAAATTATGGAATATATAAACATCTATTATTTGATACAAAATGGTGAATTATATAGCAATGACTATGATATTTCAAATCATATGTATGCAACTCAAAAAGATGTTGAATTATATAGACAATATATGTCGGCACTTTCTAATAATAATGCTAGAGCATCATCTGGCTATAGTAAGTATTTTAATTCAAGCAAATGGATCACAAGAAATGGAGTTGTTTCATTAAGCATAAATTTTAAAGGCTCTGCTTTATACCCTAATGATTTACCTGCAGCAAATTATGCAGTGGCTAAAACTGCGTTCCAAGAATTGTATAAAAAACATAAAAGTAGTTCTAAATGGAAACATACCGCATCAATGGAAGCGCAATTTTTATGTCATCATATGACAATAGGAAAACTTAAAAATCCTTGGAATTTAGAACCACATAGAACAGAAACTGATCTTGGTAAGGTAATAGCAAAAGGATGCAATCCGTAAAGAAATTATTATTAATATTAAGTTTATTTTGTATATTGATTTCAATAGTCTTGATTAATAGTCATGATAAAGGGATAGAGACAGGTGAAATCGCTAGTATAAGCGATTTAACAGAATTAGATTATAAACAAGGGTACTACTACTATGGGAGACCAGATTGTATTGATTGTATAAAATTTCAAAAAGAATTAGAAAAATTTTTAAAGACAAATAATGTAGCTATTAAGTATATTAGTACAGCGTATTGGAAGAAAAATGTTAAGTTTATTTATTTTTTAGAAGGTAATAGGGTTGATACGGTACCTGTGATTATATATTATGAGAATAACCATGAAACAAATCGACTTACAAAGATAAACGAATTAAAATCTTTTTTTAATAAAAAATAGCCATTTTTACAAATGTTTTTATCGGAAAAATTATGGCTTCAATTTACCTATTTATATGATTAATAGAAGGAGTTATTATATGGATAATAAGAATAATATGGATGAATGTATGTGGATGATTATGGGAAGTATTCATGAAAGTGATAGAATTACCGTAGCGAAATGTTTAGATATGATGGAAGAAAAGGGCATATCGAAAAAAGAAATGATTTCTATTATAGAAAATGCTAAGGTTGAATTATTTCATGTTTACAATGAAAAAATTTGCTCAGTAATTGATGGATTAGATAATTATCAATTTGAAATAAAATAATTATATTGAGAATAAACTAAGGAAGTATTTGAAATTTAAAAAAATTGAATACTTCTTTTTATTTGGGAAGAAAAGTATAGTATAATTATAGAAAGATATTGAAGTATTTTATGTTGTATTGTTACTAAGGGATAGAAAGCTATTTTTACAAAATAATTCATGAAAAAAGGAATGTATTGCAATTTGTTACAGTTTTACATAAAAGATTGAATATGGAATGTCTAGTTATAGTGTTTTATAAAAATGAATATACATTAGAATGAGATATGGAAGTATTTGGAAAACAATGGAGTAGGGAAAATATAATAAAAATTCGCTCTTTTTAAGAATTTTGTTGTTTTTTTAAGATAAGCATCTGAAAATATTCCATAGTGATACTCATAGTAGGCTTCTTTTAATGATATTGGCATTGGTGTGTTTAACACCAATGCATTTTTAATAAATTCACTATCTTTCACTTCTTCGAATAGCTTCTTTGCTTGTTCATCTCTTTTATACTTATATTTTATTTGTTTTCTTAAAATATTAAAATCTAAATATTCTTGTGCATATCTTGTTGAAAAACCATGTGTCCTTTGAATAATATTTTCTATTTCACTCATTAATTCATTAACAGATGCTAGACTATTTCCATCTTCTGTTAAATAATGCTTTTGTGTTGGTGAGGTTTTAATATAACTATTTTCTGCTTTCAATTCATTTGAAAATTGTTTAAAGCATGACTTTGAATCACTGATTAATTTCTTTACATTATCTAGTCTATTGATTACAGACATGTATTTTTCAAATGACTCTGATCCCAAACCAACAATATTCATCATTATGTTATCTTGACTATCTATTGCACATGTAACACATACCTTATGATGTGATATTCCTCTATATGCTGATTGTTTTCCTCTTTTTTTTTGAATATCTAGGCATATTTTCTAGTTTGGTTCCTTTAAGATTGATACTTAAATATTGAGAATCGATTTCTATTTCATTACTTAATTTTTGTTCTTGAATGATTTGTGATGCTGTTTTATAAAGTTTATGTCTCATATAAAAACATGTTGTTATCGATGTATTCATAAAATAAGCTTCATCTTTTAGTGTTAAACCACTTATTTCGTAATCAATAAATTTGAGCCATTGATCTTTTGTAAAATGAGAACAAAAAAATAATGTTTTAGTGTTTTCACTAAAAGATCTGTGTCAGTCATTACAAAAATAACGTTGTTTTCATAGGAATCTTTGCCATTTTTCTTGACAGAAGACGAACCACATATAGGACAAATTATTTTAGACTCAGATTTAACATTGATTGAACAAGAATTTTTAATACGTTCCAGAAGATTATCAATATAGTCTTGATCTTTATTTTTCAAATATTGAACAACTTGTTTTTCAGTAATCATTATAAACACCAACCTTTATTGATATTTTAATCATTATCTGAAATATATTCTTTTTGAGCATCTGATTAGCCTTCAATATATTGGTGTTTATTCAATTAGCAACATTTTTCTTAAAAAGAGCGTAAATTTTAATGAATAGTATAAAATATAAATGAAGTAAAGTGTTGATAAATAAACATTATTGAATATATAAGCAGATAAAATAATAATTAGCTTAATCTAGCGAAAAATATGCTAAATAAAAAAAGGTTTCAAGATAGAAGAAGCTCTTTTTTTGTTCTTTAACTCGTAAATCAATTTTGATTTACGAGTTTTTTCTTTTATAGAGAATATTTTGTAAAACAATAAAAAACAATAATTCTAATGTATAATTAGATAAATGCTATTCTTATTGAAATACTTAATTGACCATCTGAAACAGGTGGTGATTAGGTGTCAAGTTTTGTACACGTAAAAGCCATAATTTTGCTTATAAAATTATGGTTTAAATTTTATGAATTCAAATCTTATTTAAAAAGATGTGTCATATGGTTTATTAAGTTGAAATATATGATTTGTTAATAAGATAAGTGTATTGTTTAAAATATAAAAGAAGTAAAAGATAGGTGACAAAGAAAATTTAAAGAGATTGTTATTAAATTTATGTAAATAGAGTATTTTATTGAATTATTTTACAATAAATATTGACTGTGGAGCCACTCCATAGTGTTCAATGATGTTGAAAGGAGGAAAGGTAATATGAAAACAAATGAATTAGAAAAAGAAATTGGTCTTTCAAAGTACACAATTCGATATTATGAAAAGGAGGGGCTTATTCAACCTAAAAGAGAAGAAAATGGTTATCGTGATTATGACGATGAAACAGTTCAAAAGTTGAAAATTATTAAATTTTTAAGAAATCTTCAAATATCTGTTGATGATATTAAAGCTATCTTAGATGGTGAATTAGATTTTAGGCATTGTTTAAAAATCAATCAAGTGAACATGCAAAAACAAATAGAAAGTATGAATGAAATTAAAGATACAATAGATGATTATTATGATAAAGATCTACCTTTAATAGAAGAATTAAGTGAAATTAAAAATAATAATAATAAAATGGGATTAGGTTTTCAAAAAACGACTTCAACAGTTTCATTAGGAAGAAAACTTACACCAGAACTTGCAAGAAGACAATTAATTATTACTTTTATAGGAGCACTTGTAGTTGCTGTGTCATTTTCTAGAATGCCTTATGATTTAGGAAATATGAGAGTTTTAGTAGGCATTGTATTTTTTATAGTTACATTTATGTTAATGATAGCATTTTCTTTTAAACAAACATCAGCGATGATGTTAGATAATATACTTAATCAATCTGTAGAATTTTTAAGTGATGGTATTTATTATTATCAATTTAATGGACCAATAAGTAATTTCAAATATTTCTTTGCGGTTGTTTTTAATAAAAAACATCAATTTATGCATAAATGTTTATATGAAGATATTAAAAAACTTGAAGTTATTGCTAAGAAAAAATATATGAGTACAGGAAGTCCATTGGCTTATGAAACTTATGTTTCTGATTTTAAATTCACATTTAAAGATGGACAAACATTCTATTTCTATTGGCCAATGATTTTAAATGATGATGCAAGATATATTGCGACAATTGTAGAAAAGAAAGTAGAATATATTGAAGATCCTTATAATATTCTTTATGCAATGAAACAAGGAATAAATCTTAATGATTATTTAATAGGAAGATAATAATAAAAGTATGCTATAAAAGAGTCAAATTTTAATTTGATTCTTTTGCATTTTTATAAAAAAACAAATAAAGGGTATATAAAATTTGCTGTTTTTGATACTCAAAATAGTTTGTAAACACCAAATCATAAAAAAACATCAAAAAAGATCAATGAAAAAAACGTTGATATAAAGGCAGAAAAAGAGGGAAAGAGAGAAAAAAGATAAAAAAATACAGAAAAAAGCTTTACAAAAGGGAGAGGGGATGGTAATATAAATGGGCACTCGACGAGAGAGTCAAGTGAGAGGACATTGAAAACTGAACAGGAAAGAATAAAACACAACGTCAATTAAGTTAAAGAAATAAAAAAGAGCTAAACAGACCAAAGTTGTCTGAAGAGATAGAAGGACAATGGAGAGTTTGATCCTGGCTCAGGATGAACGCTGGCGGCGTGCCTAATACATGCAAGTCGAACGCTTCACTTCGGTGAAGAGTGGCGAACGGGTGAGTAATACA
>NZ_PYLQ01000035.1 GCF_003024685.1 Faecalibacillus intestinalis | reverse complement strand
GTGGGCGCAGGAAATTTGAGAAGAGCTGTCCTCAGTACGAGAGGACCGGGATGGACGCATCAATGGTGGACCAGTTGTCACGCCAGTGGCATAGCTGGGTAGCTAAATGCGGAAGGGATAAACGCTGAAGGCATCTAAGTGTGAAACCCACTTCAAGATGAGATTTCCCATTGCGCAAGCAAGTAAGACCCCTTAAAGACGATAAGGTAGATAGGTCAGGAGTGTAAGCATGGTGACATGTTAAGCGGACTGATACTAATAGGTCGAGGGCTTGACCGAAAAGGCAAGCGAGCTTGAAAKAAGAAAAACTACTGTCTGGTTTTGAGTGTCCTGAAGACACTTGACAAGAAGAATCTGGTAATGATAGCATGATGGACACACCTGTACCCATTCCGAACACAGAAGTTAAGCATCATCGCGGCGAAGATAGTACATTGTGCGAAAATAGCTCGTTGCCAGTTCCTTCTTTTTTTTATAGATAAATGTGAGGTGAGCCTGTTGAAGAAAAAAAATAAAATTTTACTTACAGTTTTTACAATAATTATTTTTATTAATATCCTTTTATTGAACTCGAATATTTGGATTTATAATAATTTTGGAAATGTAAAGTTTCAAGAAATATTATTCACTTTATTATCACCTACGAGTGGAACAGATACATCAGTTATTTTTTCTTATATCATTAGAGTAATTGTTGTATCATTTGTTTTAAGTATTCTTTTTATTTTTTGTGTTTTATATCTACGTAGAAAATGTTCATCTAAAGCTTTCAAATATTTAAAGTGCACGGGCTCTCTATTGATTGTAATAACTTTGATATTAAGTTTACTATATACAAATAATCGTTATGAAGTTGTCGCTTATTTTAATTATCAATCTCAAAAAACAACAATTTATAACAAAAAAAAGAAAGTACATAAAAAGAAAAATACTGAATATATAGGAGATAGTACAATTATCTATCAGAATCCTGAAGATGTTAAAATTAGTGGAGATAATACAAATAATCTTATTTATATTTATTTAGAATCATTTGAAAATACTTTTTTAGACACTGAAAATGGTGGTATCAAGAATGTTAACTGTTTACCTGAATTAACTGAATTAGCGAAACAAAATACTAATTTTTCTAATACTGACCAACTAGGTGGAGCATTACCTTTTACAGGTACAACTTGGACGATTGCATCCATGACATCACAATTTACAGGATTACCTTTAAAAGTTGAAGTTGCTAATGATATGGATCAACAAAATCGATTTATGCCAGGTGCTAAAACAATTGGAGATATTTTAAATGAAAACGGATATATACAAGAACTTATGATTGGTTCTCAAAAAGAATTTGCTGGGACAGATAAATTATTTTTACAGCATGGATTTGATAAAATATGTGATATTAATTCGTTAAAACAGGAATATTCATTTAAAAGTGATGAACTTAATCAATGGGGATTAGACGATTATAAATTATTCGAATTAGCTAAGAATGAGATTACACAGCTTGCACAAACAGGTAAATTCAATTTTACGATGGCAACTATAGATTGTCATATGCCTAAGGGGTTTCTATGTAAATATTGCCCTAATACATATGAAAATAGATATGAAAATATATATGCATGTCAATCAAAACTTATTAATAGTTTTATTGATTGGTGTAAAAGTCAATCTTGGTATGAAAATACAACCATTGTGTTAGTTGGTGATCATCCAACAATGGCACAACAATATGTTAATGATGTTCCGTCGGATTACCAAAGAACGACATACAATTGTTTTATTAATTCTAAAGTGACGACTGATCAAATAAAAAATAGACAATTTACACATATGGATATGTATCCTACAACATTGGCTGCAATGGGATTCAATATAGAAGGGAATAAGTTAGCACTAGGTACGAATCTATTTTCTGAATTACCAACAATTATTGAAAAATATGGCCAAGATTATATTAATGAAGAAGTACAAAAAAGTAGTGAATATTTAGATAAAAATATATATCAGTTTAATTAAAAATGGATCTCAAGACGAGATCCATTTGTTTTTTTATTCTTCAACTCTTCCTTTATCTACATACATGTTTTGGAAATAGTTTTTATATTCACCAGAAATGATGTTTTCCCACCATTCTTTGTTATTTAAATACCAATCAATTGTTTGAGGAATACCTGTATCAAATGTATATTTTGGTTTCCATCCTAATTCAGTTTCTAATTTAGTTGGATCGATTGCATATCTCATATCATGACCTTTTCTATCAGAAACAAATTTGATTAATGATTCAGGTTTACCTAAAGCTTTTAAGATTGTTTTAACAACTTCTAAGTTAGTTCTTTCGTTATGTCCACCAACATTATAAACTTCTCCAACACGACCTTTTCTAATGATTAAGTCGATTGCAACACAGTGATCATAAACATGTAACCAATCACGTACGTTTTCCCCTGTACCGTATACTGGTAATTCTTCATCATTTAATGCTCTAGAAATAATTAATGGAATTAATTTTTCTGGGAAATGGTAAGGACCATAGTTATTTGAACATCTTGAAATAGTTACTGGTAATCCAAAAGTTCTATGATAAGCTAATACGAATAAATCTGCAGAAGCTTTTGATGAACTATATGGACTAGATGTGTGTAATGGTGTTTCTTCTGTAAAGAATAGATCAGGTCTATCTAATGGTAAATCACCATAAACTTCATCAGTAGATACTTGATGATATCTTTTAATACCAAATTCATTACATGCATCTAATAAAGTAGTTGTTCCCATAACATTTGTTTTAACAAAGATTTCAGGATCTTCAATACTTCTATCTACATGTGATTCCGCTGCAAAGTTAACAACAACATCAAATTTTTCTTTTTTGAATAAGTCAAAGATAAATTCTCTATCAGCGATATCACCTTTAACGAATTTATAATTTGGTTTACCTTCAACTGGTTTACAAGTTTCTAAGTTACCTGCATAAGTTAATTTATCTAAGTTAACGATCATATCTTCTGGATATTTATTAACCATATAATGCACAAAGTTTCCACCAATGAAACCTGCACCACCTGTTACTAAAATTTTCATTTATTTATCTCCTTCATATACAAATTGATTATTTGAATTTTCTAAAGTTGGTCCTGTTTGATCTTTTTCACTTAAAACAGGTTCAATACCATTTAATAATGATCCCCAATCAACATTAGCTGTTGGATCATCATAACGCATACCACCTTCAGATTCTTTATTATACACATTATCTACTTTATATCTAAATTCAACATCATCTGTTAAAGTTAAGAATCCATGGGCAAATCCTTGTGGAATAAAGAATTGGCGATGATTTTCAGCGCTTAATTCAACAGAAACCCATTCACCAAATGTTGGACTTCCTTTTCTAATATCTACTGCAACATCAATAACTTTTCCTTTAGTACAAGATACTAATTTAGATTGTGCATAAGGTGGGTTTTGCCAATGTAAACCACGTAAAGTTCCTTTTTGTGCACTAAAAGACATATTGTCTTGTACAAAATCAACAGTAATACCTAATTTTTCATATTTAGGTTTTGAATAAGTTTCTGTAAAGTATCCACGGTGATCTCCAAAAACATCTGTTTCTACAATTAAAACACCTGGAATTTTTGTTTCAATAACTTTCATCTTTTTTACTTCCTTTTTATTGATCTATAAATTTTCCATCCATTACATCTTTTAAATACTTACCATATTGATTCTTTTTATAAAGTTCATATGCTGTATTTAATTCATCTTTAGAAATCCATCCGTTGTTATAAGCAATTTCTTCAAGGCAAGCGATTTTTCTGTTTTGATGAGTTTCAACAGTTTTCACAAAGTTAGTTGCATCTACTAAACTTTCATGAGTTCCTGTATCTAACCATGTAAATCCTTGACCTAATAATTCAACATCTAAATTACCTTTTTCAAGATAGATTTTATTTAAGTCAGTGATTTCTAATTCACCACGTGCAGATGGTTTGATTTGTTTTGCGTATTCTACAACATGGTTATCATAGAAATATAAACCAGTGACAGCATAATTTGATTTAGGTTGAGCTGGTTTTTCTTCTAATGAAATAGCTTTTCCATTTTCATCAAATTCAACAACACCAAATCTTTCAGGATCATCAACATAATATCCAAAGACAGTCGCACCATCTTCTTTATTTGCTGCTCTTCTTAAACGTTTTGATAAACCATGTCCATGGAAGATATTATCTCCTAAAATCATGGCACATGCTTCACCATCAATAAATTCTTCTCCTAAAATAAAGGCTTGAGCCAATCCATCAGGAGATGGTTGAACCTTATATTGAAGTGAGATACCAAATTGATGTCCATCACCTAATAATTCTTTAAAGCGAGGAGTATCATCAGGGGTAGAGATAATTAAAATATCTTTAATGCCTGCATTCATTAAAATACTCAAAGGATAATAAATCATTGGTTTGTCATAAATTGGCAATAATTGTTTACTTGTTACTTGTGTTAGAGGATAAAGTCTTGTTCCAGATCCTCCAGCTAATACGATACCTTTCATAGAAGTACCTCCTTTTGTTTACTTCTAAATAATAAACCATGACGTTACGTAAGTGTCAATACAAAATATAAAATTTCTTCATTTTATCAATAAAAAAAGTGTCACACTTAAAGTATGACTACTTTCTACAAATAAATAAACCACAATCTTTAGTAATTTTAATTCCATTATTTTCATCAATGATTTTTTCAAGGTAAGCTTGAAATTCTTTTAAACGATATCCTAAATATTCTTTTTGATTGCCATGACAACTCATTATATAGTTCATTAATGCTTTAGCGTCATCAACTATTAAATAATCATCATACCTCTTTAATTCAATTTGTTTAAAATAAGGTCTTAAAAGAGTTTTTCCATTTTCTAATCCAAAATGTTCTACAAGGTTATTATTAGATAGTTGAATACGTGAATCAAAATTATGAACAATTTCAGTAATTTCCTTCATATGATTTTTACCATAAGTTGTACAATAGAATATTCCATAATCCTTAAGAACACGAGATATTTCCAAAAGACCAAGATTCAAATCTTGCAGATAAAAGAGAACATGATTTGCAATCACCGAATCAAAGAAATGATTTTTAAAAGGAATATTTTGAGCATCTAAAACAATATAGTTATAATCATTACCAAGTTTTTTCCTGGTATCTTCTAACATTCCTTCGCTAATATCTGATAAGAAAATCTCTCTATTTCTTAGATTATAGGTATTATTTTCCCATAGTTTTCCATTTCCACAACCAATTTCTAAAAGTTGATAAACATGAGAAAAGTCTATTTGATGATAGAGCCATTCAAACCAACTTTCCTTATTAATAGAAAAATGATCATGAAGATAAATACGTGTAGATAAGTTTTGACTATTGAAATATTGTTGAATAATGCTTTCATCATTATTTGTGAGATTAATTAGTTCAATAATCTTTTCCCAAGAAATTTGATCATGTTCTAAAATTTTTTCAGTGCTTTTAATGGTTGCTTTTAAATTATTAAGATGATTCATTTTTTGGTTAATCAAAGAAGTTTGTAGTTTTAAAGATTCTTTAAAACTATCTTTATCGTTATCTATAATAAGAGGATAGATTTCTTCTAGTGAAAATCCTAGTTCTTTTAAAGCAAGAATCTTTTGAAGAGTAATTAAATCTTTATTACAATATTGACGATATCCATTGTCTAGAATATGCGATGGTTTTAAAAGCCCTATTTTATCATAATATCGAATTGTTCTTAATGTGACACCTGCCATTTTCGCAAATTGTCCTGTTGTATAATATTTTTCCATAGAAATATTATAAAATAGAAAATAAAAAGATGATAGTTTTTATCATCTTTTTATTTGTTTTTTAATGCTTGGGGTTTCTTTGGTTCATATAAGATCCACCATGAAGGAGGTACATCTAAAACAGCTGCAAAACCAACTAATAAATCAAATAATCCTTTAAACATGATTTTCACCTCTTTTTAATAAAATTAAAATAGTGTTAATAAATAAAGAAATCAAGTAAATAACAAGTAAAGATGAATCAATAAAAGAGCATAAGTATAAAATCAATATTTCTATGCAATGAAGTCTTTTATTTTTTTCAAAAGATAAAGTGTAATTGGCTACTATTAAACTCAAACATATCAATCTTAAAAAAGGGATATTTGTAACATATTTAATAAAATATGAGGCAAAGAGAATGATCATGTTTGAAAAGACAAGACATTGTAGAAATGATGAACAATGAAAACTTTTATAGGATAACCTTAATGGTATAAAAAAGAAAATAAATAAAACGAATTCGTAAGTTGTATGAAAAATGAATGATAAAATAATCGCTACAAAAAGGGTAGAAAGGTTGCATAACAATCCTTCCATTCCATAAACTGCAAGTTCAATTTGATCTAAATCATTTTCATATTCTCTAGGAATTATTTTCATTGTTAGATACTTAGCAAGATGGTTCATATATACTTCCTTTCTTGATTTCAATTTTATTTTATAGAAAAAAAATAAAATTTGATACTATTAGGGAAAATTAAAGAAATAGTGGGAAAATTAACTAGAATGTTATTGATTAAAAAGTATATAATACTATTTGAGATAGTAGAATATCGCAATTATTTATTTATCAAACGAGAATCTTTTTATGGAGGACAAAATAATGTTAGGAGAGAGAATACAATATTTAAGATTAGAAAAAGGAATGACACAAAAGGAATTATCAAAAGTATTTAAGGTATCATTGAAAACAATACAGTTTTATGAACAAAATAGAACCATCCCAGATATATATTTAGTTGCTGAAATGGCTAAATTTTTTAATGTTTCATGTGATTATATTTTAGGAGTTGTCAATACACCTATTCCATTAGACGAAAGAGAAGCAGAAGCTAAAGACCATATTTATATGCCAAAAGAGTTTATGAAAAACAAAGAAACAAGAAGAACATATAAAACAATTGTGGAGTATGTAAAAATGGTTCATGAGATGAAATAATGTATAAAGTAGCAATTTTAGATGATGAAAAAAACTTTTTAGAAGAAATACATAACTGCTTACAAGAGTATGAAATGTTTGAAGTTTCATATTTTCAAGAAGCAAAGTTGTTGATTGATGAAATTGATTATTTTGATGTTGTTTATATAGACTATGAGATGGAAAATATGACAGCATTTGAGTTTTTTAAAGAAACTCAAATGAGTAAATACATTAGAATCATCATTACTAAATATGATCATATTGTTTATAAAAGCATAGATTATGATATTTTTGATTTTATTAGAAAAAAGAAATTAAAAGAAGATATTCACAATAAGATGAATAGATTACTTAAAAAATTAGAATCAGATCACGATCGAATTATTGTAGAAAGTGGTAATCGAATTGTTGCGATATATTATGATGATATACAATATATACATACAGATAAAAATTATATTGTAATTCATGGAAGAGAGGAGTACAAAATACGCTCTACTTTCAAAGATTTTATTAAGAAGATAAAGAAAAATGATTTTATTACAATTTCTTATGGAATCCTTGTAAATATGAGATATGTTCAATACGTTAATCTAAAAGAAATGATGGTGGTTTTAGAAAATGAAATACAACTACCTTTAAGTTATAAATATAAAAATTCTGTAAAAGAAGCTTATCAGGAATATAAAATACGATGAAATTATTTCTAGATATTATTTATGTTTTGATAGAAAATTTAATTTATGTGATGTATCTTGATTTATTCTTTAAAAATAGAGAAGAGGTAAAGTATAATAAAATATTCTTTATAGTATTTATGAGTTTTTTATCTTTAATGATGAATAAATATTTTGCTATAAGTTATGGAGGCATTATCTTATTGATTATAAGCTTAATATATATTCATCTTTTTTATGATGGTGACATTTATAATAAGATAATTAAACTTATTTTTGTGAATGTTAATATGTTGCTTATTAATGGATTGTGTATGTTTTTATTAAATCAACAATCACTATATTATATTATTTATGCTTATGATGGATATTTAGGATATTTGATTACTTTTATTTCTAAGGGAATATGGTTGATAGAATATTTTTATTTAAAAAAGTATTTGAAAGAAGAGTTTCAATTAAATAAACATATTTGGTTTTTTGTTATGATAACACTTGTAGCTATTATTTTTTTAGATCTCTATACTTTTAATGAATATCTGATGAATCAAATGCGTTTATCATCGATTATTTGTTTGTATGTAGTTTCATTAATGATGATTGTGTTGATTTATATATTATGTTTAGAAATGACGCAGTACTATCAACGTTTAATGAATCGAAAAATTCATGAACAAGCATTACAGTATGAAGAAACACTTGTGGAAATTGCTAATCAAAAAAGTAAAAAATATAACAAAATTATTCATGATTATAAAAAGCTTGTTAAAGATTTAAAAGAAAATCAGGAAATTGAACTTAAAGATATATCATTAGAAATACCGACAGAGGTTATTCACACAAACAACATTGTGTTAAATTATGTTTTTAATCGGTATACAGAAATCATGAAGGAACATCAGATTGATTTTTATGGAACTTATTCTGATCAAATTTATCAAGGTGTTTCTTCTTATGACTTAGCCACTATTTTAAAATTATTATTGGATCACGCGATTGTTCTTAGTCAAAAAACAACACATAAAGCAATTCATTATACGATAGAAAGTCAAAGATATTATACAATTATTAAGATAAGATGCTTGATTGAAAATGAAATTGTCGTTGATCATCATTTTAAGAAGAATGAATATTTGATAGAAGAAATATGTAGAAAATATAATGGGAAAAAATTGTCAAAAATAGAAGATAATCAGTATATGTTTGGATGTTATTTAGAAAATAGTGGCGATTTGCTATAAAATGTCGATTGTGCTATGATAAACGAGAATTAACCAACATATGGAGGATGATTATGAAACAAAACAAATTTATGCGATTTATGACATCCAGAGCACTTATTTTGACATTACAAGTTGTCGCATCTGGTGTCCTTTTATATTTTGTGTATTTAACAAAATTATTACCTGTTAAATACTTTGCTATTTTAGCTGCTGTTTTGGCAGTATTGGTTTTATTGTTTTGGATTATTATTCAAACAGGAAAGAAAAAAATTGTTGAAGGGAAAACAAGTAAAAGAACTATTATTTCTAAAGTGTTGAGTTTAATTGTTTCAATTGTTTTAGTAATTGGAAGTACTTTTGCTGCAAGAGGAAATACTTTCTTAAATAATGTACAAACAACAACTCAAAAATACGCTATCAATGTCATTGTTTTAAAAGATGGTGATTATGGAACAGCATCACTTGATGGTTTAAAAGGTGTTAATTTTGGTAGATCATATGAAAAAGAAAAAGCTACATTAAATAAAGCTTTAGCACAAATGGAAGAAACGATTGATACACAAAAGTATACGACATATGATACATATTCTCAATTAGCGGATGCTCTTTATAATAAAGAAGTAGATGCAATTGTTGTTGGAACACAATATAAATCAATGTTAGAGTTAAATCATGAAGGTTTTGATGAAGAAACAAGAATTGTAAAAACATATGAATTTGATAAAAAAGCAAAATCAGTAACAACAGCAGTAACAGATGTAACTGAAAAGCCATTTAATGTATATGTAACTGGAATCGATACATATGGTTCTGTATCAACAGTATCAAGAAGTGATGTTAACTTAATTGTTACTGTTAATCCAAAAACTAAACAAATCTTAATGACAAGTATTCCACGTGATTGTGAAATTGAACTTCATAAAAATGGTAAAATGGATAAATTGACACATACTGGTATCTATGGTGTTGAAGAGACTATTTCTACGATTGAAGACTTTTTAGATTTAGATGTTAACTATTATGCAAGAACAAACTTTAGTGGTATTACAAATATTATTGACGCATTAGGCGGAGTAACTGTTGATTCTGATTATGAATTTACAACAAGACATGGTAACTATCATATTGTAAAAGGTGAAAATGAATTAGATGGTGATAAAGGGCTATGTTTTGTAAGAGAAAGATATAATTTACCAAGTGGAGATTATGATCGAGGACGTAACCAACAAAAATTATTAAAAGCAATGTTGAATAAGGCAATGTCACCAAAGATTATTACTAATTTCCAAAGAATCTTAACAGCAATCGAAGGATGCTTTGAAACAAACATGTCTTCTGACGAAATTAAATCATTAATTAATATGCAACTAGATGATAATGCTGAATGGGATGTTTTCAATGTACAACTTGATGGAAAAGGGTATATGACAGATCAAACTTATTCAATGCATGGTACATCAATCTATGTTATGAAACCTTACGCATCATATGTTAAAAAGATTACTAAACTTATTGATTGTGTTGAAAACGGTGATAAGATAACTGAAAATGATGTAAAAGGTTTAGGTGGAGAATAGTAGAAAATTTAGAATGGATCCATAAGATCCATTCTTTTTTTGAAAAAAATTAAAAAAATTATAAATAGTTATTGACTTTATTAAAAATTAATTGTACTATATACAAGTCGGCAGGAAACAAACTTGCTGATGAGGACATTGAAAACTGAACAGGAAAGAATAAAACACAACGTCAATTAAGTTAAAGAAATAAAAAAGAGCTAAACAGACCAAAGTTGTCTGAAAGAAATAAGACAATGGAGAGTTTGATCCTGGCTCAGGATGAACGCTGGCGGCGTGCCTAATACATGCAAGTCGAACGCTTCACTTCGGTGAAGAGTGGCGAACGGGTGAGTAATACATAAGTAACCTGGCATCTACAGGGGGATAACTGATGGAAACGTCAGCTAAGACCGCATAGGTGTAGAGATCGCATGAACTCTATATGAAA
>NZ_PYLQ01000034.1 GCF_003024685.1 Faecalibacillus intestinalis | reverse complement strand
TACTCACCCGTTCGCCACTCTTCACCGAAGTGAAGCGTTCGACTTGCATGTATTAGGCACGCCGCCAGCGTTCATCCTGAGCCAGGATCAAACTCTCCATTGTCCTTCTATCTCTTCAGACAACTTTGGTCTGTTTAGCTCTTTTTTATTTCTTTAACTTAATTGACGTTGTGTTTTATTCTTTCCTGTTCAGTTTTCAATGTCCTCTCACTTGACTCTCTCGTCGAGTGCCCATTTATATTACCATCCCCTCTCCCTTTTGTAAAGCTTTTTTTCTGTATTTTTTTATCTTTTTCTCTATTTCCCTCTTTTTCTGCCTTTATATCAACGTTTTTTCTATTGATCTTTTTTGATGTTTTTTTATAATTTGGTGTTTATAGAGTATTTTAGATATTGTAAAAAGAAAAATTATTATACTTATTTTTATAAAAAAGAAGCCCTTAAATAAAGGCTTCTTTATAATATTTTATTTAGCTTTTTCTTTTTCAACCAATGTATGAATATATTCATTCACTTGATCATGTAAATCTTCTCTATCTAAGGCAAAATCAATAGTTGCTTTGATAAATCCAAATTTATCCCCTACATCATATCTCTTTCCTTCAAAATCATACGCATACACTGCTTGTCTATCTAACAATCTTTTAATGGCATCTGTTAATTGGATTTCTCCTCCTGCTCCTTTTCCTTGTGTTTCTAACAATTCAAAGATTTCAGGTGTTAACACATATCTTCCTAAGACTGCTAGTTGACTTGGTGCTTTCTCTACTGCTGGTTTTTCTACCATATCTGTTAGTTTTACCAGTCTTCCTTTTGCTGGATGTGATTTTGATGGTTCTACGATTCCATATTTGCTGACATCTTTTTTATCGACTGTTTGTACTCCGATTACTGATGCTGATGTTTTACTATATTGTTCTATTAATTGTTTTAAAGCTGGTTTCCCTTCTTTATTGACAACCACATCATCTCCTAATAAGACTGCAAATGGTTCATCTCCTATAAAAGATTTAGCACAAAGTACTGCATGTCCTAATCCTTTTGGTTCCTTTTGTCTGATATAGTAGATATTGGCCATATCTGCTATATCTTGGATCATTTTTACTTGTTCTAGTTTTCCTGATTCTTTTAATCTTTCTTCTAGTTCATAGTTTTTATCAAAATGATTTTCCATTGCATGTTTATTACTGTTTGTAATAATCAGTATTTCTTCTATTCCACTGTCTACTGCTTCTTGAATGATATATTGGATTGTTGGAATATCTACGATTGGCAACATTTCTTTAGCGATTGCTTTTGTTGCTGGTAGAAATCTTGTTCCTAATCCTGCTGCTGGTATAATTGCTTTTCTTACTTTTTTATTCATTTTATTTCCCCTTTTTACACTTTAACTTAACATTATCATTTTTTTAATTTTTATCAAGACTTATCTTTTCTTTATTAAAAATAAAAACTATTTTTCTTCCTCATAAAATAATTTTAAAACCAATTCTGTTAATTTATCTTGGTCAACAATAAATTCATCATGAAACTTTCCTTTTTGATTTTCTCCTGGTAAAGAATAATAATCTTCTTCATCAATTGAATAATTCAATATCATATCAGTATAATTGTCTATTTCTTTCAAAGTTACATTTGTTGTTAATTGATTATAAAACTCATACATTTTATTAAGTGTAGATTTATAATCATTATTTAAATTCATCTTCAATTGATTAATATAAGTTTCTATATAAAGTTTCTGCCTTTGCATTCTAGTCCTATTAGAAAAATCCTGTGTAGTATTTCTTACTCTTAAAAACGTCTCTACATTATCTTGGGTAATCGTTAATTCTTGGCCTTTTTCCCATGATGGATCAATATCTACATAATCATCATCTAAAACAATTTTCATATTTCCAACAACACCTTGCATATCCTTTAAAGTACTTATATCAAAAGAAGTATAATTAACAAGAGGAATATCTTTTAATAATTTAGATATGGCATTTTTTGTTAAAATACAACCATATTTTTTATCTTTTCCGTATGAATAAGCCAACCCTAAATATTGATTATCCCATCCAAGATCATTTACTTCACTATCAAATAAATGAATGTTACAAATTGTGTCCCTTGACAAAGATAAAATCTTAATTTTTTGTTGATCTCTATCAAAAAGAATTAATTCAATTACATCACTTTGTCCTTGATTCTTACTTTCATTGCTTGTATCTATTCCTAAAAATAAAATTGTTTTTATATTTGTTCTATATTGATAATCCTTTCCATCTACCGTTATATAACGATAGCCATTTTCATCAAAATCCACACTTTCTTTATTTCATCATTTATTTGAAATAATACAACAATTAAACATAGCACTAAAATAGCTATTACTGAAAAAATAAGAATCCTTTTTTTCTATTTTTCTTAGATTTCATTTTTTACTAACCTCTCAATAATTAAAAATAGGAATCAGAAATCTGATTCCTACTTACTATTAGTCATTTTTCTTTTTCTTAACAACGAAGAATACTACTTCAACTAAAGCAACAATACCTACTACAACATATGGTACTACATTTGTTGTATCGCCTGTTTTCTTGCTATCTTTATTTTTATCAGCATCAGATTTATTTGTATCATTTAATTTGTAAATAACAGCTACTGGTGATAAATCATCAAAATGTTGTGTAATTGATTTATTTTCAAAATCAACTTTACTAGGTGTTAAAATTTCCCAAGTATTTCTTACTGTGCTATAGTGAAGTACTTTTACATTTTTCAATGTATTTACTAAATTAGGTACTTCCCATGTTACAGTAACATCTTTTTGTTTTGGTAACAATTTATGTGTTGATACTTCATAAATCGATAAATCTTGAATTTCAGTTAATAAATGATATCCTGATAAATCAACATCAGTAATTAAAGTAGCTAATTGTGATGGATTAGCATTCACTTTTTTTATTAAATCAATAATATCACTATTTACTTCTGCTTTAATGTATGTTTCATCATCAGTAAATAGAGCATTATATAAATTTGGATCAACTTTTTGTCCATTTACATATAAATTATTTTGATCAACTGCTCCATTTTTAGTAATACTAGGTAATGCAAATACTGATGTAAAACTTAAGCATAATGTTAACATTAATGCAATAGCGCTTAACATTTTTTTCATTCTTATTTTCCCCCCCCTTTTATCATTAATAGTAATAATATCCATAGTAATTATAATAATCTGTTTGATGTTTATCTATACGATTCAATACAACTCCAACTATCTTACTTCCAGTTCTGACCAAACCATCTTTCACTTTCTTTACAGATTTTTTACTTACAAAGTTATTACGAACAACAAGCAACACACCATCAGATTGTCTACCAACAATTGTTGCATCCGCTCCAATTCCCATTGGTGGTGTATCTATAATAATTAAATCAAATTCTTCTTTTAATTTTTCTAACATTTCTTCAAATTTAGAACTAAATAATAATTCTGTTGGATTAGGTGGTTTTTCCCCAGCTAAAACAACGTATAAACCTTCAATATCTGTTTCATAAACATAGTCTTCGCTTTGTCCACTAATATATTCACTCATTCCGTTAACTCTTATTTTTACAGTGAAATAATTTTTTAAACTTCCTTTTCTTAAATCGCAATCCATTAATAAAACTTTTTTCCTAATTCAACATAGCTTTTTGCTAAATAATAAGCTGTTGTTGTTTTACCTTCATTAGCAATTGTACTTGTTAATGAAACTACTTTTAAATTGCTTGTATAAAGGAGATTAGTTCTTAGAATCTTATAGGATTCATTTATACTACTATCATCAACTAGTTCTTTGACTTCTAATTTTCCTAACTTCATGTTATTTTTTTCTTCCTCCTTTACGTGATTTAGCTAAGTCTTTATTTTCACCAATTCCAGCTAATACAGGCACACCTAATGTTTTTTCAATATCATCAATACTTCTTACCTTATCATTTAACATAAATTGAATAAATAAACCTCCAACTCCTGCTACTAAGCCTAAAAGCATTCCCATAAGTAATACCTTTTTATTTGAAGTATTTATTTTATTATTATTAACTACAGCCTTTTCAACTGTATAAGGTTGTTTTGATTTAATTTCTTCTACTGTATCTATACCACGTTCTACTAATTGATTTGCTAAATCTGCAGCAGTTTTAGCACTTGTATTTGTAACAGTTATTTTAATAATACGTGTATCTTCAATTGTTGAAATTGATGTTGAATTATTTAATTGATCATAAGTCATGTTAAGAGCTAAATCAGCAATAACACGATTTAATACTGGTCTACTTTTAAAAATAACCATATAATCACTAGATAATTCTGAATTCAATTGTAAATCTGAAACAGAAATTTGCGTATTAGCATCTCTCATATAAATTAATGCAGTTGCTTGATACTGTGGTACTTCTATTTTCCATAAATAAAAAGCAGCACAAAGTGCACCAACAAGAATTGTTACTACACAAATATACCAATATTTTTTATATGATAAAATAGTTCCCTTAAATCTATTTCAATTTCATTTTGTTCTTCTTTATTTATATCCATACTTTCCTCCTATAAGTAATGATTTGGTTTAATTATAGTAAATTATGTCAAAAAAATGATGTATTATTGCAAAAAATGCATAAAAAAATTAATTTTACTATTTATTTACTTATATTCCATGCTTTTTATTGATAAATTATCTATTATTTTCATCTTTCATCGTTAACATTCTATATTGTCTTAATACAACTCTTACCCTATATGTTGCACATTTTTTAGTTTGATATAAAAACATTAATCCTAAAAATATAAATAAAATTACTAAAAACATTTGAGAAAATAACAAAAAAATAAATGCATATATAAAAGATATAAATGCTAAACTTCTATTCATAGCATATTGAGAATTAATTCTTTCTGCTTTTTCATTTCTATCATTAACTTCTAAATAAGTTTTACAATGTTGAAAAACATACATATGTTCTGTTGATGAATACTTAGTATTTTCTCTTTCACCTAAAATATCATCAGCCATTTTTTTAAACGCTTCTAATTCTAACTTGTTTTTTATAACAGTATCATTTAAGAAACAAGATGTTGCTTTAGATCTATATTTTAGAAATTTATTATCTATAATGGAAGTTATCTCTTTAATAATTAATCCTACTAAATAACTTAATAAAATAAATATAATAATCATAATACTTTCACTAGATCCAAATGGATTAAAAAGATTAATATCA
The DNA here is from genome assembly GCF_003024685.1 of Faecalibacillus intestinalis. Taxonomy (GTDB): domain Bacteria; phylum Bacillota_I; class Bacilli_A; order Erysipelotrichales; family Coprobacillaceae; genus Faecalibacillus; species Faecalibacillus intestinalis. The sequence continues at coordinate 6,069 of NZ_PYLQ01000034.1, read as the reverse complement.
TATATTCCTAATCCTACAATTCCTATCATCATGATCAAACCAGTTAATAAAACTCCAAAAAAATCATATAATCCTAATTTTCCAATTGCTTCATCCATATGTATTCTCCTTATGTATCAACTATTTTTGTATTCTAACATAAATTTTATAAATAGAAAGAATAAAAAATAGAGATAATCTTTTATGAATAAGTTTATCCCTTGATATTGTTGTGTATATTTTATATTTTTTAAAACAATGATACTACATATTCTTCTATATCTTTTTCTTTTATTCCTGATTTTTTAAAAATATATTTACATATTTCTCTTACTTCATTTTCGTGTTCAACGTCCCATTCTTTATCAAATTTATTTAAGATCCGATAACTTCTTTGTATTATTATTTTAGTATTTCTAATAATCCATTTTTTCATAAGTTCTATATTTTCTTCTCTTTCCTTACCAAAAATTAATCTGTTATCATATTTATGAGCTTCTTGGTATTTACTATCTATAAAAAACTTGCATTCTTCAAACGTATCATCACAAAAACAATCCATCAAGTAATTATTTTTAATAAACGCATTTTTATTTAATCCTGAATGATTAATTAACCAATCAGGCCAATTATTATTTTGACCCCTTTTATCCTTATCATTTTTAGAATCAATTTTATAAAATTCTAAAATTCTTGTCATTTTATATTTCCAATTATCTGCTCCATAAGCCCCAGGACTAAAACTACACTTAACAGGCATCATATTTCCAATAAAATAATAAACTGTAGCAAAGCTTTTAAGATAGGGAGTTATCTCTTCGCAAATTACTTTTTTATTTTCACATATACAATTTACAATAACACTACCATCTTTATATATTTTTTCTTCATTTATTGATTCTAAAAAATCATTTAATGGTTTCTTTATAGAAGTAATAATATCTGCTGTTAATTCGTATCCCTCCGCACAACTTTTTAATTTATTACCTTCAATATACCACCCTACACTACAACAAGGATACATTAAGTATGATTTCATAGCATCTTTAGATACCTCATATTCACTTGATGTATTATTTTTCACTAACATTTTATCAATCATATCTTCTATTTTACTATTATTCATAATATCTTCCTTCTATTCAATTATTGAAAATAATCATAATATAGCTATGTAGTTGAAATACAAAGTTTACGATTTTACTAATCACCTATATTTTAACATCTTGCTTAAATTTTTCTTCTACAATAAAAAGAAATAATTTCTTTTCCATTATGTGATAAGTCACCTTATAGTTTATCCTTCTTACCTCAAGAAATAGATATTTTAGAATCATATTAAAACATCTTCTATTAGCACTTCCTAAACCGATGCATAAGTAAATATTTAATTATGTACTTCAACGTCTTCTGTCCCTATCACTTCATACAATTTATATGTAAATCTTATTGCTTTAAATTCTATAATAATGAAATTTCTTAATTTTAAATTCTGAATAAAATAAGACTCATTCTCGTACCATGAATCTATTTTATTTTTCAGAAAAAGTCATGCTATTTTACCCTTTCATTCTAACTATAAGGAACAAAATTAGTATATCTTTTCCCTACATTTTTATTTTATCCTTTACAATCATACAGCACCATTGTTCAATTTGAGATAAAAGACTATCCATTAATTACAACCCTCTCATCTTCATCAACACTATTATAACTATCAACCGTAATTATTCTTGATTTGAATTATTTTAACGTTATTAAAAACAACTTCCATAAATATAGTTTCTGCTATCTTGAAATTGTATCCTACATAATCTGATGTTAAGAATTTCAACTATATATTTCTTCTTATCAAAAAAAGTACTTATCCCCCTTGCTTCAAATTCTTCATCATTTATTAACATCTTTTTTCTTCAATTCTTTGCATAATTTCAAAATGTATCTATTTTTCTGAATATTACGTAACTACTTGCGACACAGCACCACCAAATATAAACATTAATCCAACTAAATCTGATAATAATTTATAAAAATTTGTACTTTCTTTATCATCATCTTATTTTAATCCATAATAAGTTGCACTATCAACAATTATATATCACGACACAAGACTCTACCATCTAAGTTTTTATAACCTTAATTATCATTAATTTTCAATTATATCATAATCCATTCAAGAATTTTATATAGCTCTATACTTATAATTTTTTTAAAATTCCGGAATTTGTTTCTTCATTTCCCCTTAGAAAATTAGAAAGGCATATAGCTGATCGGAAAGAGAGGTTAAAAAATGACAAAACAGAGGAGTGAATATTTAATCGGTTACACAAAAATATATGAACTTATTAAACCATGTAAAGGAGACAAATAATGAAAATAGAATGTTGTATAATTTCGACTATGTTTGAGATTCTAATTAGTGGGATTTTAAAATATTTAATTGCAAACACAATACACCTCATCATCAATAGAAAAAATATAAAAATAAAAGAAAAAACAAAAAAAATAATAATTAAATTCGTAAATTTGGTTATCGATTTAACTTTTAAAGCAATTTGTAACCATGTAACATTTTTCTTCTGGATCTTTGAGATAATTACTATTTGGATACTTAATTTTTCGTTAAAAACACATTAAATGAAAAGTGGTAGCATAGCATTATGTTACCACTTTTTTTAGCTATATTTTTGAGCATGAAATAAAATAATATTATTATCACAGTAGTTAACGATACAGTAATCAAATATGATTTTGAAACAATATTTGAAAGAAAGTAAAGCTTATATTAGATTTGTTCATACTCTTTTAAATTTTATCATTAATTTAGCCAGCAGATGATCATTTTATTATCTATACTACTTGTTTGAGAATAATTAATCACCATTATTATCTGTCCACATTTCGCATTGTCTGATAACAATTTCCATCGCATATTTCATATCTTCTGGAGGATAATTATATTTTTTTAAAAGCCTCTTAACCATTTTCCTCATTCCGGCACGAGCAGATTCTTTCTTTTCCCAATCAATCGTTCTAGATTTACGAAGCGATTCGGTCAATTCTTTGGTAATTGCTATCAATTGATCATTAGTATAAAAATCCTTTACAGCCTTTGGTTTCGTCAATGCATCATAGAAAGCAAGCTCTTCATCAGTAAGCCCCATTGCATTTCCTTTAACATGTGCATTTGCAATATCTTTGGCCATTTTCATAAGTTCTTCTATAACTTCTTCATTCGTAAGCATACCATTAAGATATCCTTTAATAACTTTATTAAGCATTTCAGAAAATTGTTGAGATTTAACAACATTTGTTCGCTTGTATATTGTAACTTGCTCTGAAATTAATTTTTTTAATAATTCAACAGAGAGATTCTTCTCTGGAATTTTAGCTACTTCTTCCATAAAAGTACTATCAAATAAATTAAATTCATTATCAACATCAGCAAATAAGTTAATGACACCGTCGCTTTTTACACTTTGCTTTAAAAGTTCATTAATCTGCTTATTTATCTCTTTCAAAGATATTGGACCTGGCTTTTCTATTTTAACCAATATAGATCGTACAGTCTCTAAATATGCCTCTTCTCGACGTTCATCAGCAGTAGCAACGCTCTTCGAAAGTGAAAAAGATTGACGCATTAAATATGCTTCTTTAATAAAGTTCTCTTTTGTTTCTAACATTTTAGGAGCAGAAAGAAAATTAACACCACCCGTAATAAGTTCTGATCTTCTAAGATCACTTTCTGTATTAATAAACTCAGTATAATTAAAACCATACATCAATTCCCGACAAACTTGTAATTTTTCCTGGAATTTAATATAAGCAGTTGAAGATACATCCATGTTGCTATAATTCTTACGATCTTGATCAGTATATTGTTTCATAGCTACTTTAAGCGCTGAAGCTATACCAATATAATCAACAATTAAACCTCCTTCTTTATCCTTAAACACACGATTTACACGTGCAATCGCTTGCATAAGATTATGGCCTTTCATAGGTTTAAAAACATACATAGTTGACATTGATGGAACATCAAATCCAGTCAACCACATATCTACAACTATAGCAATCTTAAATTCACTATTATTATCCTTAAATTCTCGTGCAAGATCCTCACGATACTTTTTACTGCCAGTATATTTTTTCCATTCCTCTGGATCCTTATTGCTACCAGTCATTACAATTTTAATTTTATCTTTCCATTCTGGTCTAAGGTCATTTATGATATGCTCATAAATTTTAATTGCCATAGGACGAGAATATGCAACTATCATTGCTTTCCCTGTTTGTTCATACTGCCGATAATTTTCATAATGTTCTACAATATCTCTGCAAAGGGAATCTACTACCTTAGGAGTACCTAATACTCCATCAATCTTAGTAAGTTCATGCTTACTTTTTTCTATATCAGTTTCATTAGCCTGATCCTTAATACTTTCATATAATGCATCTATTTTTGATAACGTATCCTCATCAAGTGAAAGTTTAATTACTCGACTTTCATAATAAATCGGTCTTGTTGCACCATCGGCTACTGCCTGAGTCATATCATAAATATCTATATAATTACCAAAAACTTCTAAAGTATTTCGATCTTCTAATGCTATAGGCGTACCAGTGAATCCAATATATGTAGCATTTGGCAAAGCATCACGTACTCTTCTAGCATTGCCTATAGTAAGTCTACCAGTTTTAGCATTTACCTTTTCCTCAAAACCATATTGACTTCGATGTGCTTCATCTGCCATCACAACAATATTTCGTCTTGAATTTAACGGCTCTTCGCTTTCTTCAAATTTTTGCATAGTAGTAAATATTATTCCATTTGTCTCTCTACCATCCAACCAATTTTTAAGTCCAATCTTGTTAGATCCAGCTCTAATTTCATCATCAGATAAGCATCTTTTATCAGCATGAATCGGTGTCTGACGTAAAAAATTCTTACATTTTGCAAACTGAGCAAAAAGTTGATCATCAAGATCATTTCTATCAGTAATGACAACTATTGTCGGGTTGTTCAAAGCAGATTGTAATAATTTAGCGTAAAAAACCATGGATAATGACTTGCCACTTCCTTGTGTATGCCAGAATACACCACCTCGACCATCTCCACCATCTGAACTTGCTTTTTTTGTTGATTTAATTGCTTTTTTTACAGCAAAGTATTGATGATAAGCTGCTAATATTTTTGCCGCTCCACCTGTTTCATATGAAAAACAAATAAAATTATGAATAATATCTAAAAATCGACTCTTAGTAAACATACCTTTCATTAAAGTCGTAAAATCAGCATATCTAGTATCTTCATAATTCCCATCAACTGTTTTCCATTCCATGAATCGATCTAAATTTGCTGTAATAGTACCAGCTCGCGTTTCTGTCTGATCACTAATGACACAGAATGCATTATAGATGAAACAACTTTCAATTGATTTCATGTAGTTTCTTATTTGGAAATATGCATCCTCAATTGTTACAGAATCTGCTTTTGGAGATTTTAATTCCATAACAACAACCGGTAATCCATTTAAAAATATAATAATATCTGGCCTCCTAGTTTCGTATTCTTCAATTGTCCATTGATTAGCTACATAAAAACTATTTAATGATAAATCATTATAATCTACAAGATATACTAGAGTACTAGTTATTTCTCCTTTATCTTGATAAGAAACTTCGACACCATTTTGTAAATAGTCCATAAAGACTTCGTTTTTTGATACAAGTGCACCCGCTTCATAATTTGTAATTTTATAAATAGCTTCTTCTATTGCTACTTCTGGCAAATCTGAATTAATTCTTTCAAGAGAATTACGTAATTCATCCAACATAAGAGGTTGTCGATAATCTCTTTCTACCTCTGGTCCGTAAATATGAGTATAGCCCATTTCCTCAAATAATTCTAATATAGAATTTTCATAACTTGCTTCTGTAAATGAAAACATACTATGCACCTCCTTATACAATGATATAGTTTTTTATAATAATTCTGATTTATATTTTATACTTAATTATATATGAATGAAACTAATATTCATAAATATTACCACCATTATCTTTAAGTAACGCTAAACAATAATTTAG
>NZ_PYLQ01000033.1 GCF_003024685.1 Faecalibacillus intestinalis | reverse complement strand
GTATGTCCAATTTTCAACGTGCAAGAAACAGAATCCTATATTCTCAAAATAAATATGAAACTTACACAATGAATGAACATACAGACAGAATAAAACGTATAGGAAATCCTAGAGGAACCTACAAAAAATAAAATAAAAATAGAAAACAAATAAAAGGAGGAACACCAGGACCAGACATCATCCTAATTTTCCTCTTAAAAAAGCACTGAATATTTTAGAGGGGATACTGATTTCACATCAATATCCCCCTTAATAATTTAGAGCGAATTTCGCTAAAGCACTCGATTATTTAGAGCGCCCTTTTTTGGTAGTGGTATCATTTTATTTTTCTATTATTTACTCTTAGAAATAATTTTTACATCTTTATTTTTAGTTAAATGAGCATTAATTGTTTTTCCGTCATCACTTTTCCATGTAAGATTATAATATTTATTTGAATCAGTAGGAGCAGTAATTTCTGTTACTTGTAATCCTGTCATATCAAACGCTTTTTTACAAATACCATCTCCTGTATATTTTGTAGCATCAGCATTAGCAGTACCTGAACCATAAGTAGATGTTGCTTCTTCTAAAGCTTTTGATTTAGCTTCTTCAGTTTGGATTACTACATAGATTGATCTAGCTTCTTGAATGTATCTTTCTTCTTTAGCTTCGTTTACATATCCTAATACTGATGGTACAGCAATTGCAGCTAAGATAGCTAAGATTACTAATACTACGATGATTTCAACTAATGTGAAACCTTTTTTGTTAGATTTTTTTTGTAATTTCTTTAATAATTCTTTCATCATTTCTTTTTTTCTTCTCCCTCTTTGATATGATATTTTAAAGAAATCCTATGACAGTTAAAAACCACCTATTATTTTGGTGGTTGCTATAACTCATAGACATACGAAAATATATCTTGATAGGTTAGGGTAACCGGCGATCATAGCACTTACGTACTTTAGACCCTAGGGCTTTGCGTCACTGTTTTTCAACAGCTTTGCCTTTTTCTTTTCTTTACAAATAGATAATAATATTTTTAAAGGGAATTTGCAACAAATTCCCCTCTAATTCGACCTTTTTTCACATATTTTTATAATTGAACAATCAATTCTATTATTTTTTGATAGTTATCTTTAACTATTTGTAGAAGTTTACCTGCTTCTTCAAGTTCTTCATCATTTAAATTTTCTTTTTCTCTTAAACATTCTGTTAAATTACAACTTGCTTGATATAAATCATCAAATCCCAAATTAACACTTATTCCTTTCAAGGTATGAATAAAACGGAAGGCTTCTTTATAATCAACTTTATTAAAAGCATCAATAAGATTATCAAATGTTTCATCATCTTTAAATTTCAATACAAATTTTCTAATAAATTCTTCATTAAATAATCTTCTTTTAACATCTTCAAAGTTCCCACCAACTTGTTTGTAAAATTCTTCTAACTCCATAAACAACTCTCCTATAATATTTCTATGTCTCCTAATATCCCTAAAACTTCTTCACCATCATAAATAACTTGTACAGTTATTTTAACATCTTTAATTGTATTATTGATTTTAAGTTTTGTATTCATCGAAAACTTATCTTTTTCTTTTTCTAAATCAATAGCTTGTTGTATGAATACATTAAAATCATTATTAATAAATAGTTTTGTAACTTTTTCATTACTTAATGGATCTATAATTTTAGGTTCTATATTTAATAATAATGCATCTTTTTTAGATAATGTAAGTAATGGTGGTACAACTGAATATTCAAATTGAATATTATTAGATAATTCACTGTAAAATTTATATTTTGATTTTTCAAAATATAAATCTTGATAAAGTAAATTAGATAAATTAAGACCTTCATCTTTTAAATGTTCTTGTGTACGTTCTTCAAAATATTCATTATCTTCATAAAATTCATTAATTTTTAAATCATTTTGAATGTATGATTCAATATCCATTAAACATTCTATAAGTAAAGGATTAAAAACACCACATTTGCCTTTTTGAATCATTTTTAAAGCTTCTTCATGACTATAAGCCTCTTTATAAACACGTTTACTTGTTAAAGCATCATATGCATCAACAATTGAAACAACTTGTGCCGCAATAGGAATTTCTTCTCCTTTTAAACCATCTGGATAACCATTTCCATCATATCTTTCATGATGCCATCGACATATTTGATAACCATATTTTACAATTGGTTCATCATTATAAAATGGTAAACTATTTAACATCTTTGCACCGATGATAACATGTGATTTCATGACTTCCATCTCTTCTTTAGTAAGGGATGATGGTTTATTTAAGATTTCTTCTGGAATAGCAATCTTTCCTATATCATGTAAAGAAGAAGCCACTTCAATTGAAATCATATCATCTAAAGTTAAGGAATATTGATTTGTTTTCTTAACTAAAATATTTAATAACAATTTTGTAAGTTTTTTAATGTGTAATACATGTAAACCACTTTCACCATTACGAGATTCAACGATATGACTTAAGATCATAATCATCATATCGTTATTTTTATATTTTTCATAGATTTGTTTATTAATGATGGCTGTAAGTTTTTTTTGTCTTTTATAATGAGAAATAATATTATTTATTTTTTTTAAGACAACAGCAGATGAAAACGGTCTTGTAATATAACCTGATACACCTAATTCATAGGCTTTTTCAATACTTTTATCATCTTTATCGATAGAAATAATCATCACTGGCACTTCTTCTATCAAATGATTTTTGTTCATATACTTTAAAACTTCAAAGCCATCCATTTCAGGCATGACAAGATCTAATAAAACAAGTGCAACACTTTTGCTATCAGATTTTAAATATTCTAAAGCTTCATAGCCATCTTTTGCTTCTATAACTGTATATTGATTTAATATTTCAGAGAGTATCTCTCGATTAGACTTTGCATCATCAACAATCAGTATTTTCCCATTTTTATCCATCCTAATCACCCTCATTACGCCTTATTAATTTCAAATAAATATCTTTTCTAGATAAAATAGTATATCTTCTTTTAAGCTTATTATACCATTTTAATCCCTTTTGATTTTGATACAATAAAACAATAAAATGAATAATGATATTTAGTTCAAATTCTTCTAACTCTATTTCACCATAAAAACTCTTTTCAAACAACCTACAAACTCTTAAAAAATCACCTTGATGAATCAAATCCATCTTTTCTAAAGTCTCATCCACTTCTATAGAATCTAACCCCAATTGATAATCTATACCATAAGATTTCAAATACATTTCCATTAAACTATATAAATATTTTGTCTTATTTTTAGAAGAAGCATGATGATAAATATATTTAACACCTATATTTAAAATCAATCTTAATAATTCTAATAAAATCCATATAATAAAGATAACTACACAAACAATTGTTAATACCCCTAAAGACATCATACCTAAATTTCCAACATGATCAATTAAATCATTAATCATGCCACCATTTTGACCATCATCAACAGATTGAGAATCTTGATGTCCTTTTTCAATATTTGTATCACTTTGTTCTCCTTGAGGAGTTGCGACCATATTCATTAAAGTATACACATCATAATAATAACCAGGTGTAACATCAATTGGTAACCATCCCATACCATCAAAATATACTTCTACCCAAGCATGTCCATCTTTTGAGGTTAAAGTTGCATTTCCCTCATCATCAATTGCATCACTTTTTAAATAATAACCTTCTACATATCTAGCTGGTATATCGTAATATCTAAAAGCTTCAACTGCTACTGTCGAAAATAATACATCATTACCTGCTGTTTTTTGATTTAAGAAATCCTCTAAACTATCTTTATCACTTATTTGATCATTATATTTTAAATAACTTGTCATTGTATCTCTAATATGTTGACAAACAGAATAAATACCTGTGTTTTCAAAATCATCTTGATCAAATAATTGAGAAATTGTTTTTTCTAATCCTTTATCTACCGTTTGATAATTTTCATAAACAAATGATCTATAGATAGATTCAGTATCTAAATATTCTTTTTGTGAAGCATTTGGATTATTTAACCAATCACTTCCAACCATTAATTCACTTGGTGAAGTAGAGGAAGTTTCTTGATAGCTATAGCTTTTACTTCCAAATAAGGCTATTGATTGTAAATTTAAATCTTTTTGAATATTTGATGATGTAACATCACTTTGATTAATTGAATAAGGTGTATATAAGTATTTTTTATTTGCTGCTACGTTATTAATGGTTACATTTTGTTTTTGATCATCATTCTTTGATAGTTTTTGATAAAGGTTATATTGATATGTTGAAGAAAATTTCTTCTTTTTCAACCATTTCAACATACCTTCATGTTCACCATTATAACTTGCTTTTGTCAAATCTTGCCATTGATTATTTTCTAATGTACTTCCTACAAATCCTTTTAAATAAAGGTTTTTTCTTTGTGAAACTGTTATTTCTAATCTCTCTTGATTATTTTCATGAATCCTAGAAGCCTTATTTAAATCACCTTGAGGTAAATTATCTTTACCATAACGAAGATCATCTACTTGTTGTAAAACATCTTCTTTAATTTGTTCAATTGTTAAATTATCTTGGTAACTTGGTATCGCAAGAGAAACAAAGATAATACAAAGAATAATAAACCATTGAATTGTTTTTGTATTAATTACTTTATTTTGATGATACATCCATACCATTAAAGCATTAATACTAAACAACGTTCCTCCTACAAAAGAAAAACAATCGATCCATAATGTAAAAGAAAATAAAACAAAGAAAAGAATAGATAACACAGTATACTTTTCTTTCTTTATAGATTGATAAATATAATACGTCATCCAAATAACAATTACTAAACTCATTGCTTGTATATGTGATGATGTAATAGAAGCAGCCATCATCATATTTCTAGCATCTTCAAATTTTGTATTATAACATTCAATAATATAATTCATTATTCCAAAGAATCCATAATAAAAACTTTGAAATGAATAAATAATTCCAATCATTATTGTCATCATGATTGGTAAAATAATTGTTTTTATTTTTTTATACGATAACAAAGATAAAGCTAGTAATAAAACAATACTCACAATTATTTCTAATAACCAAGAACTTATTACTACATTATGATAAAAACATAGAAAACTGATACCACTCATTAAAGAATAAAAGAAGGTCACAATGAAAGAAATAATTCTATTTTTTTTATTTTTTTCCATATTTGACCTCCTTATATTTCAAAATGATACATATTTTGATCAATTGAATCTAATGGTAATTCATATAACTGATTTTGAAAATGTTTGATTGTTTGTACATTTTGAATATCATTTTTAATCGTAATTGCACTAATACTCAAAAAATCATTTAATCTAGATAACTCTTCATTAAAATCTCCAGCAGTTACATAAATCATCTTTGTAAAATATAAATCTAAATGCTCACTCGCAAACAAATGAAGTGCATCTCCACCTTGACTTGTAATACCTTTAGAAATCCAATTTTCCATACCTTGATAATAATCTTGAAGACTATTCATTTCTAACCAATAAAAACTTCCTTGATCATATAAAGCAACATAATGCCCTATATTTTTCAATAATAACTTTTCAGACATACTCATCGCAAAAGCTAACGATTTAGATAAAACATGTTTATCAATTTCACTCATTTGATCTTTTAAACCAATATCTACAAGTAAAACAGTTTCAAAACTACTATTATGAGAACCTTCCTTTAATAAAACTTGTCCTGTTTTAGCAGAAAGTTTCCAATGAACATGACGAATATCATCTCCAGGATAATATGTCTTTAAATCATAAATTTCAGACATATCAGGACCTTTTTTATATTGGTACTGTAAAACACCATTTTCATAAGGTTTAGAAAGTTCATTATATAATAATTCTATATTTACTTTCCCTGGATAAACCACAAGATGATGTTTTTGAGTTTGTGAAATAGGAACTCTACAAAACCCAAAAACATCATATAAATAAACTTTTTCATATGAAATCATGACATTCCCACAATAAGTCGCAGTATATTCTTGATTCTTTCGGGCTGTTTTTATTCCTAATGGAATAAAAATATTTCTTTTAAGTTCATTTTTTAAAGTCATGTTTTTATAAACAAAAACATAATCTATTCTTCCAGAAACAAGTAGTCTATAACGACTCTTTACTTCTGTTGTAAATGATAGAGACTGACCTACTTTTCCTTGCTTTGGACCTTGGATATCCATTTGAATATATCTTAATTCCAGTTTCAATAAAGTAATTAAAATAAATGGAAAAACAATACCAATGATCCAAATAATTAAGAAGTAGAAATATGTAGAATAAATATAGGCAACAAGTACCAAGAAATTAATTATTCCATACGACAAATATTTATTCTTCATCTTAATCAGCCAAAGGAGGTTTAACTTCTTTTAAAATTTCATTTAAAATATCTCTAGCATCTAAACCTTCTACCCTTGCTTGTGGACGTAATATCATACGATGTGCACATACATCTAAAAAGACATATTGAACATCTTCTGGAATAACATAAATACGATCTTCTAAAACAGCATGTGCTTTAGCCATTTGTACAAGTGCTAATACTCCTCGAGGAGAAACACCTAACTCTACTAAAGGTATTTCTCTTGTTTTTTCACATAATAAGACAATATATTTTAAAACATCATCACTGATACGTACAGAAGATAAATAGTTTTGTACTTCAATCACATTTTCTTTTGAAGCAACTTCTTCAATTCTTTCAATTGGATTATCGTAGCGACGTGATTTAATAATTTCTATTTGTTTTTCTAAATTAGGATAACCAATAGATAAACAAATCATAAATCTGTCCAATTGTGATTCTGGTAAAGGTTGAGTACCAGCAGAACCCATTGGGTTTTGTGTTGCTATCGTAATAAAAGGATGTGGTAAATCATAAGTAACACCATCAACTGTTACATTATGTTCTTCCATTGCTTCTAGTAAAGCAGCTTGTGTTTTAGGCGATGTACGGTTAATTTCATCAGCTAAAAGTAAGTTACTAAATACAGCCCCTGATCTAAATTCAAATTTTTGTGTTTCGTTATTTAACATTGTAAAACCAACAATATCTGATGGTAATGTATCTGTTGTAAACTGAATTCTTTTATAATCTAAACCTAAAGCTTTAGAAAAAGCTAACGCTAATGTTGTTTTACCTGTTCCAGGCGCATCGTTTAACAAAATATGTCCTCCTGCATAAATTGTCATTAAAACCTTTTTAATTATTTCATCTTTACCAATAAAGACTTTTGAGACTTCATCAATAATATGTTGTGATTGTTCAATTATCATTTTCATCTACCTCATTTTCTAAAGCTTCTTGTTTATTTTCATCTTGTTGATCATTTTGATTTTCATCATTGACTTCTTGTTGGTTATCTTCTGGTGCTTTTTCAACATCAGGAACAACTTCCTGATTGTCACCAGGTTGAGTACCTGTTTCTGGTAAAGTATATCCTAATAAACCAGCAATTTTCTTTACTGATTGATTAAGCTTTTCTTCGTTAACACTTGGATCATTATCTTCACAAGCTATGAAACGGTACTTCCAAGCATCTATGTATTTTTGTTCTAAACCTTTAGCTGCACCACTTAAAGTAATATGGAAATCTTCACTAGCCATGTCACCAAAAGTATATTCAGTAAATTTATTATAGAATAATTCAATTGGTGTTGCATTTTGGAAAACAATTTCACTTAAACTTTCATCCCCACCAAAAGTATTTGTCCATAAACATGCAGGATAATCTGTATCATTTCCATAAGTTTTTGGAAAAATAACTTTTGAAATATTTGATCCATAAAATGCAACTTGCCCAATTGGTCCTAAACCATCAGGTAAAACAAGTTCACCCGTTAAATTCGTTCCATAGAAGGCATAATCATCAATCCAATACATATCATCTGTCATATTAAATTGAATGGAAGTAATTGGCACATCTTCAAAAGCACTTGTACAAATTTCAAATGTACCTTCTTTAGTAGCCACATCCCCTTGAACATCTGTTGTGGCATTGATTAAATAAAATTCATCTTCTACTGTAACAGTGTTTCCATTTTGATCTGTTCCTCGAGCATATCCATAAAGAATTTCTCCACCATAAGATTCATCTATAAAATAAGCACCACTATATGTATTACCACCATTATAACCTTCTCCATCAAACGGGATATACATTTGTCTTGTTACTGAAGGCAAATAATCATTTTCAAAAATAGCTTTTTTAGCATTAAATGCCATATAACGTAAATCAAATAACCAACTATCTGTAATTTCTAAAGCATTTTCTTGAATAGTGATGCTATCTGTATTTTCAGAGAAAATACTTTCTAACGCCTCACAGCCATAAAAAGCATAGCTATCAATTTGATTAATATGTTTAGATAACTTGACATGTTTTAAATTTTTACATTCAGAAAAAGCATGTTGTCCTATTTCTGTAATTGTAACCCCTGGAATACTATTTTCGTCAAATTGTATTAAATTAGTAGGTGCATTTAATAAAATCGTCGCATGTGATCTATCACGATAATACATTTCTAGATATTCAAAACCATTCTTTGTTTGAAAACTTGAATCTGTTTCACTAAGTAGTGCAAATGAAGCTTGATCTATTTCATTCTTCCATTTATCATCATATAATTCATAATAATTTATTGACACATTAATTGCTTTTAATGAATCCGCTTGGCTAAATGTATCACTATTTGTACCTGGAATATCTTTCGTTAAAAAATTAACTTCTTCAACATGGCTATCTTTAAAAATTTGATGTCCTAATTCAACATCACCATGAGTAAAGATAATACATATAATTTTATCATTACCACTAAAAGCATAATCATCTATTTTTTCTACTGTTTCAGGAATAACAATTGTTCCTGCGGCACTATCCATTGTACTCACTAATTCTCTTTCATCATTTAAGAAAACCAAATTATTATTCACCGTATAATCATACGATTCTCCATTTTCATTAATTAAATTTGTTACAAATCTTCTATAACTTTTCTTAAAATAATCCAAATAATATTCATCAGGGACATGAATAATTGTATCTGTTTGAATATTCTTAAATGAACTTTGATCAACCATACATGGACCATCAAAATAAACATCTGATACAAACCAGGAAACAATACCTTTAATTGCTGTAACTCCTTTAGGAATATAAATTGCATCCGCTATCGGTGTTTGATAAACAATTGTTTGATCTTTATTCATTAACAAGCCATCTTCATTAGAACTATATTTTGTATTATTTTCATCAACAATATACTTACCATAAAGTTGTAAACCACTCCATCCAAAATGGGCACTTTCAATAGAAGCAGGTATATAAAAATCGCCATAGAAATTTTGCCAACCTGCATAATTCATTTCTATACTGTTTACTTCTTCAGGTACATGAATATCCGCAAATTCATCACCACTATAACCTGTAAATGCATAATTATAAATTGTATATAAATCTTCCGCAAATACATATTCACTTTGTAATTGAACTTCATACCCTTCAGGTAAATCCTTCATTTCTAACGGAATAAGTGAAATTCTTCCTTTTTTATGAGCTATATATGCTGTTTGTGAATCAATATCGCTACCATCTTCATTTTTCCAACCCATAAATATTTGTGTTTGTGTTTGATAAGTTGGTACGATCAAATTATAGTATTTTCGTAAATCTTCTGTTTCCTCTTTTTTTAAGTAGAAATAACCTGTTTCTTGTTGATTGTAATCTTGTAATGAAATACGTGTTTGATATTCGACCTTAAATGTCACTTCATATTCTTGCCAAGGACTTGAAGCATTCATTCTAAAATAAAACTTTACTGTAAAATCTTCCGTTGCATATTGAGGATAAGATCCTATTTTAAAATTATCATTGTAATCTTCTATTCGATAAAGTTTAGGCAACTTACCTTCTTCATTTTCAGCAATTATTACTACCATATTACATAATAATTTCCAAGGAGTAATGACACAACCTTCATATAATTGATCAACACTTTCTTTAGATAAAAATTCTGTACTTAAAAATTGAATTGTATAACTAGCACCTTCTTTTTGAAGAATACCATCATTTGTAAATGTTGATGCATCTCCATAAATTAAATCATTAGACATATCTGGTAATCTAGCTATCGGATCAGGATCAACTATTGGTGTTTTATTATCATGATTGGTATTTTTATCTACTACTTCATTTGAAATACCTGTTCCTGTATTATTTATTGGTATCTCTTGTCCAGGAATAACAACTGTAACATTACCGTCACCTGTTCCATTTGGATTAACACCTATAGTATTATTTCCATTAACACCTAATCCTATTTGTCCATATATCTTTGTTGGATCTACTCTTCCTTGATTTTTAAAGAGATAGGGTGAATTGTTTAAATTTGTTTGTGATATTTTATCTAATGATTGTTGATTTTCTTTTAAATACTGACTTTCATCTGGTTCTTGATGAGTATGAGTTTGTTGGTCTTGATTTGAAAAAATGACTTGATTATTTTTGAGTTCTAATGCTTTTGATCGCGGTGAAAAGATAGAACTGTTTTGAGAAAGTTGATAAGCAGAAATCGCACATGAAAATGATACTACTGTGACTACTGCTACTTTTCCTAAATAAGGAATTGATAATTTATATGTTTTTTTCATCTATGTCTCTCCTTGAAAAGAATTGACCCAATTCTTTTTCCATTTCATCAAAATCAATCGGTTTAGAAAAATGTCCATTCATTCCCGTTTTCTTTGAATATCTTTTATTTTCAACATAAGCATCCGCTGACAAAGCAAAGATAGGAATTGATTGACTATCTTCTCTATTTAAACTTCTAATTGCTTGTGTTGCTTCATAACCATTCATTTCAGGCATTTGAATATCCATTAAAATCAAATCATAATAATGTTCAGCATGCTTTTTAAAAGTCTCTACTGCAACTTGTCCATTTTCTACACGTTCAACAAAAGCCCCTTTAGCATTTAAAACACTTAAACAAATTTCAGCATTAATATCATTATCTTCCGCAAGTAAAATACGTTTTTGATCAAAACTAAATTCTTCTACAACAACTTCTTTTTCATCTTCATATTGTTGATTAGTAGAAATTGGTAAATTTAAAAAGACAGTAAAATCACTCCCCTTTCCTTCTAAACTATCAACAACAATTTCACCACCCATCAACTTAACAAGTTGATCTGTAATAGCCATGCCTAATCCACTACCACCATATTTTTTAGAAATCTCTACACCTTCTTGTTCAAAAGGTCTAAAAATATGACTTAAGAATTCTCTAGACATTCCTTTACCAGTATCATGTACACGCATCATAATATTAGCCACTTGATCTTCTTTATACATTTGTCTAAATGTCACTTTAATTTCACCTTTTTCAGTAAACTTACTAGCATTAGACAATAAATTAACAAGAATTTGCATAATACGTAATTCATCACCAACAAAATATTTAACATCAAAATCAAAATATTCTATTTTAAACATTACATCTTTTTTCTCAATTGTTTCTTTGAAAATATTATTTAATTGAGGTTCTAAATGATAAATATTAAATGGTTTATTTTCTAATTCTAATTTTCCAGCTTCCATTCTAGACATATCTAATACTTCATTAATTAAGGAAAGAAGGTATTGAGAAATATCTTGAGCTTGTTGTAAATAATAATCTTCTTGTTTAGTATCTTGTGTATTTCTAGCTAATGTCAACATTCCAATAATACCATTCATTGGTGTTCTTATCTCATGAGACATTCTTGATAAAAAAGATGCTTTATATTCACTTTCATTTTTTGTAGTTTCTATTTGTTTTAAATAATCTTTTTCTTTTAAAACATCTTCACTATGATCATAGAAAGCAAATAAATGATATTTACCATTTTCTATCGCACTTACTGTAAGTACAAACCATTGATCTACATCTTTCATTTTAAAAGAGTATTTAAAAGAATTTTCTTGATTCCATGATTGATATTGTTTCATAAAATCACGATAAACTCTTTCCTCCACCATTTCTTTTAAAACCATAAAATCTACAACTATACGTTCTTTAGCTATATGAAATACTTCTTGAAAACGTGAAGAAATAAATAAAACTTTAAAATCTTTAGTTCTAACTAAAACATAAAGTTGACTTTGATCTTCATCAAATATTTGATTAGTTAAATCATTTTTATTAAAATGAGAGTTTTTATATTTTTTATAAAAGAATGAAATCATATTTAATACAATAATGATACAAATAATCACTAAAATACCTAATAAAATTGTTTGACTATTCTCTCCTGCAGCCATAATAATCTTTTTCATACAAAACCCTCCCATTTGTCTAATTACCCATTTTTTATTATAGAACCAAACTAACATTTATGCAAATTTTCATTTTCTGTTCATAAATTATAGTTATAATAAATAAGAGGTGATTTTATGAATGTAAATCAAAAAGAGATTAAAAAATATATGTATTTAATAAGTTTTGCTGGTGTTGTACTAGCAATTATTTTAAATTTATCACAAGTATTTCATTTTATTCAAACTATATGGAAACTTATTGTTCCTTTTTTTGTAGGATTTTGTATTGCTTTTGTATTAAATATTATTACTAAACAATTAGAAAATACACTTTTAAAGAATAGTAAGAATAAAAGAATGTTTTCTTTTATTATTACATTAATACTATTATTTGCTTTTATTATTCTTATTTGTTTTATTGTTGGTCCTGAACTTGTTCATTCTATTAAAGAAATTATTAGATTAGCACCTAATGCTTATGATCAATTTATCCAAACATTAAAAGATAATAGAAATATAATGAATGGTAGTTTTAAAAATATGATTGATTCTATTATTTCTTTAGATATAGATTTATCTTCTTTATATAAAACTATTGTAAATAATTGGCAAACACTTTTTCATTCAGGATTTTCTATTTTATCTAATACATTAAGTAGTTTATATACCTTTTTTATTGGTCTTGTTTTTTCAATCTACCTTCTTTTTTCAAAAGAAACATTATCTAAACAAATAAAAACAACATCCCAAGTATTAATTGGTCAAGAAAAAACACAAAAAATATGTAATATCATACAATTATCTAGTCATACTTTTTCTAATTTTATTACTTGTCAATGTTTAGAAGCTTGTATACTTGGTAGTATGTTTGTTATTTCAATGTCAATTTTACAAATGCCTTATGCCTTGTTAATGGGAGTTGTCATTGCTGTTACTGCATTAATTCCTGTTTTTGGTGCTTTTATTGGTTGTTTTGTAGGAATTATTATGATTGGTATAGTTAATCCTCTGCAAGCTTTAGAATTTATTGTTTTATTTCTTGTTTTACAACAAATAGAAGGAAATTTAATTTATCCTCATGTAGTTGGTAATTCAGTTGGTCTTCCTTCTATATGGGTATTTGTCGCTGTTATTATTGGTGGTAATCTTATGGGTATATTAGGAATGTTCTTATTTATTCCACTTACATCTATTCTTTATACTTTATTTAAAGAATATATTAAAGCAAAAGGAGATAATCGTTCTTGATTATCTCCTTATTTTATATCTTCTACAATTTTATTAACAATATCATCTAATGTCCCATCGTTATCAACATGATAATGACAACTATCTAAATAAAGATCATGTCTTTCATCATAGAGTTGATAAAGTTTTTGAGGGCCATCTTTTAATAAAGGTCGATGTGCTGTTTCAACATCACTTACTATATTATCTAAAGGTCGATCAATATAGAAAACAGTACCCGCTTGTTTTAAAATATCACGATTTTCTTTTCTTTTAACAACGCCACCACCAGTAGAGATAATATAACCATCAAGTTGAGCCATATCTAAACAAGCTTCACTTTCACGATCTCTAAAATAATCTTCAGAAATATCAAACATTTCTGGAATAGTCAATTGATATTTCTTTTCAAGATATTCATCCATATCGATTACTGGCATATTCAGTTTTTCTGATAATAATTTGGAGATGGTTGTTTTACCACACCCCATGATTCCCACTAATATAATATTTTTCATTCTTACGCCCTTTTATAATTTCCCAATACTTTTAATGTTGTACTATTAGCTTTCATTTTATTGATTGCTCTTTGTATTCTTTCTTCATGCATATTTCCTTCAAAATCAATATAGAAGTAATATTGCCAAAATTGTGTTTCAATTGGTCTTGATTCAATACGATCCATATTAATTTGACTTTGTTTAATTGTTTGTAACATGTTATCTAAAGCTCCAACTTGATGTGGTAATGTAAAGATAACAGAAACTTTATCACTTTCTTTTGGACAAATAAGTTCTTTTGAAATCACCATAAAACGTGTTCTATTGTTTTTCTTATTTTGTACATTTTCTTTTAACATTTCTAAACCATAAAGTTTACATGCAAGTGGTGATGCAATGGCTGCTTTAGTTGGATCTTTTGAATCCATTACATATTTAGCAGCCATGGCTGTATCTTGAAATGGTCTTTGTTCAATATAACGATGTTGATATAAGAACTCACTAGATTGTGCTAATCCTTGAGGATGTGAGTAAACTTGTCTGATATCTTCAATCTTTGTCCCTGGAAGTGCCATTAAACATTGACTGACATTAACTGCAGTTTCTCCTACAATATAAAAACCATATTTTCTAATTAAATCATAGTTATCATTAATAGATCCTGTTAAGCTATTTTCAATAGGTAAAACCCCATAATCAATTTCACCATTTTCTAATGCTACATAAACATCTTCAAAGTCTTTATAACCAATATTTCTTGTCCCTTCACCAAAGAAGTTTTCTACAGCACTTTGAGAAAATGCTCCAGCAATTCCTTGATATCCAACAAGGGGATCTTTTTTAAATTCAGTTTTAATATTTTTATCTAATTCAAGAGGTAATAAATCTGATTGATAAGATTTAGAAACAGTCATCATTTCTTGAATAAAACATCTTGCATATTCTTTAAGATTTTCATTTTCTAAACGATTTAAATTCTTTTCAATAACTTCTCTTTCTCTTTCAGGTTGAAAGATTTCTAAATGATTCGCTATTTTATATTCAACAACACTTTTTGAAAGAGACATTCTTTTTTCAAAAAGTTCCATTAATTGTTGATCAATTGCATCTATTTCAATTCGACATTGTTTTAAATCTTTCATACTTATTCCCCCATCATATCAAGTATTCCTAAAGCCATCATTGCTTCTACAACAACAACTGCTCTTTGTACAATACAAGGATCATGTCTTCCTTTTATTTTTAATTCTACATTTTCTTTTGTTTCAATATTAATCGTCTTTTGTTTTTTAGCAATCGAAGGTGTAGGTTTAAAAGTCACTGTACAACTCACAGGCATTCCATTGGTAATTCCCCCTGTAATACCCCCATTATGATTAGATGATGTTTTTACATCCCCATTTTCATCATAATAATAACAATCATTTGCTTCACTACCAAGCATTTGATCAATCATTTCACCATCTCCAAAAGAAACACTTTTAACAGCTGGAATAGAAAACATTAAAGATGATAAATGACTTTCTAGTGAATCAAAGAATGGTTCTCCAATACCTGCAGGTACATGAAGTGCTACACATTCCACTTTTCCACCTACACTATCTAAATTTTCTCTTGCTTTTAAAATAGTTGCTTCCATTTTTTCAAAAACATCTTCTTTAATTGTTGGATATTGTTTTTGACTTAAACTTGAAAGTAATGTTTCATCTACATTATATGGAAATCTTTCATCTTTTACATTTCCAATCGATAAAATATGCGCTCCTACAACAATACCTTTTTGTTTTAATATTTGTTTAGCAATATTTCCCGCAAAAACGATTGGGGCTGTAATTCTTCCCGAAAAATGACCACCACCACGGACATCATTAAATCCTTTATATTTAATATAAGCTGGATAATCACTATGTCCTGGTCGCATATTTGTTTTAAGTAAAGAATAATCTTTAGAATGTTGATCACTATTATAGATGACTCCTGTAAGAGGTGCTCCTGTGGTAATACCATCTTGTAACCCTGATAAAATTTCTACTTGATCTGCTTCTTTTCTAGCTGTCGACATTTTATTTTGTCCTGGTGCTCTTCTTTTCATATCACGCGAAACTTCACCTAAATCAATTTGAATACCGCTAGGAAGATTGCCAATGGTAATACCAATAGCTTTTCCATGGGATTCACCAAAAATTGTCAGTTCTATATTATTTTTATAAGTTGCCCCCATCGATTTTTCCTCCTAACATCTCGAAATCTTCCCAAAAACTTGGATAAGATTTTTTAACACATTCTTTATTATCAATAATGACTGGTTCCTTACACACTGTTGAAGCAATCGCTAGCATCATCGCCATACGATGATCATCATGACTTGATACATTTCCACCAGTTAAAGTTTCTACGCCATCTAATTCCATAGAAGATTCATGTTCAACTGCATGTGCTTTTAGTTTATTCAATTCTTCAACTGTTGCTTGAAGACGATCACATTCTTTAATACGTAAACGTCCGGCATTGATGACTTCACTATGTCCACTTGCCACTGCTAAGGCAAGAGAGACAACTGGAATAACATCAGGGCATTGACTCGCATCCACAATTGTTGCTTTTAAACCATGACTCACCACTTTAATTCCTTCATCATTTTCCACGATTTCACAATTCATTTGTTTTAAAAAATCAATTGTTGCTTTATCACCTTGTAAAGAATCTAAATTTAAATCTAATAATGTAACATCATTTCCTAAAGCACCCGCTACTAAATAGAAAGCAGCTTGAGAAAAATCAGATTCCACACGATAATCTCTTGCCTTATATTCTTGTCTACCTCTTACAATAAATTGTTTATATTCATGATTCACAATTTCAATACCATAAAGTTTTAATACTTGTAATGTTAAATCAATATATCCTTTACTTTCAAGTGGTGTCGTAATTTCAATGATTGAATCAAATGATAATAAAGGTAAAGCAAATAATAAACCGGTAATAAATTGTGATGAAATATTACCTGGAATACGATAAAGATCCGGTTTTAATTCTCCAACAACATTTAAATCTAAAACATTTTCACGATATAAATAACCAATATTTTGTCTTTCAAAGATTTCATAATAGGTATCTAATGGTCTTTTCCCTAATTGTCCTCTTCCTATAAAACGTACTTTATTTTCTTTAGCAAGAGAAATAGGAACCATGAAGCGAAGCGTTGATCCTGATTCTTCACAATCAATTTGGACTCCTGGCATCGTATTATTTTTAGTAAATGTGTAATTACCATTAATAATAAGATAATCTTCATGTTGTTCAATAATTGTTCCAAGTGCTTCCATCGCACCAATTGTTGCTTTAATATCTTGAGAATATTCTATATGATCAATTCTTGAAATACCTTTAGCAAGACTAGCTGAAATAATCGCACGATGTGCTAATGATTTTGAAGGTGGAACAGATACTTTTCCTTTTAGTTTTGTAGGAATTAACTTAATTTGACTCATTTTATACCCTTTCTTTTTTTAATAAAAATTCTTGATTTGTTTGATAAACATAACTATCTCCTATTTCTTTTAATAAAACAACAGATAACGAATTATTAATATTCTTTTTATCTAAAGAAATAGCTTGAATAAGATTTTTTGTTTCAACTTGACATTCATATGGTAGATTGTATTTTTGTAAGATTTCTTTAATTTGCATGGAAGATTCTGTTTTTGTCAAATCTAAACTTTCAGCAAGTTTTGTAATTTGATACATTCCAATACCTACGGCTTCCCCATGAGAATATTTTTCATAGTGATAATATTGTTCAATGGCATGCGCATAGGTATGACCAAAATTAAGTAATAAACGATCACCAAAATCAAATTGATCTTTTTCAACAACTTCTCTTTTAATGTTGACACAATTATATATGATTTCATCAATAAATTCATAGAGTTCTTCAAAATTTTGATAAGAATTTAATTGATCAAATAATTTTTTATCTTTAATACATCCATATTTAATGACTTCTCCCATGCCATCACTGATAAAATGTGGGTCTAATGTCTTTAATGTACATGGATCAATCAAAACCATGGATGGATGATAGAAAGCTCCTACCAGGTTTTTCCCTTCAGGTAAATCAACCGCTACCTTTCCACCAACAGAACTATCCACTTGTGCAAGTAAAGAAGTAGGAATTTGGACAAGTTTTACCCCTCTTAAATAACTACTTGCGACAAATCCTGCCATATCACCAATCACACCACCACCTAAAGCAATGATTAAATCCGTTCTTGTAAGTTTAAAATCTAAACATGCTTTATAAAGTGTTGGTAACATATCAAAACGTTTTGATTTTTCTCCATGAGGAACAACGACATGATTGACTTTAAAATCTTTTTCAAGATTTAAAGTCAAATCATCGCCATATAAAGGATAAACTTGATCATCGGAAATGATCATAATTTTCTTTCCTTTAAAGATTTCTTTTATTTTTTTATTTGCATGTTTTAAAATATTTTTTTCTATATAAATAGGATAACTATGTTCCTTTAAATTAACGATCATTTCCATTTCAGTCACCTTAAATTTCTTTACCAACAGCATCAGCAATTGGTTTTAATTCTTTCATCAATTGTTCAAATTTGGCTGGTTTTAATGATTGTGGTCCATCACATAATGCTTTTTCTGGATTATTATGCACTTCGATCATTAATCCATCACATCCTGCTGCGACTGCTGCTTTTGCCATTGGATTTACTAACCACCATTTTCCTCCGGCATGACTTGGATCGATAATGATTGGTAAGTGTGTCAATTCTTTGATTACTGGGACTGCTTGTAAGTCTAATGTATTTCTTGTGTATGATTCAAATGTTCTCACTCCTCTTTCACATAGGATGACATTTGGATTCCCACTTG
>NZ_PYLQ01000032.1 GCF_003024685.1 Faecalibacillus intestinalis | reverse complement strand
CATCAGGTAAAAAAGAGAAAGATGGTTATACCCTTAAAAAGATAAATGATTTACATTCATCGATAGATTTATTTCTATATAAGTATCGAGGAATATCAGATAAATATTTAAGAAATTATATAGGGCTTTATAAATATAAAGATCAACATAATAAATATTATCAAAAGAAGATATTTCTTCATATATTCAAAGAGATAGGCAACAGCTTATGTGCATTGAAATTCAGTAATTTTAAATATGATTCTAAATTTTTCACTATTTGATTAGTTTTTCAAGAGATACTTACCAACATTTATCTTGGATTAGGTTTTATAAAAAAAGACGACTTAAAAACAAGTCGAAAATGTTTAAAAAATTCGAAATTATGTGAGTTGTTGTTTAGTTTAGTATTTTCTAAAGTAATTAATGTTACTTCATAACCAAGATTTGTAAGAAATACTGTGGTTTTTAATATTAGAAATGGCATAGACTGTCAACAAGCGAAAATAGACGAATTGTCTATTATACAATCATAGGTGTCCGGGCTTAAAATCTCACTTGTTTGTGTTTGAAAAGTTGACGGCGACTTATAAAAATTCAGGATATTCTATATATAGGTAGAATTGCCTACTCACCCCACCGTGCTTTGTAGTATACCATCTCTTTTTAAGTATATTACATGAAGTAAAAATGGTGAATAAATTTATATTACGTGTTTGTGTCTGCGTTGAGCGCAGTTCAAATGCAGAAATGGAGAAAAAAATGAAAATAATTGATTTAATAAGAAAAAAGTTAATGAATATGTCGAAATATATTTCTTATTTAAGAACAAAAGGAGTAGAAATTGGTAATGATTGCGAAATACATAAGTCAGCAAACTTTGGATCTGAACCATATTTAATTTCATTAGGTAACCATGTTCGAATAAACGCAGGTGTGCAATTGATTACTCACGATGGCGGAATGTGGGTGCTAAGAAGTAAATATTCAGGGTTTGGAGATAAATATAAAAATGCTGATAAATTTGGAAAAATAGAAATCGGAAATAACGTTCATATTGGTACAAATGCAACTATTATGCCAGGCGTTACTATTGGAGAAAATTGTATAATTGCTTGCAATGCTGTGGTTACTCATGATGTTCCTTCTGGAACTGTTGTGGGGGGGTACCTGCAAAGTTAATAGAGACAATAGAGGAATATGAAAAGAAAAATAAAGAAAAAATAGTTAATAGTAAACATATGCCATATGAAGAGAAAAAAGAGTATTTATTAAAAAAGGATGGACTAAAAAAATGAAACTAGCAGTCGCAGGAACAGGATATGTAGGATTAAGTATCGCTACATTATTAGCACAGCATCACGAAGTGATGGCTGTGGATATCATAGAAGATAAGGTGAATAAGATTAATGATAGAATTAGTCCTATTCAAGATGAATATATCGAAAAATATTTAAAAGAAAAAGAATTAAATTTAACAGCAACATTAAATGCTAATGCTGCTTATAAAGGTGCAGAATTCGTAGTCATTGCTGCACCAACAAACTATGATTCAAAGAAGAACTTCTTTGATACAAGTGCAGTAGAAAGTGTAATCAAACAGGTAATGGAAATCAATCCAGATGCCATCATGGTTATCAAAAGTACAATACCAGTAGGATATACACAAAGTATAAGAGAAAAGACAGGAAGCAAGAATATTATCTTCTCTCCTGAATTCTTAAGAGAATCAAAAGCATTGTATGATAATCTTTATCCTTCAAGAATCATTGTAGGGACAGATATGGAAGATGAAAGCTTAGTAGAAGCAGCACATACATTTGCATCACTTCTACAAGAAGGAGCCATTAAAGAAGATATTGATACATTGTTTATGGGATTTACAGAAGCAGAAGCAGTAAAACTGTTCGCTAATACATATTTAGCACTTAGAGTGTCTTATTTTAATGAATTAGATACTTATGCAGAACTAAAAGGATTAGACACACAACAAATCATCAATGGAGTATGTCTAGATCCAAGAATAGGATCACATTATAACAATCCATCATTTGGATATGGAGGATACTGTTTACCAAAAGATACAAAACAGTTATTAGCTAACTATGCAGATGTCCCACAAAATCTAATCGAAGCTATTGTTGAAAGTAACAGAACAAGAAAAGATTTCATAGCTGATCAAGTATTAGAAAAAGCAGGTGCATATGAATCAAATGATTCATATGATCAAGAAAAAGAAAATGAAGTTATTGTTGGAGTATATAGATTAACAATGAAATCAAACAGTGATAACTTCAGACAGTCATCAATCCAAGGAGTCATGAAAAGAATCAAAGCCAAAGGAGCAAAAGTCATTGTTTATGAACCAACATTAGAAGATGGAACAACATTCTTTGGAAGTGAAGTAGTAAATGACTTAAATAAATTTAAAGAACTAAGTCAAGCAATCATAGCGAACCGCTATGATAGTTGTCTAGATGATGTAGAAGATAAAGTATATACAAGAGATTTATTTAGAAGAGATTAAAAGTTTGTTCTTCCTTGAATAATGCTAAAAGGAAATAATTTGTTATGAAGAGTAGCACTAGAGTGTTGCTCTTTCTTTTTATGTTATAATGTAATCGGTTACAAAACTATAAAACCACATTAAAAATAGGGAGGATTTTATGGAATTATTATATATCTGGATTGGTGATAATCCAATTGATACATTACAACAAGAATTTTGTTTCACACCTGAATATGATATTCATTTTGATAATTTAAACAATGAGTTGTTTATTAAAAAGAAAAATATACCTAATATTTTTAAAACAGACAAAATATTAAATATTAGTGGTGTAGTTGGTGAAAATGGGACAGGGAAAACTACATTATTAAATAAACTAGGGAGCATATCTGATATTAAATTAAAATCACAAAAATCAAAAGTAAAAAAAGAATTTATTGCTGTTTTTTATGATGATGATTTTGTTATTTTTAATTCAACAAGTCAGGAAGTAAATGTTGAAGGAGAAGCGACAGATTGTTTAGTAAAATATTCAAGTTCTAAAATAGATGTCAATTTAGATCAACTATCCAAAGTTTACCTTACAAATAGTAATTTTTCTGGAGAAAATTATTATCGAAAGTTAGGAAAAATTGACTATATTAATTTATCGAGTAAAACATTTGAAATTTTAGAAAAAGAATTTTTTACTTCTAAAGGAGCGTTAAATGATCAATATGGATTGAATAATACAAAATTTCATATTATGCAAAGTATATTTCCTAATTTTATGGATAATCGTTTTCGAAGTTTGATTGATATTGATTTTTTAGTACATGTAAAAGGTTTAAAAGATAAATTTATTGGTAAAGATATTTCAAATATTCAATTCAAAATAGATAAGATTGATAATTTTATTAGTAGTGATTTAAAAGATTTAAACTATTATACTAAGAAGTATCACGAAAAAGATGTGAAAGAATTTGAAAAGAAATTTATAAAACTACCTACAAATATAAATTCAAATAATGATATAACATCTTCTTTAATTATGAATCTAGCGGGAGAATTAATTTACTGTTATCCTAATTTTAATGAACATATTGGGGAATACTATACAATTGATGAATTGTATGAAAAATGCAAAGGATTTATTAAAGAATATCCATTTACAGATAGTAAAGATAATAAAGAAAAGGCATATTTTCAAAATGCAATAAAAGAGATAGATAAAATAAAAAGAAAAAGCTTTGAAAAAAATGGAAATTGTTATACAGAAAATATAAAGACATTTTGGAACTTCATTAAAAATTTTATTTCTAATGAAACTTCCTTCCTATTAAAATATATTCATATATTAGACGAGTACACTTCATCTGGTGAAAGAGCAATCCTTAATTTCATGTCACGTATATATTTTTTATCAAAAATTAAAGATTATTTTAAAGATAAAGGTTATAAGTTAAGGGAAAATATTTTATTATTAATTGACGAGATAGATCTTTATCTACATCCGGCTTGGCAGCAAAAAATAATAACGACATTAATAAACGAATTAAATGAATGCTTTCCAGATAACGTATTCCAAATTGTTTTTTCAACGCATTCACCAATTGTTTTATCAGACATGCCTACACAAAATTGTATTTTTTTAAAGAAGGATCATACAGGAATAATAATGAAAAAAGAGGTTAAGCAAACATTTGGATGTAATATTTTTAATTTGTATAAAGATGCTTTTTTTTTAGAAAATGGAAATACTTTTGGTGAGTACTCAAGGACTTTTATAAATAATATAGCTAAAGAAATTAAAACTGGAAAGTTTGATGATAAAGAAAACATTAATCGTTTGATTGATCTCATTGGTGAGCCTATTATTCAAAATCATTTAAGAAAATTAATTAATGAACCTAAAAAAAATAAATTAGATTCTAGTCAAAATGAAGAAATGATTCGTTTTTTAGAAAAACAAAAAAGAGAAATCGAAAACAAAATAAATGAACTAAAGAAACAATAATGTTTAAAAGGTTGTGAAGAAAAATGATTAAAATATCAAAGATATGTGATAAAAATAAAAATGAATTTTATGCTGACGTAAAAAAATCATATTCAGATCTATTAGAAAAAATAAAGAAGAATGAGAAAAATATATATAATATTGAAAACAGAAATAAAATAATCGATTACTTTTATGAGGATGATAAGATATGTGAAAATAAAGTAATAGAAGTGATTACTGGAGATCGTAAAGCTCTAGAAAAAGTTATAAAAGAAATTGGTATTTTAGAAAAAAACAAAGATGATAAAAAGTTACATGATGAATTTGAAAGTATATATAAAAATTTTACTAATAGAGAGGTTGGAAGAACTTGGGGTAAGAAAATAGGAGTAAAAATATGTCCTTATTGTAATAGAAGTTTTATTTATACAACACCCAAGAAGGGAACACGGCCACAATATGATCATTACTATCCTAAATCTAAATATCCATATTTAGCCCTATCAATGTATAATCTTATTCCATGTTGTCCTGTGTGCAATAACGCTAAAAATGCGGAAGATACTTTTGATAATAAGAGTTTATTATATCCCTTTGAAGAGGAATATGGATATGATATTTTTTTTGAAATTGAAACAGATGAGCAGTTATGTTATTTAGGATTATCTAATGATTTTAATATAAAAATTAAATCAAAGGAGAATGTAGAAGAAGATTTAAAACAAAAAGTACAAAATAGTTCAAAAATACTGCATATAGAAGAATTGTATAATTTACATAATGATTATGTATCAAAGCTTTTAAGAAGCAAGTATATTTTTACAGATGAATATTGTCAATCTTTATTAGATACTTATCCAGGCTGGTTTTTTGATATGAATGAGGTTAAAAATCAATTATATTTTAATTCTTTGCAAAAGGAAGAATGGGGAGATCAAATTCTTTCAAAATTAACTTATGATATTTTAAATAGTGAATAATTTCATGCATTTCATAAAACATAATCAATAATTTTAAAATTAGTAGGATTGATAGTTCGTTTTACAAGAAATAATCTTATTATTAATATATAATAGATGCCATGAGGAATTCATAAAAAATACAAGAAAGGATACTTATCTATGAAATATTCAAATGAAACGAGCCTAATAGGAAAAGCAGCTAATAGTTTAGATATTAAAGGTGCTATTATAGGCAAAACTTTAGACTTTATAATACAGTTTATTAATAATAGGGTAAATGAAAAAAAATGGAAAAATTTATTTTTAGAAACAGGAGAACAAGTAGTTAAAAATCTTGATGATCAAGAAGGATTTAAAAATGATTTACTAGTTATATTTTCTAAAGATAATATGCAAAATATAGCTGAAAAAAGCTATGACAAAAGAGGATATGAATTAATTTCTTATTTAGAAAATGAAATTGTTGAATTATTTATTGAATACGGAGTATCGGAAAGAAATGCACATGAATATAGTTACCATTTCATTCAAATTATATTAGATGAATTAAAGCAATATGATACTGATAAAGCCTTGGAAACTTA
Source organism: Faecalibacillus intestinalis (assembly GCF_003024685.1). Taxonomy (GTDB): domain Bacteria; phylum Bacillota_I; class Bacilli_A; order Erysipelotrichales; family Coprobacillaceae; genus Faecalibacillus; species Faecalibacillus intestinalis. Next base: position 15,596 of record NZ_PYLQ01000032.1, on the reverse strand, counting down.
TTTAGAAATTTGGAGAAAACAATCAGAACAAAACTATTTTTCTCTAAAGAAACAGTTAGATGCAATTGAAACTGAAGTAAAAAATCTTGGTAAAGATAATATTCATATTTTATCAATAGAAGATATTGAATCTGATATTAAAAAAAGTAGTTCTTTTGAAAAATTAAGTTTAGATTTTTTTGAAATTGATGATGAACAATTTGAAATGGATTTTGAAGATCAATTAGATAATGAAAAAATTATCATAGTTGGAAAATCAAAAGAGGAAAGTTTGTATCGCATTTTAAATTATTTAAAAAGATTTTCTAAAGATAGAATAATTTTAATTGTGAAAGACGAAAAATCTTGGTTAAGTCTTATAGAGGATGATATAAGAAATGCAATCCTTGTACCTTATTTTAATAGTGAAGAAATACTAGTGAAAAAAGATAATACAAATATCTTCATTTATAATGAAGGGGATATTTTCTATGAAACTAATGAATTACATCTTAGAAAAAGAACCATTCATAACTTACTTAGTGCTTTAGAAAAAATAGGATTAGATTACGAAGATGCTAGAAATCTTGTAAATAATACAAGTGGCATCTATGCATTTATGAGAAAACATTTATTTAATCGTGTCAGTAATTTTAAGCCGCAATGGGTGGAAAATAGATCGAAAGCAGTAATTGCGGCTTTACTATGTGGATCATGGGCGGAATGTGAAGGAGATAAAGAAATTATTTCTAAACTTGCGGAAAAAGAGTACGACGGTGTTATTCAAGAACTTAATTCTTATTCAACAGTTGAAAAACCATTTGTTATTAAAATTGATAACCATGGCTCAATACGTTATATGATTTCTTCGATTGAAAATGCATGGATGGAATTGGATGCATTGATTTTTCCTGAAAGTTGGAAACAGTATATTTCTTTGTTAAAAGAGGTTTTTGAAGAATTAGAGCCAATTTTTAAGAAAGATTTTAAAGAGCATTATTTAGTGAATGTTATAAAAGAAAAACCTAAATATTCAAAAGTATTAAAAGATGGAATGTTGCGAATATTGGTTATGAAAGTAATTTATAAGAATAATCAAAATTATCAATATCAAGTTGATAATATAGTTAAAGCAATATTAGAAAACATACGAGGAATAGAACAATGGGCATGTATTTCTCAATATTTTATACCACTATGTGAGGCATCACCAAATTCATGTTTGGATAGAATAGAATCTGAATTTGTTAAACCAACAGGATTAAAAGAATTATTTGAAAAGAATTCAGGAGATATATTTAAAAGTAATAATTACTATGTAAATATCATATTTGGTTTAGAACAGTTAGTTCATATAAGAAAATATGTTTCTCGAACAATAAATTGTTTTTTTAGAATGAATGAATTTGAAATAGATTACAAAATGGGAAATAGTCCTAAAAATACATTAGAAGTCATTTTTTGTCCATGGTTCGATTCATGCTCCTTAAATTCAAATGAAAAAATTAAACAAGCTCAAAGTTTAATTGAAAAATATAAGACAGCATGGAATGTATTTGCAAGTCAGTTACCTGAGTCACACGCTATGATGTCTCCCTTATTGCAACCTAAATATAGGATTGTTAATGAATCTGAAGAAATTACTTACGGTGATTTAGATAATGTATATATTGAATACTTAAATTTATGTACGCAATACGCTGGTATGGATAAAAACCGTTGGAAAACTCTAATTGAGCATCTAGATAGATATTCAATTGATCTTCAAAAAAATTTTTTTAATAAATTGATTAAGAAGACACAATCAATGTGTGACAATGATAAAGAGTATTTGAAAACAAAAATACGTTATATTGTTTATAGACATAGATTTTATAATCAGAGCGATTGGGCAATAGAAGAAGATAAACTTATGATTTATGAAAATACAATAAGTGCTATTTCTTTTAATAATCCTATTTTTGATTATAGATATTTATTTATAAAGCATAATATGCCTCTTCTGCATCCAATTCCATATAAAGGTGATGATTATAGAAATAAAAATCAACAATTAAAAAATCAATTGATTGATGATAAAATAAATGAATTTATCAAAAAAGATTATTCAATTGAGGATTTAATAGATATCTTAGTAGGTGATGATGACTATGATATTGGAACAGTTTTGGCACAGTATTATTGTAAATGTAAATATAATAAAGAAATTTTGAATCTTTTAATAAGCAAAGATTCTCAAGGAAAGCAAACTAGATCATTTATAGAAACTTTTTACTGTAACAAAGTAATTGACTTAAGAAGTGTTATTAATGATTTAAAAGAAATGACAGATAATGCAGAATTAATATCCGATATATTTTCATTACAAAGAGTAAATGGAAATGAGGATGCTTACATTTTCACGGAAGATGAACAGGTAAAGAGTATTTTTTGGAAAAGAGAAAGATGTTTCTTTATATTTGAAAATGCTAGTAAAGAGGTAATTGGAAAAGCATTAGCCGAATGTTTAAAGTATTCAAATAAGGAAAACTATATTTTATTTTTAGATGATATGAAAGATTACTTTTCTTTACAAGAACTATATGATTATTTCATCAAAATTTCCAATTTGAAATATGAAGGTCATTACTCTGTTATGGATTATCCGTTGCAAGAATTGTTAGAACTATTACAAAAAGAATTTATTAATGATGATGAAAAATGTAGTGAAATTGCAAAAATAGAATGGATATTCAGTGGTATTTTAGACTGGGATACAATGAAATGTATTCAAAGAGAAATAAAAAGAAATCCTATTTTTTATGCTGATTTAATTTGTTGTATTTTCAAAGATAAAGATGGAAATAAAAAAATGGATATTGATGAAAATATACGAAGTAGTTTAACTAGTTGCTTTTATAAAATGAAATTTTGCCCTTCAGAAAAAAATGGAAATGTTGATTATGAAGAGCTTTGTAAGTGGTTAGAGGATTTTAAACATTTATTAAAAGATCAAAATCAGGAATATCTTTATGAGAGACTAGTTGGTTCATTATTTGCAAACGCTCCAGTGGGTAACGATGGATATCCACCACATGAAAGTGTAAGAAAAATTATTGAAAAATATAATAGTAATGATTTGAATAAGTCATTTATTATTGAAGAGTCTAATAAAAGAGGAGTATATTCACCTGACGCTGGAAAATCTGAAAAAGAAATAGCAAATAAATATTATAAATTTTCTAAAGCATTAGAAATTGATTATCCAATAACAGCAAATATATTCTATGAATTAGGTAAATCTTATGATGAAGAATCTTTACAACAAAGGATGGCTGCCGAAAATGAATAAAAAAAATAAAATTTATGAGGGAGCAAGATACAAATTTGTTATAAAGAAAGAAATAGGTTCGGGTGGCAATGGAAAAGTATTTGATGTAGATATAATAGGATATCCAAAATTGGATTTTGTTGCAAAGTTTTTTTCTGCAGATAAAAGAAATCTAAAAAAGTGTAATAAGAGATTTGAACGTTTTAAAGAGATTTGAACGTTTTAAAAAGGAAATAGAATATGTAAATAAGCTTACTGACATTGAGGGGATTATGTTAATTGAGGATTGTAATTTATCTTCAATGGATAATTCTTGGTATTTAATGAAAAAGGTCAGGGAGTATAAGGTTAATACTAGAAAAAAACTCAATGAGAAGTTAGATGATATAATGAAAATTGCTTTAGTTATAAAACAATTGCATTCCCGAGATATGGAACATAGAGATATTAAACCAGATAATATTCTTATTTTAAATAACAGAGTATATTTAACAGATTTTGGATTAATATTTTGTGATAACGATATTGATAATTTGACAGATTTAAATGAAAGAATAGGTCCGGGTAAAATCGCGCCACCAGAATTTAGTAATTTGGGAGCGTTTAGTTATATTGATTTTAAAGCTTCGGATGTTTACTTATTTGCTAAGGTAATTTGGATGATTTTGAAAGAAGAACCGTTTGGCTTTTATGGACCTTATAAATATGGAGAAGATTCAAAACAGTTGTTACTTGATGAAAAAAAATATTCTGTTGAAACATTTATCCCAATAAATAAATTAATTCATGAAGCAACCTATGATGATTTTACGAAAAGAATCAATATTGATGATTGTATAGGTTACATTGAATTACAACAAAAACTTATTTCTAATAATTTAAATGACGATGAAAAAGTAATTATTAATAATTTAAAAAATGAAGAGCTTTTAATAAAATTTAAAGAAGATAAATGTTCAAAACATATAATATCAAATAAAGAATTTATAGCCGAGTTTTTACAAAAAAATCAATTTCCTTCAAAAATAAAAATTTGTGGAACAATTAGTGATGACAAAGAAGAAGTAAAAGAAAAAGAACTCTTATTAGAAATTTCAAGAGTGAGAATAAATCACAACTATTGTCAAGGTTATTATTTTATAAATAAAAGAAAAATATATGAGTGTCATTTTATTGTAAATGAAATAATTCTTAATGAAGAAAAACAGCAATTTGAATTCCAATTAATAGAAGATGAAAGATTATGGAAATATAATAATATTATTGAAGCAAGAGGCAATATTGTTGGAAAGTATTACGTACCTTCAAATAAAAAAATAGTAATTGATTATTGATTAAAATTTCAATGGTCAGTAGATACTTCGAATAGCCTATTTGTTTAGCTGAATTAAAATATATGAGTAGAAAAAAGGTTTAATTTTTAATTATTTATGTGTATAATAATACCATCATAGAAATAAAAGGGAAATGAATTATGGAAAATATAAAGAAAATTATATCTTGGCCTGTTATTTTAGGAATACAGGTCATTACAACAGTAGTATTATTATTTTTTATTTTTAAGCTTAATATTTTACCAACAACATATGCTGTTATGGTTGGGATGATACTTGTTTTATTAGGTTTTATTAATTATGCATTAATGAAACCTAATAAAAAAGAACATCATCGTAAAACAAAACCAAGAGAGATTATTGGAAAAGTATTAAGTTTAATATTAAGTGTATTAATGGTATTTGGATCAGTAATGATCAATAAAGGTTATTCAACATTAGATGATATTACGAATTCTAATACGAAATCTACACATTATGCAATTGTTGTATTAAAAAGTAGTAAAATAGACAGTTTATCTGAATTACAAAATGAATCGATTGAATATTGTTTACAATATGATAAAGAAAAAGATATGAATCAAGTTATTGCTGAAGCTAAAAAGAAAGAATCAAGCTTGAATTTTGATGTTGCTATGACATATTCAAAACTAGGGGATGATCTTTATAATAATACCGTTAATGCTATATTAATTAATACAGCATATAATGGTATGTTTGAAGAAAATCATCCAGATTTTCAAAATGAAGTTAAAGAAATATGGACAAGTGACATAGAAACAAAAGTCAAAGACTTTTCAACAAGAGTTTCTGTAACAAATACACCATTTATTATTTATATCAGTGGTATTGATACATATGGAAGTATTACAACAGTATCTAGATCAGATGTTAATATGATCGTTACTGTTAATCCAAATACAAAGAAGATTTTATTAACATCTATTCCAAGAGATTACTACGTAACTCTTGCGAATATGCAAAAAAAGGATAAGTTAACCCATTCAGGTATTGCTGGTCCTGAAAATACGGTTAAAACAATGGCTAAGTTTTTAGGAACAGATATCAACTACTATGCAAGAGTTAACTTTACATCATTGGTCACAATGGTTGATGCATTGGGTGGTATTACTGTTAATGTTGATCAAGATTTTAGTGCGGGTGGTTATTCCTATAAATTAGGTCTTCAACAAATGAATGGTGAAGAAGCTTTAGCATATTCAAGGGAAAGACATTCATTTGCTGATGGAGATAATGTACGTGTAAAACATCAACAAGATGTTTTAATGGCTATGCTTAATAAAATGATGTCACCTGCAGTTATTACTAATTATAGTAGTGTTTTAAAAGCTATATCAGGATGTTTTGAAACAAATATGGCATCGAGTGATATAACAGATTTAATCAAAATGCAAATAAATGATAATGCCTCATGGACATTTAAACAAAAACAATTCACCGGAACAGGAGTTATGCAAACAGGTGGAGCTTACATGCCTGATAGTACACTTTATTATATGATTCCAAATGATGATAGTGTTAAAGAAAATCTACAAGCAATTAAAGATGTCTTAAATGGGAAATAGTTATTCTAGTTGCTAAAAGTGATCGTTGAGTAATAATAGATAACATTGATTATATAGCGCTCTAAATAATCGCGTGTTTTAGAAAAATTACTTTAAATTATTAAGGGGATATTGATGTGAAATCAATATCCCCTCTAAAATATCTAATGTTTTTTAGGAGGAAAATTAGACTGATGATCAGTCTTGATTTTCCTCCTTTATTTTTATTGTTATCGTGATTTTTCTACTCTAGTTTTCCTATATATTTGATCAACTACCATTTTCCATTAGATTTAGATAAGCTAAAAATCATAACTATGAAATATTCAATATAGATCAAATTAAAAATTGAATTTATATTCATCAGTAAACATCTCTAAAATAGTTTATAATATGTAAAGAAAGGGTGATAGAAATGAAGAAAATACCAATAGGAACGAAAAGTTTTTCAAGACTTGTAGAAGGAAATTATTATTTTGTAGATAAGACCTTGATGATCAAAGAATTCTTAGGTAGAGTAACAGATGTAACATTGATTACTCGTCCTAGAAGATTTGGAAAAACCATTAATATGTCAATGATGGCTGAATTCTTTGATATTACCAAAGACTCTAAAGAAATCTTTAAAGGTACAAAAATCATGGAAACACCTTATGCAGCTGAAATCAATCAATATCCAACAATCTTTATCTCTTTTGCGGATGCCAAAAGAGATAAAGAAACAGTTGTTTCGACGATAAGAACACAAATACAAAATCAATGGGATAAATATGATTTTGTATTTGAAAATCTTAAGGGATTTAAGAAAACAAATTATGAAAGACTTATGAAGTATTAGCTGATAATAATAAGAATAATCTTAAGGGAATAGATGATGCAATTTCATTCTTGATGGAAAGAATGGAAGATTATTATGGAAAAGAAGTTATGGTATTTATAGATGAATATGATACACCATTTGTAGAAGCACATACAGGAGGGTTCTATGATGAAGTAAGAAGGGGACTTGCAGGATTGCTTCATAATTCTCTTAAAACATCAACCAGCTTAAAATATGCGATGCTTACAGGAATTCAAAGAGTGGCTAAAGAAAATATTTTCAGTGATTTAAATAATTTAGATGTGTATACAGTAATTGATAATGATTATAGTGAATATTTTGGATTCAGTATAGAAGAAACCAAAGAATTACTTGAATATTATGATTTAGAATTAAATGATGAAGTCAAAGAAATGTATGATGGCTATAAAATGGGAGATAAAGAAATCTATAATCCATGGTCTATTTTAAATTATGCAAGAAGAAAAGTACTTGTTCCTTATTGGGTCAATACGAGTGCTAATACAATGCTTAAACAAGCTATATAAAAAGTAGACTAGGACTTTAAAAAACAATATGAAAAACTTATAAAGAATAACTATCTAGAAACAAGAGTTGTCCTTCAAACAAGCTTTTATGAAGTGGCAAATACACCTAACTTATGGGGATGTTTGTAAGTGCTGGATATTTAACAGTAGTAAAAGCAATTGATCCAAAAAAAGAAAAGTTTAGAATTACGATACCAAATTATGAGGTAAGAAGATAATTTATAAGATTAACGGAACATCAACTAGGAATGAACAATGGATAATATGATCGCATTGTTGACAATTTGATTGCTGAAAACAAAAATGATTTTTTAAAAAATTATCAAAATGTATTAATGATTCCAAGCTATCATGATTTAAATAATGAAAACAGTTATCATATGATGATGCTAGGAATGTGTTTATGTCTATCAGATAACTATAAGATTATTTCTAATCGAGAAGAAGGTAAAGGAAGATGTGATCTCATTATCCAGGCTCATGATGAAAAGAAAACATCGTTTATTATTGAATTTAAGTATTTCAAAGAAGATAAAAAAGATTTTGAAAAAGCATTGGATAAATTATCAAATGAAGCTATTCAACAAATCAAAGATAGAAGATATGATTATGATTTAAAAGGAAAAGTGATTTATATAGGCTTAGCCCATCATGGTAAAGATGTCATGATGAAATGGGAAGAAAAGGTTTATATTTGATGTTTGTTATTATAATAAAAAAATCAACGACTGTTGATTTTAATAATGGTGCTGGAGATGGGATTTGAACCCACAGCCTACTGGTTACGAGTCAGTTGCTCTACCGTTGGAGCTACTCCAGCATAGAAATAGAAGCAAAGCTTCTATTTTTTTTCAACTTTTGTTTCACAATAAAGACAACGATAAATACGTTTATCTTTATTTGCTAAATAGAAAACATGATCTAATCCTTGTTCTACAGATGTAATACAACGAGGATTTTTACATTTTTCTACATTAATGATTTTTTGAGGAAGTTGCAATTTTTTCTTTTCAACAAGTTTACCATCTTTAATAATACAAACAGTAATATTAGGATCTAAATATCCTAAAACATCAAAATCTAATGCAAATTCTTCATCTATTTTTAAAATATCTTTCTTACCCATTTTATTAGATTTAACGTTTTTAATAATAGCAACGCTACAATCTAATTTATCTAATCCTAGTGCTTTATAAACTTCTAAAGATTTACCAGCAGTAATATGATCTAAAACAATCCCGTTTTTAATACTATCTATCTTCATTATCTTTCTACCTCATTTTCCAATCCTAACATTTTTAAAATAAGTGCCATACGCATAAAACGTCCGTTTTGAACTTGATCAAAATACTTAGCTCTTGGATCATCATCAACCTCAATAGCAATTTCATTAACACGAGGTAATGGGTGCATAACGATTAAATCAGATTTTGATTTTTCTAATTTCTTTAAATCTAAAATATATGTATCTTTTAAACGAATATAGTCTTGTTCATTAAAGAATCTTTCTTTTTGAACACGTGTCATATAAAGAATATCTAAGTCTTCAATAATTTCTTCAATTGTTTCTACTTCTTTGTAGTCTAAGTTTTTAGCATCTAATAAATCATGTTTTAAATATTCAGGAATTTTAAGTTCAGATGGTGCAATAAACACGAATTTAATATTTTTATAACGTGACATTGCTTTTGTAAGAGAATGAACTGTACGTCCAAATTTTAAATCCCCACAAAATCCAATTGTTAGATTATCTAATCTACCTTTTTCTCTATAAATAGTAAGTAAATCAGTTAAAGTTTGCGTTGGATGGTTATGACCACCATCTCCAGCATTGATTAAAGGTACTGTACTTTTTCTTGTAGCAACAAGAGGTGCTCCTTCTTTTGGATGACGCATTGCAATAATATCGCAATAGCTTGAAACAACACTAATAGTATCACTAACACTTTCACCTTTAGAAGCGCTTGTATTGCTTGCACTTGAAAAACCTAAAACACTTCCACCAAGTGATAACATAGCTGATTCAAAAGAAAGTCTTGTACGTGTACTTGGTTCAAAAAAGAGTGTAGCTAGAATTTTATGACGACAAGCATCTTGATAGCGTGTACGGTCTTTAATAATATCATTCGCAATATCAATTAGTTCATCAATTTCTTCTACACTTAAATCCATTGGGTCAATTAAATATTTCATAAGAGTCTCCTTTTTTCCTTCAATATTATAGCACTCCTTAGAAAGCTATTAAATATATTTTAAAAAAAATACGGAAATTTTCTTTCCGTATTATTTTTTACCATTAAAACAATAAGTACAGATCTTATCACTATCAAGTCCAATAGCTTGAAGCATATCATCCAAACGATTAAAACGTAAAGAAGTAAAATTAAGTTCTTTACGGATTTCTTCTACCATTGCATTATATTCAGGAGTATCTGGATCACTATATGTTTCTAACATATTGATATCATTTTCTCCTTCACGTTTTTTAATAACACGACGTGTAATTAAATCCATATCACTTGTACTTCTTGAAAAGTTTAAGTAAGGACATCCATACATAATTGGAGGACAAGCAGGTCTGATATGGACTGCTCTTGCTCCAGAATTATATAAATATTCAGTTGTATCTCTTAGTTGTGTTCCACGAACAATTGAATCATCAATTAATAATAATGATTTTCCTTTAATCAAGCTAGCAATTGGAATTAATTTCATTTTTGCAATTAAATTACGATCCGCTTGAATTTGTGGCATAAATGAACGTGGCCACGTAGGTGTGTATTTAATAAAAGGTCTTCCATATTGAATATGTGATTCATTTGAATAACCAATCGCATGGGCAATTCCACTATCAGGAACACCTGCTACAAGATCAATATCTTTAATATCATCTCTTTGAGCCATTAAACGACCACATTCATAACGCATTTCTTCAACATTACGTCCTTCATAACAACTTGTTGGATAACCATAATATACCCATAAAAATGAACAAATTTTCATTTTATCATTTGCCTCAACAAGTGTTTTCACTTCTTCACTTGTCATAAAACAAACTTCACCAGGACCTAATTCTTTATATAGACTATATCCAAGGTTAATATAAGCATGACTTTCAAAAGAAGCACAGAATCCATTTTCACCCTTACCAATATTTAATGGAGTTCTTCCTAATTTATCACGTACTAAATACAAACCATCTTTTGTCATCAACATAAAAGAAATAGAACCTTTTACTTTTCTTAAAACATTGATAATTCCATCAACATAAGTATCCTTTTGATTGATCATTGCAGCAATTAATTCAGTTTGATTGACTTCGCCCCCAGACATCTCTAAAAAATGAGTATGCCCATTATCAAAAGCATCTTGAATTAATTCTTCCATATTTGCAACTCTACCTACAGAAACAATTGCATAACTACCTAAACGACAATTTATTAAAAGAGGTTGAGGTTCATTGTCTGAAATACAACCAATCCCCATTTTTCCAGACATTTCTTTAATATCATTTTCAAACTTAGTTCTAAATGGTGAATTTGAAATATTATGAATTGCACGGTTAAAACCGTTTTCTCCATAAACTGCAATCCCACCTTTTTTTGTTCCTAAATGAGAATGATAATCAATACCAAAAAACAAATCAGTGACACAGTCTTTACGACTGACAACGCCAAACATACCACCCATATGTAATTTTCTCCTTTTTCATTTGTTCTCAAAATACCAAAAATATGATAACATAAAACAAAATGAAGATAAAGGACATAAAAAAATGAAATTATATATAGTAAGACATGGTCAAACAGGTTATAACATTGATAATAAAGTTTGTGGCATTTCGGATGTTGAATTAACATCTTTAGGAAAGCAACAAGCTAAAATGGCCAGTGAACAATTAAAAGATATTTCATTAGATATGATTTTTGCTTCACCACTTCAAAGAGCACATGAAACTGCAAAAATCATAAATGAAAATCATCAATTAGAAATTAAAATTGATTCAAGAGTACAAGAAATTAATTTTGGACAATTTGAAGGAGTTATTAATAATAAAGAATTTCAATATTATAAACAAAATCACGCACTCCATTATCCAGGCGGAGAATCTTTATTTCAAGTAGTCCATCGTGTGTATAGTTTTTTAGAAGAACTTGAAAATAAATATCCTGATAAAAACATTTTAGTTGTTTGTCATGGAGGTATCGTGCGTGTCATTCATAGTTATTTTCATGATATGACAAATGAAGAATTAATGACATGGTTACCCGAAAATTGTTGTATTCAAAGCTATGAAAAATAGTGACTTTGTATTGACTGAAAAGTGGAAAGTGTTATACTAATTATAGGAAAAAAGGAAAAGGAGAGTTAAATATGAACGTAGATAAAGATACTTGCATCGGATGTGGAGCATGTGCTGGTGTTTGTCCAGTAGAAGCTTTAGCTTTTGATGATGATGGTAAAATGGAATGTGACAAAGATACATGCATTGGTTGTCAAGCATGTGTTGGAACTTGTCCAGTAGAAGCTATTTCACCAGCTGAATAATAATGATGAAGAAGATAGAAATATCTTCTTTTTATTTTTGCTTTATATGATAAAATAACGGTGGAGGTTTTTTATGAAGACAACAATACATACATTAAAAAATGAATATAAAGATAATCAAACTTATTTAAATGAAAAACAAAAACTTTTTCAAAATTTAACTTATCATATGATAGAAAAAGAACTAAATAATAACAATATTGATATTCGATATAAAGAAGTTCTTGATTTTTATCATCAATGTTTTAATACAGATGAAACAATTGCACATTTTGATGAAAAATATGATCAACAATTAGATCAATTAGGCGAAAAAAATGAAGTATTTGATGATGATGCCCTTGTTTATCATATTGTTAAAGTAATTGAACATTTTGAAGATATTCATCAAGTAGCTGATAAAAACTATATAGCGAATGATTTATTAGAACTTATTCAAAAAGATCATGATTATTTAGATTTGTTAAATAAAACAAAAAATATTATAAAAAGACTTATTAAAATGAATCATGAAAAAAATCAAGATTTACAAAATACTTTTAATCCTTATGGAATAGATTTAGAACAATTCTTTACACGTGTATTTCAAGATCTTGCTTATGTTGAAGTTGATTCTAAGTTATTAAAAGAAATCTATGATCTAATTAAAGAATTACAAAAAGAATATGGACTTTCTTTAAGATATACGGAAATACGTATGGATTTATTAAGTACACTTATTAAAGATGATCCAGATTGTTTAGATCAAGAAATGAAAAATATTTGTAAAGAGTATCCGCAATTTAGATTTATGCTTTATTATAAAGTGATGACTACTTTACAACAAATAGGAAATAATGATTTGTTGAAAAAATATTATCAAGAAATTAATACTTGTATACCAATGAATGAGGAACAAAAGGACTTGTTAGAAGTTATTAAAGAAATTTTTGGATAAGGAGTATGAATATGAAAAAAGATTTATATTTAATGAGACATGGACAAACCTTATTTAATGTAAGAAGAAAAATACAAGGATGGTGTGATTCACCACTTACAGAACTTGGTAAACAACAAGCTTTAAAGGCTAAAGAAATATTAAAAGATATTTCTTTTGATCATTTTTATAGTAGTACATCTGAAAGATGCTGTGATACGATTGAACTTATTATTGGTGATCAATACTATAAAAGATTAAAAGGGCTTAAAGAAAGAAATTTTGGAATATTTGAAGGTGAAAGTGAAGACTTAAACCCTAATTTTGATGATTTTGGTTATGATGATTTATTTCCACATTATGGTGGAGAAAGAAAAGAAGATGTACAAAAAAGATTAAAAGAAACACTTACAGATGTGATGGATAAAGAAGATCATCAAACAGTTCTTGCTCTTTCACATGCTGGTGCTTGTATGTGTTTTCTATCCACTGTTATTGATCCTGAAGAAATATTAAAAAGTGGAGGCTTTACTAATTGTTGTATATTATATTTTACATTTGAAAATGATACTTTTAAGTTTGTTGAAATTATTCGACCATAATAAAAAATTTTGATAAAAAGTAGACTTTTTAAATCAAAAGAGGTAAAATAAATGTGAGGAGAATAGTAGAGGTTGGCTACTTCATATAAACTTACTTTCCACTTGTCATAATATAAAAAGAGAACCAACCAAGAAGAAACAGGGTGACCTGTTTTTTCTTTTAGGAGGAGTTATGGTTATTTATTTTGATTTAGACGATACACTTTATCGTTTATATGATCCTTTTTATAAAGCTTATCAAAAAGTATTTCATGAAGATCTTGATATATATGCTTTATGGAAACAAAGTAGAATCTATAGTAATGAAATTTACCCAAAATATTTAAATAAATTAATCACAAAAGACGAATTATCTATTTATCGTTTAAAGAATGCTTTTAAAGATTTTCATCAATTCATTACAAATCAACAAGCACTTGATTTTCAAAAAGTCTATGAAGATCAACAAGCACATTTAACATTATCTTCTACAATGAAAGAACTTTTTAACTACCTAAAAGAAAAGAATATTTCTTATGGTATTATTACTAATGGAAAAGAAAAAACACAAATGAATAAAATTAATTCATTATTTCCAATCATTGATTTTCCTATTATAATTTCAGAAAAAGTAGGTTATCAAAAACCACAAAAAGAAATCTTTGAATTAATTCAAGGAAATGATAGTTACTATGTAGGAGATGGTTATGAAATAGATATGATGGGAGCTTATCAAGCAGGAGTAAAGACGATTTGGTATAATCATCAAAAACAAGAAAAGGATACTTCTTTTATTGATTTTGTTGTTTATAGTGATGAAGAATTATTAGAGGTGGTTAAGAAGTTAAATAATGATTGACACAGGAAACAATGTCAAGTAGAATAAGCATAAATACAGTGAGTAGACATAGTAACAAATGATTAAAATATAGAGAGTCTTTGGTTGGTGGAAAAAGATTTGGCGTCATTTGTGAATACAGCTATGAGTAGAATGTTGAATTGAGTAGGCATCTCCGGTGATCACCGTTACATGATGAGAGTATGATTGTACTTGATGAGGCTTAAAGGGTGACCTTTAGGTGAAAAAAGGTGGTACCACGGGAATAGAGCTCGTCCTTTATAGGATGAGTTTTTTTGTTTATAAAGGAGGAAAAAGAAAATGATTATTGTATTAAAACAAGAAGCTATAACTGAAGATGTGACAAGAATTGAAAAAACTATTGAAGAAAAAGGACTACAAGTTCATGTTTCAAAAGGAGAAAATCAAACAATAATGGGACTCATTGGGGATACAACAAAAGTAGATCCAGAATCGATTGAAGTTGATCCAGCTGTAGAAAAGGTCATGCATGTATCAGAACCATATAAATTAGCTAATAGAGCTTTCCATCCAGAAGACTCAGTTATCGATGTCGGTGGCGTTAAAATTGGTGGAGGACATCTAGCAGTGATCGCAGGACCATGTTCAGTAGAAAGCAAGGAACAAGTGATTGAAATCGCTAAAGCAGCCAAAGCAGCAGGAGCTAATCTATTAAGAGGTGGAGCGTTCAAACCAAGAACATCACCATATGCTTTCCAAGGAATGGGATCAGCAGGGTTAGATATTCTAGTAGCAGCTAAAGAAGCAACAGGATTACCAATCGTATCAGAATTGATGGATGCAGAATACTTAGATGAATTCATTGAAAAAGTAGACTTGATTCAAATTGGAGCAAGAAACATGCAAAACTTCGACTTGTTAAAGAAAGTCGGGAAAGCAACAAAGAAACCAATCTTGTTAAAAAGAGGGTTGAGTGCAACATTCCAAGAATGGATCATGTCAGCAGAATATATCATGGCAAGTGGGAATCCAAATGTCATCCTATGTGAAAGAGGAGTGAGAACATTTGAATCATACACAAGAAATACATTAGACTTACAAGCAGTCCCAGTAATCAAAGAATTGACACACTTACCAATCATTATCGATCCAAGTCATGCCGGAGGAAAATGGTG
>NZ_PYLQ01000031.1 GCF_003024685.1 Faecalibacillus intestinalis | reverse complement strand
TTGCGCTGGTTCGAATCCAGCTACCCCAGCCATAAGGTATGACCCGCTAGCTCAGTTGGTAGAGCATCTGACTTTTAATCAGAGGGTCAGGCGTTCGAGTCGCCTGCGGGTCACCATTTAACTGAATAAGCCCAGGTGGCGAAATTGGTAGACGCACAGGACTTAAAATCCTGCGGACCTTAAAATCCGTGCCGGTTCGACTCCGGCCCTGGGCACCATTCAATGCGGGTGTAGTTCAATGGTAGAACTTCAGCCTTCCAAGCTGACTACGTGGGTTCGATTCCCATCACCCGCTCCATGAAGGAGCTAACACACTTACTATGTAGGTGTGTTTTTTTATTAAAATGATGAAGTATGATGCAACTTAGATGTAAGGTGGAAATTGAGGTGATTCCATGTATAAAATATTGATTGTTGAAGAGGGAAAACGATTAGAATCAATGTCAATGAAGTTATTGGAATTGATTGTTTTAAAAAAACAATATTTTAAGGTGTATAGGATTTCTGCAAAAGTTTTTTTCCAAGGAATTGAGGATAAAGTGGATTTATTGATGAAAGAAAATCATATTCGATTTTCTACTATAATTGAACCTGGAGAGCTCTCTATTGAACCGGATTTGATAAAAACGGTGTGTTTAAATTTACTTGATAACGCCCGTAAAGCAGTAGGAGGAAATGCTAGAATATCTTTAAAAGGTCATCCAGTAGAAAGGGGGTATCAGTTTATAATTGAAGATAATGGTTGTGGTATGGAAAAAAATGAATTAAGTAAGATCAAAGAAGCATGAAGAAGTGTAAATACAGAATGAAGTTTCTGCTTGCTGTCACTTTATTGATTATTATCCCATTAGTTCCATTAACAACTTCTAAAATACAAAATAATCAATTAATTGGACATCTTCAAGTTGAAAAAATAAAAAATGAGAGATTAGATGTTTAAACGAGTAAGCTTTTGGTTGTTAAAAAATCTAGGCATTTTGACAGAATTTGATTTTAATGAAAATTATGTATGTTACAACTATACAGTGAAACGATATAGTAATGTTTTAGATTCTTAAAAAAATGTATGTGTTTATCAAGTGGGTTTTACAAATGAACAAGGATTTTTTAATGCTATAAATGATGCAGATACACATTTGATATATCAATATGATTATTACAATAAAAAACACGGCGATAAAGAAAATATAGAAATATATACTTTTGGAAGAAAACATTTAGGTTTAACTGAAAAAGAAATACATAAATATTTATTTAAAATGGGTGATAATCAAACATATATTACAGATAGTTCTAGTTATTGATACAACTTTGATACTTCTTTGGTGATGTTTCTACGCATCTTTTTTATACACTGAAAAGTGTAAAAAAGATGCGTTTTTTATTGAAAGGAGCACAAAACGAAAAAAATAAAAGTATTAGTTGTTGTGTGGGTAATTGGTGGATTGATTACAAGTTTATTTTTTTAATGAGTAAACAACTTCAGCAAAATAGTAATCAATTGTTTGCTGCTAGTAAAATCAAAAACAAACAAGAAAATTCAGACAATAGTGTTAATCACGATGAATTGTTGACATTGGTTAATTATGAAAATAGTCTACCTGAAAATTGGTAAGTTGATTTAGTATCGTTGAACAATGGACAAGTAGTTGATCGACGAATTAATAAAGATTTAATGGAGATGTTACAAACGACAAAAAAAGAAGGTTTAAACTTACTGATTTGTTCTTTCTATCGAACACAAAAAAAGCAAGAATATCTTTATAAAAACAAAGTAAATCAATACTTAAATCAAGGATATTCAAAAACAGAAGATTTAGATAAAGCTGTTTTTTTGGGTAGCAAGATCAAAAACAAGTGAACATCAATTAGGTTTAACAATAGATATTGTCTCTATGAAAAATCAACGTCTTGATCCTAGTCAAGAAAAAACAGCCGAATAACAATGGTTGATTAAAAATAGTTGGAAATATGGTTTTATCCTGCGGTATCCAATAAATAAAAATAGTATTACTAAAGTAGGCTATGAGCCATGGCATTATCGTTATGTTGGAAAAGTTCACGCTAAAAAGATCAATGAATTAGGAATATGTTTAGAAGAATATGTAAAAATGAATAAATAAGTACATAATATTATAAATAGAGAACTACCGAAAATTTTATCGGTAGTTTTATTTTATCCATTTAAGAGGTGGGATTTGAATATATTTTTGAAGGAGAAGAATGAGAGAATACAATTTTTTATTATATTTTACTAATCTTCTCCTTTTTTTTGTTAAAGAATCTTCATGGAAATGTACAAGACACATTTGAGGAAAAAGCGCATAACATAAAAGAATTTGTAGATCTTTTGAAGTGAGATTATATTCATTGATTATCTGTTCTAATTGATTGATTGTGATTGTATTGTTTAGATATAAATAGAAAACATCATGAATGTATAAATTGAGGTTTATATTCTCTATAAGATAAACATCTTCATATGAATGAATATTTTTATGTTGATAGGAGAGGTTAATGGCTGTTGTGGACAAGAAATAATGATTTAAAAGTTCGATAGAAAGCTGACAAAGAGTAAATAGAGAATAATAGATGATTTGATATTCTAGAGAATTTAAAGGTGTATAGATAAGAATAGATTCATAATATTGAATCCACTCTTTTTTTATTTCTTTTATTGTTTTTGTTTCTTGAGGGATGAGTGATAGGGAAATGATTTTTTGGATATCTAGAGGAATGCTTTGTACTTGATAAAGGATGTATCCTTGAGAGTTTTTTTGTTGGTAAATATTATTAATGATTTTAAAGGGATTGATTTGAAGTAAAGAAATGTATTTTTGATAATATAAAGGAAAAGGTTTATTTGTTAAATAATAATGTTCATCTTCATAAGTAAATGAAAATTGATCTTCTAAAGGAAGATGATAATATGTTTTTAAAATACTTAATTTTGATACCATGAGGGAACCTCACCTTCAATGACTTCATAAACAAGAGGAATCGTATAATTTTCTTTAAAATGTTCATGATATAAGGGAACAAGAATTTGTAAAACAATTGTAACATTTAAATCAATAGAGATAGCAAGATGATTGATCCCATAATTTTTAATTTTTTTATCAATATTTGAAGAAGTTAAAGAGAGAGTTTTATATTTAATGGAAAAAGATGGACCTCGATCTTGTAAGAAAATATTATTGGTAAGAGAACCGATAGGTATACGTGCAACAATACCTTTTTGTTGATTGATTTTTAAGAGTTTTTTATTGTATGGAGAATGATTGTTTTCTTGGTAAGAGCCTTCTTCAAGCTTTAAAAGAGTTTCTTCAAGATTATGGATGTAATTAGAGGCAATATCATTGATATAATTCATTTGAAAACTGATGGAATTATTTTCTTTTTTATAGAGTTTATGTGTATCTATTTTTTGAGTAAATGAAGTATGATTGATAAGTATCTGAATAAATTGATTTATTTCTTTACTGGCAATATTTTCAATTCTAGGGGTCATACGATTTGAAAAAAGATAAGCACATATAAAAAGTGAAAGCATAATTAAAATATATTTTCCTTTTTTCATCATATCACCATTATAAAATATGTAAAAAAAAAGAAAGTAGAACAAATCTACTTTCTTTGATTTTAATAACCAGGTTTACCTAATAATTTGAACATATTTTTCTTATAAACTTCAACACCAGGTTGGTTGAATGGGTTTACTCCTAAGAAGTAAACTGACATTGCACATGACATTTCGAAGAAATAAACCATGTAACCAAATCCATAAGCATCCATTTTATCTAATGAAATAATGATGTTTGGTACATTACCAGTATTAACATGAGCATCGATTGTACCTTCACAAGCTCTTTTGTTAACATAATCAACTGATTTTCCGGCTAAGTAATTTAAACCATCTAAATCATCTGGATCACTTGGAATAATCATATCATTTTGTGGATTTTTAACTTCGAAGATTGTTTCATATAAAACTTTAGAACCTTCTTGGATAAATTGTCCTAATGAATGTAAATCTGTAGAGAATACAGCACTATGAGGTAAGATACCTTTATTTTCTTTACCTTCAGATTCACCGTATAATTGTTTCCACCATTCAGCAACGTTATTTAATTGTAATTCATAAGTTACAAACATTTCTGCTGAATATCCAGCTTTATTTAACAATTGTCTTGCTACACCATAACGATAAGCATCATTTGTTTCGATGTTTGCATCGTTATATTTAACCATTGCATCTTTAGCACCTTTTAACATTTCATCAATATCGATACCAGCCATAGCGATAGGGAATAAACCTACAGCCGTTAATACTGAATAACGTCCACCGATATCATCAGGTACAACGAATGTTACATAACCTTCATCAGTAGCTAATTTTTTAAGAGCACCTTTTTCTCTATCAGTAGTAGCTACGATTCTTTCACGAGCTCCTTCTTTACCATATTTCTTTTCACACATTTCTTTGAAGATTCTGAAAGAAATAGATGTTTCAGTTGTTGTTCCTGATTTAGAAATAACATTGATAGCGAAATCTTTGTCTTCAATATATTTAGCAACTTGATGAATATAATTTGAAGAGAAAGTATTTCCTACATAGATGATTTCAACTTTATCATCTGAATATAAACCATTGATTGCTTCAATAGCAGCACGTGCTCCTAAATAAGATCCCCCGATACCGCATACTAATAATACGTCTACTTTTTCTCTTAATTTAGCAGCAGTTTCTTTCATTAATTGAACTTCTTCTTTGTCATAGTTTTCTGGTAATTCAACCCAACCAAGGAAATCGTTACCAGCACCTGTTTTGTTTCGAATCATATCATGAATTTCTGCTACTTTTTCTTTGTATGATCCTAAATCTTCAGCTAATTTTGCTTTTGATAAATCTAATGTGATCATTTAGTTTTCCTCCATTACACCTTGTTTTAACCATTCTTCCATTGCTTGAGCTAAAGGTAAAAAACCTTTAGGTGTTTCTACAATTGGTTTTCGTGGATTTTTATAGACGAGTTTCTTGTCTTTTCTTCGAAAACGATTGTCAACAGCTTTCAAGCTTAATTTGGCGTGATTGCTAGAATGATCAAAATCAATGACTTTTACTTTCACAATATCATTAATATGCACATAACTGGCAATACTTTTAACGAATTTATCTGATATTTCTGAGATATGAATCAATCCTGTTGAATTATCAGGTAAAAGAGCAAAAGCGCCATAAGGTTGAATACCGGTTATTTTAACATCAATGATATCCCCTCGTTTGATGAGTTTTGTCATTTGATTTCACTCCTTGCGGCACTATTATAGCACAATTTAAGCATATGTGTTGTATTTAATAAGGAAAAAATATAAAATATGGTAGGATTTATATGATATACTTAATAAGTAAAAAAGGAGTTTGCAAAAATGGAAAATATTGAAGAACAAATAAAAAATGTCATTCATAAATTAAGACCTTATCTACAAAGAGATGGTGGAGATATTGAATATGTTGATTTTAAAGATGGGATTGTTTATGTAAGAATGCTAGGAGCATGTGCTGGATGTACCATGATTGATGAAACATTAAAAGATGGTGTTGAACAAATTTTAATGGAAGAAGTACCTGGTGTTTTAGAAGTTCAAAATATTTCTAGTTCATTATAGTACAAATGTCTTGCATTTATAGAGAGTTTGTAATATTATGTTTTAGTCATTGAATTCATCATAAATTTCAATTTATGAAACACACTTATTTTAGGTGATTAAATTGAATGATCGAAAAGAACAACAAATCAAAATCGCTCATATTTTGAAAGAAATTGGTTTGGAAGATGAACTCATAGAGAAAATGACATCGTTAAAAAAAGAAGAATATCAATAAAATAAAAAGGACTCTTATTAAGAACCATGAGATGAAGATCGATGAAGTGGTGGCAACCCTATATGTTAGAAGGTGCCTTTACTGAGCAAGTTTATTCTTGAACAATAAGAGAAAGCTTCCTAACGGCTTTCTCTTTAGGAAGCTTTTTTATTTGTTATTTAAGGAGGAAGAAAATGAAAGAAAGAATTTTATTTACGTCAGAATCTGTATCAGAAGGACATCCTGATAAAGTATGTGATCAAATCAGTGATGCCATCTTAGATGAATGTTTTAAACAAGATCCTAACTCACGTGTTGCTTGTGAATGTTTTGCGACAACAAACTTAGTTGTCATTGGTGGAGAAATTACTACAAATGCGAAAGTGGATTATGAAGCTGTGGCAAGAAATGTTTTAAAAGAAATTGGCTATGATGATGAAGCTAAAGGAATGGATTATAGAACTTGTAAAGTTGAAGTTGTCATGGATAGTCAATCAAGTGATATTGCTCTTGGAACAAATGAAGAAGTTGGTGGAGCAGGAGATCAAGGTATTATGTTTGGTTATGCGACAAAAGAAACTGAAGGTTATATGCCTCTTGCTATTTCAATTGCGCATCATTTAGTTCGTTACGCTTCAACTTTAAGACATGATGGGACTTTTAAATGGGCTAGACCTGACATGAAAGCACAAGTGACAATTGATTATACAGATGAAAAACCAGTAATTGATACTATTTTAATGTCCATTCAACATGATGATGATTTTGATGAATCAGAATTTAAAAAATTCGTTAAAGAAAACATTATGGATGCCGTTGTTAAAAAATATGATATGAATACAGATTATCGTGTTTTAATCAATCCTACAGGACGTTTTGTTATTGGTGGTCCTCATGGAGATACAGGTCTTACTGGAAGAAAGATCATTGTTGATACATATGGTGGATATGCACGTCATGGAGGAGGAGCTTTCTCTGGAAAAGATCCAACAAAAGTAGACCGCTCTGCTGCTTATATGGCACGTTATATTGCTAAAAACGTTGTTGCGGCCAATATGTGTGATGAACTTGAAATCCAATTATCTTATGCAATTGGTGTAAAAGAACCAACATCTATTTATATTGATACAAAAGGAACTGAAAAAGTACCTCATGATGTGATTCTTGAAGCAATTAAACAAGAATTTGATTTAACACCAGCAGGAATTATTCATACCTTAAACTTAAGAACACCAATTTATAAAAAGACAGCTTCTTATGGACACTTTGGTAGACCTGAGGCAAATTTACCTTGGGAACAATTAGATAAGGTAGAAAATTTAAAAAAATATATGTAGAAAAAGGCTCATGAATTGAGCTTTTTTTGTTATGTGTATTTTTTAAACAGGATAAAAAAGCATATTAAAGTAGGAATTTAGAAAAGTTTATAGTATAATATAGTTATCAAAAAGGAGGAATTAATTATGAAAATTACATTAAGAGGAAAGAACATTGAAATTACTGAAGCAATTGAAGAAAAAGTCAGTGAAAAATTATCAAAATTAGACAAATACTTCATTGTAAGTGAAAATGTTGAAGCCAAAGTACTTGTAAGAACTTATCCTTACGGACAAAAAATTGAAGTGACAATTCCTACTGAATATGTACTTTTAAGAGCAGAAGTTGTGGATCAAGATTTATACAATGCAATTGACTTAGTTATCGATAAATTAGAAGGTCAAATTAGAAAGTATAAAACTAGATTAAACAGAAAATCTAAAGATAATAAACTTGCATTCAATTTAGCATCAATTGAACCTTTAGAAGATGAAGAAGAAGACGTATTAGTAAAAACAAAAACAATTACTCCAAAACCAATGGATATGGAAGAAGCAATTATGCAAATGGAATTAATTGGACATTCATTCTTCGTATATCGTGATACTGAAACAGATGCTATTAGTATTGTATACCGTCGTAATGATGGAGATTACGGTCTTATCGAAACTGAATAGGTATGATGTAAAAACACTAACCAACTATAATAGGTTAGTGTTTTTTGAGACAAATTTGAAACAAATTTGAGACAAAATAGCTTAAAAAATGATGTATAATAATAGTGTAAAAAATAGTCCAGAAAAACTGGGCTATTTTTTATATAGATCACCTTGATAAACATCA
This sequence comes from Faecalibacillus intestinalis, assembly GCF_003024685.1. GTDB lineage: Bacteria > Bacillota_I > Bacilli_A > Erysipelotrichales > Coprobacillaceae > Faecalibacillus > Faecalibacillus intestinalis. The sequence continues at coordinate 14,313 of NZ_PYLQ01000031.1, read as the reverse complement.
AGTTCTTTCATTTTTTTATCAATATCATTTAAAATAGTTACCTTTTTAATGGACCATAAAGGAGCAATTAAATCATCGATTTTACCATCACCAGTCAATCTTTCGATAACGATTTCAGGTTTAATGTAACGAAGTTGTTCTACTACGATATCAATATATTCTTGACGAGAGAGCATGTTAAATTCATGATTTTCATACATTTGTTGAAGTTTTGTATTTTTAACAACGAATAACATATGTATTTTAAGTGCTTGAATATCTAATTGACCTAAGGTTTTAGCTGTTTCAATCATCATTTCTTTTGTTTCAAAAGGAAGACCATTGATGATATGGACACATACTTCAAGGTTGTATTTTCTACATAATGCTAAACCGTCCAAGAATTCTTGAAAAGTATGACCACGATTAATAAGTTTACTTGTTTGTTCATGGATCGTTTGTAAACCTAGTTCAATATAGACATCTTTTTGTTTATTGATGGTACTTAAATATTGAACGATTTCTTCATTTAAACAATCAGGTCTTGTAGCAAGGGCAATTCCCTTAACATCTTCTTTGTTTAAAAAAGGGGCAATCATTTTTTTTATTTTATCTAATGGACCATAGGTATTTGTATTGGCTTGAAAATAAGCAATATAAGCACATTCAGGCCATTTTCTTTTCATGACTTGAGAGATTGTTTGAAATTGTTTTTCTAAATGATCATGAACATTTCCAGCATAATCTCCAGATCCTGATGAACTACAGAAAATACAACCACCATAGCCTTTTGTTCCATCACGATTAGGACAGGTAAAATCAGCATTTAGTGCAACTTTAGCGACTTTTTGATGGTATTTGTTTTTTAAATAATAGTTATAAGTATGATAACGTTTGTTATCTAAAGAGTATTTAAATTGATTCATTTTATCACCGAAGCAATTATAACATAAGGAGTAAGAAAATGGGATTAGAGTTAAAGAATGTCACAAAAAAATTTAAAACAATTGAAGGAGAAAGAGTTATTTTTGAAAATTTGAATATTCATTTTCCTGATTATGGTTTGATTGCTATTACAGGGGAAAGTGGATGTGGAAAATCAACACTTTTACAATTAATAGCAGGATTGGATCAAGACTATGAGGGAAAGATTCTTTTTAATCAAGTAAAAATAGAAGATATTAAAGATTATCGACAACTTGTTATTAGTTTTGTTTATCAAAATTATCAGTTAATTGATTATTTGAGTGTTAAAGATAACTGTTTATTTTATTGTCACTTAAAAGGAATAAAGGTTGTAGAAAAACAGTTACAAGAATTATTAGAAATCTTTGAATTAAATGAACTAGTAAATCAAAAGGTAAAGAATTTATCAGGTGGGCAAAAACAACGCGTGGCCCTTATTCGTGCTTTATTATGTTCAAGTCCTATTATTTTATGTGATGAACCGACAGGAGCTTTAGATGAAATAAATCGTCAAAAAGTTTATCGTTTTTTTAAAAAAGCGAGTCAAAGACGCCTTATTCTTATTGTTTCTCATGATCAAAAAATTTCAAAATATACACCTTATCATTTGAATTTTGAATGTTTAAAACATCATTATGATTGGAACCATCAATTATATTCACGTTATGAAATAAGAAAAACAAAATGTGGATTATTGTTTAAAGAAATGATCCAAATGATTTTAAAAGATAAAAAGAAATGGGTGATGATGTTTGTTTCACAAATTTATATGGTACTAGCAATGACGCTCATTATTACTGGTTTAGAAGGATTTAATGGTTATTATCAAAAACAATATAATCAAGCAATGAATAATAATTTAGTTATGATTCAAAAGAAAAATCAAGAACCCTTTAAAGAAAAAGAAATAACAAAACTGAAAGGAAAATATCAATATCATTTAGATATAGGAAAGATTGAAGGCCTTAAAAACTTTCAATCTTTTTCAATTAACAAAAAAACAAAGCAAAATGAAGTTTATGTCAATCACGCTTTAATTACCAAAATAAAACAAAATAAACTTATTTATAAACTTAATCATCATCAATATACATTAAAAATCAAAGGAGTAATTCAAGATGATTATCAAGAACCTGTTCTTTATTATCATTCATTATCCAATGAAATAGCCCTTCAATGCATTGATGTTTCAACGAGTATTGTCTATGTTAAAAATCATAAATATATGAAAGATTATTTAACGCATTTATCAGTTCAATATCAAGGTATAGCACCTATTTATGAAGAATATGAAAGTTATTTTAAAGTTATTGATCTTTTTAAAAAGGTTAGTTTTGTTTTTATTTTTTTAAGTTTTATGATTGCAATCGTTTTAATGGGATATATGGTTTTATCGATGCTTTATGAAAATCAAAAAATATATGCCATCATGCTTGCTAATGGTTATCAAAATAATCATTTAGCATTTTTTATTTTAAAAAAAATAAGCTTAATGATGATTTCAATTGGAATAGTTTCTTGTTTGGTTTCTAGTGGAGTTTTAAAAATCATTTCATTTTTTGATATTTCTAAAAAGATCTGGGGCATAAACCATTTGTTTGTTTTACCAAGAGAGTTTCAATGGTCATTTATGTTATATTTCTTTTATCTTTTGGGATATATCGTGCAAGGAATTTTATTAAGTCTATTTATAGTTTTAAAGATGAAAAAAATAAAAATGTATGAGTGTTTAAGGGAGGAATAGGATGTTAGAAATTAAGAATGTAACGAAGTCTTTTGATCGACCTTTATTCAAGGAGATGTCTATGACATTTCAAGAAACAGGGATGTATGTCATTGTTGGTAAAAGCGGTAGTGGCAAATCGACACTTTTAAATATTTTAGGAGGTTTGGATAATGAGTATCAAGGTGTGATTGAAATTGATGGGCAAGATATTCGACAAATATCACATTATATTAGAAAATACATTGGTTTTATTTTTCAACAGTTTTATTTAATAGAAGAAATGAATGTTAAAGAAAATGTAAATCTCATTTCGTATTTTAAAAGAATAATGATTTTTAAAAAAGAATATTATTTAGAACGTTTAAAAATAAAAGACTTACAACGTTATAAAACAGCAATTTTATCTGGAGGTCAAAAACAACGAGTCGCTATTTATCGAGGATTTATTGCTAAGCATCCCATTATTTTATGTGATGAACCAACAGGTGCTTTAGATGCAAAAAATAGTGAAGAAATTTTTAAAATATTAAAACAACTGTCTAAAGAAAAATTAGTGATTGTTATTAGTCATGATGAAATACTTGCTAAAAAATACCATGATTATCTCTATGAAATAAAAGATTATCAATTAAAATTAATTCATCAAAATCCAATAACGCAAAGAAAAAAACAAGAAGAAAAAACAAGTAAAAGATCTTTTTTACAATTTATATTGAAAGAATTGAAAATGACGTGGAAGAGTTCTTTTATTGTTGTACAAGTTTTATTTTTAGCACTTTTAAGTATTTTATTGACCCTTTCATTGACTCAATCAACACAAAAACAAATTCATCAGCAATTAGAACAAATTATTCCTTCAACAACCATTATGTTAAAAAAGAAAAATAATCAAATGTTCAAGATGGATGATTTGAAACAAATTCAACATCCAGCAATTCAATACCGTTTTTTACAAAATGATCAGGTGGATTTTTTAGGAATCTCTTTTTCTAAAAAATATCAAACGAAAAAAACACTTTATATTTCTGATTATATTCAGCAACCACAAAAGAAAATTCAAGGAAGAAAGATAAAAAATGCTCAAGAAATCATTTTATCTAAGTCTACTTATGAACAACTTTTATATTTATCGCATCAGAAGGATTTAATAAATAAAGATGTATATTTGTTTTTTGAATATCAAAATAGAATTTGTTTTTATAAAGTTAAAATTGTAGGGATTGAAAATAAAAAGACTTTAATGGAGACCGTTTATTTTAATGAATATGCAATGAGTCAAATGTTAAAAGAACTTTATCAAATAGAAGTAGGGCAAACTGCTTTTTTACAAGTGAAAGATAAAAATATTTTAAAAGATTTAAAAAATAAATATCCTTTATATCAATTTAAACTTGCAAATAGTTCATTATCTTCAAGCATCGATGAAAAATTTCAACAAATTGAATGGATCCTTTATTGTTTTAGTTCTTTAGCAGTTGTAACAGCTTGCTTTTTATTAGGTGTTGTTTTATATTTGATGGTCATTAAAAGAAAAAAATATTTTGCTATTTTACAAACATTGGGGGCTTCATTATGGCAGATGATAACTCTTGTTTTGTGTCAAGGTCTAGGTATTTCCTGCACAGCATTTATAGAAGCAATGATTGTTTTAAAAAAGTTATTTATTTTTGCTAATCAGTTGATTCAAAAAAGTATTTCAGATTTGATGGATGAATTTTTTGTTATACAAAATAATGTGCTTTTAGGTGTTTTTATAGGAGTACTTATTTTAACATTATTATGTTGTTTGATCCCAATTAAAAAAGTAAAACAGATAGAAATTATAGAAGCTTTAAAGAGTTAGGGAGTTTTTTATTGCATAAAGTATGTGATGTGGTATAATAGAAAAGCAAAATCAATGAATAGGAGTACTAGCAAATCCCCTATATTTAGAGAGTCAGTGGGTGGTGAAAACTGATTATAGTATTTGTGAACTCGCCTAGGAGATGTATTTTTGAATAAAGTAAAAAATATCGTAGAACTGCGTTAAAGTTTTGAGGTGCTAGAATTTTATTCTAGAACTAAGGTGGTATCGCGTTGAAATTGGCGTCCTTAGATAAGGACGCTTTTTTATATTTAAGGAGGAAAAATTATGCCGTTCGATCACACAAAAATAGAGCCAAAATGGCAAAAATATTGGGACGAAAACAAAACATTTAAAACAGATTGTTATGATGATTCAAAACCTAAATATTATTGTATGGATATGTTCCCATATCCATCTGGAAATGGTTTACATGTAGGACATCCTGAAGGATATACTGCAACAGATATCGTATCAAGAATGAAAAGAATGCAAGGATATAATGTATTACATCCAATGGGATTTGATTCATTTGGATTACCTGCTGAACAATTTGCAATTCAAACAGGTCATCATCCTGCAGAATTTACAAAGAAAAATATTGATGTTTTTAGAAAACAAATTAAATCATTAGGATTTTCTTATGATTGGGATCGTGAAATTGCAACAAGTGATCCTGAATATTATAAATGGACACAATGGATCTTTACAAAATTATATGATCAAGGATTAGCTTATATTGATGAAATTCCAGTTAACTGGTGTCCAGAATTAAAAGCCGTTCTTGCAAATGAAGAAGTTATTGATGGTAAGAGTGAACGTGGAGGGTATCCTGTTATTCGTAAACCAATGCGTCAATGGGTTTTAAAAATCACTGAATATGCAGAAAGATTATTGGCCGATTTAGATGACTTAGATTGGCCAGAAGCTACAAAACAAATGCAACGTAACTGGATTGGTAAATCTATTGGGGCAAATGTTGATTTCAAAATTGATGGAACAAATAAAGTATTTACAGTCTTTACAACACGTTGTGATACATTATTTGGGGCAACATACTGTGTTATGGCACCAGAACATCCATATGTTGAAGAAATTACAACCGAAGCACAAAAAGCAGATGTTGAATCTTATAAAGAAAGTTGTGCTAGTAAATCTGACTTAGAAAGAACAGAACTTAATAAAGATAAAACAGGTGTCTTTACTGGAGCTTATGCAATCAATCCAGTAAATGGTAAAAAAATCCCAATTTGGATTTCTGATTATGTACTAGCAAGTTATGGTACAGGAGCTATCATGGCTGTTCCAGCACATGATGATCGTGACTATGAATTTGCTAAAAAATTCGGTATTGAAATCATTCCAGTATTAGAAGGTGGAAATATCGAAGAAGAAGCTTATACAGAAGATGGTGTTCATATTAACTCTGAATGGCTAAATGGTCTTGGAAAACAAGAAGCTATTGATAAAATGGTAGATTGGTTACAAGAACATCATTGTGGACAAAAGAAAGTATCTTATAAATTAAGAGATTGGTTATTCTCAAGACAACGTTATTGGGGTGAACCAATTCCTATCGTTCATATGGAAGATGGAACAATGCGTACAGTTCCAGTAGAAGAACTTCCATTAGAATTACCAGCAACTAAAAACTTCCAACCTCATGATAGTGGTGAATCGCCACTTGCTAATTGTGAAGATTGGTTAGAAGTAGAAATTGATGGACAAAAAGGACGTCGTGAAACAAATACAATGCCTCAATGGGCTGGGTCATGTTGGTATTATATTCGTTATATTGATCCACACAATAGTGAACAAATTTGTGATCCAAAATTATTAGATAAATGGTTACCAGTTGATTTATATGTAGGTGGAGCAGAACATGCGGTATTACACTTATTATATTCTCGTTTCTGGCATAAAGTTCTTTATGATTGTGGTGTTGTTAAATGTAAAGAACCATGGCAACGTTTAGTACACCAAGGTATGATTTTAGGAGATAACAACGAAAAAATGTCTAAATCAAGAGGTAACGTTGTTAACCCTGATGATATCGTTGCTAGTCATGGTGCAGATTCACTTCGTTTATACGAAATGTTCATGGGACCACTTGAAGCATCACTTCCTTGGTCAACAAATGGATTAGATGGTTCTCGTAAATGGTTAGACCGTGTTTATCGTTTAATGATTGAAACTGGTAAATTATCTGATGAAAATGATCATAGTTTAGATCGTGTATATCATCAAACAGTTAAAAAAGTTACTGATGATTTTGAAAAATTAGGTTTCAATACAGCTATTTCACAAATGATGATTTTCATTAATGAATGTTATAAAGCTGAACATGTTTATAAAGAATATGCTGAAAACTTTATTAAAATGCTTTCATGTATTGCACCTCATATCTGTGAAGAAATGTGGCAACAATTAGGACACAATGATTCAATTGCTTATGAACCATGGCCAACATATGATGAAAAAATGTTAGTTAGTGATACTGTTCAAATGGGTATCCAAGTTAATGGTAAATTAAGAGCTAAAATTGAAGTTGCTAAAGATGCAGATGATGAAACTGTTAAAGAATTAGCATTCCAACAAGAAAACGTTAAAGCACATACTGACAGTAAAGATATCGTTAAAGTAATTGTGGTTAAAAATAAAATTGTAAACATTGTCGTTAAATAAAATATTATAAATATTTAAGTAGAGATACGTCTCAAAAACCTTGAAAAATCAAGTTTTTTGAAAAAGTGTCTCTACTTTTTTGTGAATATATGTATTTTTTTGGGTGACAAATAAAATAAAATCTTTATGAGAATGTCATGAAATAATGGTTAAAGCTAGGAAATTGTTAAATTTTTATTGATTAAACTAACAATAGGTAGTAATATAACTAACATAAGGAAGTGGATAGATATGGAGAGGAAAGAAGAAATTATTCAGGCGACACTTATGTTAGCGTCTAAAAATGGAGTAGACAATGTTTCAATGTCACAAATAGCGACGCAATTAGGGATAAAGAAACCATCATTGTATAATCATTTCCGTTCGAAGGATGAAATTGTAAAGGCAATGTATGATTATTTAAGAACACAAGCAAAAGAAAAACTAAAAATAACGGATCTTGATTATGGAAAACTTGTCAAAGATAAAAGTCTAGAAGAAGTTTTAAAATTAATGGTTCATAATTATTGTAAGATGAGTACACAAAGTGAAATGTTTTCGTTTTATAAAATCATTTATTCCACACGCACTACAAATGTTGTGGCTGCTCAAATTATGTGTGAGGAAACAGAAAAAATGATTTTAGCAACAAAAAATCTTTTTTATGCATTACAAGTTCATCAAAAAATATTTGTAAAAGACATTGATCAGGCAGCTATCTCTTTTACAATGACAATACATTCTTTGATTGATTATCAATTAGATAGGAAAAGTGCAGGAAATAAATTTAACGAGGATATATTAGATAATTATATTTGTTGGTTTAGTAAGGAATTTGGTGGTAAAGATGAAAAGAACATTGATTAATTATTTAGGAATTTTGGGGATTATATCTTTGATTTCTTACACGCTGGCGGTTGTCAAAACCAACAACAAAGAACAACGTATCATGAAAGATACAGATCATAAGCTAAGTCGTGAAATTGTAAATACAGCAAAAGCACATGATATCTCAGTAATCAAATTAGAGCGACTACAAAACATCCGCTCAACGACAAGAACAAGTCGAAAAAACAATCATAGCCTGCATACATGGTCGTTCTATAGACTAGCTACATTTGTAGAATACAAAGCAAAACTGGCAGGCATAAAAGTTGAGTATGTAGATCCAGTATATACAAGTCAGATCTGTCCGATAAGTGGAAGAATCCAACATGCAAAAGATAGAAATTATATATGCAGATGTGGATATCAAACACACAGGGATTTGCTAGGAGCTATAAATATATACAACTCAACTGAGTATATTGGTAACAGATATACTGCCTAGAGAACTATAGGTTCTGCTCTAGGAAGGGTAATGGCATACCCCTAACTTGCACTGCGACCTATCAGAAATGAACTGGTCAGCCAACAATGTTGGCAGGTAGCAAGAATCTCCTGTCTTTAGACATGGGGAGTGTCAAAAGGGAAATACGTTTTATTGGCTGAAGATAATGATTTGAATGCAGAAATAGCGATAACGATTTTAGAAGATATGGGATTAATAGTTGAACGTGTTGAAGATGGGATTTAATGTGTGGCTAAAATGGAACAAATGCCTGCTAAAAGCTATGATTTGATTTTAATGGATGTTCAAATGCCTCATATGGATGGTTATAAGGCAACGGAAACAATTAGAGAATTATCTGATGAAGGAAAGGTTCATATTCCAATTGTTGCTTTAATTGCTAATGCTTTTGAAGAAGATAGAAAAATGGCAATTTCAAAAGGAATGAATGATCATATTGCTAAACCAATTGATGTAAAAAAGGTTGAGGAAGTTATTATTTCTGTTTTAAAATAATATTTTCAATAAAAAGAAAAAGGATGTTATTTATCTAAAATCACATATTCTTCTCTTTTTTAGATATATTCATTGAATTTTTATGCTTCTTTTTTTAAAATAAAACCATATTGAGGGAAAAAACATGCAAAATAGTAAAATAACAATGAAAGAACTTTTATATAAAATGGCTTGTTATCAAGAACTATATCCAAATGTACATCTTTTTGAAAAAACAGATTTAAATCAAATGAACTCTAATTGTTTAAGCAGTACAATAGAAGCATTTCGTTTAAAAAAAGATTGTACAAAATTAGAATATTGTAAAGATAAACTTTATCATGTCATTTCTAAATACTATGTTGTAGATCAAAAAGAATATGTAATGGAAATTATTTGTTGTTTAGACGAACAACTAGAGTTATCGCGACAAGAAAATAGCAATCTTATTTTAAAGTATTTGGGTAAACACGATGATTTTTATTTAGATGTATTAACAGGTGCTTATAATAGACGTTTTTATGAAGAAAAAATAAAACATCAAACAACTCCTGCAGGAATTGTTATGCTCGATGTGGATGATTTTAAGATTTATAATGATACATTTGGTCATGATTTCGGAGATAGGGTTCTTAAAATGATTGTTGAACATATTAAGAATTCACTTAGAAATCAAGATAAACTTATTCGCTATGGTGGAGATGAATTCATTATTTATTTGCCAAATATTGAAATAGAAGATCTTTATTTAATTATGCAAAATATTTTAGAAAATATTCATCATGCAACAATCAGAAGGTATGAAAGTGTTCAATTTTCTTTGAGTGCAGGGATTACAATGTATCAAACAGGGACAATTGAAGAAGCAGTTTCTTTGGCAGATCATTTATTATACCATGCTAAAAGAAAAAAGAATTGCATATTTACAGAATTAGATCATCAGTATTATTCTGATAGAAATGATACTAAACAAACAATTCTTATTGTTGATGATTCTGAGTTAAATCGTGCAATTCTTTATGAAATATTAAAAGATGATTTTTATTTATTGGAAGCTACAAATGGGCAAGAATGTATTGACTATATTAAACAATATGGTTCGGGAATTTCTTTGATTTTATTAGATATTATTATGCCTGAAATTGATGGCTTTGATGTTTTACAATGGATGGAACAAGAAAAATGGTTAGATGATATACCTGTTATTTTAATTTCAAGTGAAGATTCAGCAAATGTCATTAATAAAGGTTTTGCGATGGGAGCATCTGATTACATTAAAAGACCTTTTGATTATCGAATTGTTTATCGACGTGTTTATAATATAATTAAACTCTACGCTAAACAAAAAAGATTAATGGATTTATTAAAAAAACAAGTAGAAAAGAACTAAGAGTTATTAATGATTTTATCGTATTGAATTTGGAAAATATATTTGATTTTAAGAAGATGATATAACATTTGTGAAAATAATAGAATAGTTAAAAAAGTTGATAACCAACAGAAAAGCCAAAAGTTGATTTCCTGAGTTATTTGTTGCTCAAGAAATCCTCAAGGTTTTTTAATTAATTGAATTATAGCGATACTATAATTCTTTTTTTATTAAAATCTTTGTTTACCTTTGTTTAAATATGGTAAAATATTTTAAAGAAAAGATGGTGAACGATATGAAAAGAAAAGCAATTTATAAACTCTCTTTTAAAGCATATTTAAAAGCAATGATGATTTTTATTGTTTTTATAATGATTTGTTCTATTTCGTTTTTCTTTTATATAAAAAAAGATATAGAAAATGAATCTGTTAATAAAGTGGTTGTTAATACAGAAAAACAAACAGAAAGTTTAAAACAGTATATAGATATTCAATATCGATATCTTGAAGGTGTTGGTAATCATATAAGCCAGCAAGATTTATTTTGCGAAGATAATATAAATTTAATTCATTCCATTAAAGAATATACAAAATTAGAAAATGTTGGAATTATTGATAAAAATGGAGAAAGTCATTATGATAATGGTGCCGTAAAGAATGTAAGTCAACGTGAATATTTTCAAGAAGCACTAAAGGGAAATAGAGTCTTAAGTGCTCCACTTGAAAGTGTTATTGCAGGGGAGACACGTGTTATTATAGCGGTACCTATTTATGATCAACAAAAAGAAATTGTAGGAGTTATAGGTGGTAGCTATGATATTGGGAATCTAAATAAAATTGTTTTTAGAGGTATTTATGATGGAAAAGGATCGGCCTTTCTTGTTTCTAAAGAAGGGCAGTTGATTACTTATAATAATGCTGTTAAAAATAAAGATTTTTTAGCTTCTGAAAGTATTTTTAGTTATTTTGCTGAATACAATGTTTTATCTCCGGATGATCTTCAAAGTTTAAAACAAAAATGGATTAAACAAGAAAATGGTTATATGACTTTAAATTATAATAATAAAACATCTTATATAGCTTATTATCCATTAAAAATCAATGATTGGATCATGTGTTATAACATTGATGCAGATGTAGCACAGGAATCTTATACATTTATCATTTATGCTGAATATTTGCTTTTTGCTTTATTTGTTTTTGCGTTAGTGATTTTGTTATTTACAATTTATAAAGTAAACAATAAACATCAAAAAAGATTATTAGAATTTGCACGTATCGATGCATTAACAGGTATAAAAAATAAGGAAACATTGCAAAATGAAATTAGTACATATTTAAAAAATGATTCTTCTCAACAATTAGGGGCACTTTTTATGATCGATGTTGATAATTTTAAAACAGTAAATGATTTAAATGGCCGTGTTATTGGTGATGAAGTTTTAAAAAACTTTGGCTCAATTTTAAAAGAGTCTTTTACAATAGAGGATATTGTAGGGCGTGCAGGTGGTGATGAGTTTATTGTTTTTGTTAAAGATATTCAAGAGCATGGAAATGCGATAAATAAAGCCCAAGAAATATGTCAAAAGATAAGAAATATTGAAATTGACAATTTTAAAGGAACAATTTCTTGTAGTATTGGGATTGCCTTTTATCCTGAACATGGAACAACATTTAAAGACTTGTATAATTTAGCTGATCAGGCTTTGTATCAAACAAAGAATCAAGGTAGAAATGGTTATACATGTTATACAAAATAATAAATTATAGATAAAAACTATCAAATTGATAATTTTTATCTATTTCTATTTATATAAATAAAAATGTATACTGTAGAACTAAGGGAGAGAAGAAAATGAAAAAATCTTATGTATATTTATTGACAACATTTATGTTATGGGGAAGTTTGTATGTTGTCAGTCAATTTGTTTTAGGAAAGATTCCTACGTTTACAGTAGCAATGTTTCGCTATTTAATTGCTTTTATAGCACTAAGTTTAATCTCATTAAAAAGTGAGAAAGAAAAAATTGAAAAAAGTGATTATAAATATTTCTTTATTATGGGATTTATTGGTTATTTTATTTCTGTTGATTGTCAACTTTTAGGAACTAAGATTGCCGGTGGATCAATGGCTTCACTTATTAATTCATTAAATCCAGTGATTATTAGTGTGATGGCCATGATTATTTTAAATGAAAAATTAGAAATGAATAAAATTGTTGGTATTATATTATCATTGGCTGGGGTTTATATGATTATAGGTACAGGAGCTAATATTCAGTTTTTAGGAGTTCTTATTTCTTTTATTGCAGTTATTGGTTGGGCGTTTATGTCCGTTATTTCAAGAAAGATTTCTAATAAATACAGTGCATTAACACTTACAAAAGTATCAATGTTGATTGCAACAGTTTGTAATATTCCAGTTTCCTTTTTAGAAGTACAAGTGACACACCCTCTTATTCAAGTAGATTTAGGTGCTGTTTTAGGACTTGTTTATATGGGAGTTGTTTGTACGGCATTTACGAATATTTTATGGAATAAAAGTTTATCATTATTACCTGCTAATACTTGTAGTGCTTTTTATCCAATTCAAACATTAACTTCTTCATTTTTAGGAGTTGTTGTTTTTCATGAAGTTTTGACAACTTCATTTGTATTGGGATCAGCTTTTATTATCGTTGGTGTTTTAATTAGCTTATTATTTAAAAAACGTACTCGAAAAGAAAAAGAAGTCCTAGTATAATCATATTAGGTGATGACAATGAATTTATATCAATTACGTTATTTTACGACATTAGCACAAGAAGAACATTATACAAAAGCAGCTTTAAAATTACATATTACTCAACCGAGTTTAACGCATGCCATTCATTTATTGGAAGATGAACTAGATGTTGCGTTGTTTGAAAAAAAGGGAAGAAATGTTGTTCTAACAAAGTATGGAAAACTTTTTTTAAAAGAAATCGAGCCAATTCTTAATCGTTTAGATGATTCTATAGAAAATATTAAACAAATTTCAAAAGGAAAAGAAACTTTAAATATTGGTTTTGTAAGAAGATTAGGGATGAGCTATATTCCCCAACTAATTTCTTCTTTTCAAAATGAAAATGTGACCTTTCAATGCCATAGTGGTTTTTCTTATGATCTTATTCATGATTTAAAGAAAAATGATTTAGATATTGTTTTTTGTTCCTATGTAGATGATCAAGATATATTTTTTAAACCTGTTGTAACACAAGAGTTTTATGTAATCGTCAGTCTTAATCATCCACTTGCTAAAAATGATGAAATTGATTTAAAACAAATAGAAGATCTACCTTTTATTACTTTTACTAAAAATAGTGGAATTCGTCCAATGATCGATCATCTTTTAGAAAAGTCAAAAATACATCCTCATATATCAATGGAATTAGAGGAAGATGAAGTCGTTGGTGGTTTTGTAGGTCATGATTTAGGGGTAGCGATTGTTCCTGATATGGCAGTTTATGATTTGTTGCCAATCAAAAAAATAAAAATTAAAGATATAGATGAAAAACAAACATTTTATATGGCTTATTTAAAGAATACGCAAAAATCTAAAGCATTTCTTGAATTTATTGAGCATGTAAATTGTGATGTATTGTAGAAAAACAAGTCTTTTTTCGGCGCTCTAAATAATCGAGTGCTTTAGCGAAATTCGCTCTAAATTATTAAGGGGGATATTGATGTGAAATCAGTATCCCCTCTAAAATATTCAGTGCTTTTTTAAGAGGAAAATTAGGATGATGTCTGGTCCTGGTGTTCCTCCTTTTATTTGTTTTCTATTTTTATTTTATTTTTTGTAGGTTCCTCTAGGATTTCCTATACGTTTTATTCTGTCTGTATGTTCATTCATTGTGTAAGTTTCATATTTATTTTGAGAATATAGGATTCTGTTTCTTGCACGTTGAAAATTGGACATAC
>NZ_PYLQ01000004.1 GCF_003024685.1 Faecalibacillus intestinalis | reverse complement strand
CATCAGGTAAAAAAGAGAAAGATGGTTATACCCTTAAAAAGATAAATGATTTACATTCATCGATAGATTTATTTCTATATAAGTATCGAGGAATATCAGATAAATATTTAAGAAATTATATAGGGCTTTATAAATATAAAGATCAACATAATAAATATTATCAAAAGAAGATATTTCTTCATATATTCAAAGAGATAGGCAACAGCTTATGTGCATTGAAATTCAGTAATTTTAAATATGATTCTAAATTTTTCACTATTTGATTAGTTTTTCAAGAGATACTTACCAACATTTATCTTTAGTTAAGTTTTTGTAAATAAATTACATCGTTTATTGTACCGAAAAGGAATTAATGAAAATTACTCTCTAAATCTTTTAAAAAGGTGTACAATTTCTATCCTATATATAAAATAAAGATTGTCATTTATTTAATAAATTAAATACCTTCCGTATTTTTTTGACTACTTATAAAATGACACGAAAATCATTTGTTTTAACAAATGATTTTTTTCTTTATGTTTTTGTAAATAAATTACACGATTTTTTTAAAGAAAAAAGAATGTTGTAAATAAAAAACAAAAACCATTGTAAGCCTTTAACAAAGAAAAATGTCACGTTATGATAATCATGTCAAAATTAATTAAGGGAGGAAATAATTATGGACAAAATGGCAGATGTCTTAGGTCGTGCCGGTGCATGGTGCGGTCAAAACAAATATTTATCTGCAATCAAAAATGCGTTCCAAAACTTCATGCCTTTAACAATCGCTGGGGCAATTGGGGTTTTATGGTGTAACGTATTGGTTAACGAAAGCACTGGGTTAGGTT
This sequence comes from Faecalibacillus intestinalis, assembly GCF_003024685.1. Classification (GTDB taxonomy): domain Bacteria; phylum Bacillota_I; class Bacilli_A; order Erysipelotrichales; family Coprobacillaceae; genus Faecalibacillus; species Faecalibacillus intestinalis. The sequence continues at coordinate 185,899 of NZ_PYLQ01000004.1, read as the reverse complement.
TATTCTTCAAACCAATTATGGCTTTAGATTTCTTAAACCCAGCATTCCAAGCTGTTAACTTCTGTACGATCAGCTGTATCACAGTTGGTATCACTCTTGGTATCGCCCAAGAAATCGGTGTTTGGAACATGGGAGCTGAAAAAGCTGGTTACATTCCAGGTTTAGTAGGTTTAGCTGCATGGTTATCAGTTACAAACACTTCACACATGGTAGACGGAGCTAAAGAAGCTTTCACTGGTGTTGCTGGTAACGAATTAGGAGCTACTGGTTTATTCACTGGTATGATTATTGGTGTGTTATCTGTTGAATTATTCTGCTTCTTTGAAAAACAAGATGCATTAAAAATTAAAATGCCAGAACAAGTTCCACCAGGAGTTGCTCGTGCATTCGAAGTTTTAGTACCAGCTACTATTACTTTAATCATCACTGCTTGTATTGGTTCTGCTTGTTATAACTTAACTGGTTTATACTTAAATGATGTTATCAAAAATGGTGTTCAAGGTCCTTTAGGGGCTGTAGGTGCTACAGTTCCAGGTGTTATGATTATCTATTTAGTAATCATGTTATTCTGGTTAGTAGGTATTCATGGTAACAACATGTTATCTGCAGTAAAAGAAGCATTATTTACACCATTAGCACTTGAAAACGTTGAAGCATTCAACAAAGGTGAAACTCCAAAAAATATCATCAATATGTATTTCTTACAAATGTGTGGTGAATTTGGTGGTTCAGGTGTTACTATCGGTTTAGTAATCGCAATCATTATCTTTGGTAAACGTGAAGATAATAAAGCAATCGCTTCATTATCATTAGTTCCAGGTTTATTCAACATCAATGAAACAGTTACATTCGGTATTCCAATGGTATTAAACCCAATCTTAGGTATTCCATTTGTATTTGCATGTTTAGTAACTATCTTAGTTGGTTATGTGTTAACAGTTATCGGATTCTGTCCAGTTGCATGTTTAACAGTACCTTGGACAACTCCACCAATCGTATTCGGATTCTTAGCTACAGGTGCTAACGTAATGGGTGCAGTAACTCAAGCAATCTTAATTGTTGTTTCAACAGTTATCTACACACCATTCTTAATTGCATACGAAAAATACCAAAACAAACAAGCTGCAGAAGCTTAATAATGAATTTGACAAGGATACAATGTATTCTTGTCTTTCATTGTATATAAAGGTACAATGAATTTGAGGTGAAAATATGAGTCTATTATCAACGATTGAATACCAAAAAGGTTTTAGTGAATTAGAAAAGAAAATAGCAGATTATTTAATTGAACATAAAGAAGATGTGATTCATATGAATCTTAAAGAGCTTGCAGAAGCAACTTATACTTCAACAGCAACAATTAGTCGTTTTTGTAAGAAATTGGGAGAAAAAAATTTTAATGACTTTCGTGTTCATTTTGCCGAAATAACTCAATCTCAAACATTTTCTACGATAAATTTTAATAAGCCATTTATGCAAGATAGTTCGATGAATGAAATTTGTCATAATGTTGGAGGAGTCTATAAACAAACCATTGAAGGAACTAATCAAGTTCTTGATATGAACGAATTAGAAAAAGCAGTGGATTATATTGATAAAGCAAACATCATTGACTTGTTTGCGGTAGGAGATTCTTTTTTATCAGCATTGATGTTTGAACATAAAATGACTTATGTCAATAAGTTTGTTAACTTGAAAATTATTCCTACAGAGCAGACTCAACAAGCTTTGCATACGACTAAAAATTCAGTAGCGTTAATTATTTCCTATTCAGGACAAACAAATGAAATTAAACCTATTGTTGAACGTATTAAAATAAATGGGGGAACTATTATTGCAATCACTTCTTTAAATGATAGTTATTTAAGAAAAAAAGCAGATATTTGTTTAACAATGTGTTCAAAAGAAAATATTATTAATAAAATTGGATCATTTTCTTCTAAAATAAGTAGTGATTATATTATAGATTTAATCTATTCCTTACTCTTTAAAAAGAATTATCAAGAATTACTTATTAAAAAAGTCTCTATGAATTTAGATTGGGATGAAAGAAGAAATGAATCAACACATGAAAAAGGAAAAGGAGAATAGTAATGGGACATATTTTATGGGTAGAACCTGTATTTAAAGAAATGATTTGGGGAGGAAACCAACTTAAAGAAAAGTATGGTTATGCTATTCCAAGTGATCAAACAGGAGAATGCTGGGCACCTTCAGCACATCCAAATGGTGATAATAAAATCAAAGAAGGAGAATTCAAAGGACAAACACTTTCAAAAGTCTTCGATGAACATCGTGAACTTTTTGGAAATATCAAAGATAAACAATTTCCATTGCTTGTAAAGATCATCGATGCTTGTAATGATTTATCTGTACAAGTCCATCCAAATGATGAATATGCTGGTCTTCATGAAAATTCATTAGGAAAGACAGAATGCTGGTATGTATTAGATTGTAAAGAAGATACAAAGATGGTCATGGGACATCATGCTAAAACAAAAGAAGAACTTGTAAAAGCTATCGAAAACGATGATTACGACAATTTATTAAATAAGTTTGATATCAAAAAAGGAGATTTCTTCTATATTCCAAGTGGAACAATTCATGCTATCTGTAAAGGTTCATTGATCTATGAAGCACAACAATCATCAGATATCACATACCGTGTTTATGATTATCATCGAAAAGATAAAGATGGAAATGAAAGACAACTTCATGTAAAACAATCCATCGATGTGACAACAGTACCTTATAAACCATATGATCTAGCAAAACAAGTAGAAGAAACAATAGAAAATGGAACAAGAAAAGAACTCGTATCATCTAACTATTTAACATTAAATAAATATGATATGACAGGATATAATAAAGTCATCAATGATAAACCATTCCAACTTGTATCAATCATTGAAGGGCAAGGAACAGTAGAAGGAAAAGAAGTTAAAAAAGGAGATCATTTTGTTGTATGTTCAGATCAAAAAGAAGTTGATTTTGATGGAACAATGACAGTCATGATTTGTACATTATAAGGCGGAAGCCTTATTTTTTTAACTTGATTTTTTAGGTTGTTTCAAGTATTCTAATTACTATATTATTTAATAAAATGAAATAGGTGATTTTATGAAAGAATGGTTGATTTTAGCGTTTATATTTTTTATAGGAAGTTTAGCTGGATGGCTTTTAGAACTTATTTTCCGTCGCTTTTTTTCCAAAGCAAATCCTTCAAGGAAATGGATCAATCCTGGTTTTTTAGTAGGACCTTATTTACCACTTTATGGGTTTAGTTTGTGTGTCGTTTATTTATTGGCACATATTGATGTTTCATTTATTCATGAAGTGTATTTAAGAAAGACGGTACTTTTTTTACTAATGGCTTTATCGGTTACTTTAATTGAATATTTTGCAGGACTTATTTTTATCAAAGGAATGCATGTAAAGCTTTGGGATTATAGTGATGAAAAATTTAATATTCAAGGAATCATTTGTCCTAAGTTTACTTTCTTTTGGTATCTTTTAAGTGCCATCTATTATTTTTTAATTCATCCTAATATTATTCATTCTATTGAATGGTTAGCAGGAAATCTTTGGTTTTCTTTCTTTGTGGGATTATTTTATGGTGTATTCCTTATAGATGTATGTTATTCATTAAATATTTTAAATAATATTCAAAAATTTGCGAAAGAAAACGATATTATTGTCCAATATGAAGCATTTAGAAAACATATTGGTGAATTAAGAAATGATTTTAAAGAAAAAGAAAGATTTATTTTTTCTATGAAATTAGATCATATATCTATTAAAAAATCATTAAAAGCTTATTTTGATAAATATTACAAATAGGAGAAATTTATGGAATTACAATTAAAAAACATCAGTGAAACTGATATGCAACAAGTAAGTGAACTTTATTACAGTGCTTTTCCAGAAGATGAAAGAGCTCCATGGAAAGCCCTTATAGATAAACATCATGAAGGTAAAGGAGAATTTTTATCAATCTATGATCATCATCAATGGGTAGGTCTAACTTATGTTATTACGTATCAAAATTTATCTTATATTCTCTATCTTGCTATTGATGATATGCAAAGAGGTCATGGCTATGGAAGTAGTGTCTTACAAATATTGAAAAAAAGATATCCTCATACCATTATGTTATGTATTGAAGAAGTAGATGAAAAATATGATAACTACAAACAACGTGTTCATCGTAAAAACTTTTATTTAAGAAATGGACTTCAAGAAATGGGCTTTAAATATGTAGAAAAAGATGTTAAATATGAAATGCTTTATGTTGGAGAAAAATTATCAAGTAAAGTTTATGATGAATTAATGGTTGCTTATGCCGGACCTGTTTATCATAAATTTAGAGATTACAAGGCTGATGAATTGATTGACTAAACATCCATATGGATGTTTTTTTACTTTAAGAGTATAATTAAAGTAATGTTAGGAGGAAGAAAGAATGTTACATAAAAAATTAAAACCATTTCCTAAAGACTTTCTTTGGGGAGCAAGTACATCTGCTTATCAAGTAGAAGGAGCTAACTTATCACACGGAAAGGGTCCTTCGGTTCAAGATGTCAAAAAAGTACCAGAAGGGACATCTGATTTAGCAGTATGCGCTGACTTTTATCATCGTTATAAAGAAGATATTGCTTTAATGGCTGAAATGGGATTTAAAGTTTATCGTTTTTCTATTTCGTGGTCAAGAATTTTACCTCAAGGAACAGGTGAAGTAAATCAAGAAGGAATTGATTTCTACAATAATGTTATTAATGAATGTTTAAAATATAATATTATTCCATTAGTGACAATGTTCCATTTCGATATGCCACAAGCCTTAGAAGAAAGAGGTGGATGGGAAAAACGAGAATCTATTGATTGGTTTGTTAATTTCGCAAAAGTGATGTTTGAAAACTTTGGTGATCGTGTTAAATATTGGCTTACAATCAATGAACAAAACGTATTAATTCTATCTGGAGATATTATTGGAACAACTACCCTTACAGGGCCAGAAAAATATAAATCTTTATACCAACAAAACCATCATATGCTTGTTGCACAAGCAAAAGCCATGGCTTTATGTCATGAAATGGTTGAAGGAGGAAAAATTGGACCAGCACCAAATATTTCTCTTGCTTATCCAGCAAGTTGTAAACCAGAAGATCAATTAGCTGCTCAAAACTTAAATGCGATTAGAAACTGGCTTTATTTAGATATGGCAGTTTATGGTGAATACAACCATTTAGCATGGGCTTTTATGGAAAAAAGAAATGCTACACCACATATTGAAGAGGGAGACATGGAAATCTTAAAGAATGGACATCCTGATTTTATTGGTTTCAATTATTATTCAACTGCAACAGTGGCTTGGTGTGATGAAAATCAAGAAGAAACATTTGGACATGATCAACAAAAAACACGTATGGAAGAAGGTGTTTATTTAGGTGCAGCCAATCCAAATTTACCACATACTGATTTTGGTTGGGAAATTGATCCATTTGGATTTAGAGCTACAATTCGAGAAATGTACTCTAGATATCGTTTGCCAATGGTTGTTACTGAAAATGGACTTGGAGCTTATGATAAATTAACAGAAGATGGTAAAGTTCATGATCCATATCGTATTGAATATTTAAGAAAACATATTGAACAAATTCAATTAGCAATTACTGATGGAGCTGAAATGATGGGGTATTGTCCATGGTCAGCAATTGATTTAATTTCTACTCATGAAGGTATGGTTAAACGTTATGGATTTATTTATGTTGATCGTGATGAATTTGATTTAAAAACATTAGATCGTTATAGAAAAGATTCATTCTATTGGTATAAAAAAGTTATTGCTTCTAATGGAGAAGACCTTAGTGATTAAATCTTTAAAGATTTTTCTTTTGTTAATGACAAGTTCATCTTTTTAAGGTTTAATAAAGATGAGGTGTTATAATGAAAACAAGTCAAAAAATTAAACAAAATGTTGTTAATAATCTTGCAAAAACAACACTTTATGAAAATGTTACAGAACTATTGAGAATGCAACAAATCTATGAAGCAGGGATTAAAGAAGTACGTACAAAACTTGAAATTCTTGATGCTGAATTTAAAGTAAAACATGATCATAATCCAATTCATCATATAGAATCTAGGCTTAAATCACCAGAAAGTATTTTAAAAAAAGCAATCAGTAAAGATATTCCGGTTACAGAACGTTCATTAGAAGAAAATATTCATGATATTGCGGGAATCAGAGTAATCTGTAATTATGTAGATGATGTTTATAAAGTAGCACAGCTACTTACAAATCAAGATGATATTCAACTTATTGAAATGAAAGATTATATTCAAAATCCTAAAGAAAGTGGTTATATGTCATTACATCTTGTTTTAGAAGTTCCTATCTTTTTATCTGAAGGACCTAAACCAATTCATGTAGAAGTTCAATTACGTACAATAGCCATGGATTTTTGGGCATCACTTGAACATAAGTTAAAATATAAAACAGATAATAATGTTTCTGACGATGTTAAAAAAGAACTTCAAGAATGTGCTAAATCAATTGCTGAAATTGATTTGAAAATGCAAAATATCCATAATCGTTTAAATAAAGAACGTGTGTAAAAAAAGATATCGCAATTGCGATATCTTTTAACTATGTTCTTTCTTTAATTTTTTCATTAAAATAACAAGTGTTGGAATCAAAATAATGATTGCTGCAAACCAAGCAATTGGATTAGCAAAACAAATGGCATTATAACCAAACTTACCAACGAGGGCAAAGGCAACAAAAGCTCTTGCCACTAATTCAGCACCCCCGGCAAGCATCGTAAGTGCGGATTTTCCTAAACCTTGAATGGTGTTTCTTGAAACAAATAGAATACCTAAAACAAAATAGAAAATACTATTGCAAATCAAGAATTGTTGAGCATCATTAATAACGCCTGTTTCATTACCAGCAACAAATAATAATGAAAGGTATTTTCCAAAGAAAATCATAAAGATACAAGCAACGATACCATAACCAATGACAAGGAGCATAGATTCTTTAATTCCTTTAAAAATACGCTCTATCTTTCCGGCACCTAAATTTTGTCCAGAGAAGGTAGCCATTGTAGAACCCATCATATCCATTGGTTGCGTAAAGAACATCGATAATTTTTGGGCAGCAGCAATAGCAGCAACTTTTGCTGAACCTAAAGTATTAACAGCACTTTGCAAGATAACAGCACCAACAGCCGTAATTGAATATTGTAAAGCCATTGGGACGGCAATATTAATAAGTTTTTTGATAATTGGAAAACTTATAGAACGTGCATGATGATCAAATCTTAAATTAGGATATTTTTTAGCCATATAAATAAAACATAAAACAGCTGAAATTCCTTGAGCAATCACTGTGGCAAGGGCAGCACCTCGAACACCCATATGAAAATTAATAATCATTGATAAATCTAAAACAACATTAAGTACCGATGATATAATTAAGAAAATAAGAGGTGTTTTACTATCCCCTAAAGCACGTGAAACACTTGCTAAAAAATTATATGCAATTGTACAAGTTAAACCATAAAAAATAATTGATATATAGTCATAAGATTGTTTAAAAATATTGGTTGGTGTTTGCATCCAAGTAAGCAATGTTTCTGTTGTAAAATGAGTTAAAACAGTTAAAACAATCGAAAAGAAAATGCATAAATAGAAAGCATTCATAATAGTTTGTAACATTCTTTTTTCTTCCTTGGCACCAAAAGCTTGAGCAATAGGAATACCAAATCCAGCAGCAAGTCCTAAAACAAAGCCAATAATTAGAAAGTTTAAAGAACCTGTTGATCCTACTGCTGCCAAAGCATCTACCCCTACAAAACGTCCAACAATCATCGTATCGACAACGTTATAAAGTTGTTGGAAAATAGCACCACCAATTAATGGAATACAAAATGAAATAATCAGTTTTAATGTATTTCCATGTGTTAAATCTTTTTCCATTCAATCCCCTCCTTAAATACTTTCCTTATTATAACATAGAATATTCCTAAATTATTTTTAAAATATGAAAAAGAAAATAACTATGGTATAATGCTACAAAAAGGAGTGAAAAAAATGACATTAGCTCAATTAAGATACGTAATTACCGTTGCTCAACTAGGAACACTTTCTAGTGCTGCAAAACGTTTATATATCTCTCAACCCTCTTTGACAAGTGCTATTAAGGAATTAGAAAAGGAACTTGGGATTACAATTTTTATTCGTACTAATAAAGGGGTTATTTTATCAAGGCAAGGAGAAGAATTTTTAGGCTATGCCAGACAAGTAATTGAACAAACAAATTTGATTGAAGAAAAATACTTACAAGATCATAATGTTAAACATGAATTTTGTATTTCAACGCAACATTATTCTTTTGCCGTAGAAGCTTTTGTTTCTTTGATTAAAGAATATGGTGGGAAGGAATATGATTTCAGGATTCGAGAAACACAAACTTATGAAATTATTGAAGATGTTGCGAAACTTAAAAGTGAAATTGGGGTTCTTTATCTTAATTCATTTAATGAAGTTGTTTTAAAGAAAACATTGAAAGAAAATGACTTAACATTTCATCGTTTATTTATTGCAAAGCCCCATGTTTTTATTGGAAAAGACAATCCTCTTGCAAACAAAAATAAAGTATCTTTAGAGGATTTAAAAGAATATCCACGTTTATCTTATGAACAAGGAGAACATAATTCTTTTTACTTTTCTGAAGAAATCTTAAGTACTTTAGAAAGTCAAAAAGAAATTAAAGTATGTGACCGAGCAACACTTTTTAATTTATTAATAGGTCTTAATGGTTATACAATTTGTAGTGGAGTCATTAATGAACAGCTTAATGGGAAAGATATCATTGCGGTTCCTTTAGATGTGGATGATTTTATGGAAATAGGATATATTACGCATAATAAAGCGATATTGAGCCGTTTTGGACAACTTTATATTGATATCTTAAAAGAGTATACAAAAAAGGATTTGTAAGGAATCCTTTTAGTTTGCACGTGTTTTGCTAAAGTAAAGAAGATCGGTTGCCTGCATGTTGTTTTCATAGATTTCTTGAGGATAATAATCAATGAAAAAGTTTTCAATTTTATGACTATAATGATAACCAAGCTTTGTATAAATAAGCATATTTGTCATAGAACTATTGGCAGTTCCAATTAAAAAAGTTAGTTTGTTTTGATAAAGCTTTTCAATATGTTGAATAAGTGCTTTTCCATAACCATGTCCTCGATACTTTTCTAATGTAAGTAAATTCTTTATTTCAACAGTAGTGTCATTGATTTCTTTTGCTGCAATAAAAGCAAGAGGTGTTTGTTTTTCAAAGTAAGCAAATAATCTTCCATCTCTTAAATAATTTTCAACAAGATTAATATTCGGATCACTTTCGCATAATAAAGTGGCATAATCTAATTTATTTTCAATAATTTCTTGAATCATAGTTATTCCTCCAATAGAAGCATTTTAACATATTTTAGAATATGTTAAAATAAGTTGAGGTGAATTTTATGAATCATAAATTAAATAAGAAAAAAGTAGCATTCGTTATGATAATAGCTGTACTTGTTATTTCTTTAGGTGTTTTTCTTTTTAATAATGTAAATCAACCTACAAAAAAAGAAACACCTAAAAAGGTACAAGAAAAAACAGTACAAAAAGAAGAGAAAAAGAAAGAAGAAGCTGAAGTGAATTTTACTATTTCTTTTGCTGGAGATTGTACACTTGGAAACTATGCTGGACAAGCTTATGATGGATCGTTTAATCAAGAATATAAAAGACAAGGGAATGATCCAACATATTTTTTAAAAAAAGTAAAAGATGTTTTTGAAAAAGATGATTTGACAGTTGTTAATCTAGAAGGACCACTTACTACAGCCAGTAATCATCTTGAAAAAGAATTTCCTTTTAGTGGAGCTCCTGAATATACAAAAATATTGACTTCTTCATCAGTAGAAGCAGTTACCCTCGCAAATAATCATAGTGAAGATTATTATGAAGCAGGTCTTCAAGATACAAAAAAATATTTAGATGAAGCTTCTATTGGTCATTTTGGTTATGATGATTACTACATAAAAGAAGTCAAAGGCATCAAGTGTGGATTCCTTGGTTATCGTTCACTTTCGGTATCTATGAATAATGAAAGTGGTCATCAAAAAATACAAGAAGCAATCAATCATTTAAAAAATGAGGAACAATGTCAACTTGTTTTTGTTTATTATCATTGGGGTATTGAAAGACAATATCAAGCCAATGAAGATCAAAGATCACTGGCTAAGTTTACCATTGATGCTGGAGCGGATGCTGTCATTGGTTCACATCCTCATGTTGTTCAAGGAACAGAAACCTACAATGGAAAACCTATTGTTTATTCGTTAGGTAATTTCTGTTTTGGTGGTAATCGTAATCCAAGTGATACAGACACAATGATTTATCAACTCTCTTATTCTTTTAAAGGAACAACACAAACAGGATATCAAGTACAAATCATTCCATGTTCTTTAACTTCATCAAGAGGAAGAAATGATTATCAACCATATATTTTACAAGATGAACAAGCAAGTAGAGTCAAGGAAAAGATTAAGAAATATAGTTATTAAGAGGGTAAAAATGAATACTTTTCTAGAATTAATTCATAGTAGACATAGTTTTCGAGGAGAATATCAAGCAGTTCCAGTAAAAAGAGAGGACCTTATCAAAATAATGCAAGCAGGAATCGACGCTCCTTCTGGATGTAATAAACAAACAACAAGTTTTATTGCGATTGATGATCCACATATTTTAAAACAATTACTCAATGTTATAGATCCGCCAATAGGACAAAGTGCACCCGCTGCCATTTGTGTGCTCACTCAACGTATCTATGCATATCGTGATAAATGTTTTGCCATACAGGATTATTCAGCAGCAATTGAAAATATGTTACTAGCAATCATTGCTTTAGGATATGAAAGCTGTTGGTATGAAGGGCACATTACCGATGAGGATCAAATCGGTAAAAAAATGGCACACATACTAAATGTACCAGATGATTATGAATTGGTATGCTTTTTACCAATTGGTATTCCAAAAGAAAAAAATGTTATAAAAATAAAAAAGAAGTCATTTGATGAGCGAGCTTGGTTTAATGGTTTTAAAAAGTTCAAATAAAAAGAAATGGGAAATTTTTTCTCATTTCTTTCTTTTTTCTACCTTTATATTACCATAAAATGGGCATTTTTTCAAGATTAGTCATTTCTGTAAAAGTCTTGTATTAAATATATGGAGGTAATTTTATGGAACAAAATATGACAGCATTAGTAAGTTTGTTTGCAAGAGCATATCATCAAAAAAATAAGGATATTAAAATTTTTGATGATCTTCTTTCAACAAAATTAATTACAGAAAAAGAGTATGAAATGATAGGGTTAAATATGTCACAGGGAATTTCATTTTTTAATCCCACTTTTAAAGGAAGTAAAGAAGAAGCTTTAAAATGGATTGTTGATCATCAACTATCACCTTCTGTTTTAGTAAGAAGTGCTTTTTGTAAAGAAGCAATTGAAGAGATGAAAGAAAAGGGATGTCAACAATATTTAGATTTTGCATCGGGTTATGATTCGTTTGCATATTATTATCAAAATCAAATGCATGTTTTTGAAATTGATAAAAAAGAAGTAATTGAAAATAAAAGACAAAGATGTAAAGATGTTGATATTGAAAATATTCAATTCTTATCAATTGATTTAAGTCAAGAAAATTGGATTAATACTTTATTACAAAGTGATTATCAAGAAGACCAGCTTTCAATCAGTAGTATGTTAGGACTAAGCTATTATCTTACAAAAGATGAATTTAAAAAGATGTTAAAACAATTATCTAAATATCTTTTAAAAGGAAGTCATCTTGTTTTTGATTACCCAAGTATTCAAGAAAGTAAAGAAACAAAAATCAATGAAATGTTGGCGAAAGAAGCTGATGAATCAATGAAAGCAAAATACAGTTTTGCTGAACTTAAAGAGATACTCAATCAATGCCATCTTACAATCATTCAACATGAAAATCATCAAACAATGACAGAAAAATACATATCTAATTATAATGTCTATTATAAAGATGATCCTATAAAAGCACCTGAAGGTGTTTGTTATTGTGTAGTAGAGAAATAATTAAAATATGATAAAATAGGATTGCAAAGATAAAAACGCAATGTACAAATTGTACTAGAGCTGGTAGGTAGCCCAGCCGTCTATTTTAATAGGTAAGTAACCTGCCCCTCCGGGTTGTCCATTCTTTGTTTATTTATATAAAGGAGGGTAACTATGGATAAGACAAGTTGTAGATTAACTGTATTTTTTGAAAATCCTTTTTGGGTAGGCATTATAGAATGTAATGAAGATGGAAAATTAACTGCATCCAAAATAACATTTTATAAAGAACCTAAAGATTATGAAATAAGGGATTTTATTTTAAAAAAGTATAATCAATTAAACTTTAGTCCAGCTGTTGAAAATGTTGTAATTGAAAAACAGAAAAGTTATAAAAAAAAACAACGTGATGTTAGAAAACAAGTCCAATTACAAGGAATTGGAACAAAGTCTCAACAGGCATTAAAATTACAACATGCTCAAAGCAAATTAGAGCACATATTACAAAATAAAAAACAAAAAGAATTAGATAAAATGCGTTTGTTTGCTTTGAAACAACAAAAGAAAAAAGAAAAACATAAGGGACATTAAGGTTTCTTAGTTTTTCTTTTTTAGTTTATGCTAAAATGGATTTGTATTAAAAGTTCTATTGAATAAAGAATTAGAAGGAATGAAAAAGATGAAAGAATCAGTTAATGTAAAAATAATCTATCATTTTTATCATCATGTGGTAAAAGCTGAATTGAAAAGAAGAGACTTTCCAAAAGATGTAGTAAGAAAAATAGGTGAAGAACATCATAAAATTATTCAACGGGCAAAAGATATTGGAAATTCAAGATTATTAAGTTCATATATTATGGGAAGCTATTTTATCGCAATGAATCGAAGTACAGGGAAATCTGCAGAAGAAAACTATGAAATATTTCGTGATGGACTTTATGCCTCTGAATTATTTCATAAAGTAATGGGAGATGCCGATAGCTATTTAGATCCTAAAAAAATGGCAGGAAGATTACAATGGTCAAAAGAAAGTTATAAACACATTTATGAAAATGATTGGGTCGTTGATATTTTACCAGGTAATGATGAATATGATTTAGGATATGATTATCATGAGTGTGGTATATGTAAACTATGTAAAGATGAAGGATGTCCACAACTTGCAGTTTATTTATGTCAAATGGATTATGTATTGGCCGATATAACGCATATGAAATTAGTAAGAACAAAAACGATTGCGGAAGGGGATTCTTATTGTGATTTTAGATATAGCAAATATAAATAAATTGGAGATAAATTTATGAGTGAATGGAATGCAACAATGTATGATAATAAACATGATTTTGTAGCAGAATATGGAAAGGGACTTTTAGAATATATTCCACAAAATGAAAAACAAAGTATTTTAGATTTAGGGTGTGGAACAGGAACACTTACTGTTCAACTTAATAATTTAGCAAAAACAGTCATTGGTGTGGATCAATCTGAAAGTATGATTAAAAAGGCTCAAGAACAGTATTCCAATATAGAGTTTAGGGTATGTGATGCACTAGCGTTACCATTTGAAAGTCAATTTGATGTTGTTTTTTCAAATGCTGTATTTCATTGGATAAAAGATCATGAAAATTTATTAGATAATATCCATAAAGTACTAAAACCTAAAGGATTATTGGTTTGTGAATTTGGTGCGAGTGGTAATATTGCAACGATTGAAAATGCTTTTATAAAGGTTTGTCAAGATTTGGGATATGAATACAAACCAAAATTTAATTTTCCAACAACAAAACATTTTGCGGATTTATTAAAAAAGAAAGGATTTATTATTGATAAAATTTATGATTATGATCGACCAACACCCTTAAAAGACCATGAAAAAGGATTAGAAAATTGGATGAGACAATTCTTTGCTTCTGAATTGGAAGAAATGTCAAAAGATATCCAAAGTAAAATCATTAAAGAAGTAGAAGATTTAACAAAGGATAAACTTTGGAAAGAAAATGAATGGATTGCAGATTATCGTCGTTTAAGAGTGATTGCACATATATAAAGAGGGAAAAATAATATGATTGAAGATATCGTAAAAGTTATTGTTGATCGACCACTTGGTAGCCAACATCCTCAATATAAAGAAACATATTATCCTATAAATTATGGTTTTGTTGAAGGCATCATGGCGGAAGATGAAGAAGAACAAGATGCTTATATTTTAGGTGTTGACGTTCCTGTAAAAGAGTTTGTTGGGAAAATAATTGCTATTATTCATAGATATGATGATGTGGAAGAAAAATGGGTTGTTGTTCCTCGAAATATGTCATATACAAAAGAAGAAATAAAAAAGCAAGTTGAATTTCAAGAAAAATATTTTAAATCAAAAATCATTATGCAGGAGGGATAGGTAAATGATTTTTTGTTATTCAGGAACAGGAAATAGTTACTATATAGCACAAAGAATTGCGGATGAATTACACGAAAATATAATAGATTTAAATGAAAAAATTAAAACAAATAATTATTCGTCAATAGAAACAGGAAATACTATTATTCTTGTGGTTCCGACTTATGCTTGGCGTATACCAAGAATTGTTTCCAATTGGTTTTATAAAACAGAATTCGTTGGAGCAAAACGTATTTGGTTTGTTATGAATTGTGGTAGTGAAATTGGAAATGCCTCAAAGTATAATTCTATTCTTGCAAATGAAAAACACTTGAATTATATGGGAACAAAACAGATCCTTATGCCAGAAAACTATATTGCCATGTTTAATGCTCCACAATTAGAAGAGGCAAAAGAAATCGTAGAAAAAGCAGAAATCGATATAAAGGAAACTATTAAATATATTAAAGAAGGAAAATCTTTTTTGAAACCACGTCATAATCTTTATGATTGCTTTATGAGTGGATCTGTTAATTCTCTTTTTTATCATTTCTTTGTTAAAGCAGATGCTTTTAAAGTAAATAATACATGTATTGGTTGCAATCAATGTGTTAAGAAATGTCCATTGAATAATATTCAACTTATTGATGGAAAACCGGTTTGGGGAAAGAATTGTACACACTGTATGGCTTGTATTTGTTATTGTCCACAAGAGGCAATTGAATATGGAAAGAAAAGTGTTGGCAAAACACGTTATCATTTTGAACAATTAAAAATCAAGTAGTTTAAGCTTGTTGTAAAAATAAATTTAAAAGAAAGGAACCAATTTATGACAGGAGAAAAGATGTGGCAAGAGTATTGTCTTTTAACAAATATGGATATAAATACAAGACATGATTTATGGAAATTTTTTAATGGTGGCATTTTTGCTGATGAACTTGCAAATCTAATAATTGCAGATACAAAAAAGGCGACATCGAGTACAAAATTATCTTATGAAATAAATGAAGAAGAATTACCTCAAAGAGGTACTTATAGTGTTATTCTTTTTGATAATGATGAAGCGGCATGTATTATTCGAGATACAAAAGTATCTATTGTTCCTTTTTCAAAGGTAAGTGCTGCACATGCCTATAAAGAAGGTGAAGATGATCGTGGTTTAGAAAAATGGAGAGAGGTTCATTTTCGCACGTTTGCTTTAGATTATAAGGCGGCAGGACAAAGCTTTGATGAGAATTGTGACTGTGTCTTGGAAGAATTTGAAGTGGTATATCGGTAATCTAAGCTAAAAAAATGTTATATAAGTTAATGAATGGAGTGATTTATTATGAATGTGACAGTAATAGTAGTAGAACTTTTAATTATGTTTTTAGTGATTGGTTTACTTTTAATTAATCCAGTAACGTTTATTAGTGATTATCCACCAGAAATACAAGAGATCTATTATAAAAGTCAAAATAAAGAAGCAGAAAAAGAAAAATTAACAACGATGATGATCATTAAGAAAGTTGTTGTGCTTATTGTTTTTATGTTTTTATTTGCGTGGATGTTACATCTAGCGGGAGCAAAAATATTTATTCAAGGATTGTTGTTAACTTATACATATGCAATTGCATTATTTGCTTGGGATACTTTTTTTCTTGATTGGGTCTTATTCGCAAATATTAAAAAAATTAGACTTCCAGGTACAGAACATATGGATAAAGAATATCATCAAAAATGGTTTCATGTAAAAGTATGTATACCAATGATTCCTATATTTGCTATTGTGGGTGTTCTCAGTGCTTTAATTATGATTTGGATTTGGTAACTATTTATAAAAAATGGATGGAATGAAACAATGACAAAACTTATTATACTTAGAGGAAATTCTGGAAGTGGAAAGACAACAATAGCTAAAGAATTGCAAAAATTATTTGGTAAAAATACGATGCTTATTTCTCAAGATGTTATTCGAAGAGAAATGTTGAATGTGGATGATGGCGAAAATACAAAGGCATTACCGCTTTTAAAAGAACTTTTGAAGTATGGAAATGAACATAATGAAATTGTTATATTGGAAGGTATTTTACGTGCTAATTGGTATAATTCATTATTTGAACTAGCAATTGAATTTTATAATCAAAATATTTATGCTTATTATTTTGATATGTCTTTTGAAGAAACGCTCAAACGTCATCAAACAAGGGCGTGTCGAGATGAATTTGGTGAAAAAGAAATGAAAAGTTGGTGGCGAGAAAAAGACTTTGCCCCTATATTAAATGAAATAAGCATAACAGATGAAAAAGATATTCAAAGTATTGTAAGTCAGATTTATGAAACTGTTTTTGAAAATTAGAAATGTGCGGTGGTAAAATGTTGTCTAGAAGTTTTAGAATATTTGCAACTAAAGAAGATTTGATTAGAATTTTTTTAGATTTTCAGCATAATATTAAAATTCATTATTTCAAATGTGGACGCATATATGACTTGATAGAAACTGCTAATATAACAAATGGTGCTTTTTTAGGTATTAGCACAAAGGGCAATCATACTAACAATCGATGGCTTGTGTGTCATAAGGATGTGATTCCTTTGAAAAGAAAAAACAATATGTGTCAAGATAATAGTATTTTTTTCTTAGACCAAGAATTAAATGAGTCTTCTGTTGTTATAAATATAGGTGGTATTTACGAAGATAAAGCGCTATTTCCAACGGAGATAAGTACAATATGGTATGAAAATATAGAATCTAAAGAACTTTATACTATGTTAAAAAAATCGTGTGAAAAATATGTTGCCTGTACTAAAAATGGTTATTTAATAGGGAAAGATGCCTATTTGTATAAAAATCAATATCGTTTTTGTACGATAGGTATTGATAGTCCTCAAATATACGATTTAAAATTTGAATAGTTTTTAGGTAAGATATTGTTATACTAAGTGATATATAAAATATGGTTTGATTAAAAAAGTATGCGGTAGTTGAAATGACTGTAAAGAATTATTTTATAGTAGGTAATATGATTGAAAAATGATGTAGAAGGGAATAGAAAAAAATGAATATGTTACGAGGTGATATAAAAAAGGTGATTTGTTTACTTTTTTCAAATTTAGATTTTTACTTTGAAAAAAATGGTTTTAAGAGAAGAAAAAATGGGCTGATTTATGTTCACAAGATAGGAGAGACTGTTCAAAAAATTGAAATAGTATTTTTTTCAAATCCATCTTATTATCGAGGAGTAATAGCACATATCTATCCTCATATACAAATTTATTTTCCAAAAATAAATAATACGGCACAAGCATTCGCAAATCATTTAATTCCCCAAAATTGGATTAATAAATTCACCATTAGACAACCTATACAAGTATATTCAAAATCTAAAGATTTTCTTCTTAAAAACTCGCAACATTATGAGCCTTTAGAAAATGAAATTCTTTCATTTTTTGAAGAATATACAATGCCTTTACTTGATAATTTAACGCGTGATAAAGATTATTTAACACTTTATGAAAGCAATGACAAACGAATTGTATGGGATGATTATCAATATTTATATATTGCAAGTGCATACGTTAATGAATGTAAATTTAAAGAAGCATATCAAATCATTGAAAATAGATTTAATAAACCTGGTTTACAAGAAAAATATAAAGAGGTGTTTTCTTTTTTTGAGCACATTGATAATATTTAAGTATTTGAAATAGAGGGGAAATATAATGAAATTTGAAATTATAGGAAATTTAAATAATCCTTTGATTATGATGTTAACGGGTTCATTTTATCCAAGCAGTGGATTAAAATATTTATATGAAAAATTAAAAGATGATTATTGTTTGATTTTACCTGAATATAACGGTCACTATGAAAACAGCACATTTACAACAAGACAGAATGAAGCTAAAGAACTCATAGAATATATTCAAAAACAAAATGTACATACTATTAAGATGATTTATGGACAATCAATGGGCGCAGAAATTGCTATTGAATTATTTAAACAATTAGAAAAAACAAACATTAGCGTTGAGTATTGTTTTTTAGATGGGACACCATGTATTAAACTTCCTTATCTATATAAAAAATTCATGTATTTTAAATTTAACCAAATACTTAAAATGATGAAGAAAAAAGATGTTGATCAAATCTTAAATATGAAATTGATAAAAAAGATAGCAAGAGGAAATATAGAAAATCTTAGACCAATGATTGAACCCATGGCAGTTACTGCTCAGTTTCTTTCAAAAGAAAGTGTTAAAAATGAAACAGAATGTTGTTATACATTTGATTTTCCCTTATTTGATAAAGAAACTCAAAACAAAATGTATTTCTTTTATGGAAAAGAAGAAAAAGCGTATAAGACTTGTTATAGGGGTGTAAAAAAGGCCTATCCTCAATCAAACTCTATTTTTAAAGAAGGCGATGGACATTTAATGTATTTTAATGTATTCTATTAAAAAGACTGATGACTATATAGAAATATTAAAAGAAATTTGTAAAAAATAGAGTAGGTGAAGTGATGAGAAAACTAAATAGAAAACAAGTAATTATATTATTATTGATTGTTTTATTTATTTTTATAACGATTCTTTTCTTTAATGGTGAAAAGCTTTTGGGTGAAGGATGGTCATATATTCCTTCCACAGCAATTAGAATAGCCTTTATAATATGTTTTATTTGGCAAATTTTATTGATTGTATTTGCTTATAAATTACAAAAGAAATTAAAAGCCTTTCTAATGGGTTGGAAAAAGAAAGTTATAACACTTATTTCTGTTGTATTGACAACAGGAATTGTTTTAGACATAGGTAAAAGTTTTATAATGTATAGTTTTGATTTTGATGAAAAGGTAGAACAATATGATCAACATATTGCTCTCTATGTAGATAATACTTTTGCGAGAATACGTTTTCGCTATCCACATTATCAATATGAAGAAAATGTCTTACTTAAAAGAAATTTAAATGAAAAAGAATTAAAAGATGTTGTTCAAAAATATGGAGATCCAGATGATTATTATCAAGAATAAAATTGAAAGGAATAAAATATGAAAAAGTCTATTATTTTTGATTTAGATGGCACACTATGGGATTCAACGGGTTGTGTTTGTGCTATTTGGAATCGTGTATTAAATAAATATGAAGATATCTCTTTAATGATTACTCAATAAACCGTTTCAAAGATGATGGGGAAAACCATGAATGAAATAGGAAAAACGTTATTTCCAAACCTAACAGAAGAAAGACGGCAACAGATCATAGCTGATTTTGGCAATGAAGAAATCAATTATTTATCTCAAAAGGGTGCTATTTTATATGAGGGTTTGGAAGAAACTCTTAAAATATTATCTTTGGATTATAATCTTTATATTGTTAGCAATTGTCAAGATGGTTATGTAGAGGCTTTTTTACATGCACACCAATTAAAATCTTATTTTAAAGATTATGAAATGTCAGGAAGAACAGGATTAGATAAAGGACATAATATAAAATTGATTATGAAAAGAAATGTTATTGAGCAAGCTTTCTATGTAGGTGATACAGAAGGTGATGAAGAAGCGTCAAGATTTGCAGGTATTCCTTTCATTTATGCAAGTTATGGTTTTGGAAAAGCAAAGAATCCTGATATGATAATACATTCAATTAAAGAATTACCTAAAGTTTTATTAGAAATGAAATGATGGAGGCTACGTTTGTAGTCTTTTTTAAGTATGTTAAAATAAAGTTGTAAGAAATGAGGTGGCTTTTTAGATGAAAAGATATGGTGCTTTGCTTAGGGGAATTAATATTAGTGGTAAAAATAAAGTAGTGATGGCGGAGTTAAAAAAAGAAATAGAAAGTTTGATGTTTGAAAATGTTAAAACTTATTTAAATAGTGGAAATGTTATTTTTTCAAGTCGAGAAAATATTGAAAAGATTACAAAACAAATTGAAGAAATGTTAAAGAAAAACTATGATTTTAAAATACCTGTTTTTGTTTTAGAACAAGAAAAGCTAAAAGATATTTTAGAACATGCACCAATTTGGTGGGGCAGTGATGATAAAATGATTTATGATAATTTAATATTTATGATTCCTCCAATCACTTTTAAAGAAGTTTTTGAGGAAATTGGTGAAGCTAAAGAAGGATTGGAAAAAATTCAAAATTATAAAGATGTTATTTTTTGGTCATTTAGTCGAAAAGATTATCAGAAAACAAACTGGTGGCCCAAAACAGCAAATACAAATGTTAGTAAAAAAATAACAATTAGAACAGCTAATACGATTAGAAAAATTGTAAAAATATAAAATAAAAGTTTTGAAAAATTATTAAATGATTAAAAAGAATGATAGATTGTTGGAAAATTGATTTTTAGGTAAAATAAAAAACATTTTGGTGTTGATTAAAGAGTCATTTTTTGATATTATGCAGTTAAGTTATACGACTGACGGAAGTGGAATAAACCACAGGGAGTATAATCGTGTAAAAGAGTCGACCGTCTGGGCTAAGAATAGTCTGGATGAGTGGGCTCTTTTTTTGGTTGATAGGTAAAATAACTAGTTTCATATATTGTCTTGTAATATAATGAAAGTGGTTAAAAGAATCAATCAAAAAGAAAAAAAGAAAGGATGAACGACAATGTTAACTGATGTAGAAATTGCACAAAGTGCAGAGATGAAACCGATTGTTGAAATTGCTCAAAAAGTTGGTTTGGATGAGGATGATTTAGAATTATATGGAAAATATAAAGCAAAGATTTCCCTTGAAGCCATTAAAAAATTAGATCAAAACGAAGATGGAAAATTGATCTTAGTAACAGCAATTAATCCAACACCTGCAGGTGAAGGGAAAACCACAACAATGATTGGATTATCACAAGCACTTAACAAATTAGGAAAGAAATCTGTAGTTGCAATGCGTGAGCCATCGCTTGGTCCATGTTTTGGAATCAAAGGTGGAGCTGCTGGTGGAGGATATGCGCAAGTTGTTCCAATGGAAGATATCAACCTTCATTTTACAGGAGATATTCATGCAATCACTGCTGCAAATAACTTAATTGCAGCAATGCTTGATAATTCGATTCATCAAGGAAATCCCTTGAATATTGATGTAAGACAAATCGTTTGGAAACGTGTCGTTGATTTAAATGATCGTGCTTTACGACATACTGTATGTGGACTTGGTGGTAAAGTCAATGGGGTACCTCGTGAAGATGGATTTGATATTACCGTTGCAAGTGAAGTGATGGCTATTCTTTGTTTAGCTACTTCTTTAGAAGATTTAAAACAAAGAGCTGCAAAAATGATTGTTGCTTATACTTATGATGGAAAACCAGTAACTGTTGATGATATTGAAGCAACAGGAGCTGTTACACTTTTATTAAAAGATGCGATTAAACCGAATTTAGTTCAAACTTTAGACCATACACCGGTCTTTGTTCATGGTGGTCCATTTGCAAATATTGCTCATGGATGCAACTCAGTTATGGCTACCCAACTTGCTGTCAAGTTAGGGGATTATGCGATTACTGAAGCAGGATTTGGTGCTGATTTAGGAGCTGAAAAATTCTTAGATATTAAATGTCGTCAAGCAAATTTAAATCCTGAAGCAGTTGTTATTGTTGCAACTGTTCGTGCTTTAAAAATGCATGGTGGTGTTGCTAAAAAAGATTTAGGAAATGAAAATTTGGGAGCTTTAAAAGCTGGTTTAGGAAACTTAGAAAAGCATATTGAAAACATTGCAAAATTCGATTTACCTTGTATCGTTGCTATTAATGCTTTTCCAACAGACACAGAAGCGGAACTTCAATTATTAAATGAATGTTGCAAGAAACTTGGTGTTGAAGTAGCTATTAGTAAAGTTTGGGAAAAAGGTGCTGATGGTGGAATCGAACTTGCTGAAAAGTTATTAAATATTTTAGAAACAAAAGAAGCTAATTATCATCCACTTTATGATTTAGATTTATCAATTGAAGAAAAGATTGAAACAATCGTTAAAGAAATCTATGGTGGAGATGGTGTTGAATTTACAAAGAAAGCAAAAAATAAAATTAAAAAATATACAGAACAAGGATTAAGTCAATTACCAATTTGTGTTGCTAAAACACAATACTCATTATCAGATCAAGCATCCTTACTTGGTCGACCAACTGGATTTACAGTAAAAATCAATGATATTATTCCTTCTGCAGGAGCTGGATTCTTGGTTGCTATTTCAGGTGATATTATGCGTATGCCTGGACTTCCAAAACGCCCTGCTGCAGTAAATATGGATATTGATGAAAATGGAAAAATTATTGGATTATTCTAAAAGGAGAAGAAGATGAAAGTTGCTATTATCATGGGTTCAACTTCTGATTTACCTAAAGTTGAACCAGCTATTTCAATTTTAAAAAATTATGGTGTTGAAGTGAATGTTCGTTGTTTATCTGCTCATAGAGCACATTTAGGACTTTCAAGTTTTATTAAAGAAACAGAAACGGATGGAACAGAAGTTATTATTACAGCTGCAGGAATGGCAGCAGCCCTTCCAGGTGTGGTGGCTAGTCAAACAGTTTTACCAGTTATTGGTGTTCCGATTGCAGGAAGTAATTTAGATGGAATGGATGCTTTATTATCCATTGTTCAAATGCCTTCGGGTATTCCAGTAGCAACCGTTGCTATTAATGGAAGTAAAAATGCAGCTTATTTAGCACTTCAAATTATGGCTATTAAACATAGTGAAATCAAAGAAGGGCTACTTAAAGAAAGAAAACAAATGGAAGCTGACGCAATGAAAGCTAACGATGAAGTCATAGAAAAATACAAATAGGGGGAAAAGAAAAATGGCAGAATTATTGTATGAAGGAAAAGCAAAACAAGTTTACAAAACAGAAAAGGAAGATGAATATTTAATTCATTATAAAGATGATGCAACAGCAGGTAATGGTGTTAAACATGATAAGTTTGAAGGTAAAGGTGTTTTAAACAATACAATCTCTTGTATTATCTTTGATATGTTAGAAGAAGCTGGAATCAAAACACACATGATTAAAAAATTAAATGAAAGAGATATCTTAGTTAAAAAAGTAGATATCTTCCCATTAGAAGTTATTATTAGAAATATTACAACTGGATCTTTCTGTAGAAGATTAGGAGCACCTGAAGGAATTGTTTTAGATGAACCAATCTTTGAAATGAGTTATAAAAATGATGAATATGGTGATCCATTAATCAATGATGATCACGCTGTTGCTTTAAAACTTGCAACAAGAGAAGAATTAGCATACATCAAAGAAACAACATTAAAAATCAATGAATTATTAAAAGAATTCTTCTTATCAATGAATTTAAAACTTGTTGATTTTAAAATTGAATTTGGTAAAACAGCTGACGGTACTATTTTATTAGCTGATGAAATTTCACCAGATTCATGTCGTTTATGGGATGTTGATACAAACCAAAAATATGATAAAGATGTATTTAGACAAGATATTGGAGATTTAATTGAAACTTATAAAGCAGTTCTAGCAAGGATGCAAAATAAATAATTAAGGAGAATAAAAATGGATTACAAAAAAGCTGGAGTCGATATTGAAGCAGGTTATAAATCAGTAGAATTAATGAAAGAACATGTTAAAAAAACAATGCGTCCTGAAGTTTTAGGAGGACTTGGTGGTTTTGCTGGTGCTTTTGATTTAAGTGGTATTAAAAATATGGAAGAACCGGTTTTATTATCAGGAACAGATGGTTGTGGAACAAAAGTAAAACTTGCTTTTGTGATGGATAAACACGATACAATTGGTATTGATGCCGTTGCGATGTGTGTCAATGATATTGCTTGTTCTGGAGGAGAACCACTTTTCTTCTTAGATTATATTGCTTGTGGTAAAAACTATCCTGAAAAAATTGCTTCCATTGTAAGTGGTGTTGCAGAAGGGTGTTTACAATCTGAATGTGCTTTAGTTGGTGGTGAAACTGCTGAACATCCTGGTTTAATGCCTGAAGATGATTATGATTTAGCAGGATTTGCTGTGGGTGTTGTTGATAAAAAAGATATTATTGATGGTTCAACAATTAAAGCAGGAGATACACTTATTGGTATTGCTTCAAGTGGTGTTCATTCAAATGGTTTTTCACTTGTTAGAAAAGTGTTTGAAATGACAAAAGAATCATTAGATACATACTATGATGAATTAGGAAAAACTTTAGGAGAAGCTTTAATTGAACCAACACGTATTTATGTAAAAGCTTTAAAAAATGTAAAAAATGCGGGTGTTAGAATTAAAGGATGCTCTCATATTACAGGAGGAGGTTTCTTTGAAAATGTACCTAGAATGCTTCCTGAAAATGTAAGAGCAATCATTAAAAAAGAAAGTTATCCAGTACCAGCTTTATTTGATTTAATTCAAAAAAATGGAAATATTGAAGAACATATGATGTACAACACATTCAATATGGGTCTTGGTATGGTAATTGCAGTTAATCCAGAAGATGTTGAAACAACAATGAAAGCTATTGAAGAAGCAGGAGATAAATGCTACGTTGTTGGAAATATCGTAGAAGGAGATAAGGGCGTGGATTTATGCTAAAATTTGCAGTCTTTGTCTCTGGCGGGGGAACAGATTTACAATCTATTATTGATGCTAAAAACGAAGGAAAGATCAATGGCGAAATCGCCCTTGTTCTTTCGAATCGTCAAAAGGCTTATGGTTTACAAAGAGCTAAAGATGCTGGTATTGAAACGACAGTTGTTAAAAAAGATGATGCTTTGATTGTAAAGATGTTAAAAGAAAGAAATATTGATTTTATTGTATTGGCTGGTTATCTAGCAATTTTAACGGATGAGTTAATCGATGCATATCCAAATAAAATTATGAACATTCATCCTTCTCTTATTCCTTCTTTTTGTGGACCAGGAATGTATGGAATGCATGTTCATGAAGCTGTATTACAACGTGGTGCAAAGGTTTCGGGGGCAACCGTGCACTTTGTTTCAAATATTGTCGATGGGGGACCGATTATTAAACAAGTTGCTTGTGATATATCGGATTTAGACACAGCTGAGGATATTCAAAAAAGGGTGTTAGAGATTGAACATAAATTACTACCAGAAGTTGTAGGGCTATATTGTGATAATAAGATAAAAATAATTGATGGAAAGGCAAAGGTAATTTAAATGAAAAGAGCTTTAATTTCAGTTACAAATAAAGATGGGGTTGTTGATTTTGCTAAAGGATTAGTAGAATTAGGCTTTGAAATTGTATCGACAGGAGGTACAATGAAAGTTTTACAAGAAAATGGGGTTTCTTGTATTGCAATTGATGATGTGACAGGATTTCCTGAAATGTTAGATGGACGTGTTAAAACACTTCATCCAATGGTTCATGGAGGACTTTTATATCGTCGTGATTTACCTAGTCATGTTGAAACAATTAAAAAACATGGTATTCATCCAATTGATTTAGTATGTGTCAACTTATATGAATTTGAAAAAGCTTTAAAAGCTGGTAAAGATTTACCAGATATGATTGAAAATATTGATATTGGTGGACCATCAATGATTCGTTCAGCAGCTAAAAATTTTAAAGATGTTTTAATTGTTACGGATCCAAAAGATTATGACAATGTTTTAGATGCGATTAAAAATGATACAACTGATTTTGATTTCAGAATGAATCTTGCCTATAAAGCATTCTCTATGACAGGTGCTTATGATGCAATGATTTCAAGATACTTTGCAGATCAAGTTGGAGATCAATTCCCAGATACATTAAATCTCTCATTAAAGAAAGTAGAACATTTACGTTATGGCGAAAACTCTCAACAAGCAGCAAATAAATATGAAGATAGTTATGTTCAAAAATCTTTATTAGATTATGAACAACTTCATGGTAAAGAAATTTCATTTAACAATGTAAACGATTTATATGGAGCAGTTGCACTTGTTAGAGAATTTGGTAATCAAATCGTTACAGCAGCCATCAAACATTCAACTCCTTGTGGTGTTGCTATTGGAAATACAGGTTATGATTCTTATATGAAGGCCTATGAAGCAGATCCTCAATCGATTTTTGGTGGAATCGTTGCTGTTAACTATAAAATTGATAAAGCAACAGCTGAACAAATGCATAAGATTTTCTTAGAAATCGTAGCTGCACCAGATTTTGATGATGATGCTTTAGAAATCTTAAAGAAAAAGAAAAACTTACGTATTTTAAAACTTAAAAATTTAGATGCACGTGGTGCTAAATATGATATTAAATATCTTGAAGGAAAAGTATTAGTTCAAGAATTAAATACAAAAATGATTGATGAAATGAAAGTTGTAACAAATGTTCAACCTACAAAAGAACAACTTACAGATATGGAATTTGGTATGAAAGTTGTTAAATATGTAAAATCAAATGCGATTTGTATTGTTAAAAATGGTGTAACACTTGCTATTGGTGGAGGACAAACATCAAGAGTATGGGCTTTAGAAAATGCTATTCATAATAATCCAGATAAAGATTTCAATGGTTCAGTACTTGCTTCAGATGCTTTCTTCCCATTCAATGACTGTGTTCAAGTGGCTGCAGATGCAGGTGTTCAAGCAATTATTCAACCAGGTGGTTCAATTAGAGATCAAGATTCAATTGATTTATGTAATGAAAAAAATATCCCTATGGTATTTAGCGGATATAGACACTTTAGACACTAGGAGGCTTATATGAAAGTTCTTGTAATCGGTAGTGGTGGTCGTGAACATGCGATTGCTTATAAATTAAAACAAAGTCCAAAAGTATCTGAACTTTATGCAATTCCAGGAAACCCTGGGATTGCAAGTTTAGGTACGTGTGTACCAGGTTCAGTAGAAGATAATGAATTTATTGTTGATTTTATTCAAAAGAATCAAATCGATTTAACAGTTATTGGTCCAGAAGTTCCTTTATGTAATGGTCTTGCTGATGATATTGAAAAAGCAGGTTATAAAGCTTTTGGCCCTCAAAAAAAAGCAGCAACTTTAGAAGGAAGCAAAGCTTTCTCTAAAGATTTTATGATTAGACATCATATTCCTACAGCAAAATATGTTGAAGTCACAGACTTTGAAAAAGCTTGTAAAGAAGTTGATCACTTTGATTTTCCGTTAGTAATCAAAGCAGATGGTTTAGCTGCTGGAAAAGGTGTTGTTATTGTTGAAAATAAAGAAGATGCCATTTCTACTTTAAAAGAAATGATGGTTGATGGTGCTTTAGATGGTGCCGGAAGTAAAGTTGTATTAGAAGAATTCTTAACAGGATTTGAATGTTCTTTACTTTGTTTTACAGACGGTAAAACAATTGTACCAATGGTTTCAGCAAAAGATCATAAACAAATCTTTGATGGAAATAAAGGACCTAATACGGGTGGTATGGGAACTGTTTCTCCAAATCCATTTTTACCAGAAGGTATGGATGAAGTCTTAAAAAAAGATATTCTTGATCCATTTATGCAAGGACTTAAAGAAGATCAAATGGACTATCGTGGAGTTGTTTTCATTGGTTTAATGATTGAAAATAATCAAGCAAAAGTTCTTGAATTTAATGTCCGTTTTGGTGATCCTGAAACACAATCAATCCTTCTTCGTTTAGAAAGTGATCTTTATGAAATCATGGATGCTTGTGCGACTTATACTTTAGATCAAGTAGATGTTAAATGGTCAGATGACCACGTGGCTTGTCTTGTACTTGCAAGTGGAGGTTATCCAGGTAAATATGAAAAAGGAATTGAAATTAAAAATATTGACAAAGTAAGTGATGATATTGTTGTTTTCCATGCGGGAACAGCTTTAAAAGATGGTAAACTTGTCACAAATGGTGGACGTGTTTTAAATGTGTGTGCAAGAGGAGCAAATTTACAAGAAGCACTTGCGAAAGTCTATGAAACTGCTACAATTATTACATTCGATGGTATGTACTATCGTCATGATATTGGACTTAGATAGGAGAGAACTCTATGACAAATGTAAGAAGAATTTATGTAGAAAAAAGAAAAGAATACGCAACAGAAGCGCATGAAATTCAAACCAACCTCGTTGAACAATTAGGTTTAACGATTCATTCACTTCGTATTGTTCATCGTTATGATGTACAAGGAATTAGTGAAGAAATCTTACAACAAGGAATTAATACAATTCTTGCTGAACCAATGGTGGATCATGTTTATGATGAAACATTTCCAATGAGTGAAAAAGAATCTGTTTTCGCAATTGAATTTTTACCAGGTCAATATGATCAACGTGCTGATTCATGCGAACAATGTTTCCAAATTCTAACAGGAACATCTTCAACAAAAGTAAGATGTGCCAAACTTATTGTAGTAGACATTGATAAAAATGAAGATGTTTTAAATCAAATCAAACATTATTTAATTAACCCAGTTGATCAAAGAATTGCTTCTTTAGAAAAACCAGAACATTTAAATGATGAAACACCTGATATTAAACCTGTGCCAACTTTAACTGGATTTAATGATTTAGATGAAGCAGGATTAAATCAATTCTTAAAAGATAATGGAATGGCTATGAATCTTGATGATTTAAAAGTAACTCAAGATTACTTTAAAAATGAAGAACATAGAGATCCTACTGAAACAGAAATCAAAGTGTTAGATACATATTGGTCTGATCATTGTCGTCATACAACATTTGCGACAGTTATTACAGATATCGATATTCAAAATGGTGCTTTTAAAGAAATCTTAGAAAAAGATATTGAAAGCTATAAAACAAGCAGACATGCCGTTTATGGAGTAAATACAACAAGACCTCTTACTTTAATGGATCTTGCAACTATTTCAATGAAAGAACTTCGTAAAAAAGGATATCTTGATGATATGGAAGTTTCTGAAGAAATTAATGCATGTTCTATTGAAATTACTGTTCATACAAATCAAGGAGATGAACAATGGTTATTAATGTTCAAAAATGAAACACATAACCACCCTACAGAAATTGAACCATTTGGGGGAGCTGCAACATGTTTAGGTGGAGCTATTCGTGACCCACTTTCAGGACGTGCTTATGTTTACCAATCAATGCGTATTACTGGAGCAGGTGATCCAAGAAAAACATTGGCAGAAACAACGCCAGGTAAATTACCACAAAGAAAAATTTGTCAAGAAGCTGCTCATGGTTTTTCAAGTTATGGTAATCAAATCGGGTTAACAACAGGTTATGTTCATGAAATTTACGATGAAGGTTATATCGCTAAACGTATGGAAGTAGGAGCTGTTGTGGCTGCTGCACCAAAAGAACAAGTAAAACGTTTAGAACCACAAAATGGACAAATCGTCTTATTAATTGGGGGACGCACAGGACGTGATGGGATTGGTGGTGCTACCGGTTCTTCAAAATCACATGACGTAAAATCTATTGAAACAGCAGGTGCTGAAGTTCAAAAAGGAAATCCTGTAGAAGAAAGAAAAATTCAAAGATTATTTAGAAATAAAGCAGTCTCAGAAAAAGTTGTTAGATGTAATGACTTTGGAGCTGGTGGGGTTTGTGTTGCCGTTGGTGAACTTGCTCCAGGGCTTGATATTGATTTAGATGCTGTTTTGAAAAAATATGATGGTTTAACAGGTACAGAACTTGCTATTAGTGAATCACAAGAACGTATGGCTATTGTTGTCAATGACTATGATGTTGATTTCATTAAAGAAGAATGTGCAAAAGAAAACTTAGAAGTTGTTCAAGTGGCAACTGTTACAGATACAAATCGTTTAGTAATGAAGCACATGGGTAAAGATATTGTTAATATTTCTCGTGATTTCTTAGATGCTGCAGGGGCAAAACGTTATCAAAATATTGAAGTTGAGTTACCAAACTTTGAAAGTACACCTTTTGATGAAGAAGAAAGAAATGATTTTGTTGGTACAACAAAAGAAGTATTATCAAGATTATCTGTTGCTTCACAAAAAGGTCTTGTTGAAAGATTTGACTCATCTATTGGAAATGGTACAGTTTTATCTCCTTATGGTGGACGTACATATCACACAGAAACAGAAGGTATGGCTGCTTTAATTCCTGTTTTAGGAAAAGAAACAACAACTGCTTCTTTAATGGCTTATGGGTATAATCCTAAGATTTCTAAATGGTCACCATATCATGGAGCAATGTATGCCGTTGTTGAAAGTGTTGCTAAGATCGTTGCCATGGGTGGAAACTATCATACAATTCGTTTTTCATTCCAAGAATATTTTGAAAAATTATTAGATGATCCAAAACGTTGGGGTAAACCATTAGCTGCTTTACTTGGAGCTAATCGTGTTCAACAAGAATTAAAACTTCCATCAATTGGTGGTAAAGATTCAATGTCAGGAACATTTGAAAATATTTCGGTTCCACCAACACTTGTTTCTTTTGCCATTACAGCAAGTGATGTTCATGATGTTATGACACCAGAAGCAAAAGAAGCGGGACATATTTTAGCAGAAGTTCAAATTAAAAAAGATCAATTTAAAGTCTTTGATTTTGATCATTTACAAAAACAATATAATGCTATCCAAGATTTAATGAAACAAAAGAAAATTTATTCTGCATATACAGTTAAAGATGGTGGTGTGATTGAAGCTGTTTGTAAAATGTCCTTTGGTAATGGTTTAGGAGCTGCTTTCAATACAGATTATTCACTTGCTTCTTATGTTGAAAAGAATTATGGAAATATTATTGTTGAAGTGAAATCAGAAAAAGATCTAGTAGGTTTAGATTATAGAGTAGTGGCTACTTTAAATGATAGTGAAAAATTCTCTTATGGAATGGATACAATTTCTATTCAAGAAGCTTATGCAATCAATAAAGCACCATTAGAAAGTGTTTATCCAACAAGAGAAAAAGCACCTACACAAGATATTAAAGTTGCGGAATGTAAAACAAGATCAACTTTAAAAGCAAAACAATATATTGAAACACCATTAGTTGTTATTCCAGTGTTCCCAGGAACAAATTGCGAATATGATTCAAAACGTGCTTTTGAAAAAGCAGGGGCTAAGGTTGAACTTGTCTTAATTAGAAATAAAACAGAAGAAATGTTAAAAACATCGATTGATGAATTGGAAAATGCCATCAAACGTGCTAATATTGTGATGCTACCAGGAGGATTCTCTGCTGGTGATGAACCTGAAGGTTCAGGTAAATTTATTGCAACAGTTTTAAGAAATCCAAGATTAAAAGCAGCAATTAGTGATTTATTAGATAATAGAGATGGTTTAATGATTGGTATTTGTAATGGATTCCAAGCACTTATTAAATTAGGATTACTTCCATATGGTGAAATTAGAGATATGTCTGAAAATGACGCTACTCTTACATTCAATACGATTGGTCGTCACTTATCTCAATTTGTAGATACACGTATTGGTTCTGTTAAATCACCATGGCTTGCTAATGTTAATGTGGGAGATGTTCATGTTATTCCTATTTCTCATGGAGAAGGACGTTTTGTTGCTCCTAAAGAAGTTATTGATGAACTATTCGCTAATGGACAAGTATTCTCTCAATATGTTGATCCTAATCGTAAAGTTACAATGCAAACACCATACAATCCAAATGGTTCAATGTATGCTATTGAAGGTATTGTTTCTCGTGATGGTCGTGTTCTTGGTAAGATGGGACATAGTGAACGTCAAGGCGAAAACCGTTTTAAAAATGTTTATGGTGAAATGGATCAAAAATTATTTGAAGCTGGTGTAAATTATTTTAGAGGTGGTAAATAGAATGGATAAACAACAATTTGAATGTTTTACATTAAGTCCTTTAGATGGACGTTATGCAGGTATTAAAGATGCTTTAGGTGAATATTTTTCTGAATATGCTTTAGTGAAATATCGTGTTTTTGTTGAAATTCAATGGTTAAAATTCTTAATTGAAAATGTAGAAAGTGATGTTCTTTCTACATTTGACAAAGATAACTTAGGACAAATCGAAGCTATTTCAAAAGATTTCAATTATGATTCTTTTAAAGCAATCAAAGATATTGAAGCTGTTACAAGGCATGATGTTAAAGCAGTAGAATATTTCATTGGAAATCAATTAAAAGATATGGGTTATGATTATTTAATCAGTTTTGTTCATATTGGATGTACTTCAGAAGATATTAATAATACATCTTATGCTTGTATGATCAAACATGGTTTAAATGATGTTTGGTTAAAGAAAGCAAAAGAATTTACTGCTGTTATTAATAAATGGGCAGTTGAACATAAAAATGATGCGATGTTAGCTCATACTCATGGTCAACCTGCTACACCAACAACAATTGGTAAGGAATTTAAAGTTTATGCTTATCGTTTTACTTCAAGCATTGAAAATATTGAAAATATTAAAATTAAAGCTAAATTTAATGGAGCAACAGGTAACTATAGTGCTATTTTAACAGCATTCCCTCAATTAGATTGGCAAATTCTTAATAAAAAATTTGTAGAAGAATATTTAGGGTTAACTTACAATCCTTTAACAACACAAATTGAAAGCCATGATTATACATGTCATATTTTAGATGGTATTCGTCATTTCAATAATGTGTTAGTGGATTTTGATGTTGATATGTGGTTATACATTTCAATGGAATACTTCAAACAAATTCCTGTAAAAGGAGAAGTAGGAAGTAGTACAATGCCTCATAAAGTCAATCCAATTCGTTTTGAAAACTCAGAAGCAAATGTTGATATGTCTAATAATATTTGTGTTGGTTTATCAAATAAATTACCTAAATCACGTATGCAAAGAGATTTATCAGATAGTTCAAGTCAAAGAAATATTGGTTTAGCTTTTGGATATTCTTTACAAGCAATTAGTGAAACAACAAATGGTTTAGCTAAATGTGTTGTTAATAAAGATAAACTTGCGGCTGACTTAAATGAAAAATGGGAAGTTCTTGCTGAACCAATTCAAACAATGCTTAGAAAATATGGTATTTCTGATGCCTATGATCAATTAAAAGAACTTACAAGAGGTAAAAATATTTCACAAGAAGCAATTATGGAATTTGCGAAAGGATTAGATGTTTTATCAGATGAAGATCGTCAAACTTTACTAGATATGACACCTGCAAGCTATATTGGATATGCTTCTAACTTATGTGATATTGATTTATAATGATTGATCGTCAAGCAATTTATATTTTATATAATGATCAAGTTGGTAAAAAGCTGGTAGAACATTTCTATCAGCTTCTTGTTGTTTATAGTCAAAATGAAAAAATAAAACCTGTTGAAAGTTATCTTTTAAAATTGAATGATATTGCTAGAAAGAAGAAAACACGTCTTGTTTATTATGATAACCATAGTTTAAAAGAAGATCTGTCACAATTTATTGTAGAAGAGTATCGTCTTTCAAAAATGGAACAAAAATGAGACAAATTTGAGACATAAATGATTAAAAAACGTGGTATACTATAGATGCTAGAAATAGGAATTGATTTTTTAGTCATTATTTTATATAATCTTTGTAATCCATTGAGCAAGATTAAATAGTGGAAATAGTTAGAGAGAAGATGGCTGGTGAAAATCTTTGTATGGAAGCTATGGGACACTTGTGAGGAATTACTTGAAAAGAGTAATCGTTAATCGCGTTAAGATGAAAGTGCGTATGAAAATACGAATTAAGGTGGTACCGCGTTGAAACGTCCTTAGAGGGGCGTTTTTATATTTTTAAGGAGGAAAAATAATGGGATATAGTGCACCAAGAGGTACGGTAGATATTTTACCTGGACAAAGTGAAAAATGGATTAAATTAGAACAATTGTTAAGAACAATTGCTGCTAATTATAATGTTAAAGAAATGAGAACACCAATTTTTGAACATGCTGAATTATTTAACAGAGCTGTGGGGGATACAAGTGATGTCGTTTCTAAAGAAATGTATACTTTCCAAGATAAAAAAGGAAGATATATTTCCCTTAGACCAGAAGGAACTTCTGGTATTGCAAGAGCTTATGTAGAAAATAAAATGTATGGTTTACCAGAAAAACTACAAAAAGTTTATTATATGGGACCAATGTTTAGATATGAAAGACCTCAAAATGGTCGACAAAGACAATTCCACCAATTTGGGGTAGAAATGTTAGGTGTTGAATCACCTTATGTAGATGTTGAATGTATGCTTATGGCAGTGACTGTTGTTGAAGCATTAGGACTTCAAAATGTCACACTTCATATCAACTCTTTAGGTGATAATGAATCAAGAGATGCTTATCGTGAAGCTTTAAAAGATCATTTTAGGGATCATTTAGATGAATTATGTGGAGATTGTAAAGCACGTTTTGAAAAGAATCCTTTACGTATTTTAGATTGCAAAGTGGATGCGAAACATCCAGCTATGAAAACAGCACCGAAAACAATTGATTATTTAAGCGAAAGTGCTAAAAATCATTTTGATAAAGTATGTACTTTATTAGATGATTTAGAAATTGATTATGTCATCGATACAAACTTAGTAAGAGGATTAGATTATTATTCTCATACTGTTTTTGAAATTATTTCTGATGATCCAAAATTAGGTGCGGGAGCTACTGTTGGTGGTGGCGGACGCTACAATGGTTTAATTGAAGAAATTGGTGGACCAGCAACACCAGGTGTTGGTTTTGCCTTTGGTATGGAAAGACTTCTTCTTGCTTTAGATGATGAAGAAGATGAAGACGAAGATGGTTTAGATTGTTATATTATGCCTTTAGGCGAAGAAGCAAAAGATCTTGCTATGCAAATTATTGCGATGTTAAGAGCAAATGGCTTTACATGTGAAATGGATCATGTATCTCGTGGCTTAAAAGGACAATTTAAATCAGCAGATCGTTTTAATGCACATTTCTCTATTATTTTAGGGGAAGAAGAAGTAAAAAATGAAGTGGTTAATATTAAATGTAATCATGATAAAGAACAAGAAGTTGTGCCATTAGAAAATATTTTGGCACATATTGAAAATCATTTAAGTGGGGGACATGAACATGAATAGAACACATAATAACGGTGAACTTCGTTTAGAAAATGTTGGACAAACAGTTGAACTAAAAGGATGGGTTGCTAAAAAGAGAAATTTAGGAGCTCTTGTATTTATTGATTTAAGAGACCGTTATGGAATTACACAAATTATTATCAATGAAGAAATGGAAAACATTTCAAAAGATATTAAAAATGAATATATTTTATATGTTAAAGGAACTGTTGTAGAACGTTCTAGCAAAAATCCAAATATGCCTACAGGGGATATTGAAGTCGATGCATCAGAAATCAAAATCATCAATACAGCCAATACGACACCAATTATTGTTGCAGATGATACAGATGCTTTAGAAGAAACAAGAATGCAATATCGTTATCTTGATTTAAGAAGACCTGTTATGCAAAATAAAATTCTAACAAGACATAAAATTACAAGAAGTATTAGAGAATACTTAGATAGTCATGATTTTGTGGATATTGAAACACCTTATTTAAACAGATCAACTCCTGAAGGAGCAAGAGATTTCTTAGTACCTTCACGTGTACATCATGGTGATTTCTATGCTTTACCACAATCGCCTCAATTATTTAAACAATTATTAATGGTTGCTGGTTTTGAAAAATATTACCAAATTGCTCGTTGTTTCAGAGATGAAGATTTAAGAGCGGATCGTCAACCAGAATTTACTCAAGTCGATGTTGAAATGTCATTTATGACAACAGATGAAATCATCGAAGTTGGTGAAAATATGGTAGCTAAAGTCATTAAAGATGTAAAAGGTGTTGATGTTAAATTACCACTTCCACGTATGACTTGGCATGAAGCGATGGAAACTTACGGTATTGATAAACCAGATATCCGTTTTGATATGAAACTTGTTAATTTAAATGAAGTTGTTAAAGATGTTGATTTTATGGTATTTAAATCAGCTTTAGAAAATAATGGATATGTTAAAGGGATTAATGTTAAAAATCATGCAAGTGATTATTCAAGAAAGAAAATTGATCAATTAACTGAACTTGCAAAAACTTATAAAGCAAAAGGTCTTGCTTGGTTAAAAGTAAATAATGGTGTAGGTGAAGGACCAATTGCTAAATTCTTTAGCGAAGAACAAATGCAAAGATTAATTGAAGCAATGAATGGTGAAGATAACGACTTATTATTATTTGTATCGGATACAAAATATATGGTTGTTTGTGATGCTTTAGCTGCTTTACGTAATCATTTAGGAAAAGAATTGAATTTATATGATTCAAAAGAATTAGGATTATTATGGGTTGTTGATTTTCCAATGTTTGAATATGATGATGAAACTCAAAGATATTATGCAATGCATCACCCATTTACAAGACCTAAAGAATCAGATTTAGATAAAATAGATACAGATCCAGCAAATTGTCTTGCTGATGCCTATGATATTGTCTTAAATGGTTTTGAGCTTGGTGGAGGGTCTCAACGTATTTACGAACAAGACTTACAACAAAGAGCTTTCAAAGCTTTAAGTTTAACAGATGAACAAGTAAGAAATAAATTTGGTTGGTTTGTTGATGCATTAAAATATGGGACACCACCACATGGAGGATTTGCTTTAGGATTAGATCGTCTTGCCATGTTACTTACTGAAAGTGATTCTATTAGAGACGTTATTGCTTTCCCTAAAAATGCCAGTGCAACATGTCCAATGTCTAAAGCACCAAACAGTGTAGAAGAAGATCAATTAAAAGAATTAGGTATTGGAGTTTTAAAAGATGAATAACGATCGTATACAAGAAATACTTGATTTAATGGAAGAAGCAAGATTGGATTATTTTTTAATAAGTGATCCTCAATCAATTGCTTATTGTACAGGATACTATAATGATCCGCATGAAAGAATGTTTGTTTTCATGATTTCAAAACATGGAAATCATACCTTATTCATGAATGATTTATTTTATTTGGATCATGATTTAGATGTTAACATTGTTTGGCATAAAGATGGACAAGATGCTATTCAAACAATTGTTGATGAAATGCATTTTCCAGGAAGAATTGGAATTGATAAAAATTGGGCCTCACATTTCTTGTTAGATCTTATGAAAAAACTCCCAGATGCAAAATATATCAATGCTTCACCATGTGTTGATCTCGTACGCATGAAAAAAGATTTACAAGAACAAGTTTTAATGATTGAATCAAGTAAAATCAATGATGCTGTTATGGAAGAAATCATTCCATTCGTTCAAGAAGGCGTGACAGAAAAACAACTTGCTAAAAAATTAGATGAATTATTTTTCAATCATCATTCTACTTGTTATGGTGCGATTGTTGCATTTGGTAAAAATGCTGCTGATCCACATCATGAAAATGATGATACACCACTTAGAAAAGGTGATTGTGTACTGATTGACATGGGATGTGTTTATAAAGGGTATTGTTCTGATATGACACGTACATTCTTTTATGAAGGTATTTTGGAAGAAGAAATTAAAGTTTATGAAATTGTAAAAAAAGCAAATGAAGCTGCAGAAGCAATGATCAAACCAGGAGTTAAATTATCAGATATTGATAAGTGTGCAAGAAAAGTCATCAGTGATGAAGGCTATGGAAAATATTTTACACATCGTTTAGGACATTTTATTGGTCGAGATGTTCATGAATATGGAGATGTCTCTTCGGTAAATGAAATGGAAGTTGAGGAAGGAATGATTTTTTCAATTGAACCAGGTATTTATTTAGAAGGAAATTTTGGAGTACGTGTAGAAGATCTAGTTATGGTGACAAAAGATGGATGTCAGGTTTTAAATTCATTTACAAAAGATATTTATATTATTTAAAAACGAGCTTGTGCTCGTTTTTTTGTATAAAAAAGAAAAAAATGAGTAAACTTTTAAAGTGAAAAAATATTTTTAAAGCCTCTTTAAATAGACAAATTTTGTCAACAAGAAATTATATAAT
This sequence comes from Faecalibacillus intestinalis, assembly GCF_003024685.1. Taxonomy (GTDB): domain Bacteria; phylum Bacillota_I; class Bacilli_A; order Erysipelotrichales; family Coprobacillaceae; genus Faecalibacillus; species Faecalibacillus intestinalis. The sequence goes on along the minus strand of NZ_PYLQ01000004.1, from coordinate 147,543 downwards.
AATATCAAAAGAAAGGATGAATTATATGGAAGTAAAAAGAGGAGATTTGTTTTATGCTGATTTGAGTGTAGGTGTAGGAAGTGAACAATCTGGAATTCGACCTGTTGTTGTTATTCAAAATGATAGTGGGAATCGATTTAGTACAACTATTATTATTTCACCTTTGACATCATCTAAAAAGAAAAATATTCCTACCCATACATTTATTAAATCAAGAGATGATTTAAAAGAAAATTCAATTGCCTTGCTTGAACAAATGAGGACCATTGATAAATCACGGTTGATTAGAAAAATAGGGGAATTAACGCCATTAGAAATGGAACGTATTAATAAATGTATTCGTATTAGTTTAGGGGTTTAAACTTACATAGAATGTTTCAAAACGGGCTTTGCTCGTTTTTTTTAAAAAATATACTCTTAACAAAGAAAAAGAAATCAATTTGTGATAGAATAGTTAACGAGGTGACAAGTATGTATTATTTTATAGGAATTAAAGGGTCAGGAATGGCTCCACTAGCAACAATTTTATATGAATTAGGGAACGAAGTTGCTGGAAGTGATATTGATAAATATATATTTATTGAAGATGAATTGAGAAAAAGAAATATTCCAATTTATTCATTCAATAAAGATAATATAAAGGATGGTTATCACGTAATTATTGGTAATGCTTTTGATGAATCCAATGAAGAAGTCAAAGCAGCTTTAGAAAACCCAAATGTAAAGTGTACAAGATATTATGATTTCTTAGCTGATTTTATGGAACATTATGTTTCTATTGCTGTTGCAGGAACACATGGAAAAACAACAACAACAGGTATGGCTTACCATTTATTTGAAGATTTTGATAAAACATCTGTTTTAATTGGTGATGGAACTGGACATGGACAAGTAGGAAGTAAATATTTTATTTCAGAAACGTGTGAATTCCAAGATCATTTCTTACATTATCATCCAGATTATGCCATTATTAATAACATTGAATTAGACCATGTTGATTATTTTGGAAATCTTGAAAGATATATTCAATCTTTTGAACAATTTGCTAAACAAGTTAAGAAAACAGTTATTGTTTGGGGAGATGACCCTAACATTAAGAAAATTCATTTTGAAAAACATGTTTTAAGATTTGGTTTAGGTGAAAATAATGATGTTCGCGCTGTTAATGTTTTAGAAACACCACAAGGATTATCATTTGATGTTTATATTCATCAAGAATTATTTGGACATTTTAACATACCATTATTTGGAATGCATATGTTATATAATTCATTAGCTATTATTACTCTTGGTTATTTAGAAGATATGTCTTATGACTATATTTTAAGTAAACTTCAAACATTCAAAGGAACAAAACGTCGTTATACTGTAAAAACTCAAGGAAACAATGTTTTTGTTGACGATTATGCACATCATCCAACTGCAATCAGATATGTTATTGAAGCAACAAGAGTGAGATATCCAGGTAAGAAAATCGTTGCCATTTTCCAACCAGATCGTTTTTCAAGGGGAGCGCGTTTTGCTAAAGAATTTGCTCAAGAAATGGATAAAGCAGATTACCCATATTTCTGTCCATTCCCAGAAAATGCAAAACATGAAGACGGTATTGATATTGATATCTATGATATTTCAAAAAATAGTGCACGTGCTAAAGTCATTACTGAAGATGAAGCAGGTGTTAAAGAATTAATGCAATATGATAACTGTGTGTTCTTATTTATGAGTAGTAAAGATATTTATAAATTTGAAGAAATGTTGATTGAAGCTAAAAAATCTATATAAAAAGAGTAAATTGTGGTACAATTATTGAAGAAAGTAGAGGGATGTTTATGACAACAATGGACATTTGTTACTGTGTTTTAATTTTAGCAGGTGCATTTTGTTTAGTTGCTTTAGGGGTGTTGTTTATTCGTACATCAACAGCGATTAAACAAACAGGGGATACTGTTGAAATGGCACAAGATACATTGAAAAGAGTTGATAAAGTCTTAGATGATGTCAATTACAAATTAGACTTATTAAATGCGCCTGTAGAAACAGTTGCAAAGTTCTTTGATCCTCAAAGACCAAAGTTTAATCCATTGAAAATGATGATGAGCTTTATTAAGAAAAAATAGAAAGGTGAGATAATATGAAATTAGGAAGATTTTTAACAACTTTAGGAATTGGTGCTCTTGTTGGGATGTTATTGGCACCAAAAAAAGGAAGCGAGTTAAGAGAAGAATTAAAAGATAAAGGAAAAGAAACTCTTGATAGTGCTAAAGAAATGACAGTTGAAGACTATCAAAAATTAATTAGTGAAACAATTGATAGTATTAAAAAAACAGTTGATGAATTTGATGTTGATGACTTTAAAGATAGTTCTTTAGCGAAATTAAATGAATTAAAAGATAAATTTGATGATGTTGTAACAAAATTACAAGATAGCGACCAATATTCTAAGTTAAAAGATCAAGTTGATAATGTTATTGTCCAAGTGAATGATAAAATTAATGATGTTAAAGAAAAAATGAGCGAACAAGAATTTGATGATTTTTCTGATTTAGAAGACGAAATTAATGACATTGAAGATGATTTAAATGTCATTATCGATGATTTAAAAGACTAATGAAAAAAGCAACGATTTATGATGTTGCAAGAGAAGCAGGTGTTTCTCTTGCAACTGTATCTCGTGTTATTAATGGATCATCAGTTGTTCGTGAAAAAACTAAAGAAAAGGTAATGAAGGTTATTGATGAACTAAACTTCAAACCTAATCAAATTGCTCGAGGTCTTGCGACAAACAAAACTACAACTATTGCAATTATCTTCCCACAATCATTATTTGCTCATGTAAAAGATATGATTGGTGGTATTGGTGATGCTGGTAGAACATTGGATTACAATATTACGATTTATACAACAGATGATATTGGAAATGGTCCAATGGACGACGTTATGGAAAAAGTCATTCGCACAAGAGCCGATGGAGTTATATTATTTAATAACGATAATATTGATCAACAAATTGAACTTGTTAAAAAACATAGTATTCCGGCAGTTGTTATTGGAATGCAAGTAAGTGATGAATCGATAGGTTCTGTTTATGTTGATGCACAAAAGATTACATATGATATTGTTAATAATTATTTAGAAAAAGGTAAAAATGATATTATTTTTGTAAGTCCTCAACAAAATCTTATTCGTACAGTCGATTTGATTGAAGGAATGAAAAAAGCTTATCAAGATCATCAATTACCATTTGATGAGTCAACACAGGTTATTAATACTTCTACTCACTATGAAGAGAGCTATACACAATTTGTTGAACATTTTAGAAATCATAAACATGATTTAGTTTTTGCAAGTTATGATAAAGAAGGGGTTGCAGTTGTTAATGCAGCAATCGATAATAACATAAACATTCCAGATGATATGGAAGTTATGGCTATGATGGATACAAGCTACTCACTTATTTGTAGACCATCACTATCAACGATTCATCTTCCAATTTATGATATGGGTGCGTTGGCTGTACGTTTACTTACTAAAATTTTAAATCAAGAAGAATTAGAAACAAAAGAAGTGTGCGTAGGCTATACAAATATTTATCGTAAATCAACTATTCAATAAACCACGAAAGTGGTTTATTTTTATATTCACTTGACTTTGAATATGAAATTTAATATGATGTATTTACAGCAATGAAGGAGACAAGTAATATTACTTAATTGTTATAGAGAGCTTGTGGTTGGTGGAAACAAGCCAAGAGGTAATATGAATACACTCTGGAGCTTCTAAGTGCAAAGCTTAGACGGTGAAAGCCGTTATCTACTTGAGTGTATGTCTTTGACATGAATTTAGGATGGTACCGCGATCAACTCGTTCCTATGGGAATGAGTTTTTTATTTTAAGGAGGAAATTATGAAGATTTATGATGAATTAGTTTGGAGAGGATTAATTAAAGATGTTAGTTCTCCAGAAATTGAAGAAAAATTAAATAATGGAGGATTAACTTTCTATATTGGAACTGATCCAACAGGAGATAGTTTGCACATTGGGCACTTTTCATCATTTTTAATTAGTAAAAGATTAAAAGATGCCGGGCATAATCCAATTTTATTAGTTGGAGGAGCAACAGGATTAATTGGTGATCCTAAACCTGATACAGAAAGACCAATGATTACAAAGGAACAAGTTCAACATAACTTTGACTGTTTAAAAGCACAAGCTCAAAAGATTTTTGGTTTTGAAGTGGTTAATAACTATGATTGGTCAAAAGATTTAAACTTTATTGACTTTTTAAGAGATTATGGTAAATATTTCAATGTCAATTATATGTTGAATAAAGACATTGTAAAAAGAAGATTAGATTTAGGTATTACTTATACTGAATTTTCTTATATGATCATGCAAGCAATGGATTTCTACTGGTTACATGAAAATAAAAATTGTCAATTACAAGTTGCTGGGCAAGACCAATGGGGAAATATTACTGCTGGTATTGAATTAATTAGAAAAAAAACTGGAAAAGAAGCCTATGGTTTTACAATGCCACTTTTAACTAAAAGTGATGGAACAAAATTTGGTAAAACAAATGGTAAAGCGATTTGGTTAGATCGAGAAAAAACTTCTCCTTATGAAATGTATCAATTCTTTATTAATTCAGAAGATGATAAAGTTATTGATTACTTAAAATTCTTAACTTTCTTAACACCAGAAGAAATTATGGAATTAGAAGAAAAAAATAAAACACAACCTCATTTAAGAGAAGCACATAAAGCTTTAGCTAGAGAAGTTATTACATTCTTACATGGTAAAGAAGCTTATGAAGAAGCAGTTCAAGTTTCACAAACATTATTCTTTGGTCAAATTCAAAATTTAACTTTAGAACAAGTTGATGTTGCTTTTGAAGGTGTACCAACAGTTGAAACTGAAGAAAATGAAATGAATATTTTAGACGTTTTAATTTTAGTTGGAGCTGCTAAAAGTAAAAGAGAAGCGAGAGAATTTGTTAATGGGGGATCTGTTTTAATCAATGGTGAACGTATTAAAGATTTAGAATTTACTGTTAAAAAAGAAGATGCTTTTGGACAAAGCAAAACAGTTATTCGTCGAGGAAAGAAAAATTATTTTGTATTAAAATATAATGGATAAAAGCTCTTAGGAGCTTTTTTTCATAAAGAATATGGTATACTATCTAATAAGGAGGGACGGCTATGGAAAAATTAAGAAGTATTTTTAATTTTATATATGGATATTATTTAGATTACCGCTATAAAGTACCACCTGCATCTGCTTTGTCTTTTGCTTATTATATGATACTTTCAATTATCCCAATATGTACATTATTAGCTTTTTTTACACCGTTTTTTCCTTTAGATATTAAAACAGCACAAGAAATTTTATCATATTATTTAAGACCGGATGTGACAAAAATGGTTATTCAACTGATAAAACCACGTTCTTTATCAATAACAACTATAACAACTTTAATAGCGTCTATCTTTGTTGTAAGTAGAGGTTTTTATCAGTTACATCGTATTTCTAAAAATATGTTTCCTAATGATAAAGAATATCCATTTTTCATTGATCAAGGAATTACTTTTTTAAAAACCATTCTTATCTTTATTTTAATACTTGCAGTGATTTCTTTATTGATTATTTTTCCGATTTTTAAGATTATCTTTATTGATCAACATAATTTTATAACAAGAGTTTTATTCTTATTTATCATTATTTTTGTTATTTTATTTTTATTATATAAAATTATTCCTGATCAAAATGTAGAATTTTTAGATACAATTAAAGGAACAGTCGTTGCAACATTATTGATTGAATTGATTATAGGTATTTTATCTATTTATTTTTCTATTGTTGATTATAGCAACGTTTATGGTCCGTTAGCGGCGTTGGTTATGTTGATGTTTTCGATTGCTGTATGTTCAGAAGCTATTTATTTTGGTATGTATGTTATTTTTGAATGTCATATTCGAAGATTAATAAAAAAATTATAAAGGAGAAAAGTAATGTATCCTTATATCAATTTTGAAAAAACAGGCAAACAAATACAAAAGTATATGAATCAAGGTGGCTATTGTGTTCAAGATATTCAGACTTATCTAGGACTTTCTTGTAAACAAAGTGTTTATAAATGGCTAAAAGGAAAGTCATTACCTAATTTAGAACATTTATGTGCTTTAAGTTATTTGTTTCATTGTACGCTAGATGATTTAGTTGTTACACAAATGAATTATTATGTAATCAAAGAAACAATATGTCAGTATTCATTAGGAGATTGTTAATGATTTATTTAGTAATAATAAATGTATTAGGCTTTTTGACAATGAGTCTTGATAAAGCAAAAGCAAAAAAACAAAAATATCGTATTTCTGAAAATACTTTGCTTTTTGTGGCTTTGATGGGTGGAAGTTTAGGAAGCTATTTAGGTATGTATTGTTTTCATCATAAAACGAAACATGTGAAATTTTATATAGGTATGCCGTTGATTTTATTTATACAAATCTTGATTTATTGTTTTTATTTTTATACAAAATTCTAGACAAGAATTTTGTATATGCTATAATACAAACGTATTAAGCGAATGCTTTGATCCACATTGTTGGGGAAAAAAACAGTGTGGTTTTTTTATGGAGGAATTTATGAAAACAAATAAAAAAGATATTATCAGTATATTACTTGGAAATACGTTACTTGCACTTGCTGTTATTTTATTTATTGTTCCAGGGCATTTATTAAGTGGAGGTACAACAGGTATTTCTTTATTTTTAAATCATTATTTTCATTTACCTATTTCAATATTTACTTTTATTTTTAATTTTATTGTTTTTATTATTGGTGCACTTATTTTAGGAAAGAAATTTGCTTTACAAACACTTATTTCAACATTTTATTATCCATTTATTTTAGGTGTGTTTGAATTTTCTTTTCAAGGTTTTTATTTAACCGATGATATTTTAATTAACACACTTTTTGCAGGTGTTTTAGTTGGGGTTGCTATTGCTATTGTTATTAAAGCAGGTGCTTCAACAGGAGGTATGGATATACCACCCCTTATTTTAAATAAATTATTTAAAATTCCTGTTTCTATTTCAATGTATGTTTTTGATACACTAATTGTGTTAGTACAATTTGGTTTTTCTGATATTAGACAATGTCTGTATGGGATTGTATTAATTTTTATTTATACAATGGTTATTGATAAGATTTTAGTAATGGGTGCTCAAAAAATCGAAGTTAAAATTATTTCTTCGAAATATGAAGAAATTAGAAAGGCTATTTTAACGAACGTTGATCGTGGAGTAACAATGCTTCATGGACAAACAGGCTACTTATTAGAAAATACAGAAGTTTTAATTAATGTTATTTCGACAAGAGAACTTGTTCAAGTTGAAAGACTTGTAAAATCTATTGATGAAGATGCGTTTATGATTATCTCAAATGTTCATGAAGTTCAAGGAAGAGGATTTAACTTAGAAAAGGAATATATTGAAAAATAAGATGTATCATTTATCTTTGTATTTTGATGAAAAAACAAATCAAAAATTATCTTTTCTAAGTAAACAGATTGAAAAAGAACTTCATCAAAATTATTTAGAAAAACATCATATTCCTTTTCATCTCACTGTTGCGACTTATAAAGAAATAAAGGAAGATAAATTTATTGAATTGGCAAATGAGCTTTTTACAAAAGGAAAGAAGCAAGAACTTTATTTTGTTTCAATAGGGTGTTTTCAAAAATCAACGCTCTATTTATTACCTGTTTATAATGAGTTTTTAAATCAGTTGATTTTAAAAGTACATCATACTTTTGATGAAAATGTTTCCATTTCACAAAAGAATCGCTATTTACCGTATCATTTTGTACCCCATGTTTCTATAAGCAGAAAGTTAAATGAACAACAAACTAATCAAGCATTTAAAATATTAAATCATTATTTTGAACCTTTTCATGGAAAAGTTATTAAGATTGTTTTAGCAAAGACAAATCCGTATCAAGAAATAAAGATCTGGGATTTATGATGCTTGTTAAGCATGATATAAACTATAAAAGAAGCATTTAACATTTTATGCTTCTTTTTTTATAATGAAGACAAGGGGAGAAATGAAAAATGTTTTCTAATAAAGAATTAAGAAGCATGATCGTTACTTTGTTTTTTGAACAATTACTGATTATGCTTGTAGGAATTGTCGATACTTTTGTCGTAAGTAGTTGTGGGGAAGCAGCAGTTTCCGGAGTATCACTTGTCAATCAATTCAATACAATTTTTATCTATTTATTTACAGCACTTGCTTCAGGTGGGGCAATCGTTGTTAGTCAATATATAATGCAGGAGCAGCGTTATATCGTTCAATGGCCAAAACCAAAGTAACAATGTATATTTCATTTGCTGCAAATATTATCAATGTTGTGGGAAATATTATCGGTGTTTATGTTTTAAAAGCAGGAGTTGCAGGGGTTGCGTATCCTTCACTTATTTCACGTGTTTTTTCAGCAATCATTATCACAGTTTTATGTTTTAATAAAAAATTGGAAGCTTACTATGATTCAAAAGATATTTTTAGATTTGATGGAAAGATGCTCAAACGTATTTTAAATATAGCAATTCCTAATGGGGTCGAAAATGGAATTTTCCAACTTGTAAAAGTGGCTTTAAGCTCAATTGTAGCGATGTTTGGAACCTATCAAATTGCAGCCAACGGGGTTGCACAAAGTATTTGGTCATTAGCGGCACTTATTGGTTCAGCAATGGGGCCTGTCTTTATTACTGTTATTGGACAATGTATGGGAGCAAAGGATGTTGATCAAGCAAAATTCTATTTCTCTAAACTTATTAAATGGTCGCTTGCTTTTTCAATTGTATGGAATGTACTTGTTTTAGCGATGACACCATTTATCTTACAATTCTATAATCTTGCGAATGAAACAAAACATTTAATTATTATTCTTGTTATTATTCATAATATTGCCAACACCGTTGTCTTCCCACTTTCTGGACCATTATCTCAAGGATTAAGAGCTACAGGAGATGTCAAATTTACGATGATTGTTTCAATTGCTTCAACAGTGGGTGGAAGACTTGTCTTATCTATTATTCTTGCTTTAGGACTTCATTTAGGTGTTATTGGAATTGCTCTTGCAATGTGCGGCGATTGGACAATTCGTGCGATTATTTTCTATTATCGTTATAAATCAAATGCTTGAACAAAATTTGAAGTTATTTAAAAAGAGGATTTTATGATATAATGTTTTCAAACTAAGAAAGGAGTATTTTTATGGCAATTGATATTAAAGAAATACTTGCAAATGGTTTGTTAGATTTATGCCACAAAAAAGACTTATCTCAAATAACAGTTAAAAATCTTCTGGAAGCAACAGGAGTCAGTAGACAAACATTTTATAATCATTTCTTAGACAAAAATGATTTAATCCAATATATTTATAATCATAAAATTATTAATCATTTTAATGGACAAAATCAAAATCTTAATTTTTATGAATCACTTATAGAATCTTTTGAACATATGAAACAATATCAAACCTTTTTAAAACAAGCATGTCTAATGGAAGGACAAAATTGTTTAAAAGATTATATTCCTAAACATTGCGAAGACTTTGATTTAAAATGGCATCAACAACTTTATGGTGAAAAACCAATGCCTGATGCGTTAAGATTCGCCACTATTTATCATGCGAATGCTTCAAGTGCAATGACTTTATCATGGATTCTATCTGATATGAAAGTCCCTGTGGAAGAAATGGCAAAAATGATTACCCAAATGCGAGGACTGGGAATGGATGATTTATTTCAAGGAAGTGATTGTACAACAAATCCTTATAAAATTGACAAATAATCTTTTTTGTCAATTTGTTGACAGAGTAATTTAATTATAAATTACTCTTTTTTATAAGCATGTTACAATAAAAGTGAAAGAAGGGAATTGTATGAAAAAGACACTTTATTTAATGCGACATGGACAAACATTATTCAATTTACAACATAAGATTCAAGGGTGGTGTGATTCGCCACTTACAGAATTAGGAATCAAACAAGCGAAAGTTGCGGGAAAATGGTTTAAAGATCACGATATTACTTTTGATCATGCTTATTCAAGTACGAGTGAAAGATGTTGTGATACATTAGAACTTGTGACAGATATGCCTTATGTACGTACTAAAGGTTTAAAAGAAAATTATTATGGGGAGTTAGAAGGAGAAAGTGAAAGATTAAATTCTCATTTAACACCTAAAGATTGTGAAACATTCTATTTACAATATAAAGGAGAATCCTCTAATACGACAAGAGATCGTATGGTAAAAACTTTAACAGAAATTATGAATAAAGAAGACCATCATAGTGTTTTAGCCGTGAGTCACAGTGGGGCTTGTTTTAACTTTTTAAGAGCTTTTCAAGATCCAATGGAAGAATTAAAAAAAGGATTTGGAAATTGTTGTATTTTTATTTATGAATTTGATAATGGAACATTTACATTAAAAGATGTGATTAGACATCAAATCTAGGAGGAAATATGGAATACGTTAATTTAGGTAAGACAGATATTAAAGTTTCAAAAGTATGTTTAGGATGTATGGGATTTGGTGATCCACAAGCAGGAATGCATTCTTGGACACTTCCTTATGAAGAATCTAAAAAAATCATTAAGCATGCCCTTGATCAAGGAATCAACTTTTTTGATACTGCTATGGGATATCAAGGAGGAACATCAGAAGAATATTTAGGACGTGCCATCAAAGAATTTTCAAAAAGAGAAGATGTTGTTATTGCGACTAAATTTATGCCACGTAGCCAAGAACAAATTAATCAAGGTATTAGCGCAAGAGAACATATTGAAACATGCTTAAATAATAGTTTAAAAAGATTACAAATGGATTATGTAGATCTTTATATTCTTCATCGTTGGGATAATATAACTCCTATTGAAGAAACAATGGAAATCTTAAATGATCTTGTTAAATCAAAAAAAGTAAGAGCCATTGGTGTTTCTAACTGTTTTGCTTGGCAAATTGCTAGAGCTAATGAAATTGCTAAAAACAATGGATGGGCAACCTTCCAATCAATTCAAGGACATTACAATCTAATCTTTAGAGAAGAAGAAAGAGAAATGAAACCTTATTGTGATTTAATGGGTGTTTCTATGACACCTTATAGTTCACTTGCTTCGGGAAGACTTTCAAGACATCCAGGGGAAACATCTAAAAGATTAAAAGAAGATACCTATGCTAAAGGTAAATATGATGAAAGCGAAAAAGAAGATCTTGTCATCATTCAAAGAGTTGAAGAACTTGCTAAAAAAAGAAATTGTTCGATGTCAGAAATTTCTTTAGCATGGTTAATGTCTAAAGTAACTTCACCAGTTGTTGGTGCGACAAAACTTAGTCATATTGATACGGCTTGTAAGGCTTGTGATTTAAAATTAACAGTTGAGGAAATAAAATATTTAGAAGAATGTTATAAACCACATCCATTAGTGGGTGTCATGAAAGAAAATAATCAATAAAAACAAGAAAGATTCTTTTCTTGTTTTTTATTTTTTGTTATATTATAAAAGATGAACAAGAAAGAGAGTAGATAATATGGGTATTGTAGTAATTGGAGCAGTTTTTGTAGATATTAAAGGATTTCCACTAGATGCATATATTCCAACTGGAAGAAATGCAGGACATATTAAATATATTCATGGCGGTGTAAGTAGAAATGTGGTAGAAGATATAGCAAACATTGAATTACGTCCAACATTTTTATCAATTGTTGATGATAGTGCTTTGGGAGAAGATGTTATTCGTAAATTACAAAGACATAAAGTTAATACAGAATATGTTCAAAAAATTCCTGAAGGAATGGGAACATGGCTAGCTGTATTTGATAATGATGGTGATTTGGCAGGTTCTATTTCTCAACGTCCAAATTTAATGCCAATTTTGGATTTAATTAATGAAAAGGGCGATGAAATATTCAAAGGTTGTGATTCAATTGTTTTAGAAGCTGATATTGATCCTGAAATTATAAAAACTGTTTTAGATTATTCAAAAAAATATAACAAAAAAGTATTTGGTGTTATTTCGAATATGACACTTGCAGTTGAAAGAAGAGACTTATTACAACAATTTGATTGTTTGGTATGCAATGAATTAGAGGCAGGCATTTTTTTTGCTGAAAATTATAGTAAAAAAAGTCCAAAAGATTTATGTGAAATCATTTATCAAAAAGTTTCTGCAGGAGCTATTAAATCAATGGTTGTTACAATGGGAAGCAAAGGAAGTATTTATGCCGACCATTTAGGAAATAAAGGAATCTGTCTTGCTAAAAAAGTAACTGTTAGAGATACAACAGGTGCTGGTGATGCTTTTTGTGCAGGGTTAACAATAGGACTTACTTATGGAAAAGAACTTTCTGATGCAGTTGAAATTGGAACAAAATTAGCAGCTTCTGTTATTACATCATCAGAAAATGTATGTCCACGTTTTTTACCACGTGAATTGGGATTGGATATGGATGTATCTGATTGTTAAAAATATCCTAGAGGATTAGGATATTTTTTTTGACAGTCTATAAATAAAGTTATAGAATATGTGCAAGTAGGTGAATTTTATGGATTTAAAGAAAATAAAAATAACAAAACAAGCTAAAATATGTTTGAGTCTCCTTATAGCCATTATCATGCTTCTTTTTATCATTATTATTTTGTATAATGATAAATTTTATCCAAATACCTCAATAGGTGGAATAGATGTTTCAAATATGACTTTGTCAGAAGCTAAAAATGCTGTTCAAACGGATTTGAAAAATCATGTTCTTGTTATTAAAGGCAGAAATAATGCAAAATATGAATTAAGAGGCGCGGATATTAATTTGAATGCTAATTATGAAAAACAAGTAGAAGATTGCTTTAAAAAGACACATGGATTATTTTCGTTTTATAAAATAATTTCAGGTGAAGATTTTGATGTAAATTTTGATGTTTCTTATAATAAAGAGGCCTTTAAAAATAATCTTTCTCAATCATTTTTAATAACAGGAGATAATTATAAAATTACAGCACCAGTAGATGCACATGTGGAATATGATAAGACTGCTAAAAGTGGTAAAGTTATTAAAGAAAAACAAGGAAATCAATTAGATCAAGATAAGTTTTATAGTTATGTTGAAAAGTCTATTCAACAATTAAAGACAAGAGTCAATTTAGATAAGGCAAATGTTTATTTAAAACCAAAATATGTACAAACTGATAAAGAGGTACTAAATGAGCTAAGCCAGTATAATAATTATTTATGTCGTTGGGTTTGTTTTGATATGGGTGAAAAACACTATGAAATAATTTCCCCTAAAGAAATTAAAGATTGGATAGTTATTGGTGATGATGCTTCTGTTTCAATTGATCAAGAAAAAATGGCGCAATGGGTTGAAAAATTCTGTTTGAAATACAAAACAGTAGGAAAAACAAGAAAATTCAAGTCACATACTGGTGAAGTATTAGAAGTATCTGGTGGAGATTATGGATGGCAAATTGATTATAGTCAAACTGTTGATCAAGTTTATAAAGCGTTGACAGAAAATAATACGCAAAGTGATGTAGATGCATATGTAAAAAATAAAAGTAATACAAACAAGAAAAAACTACTTAAGAAGTTAGAACCTATTTATAAAAATAAAGCTTACAAAATGAACTTTGAAAATCCAACAGAAGATTATAATACTCAAACATATACCGAAGTGGATATTTCAGAGCAAATGGTTTATGTCTTCCAAAATGGACAAGTTGTTTATAGTGCAAAATGTGTAACAGGACTTCCAAGTGATGTAACACGTTCTACTAAAACAGGATGCTGGTATATAAAAGATAAAAAACTCGAATATACTTTAACAGGTGCGGATTATACAACACCAACTAAATATTGGGTTCGTATTACATGGACTGGAACAGGATATCATTATATGAATCGAAGTGATTGGGATAAATGGTCGCCTGAATTATATAAAACAAGAGGTTCTCATGGATGTATTAATTTACAATTAGAAGATGTTAAAAATATTTACAATCTTGTTTCTATGAGAGACATGGTATTTATACATGATTAGAAACCATCGAAAGATGGTTTTTTAATTTGCAAATGAATTGCATATTTATTGACATAATAAAAGAGGAATGCTAGAATCTAGGAAAATGCAAATGAATTGCAAATAAGAGGTGGTAATATGCGTTATAAAACGAAAACTTTTCAATTGATTGAAAATTACTTGAAAACGTGTTGTGATAAATGCTTTCGAGCACATGATGTTTACGATTATATCGTAGCAAATGAAATGAAAGTAAATATCTCAACTGTTTATAGGAATTTAGAACAGTTTGTTGATGCAGGACAATTAATTAAATATAAATCGGGGAATAATGATGTTTGGATGTATCGTCTCAATCAACAGTTTAGTCAATGTCATGAACATCTTCATTTACAATGTAAAGAATGTGGAAAAATTATTCATATAAAAAAAGAATCGATGGATTCTATCATCACAATGCTAGAAAAAGATTATAAATTCTTTTTAGACTGTGATATTTCTACTATTGGTGGTTTATGCAAAACATGTATGATGAAAAAGGAGTTAAAATGAACAAATTATTAAAATACACATTTATGTTATTATGCTGTTTTTTGCTGATGGGATGTTTACCTTTAGATAAAGAAACAGATAAAAAAAGTATTGTTTGTACAACGTATGCCCAATATAATTGGTTACAAGAAATTATTGGGAAGAATAATTCAACATTTGAACTTACTTTACTTATTAAAGATGGAGCTGATTTACATAGTTATCAGCCAACAATTAAAGATTTAGCAAAGGTATCATCTGCTGACTTATTTGTATATGTTGGTGGAGAATCCGAACAATGGGTAAGTGATGCGTTAAAAGAAGCAAAAAATAAAAATATGTTAGTTGTTGATATGATGGATGTTTTAAAAGAGAGAATCAAGGAAGAAGAACATGTGGAAGGAATGAAAGAAGATCACGACGAAAATGAAGATGAAAGTGAATATGATGAACATGTTTGGCTTTCACTTATTAATGCACATGAAGTGGTTCGCTATCTATCAAATGAAGTACAAAAATTAGATGATGTCCACAAAAAAACATATGAAGAAAATACGATACGCTATTTAAATGATATTGATGATTTAAATCATCAATATGAACAAGTGGTAGAAAATGCCACTACTAAAACATTACTTTTTGCAGATCGTTTTCCATTTAGATATTTACTGGATGATTATGATCTTAATTATTATGCGGCTTTTCCTGGATGTTCTGCAGATATCGAAGCAAGTTTTTATACGATTACTTTTCTAGCAAATAAAATAGATCAATTGGATTTAAAAAGTATTTTTGTTATTGATCAAACAAATTTAAAAATTGCACAAACAGTTAAAGATAATACACAAAAGAAAAATCAAAAAATTATGTATTTAGATTCTTTACAGTCAGTTGATGATCAGAAAATCAAGGATGGTTATAGTTATTTAAAGGCAATGAAATATAATTTAAAAGTCCTTAAAAAGGCATTATAAAATAAGGAGATATTATGTCATATATAAAGATAGAAGATTTATCATTGGGATATGATAGTGAAATTGTTTGTTCAAATATAAATTTTGAAATTAATAAAAATGACTATTTATGTATTATAGGAGAAAATGGGGCAGGGAAAAGTACCTTGATCAAGACAATTTTAGATTTAAAAGAAAAAAAAGCAGGTAAGATTTTATTTTCTGAAAATTTAAAAAAATCAGAAATAGGGTATCTTCCTCAACAAACAGTTGTTCAAAAAGATTTTCCAGCAACTGTCTATGAAGTTGTTTTATCAGGTATGTTGTCACAATTAAAATATCGCCCTTTTTATACAAAAAAAGAAAAAAACCATGCAAAACAAGAAATGGAAAAATTGGGAATTACGCATTTACAAAATAAAAGTTATCGCCAGTTATCTGGTGGACAACAACAACGTGTTTTATTAGCAAGAGCTTTATGTGCTTCAGATAAAATTCTATTATTAGATGAACCAGTAACTGGTTTGGATCCTCAGGTTACACAAGAATTTTATGGCTTATTAAAATCATTAAATGAACAAGGAATGACTATTGTCATGGTTTCTCATGACTTATCTGTATTAAAATATGCAACGCATGTTTTATATTTAAAGAAAAAAGTCCCCATTTTTATGGAAAAAGAAATGTTTATTGAAAGGTATGGAAAGGAGATTTATAATGACTAATTTTATTGCAACATTACAATATTATTTTTCTTATCCTTTTGTACAGTATGCTTTAATTGTTGGAGTTTTAATTGCTTTATGTTCTTCATTATTAGGAGTAACACTTGTTTTAAAACGTTTTTCATTTATTGGGGATGGTCTTTCACATGTTGCCTTTGGGGCAATGGCTGTGGCGACGGTTTTACAGTTTACATCACAAACTTTATTTATCATGATTGTTACAGTTATTGCAGCTATTTTTCTTTTAAGGACGGGGCAAAATACTAAAATAAAAGGAGATTCGGCTATTGCTATGCTATCTGTAGGGGCTTTAGCTATCGGTTATTTAGTAATGAACATTTTTTCAACTTCAGCTAATGTTTCTGGAGATGTTTGTTCAACGCTTTTTGGGTCAACAACAATTTTAACTTTGACACATTTTGAAGTAATCGTTTGTATTGTTATGTCATTGCTTGTTGTGTTGTTTTATGTTTTATTTTATAATCGAATCTTTGCAGTTACTTTTGATGAAGAATTTATGAAAGCAACGGGTAAAAAAGTAGAATTATATAATTTGATTATTGCTGTTTTAACAGCCGTTATTGTTGTTCTTGCGATGAATTTAGTAGGTTCATTATTAATTACAGCTTTACTTATTTTTCCAGCTTTGTCAGCAATGAAAATAATGAATAGTTTTAAAGGAGTCGTTATTTATTCTGCAATTTTATCAGTTATTGGAGCATTTGTAGGAATTATATTATCAATATTGTTTTCAACTCCTGTTGGAGCAACTGTTGTTTTTATTAATATTATGATCTTTATTATTAATTGGATAATTTCAATATTTAAATAAGTGATTGAAAATCCTTTCTTTTCAAAAAGAAAGGATTTTGTTAAAATATATGAGGTGATTATAAATGGATGGAATATTATTAATAAATAAACCTGCAGGCTATACAAGCCATGATATTGTAGGAATAGTAAGAAAAAAATTACATACAAAAAAAGTAGGACATTGTGGAACATTAGATCCTGATGCAACGGGTGTACTTGTTGTATGTGTCAATAAAGCAACAAAAGCAATTCAATTTTTGATGAGTGATACAAAAGTATACAGGGCAACTTTATCGCTAGGGAAAAGTACAGATACATATGATGCCAGTGGAAAAATATTAGAAGAAAAAGAAGTTGGACAAATATCAAAAGCACAAGTTATTGATGTTTTAAATTCATTTTTAGGAAAATCTAAGCAAAAACCGCCAATTTATTCAGCAATTAAAGTAAATGGTAAAAAGCTTTATGAGTATGCAAGAAATGGTGAAGAAGTAGAAATTAAAGAACGTGATATAGAGATTATGATGATTGAATTAATTGATTTTTCAAATAATGAGATTGTTTTCGATGTTAAATGTTCTAAAGGAACCTATATTCGTTCTTTATGTGTTGATATTGCTAAAAAACTAGGGTATCCAGGACATATGTCTCATCTAGAAAGAAGACAGGCAGGGCGCTTTTTAATTACTGATTGTATTACTTTAGAACAGTTAGAAAATGATGATTATTCTTTACATTCAATAGATGACGCTTTGTGTGGCTTTCCTCAATTAAAATTAGATGATCCAACGCCAGTTTATCATGGTAAACAAATTAAAAGTGATTTGACTGGCCAAGTAGCGATTTATGATAATCAAAATCATTTATTAGCTATTTACGAAAGTACGGGACAAGGCTATTTGAAAAATGTTAGAGGTCTATGGTGATGGAAATCATTCATTTGTCAGTTGATACTCCCATGCAAGTTCATGATTCTGTTTGTGCACTAGGCTTTTTTGATGGTGTTCATTTAGGACATCAACAACTTTTAAAAGAGGTTGAACATATTGCTAAAGAAAAGGGACTAAAAAAAGCGATAATGACATTTTCTGTACATCCTAAACAAATTTTAGAAAATAATGATTATCATTATTTGATGTCATTATCTGAAAAAATAAATATTTTAAAACAATGGCAATTTGACTATTTTTATATTATTGATTTTGATCAAACTGTTGCAAATTTAAAACCCAATACTTTTTTACAAAATTATATTATAAATCATCAAATAAAACATGTTGTATGTGGTTTTGATTTTCATTTTGGAAAAAAAGGAATGGGTGATGTACATGTTTTACAAGAAAATAAATCATTTGATGTCACTGTCATAGAAGAGTACAGTGAGGATGCATTAAAAGTATCTTCATCGTACATAAAAAAGTTGTTAAATGAAGGAAATATTGAAAAAGCAAATCATTTATTGACACGATTTTATCGTGTCTCTGGACAGGTTATTTATGGTTTGCAAAATGGGAGAAAGATTGGTTTTCCTACGGCCAATATTGATTATGGACACTATGTTGTTTTAAAAAAAGGTGTTTATGGGGTCTATATAACTATTAAAGGAAAGCAATATAAAGGAATGGCTAATATTGGTTATAATCCTACAGTAGGGCTTATTGATAACTTATCTTTAGAAGTCAATATTTTTGATTTTGATCAAGATATTTATGGTAAAGATGTGGATGTGGATTTTGTGTTTAGGGTAAGAGATGAAAAGAAATTTAAATCTTTAAATCATTTAAAAGAACAATTACAAAAAGATAAAAAACATATTGATCAATTTTTGGATTAATATGTTTTTCTTTTGTCTAAAATATAAGAGGTGAAGAAAATTGCTTTATATTCATTTATTTCTAGCAAATTTAATA
The DNA here is from genome assembly GCF_003024685.1 of Faecalibacillus intestinalis. Taxonomy (GTDB): domain Bacteria; phylum Bacillota_I; class Bacilli_A; order Erysipelotrichales; family Coprobacillaceae; genus Faecalibacillus; species Faecalibacillus intestinalis. The sequence goes on along the minus strand of NZ_PYLQ01000004.1, from coordinate 128,533 downwards.
TGGGGATTAAATGTGATTGTTACAAAATTAAATTATGATTCTTTTCATCCTCTTTTTTTAGCAATGCTAAAGATACTTTTTTCTGTATTAGCGCTGCTGTTTTATATTTATTATAAAAAAATTTCTTTTGAAAAAGTATCTATAAAAAAATTAATAGTGCAAACAAATTTAATTAATGTTATTAATTTTTTGTTGACATATTATGGTATGCAATATGTAGAAGGGACGATGACAGCAACGATTAATTGTTTAGCACCAGTTATGATGTTTATTGTATCTGTTTCTTTGTGCAAATGGAATTGGAAAATTCTGATCTCATTCATGATGAGTTTTTTAGGGTTTTTAATAGCCATTCATTTTCGACTTTTTAATATAGGAAAGGGAATCTTTTTTTTAATAACGGCATTGTTTATTTACAATTTTGGTAATTATCGATTAAAAGATATTACACATAATCCATTCATTTATAACTTATATATGTTATTAATAGCTTTTTTTGAATTTATTGTTATTTTGTTGTTTCAAAAGAATGATTTATTTAAAACAGTAAACACTTTTTCTTTATGGTTATTTATTTTAACTTCTGGAATTGGATATGCCTATATTCAATGTGTTTATTTTTTATCAATTCATTCAATAGGTCCTTTAAAAACAAGTTTTTTTATGGCATTTAGTCCTGCTTTTACCTATTTTTTCTCTTTGATTTTATTAAAAGAAAAATTTGATTTTTTTGTTTTAATTGGATTTATAGTGATTTTTACAGCTTCGTTTTATTTTATCTCAAAGAAAGAAAATTAGATTTAGACAAGTATATGACTTCATGATATACTTATATGTAGAAATGTGATTAAAAGAGGTTGTTAACATGAAATATTTGAATGAAATTATAAATGTATTAGGAATGAAAACAATTATTATTATTTCGGTAAGTATTTTAGTTTTGATATTGGTTATTTTGACATATCGCTTGTTAAAATTAAAACATTATCGTAATGAAATCGTTGATTTAGAAAATAAAATGAATGCAATTAAATCCTTACCTATTCAATATCGACTAGGAAGGGTAAAAGGAATTGCTAAAAATATGCCAGAATTGCAAGAAAAATATGAAACTTATGATGCAAAATTTGCTGAACTAACAGATCTTCAAAATGATGAAATCATTCCGCTTGTTAATGATATTGATGAAGCACTTTATTATCGAAAATTACGAGGTGTTCAAAAAAAGATGAACTCTTTAGAGGAAAAAGTGATTCATTATGCAAAGGAATCAAAACAACTTTTAAAAGATATAGAAGTTATTACAGAAATTGAAAATATTCAAAGATTAGAAATTATCAAAGTTAAAGAAAAATATCGTGCTACAAATGATAACTATGCACAGATTCGTTTTAAAGTTGAAGACTACGTTCCTAAAGTACAAGATGTATTTCATGATATTGATGAACGCTTTGTTGAATTAGAAAATTATATGAATAATCAACAATTTGAAGAAGCTAAGACATATACAGAAGATATTTCAAAATATATCGATGCTTTGGATCAACAGTTAAGTGATTTACCTACATATATTTCTGTTGTTCGTCAATATTTACCAAAACGCTTAAATGAACTAAAGTCAATTATGCAAGATATGCAAGAAAAAGATTTTGCTGTTGAAAGAATGAATGCTTCGATCCGTATTTCTAAAATTGATAATGATTTACACGAGACAGAAAAAAATATAAAGAATTTAAAAGTGGAAAACGTTGGACAAAATATAGAAGTCATGACGGATGAGTTAAATCTATTGTATTCTGATTTTGAAAAAGAAAAAAATGCATATGCACTCTACGAAGAAAAACGAAATGAATGTTATAAATTCGTTAATAAGATAGAAAGCGGACTTTTAGAGGCTAAAGAAAGTATTCATGAGTTAGAAAAAAACTATATTTTAGGTGATTATACGATTACAATAGAAGATGATTATAATCAATTTCAATCAATTGTTGATGATTTAGCGGAAATTACAAAGATTATTGAAACTAAAGATTTTTCTTATATAGAAATGATTGATGATTTTTCAAGAATTGTTGAACAAAGTAAACCATATAATGATTCTTTGATTAAACATATTGAATTAGCAGAAACATTACGTATTCAAGAAAAGAGAGCTTTGGATGAGTTAGATAATATTAATATTGTTTTATTAGAAATTAAATCTGAAATTAGAAATAAACATTTACCAATGATTAGTGAATCTTATCAAGATTATATTGATGACTCTTATCAAAAAGCAGATTCCATCTTAAATTTTATTAGAAAAAGACCAATTGATTTAAAGAGTTTGTCACTTCAAGTAGATGCTGCAAGAGATGTTATTTATAAATTGTATGATAATGTGCATAATTTGATTGTTACTGCTGAAATGGTAGAGGATGCAATTGTTTTTGGAAATAGATATCGTTCTTCATTTTTAGAAGTTAATACAGAGCTTACAAAAGCGGAATTACTTTATAGAAATGGGGAATATACAAAAGCATTATCCACAGCTGTTGATATTATTGAAAAAATAAAACCAGATTCTTATGAAATGTTGGTTAATAAAAAAAGTCCTAAGGCTGAATAGGACTTTTTTCATGAGGGTCATATGTTATCGAAAATTGAATAAAAATAAAATATGGAGGGAAATATGGTATATCTAGATTATGCTGCGACCACACCTTATAATAAGGATGTTTTAAAAACATATACACAATTGTTAGAAAAATATTTTTATAATGCTGATAGTATTTATAGTCAAGGAATTGAAGTGAATCGCTTATTAGAAAAATCGAGAGGTTTACTTGCTAAAATGTTAGATGTTGATGAAGAAGAAATGATTTTTACAAGTTGTGGAAGTGAAGCAAACAATATGGCTATTAAAGGAATTGCTTTTCAATATCAAAATAGAGGGAAACATATTATCACAACTTCGATAGAACATTCTTCAGTGTATGAAACATGTAAAGAATTAGAAGAAGTATTTGGATTTGAAGTAACTTATTTACCTGTTGATCATACGGGACATATTCATATTGATGATTTAAAGAAAAGTATTCGAAATGATACGATTTTAGTGAGTGTCATGTGTATTAATAATGAAGTTGGATCTATTCAACCCATTGAGGAAATAAAAAATGTACTCAAAGATCATCCGCTTGTTAAGTTCCATGTTGATATGGTGCAAGCTTTAGGTAAGATAAAGATAGATTTAAAAGGTATCGACTGTGCATCGTTTTCTGCACATAAAATAAATGGTTTAAAGGGGAGCGGATTGCTTTTTAAAAGAAAATCTACTACTTTAGTACCACTTATTAATGGAGGACAGCAAGAGTTTGGTTTACGTGGAGGAACTAGTAATGCTTGCACGTATATTGTTCTTGCTAAAACTTTAAGATTAGCATTAGAAAATTTTGATCAAAAAGAAAAATATGTTTCGAAATTAAATAAATATTTAATAAAAGAATTACAGACAATTCCAGATGTTATTATTAACACTGGAGGTAAAGTGTCAAGTCATATTGTTAATTTTTCATGTATTGGTTATAAACCAGAAGTTATTTTGCATGCTTTGGAGGAAAAAGATATTCTTATTTCTACAAGAAGTGCGTGTAGTTCTAAAACAAGTGATGTTTCTAGGGTGATGCAACAATTGCATTTGCCTGATGAAGTTGCAAAAAGTGCTTTGAGAGTAAGTATAAGTGATTTGACAAAAGAAGAAGAAATTGATAAATTTATTTATTGTTTGAAAGAAGTATTAGATTCAATAAAAAAACAGAGGTAAGATATGGAAGCAAATTATATTGTCGTTCGTTTTGGAGAACTTACAACAAAAGGTAAAAATAGAAAATTATTTACACAAAAATTATTAAAAAACGCAAAAGAAATTCTTTTTGAATTTCCACAATTACAATATCAATTACAATATGATCGTTTATACATTTATCTAAATGGTGCAAATCATTTGTTAGTCAATGAAAAATTAAAAACAGTTTTTGGTATTCATTCTTTTTCAAATGCCTATAAATTTGAAAAAGATCTAGATGTTGTTAAAGATGCAATTGCTAAAATGATCAACGAAGATACAAAAACAACATTTAAAATCAACACAAAACGTAGTGATAAAACATTTCCTAAAAAGTCACAAGACATTAATAGAGAAATTGCAGGACATGTTTTTCATCATGTAGATAGACAGTTAAAAGTAGATGTTCATCATCCAGAAATGTTGGTTACAGTTGAGATTAGACATGACGCTATTTACGTTATGACAAATGTTATTAAAGGTGCAGGTGGATATCCTGTTGGTATTGGTGGAAAGGCATTGTTAATGTTATCGGGTGGAATTGATTCTCCTGTAGCAGGATATTTAACTTTAAAACGTGGTGTCGATATTGAATGTGTTCACTTTGCAGCGCCACCATACACAAATGAATTTGCTAGAGAAAAAGTTTTTGATTTAGTAGATAAATTAAGACATTATACACATGGTCAGATTACAGTTCATGTTGTTAATTTTACAAAATTACAACTTGCAGTTTATGATCATTGTGATGAAAGTTATGCCATGACAGTTATGCGTAGAATGATGTATCGTATTGGAGAAAAACTTGCTATAAAAAATCATTGTTTAGCACTTGTTAACGGTGAAAGTATTGGACAAGTGGCTTCACAAACATTAGATAGTATGAATGTAATCAATCAAGTTATTTCAATTCCGGTATTAAGACCTGTGTTATGTCTTGATAAATTAGAAATTATTGATATTGCTCAAAAAATAGATACTTATGATATTTCTATTAGACCACATGAGGATTGTTGTACAATTTTCACACCTAAAGCACCTGCTACAAAACCAAAAAGTTATAAGGCTGAAGCTTTTGAAGCAACTTTTGATTATGAAACATATGTTAATGAATGTGTAGAAAATGTTGAAACAATTGTTGTTGATGCAAACTATAAAAATGATGAAGAGATTTTTTAAAAAAGGCGTATAGTTTTTTATTCCTGATGCAAAATAAAAGTGTCAGGAGGTGACACAACATGGCACAAAGTAATAATAGCAATAGATTAGTTGTACCAGGAGCTCAAAATGCGATCGACCAAATGAAATATGAAATTGCAAATGAATTTGGTGTTAATTTAGGTCCTGATACAACTGCTAGAGCGAATGGCTCTGTTGGTGGAGAAATTACTAAAAGATTAGTTAAAATGGGACAAGAACAAATGTCTCGTTCTTCATATAATAACAAATAGTAATATGAGAATAGTTTTCTTAATAAAAGAGGACTATTCTTTTTTTATAAGTGTTGAAAGAGCTTACATTTTTTTGATAATTTCACTTAGAAATATTGTTTTTGTGTACTAAATTATGTACAATATAATTATATTGCTAGGAGGTAAATTATGGTAAAAGTAATGGCGGTAAACGCAGGAAGTTCCTCTTTAAAATTCCAATTGATCAATATGCCAAGTGAAGAAGTTATCACTTCGGGATTAGTTGAAAGAATTGGACAAGAAGTTGGGAATTTTGTAATTAAAGTAAATGGAGAAAAAATACAAACACAAACACCAATTCCTGATCATCAAGTGGCAGTTGACTTATTATTAAATGCTCTTGTTGATCATCATATTGTTGAAAGTTTAGAAGAAATAGATGCAGTGGGACATCGTGTTGTACATGGAGGAGAAGATTTTGATGATTCTGTAGTCGTTGACGAAGAAGCAGTAAAAAAAGTTGCAGATTTATCAGAGTTAGCTCCTTTACATAATCCAGCAAATATCATTGGTTATAAAGCATTTAAAGAAGCTTTACCTGATCATGTAGGACATGTTTTTGTTTTTGATACGGCATTCCATCAAACATTAGATAAAGAAAGATATTTATATCCTTTACCACTTGAATATTATACAGATTTAAAAGTAAGAAAATATGGAGCACATGGGACAAGTCATAAATATGTTTCTCAACAAGCTATTGAAATGTTAGGAAATCCTAAAGAATCAAGAATTATCGTTTGTCATTTAGGAAATGGAGCAAGTATTTCAGCTGTTCAAGATGGTAAATGTATTGATACATCTATGGGATTTACACCACTTGCAGGTGTAATGATGGGAACACGTTCTGGAGATGTTGATCCTTCAGTTATGCCTTATTTATGTAAAAAATTAAATAAAACAGCAGATGAAGTTTTAGAAATCTATAATAAAAAATCTGGAATGTTAGGAATTTCAGGCATTTCTTCTGATTCTAGAGATATTGAAAATGCCTTATTTAACGAAGGAAATGAACGTGCTTTATTAACTGGTTTATTATATGCACGTATTGTTTCAAAATATATTGGACAATATTACGCTGAATTAGGTGGTTGTGACGCTATTTGCTTTACAGCGGGAGTTGGTGAAAACGCTGCTTATTTAAGACGTTTAATTATTGACAATGTCTCAAGAGCATTTGGTGTTTTCTTAGATGAAGAGCTCAACAGCATTAGAAGTGATGAAAATCGTGTGATTTCACACCAGTATTCTCAAATTAAAGTGATGGTCATTCCAACAAATGAAGAAGTCATGATTGCAAGAGATACAGTTCGTTTGTTAGATTTATAAACCTGTGCAAACAGGTTTTTTCTTTGTCTAAGGTATGTTATTATAAAATAGGGTGAAAATTATGATAGAAAAGATTTTAAATAAAATAGAAGAATATGAATGTATTTGTTTATATCGTCATGTTAATCCGGATTATGATGCTTTTGGGAGTCAATTCGGAATGTATGATTTAATTCAAAATACTTTTGAAAATAAAGAAGTCTATTTTGCAGGTGATTTTTCTTCTGATTTAGTGGCTAAATATCAATTTAATGGAGAAATCAATGAACCGAATTTTGAAAAACCAACTTTAGGAATTGTTTTAGATACAGCTAATCAAGAAAGAATTGATGGTGATATTAGTTTATGTAAAGAAATTATAAAAATTGATCACCATATTGTTGTTGATTCTTATGGAAATTTAAATTTAGAAGATAGTACAGCTTCTTCATGTAGTCAAATAGTGGCTTTGTTTTTAAAAAATAAACGTGTAAAACTTTCAAGCTTTGGAGCTGCGGCTCTTTATATGGGAATTATAGGGGATACAAATAGATTTATGTATTCAGCTACTGATGAACGTACTTTTGAAGCGGCAATATATTTATATAATTATGATTTTGATATGCAAGCACTTTATGAAAGAATGTATATGAAACATGCGAAAGATTTAAAAGTGAATGCTTTTATCCTAAATCATTATATTGAAGATGAGGGTGTTGCTTACTATGTTTTAAAAGATGAAGATTTAAAACATTTAAATATTTCAAGAGAAAGAGGCTCTGATTTTGTTAATTTATTAAGTTCAGTTGATGAATATAAAGTATGGTTAGCTATAACAGAAAATACAAAAGATCATAATTGGCGTGTTTCAATGAGATCGAGACATATTCCTGTTAATGAAATTGCGAATAAATATCGAGGTGGCGGACATGCGTTTGCTTCGGGGGCAACACTTTTATCTTTAGATGAATTATCTTTATTATTAAATGATATCAAGGAGAGAATAAATGAATAATTTTATACAAAGTATCATTGACGAAATAAAAAGACATTTTTCTTCATCTAAAATACAAACAACTAAAAAATGGAGCTATTTAATTCCATTGATTGTCGTTTGTCTTTTAGGTATTATAGGAGAGTATGTTTTATTACTACCAATTCATTATCAATCTCAAACATTTATTTTCCATTTGATTTTTTTAATTGTTATCTTTGTTATTTTACATGCGATATTATTAGGTACATTTGATAAAACATCTAAATATTTAATGTTTGTAGTCGTTGCCTTATTTGTTTATATAGGCGTTGGTTCGGTATATAGTTTGCCTATTTTTCATGCAAAAACATATCAAAATCAATTACAATTAAATAAAAAAGCTGATTTTTATAAAGATAATGAGACGATTTCTTATCAATCAATTCCTGTTGTAGATCGTGAAAGTGCTATTAAACTAGGTGATCGAAAAATGGGACAAATGATAGATTATGTTTCACAGTTTGAAGTAGATGAATCTTATGAACAAATTAATTATCAAGATACTCCTTATCGAGTTACACCATTAGAATATAGTGATTTAATTAAATGGATAACAAATCGAAAAGAAGGCTTACCAGCTTATGTTAAAGTGAATATGGTAAGTCAAGAGTCTGAAGTTGTTGAATTGAAAGAAGGCATGAAATATTCAAAATCTGAACATTTTGGTAGAAATATTAATCGTCATTTAAGGATGAATTATCCTACGAAAATGTTTGAAGAATTAGCTTTTGAAATTAACGATGAAGGTATTCCTTATTGGATTGCTCCTGTATTTGAATATAAAATAGGTCCCTTTGGTGGAAAAGATATTGTAGGAGCAGTTTTAGTAAATGCTGTTGATGGTAAGCATAAATATTATGATATTAAAGATGTTCCTAATTGGGTAGATCGTGTTTATCCAGCAGATTTAGTTATTCAACAGTTAGAAAATTATGGAAAATATACACATGGTTATATTAATTCTGTTTTCTCACAAAAAGGTGTGTTACAACCAACAGATGGATATAATTATATTGTTATTGATGATGATGTTTATTTGTACACAGGTCTTACAAGTGTTTCTAAAGATGCAAGTAATGTTGGATTTGCATTAATTAATTTACGTACAAAAGAAGGCAAATATTATCATATTTCTGGAGCAGAAGAATATTCGGCAATGTCTTCGGCAGAAGGAAAGGTACAAAACTTAAAATATAAAGCAACATTTCCAATTTTAGTCAATGCAGGAGGAGAGCCTACTTATTTCCTTTCTTTAAAAGATAGTAGTAATCTTGTTAAGATGTATGCTTTTGTCAGTGTTAAAAATTATCAAATTGTAGCAACAGGAAGTAGTGTATCTGAGGCTGAAAAAGCTTATTATGAGGTTTTATCTCAAAATGGTAAAAGTCATGAAGAATTTGAAGAAAATACTTTAACTGGCAAAATTTCTTCAATTAATAGTGCTGTTAAAGAAGGCAACAGTGTCTATTATTTTAAACTAGAGGGTGATGATCATATTTATATTGCGGATCTGTCCCTTTCTAATTCGTTACCGCTTGTACAAGCTGGCAATGAAGTTGAAATTCATTTTATTTCGAATGAACATCAAAGTGTGGTTATTAGTCAATTTAAAGCTAAATAATTTAAAATAGGAATACGAGTTATTCCTATTTTTTGCAATTTTATGAAATAATTATAATAAATAGAAAAAAAGAGTGTATTTTTTATAAATATTTATTATAATGATAAAGCATTTTAAGATAAGGGAGAGGTTTAAATAATGATTCAATTTTTCAAAAAAAATATCGAATCTAATAAAAAACTAAGAACATTTGAAATAATTGTTTTATGTTTACTTGTTTTTACTTCAATTGGTTCAGTTTTTTATGGTTTGATGCAAATTCATAAAGACGTAGGAGATCTGCAATATGTTCAATCTGTCACGATGGATAGAGATAAAGATGAAGAAGATTATGATTCGGATAACAAAGTTTGTGATGTCATTTATCGAAAAGGTGATCAAAAACTTGTGGTATCTTATGATTATGAAGATTATGTTAAATTAAATAAAAATTCAATCAAAGCATATGAATTCAAAACAGAAAATGGACAAAATCTTTATTTTGATCATAAAGATGTAAGTCATCAAGAAGCAAGTCATACTTATAAAGAAATGATGGCAGAAGAAACATTATCTGTTTTCAATTTAGCGAGTGCAACATTTATTTTAATGTTATCTGTTGCGCTTATGATGTTATTCTCTAAACAATTTACAACATATGAAAAATCATGGTTTATCTCAATTATGGTGTTAGCTACGATTTTATCTGTGTTATTCCCAGAAGATAGTGCCAATGGTGTAAACGGTATTATCATTATGATTCTTTATTTATTAGATACATTCTTAAATATTTTATGTGAACTACTGATATCTAAACAATCAAGGTATAATTTCTTGGTTTCTGTCTTGGTAGAAATTGTAGAAATTGTTTCTTCTGTTGTTTTAATGTATCGTTTTGCAACAATGGCAACAACTTTATTTTTCTGGTTACCTATTGACATTATTAGTTATATTAACTGGTCTAAACATCGCGATGATGAAGAAGATGAACTTACAATGGTAAGAAAATTAAAAGGATATCAAGAAGTTTTAGTTATTATTGGTATTATTGTTTGGACGGTTGTTGTAGGTTATTTTATTAGTGGTTTAGATATCGCTACTGATTTTTATAACAATAAAACATTAGAAACAGCTATTATTTATATTGACGCTTGTGCATCAGCAGTTGGAATCGCCAACGGTCTCTTTATTTTCTTTAGATTAAGAGAACAATGGATTGCTTGGTATATATGTGCATTTTTAGAAGCAGTTATTAACATAATGTCAGGACAATATGTTTTACTTGCTTTAAAACTGGGTTATTTTACAAATACAACTTATGGATATATTAAATGGAGTAGATATATCAAAGAACACCAAAATAAAGAAAAAGTATCTTTATTTTAAAAAATAATTTAAAATAAAATATTTTCAAAGCACGAGGAGTTTTTCAGGAGTACTTGAGAATATTGATTTAAACTGCTACAATAGGACGTGTAAAAAATTATTAATAGGAGAGATAGTATATGGCAATTAGTGCAGGAGATTTTAGAACAGGATTAACTTTAATTATTGATGGTGATCCTTGCCAAGTGTTGGATTTCCAACATGTTAAACCTGGTAAAGGAGCAGCTATTTTAAAAACTAAAATGAGAAACTTGAAAACAGGAGCTATTCAAGAAAAGAACTTCAATGCTTCAACTAAATTTGATCAAGCTAATATTTCTAAAAAAGCAGCTCAATTTTCTTATGAAGCAGACAATACCTTCTACTTCATGGATATGGAAACATATGATACATATGAATTATCTGAAGAACAAGTTGGTTATAATAAATACTTTATTGTCGAAGGAACTGAAGTTTATTTAGTATTCTTTGAAGGATTATTATTAAACGTTTCTGTTTCTGAAAAAGTAGAATTAACTATTGTAGAAACAGATCCAGCTATCAAAGGGGCACCATCTAACCAAACAAAAGACGCTAAAACTGAAACAGGTTTAACTCTTAGAGTTCCTCAATTTATTGAACAAGGTGAAAAAATCGTTGTTTTTTCAGCTGATGGAAAATACGCAGGAAGAGCTTAATAAAGCTCTTTTTTATCATGGGTAAAGTTGTATTAATTACAGGTGGTGCCAAAGGTATTGGTAGAGCCATTGCTTTAGAGTTAGCGAAGAATCAATATGATATTGTTATTAATTATTTAACGTCAAATCAAGAAGCAGAATGTTTAAAAGAACATATTATTCAACAATATTATGTACGTTGTTTGGCTTTAAAAGCAGATGTTTCTAAAGAAGATCAAGTTGAAAAAATGATTCAAGAAATTGATGAACGATTAGGTGGTGTTGATATTTTAATCAATAATGCAGGAATTGATTTATCTAATTTGTTTCATTTAAAAACGGCAGATGAATTTAGAAAGACTTTAGATGTTAATGTTGTAGGGGCTTATAATTGTAGTAGAAGTGTTTCAGCACATATGCTTAAACAAGACTATGGACGTATTATCAATATTTCCTCGACAAATGGGATGAATACATATTATCCTATGTGTATTGATTATGATGCTTCTAAAGCGGCGCTTATTTCTTTAACACACAATTTGGCGTTTGAGTTTGGACCCTATATTCATGTAAATTGTATTGCACCAGGATTTATTGGTACAGAAAATGAACTTGATGGCTATGATGAAGAATTTTTAAAAGAAGAACAAGAAAAAATTATGGTTAAACGCTATGGCAAACCTGAAGAAGTGGCTTATTTAGTGAAGTTTTTGATTAGTGATGAAGCTGATTTTATAAATAATTCGATTATTCGAATTGATGGCGGACAAATAGGGAGTATGTAAAAAAGACTCAACTGTTGAATCAGCAATTGAGTCTTCTTTTTATTTGTTTTTCATTTGTGTTAAAGCAAGTAAGATGGAAAGTTTCCCATATTCAATTGATAAACCACCTTGCATATATAAAGTATAAGGTTCTTTTACAGGGGCATCCGCGCTTAATTCAATAGTACTTCCTTGAGTAAAACTTCCACTAGCCATAACTTCATCAAAAGGATAACCAGGCATTGGGGCAGGAAGAACACGTACAAAGGAATCAATTGGACTTGATGATTGAATTCCTTGAGTGAAATTCACTAATTTTTCCTTACTATGTAAATCTAATGTTTGGATAAGGTCTGTTCTTTTTTCGTTATAACATGGTGATACATGTTCATATCCTAATTTTTCTAACATGTATGAAGTAAAAATAGCTGTTTTTAAAGCATTTTTTACAGCATTAGGAGCCATGAACATACCTTTAAAGAAAGCATTGTTAAGATTAAAGTTCGCGCCTAAGTCTTTACCAATACCAGGGGCAGTAAGTCTTTGTGCGACTTCGTAAACTAAATCTTTTTTACCGGCAACATAACCACCTGTTGGAGCAATTCCACCGCCTAAGTTTTTCATTAATGATCCTACAACAATATCAGCGCCAATATCTCCAGGTTCTTTTGTTTCTACAAGTTCACCATAACAGTTATCAACCATAATGATGACTTCTTGATTAACTTCTCTAATTTTATGAATAATTGATTCTATTTTATCGATTGTAAGTGATAAACGTTGACTATATCCACGAGAACGTTGAATTTCAACAAGTTTTACATTTTTTTGTTGGAGTCTTTCAACAATACTTTCTTCATCAAATTCATTATCAATTAAATCGATTTGTTCGTAATTTACACCATAGGCTTTTAATGATTGATTTGAATCACCACTTATACCAATCATTTCTTGTAAAGAATCATAAGGTTCACCACTTATAGAAATCATGGTATCACCATGTTTTAATAAAGCAGAAAGAGTTAAATATAATGCATTTGTTCCTGACATGATTTGAGGTCTTACTAAAGCATCTTCACATCCTAAAATAGAGGCGAAAATTCTTTCTAGTTTATCTCTTCCTTCATCATAGTTACCATAACCATTAATATCGGTAAAATCACTATAAGAAACTTGATTTTCTATAAAAGCAGATAAAACTTTATTTGAATTAACAAGGCAAAGTTCATCTACTTGGGCATAAATGTCTTTTAAATCATTATCTGATTGTTTAGCTAAAGCTAATAAATCTTGGTCTATTTTTTCTAATATCATTTTTACATCTCCTTTAATCTTGATATATTATACAATAAATATTTTTTTTGTGTATCTTTATCGACAAACTTCTTAGAAAGTAAATCCTAGTAGATTGTATTATTTTATTGTTTTATGATATAATTTTGAATTGAATTGAGGTGTATAAGATGAAACCAAGGGTTTTAGTTGTTGATGATGAACAAGATATTAGAGAATTGCTTAAATTTTATTTAAATAAAGAAGGCTATGAAGTGATTGAAGCGGCCAATGGTGAAGAAGCATTGACCATTTTTGAAAATGAATATATTGATTTAGGAATTATCGATGTCATGATGCCTAAAATGGATGGCTTTGAACTTGTTGAAAGTATGAAAGAATTTAAAGATGTTCCTTGTATTATGCTTACTGCCAAGGGGGAAAGCAAGGATAAGTTACGTGGCTTTTCTTCAGGGGTTGATGACTATGTTGTTAAACCTTTTGATCCTAATGAATTAATGGCTAGAGTTAAAGCAATTATGAAAAGATATGATATTAATACATCGCATATTGTACGTTTAAATGAAGTTGAATTGGATGGGGATAAATATGAAATCAGATATAAAGATGAATGTATTCATTTGCCACTAAAACAATTTGAATTATTATTTGAACTTGCTAAACATCCCAACCAAATTTTTTCAAGGGAACAGTTGATTGAAAAGATTTGGGGTATGGATTACGATGGGTTTGATCGTACAGTAGATGTCCATATTAAAAGAATTAGAGAAAATATCGGGCATTTACCAGGTTTTAATGTTGTAACAGTCAGAGGATTAGGATACAAAGTTGAGGTAGAGTAGATGAAATCTATTTATTCAAAATTGATTTTTGGCTTTTTTATTACAATCGTAGCTTCCTTTTCAGTAGCAGGTTTTGTATCTTTAAGATTAAATGACCAACAAATTGAATCCACAGTAGAAGAAGATTTGATTACAACAAATGATTATGTTTCTAAAGTGATTTCAAATATTAATATTGAAAATAGGGATGATATTATTGACTTATATGCAAAAAGTAGTGAAATGGCCATAACATGTTATTCAAACAGTGAAGGCTATGTTGCTTATGGAAACAAAAAATATAATCCAACACCTGAACAGATGATGGCAATGTTTAAAAGTACAAACAATGAGCTTTCCTTTAAGCATCATAATGAGGTGTTAGCGTATGGTACAAAGAATATGATCAATGGGCAAGAGTATTATATCTATGTTCAAAAAGATACCAGTGGTCAAAAAAGTGCAATTGCTAATTCAGCAATTTTGATTTTGGGGTGTGTTTTTTTAACAGGAAGTATTGTCTTTTTAGTAATTGCCGATATTATTGTTAAACCTTTAACACGTTTAACAAATGCAATCAAAGAACTGAGCAATGGGAATTATAATGTTCGTGTTGATAATGTTGGACAAGATGAAATTTCTAAATTAAATCAAGGATTTAATCAAATGGCGAGGCAACTTGCAAAACAAGATGAAACAAGGCAAAAGTTTATTTCAGATATTTCTCATGAATTTCAAACACCATTGACGTCTATTCAAGGATTTGCCAATATTTTAAAAGAAGAAGACTTGCCAAAAGAACAAAGAGTAAAATATGCGAATATTATTTTATATAATAGTAAAAGATTATCTTCTCTAGCAAAAAATATGTTACAATTGACCTTGCTTGATAGAGAAGAGATTGAATTAGAGTTAACAAATTATTCATTAGTTGAACAAATGAATCGAGTTATTTCTACTCAAGAAAATCAAGCAATGGAAAAAAATATAGAAATTGTCTTTGAGATGCCTAAAAAAGAAATATTTATAGAAGGAGACGAACAACGTTTAGAACAAGTTTGGACCAATATTATTTCAAATGCTATAAAGTATACAAATGAAGGTGGACTCATTACAATTACGATGAAAAAAAATTCTAAAGATATAGAAGTGTCTATAGAAGACACGGGTATTGGAATGTCTAAAGAAGTCGTTTCTCATATTTTTGAAAGATTTTATAGAGAAGATAAAGCAAGAAACGTTGAAGGAAATGGACTCGGCTTGGCAATTGTAAAATCTATTGTTGATTTACATCATGGGAAGATAGATATTTTATCTCAAGTAGATGTGGGTACAAATTTTATTGTAAGACTGCCAATTGAAAAACAAAAATTAATTGAAAGATTGAAAAGGTAAGGGGATTAGTATGTTAGAATTAAAAGAAAAGATTTTAAGTGATGGAGAAATTATTGAACCAGATATTTTAAAAGTAGATAGTTTTATTAATCATCAAATTGATCCAAAAACTTATAGATCAATTGCTAAAGAAATTAAAAGAAGATTTGCGGGGGAAAAAATCGATAAGATTTTAACAATTGAAGCATCAGGAATTGCACTGGGATTAGCACTTAGCTATGAATTAAATGATATTCCTGTTGTTTTTGCTAAAAAAGGAACATCTAAAACAGTTAATGATGATTTATATACAAGTGAAGTATATTCATATACTAAAGGAACAAGATATATTGCTTGCGTTAAAAAGAAATATTTAAATGAAAATGAAAATGTGATACTTGTAGATGATTTCTTAGCTGATGGAAATGCAATGCTTGGATTAGTCGATATGTGTAATCAAGCAAAAGCACATATTGTTGGATGCGGTATTATTATTGAAAAAGGATTTCAAAAAGGACATCAAAAATTAGTTGATTTAGGTTATAGAGTAGAATCGCTTGCGATTATTGAATCGTTTGAAAATGGTAAAATAGTTTTCAAATAGGCTAGAAAGGAGCATCTATGTATTTAAAAAAAATAGAATTACATGGATTTAAATCATTTGCAGATAAAGTTAATATAGAATTTCAGCCGGGAATAACAGGAATTGTAGGGCCTAATGGATGTGGAAAATCTAATATTTCGGATGCAGTTAGATGGGTATTAGGTGAACAATCTGTAAAATCTTTACGTGGAAGTAATATGGCAGATGTTATTTTTGCTGGTTCTCAAGATCGCCGGGCACAAAATTTAGCTGAAGTTACTTTAATATTTGATAATAGTGATCGTATGCTCAATTATGACTATAATGAAGTTGAAATTACTAGACGTCTTTATCGACAAGGAAATGAGGCTGAATATCTTTTAAATCGGCAACAATGTCGTTTAAAAGATATTACAGATCTGCTTTTAGATACGGGACTTGGAAGAGATTCGCTTTCTATTATTTCTCAAGGAAATATTTCTAATTTTGCTGATAGTCGTCCTGAAGAAAGACGAGCTATTTTTGAAGAAGCTGCAGGAGTTTCTAAATATAAAAAAAGAAAAATTGAGGCTATTAGAAAATTAGAGAGAACAACGGATAATTTAAATCGTATAAAAGATATTGTTTATGAATTAGAAAAACAAATAGCACCATTAAAAAAACAAAAAGAAAAAGCAGAAGTATTTTTAACGTTGAAGGAAAAACTTACTTCAATTGAAGTAAATGTACTTGTTCATGAAGTTTCGGAATTAAAACATCAACTAGATACGCTATCTTTACAATTAAAAGACCTTAATGAACGACACAGTTCATTAGATGCAGAAATTTTTTTGAAAGAAAGTGCTGATGATGAGATAAAAAAGAAAATGTTTGTTTTAGATAATGAAATAAATTCTCTACAAAGTCAATTATTAGAATCGATGTCTGAAGTTTCAAGACTAGAAACAAGTAAAATAGAGGTTGATCAAAAAAGAAAACATGCTTTACAGTCTCAAAACAGTGATGATATAAAGAAGAAATTAGATAACTTAAAAGCTATTTTGACGGATTTGATTGAAGAATATAATGACCGTGTTGAACGATTAAAAACAACAGAAAAATCCCTTGAAGATTTATCTCAAGAACAAACGGTTTTAACATCCAAAATCAATCATAAACATCAATCTATTAATGATCTTAATCAAGAAATTACGAAAAATAAAAATAGACAAGAAATATTAGTGGATTTAGTAGAAAATAAATCCAATTATCATCATGGTGTCAAGGCTATTATGGAACTTGCTCATGATAATCCGGATATTATTGGTGTTTTTGGAGATTTACTAGAAAATGATTCGAAGTATGATTTAGCGGTTTCTGTTGCTTTAGGAAGTGCTTTGCAATTTATTGTTACGAAAGATAATTTACAAGCTAGATTAGCAATTAAGTTTTTAAAAGATAATAAGGCAGGACGTGCTACTTTTTTACCTTTAGCGGATATGGAACCACGTTCTTTAAGAGAAGAACATGCTATTTTATGTCCAGCTTTAGAAGGTTATTTAGGTGTATTAAGTGATTTTGTTTCAAGTTCTAAAAATATAGATAATGTTATTTTGAATCAATTGGGAAATGTTATTTTAGCTGATGATATTGATCATGCTTATGAAATATCAAAGGCAACATATGCTCGATATAAAGTTGTTACTTTGGATGGAAATATTGTCAATGTTGGTGGTTCACTTACAGGTGGAACAGTTAATCGTCAACAATCATCCATTCTTCAAAAAAGAGAACTAGAAAAAGTTAAAGAAAAATTAGATGAATTAGAACAAAAACTTGTACGTGAAAAGAATGAATTACTTAAACTTGAAAACGATGCTAAAGAATTGGCACATACACTTCTACAAAAACAAATGTCATATGCTAAGTTAGAAGTTGTTGTTCAAGGAAAAAAGGAAGAACTTGTAGTTGCTAAAGGTGAATATGAAAGTTTATCGCATCAAAGCGTTGAATTGGATGAGTTTAAAAGTGGTAAAATTGATAATCAACTTGTTTTACAATTAAATGAAGCCATCAAGCATCGAGATGAATTAACAGAAAAAATAAAATCAAAAAGAGAATTAAGAATGTCCTATGTTAATGAAAATGAGCAATTAGAATCAAAATTGAAAGATTTAAGAAGGATGCTTAAAGACATTCAAGGACAAATTAATGAAAAAGCTATTTTATCTACTAAATATGAAGGATCATTAAATAATTATTTAAGTCGATTATCTAATGAATATTCCATGACTTATGAGTATGCAAGTGAAAATTATCATGATGAAGTAGATATTGAATTTGCTAGAGGAGAGGTTGCTACACTTAGAAATGAAATAGTAGCACTTGGTCATGTTAATATTGATGCTATCGAAGAATATAAAGAAGTTTCATCGCGTTACGAAAATATGAATAGTCAACGACTTGACTTAATACAAGCTCAGGATAAAATAGTACAGGCAATTGATGAAATGGATCAAATTATGATTGAGAAATTTTCAACAACATTTGAAAAGATCAATAAAGAATTTAATAATGTTTTTAGAGAATTATTTGGTGGGGGAAGAGCACAAATCAAATATACTGATCCAGATAATATTTTAGAAACGGGAATTGATATAGATGTACAACCACCAGGAAAAGCTGTGTCGAATATTACATTATTTTCTGGTGGAGAAAAAGCGTTGATTGCAATTTCATGTTTATTTGCTATTTTAAAAGTAAGACCTGTGCCAATGTGTATCTTAGATGAAGTTGAAGCAGCATTGGATATGGCTAATGTTGAAAGATTTGCAAAATTCTTAAGAGAATTTTCTAAACAAACACAATTTATTGTAGTAACACATCGTGAGGGAACGATGGAAGAATGTGATTTGTTATATGGTGCGACGATGCAACAAAAAGGTGTTACAAAACTTGTAAGTGTCAAACTTGAAGAAGCAATAGATTTTTCTAATGAAAATCGTAAGGGAGGTATTTAGATGGGATTTTTTACACAAATAAAAGAAAAATTAGTTGGAAAGTCAACTAAGCAAAATGAAAAATATGTTGTTGGTTTAGATAAATCTTCTGAAACATTTTCAGATCGTATTAATGAATTAGCTGCCCGATTTAGAGAAATCAATGATGAGTATTTTGAAGAATTAGAAAATATTTTAATTATGGCTGATGTTGGTGTTTCGATGGTCATGAAGATTGTATCTGAAATTAAAACAGAAGTAAGAATCAGAAATATAACTGATCCAAGAGAAATTAATGATATTATTGTTGATAAAATGTTCGTTATTTATGCTAATGAAAGTGTTATGTCAACTAAAATCAATTACTCAGCAGAAGGGTTAACTGTTATTTTAATGGTTGGTGTCAATGGTGCTGGAAAAACAACAACGATTGGGAAACTTGCTCATCGTATTGTTCATGATGAAGGTAAAAAAGTCGTTGTTGCTGCGGGTGATACATTTAGAGCAGGAGCAATTGATCAATTGGCAGTTTGGGCAGAAAGAGTTGGTGTGGATATCGTTAAAGGAAAAGAAGGAGGAGATCCTTCGGCCGTTGTTTTTGATGCTTTAAATAAAGCTAAAGAAACAGGAGCGGATGTTTTAATTTGTGATACAGCAGGTCGTTTACAAAATAAAGTGAATTTAATGAATGAATTGGAAAAAATGAATCGTATTATTAAGCGTGTTGTTCCTGAAGGACCACATGAAACACTTCTTGTTGTAGATGCAACAACAGGACAAAATGGTGTTTCACAAGCTATTGAATTTTCTAAGATTACTGATATTACAGGGATTGTTCTTACAAAAATGGATGGTACTGCTAAAGGTGGAATTGTTTTATCTATTAAAGATCAACTAAATATTCCTGTAAAATTTATTGGGTTAGGTGAACAAGTTGATGATTTACAAGAATTTGACTTAGAACAATATATTTATGGATTATGTAAGGGGTTAGTTGAGGAAGCATAATGGAAAATAGTTTAGAAAAAAAGCAAAGAGTAAATCTTTTGATGGATTTATATGAAGATTTATTAACTGAAAAACAAAGAGAGTATTTAGACTTGTATTATCATGAGGATTTGTCTTTGTCAGAGATATCTTTGATTAAAAATGTTTCTAAAAATGCAGTTTTTGACAATTTAAAAAAAGCTTGTTTACATTTAGAAAATTATGAAGAAAAATTAAATTTATTAGAAAAACATCAAAAAAGACTTGAAATTATAGATGATTTAGAAAAAGATATAAAAGAAGAACATAAAAATATTGATGAACATTTACAAATGTTAAGAGATTTATAGGAGGTATATATGGCGTTTGATTCGTTATCTGAAAGATTGCAGTCAACTTTAAAAAAGGTATCTGGACAAGGTCAGTTGACTGAAAGTAATATGGAAGAGATGTTGACAGAAATTCGACTTGCTTTACTTGAAGCTGATGTCAACTATCAAGTTGTAAAAGAGTTTATTGCATCAACAAAAGAAAAAGCAATTGGTGCAGATGTCGTAGGTTCATTAAAACCTGGACAAGTTTTAGTTAAAATTGTACATGATGAATTAGTACATTTATTAGGTGATGAGGTTTCAGAAGTTGATTTTAGTAAAAAACCAACAGTTATTATGATGGTAGGGTTACAAGGTTCTGGGAAAACAACAACTTCTGGGAAAATTGCTAAATTAATTAAGACAAAATATGCTAAAAAACCATTATTGGTTGCAGGAGATATTTATCGTCCAGCAGCCGTTGATCAATTGGTAACATTAGGAAAGCAATTAGATGTGCCTGTTTATGAAAAAGGAACATCTGAAAGTGCGGAAAATATTGTTAAAGGTGCTATGAATTATGCAGCTTTAAATAATAATGATGTTATTATTATTGATACGGCAGGACGTTTGCACATTGACGAACCTTTAATGCAAGAACTAGCAAATGTTAAAGAAATTGCAAAACCTGATGAAATTTTACTTGTTGTAGATTCATTGACAGGTCAAGATATTGTCAATGTAGCTGCTTCATTTAATGAAAAATTAAGTATTACAGGAGCTGTGCTTACTAAATTAGATGGTGATTCTCGTGGTGGGGGAGCACTTTCTATTAGACATATTACGAATGTTCCAATTAAATTTATTGGTACAGGTGAAAAATTAGATGCTATTGATTTATTCTACCCAGATCGTATGGCAGATCGTATCTTAGGAATGGGTGATGTGGTCTCTTTAGTTGAAAAAGTTCAAGATGTCTATGATGAAAAAGAAACAATGAAAGCTATGAAAAAAATGCAATCTGGACGTTTTGGATTGGATGATATGCTTGATCAAATGCATCAATTAAAGAAGTTAGGTCCACTTTCAGGAATTTTGAAAATGATTCCTGGTATGCCATCTATGCCTAATTTAAACGATGAAACAACAGATAAGAGAATGAAAGAAACAGAGTCTATTATTTATTCTATGACTTTAGAAGAACGTCGTGATCCAAGTATTATTACATTATCTAGAAAACAACGTATTGCTAAAGGATGTGGTAAAGATTTAGCAGCTATTAATAGATTATTAAAACAATTTGAACAATCTAAACAAATGATGAAACAAATGTCAAATATGGATATGGCAACAGGACTTCCAAAAATGGGAGGAGGTCACTTTGTAGGTGGTCCAAATCGTAAAAAAGTACGTCATAAAAAGAAAAAGAAAAAATAATGAAAGGTGTCAAGTAAAAATGCTTGACACCTGTTTCTATCTATGTTAAATTATACAAGCAATAAGAAAACAAGGAGGAAATATAAATGGCAGTAAAATTAAGAATGACAAGAATGGGTGCTAAAAAAAGACCTTTCTATAGAATCGTAGCAGCTGATTCAAGATCACCAAGAGATGGTAGATTTATTGAATTATTAGGTACATATAATCCATGTACTAATCCAGCTCAAGTTAACTTAAAAGAAGAAGAAATCTTAAAATGGTTAAACAATGGTGCTCAACCATCTGATACAGTTAGAAACTTATTATCTAAACAAGGTATCATGAAAAAATTTGCTGATTCAAAACAAGGTAAATAATTATGGATTATGTAAAAACACTAAAAGATATAGCGATTGAATTAGTTGAGGATAAAGAACATTTAGAAGTAAGACAAATGCCTTCTTTAGATGAGAATGTTGTTGTTTTACATGTTTATTCAGCAAAAAATGACATTGCAAAATTAATCGGTCGTAAAGGTGTTATGGCTAATTCTATTCGTCAATTAATGTCTGTTGCAGGACGTCTTTCTGATAAAAAATTAGATATTAAATTCGAATCATATGAATAGATGTGTAAAACACATCTATTTTTTTTGGAGGTTGTATGGAAAAATTAAAAATTGGAAAAATTGTTGGAACGCATGCACTTAAAGGAGAACTTAAAATACGTTCTTTTAGTGATTTCAATGATCAAAGATTTGTTGTGGGACATAAGCTTTACTTAAATGAAATTGTAGACCCTTTTATTATTAAAACTGTAAGAGTTCATAAAGGAAATTATTTAATCAGTTTTGAGGGATTACAAGATATTAATCTAGTAGAAAAATATATTGGTTATAATGTTTATGGTTTAAAAGAAGATGTTGAATTAGATGATGATGAATATTTTTACGATGATTTAATTGGTTGTCAGATCATTAATAATGATCAAGAAATTGGAAAAGTAGAATCTGTTTATTTTAATGGTGCACATGATGTTTTAACTGTACAAACAGCAAATAAAAAGATTGCTATTCCATATGTTGATGCATTTATTGAAAATGAAGATATTGAAAATAAAAAAATATTTGTTCATTTGATTAAGGGAATGTATGATGAAGATTGATATTTTATCACTATTTCCAGAAATGTTTGAAGGTTTTTTAAATACCTCAATTATCAAAAGAGCTATAGATAAAGAAGTTGTTGATATTAAGATTCATAATTTTAGAGAATTCACTCAAGATAAGCATAAACATGTAGATGATTATCCTTATGGAGGAGGACAGGGAATGGTGTTGATGTGTCAACCAATCATTGATTGCTTAAAAACATTAACAACGGATGATTCACTTGTTATTTTAATGTCTCCTCAAGGGATTACTTTAAAGCATCAAGTAGCACAAAAGCTTTCATTAGAAAAGCATCTTATTATTATTTGTGGGCATTATGAAGGATTTGATGAAAGAATTCGTGATTATGTTGATTTAGAATTGTCTATTGGTGATTATGTACTAACTGGTGGTGAACTAGGAAGTATGGTTACTTGTGATGCGGTAATAAGATTACTTGAAGGAGCTATTCGTCAAGAAAGCCATGAAGATGATTCATTTGCAGATGGATTATTAGAATACCCACAATATACAAGACCAATAGAATATGATGGAAATAGAGTGCCTGACGTATTGGTCTCTGGTCATCATGAAAATATTCGTAAATGGAGAAAATACCAATCTCTAAAGAAAACCTATTTAAAGAGACCAGATTTATTAGAAAATTATGAATTTGATGAAGAATCGGCAAATATGTTGACAAAAATTAAAAAAAAGAGTTGATATTTTTTTGAACGATGTTATAATAGCATAGGTCAATGTGACTGCATATGTTCCGCTGGTTAATCGAATGAACATACAAGACTATAAATGAAAAGGAGAAGAAAGATGAATTTAACATTAGTAGAACAAATTACTAAAAAACAATTAAAATCTGATATCCCTGTTTTCAAAGCTGGAGACACTTTAAAAGTTTATGTAAAAATTAAAGAAGGTAATAAATACCGTATCCAATTATTTGAAGGGGTTTGTATCGCAAGACAAGGTAAAGGAATTGCTGAAACTTTCACAGTTAGAAAAATTTCTTACCAAGTTGGTGTAGAAAGAACTTTCCCAGTTCATTCACCAATCATCGATAGAATCGAAGTTGCTAAAGTTGGTAAAGTACGTAGAGCTAAATTAAATTACTTGCGTGGTTTATCTGGTAAAGCTGCTAGAATCAAAGAAATTAGAAAATAAGAAATGGGTAACCATTTCTTTTTTTCTACCATTAATTGTTGTATAATAGAACAGGTCTATAAGATAAAGATAGGTGATGTCTATGAAATATAGTAAAAAAACAATGATGGCAATATTAGAATTTATTGTTGTTTGTTTAGCAATTGTTTTTGTTTTTAAAGGCATAATTATGCCGATCAAAGTTGATGGTTCTTCAATGTATCCAACATTACATGACGGAGATCTTGCCTTTATGTCTCGGCTTGATTTGAATTCAAAACAAATTAAAAGATTTGATATTGTCACATTAGACTGTAAACAATTAGACAATGTAATTATTAAAAGGGTTATAGGGTTACCTGGAGAAAAAATTGTTTACAAAAATGATTGTTTGTATGTTAATGGAAAGTATATTAAAGAAAATTATCTTAATAAATCACATATAAAAGATGTAAAGAGTCGATATAATATTTCTTATTTTACTGATGATTTTGAAATTTCAGTTGGTGAAAATGAAATTTTCGTTTTAGGTGATAATAGAGTAAATTCACTTGATTCAAGAGAATTAGGGTGTTTTAAAATTGAAAATGTTTTATCAAAAAAAGGAATTATACTATTTCCTTTTAATCATATGAAAGGAATGAACTAATATGGCACAAATACAATGGTTTCCTGGCCATATGGCTAAGGCAAAAAGAGAAATCGCTGATAAAATAAAATTAATAGATATTGTTGTTGAATTGGTGGATGCTAGAGCTCCATATTCAAGTAAAAATCCATTATTTAATAGTGTTGTTAATAATAAGCCAAGGTTAATTGTAATGACAAAAGAAGATTTAGCAGATGATAAACTAACACAAAAATGGATAGATTTTTACAAAAGTAAAGGTTATTATGCTATGAGTGTTAATCTTAAGCAATTTAATGAATATAAAAAGATCATACAAGTTTGCAAAGAAATTTTGAAAGATAAAATGGCACGAGAAGCAAAGAAGGGATTGAAACCTCGTGCAATGCGAGCAATGGTTTTAGGTATTCCTAATGTTGGAAAATCTACTTTCATCAATCGCTTAGCAAAAAGAAAAGCAACTGTTACGGGGAATAAACCAGGTGTAACGAAAGCTCAACAAATTATTAAGGTAGATAAAGATTTTGAATTATTTGATACACCGGGTGTTTTATGGCCTAAATTCGAAAGTGAGGATATTGCTAGAAATATTGCTCTTATTGGCTCTATTAAACAGCAAATATTACCAAGGGAAGATTTATTTATTTATGCAGTTGAATATTTAGTTAAAAATTACCCTGGAACTTTGGAAAATCGTTATCAAATAGCTGTTGATTTACAAAGTGATTGGGTTGAAAAATGTTATGATGATATCGCATTTAATAAAAAAATAAAACCAGTAAGAGGGATTACTGATTATGAGCGTGTCATGGATATGTTTTTTACTGATTTATTTGATGGTGTTATTACAAAAATAACATGGGAGCTTCCAAATGAGTAATTTATTAGAATATGAAAATAGATATTATGATTTAGGTTATGATTATATTATTGGTCTTGATGAAGCTGGAAGAGGACCAATGGCTGGCGAATTAGTTGTTGCAGGAGTCATTTTTCCTAAAGGATTTTATGATGAACGTATTTTTGATTCAAAACAATTAACAGCAAAAAAAAGAGAAGCGATGTATCAAATAATTATAGAAAATGCATTAGCCTATCACATTGAAGTTATTTCTGTTGAAGATGTTGATCAATTAAATGTATATAGCGCAAGTCAAAAAGGAATGGAAAAATGTTGTCAAATTTTAAAGAGAGAAAAAATGTTTGCTTTAACAGATGCGATGCCTTTACACGATATTGAACATTTATCTATTATTAAAGGAGATACCCTTTCTATATCTATTGCAGCAGCAAGTATATTAGCTAAGGTAACAAGAGATCATTTGATGATAGATTATGCAAAAAAATATCCACAATATGGTTTTGAAAAACATAAGGGCTATGTAACCAAGGCACATAAAGAGGCACTTAGAAAATATGGTCCATGCCCTATTCATAGGAAATCTTTTAAACCAGTACAAGAAGTAATGAAAGAACAAATATCTTTAAATTTAGATATTTAGTTCTTTTTTTATAAAAAAAAGAAGAAAAAACAAATTTAAATGTCTATATAAATAGTGAGGTGATAAATATGGAAGAAATCTTACTATTTTTTGCTTTGAAATATCAAGGTGATTTTCAAAGTATTTTAAAAGCATTGCAAGCAAAAGAGAAAGTTTCTCAAGAAGAAAGGAGGGAAGCAGTTGCTAAAGTAAATTCAAAATATACAACGATTATTTCAAGTGATTATCCAGATGCTTTAAAAGAAATATCTTGTCCACCATTTGTATTGTTTTATCATGGAAATTTGAATATTTTAAATGGTAAATGCATAGGTGTTATTGGTAAACGTGTTCCTAGTGAATATGGATCAAATATTACGGATAAAATTGTATGTGATTTAGTAAAAAATGAATATACGATTGTAAGTGGTATGGCATTAGGAATTGATACTCTCGCTCATAGAAGTGCATTAAAAAACAAAGGGAAAACAGTTGCAGTATTGGGAAGTGGAATTAATTATTGTTATCCAAAAAGAAATCAAGATTTATATGCTCAATTAAAAAGTAATCATCTTATTATTAGTGAAAAACCAGGTGATTATGTACCACAGGCTAAGGATTTTCCAAGTAGGAATCGGTTAATTGCTGGCTTAAGTGAATCTGTAGTTGTTACAGAAGCTGAAAAACGTTCAGGAACAATGATTACTGTAGGATATGCATTAGATCAAGGAAAAGATATCTATTGTATTCCATCAAGAATTGGGGATCCAATGGGGTGTAATTTATTGATTCAACAAGGGGCCAAGTTAGTATTGACTGTAAATGATATTATTGAAGATTAATGAAATGGAGTTGACAAAGTGAAAAAAAACAATAATAATAGTTTTTGCGATAAGGGGGTTATATTATGTATGATAAATTAGTCATTGTGGAATCTCCTTCTAAATCAAAAACAATAGAAAATTATTTAGGGAAGGAATATCATGTGACTTCTTCTAAAGGGCATATTAGAGATTTATCAACATCTGGTAAAGAAGGGCTAGGGATTGATCAAGAAGATCATTATAAGCCAAAATATGTTATTTCTAAGGATAAAAAAGATGTCGTTAAGGAATTGAAAGCAGCTGTTAAAGAGGCGAAAACAGTTTACCTTGCTACCGACCCTGACCGTGAAGGGGAAGCAATTTCATGGCATTTAGCAGATGTTTTAGGTTTAGATATGGATGATGATAATCGTATTGTTTTCAATGAGGTAACAAAAGATGCAGTTGTTGATGCATTGAATCATCCTCGTAAAATTGATCAAAATCTTGTAAAATCTCAAGAAACAAGAAGAGTATTGGATAGAATTATTGGATTTAAATTATCTAAATTATTACAAAGAAAAATTAAATCTAAATCAGCTGGTCGAGTTCAATCGGTTGCTTTGAGATTAATTGTTGAAAAAGAACGTGAAATCGAAGCCTTTGTTCCAGAAGAATACTGGAAAATCAAAGCACAATTTGAAAAAGATGAAATTGAATTTACAGGTGAACTTAATAAAAAAGGAACAAAGAAGTTAAAAATTTCAAATGAACAAGAAGCTTTAGAAATCTTTAATGCACTTTCTAAAGAATTTGTTATTGATAGTGTAAAAAAATCAAGTAAGAAAAGAGAATCAAAACCACCATTTATTACTTCAACATTACAACAAGAAGCGTCTTCTAAATTAGGATTTAAAGCAAGAAAGACAATGATGATTGCTCAAAAGCTATATGAAGGAATTGCTTTAGAAGATGAAACAGTAGGACTTATTACTTATATGCGTACAGATTCGACTAGATTGTCAGATTTATTTGTAGAAAGTGCTACAGAATATATTAAAGAAAAATATGGTCAAAATTATGTTGGAAAAGTAAAAGTAAGTAAAAAGAAAGAAAATGTACAAGATGCTCACGAAGGAATTCGTCCAACAAGTGCAATGCGTACACCTGAGTCTGTTAAAGAGTATTTAAGTGCGGATGAATTTAAATTGTATTCTTTAATTTATGCCAGAGCATTGGCGTCATTAATGGCACCATCTCGTTTTGATGCAACAAGTGTAGTATTAGAAAATAATAACTATTATTTTAACGCAAGTGGTTCAGTATTAAAATTTGATGGTTATTTACGTTTATATAGCCCATATGAAAAACAAAAAGATGAAATTTTACCTGAATTAATTGAACAAGAAATTTTAGAAAGTCAAAATATTGAAAAAACACAACATTTTACAAAACCACCTGCTCGTTATAGTGAAGCAAAACTAATTAAAGAAATGGAAGAACTTGGAATTGGTAGACCAAGTACTTATGCGATGATTATTGATACGATTCAAACTAGAGGGTATGTGGAACTTGTTGATAAAACATTTAAACCTACTGAAAGTGGAATTTTAACAAGTGATCGACTAACACAATTTTTTAATGATATTATTAATGTCGAATATACTGCACAAATGGAAAAAGAACTAGATGATATTGCAGAAGGACAAGATGATTATTTTGATGCTATAGATACATTTATTAAAAAATTCCAACCTTTATTGGATGAAGCAAATGAAAAAATGGAAGTCATTTCACCTAAAAAAACAGGAGAGAAATGTCCTGAATGTGGACATGATCTTGTTGAAAGACATGGGCGTTATGGTAAATTTATAGCTTGTGAAAATTATCCTGAATGTAAATACATCAAAAAGGAAAAAGTTGAACCTGAATTTACAGGAGAAAACTGTCCTAAGTGTGGAAGCCCAATGGTTTTTAAAACCGGAAGATATGGTAAATTTGAAGCATGTTCAAATTATCCACAATGTAAATATATTAAGAATTCTAAAAAGAAAGCAGAACCTGTTATGACAGATGAAGTTTGTCCTAACTGTGGTTCTCCAGTGGTTATTAAAAAGGGACGTTGGGGAGAATTTAAGGCTTGTTCAAATTATCCAAAATGTAAAACAATTATTAAGTAGAACATTTGTTCTACTTTTTTAAAAAGGAGAAAATATGGAAAGTGAAAAAATAGTCAATGTAATTGGAGCTGGTCTTGCTGGAGTTGAGGCGGCTTATCAATTAGCAAAAAATAATATTAAAGTAAAGTTATATGAAATGAGACCTATTAAAATGACACCGGCACATCATACATCATCATTTGCTGAACTTGTTTGTTCTAATTCGTTAAGAGGAGATAATTTCAATAATGCCGTAGGTGTATTAAAAAATGAAATGGAAAAACTAGATAGTGTTATTATTCGATTTGCTAGAAAAAATAGTGTTCCTGCTGGTGGAGCACTTGCAGTGGATCGTGAAAAGTTTTCTGCGGATGTTACTGAGTTTATAACAAATCATCCAAATATCGAAGTGATTCATGAAGAAGTTACAGAAATTTCCCAAGCACCAACAATTATTGCAAGTGGGCCTTTAACAAGTGATGCTTTGTCTACGAAAATCAAAGAATTATTAGGAGAAGAGTATTTTTATTTTTTTGATGCTGCGGCTCCAATTGTTGAAAAAGATAGTATTGATTTTAATATTGCTTATTATAAATCAAGATATGACAAAGGAGAAAATGAATATATAAATTGTCCAATGAATGAGGAGCAATTTACTGTATTTTATGATGAATTAATGAAAGCAGAGGTTGTCAAACCAAAAGATTTTGAAGAAAAATTTTTTGAGGGATGTATGCCTTTTGAGGAAATGGCAAGAAGAGGAAAACAAACTTTATTGTTTGGACCTATGAAACCGGTTGGGTTAACAAAACCTGATGGCACAAAACCATATGCAGTCGTACAGTTAAGACAAGATAACGTACAAGCTAGTTTATATAATATTGTTGGTTTTCAAACACATCTTACATGGCCTGAACAAAGAAGAATTATTCATTTAATTCCGGGATTAGAAAATGCAACATTTGTAAGATACGGTGTCATGCATCGAAATTCGTTTATTTGTTCTCCAAAATTTTTAAATCAAGATTACAGTTTAAAAAATCATTCTGGAATTTATTTTGCTGGACAAATGACAGGAGTTGAAGGATATGTTGAATCAGCTCAAAGTGGAATCGTTGCCGGAATGAACATGGTTCGTTATTTAAATAAACAAAAACCTGTTATTTTTCCACAGGAAACAATCATGGGGGCACTTGCATATTATATTACGCATTGTGATGAAAGTAATTTCCAACCAATGAAAGCTAATTTTGGAATTCTACCAGATTTACCTGTACGCGTTAAAAAGAAACTAAGAAAAGAAGCTTATGCTAACAGAGCAATAGAAGTAATGGATCAATTTATCAATGAGTTATAATCAAGATAAAGAAGAATTTATAAAATATCTTCAATTTCAAAAACATTACTCAATCAATACAGTTGAATCTTATCAACGAAGTTTAAATGAATTTATTGATTTTTTAAAAAGTGAAAGTATTTCTCACTTTAACGATGTCAAGTATACAAATATAAGAGGATATTTAACTTATTTAAATGAAAAAAAATTGTCAAAGAATTCAATTAATAATCGAATCAGTTGTTTAAGATCATTTTATAAATATCTAGTAAAAGAAGAATTGGCTGAAAATAATCCAATGATTCTTGTTGAAAATATTAAAACCACAAAGCGTAATCCTGATTTTTTGTTTCCTGAAGAAATGGTAGATTTATTGGATGGTATTGATACACAAGATGATTTAGGGATTCGTAATAAAGCGATGCTAGAAATCATGTATGCTTCTGGGTTAAGGTGTTCTGAAGTAGTAAATTTAACCTTGGATTGTATAGATTTTCACAATCGAGTTTTATTGATTCATGGTAAAGGGAACAAAGACCGTAATGTTCCTTTCCATGAATTTGCTAGTGAATGGTTATTAAAATATATAGAAGAAGTAAGGGGAAAACTTGTAAATTCAGAAGATCATCCATATGTTTTTGTTAATAAAAGAGGAGAACAACTGACCAATAGAGGAATACAGGATATTGTAAAGCGTATTGGTAGAGAATATGATGCAACCAAGAAAATACATCCACATACTTTCAGACACTCCTTTGCCACGCATTTATTGAATGCGGGAGCAGATATAAGAACTGTACAGGAATTATTGGGCCATGAAAACCTTTCGACAACACAAATTTATACTCATGTTACAAAAGAACATTTGAAAAATGTTTATTTAAAGGCACATCCTCGAAATAAAGCATAAAAAAGGGTTGTTTTGTTTTAAATCTTATGCTATTATGTTTCAGGTATTAAAAAATACACACATTATGAATTCATTTATCTAGTGCCTAATGGTGGTAAATGTTTGAAATAATGGAGGAAAAAAACGAAAAGGAGGAAATTACACATGTCAGTAATTTCAATGAAAAAATTATTAGAAGTAGGTGTTCATTTCGGACATCAAACAAAAAGATGGAATCCTAAAATGGCTCCATACATTTTTACATCAAGAAACGGAATTTACATTATTGATTTACAAAAATCATCTAAAAAAATCGATGAAGCTTATAAAGCAATGAATGAAATTGCCGAAAAAGGTGGAAAAGTTTTATTTGTAGGAACTAAAAAACAAGCTCAAGAAGCTGTTAAAGAAGAAGCAATCCGTTCTGGAAGTTTCTATGTTAACTCACGTTGGTTAGGTGGAACTTTAACTAACTTCAAAACAATCCAAAAAAGAATTAGAAGATTAGTTGAATTAGAAAAAATGGAAAAAGATGGTACTTTCGATTTATTGCCTAAAAAAGAAGTTATCTTACTAAAAAAAGAAGCTGCTAAGTTAGAAAAGAACTTAGGTGGTATTAAAGAAATGAGAAGATTACCAAGTGCTTTATTCGTTGTAGATCCTAAAGCTGAACACAACGCTGTTGCTGAAGCAAGAATCTTAGGAATCCCTGTATTTGGTATTGTTGATACTAACTGTGATCCTGATGAAGTTGATTATGTAATCCCAGCAAATGATGATGCTATTAGAGCTGTTAAATTAATTGTTGCTGCTATGGCAGATGCAATTTGTGAAGCTAAAAGTGAACCATTAACTGTTGCTTATGTTAAAGATGAAGATGAAAAAGAAGTTACTATGAATGATGCTGTATCTTCTGTAGAAAACAACAACAGAAGAGGGCCAAGAAATAAAGCTGGTAGACCAGCTCAAAGAAGAGAATCTAGACCAACTCAAGAATAATCTCAAGGCTGGAAATCATAAATATGTTGTGATGGGAAAGCAAAGCTTTCCCTTTTTAATAAAATAAAATTCATGGAGGAAAAGAAAATGGCAATTAGTGCAAAATTAGTAAAAGAATTACGTGAAAAAACTGGTGCTGGAATGATGGATTGTAAAAAAGCATTAGAAGCATGTGATGGTGACATCGAAGCATCATTCGACTGGTTAAGAGAAAAAGGAATCGCAAAATCTGCTAAAAAAGCTGATAGAATCGCTGCTGAAGGGTTATCTGCTTTCGCTATTAACGGAAATGTAGCTGCTATGGTTGAAGTTAACTCTGAAACTGACTTCGTAGCAAAAAATGCTGAATTCGTTGCATTAGTAAATAGTGTATGTGAAGCAGTTGCTGCAAATAACCCTGCTGATTTAGAAGCTGCAAAAGCAATTGAAGTTGATGGAAAAACTATTGAAACTACAATTGCAGAAGCATCTGGAAAAATTGGTGAAAAATTATCTTTAAGAAGAATTAAAACTTTCACTAAAAATGATGATGAAGTATTTGGTGCTTATTCACATATGGGTGGAAAAATGGTATCAATCGTTAAATTAGCTGACGGTGATGAAGAAAAAGCAAGAGACATTGCTATGCATGTTGCTGCTATCAATCCAAAATATATCTCACAAGATGAAATTCCACAAGTTGAAAAAGATAGAGAAGATGCAGTTCAAACTGAAATCATGGCTAATGATCCTAAATTAGCTAACAAACCTGAAAAAGTACTAGAAGGTATCAAACGTGGAAAATTAAATAAAGTATTCTCTGAATGGTGTTTATTAGATCAAGAATTCATTAAAACACCAAAAGAATCAGTTGCTAAATACTTAGGAAAAGCTAAAGTGTTAGAAATGGCTCGTTTCCAAGTTGGTGAAGGTATCGAAAAGAAAGAAGAAAACTTTGCTGAAGAAGTAGCTGCACAAATGAAACAATAATTTTTAAGGACACTACAAGTGTGTCCTTTTTTTAAAAAAGGAGAACATTTTATGAAATATAAAAGAGTTTTATTAAAATTAAGTGGTGAAGCATTAGCCGGTGATGATCATTTTGGTATAAACGCTAATACTGTAGCCGATATTGCAAGACAAATCAAAGAAGCTAAAGATTTGGGTGTTGAAATTGCCATCGTTTGTGGTGGTGGTAATATTTGGCGTGGTGTTACTGGTGCACAAATGGGTATGGAACGTTCTTCTGCTGATTATATGGGAATGTTAGCAACAGTAATGAATGGTTTAGCTGTTCAAAATGCTTTAGAGCAACTAGGAATTCAAACACGTTTACTTTCAGCAATTGAAATGAGACAAATTGCAGAACCATACATTAGAAGACGTGCTGTTAGACATTTAGAAAAAGGTAGAATCGTTATTTTTGGAGCTGGAACTGGAAGCCCATATTTTACAACTGATACAACAGCTGCATTAAGAGCTGCTGAAATCAATGCTGATGTTATTTTAATGGCCAAAAATGGGGTCGATGGTGTTTATTCTGCTGATCCTAAATTAGATGAATCTGCAGTAAAATTTGATGAGATTTCATATAGTGATGTTTTAGCAAAAGATTTAAAAGTAATGGATCAAACAGCTATTACATTATGTAAAGATAACGATATTGATTTATGTGTATTTAATATGCAAGAAGATGGTAATATTGCCAAAGCTTGTGATGGACAAAAAATAGGAACAACTATCTCTGGAGGAAAATAATATGATAAATATGATTTTAGATGATGCAAGTGATAGAATGCAAAAAGCAATCGAAGCTTACCAAAGAGATTTAGCGACAGTTAGAACTGGAAGAGCTACTCCTGCAATGTTAGACCGTGTAATGGTCAACTATTACGGATCACCAACACCAATTAATCAAATGGCTGGTGTTTCTGTTGTAGAAGGTAGACAATTAGTAATTAAACCTTATGATAAATCTGCTTTAAAAGATATCGAACATGGAATTTATGAAGCTGATTTAGGTTTAACTCCTCAAAATGATGGAGAAATTATTCGTATTACTGTACCAGCATTAACAGAAGAAAGACGTAAAGAATATGCAAAAAATGTTTGGAAATTTGCTGAACATGCTAAAGTTGCTATAAGAAATATTCGTCGTGATGCTAATGATGAAATTAAAAAATGCGATGGTAGTGAAGATGAAATTAAAGACGGTCAAAATCGTGTTCAAAAATTAACTGATAAATTTGTCAAAGAAGTTGATGAAATTGGTAAAGTAAAAGAAAAAGATATTATGACTGTATAATTATTGAAGCGTCTTATTAGGCGCTTTTTTATTTTATGGTTTTATGTTATAATCAATCATGACTTTAAGGAGGATTATTCTATGAATGATCAAATTGAAAACTATGAATTAGACATGAATAATATACCAGCACATATTGCTTTTATTATGGATGGCAATGGACGCTGGGCTAAAAAGAGAATGATGCCAAGAACTTATGGCCATAACGAAGGGACAAAGACAATTCGTAAGATTGCTTTAGAGGCTAATAGACTTGGTGTTAAAGCAATGACAGTTTATGCTTTTTCTACAGAAAATTTTTCTCGTCCTGAAGAAGAAGTACAATTTATATTTAAATTACCCAAAAAATTTTTTGAACTTTATTTAAAAGAATTAATTGAAAATAATGTTCAAATTTGTATGATTGGGCATTTAGAAAAAGCTCCAAAGGCAACAAGAGATATTATCAATACTGCTATAGAAAGAACAAAGGGTAATACTGGACTAAAACTTTGTTTTGCTTTTATTTATGGTAGTAGAGATGAAATCGTTTGTTCAACTAAAAAAATAGCACAAGATGTAAAAGATGGGAAACTTGATATTGAGGATATTGATGAAAATTATTTTGGTTCAACATTAATGTCTGCGAATTTACCTGATGTTGATTTAATGGTAAGAACAAGTGGAGAACAAAGATTATCTAATTTTATGTTATGGCAACTTGCTTATGCAGAGTTTATTTTTACTCCTGTTTGTTGGCCAGATTTTGATGAAAAAGAATTACATAAAGCAATTTGGCTTTATCAAAATAGGGATCGTAGATATGGAGGTTTAAAATAGTGAAAGAAAGAATTATTACTGCACTGTGCTTGATTGCAATTGTAGTTCCAGCAGTCATTTTTGGGGGTATTTTTTATAAAATTGTTATAGGGGTTGCAATGGGTCTTAGTGTATATGAAATGTTACATATTTGTTCTAGACCACGTATTGGAATGTATATGTATATCATTGTTGGTTTATTTTTTGTTACAGGATTTTTATTAAACAGAAATCATTTACTTATTTCTAGCTATTCTATTTTGGTTTATTTAGCGGTTATTTTAGCATGTATGATTTTTGATGATAAATGTAATATTGAAAGAAGTGCTTATGTTTTTACGATGGGTGTTCTTGTTTGTTCTGGATTACATGCGTTACTTGTTTTGAGAGTTGACTATGGTTGGGAATATTTATTGTTATTAGCAATTGCAACTTTTGGTAGTGATACAGGAGCTTATTTTGCTGGTATGGCTTTTGGTAAACATAAGTTGATTCCAAGATTATCTCCTAAAAAAACAATTGAAGGGTCAATTGGTGGAATTGTTCTAGGAAGTGTTTTAGGATTGGTTTTTGCATATTTTGCAGGAATATTGGCACATCATTGGATTATTGTACCAGCAATTATTGTAATGACAATGACAAGTCAAATAGGAGATTTGATTTTTAGTGCCATTAAAAGATATTTTGAAGTTAAAGATTATTCAAAATTATTACCAGGACATGGCGGAATTTTAGATCGTATTGATAGTTTAACTTTTAATGTATTGATTTTTAGTTTCTTTTTAATGATTGTGGGGTTATAGATAATGAAAAATATTACGATTTTAGGTGTTACAGGTTCTATTGGTCAACAAACTGTTGATGTTTGCTTGCATCATCAAGATGAGTTTAATGTTGTTGCAATGTCTGCGGGCAAAAATATTGTATTACTTGAAACAACAATTCAAAAAATTAATCCACAAGTTGTTTGTGTTATCGATGAAAAGGATTGTAACTATCTTCAAGAAAAATATCCACATATTCGTTTTGTTTTTGGTAGTGCTGGTTTAGATGAAATTGCAACAATTGATCAAGTTGATATTGTATTAAATGCAATTGTAGGGTTTGCAGGTTTGTTACCAACAATTCATGCTATTGAATCTAAAAAAGATATTGCTTTAGCTAATAAAGAAACACTTGTGGTTGCAGGACATATTATTACAAAATTAGTTAAAGAACATGGTGTAAAATTATTACCAGTAGATAGTGAACATTCAGCGATTTTCCAATCGCTTCAAGGAAATGAAATGAATAAAATTAAACGTATTTTATTAACAGCAAGTGGCGGAAGTTTTAGAGATAAAACAAGAGAAGAACTTGTGGGTGTTTCTGTTAAAGAAGCGTTGAATCATCCTAACTGGTCAATGGGGGCTAAAATTACGATTGATAGTGCTACTTTATTTAACAAGGGATTAGAGGTCATGGAAGCAAAATGGTTGTTTGATGTAGATTATGATCAAATTGAAGTCTTGATTCATCCAGAAAGTATTTTACATTCTGCTGTAGAGTTTGAAGATACTTCTGTCATTGGGCAAATGGGAACACCTGATATGCGTTTAGCTATTCAGTATGCGTTAACTTATCCACAAAGAAAAAAATTAGTTAATGGTAAATCGTTAGATTTAACAGAACTTGGTTCGCTTACTTTTAAAAAGCCAGATTTCAATAGATTTCATGCGCTTTCTTTAGCATATCGCGCTGGAAAAACAGGTGGAAGCTTACCATGTGTTTTAAATGGTGCAAATGAAATGGCTAATCTTTTGTTTAGAGAAGGAAAAATTGAATTTTTACAAATAGAGGAATTAGTTGAAAAAGCTATGAATGCTCATGAGTTGGTTAAAGATCCAACTATTGATCAATTATTAGATATTGATCAATGGGCGAGAGATTTTGTTTTAAAGGAGATAAATGAAACATGCAGACGATTATAAATATTCTTGTCTTTTTTGTAATACTAGGAGCTATTGTATTAATCCATGAATTAGGACATTTTCTAACTGCTAAATTATTTGGTGTTTATTGTGCTGAATTTTCTATTGGAATGGGTCCTAAACTTTTTTCTAAGAAAAAAGGAGAAACAGATTATCAAATTCGTGCACTTCCTATTGGTGGTTATGTTGCAATGGCAGGTGAAGCTGATCAAGAAGACAACGAATTAATGAAAGATGTTCCTTATGAAAGAACTCTAAAAGGAATTAAAACATGGAAAAAATGCATTATTATGTTAGCTGGTGTTTTTATGAATTTTGTACTTGCCCTTGTTTTATTAATTGGTATTTATTCGTTTGTTGAAGTACAAACAAATACTTCTGAAATTGGAAGTGTTGTTAAAAACAATGGTGCTTATAATGCTGGAGTTCAAGCTGGAGACACCATTAATAAAATCACAATTAATGGTGAAGAACATATCATTGCGTCATTTTCAGATATTCAATCTGTCTTATCTAATGAAAATTTACAATTAGATACAGATACAGTTACAATGCAAATTTCCCTTAAAAGAGGGAATCAAAATATTGAAAAAACAGTTGAAGGAAAGTACAATAGTGAATCCAAGTCTTATGTCATTGGAATAACAGCGGCTACTAAAAAATTGACTTTTATTGAGGCTATAAGACAAGGAATTAATCAATTTATAGAATATGCATTATTGATTTTTACAACATTAGGAAAACTTATTACAGATTTAACACATACTGTTTCACAACTTTCTGGTCCAGTAGGAATTTATACAGTGACTGCACAAGTTACACAATCTGGTTCAATTAGTACATTGTTGTCATTGACTGCTTTACTATCAACAAATATTGGAATGTTTAATTTACTTCCTATTCCAGGACTAGATGGTAGTCAAGTATTATTTGCATTAGTTGAAAAAATTATTCGTCGAGAAATTCCAACAAAAATGAAATATGCTTTACAAATGGCAGGACTAATTCTTGTTTTTGGCCTAATGATTTTTGTAACTATAAATGATATTGGAAAATTTTTCTAAAAAAAGGGCGTAAGCCTTTTTTTGTGTTATAATAGGTAAGATTTTTGAGGTGTAATATGAATAAATTAATAATACTATTAAAACAATTGAATATAATCGAAGATGTTAATGTTTTATTACATGCTTCATTGAAAAAAGTTATTGTACATCATGATAACCATTATACATTTTATATATTGAGTAAGGATTTGATTCCATTTACAGAGTATCAACTCTTACTTGATCATGGTCTTGATTTTCCTTACCTGGCTGAATTTGTAATTTGTTATGATGATTTTAATTTTGAGTCAAAAGATGTTTCACTTTATTTAGGGTATATTATTGAAAAACTAAAACAAATTTCACCATTATTTTCTTCGTTGAAAATCGAAGATATTGAAATTAAACAAACTATATCGATTGGTTTGTTAAATGAAATACAATTGGAACAATTCCAACAATTAAAATCAACAATTAAAAAGTATTTTGTGGAAATTGGAATAGAGAAAGATTTTAGTTTTTATGTTAAACAAGATAATGATGAATTAAATCATTTATTACAAGAAATGGACAGCTATGAACCAATGAAAATAGATATGTCCGAAATAAAAAAATCGGAACTAGTAAAACCAACTGTAGATTATAAAAATAATTATCGAAAACCAAAGGGTGATGCAACTTTTTTAAAGTTATCTGAAATTAACAGTCAAACGATGGAAAATAATTGTACGATTCAAGGGTATGTCTTTAAAACTGAATTAATCAAAACACGAGCAGGAAAACATATTCAAACATTATGGATCACTGACTATACGGATTCAATTATGGTAAAACGCTTTGAAAACAATACAACTAATACTTTAGAGGATATTAAAGTACTAGATAAAGGTAAAGTGTGGATCAAAGCAACAGGAGAAATTCGTTTAGATAATTATGCGAGAGAAACAGTTATGATGGCTCGTCAAATAGAAGTTATTAAAGAACCAGCAAGAAGGCAAGACACTGTGGAAGTTAAAAGAGTTGAACTTCATACACATTCTAAAATGTCAGCAATGGATGGAATAGGCAATGTTTCGGATTATATTAATCAAGTGGCCAAATGGGGACACAAAGCAATTGCAGTTACTGATCATGGAAACGTTCAATCATTTCCTGAAGCTCAAGCAGCTAGTTTAAAAGCGGGCATTAAGATGATCTATGGTGTTGAATTAAATATGATAGAACCTTATTTTAATATTGTTTTTAATGAAAAAGATATGTCTATTGAAGATGCCACATATGTATCATTTGACTTGGAAACAACTGGTTTTTCTGTTATCCATGATGGAATTACAGAATTTGGTGCAGTTAAAATTAAAAATGGTGAAGTGATTGATCGCTTACAAAGTTTTGTAAATCCTGGTAAAAAGATTGGAACACGTGTTTCTCAACTTACAAATATTACAAATGAAATGGTTGCTGATGCACCAACAATTAAAGAGTTTTTACCACAAATATTAGAATTCTTTGGTGATGCTATTTTAGTGGCTCACAATGCTAAATTTGACATTGGTTTTTTAAATGAAAGTTTAAAGAGGTTAAATCAAAAACCTATAACTAATCCGGTTATTGATTCTTTGGCATTAGCAAGAGCTATTATGAAACCAATGAAATCTTATCGTTTAGGAAATGTATGTCGTGTTTATCGTGTAAATTATGACGATGATGTAGCACATAGAGCTGATTATGATGCTGAAGTTTTAGGTGCTGTATTTACAACGATGTTACATTCTATTATGCAAAGTGGAAATTATAATTTACTTGATTTAAATAAATTACAAAAAGACGATGCTTATAAAATCGTTTTCCCATATCATATGACAGCACTTGCTTTAAACAAAGAAGGTTTAAAAAATATGTTTAAAATTGTTTCTGAAGCAAATACAACTTATTTCCATGATGGTTCTCGTATTCCAAAAGAAAGATTGGAATATTACCGTAAAGGATTGCTATATGGGACTAGCTGTTATCGTTCAGATGTTTTTGAAGCAGCTTTGAATTCTTCGGATGAAAAGTTGGAACAATTGTTAGAATTTTATGATTATGTGGAAATACAACCTTTTCAAGATTACTATCATTTAATTGATCGTGGACAAATTGAATCTGAAGAAAATTTAATTATTTCAATAAAACGTCTTATTACAGCAGCAAAAAAATTAAATAAACTTATTGTAGCTACTGGAGATGTCCATTTTTTAGATGAAAAGGATAAAATTTATCGAGATGTTTTTATATCACAACCCAAAATTGGGATTGGACATCGTGCTCATCCTTTATGTGACCGAAAAAATCCACGTGCATTTACACCATCTCAATATTTAAGAACAACAGATGAAATGTTAAAATGTTATGATTATCTACCAGCGGATGAAGTATATGAATATGTTGTAACAAATACAAACAAAATCGCAGATATGGTTGAAGAAATTCGACCAATTCATGATAAATTATTTACACCAACAATTGATAATGCAGATGAAAATTTAACAAAGATTTGTTATGATACAGCCCATCGACTTTATGGTGAAAAACTACCTGAAATTGTGGAAAAAAGATTAGAAAAAGAATTAAGTAATATCATTAAACATGGGTTTGGGGTTATTTATTATATTTCCCACTTACTAGTAAAAAAATCAAATGATGATGGTTATCTAGTAGGTTCCAGAGGTTCGGTAGGATCTTCATTCGTTGCAACAATGTCAGGAATTACAGAAGTAAATCCGTTACCACCACATTATCTATGTCTTCATTGTAGTCATAGTGAATTTTTAGAAGAAGGTGTTGCTGCTGATGGTTATGATTTACCTGATAAGATTTGCCCTGTATGTGGTAAACCAATGAAAGGTGAAGGACATAATATCCCGTTCGAAACTTTCTTAGGTTTCAATGCGGATAAAGTACCCGATATCGACTTAAATTTCTCGGGAGCGTATCAAGCAAATGCTCATGCATTTACTAAAACTATTTTTGGAGAAGATCATGTCTTTAGAGCGGGAACAATTTCTACAG
Source organism: Faecalibacillus intestinalis (assembly GCF_003024685.1). GTDB lineage: Bacteria > Bacillota_I > Bacilli_A > Erysipelotrichales > Coprobacillaceae > Faecalibacillus > Faecalibacillus intestinalis. Next base: position 86,973 of record NZ_PYLQ01000004.1, on the reverse strand, counting down.
TTGCTGAAAAAACAGCTTATGGTTATGCAAAAGGATATGCTGAAACATTAGGAATTGATAATGAAGTACGTAGTGCTGAACTTGAAAGAATTGCTCGAGGGTGTGGTGGCGTTAAACGTACGACTGGCCAACATCCAGGGGGAATTATTGTTATTCCTAGAGATTATGATGTTTTTGATTTCACGCCTTACCAATATCCAGCGGATGATTTATCTGCTGAATGGCGTACGACTCACTTTGATTTCCATGCTATTCATGATAACGTTTTGAAATTCGATATTTTAGGACATGTTGATCCAACCGTTATTCGTATGTTACAAGATTTAACAGGTGTTGATCCTAAAACAATTCCAACAAACGATACAAAAGTTATGTCACTTTTTACAACGAGTGATGCTTTAGGTGTTGATTTATCCTATATCAATTGCAAGAGCGGTGCTTTAGGATTACCTGAATTTGGTACAACCTTTGTACGTAGTATGTTAGATCAGACAAAACCACAAACTTTTAATGATTTAGTAATCATTTCGGGGCTTTCACATGGAACAGATGTTTATTTAGGTAATGCAGAGACGTTGATTAAAAATGGAACATGTACCTTAAAAGAAGTTATTGGATGTCGTGATGATATTATGGTTTATTTGATTGAAAAAGGCCTTCCTAATAAAGATGCTTTTGACATCATGGAATGTGTTCGTAAAGGAAAATCACCTGCAGTTTTCCCAGAAAAGAAATACGAAGAATTAATGAAAGAATACAATGTTCCTCAATGGTATATTGATTCATGTAAGAAAATTAAATACATGTTCCCTAAAGCCCATGCGGTAGCCTATGTTTTATCAGCTATTCGTGTAGCTTGGTGGAAATTATATTATCCAAGAGAATATTATGCAGTATATTTTTCCACAAGATGTGATTTTTTTGATATTGAAACATTAGTTGCTGGTAAAGATGCTATTCTTTCAAGAAGAAAAGAAATTGAAATGTTAAGGGAAAACAGACAATCTTCAAATAAGGATGAAGGATTGTGGGATGTGTTTGAAATTGCCTTAGAAATGATTGATCGAGGATTCCATTTTAGTCCTTTAAACTTAGAAAAGTCTGATGCCAATAAATTCATTTTAGATCCAGATGATCCAAGTGGCTTACTTCCACCGTTTAGTTCAGTTGATTCATTAGGTGAATCGGTAGCTAATACTGTTATTGAGGCACGTAAACATGGTTCTTTCTTATCTAAAGAAGACGTGATTAAAAGGACTAAATTGAACAATTCGCATATTAAACAACTAACAAAAATGGGTGTTTTTGATGGTATGCAAGAAGAAAATCAATTATCACTTTTCTAGTGACTTGATTATAAATGAAAAATGTGCTATATTACTTATAGTTTCATAAAGAGAAACGAGTGGGGGAACCCACTCTTTATTATTGAATGGGGTGAAAAAATGGAGTTATTGGAAAGTATTAAAGAAATGGTCTTACCTTTGATCGAACAAAATGATTGTTATTTAGATGATATTGAATATGTAAAAGATAATAATGAAATGTATTTACGTATTTATATCGAAAAAAATGAAGGGTATCTAGATATGGATACATGTGTTGCGGTAAGTGAGTTAATTAGTGATAAACTTGACGAAACTGATCCAATTAAAGATGAATACATTTTAGAAGTCTCTTCACCTGGAATTGAAAAACCATTAAAAACTTTTGAACAAGTTCAAAAATCTGTTGGTGAATATGTTTATGCAAAATTTAAAAATCCTAAAGCCGGATTATATGAAGTTGAAGGATATTTAAAATCTGTTGATAATCAAGAATTAGAATTTGAATATCTTGTAAAAAATATAAAGAAAAAAATTGTTGTCAATTATGAGAACATTCAATTTATACGATTAGCTGTAAAATTTTAGGAGGAAATAAAAGTGGCTAGTAACAGAAAATTTATGAGCGCCTTAAATGCTTTATGTGAAGAAAAAGGTATTGAAAAAGACGTGTTTTTAGAAATGTTAAAGGAATCAATTGCAAAAGCTTATAAAAAAAATTATATGGTTCCAGAAGCAAATGTACGTGTAGAAATTAATGGAAAAACTGGAAAAATTAGATTATTTGAAATTAGAACAGTTGTTGATGATTTAGAAGATGAAGATTTAGAAGTATCTTTAGATGAAGCACATGATATCAACCCAAATTATCAAGTGGGTGATATTGTAGAAACTGAAGCAGATGTAGATCATATTGGTCGTTTAGCAGCAATTCAAACAAAACAACTTTTCAGACAAAAAATACGCGAAACTGAAAAAGAAACATTATATAATGAATTTGCTGATAAAAAAGATGATATCATTACAGGTATTGTTGATCGTGTTGAACCTAAATTTGCTATTATCAATATTGGAAAAACTGGAGCATTTTTAGGACTAAATCAACAAATCCCTGGAGAAACATTACATGAAGGACAACATGTCAAAGTATATGTAAGTGACGTTGATCGTGGAACTAAAGGAACACATATCGTTGTAAGCAGAACAGAACCACAATTTGTAAGAAGATTATTTGAATTAGAAGTTCCTGAAGTTTATGATGGTACAGTTGAAATTAAATCTGTTTCTCGTGAACCTGGTGAAAGAAGTAAAATTGCTGTATACACTGCAGTTGAAGGATTAGATCCTATTGGTTCTTGCGTTGGACCTAAGGGTTCAAGAGTTAAAAACGTTGTTGATGAATTACATGGTGAAATGATTGATATCGTTGAATGGTCAAGTGACCCAGTTGTTTATATTTCACATGCATTATCACCTTCAGATGTGTTAACTGTTTCTGTTGATGAAGAAAAACACAGTGCGTTAGTTATTGTACCTGATGATCAATTATCATTAGCTATTGGTAAACGTGGTCAAAATGCTCGTTTAGCAGTAAGACTTACTGGATGGAAAATTGATATTAAATCATTATCTGAAGCAACTGAATTAGGGTTAATGGAACAAATTCAACAAAAAGAAGAATTACCTGTTGATGAAACATTCCAAGATGAATTTGCTCAAGAAATGCTAGATAACCAAGAAGAAAAAGAAACTATTGTTGAAGAAAAAGAAAATATCGAAAATGAAGTTGAAGAAGTCACTTCAGAATCTGATGTAGAAGATTATGAAGATTTTGATGATTATGAAGATGATGAATACAGTAAATATGATGAAGATATCGACTATGACGAATATGACAAATATTATGATGAAGATTAGGATGAGATAGAATGAGAAAAATTCCACTTAGAAAATGTCTTGCAACAAATGAACAATTACCTAAAAAAGAGTTAATTCGTGTTGTAAGAAATAAAGAAGGTCAAGTATTTGTAGATGCTACTGGTAAAATGAATGGACGAGGTGCTTATTTAAAAAGAAGCTTAGAAGCAATCGAAATTGCTAAAAAGAAAAAAGTTTTATCTCGTTCTTTACAAGTAGAAATTCCTGATGAAATTTTTGAGGAGTTAAAAAAATATTGTGATGAATAAAAAATATTTAAATTTATTAGGGCTTGCTAATGTTGCAAAGGGAATTGTTTCAGGAGAAACTTTGATAAAAAGTATCGCTGCAAATGAAACAAAACTTGTTGTTATTGCAAATGATGCTAGTGCTAATACTAAGAAAAAAATTACTGATAAATGTCATTTTTATCATGTTGATTATTTCATTGTTGATGAAAATATTGAAACCATTTCAAAAGCAGTTGGAAAAAATAATCGCGTTGCATTAGGTATTATAAATCAAGGGTTTGCGAAAAAAATAAAAGAATTGATAGGAGGTTGATTTTATGGCAAAACAATTTAAAAAGAAAAAAGGTTCTCAAAAGAAGAAACAATTACAATCAAACTTTCCTGCAAAGAAAGAAACATCAGTAATAAAAGATGGTGTGATTTCCTATGAAGAAGGAATTACAGTTGGTGAACTAGCTGAAAAGCTAGGACAAACACCTGCTAATGTTATAAAAGTATTATTTTTATTAGGAACTATGGTAACAATCAATTCATCATTAAATGATGAACAAGTTGAATTAATTTGTTTAGAATATGGTTGTGAATGTGAAAAACATGTTCCAGTAGATGAAGTTAATTTTGAAAATATTGAAGTTGTGGATGATGAAGCTGATTTACAACCAAGATGTCCAGTTGTAACAATTATGGGACATGTTGATCATGGAAAAACAACATTACTAGATACTATTAGAAAATCTGCAGTTGTTGATGGTGAATTTGGTGGTATTACTCAACATATTGGTGCTTATCAAGTAGAAGTAAACGGTAAAAAAGTTACATTTTTAGATACACCAGGTCATGAAGCTTTTACAGCAATGAGAGCACGTGGAGCACAAGTGACTGATATTGTTATTATCGTTGTTGCTGCTGATGACGGTGTGATGCCTCAAACAAAAGAAGCTATTGACCATGCAAAAGCTGCAGGAGTTCCTATCGTTGTTGCAATTAATAAGATTGATAAAGAAGGTGCTGATCCTGAAAGAATTAAAGCTGAAATGGCTGAAGAAGGATTATTACCTGAAGAATGGGGTGGAGATACTGTTTATTGTGAAATCTCTGCTAAAAAGAAAATTGGTATTGAAGAATTATTGGAAACATTAACTGTTGTTGCAGAATTAGCTGATTTAAAAGCTAACCCAAATAGATATGCATATGGTAGTGTTGTTGAGGGTAAACTTGATAAAGGTAGAGGAGCTGTTGCTACATTATTAGTAGAAAATGGTACTTTACGTGCAAGTGATCCAATCGTTGTTGGTGCTGCTTATGGTAGAGTAAGACAAATGTTAGACGATAAAGGACGTGTTATTAAAGAAGCATTACCAGGTACACCAGTAGAAATTACAGGTTTAAATGAAGTTCCTGTTGCCGGTGATAAATTTATGGTTTTCGAAACTGAAAAACAAGCACGTAGTGTTGGTGAAACACGTATGAAAGCTAAAATTGAAAAAGATCGTAATTCTGGAGCTGCTTTATCTCTTGATGATTTGTATTCTCAAATTAAAGAAGGTCAAATTATTGATTTAAATATTATTGTTAAAGCGGATGTACAAGGAACTGCAGAAGCTGTAAAAGCTTCATTAGAAAAAATCGATGTAGATGGTGTGCGTGTTAACGTTATTCGTTCAACTGTTGGTGCAATTTCTGAATCTGATGTTATTTTAGCAAGTGCCTCTCAAGCAATTATTTATGGTTTTAATGTAAGACCAGATGCAAAAGTTAGAAATAAGGCAGAAGAAGAAAATGTTGAAATTCGTCTTCATAATGTTATTTATAAAATGGTTGAAGAAATTGAAACTGCAATGAAAGGTATGTTAGCACCAGAATACCATGAAGTAATTACTGGTCAAGCAGAAATTAGACAAGTTATTAAAGCAAGTAAAATAGGAAATATCGCAGGATGTTATGTTACCGATGGTTCAATTAAAAGAAACTGTGGTATTCGTTTGATTCGTGATGGTATTGTTGTATACGAAGGAAAACTTGCTTCACTTAGACGTTTTAAAGATGATGTTAAAGAAGTCAATGCTGGTTTTGAATGTGGTTTAAACATTGAAAACTATAATGATATTAAAGAAGGCGATATCATTGAAGGTTATGTTATGGAAGAAGTAGAAAAGAAATAGGAGTTGAGTCTTATGTCATTAAAAACAGATAGAATAAATACTCAAATTTTAAGAGAAGTTTCTTTGATTTTACAAAATGAAGTACGTGATAGAGATTTACGTATGTGTACAATTACCGCTGTTGAAACAACAAATGATTTATCTATTTCTAAAGTGTATGTTACTTTTTTAGGAAAAAATTATAATCAAGAAAAAGGAATGGAAGCATTAGAAAGATCTAAAGGATTCATTCGTAATTTACTTGCTAAAAAATTAAAAGTAAGAAAGTGTCCTGAATTACATTTTGTTTTAGATACTTCTTTAGAATATGGAAATAAAATTGAAAGTATTATTAATTCATTACATGAAAAAGATTAGAAATAATCTTTTTCTTTTTTTTAGAATTTATTTTATGATATAATGAAAATACTGATAGGAGGATTATTATGGTAGAATTATCTAATGATTTATTAACTGTTTCTTTACATCCAAAAGGAGCAGAAATTATTTCAATTAAAGGAAAAAAAGATCAATTGAATTATATGTGGAGAAGAGATGCATCTCAATGGGCAAACAGTGCACCTATTTTATTTCCAATTGTTGGAGCGTTAAAAAATGATACATGTGTGATTAATGGTAAAGAGTATCATATGACACAACATGGTTTTGCAAGACACAATGAATTTGAAACAAACCAAGTTAGTGATACTGAAGTAATATTCTCATTAAAATCTAATGATGAAATTATAAAACAATATCCTTTCTTATTTGAATTAAATGTCACATATAGACTTGTTGAAAATAAATTAACATGTCATATTAAAGTAAAAAATACGGATCATCAACCTATTTATTTCCAAGTTGGAGGACATCCTGCTTTTGCTTGTCCATTTATGGAAAACGAATCAAGCAATGATTATTATTTGGAATTTTCAGAAAACGAAACATGCAATCGAAAAATAATTGATGTTGAAAAAAGAGGTATGTCAAGAGTTGAAAAACCTTTCTTTGATAATGAAAAAAGATTTTTTGTTAGACAAGAGCTTTTTAATACAGATGCAATTGTTATTAAAAAGTTTAAATCAGAAAATATTGCGCTTAAATCATTAAATCATGATAAATCAATTGTTTTTCATATGAATGGTTTTGATCATGTTGGACTTTGGGCCGCAAAACATGTTGGTGGATTAATTGCTATTGAACCATGGGTTGGACATGCTGACTATACTGATTTTAATGGTGAATTTAAAGAAAAAGAAAGTTGTGTTGAATTACCTGTTGGTAAAAATTTTGAAGTTGAATTTGCTGTAGAAATTAACCAATAATGACAATTTTTTTAACTTTTGTAGATTATACTTTGTTTATGAAAGTTAAACTTATAGAATGTACTCATGAATTAGACTTACAAGATGAAATTAATGATTTTCTTAAACTGGGATATCATATAATACGGATGCATTATTGTGTTGCAATGTGTTTTTCATCTGAATTAGAATACTCTTTTAGTTGTTTAATTGAATATGATGATAAAGGTCCTAAATAAAAGGACTTTTATTTTTGCATAGATTTTATATTATTGGTCAAAATAATTAACGGAGGTGAAACATATGGCAAAAGATGTAAGATGTTCAGTTACGACATGTGCATATCATGATTCTAATAATAAATGTTTAGCCAATGAGATTAAAGTTTCAAAATGTAATTGTAGTTCACCATGTGATGAGCAAGAAACAGAGTGCGGAACTTTTAAATTAAAATAGGATTATTTCCTATTTTAATTTTTTTTTATTGTCTCTATGTTATAATATAAAAGGTGATTATATGAAAAATAGATTAATTATTTTTTTATCTTTATTTATTTTATTAGGTTGTTCAAGTCAAAAAAATACAACATCTTATTCAAAAAAACAATATAATGAATATGTTAGTTATTATAATCGTTTAAAGATGTCTACTTCATTTGATGAAAGCTGTGATGATTGTTCAATTCAATTAATTACTAATAAAATATCAAATAAAAAAATACGGTATGATATTATCATTAATAATCCTGTTATTGAAATGAAAAATATTAAAGCAATCGCATTTATTGATAAAAAGGATAAAAATATTCCGAGTATTGGTTTATTAGAAAAGGATACTTTTTCATTAAAGCCTAATTATATTGATAAGAAGAATGGTTATTATAAAGGCATCAATTTATCAGGAACAACATCAAAAAATAAATTTGATGTTAAGCTCTATTTAACATATAACACAGAGGATAAACAAATAGAAAGGTATATTATTTTACATGGTAATGCGACTTGATAAATTATTAGCTCATTATGGTATTGGAACTAGAAAAGAAGTAAAAAATTATATTAGAAAAGGTTTTGTTACTGTTAATGGAAGTATTATAAAAAAGGATGATTTTAAAGTAGATTATGAAACAGATAAAATTATCTTTGATGGTGAGCTTATTACATATAAACCATATGTCTATATTATGCTTAATAAACCTGCTGGTTATGTTTCTGCTACAAAAGATAATGTTCATCCTACAGTTGTTGATTTGATTTATGGGTATGAACAGTATGATTTATTTCCAGTAGGAAGGTTAGATTTGGATACGGAGGGTTTATTATTACTAACAAATGATGGAGATTTTGCACATAAGTTATTAGCACCTAGTCGACATCATTCTAAATTGTACTATGCATGTGTCGAAGGAATAATGGATGAAAATGATATTTTAAAGTTTAAAGAAGGAATTACTATTGATCATTATAGATGTCAAAGTTCAAATTTATCCATTATAAAAACTGAAGATAATACATCTGAAGTATTAATTGAAATTTTTGAAGGAAAGTTTCATCAAGTGAAAAAAATGGTAGAAAGCGTCGGTAAAAAAGTAACTTATTTAAAAAGGTTACAGATGAAGAATTTAAAATTAGATACTTCTTTACAAATTGGAAAATTTAGAGAATTATCCGAAGATGAATTAGTCGACTTAATGAATGATTTGTGATACTATTTGTATAAAAAATAAGGAGGATTTTTTGTGAGATTAAGAAACAACCCAAAAGCTTATGAAATTATGGAAGAGAATGCTGATTTAGTTATCTTAAAACCTGAAGAACATAAAGGTCATTATCATGATATATTTGAAATAAATCAGCCGTTATATATAGAAATTGGAATGGGGAAAGGCGATTTTATTTATCAAAATGCTTTAAAACATCCAGAAAACAATTACATAGGGATTGAAAAATTTCCAAGTGTCTTAGCAGCAGCAATTAATAAAATTAATAAAAATCAATCATTGCCTAATTTAAAATTGATGCATTTTGATGCAATTGAATTAGAAAATGTTTTTGAAAATGGTGAAATTGATCATTTATTTTTAAACTTTAGTGATCCTTGGCCAAAAAAAAGACATGCAAAAAGACGTTTAACGTCTTCAGCGTTTTTAGATGTTTATCGTCGATTATTGAAAAAAGATGGTGTTATTGAATTTAAAACAGATAATCGAGGTTTATTTGAATATTCATTACAGTCAGTAACAGAAAACAATTATCATTTAGATTATGTTTCTTTAGATTTACATAATTCTCCAGAAGCAAATGATAATATTATGACAGAATATGAAAGAAAATTTTCAGTAAATGGACCTATTTATAAAATGATAATTAGTGATTATAAGGAGTAAAAAAATGGATCAATTAATTGAAATAAACTCATTAGAAGAATATGAAAAGGCTATTCAAACAAAATCAATCATCTTATTTACAGCTTCTTGGTGTCCTGATTGTATGTTTATCAAACCTTTTATAGGTAATGTTGTAAAAAAATATCCAAATTTTACATTTTATAGTATTAATAGAGATCATTTTATTGATTTATGTCAAGATTTAGATATTTTAGGAATACCTTCTTTTGTCAGCTATGAAAATGGACAAGAGACAGGTCGCTTTGTAAGTAAATTAAGAAAAACGCAAGAAGAAATAGAAACATTTATACAATCAATAAAATAAAGTGTATTGAAGGAAGGAGTTATTATGTTTAAACATTTTTTTAAAAAATCAAACGATGATGATATTTTTGAAACTGTAGACCCAATTGTTGAACAAAGAAGAAATGAAAAGTTTTCTAAACCACTTATTTATGACGAAGAATTTAAAAAAGAAGAAGTTACTAAAAAAAGTGAAAGTCAACAAATACCAAAAGAAACTACTTCCAAAAATGTTAAAAAGGTTGAAAAAAAAGTAGTAAAGAAAGAAGAACCCGAAGTTAAGAAAAATTATGAAATGATGGATATCATTTCTCCAATGTTTGGAATGCATGAAGAAAAAAAAGAAACAGTTAGAGTAGTTAAGAAAAATTCAGTAAAAAAACCAAAGAAAAAAGATAATTCACTTGTTCAAGTAATATCTCCGTATTATGGTAATTTTGAAGAAAAAGAAGAAACAGATAGTGAAGCTGTTCTTACTGCTGTTGAAGATTCAAAAGATTTTCAAGATGAAACAAATACTGATGCTGAAAAAACAATAGAACCCGAAATCGTTGAAGAAGAAAAGCTTCCAACAGTTGAAGATAATTTAAGAAATATTGCTAAAATTGTTGAAGAAGAACAAGATCAACTTAAAATTATTGAGGAACGAACAGGGGAGTTTAAACTTGATTTTGGTCAAAAAAAATCAGAGGAACAAAATTCTTTAATTGATGAAATTGATGACAATATGTCTTTAGATGAATTGATGAGTCTGTATGAAAAGAAATTTAAGGATTAGTGATGATTAAAGGAATTGGTGTAGATATTTGTGATTTAAGAAGATTAAATCATTTGGATCAACTTGCAAAGAAAATTTTACATGTAGATGAATTTTCTTTGTATTTATCAAAAGGTAACGATAAAGCAAAAAGAGAATTTGTGGGTGGTAGATTTGCAGTCAAAGAGGCATTTGTAAAAGCAGCAGGTTATAAATCATTTAAGGAGATATGCTGTTTAAATGATAAAAATGGTAAACCCTATATTAAAGATGAGCCTTGTCATGTTTCTATTTCTCATGAAAATCATTATGCAGTTGCCTTTGTTGTTATTGAAAATAATGACCCTAATCAATAAAGTATAGAGTAATAAAACATTAATAAATATATCTTAGGATATAAATATTAATGTTTTTTATTTGTTTTTTAGTCGTTTAAATAGACTTTTTAGTCGATTTAGCATGATTATTTTTTTATAAGAACTATGATAATACTAAGGAGGACTGTTTATGTTAAATTCAATTTCTTTAGTAGGAAAAATAGTAAAAAATGTATATCATGTTGAAAATATGGCTTTTATTGACATTGAGGTTAAAAGACCATTTCCTGAGGAGATAGGAAAAGAAAAATTTGATGTTTTTTCTATTGCTTTGTGGAAGGGACTAGAAGACATGATGTCTGATGTTGCTCAAATTGGAATGATCATTGCTGTTAGAGGGCGTTTAATAGCTAATAAATTTACAATGGCTAATTATGATTTTAAAGAAGTGATTATATATGGAGAACTCATTGAAATTTTAAACAAATATTTTTAAATAAATAAATTGTCATTTATATTGTTTTTTGATAAAATCTATTATTGAAAGTCGGTGAAAATAAATGACAATTAATCAAGATAAAATAAGAAATTTTTCAATCATAGCGCATATTGATCATGGGAAAAGTACTTTGGCGGATCGTATTTTAGAAATGACCGGTGCGGTTTCAAATAGAGAGATGAAGGCTCAACTATTAGACAGCATGGAGTTAGAACGTGAAAGAGGCATTACAATCAAATTAAATGCTGTTCAACTTCAATACAAAGCAAAAGATGGAAATACCTATCTTTTACACCTTATTGATACTCCTGGCCATGTCGATTTTACTTATGAAGTATCTCGTTCATTAGCTGCATGTGAAGGAGCAGTGTTAGTTGTAGATGCAGCACAAGGTGTGGAAGCACAAACATTGGCAAATGTCTATTTGGCTTTAGATAATGATTTGGAAATTTTACCAGTTATAAATAAGGTAGATTTACCTAGTGCAAACCCTGAACATGTTATTCAAGAAATCGAAGATGTTATTGGATTACCTGCAGACCATGCACCTCGTATCTCGGCTAAAAGTGGCTTAAACGTTGAAGATGTGTTAGAGATGATTGTTAAAGAGGTTCCTGCACCAAGTGGGAATATTAACCATCCTACTCAAGCACTTATTTTTGATTCATTTTATGATAGCTATAGAGGTGTTGTTGTATTCGTTAGAATTAAAGAAGGATCTATAAAGGTTGGAGATACAATTAAATTTATGGCTACAGGAGCTACTTACGAAGTAACTGAATTAGGTGTAAGAACTCCTGCGGAAGTTAAAAAAGATAAATTAGTTTGTGGGGAAGTTGGATGGATATCAGCTTCTATTAAATCTATTCAAAATGTTCATGTAGGGGATACAATAACAACTTTAGAAAATGAAAGTCATGAGCAATTGCCAGGGTATAGAAAGTTAAATCCTATGGTTTATTGTGGATTATATCCAGTTGATAATTCTAAGTATAAAAATTTACGAGAAGCATTGGAAAAAATACAACTTAGTGATTCGTCTCTTGTCTTTGAACCAGAAACATCGCAAGCATTAGGATTTGGTTTTAGATGCGGTTTTTTAGGATTATTACACATGGATGTTATTCAAGAGAGATTAGAAAGAGAGTTTGATTTAGAACTTATTGCTACTGCACCATCTGTTATTTATAAAGTATTTTTAACAGATAAAACAATGGTTGAAATTGACAATCCTGCAATGATGCCATCTCCACAAGTAATAAATTATATTGAAGAACCTTATGTAAAAGCTTCAATTATGACTCCAAATGAGTATATTGGATCTATCATGGAACTATGTCAATCAAAACGAGGAGAATATGTTGATATAGATTATATTGATGAAACACGTCGTAATATTATTTATAATATTCCTTTATCAGAAATTGTTTATGATTTCTTTGATAAATTGAAATCTAGTACAAAGGGATACGCCTCATTTGATTATGAATTAATAGGATATCGAGAAAGTAAATTACAAAAAATGGATATTTTATTAAATGGTGATGTTGTAGATGCTTTATCATCTATTGTTCATAAAGATTTTGCTTATTCAAGAGGAAAAGTAATTTGTGAAAAATTAAAAGAAATTATTCCAAAACAAATGTTTGAAGTTCCTGTACAAGCAGCATTACAAGGTAAGATCATTGCAAGAACTACAATTAAGGCAATGCGTAAAAACGTCCTTGCTAAATGTTATGGTGGAGATATTTCGCGTAAAAAGAAACTTCTAGAGAAACAAAAGGAAGGTAAAAAGAGAATGAAGGCAGTTGGAAGTGTTGAAATTCCACAAGAAGCTTTCATGGCAATATTATCAGTTGATGATGAGTAAATAGCAGCAATCGCTGCTATTTTAAATATGTTAAATATGTTAAATAAATTTATATTATCGATTAATTCAAATTTACTAATAATCTAAAGTATAATATAATTGTTCAAGGAAGGAGGAAAAATATGCCAAAGTTTTTTAACAAAAAAACTGCTACTGTAAGATTTCATGGATTTAATGAAGAAAAGAAATATCAAAATAGTAAATCTGATATAATTGTATCTAAAAGATTAATTGAATTAATTGCTGTGACACTTGTTTTAATTTTTATTTTAATTGTTAGATTGGCTTATGTACAATTAACTCAAGCTGATACATTAGAAGTTAAACTGGAAACTTATGGAAGTACAACATATACAAATGATGCACCACGTGGAGAAATCTATGATCGTAATTATACAAAAATCATGGGTAATCAAAATGTTATTTGTGTTGATTATTATGCACCTAAGAAAATTACAGATAAAGAAATTACGTATATTGCAAAATTTTTAAGTGAAAAAATTACAATTGACTTTTCTAAAAATAACGTTAATAACATTACTGAAAGAAATATAAAAGATTATTTTATTATTGCTCATGAAAAATTAGCAGAATCTTTGTTAAGTGACAAAGAGTTAAAAAAATTAAAAATAGAAAATCCTGATGATGCTGATTATTCTAAGGCAAAAACCAATTTGATTGTTTCTAAATTATCTATGGAATATATATATCAAAATATGACACAGGATGAAATAGAACAAACACGTTTTGAATATTTAATGAAACGATGTAAAACAGGTTCTGTAACTTTAGTAGAAGGGATTACAGTCGAAGAAGCTAGTGTTATAGGAGAAAATACAAATATTTTAAAAGGTATTCAAATAAGTAGTGGGTGGTCTCGTCAATCAATGGTGGATGGTCAACTTGGCGCGTTGGTTGGAAAATTAACAACTAAAAGACAAGGATTGCCTACGGAATTAAAAACAGAATTACTTGCAAAAGGGTATACTGGTAATTCACGAGTCGGTACAAGTGGTTTAGAAAAACAATATGAAGATATTTTAAAAGCATCAAATTCATCATATTCTGTTAAATATAATAGTAATGGTGATCCTATTATCACAAATAATGTTAATGGTGAAAAAGGAGATAACATTCGCTTATCTATTGATTTAGAGTTACAATCTTTTGCTGATGAACTTATTACTAATGAATTAACGACATGTAATAGCTTTAATACTTATTTCAATAAAATGTATTTTGTAATGATGAATCCTAATAATGGAGAAATTTTAGTTATGTCAGCTAAAGAAATTAACAAAGAAACTGGTGAGGTCAAAGATATTTCTACAGGTAACTTTTTAGAAGCGGTAGAAATTGGTTCTACTTCAAAAGCGGGTACATTATATACAGGATTTAAAGAAAATATCATTGTTCCTAATACTTATTTTGTAGATGAGCCGCTTTGGTTTAAAGGTTCTACAAAAGCAAAAAAATCATGGAAAACAATGGGAAATATTAATGAAATAGATGCGCTTGCTTGGTCATCAAATGTTTATATGTTTAGAATTGCTATGAAGTTAGCTGGTGTTGAATATGTACCTCATGGCGCTTTAAATGTTGATCTCAATCGTTTTGTCAAAACGCTCTCTACTATCAGAAGGGATTTTGGTGAATTAGGTTTAGGTGTTAAAACTGGATTGGATGTTCCAAATGAAAGTGACGGATATAAAGGAAGAGATACTGCCCCTGGGCATTTATTAGATGCATGTATCGGACAATATGACACATATACTCCAATTCAATTGGCACAATATACATGTACCCTTGCTAATATGGGTAAAAAAGTTCAACCTCATTTCCTTATTGAATCATTTAAAAGTGATGGAGAAGGAAATAGATATACAACATATAAATTTAAAACAAATATTCAAGATGATGTTTCTTCACAGGCAGATGCATTTAAACAAATAAAAGCTGGAATGCGCGCATGTGTTACAAGAACAGATGGAACATCACATACGTATTGGTCAGAAAAGCCATATGCTGTTTATTGTAAGACAGGAACAGCTGAAAAATATGATGGTAATTCAAATGTTGACCACCCAAACCATCTACAAATTGGTTATATTTCAGCAACAGAAGATAGTAAACCATTAGTTGCATTTGCTAGTATTGCATTTAGAGAAGATCGTTCTTCATCGGGTGCTGATTCATCTGCACCAATTATTGCACATCAAGTTGTTGATAAATATGTAGAAAAATATGGTTTAAATTAAAAAAATGCTAGTATTTCATTAATTAATATGTTATTATATTTAAGAAAGTTTTAGTGATGCGGAGGTGTAATCATGAGAGATAATATCATTTTAAAATGTACAGAATGTGGAGAAGAAAATTATATCAACACTAAAAATAAAAGAAATCATCCAGATAGAATGGAAGTAAATAAATATTGCCCTAGATGCAATAAAAAAACTGTACACAAAGAAAAAAAATAAGCTTAGGCTTATTTTTTTATTGGAGAATATTTTATGGAAAGATTAATTATTAAAAAATTTGTACTTGGAATAATGTCAACAAATTGTTATTTGATAGAAAATAATAATCATTCGATTCTAATTGATCCAGGGGATAAGGCTGAGCTACTTATAAATTATTTAACACAAAATAATTTACAATTAACTGCTATCTTATTAACACATGGTCACTTTGATCATATTGGAGCTATAGATGAATTAGTAGAAAAATATAATTGCCCTGTTTATATTCATCAAGATGATTATGAAATGATTTACAATGATCAATTAAATTTATCTAACTATTACGGTGAATTAAAAATTAAATCTAAAGTAACAGCTGTTGATAAGAATATAGATATTGGTGACTTTCATTTTGAATTTTTACATTTGCCAGGACATACAATTGGTTCATGCTTTATCATCTTAAAAAATTACCATGTTATTTTTTCAGGAGATGTTTTGTTTAAAAATGGAATTGGTAGATTTGATTTTCCAACATCATCTTCAACAGACACAAGAAATAGTATAAAAAAAATCAAAGAAATAAAAGATGATTATGAAATATATCCTGGACACGGTGAATTGACAACTTTAATACAAGAAAAATTAAATAATCCATATCTTCAGTAGAATAACAATTTATTCTACTTTTTTTATAACATTTTTTTCTTTATCCAATTCAAGATAAAATGTGATATTGAGTTTATATCGATCATTTTTTAATCTTGTTTCTATTAAAAAATAATCTCCCATATCATCAACAGTATACGAAATTGTGTAATTTTCAAGTTCTAAATAATTACTTAATAAAATACTATTTTGATTTTCGTATTTATAATTTGCAATAAGTATATTTTTAAGTAGTCTTATATCATTCGTTTGTTTCATAGATTGAAAACCTTGACTATTTAGAATTGTCAAATGACATAATGAAAATATATTAAGAGAAAGCATGAGCAATAAAATAAGGGTGATTTGTAGAACATTTCCGTTATTCTTCTTTTTTTTCATAATCACTACCTACAATAAATTGATATTCTTTATTATTACTCATTAAATTTATTTTGATAAATCCATTCGTATTTTCAAAATATACAGAATCAATGTCATGATATAAAATATGATGTCCAGGTGTAATAACGAGTCGTTTATTTTGTAGTATTATTTTATGAGAATCGTCATTTTCATCGAGAAAACTTAAACTATCACCATATTCTATATTTTTAGCCGTTATAAGTTCATTACTAAGTGAAAATATTGCATTTTCTAGCGATGTATCGATATATTTTGATTGATTAGAAATTTTTAAAACTTTCACTAGTAATGAACAGTTTAAAACAATAAGTAATGTGATAGATAAACTCAATAATACTTCTACTAATGTAAAGCCTTTTTTAGACATGTCTCTATTCCTTCATCTAAATTAAGTGTATATTCTATTTGTTGTTTCTTTGACTGATAAGTTTCGTATTCTTGATTGACTTTGATGTTTGTTTTTGAATTTGTTACATATAAAGACACTAATAGAATAATAACAGTAGTAAAGATACTAAAAGCAAAAAGACTTTCAATCAAAGTAAAACCTTTTTTATTTAAACTCATAATCACCAGCTCCAAGATGAAAAATAAGGGTATATTTCTTTTTGGGTGCAATGAGATCAATATGATTTGCTTGATTTATATTGCCATCTTTATTGAAATATATTTCTTTAATATTATTGAAAAAATAATTATTAGGTAAAACTACTCTGTATTTTTTTTGATGATCAATAAAAGATATTTCTTGTTTTGATACAATTAAACTAACTTTTTCATGACTAATTATTGCCTTACTTTTAGCCTGATTAATAATCATTTCTATTTGTTTTTTTACACATTCATCCGTTATATAAATTGTTTTTGTATTCATAAAAGGGAATGAAAGTACTGACAATGTTAATATAATAGATATTACTAACAACATTTCAATCAAAGTAAATCCTTTATTTTGAAACATAGGCTTCACCATCACTTATTCTTATGGCAAGTCCTGAAGGACAAACAGCTTGTTTTTCCTTTAAATAAGGATGGCTGCCAGAAGTTAATTGAGACATACTAGTTGGTAATTCTCCATGCTCGATTTCGTACAAAATGATTTGTGAGTTAACAACTTCAATTTGCGCATCACAACTTTTTTCTTTTACTAAACGATTTTTACTTGTAACATTTGGAATAACAAGCAGTAAAATAACTAGTATTACAGAAATACAAAAAATCATTTCAATGAGTGTAAAACCTTTTTTATTAGAATTCATAATCCTTATAATCCTCCTTTTTATAAATTTGAGACAACATTCATCATAGGAATTATTATTGAAACATACACAACAATTACAAATGTAGCAAC
Source organism: Faecalibacillus intestinalis (assembly GCF_003024685.1). Lineage (GTDB taxonomy): Bacteria > Bacillota_I > Bacilli_A > Erysipelotrichales > Coprobacillaceae > Faecalibacillus > Faecalibacillus intestinalis. Next base: position 69,015 of record NZ_PYLQ01000004.1, on the reverse strand, counting down.
AAAACCATAAATCAATGGAACTATGATTTTTATAAATTTAGAAACAAATTGATTTAATTGCATAAATGTAAGTTGGATATAATTTTCTAAACTTTGGTTTTCATGACTATTTTGAATAATAGATATAAATTTTTTAAAATCATCTGAAAAGTAAGGAAAATCATTAACTGCTAAATTAAAATCATGACCATTTACAATTAAACGATAAAGTTCATAAACAATCATTTTAATATCACTATCAGTTATTTTATCATATAAAGTTTCAATAATGGATGTTGTATCATAGTGCTGTATGAGTAATTCATTATAATAAATTGCAAACTTTAACGAATAATACTTACAAATCAATTTTTTAATAAAATGTGTGTGATTAATCAAAAAATCTATCTGATTGAATTTTTGTTTTGCAATGCTTTGATAGATAAATATCATTAAAATAATATTTATTATAGTAATTAGTGTTAAAAAAATAGGAATTGCATGTAATAATACAAATAGACATTGAATAATAAATGATTTTTGAATATCAAAATCGTTAAATAAAATTTCAACCTGTGGTAATAAGTAAAAAACAGTAAAAATAGAAAAAACAAATAAGAAAATAAGCAATATAATTGGATATGCCAATTTTTTTAAAAAAATATTTTTATACTCATCTCTTTTTTTGCAAATTTCAATTGACTTTTTTAATGCAGTTTCTAATGTGAATTCATTTTTAAAAAATGAATAATATTCTTTAAATAGAGTAGGAAAGGGAAGCATTATAAAAATTTCGTCAAGAGAAAGACCTTGATTTAAATAGTTCTTTATTTCCTTTACTTCTTTTTCATAGTTAAGCAAACTGCAAAAATCAAGCGTTTCTTGTAATGAATATCCTTGATTAAAGAAAAAAATAAGTAGATCAATAAAACTAAGTAATTTATTTTTCATTTAAAACACCTACATTTTTTAATGTGCATGCAGCTTTTGAAAAATCATAGTAATCTATTTTCTTTCGATCAAAATATTTTAATAAATTTTTTTGATCAATGTATTCACTTAAAATAAATACTTCTTTTTTATCGTTAAAACGCATTTTTTGTGTCATGATACCAAGAAGAACGTCTTCTAAATCAAGAGATGAAATGTTTAAGTTTTCTAATCTTTTAATCGTATTTATACAATTACTTGCATGAATAGTTGTTAGTACAAGATGTCCAGTTAAAGCACATGTAAGTGCTAATTGAGCTGTCTTTTCATCACGTACTTCACCGACCATTATGACATCTGGGTCATGTCTTAATATTTGTTTTAACGATTCATGATAGCTGATACCTTTTCTGTCATCAATTTCAATTTGCAAACAATAATCTTTATTGATTTCAATAGGATCCTCTAGTGTAATAATATTTTTTTTATACATCTTATTAATTGTATCTAAAATAGCATATAATGTTGTAGATTTCCCAGAGCCAGTTGCACCACTTATTACAAATAATCCGCTATCCTTTTGGACAATCTGTTTTAAAAATTGATAAACATGAATATCTTTACTAATATTTTCTAATGATAATTTTTGATGATTATTTAGGATACGAATAACAATGGAATCCATATCTTTTCCAATAAGTGAGGAAATTCTTAAGTTATATTTTTTATTATTTAAAACATACACATAATGTCCTGTTTGAGGTTTACGGTAATAATTTAAATCGATTTTAGAAATGAAACGAATATAATTCATTAATTGAATAATATTTGTTTTTTCATAGGTTTCATAAGTAAGTAGTTCCCCACAAATCCTAAATTTAATCACTCCTTTCTCTGTACATTGTAAATGAATATCACTTACATTTTTTTTAATAGCTTGATAAATAATCTGTTCAAATAGTTCCTCCATAAAAATCCTCCTATTATTATATAGACAATTTATTCTTAAATTTCTTTTTTTAAAGTTGATTTTTTTCAAAAAATATAAATAGTAAGAATATCGATTGTAAAAACAAAAAAACTATTCCATTCATAATAATTTTTTGTTACAATCAACAAGGATATTATTAAAAAGGAGATTATTATGATTAACGTTAGTGATTTAAAACCAGGTGTTACTTTTCAAATGGATGGAAATTTATTTGTAGTATTAGATTATTCTCATAATAAAACTGCCAGAGCAGCAGCAAATATTAAAGTTAAAATGAAAAACTTACGTACTGGATCTACTACTGAAATGACATTCGGTGGAAATGATAAAGTAAAAAGAGCACAAATCGATAAAAAAGAAATGCAATACTTGTATAATACAGGGGATGCATTTGTATTTATGGATGGAGAAACATATGAACAAATTGAAATTCCAGCTGAAAATTTAGAATGGGAAAAGAATTTCTTAAAAGAAAGTGATACAGCAACGATTAGAAGTTTTGAAGGTGAAGTATTAGGTGTACAATTACCTGATAAAGTTACTTTACAAATTACTGAAGCAGAACAAGCGGTTAAAGGAGATACAGCAACTGGAGCAACAAAAAATGCTGTTTTAGAAACTGGATTCCAAATCAAAGTCCCTTTATTTATTAATGAAGGAGAAATGGTCGTTATTTCAACTGCTGAAGGAAAATATTCAGGCAGAGCTTAGCACTAGGACAAAACCTAGTGTTTTTTCATATTCTAAAACGGGATTGCATATAGTAGGTAATGAGGGGATGTTCATGAATAAACAAGCTATAACATTTTTATCATTATTTACATTGATTCTTGTTTTATCAATTTATTATTTATTAGTACCACCAATTGATCAAGATGACACAGTCTCAAAAAAATCATTAAGCAGAATAGAAATTTTACAAAGTGAACTTAATAAAAATCATGAAAATAAAATTAATGACAATAATACGGTAATTTCCTCTTCAAAAGCATCTGAAAAAGAAATTTCAACAGCACTTACTTCTAATGAAAAAACAAAAGCAATTATAAAAAATGAAAAAGATATCTGTCAGTTATTAACTGATAAAGGGTATAAAGAATGTTTTTGTGAGATTGATGGTGGACACATGAAAGTAGTTGTAAAATTAAAAGATGCAACTTCGAAAGATGCTAATAAAATCATCAAGCATATTCATAATAAATATAATGGATATATCATTGAAGTTAAATTTGTAGAAGACTAATGATACTTCTAACTTGAATAATCAATGATTTTTAGATAAAATAAGGTATAGAGATATAAAGGAGTAATTTTATGGAATACTATACAGTAGAAAAGAAAAATAATTTAGGTGAACAATATATTGAATTATCTGTTTTTCAAGCAATTACTAATCATGAAGTGAGTAAAATAAACGGAATTGATTTTGATGGTGGGAAAAGTTCTGTAAATATTGAAATCAATGATCATAATCAAGTAATCATCGGTATTGACATTGTCATTGATTATGGGCTTAATGTTGGAAAAGTTGTTAGTGAAATTCAAAACGAAGTTGTAAATGCTATTGATAGATATATTGGCTTTAGAAATGTTAAAGTGAATGTTAATGTCAATAAAATTAAATTCTAGGGATTGTCTAGCAATTCCTTTTTTATTGTGTTTATTTATTTAATTTCGTAAGAAACTATGATAGAATATGAATATATTTTGGAAGGAAATGTGTATGGAAAAAGTAAGAAAAAAATTAATTAGAGAAAAAGCTGTTATTGCAGTTTACCAATATCTTTTAACAAATTCAACAGAAGAAGAAATTATGAATTATTTAAACGAATGTTATAAACCAAGAATGGATGAAAGAGAAATTGAACTTTGTAAAGAAATTGTTTTCAATACGATTGAACGTATTGATGAATATGTGCCTCTTATTGAAAAGAATTTGAAAAAATCATGGTCAATTGATCGTCTTTCTATGATGGAAAAAGCAATTCTTTATGTAGCTATTTATGAACGAAATGAAGTTTCTAAAGAAATTTCAATTAATCAAGCAGTTGAATTAGCAAAAAAATACTGTGATGAAGATGCTTATAAATTTATTAATGGAGTTTTAGGTGCCATTGGATAAAAAATATATAACAGTTTCTGCTTTAAATAACTATTTAAAGCGAAAAATAGATGTTGATATGCAATTACAGCATGTCTTCATCAAGGGTGAAATATCTAATTTTAAAAGAAATATGAGTTCTGGTCATTTGTATTTTACACTAAAAGATGGTAAATCACATATTAGTGCGATTATGTATAAAGGATTTGCTGAACAATTAAATTTTGATGTAAAAAATGGTGATTCAGTTTTAATAGAAGCAACTGTTTCTGTTTATGCAGTTACAGGATATAATCAATTAATAGTTAAAAATATTGAACCTGATGGACTAGGTTCATTATTTTTAAAATTTGAGAATTTGAAAAAATCATTACTACAAGAAGGTTTGTTTGATGAAAAATATAAAAAAAATATTCCTTCTTACCCTAGCAAAATTGCTGTTTTATCAGCATATCCTAGTGCTGCATTAATGGATGTAATGCGTACTTTAAAAAAACGTTTTCCTGTGTGTAGAGTTATCATTTTTCCTATACCTGTACAGGGGAAAGACGCATATTTTAAAATTATTTCAACTTTGAAATTCGTAGATGAACTTCACTTTAATACCATTATTTTGGCACGAGGTGGTGGCTCGTTAGAGAATTTATGGAATTTTAATGAAGAAGCATTAGCAAGAACAATTTTTGAATTAAAAACACCTATTATTTGTGGAATAGGGCATGAAACAGATTTTACAATATGTGATTATGTATGTGATTTAAGAGCGTTAACACCTACTTATGCAGCTATTGAAGCCACACCTAATATAGAAGATATGTATAAGCATTTATCAATGTTAGATGGTCTTTTAAAATCAAATATGAAGTATAAAATTGAAACATTGAATACAAGAATAAATCGCTTAACACACTTTTATTTATTTAAAAATCCTGAAAAACTATATGGTGATCACTTACAATATGTTTCTTATTTACAAGATAAAATTTCTAATTTCATGGAAAAACGTTTAAATAATAATATGGTTATTTATACAAAACTTAATTTACAATTACAATCTCAAAATAAAGTATTTGTAAGTCATTATCAACAAAAGATTCAAACATATGAAAATTTATTAAAAATAAATTTTCATAACAAACTTAAAGCCAATCGAAATAACTTAAGTATGTTGATTTCTAAATTAAATGCATTAAGTCCTTTACAAACGTTAGAAAGGGGCTATGCTTTAGTAAAAAAAGAAAATCAATATGTTTCAAGTATAGATGATTTAAATAATGAAGATAATGTTTCTATCTATTTAAAAGACGGTTACGTTAAAGCAACGATTTATAAGGAGTAATGTATATGGAAAAAATGACATTCGAACAGGCAATAAAACGATTAGAAGAAATTGTCGATTTATTAGAAAATAACGAAACATCTTTAGATGATAGTGTTGAACTTTTTCAAGAAGGCGTACAGCTTTCTCGATATTGTTCAAAAAAATTAGGAAATGTAGAAAATAAAGTTTCTAAAATACTTATTGATGGTCAATTAGAAGATTTTGATGTAGAGGTAGAAAATAATGAATAATGTTATAAATGAAATTAATCAAAGACTTGAAAATATTTTATCTCAATATCCTGATAGTAAGGTTAAGGAAGCTATGTATTATTCTTTAAAAGCAGGGGGAAAGCGAATTAGACCATTAATTGTTTTACAAGTGATTAGAGCATATGGTCTTGATTATAGAAAGTATATTGATATTGCTTGTGCATTAGAAATGATACACACTTATTCATTGATCCATGATGATTTACCTGGAATGGACAATGATGATTTAAGACGTGGAAAACCAACATGCCATAAACAATTTGGTGAAGCAACAGCAATTTTAGCAGGAGATGGTCTTCTTAATGAAGCAGTAAACATCATTTTACAAACCAATCTAGATGATTCATTAAAACTTTCACTTGTTTCTTGTTTATATACATCAAGTGGTATAAATGGGATGATTTTAGGACAAGAATATGATATTGAAAATGAAGATAAAAAGCTTTCAAAAGAAACATTAGATAAAATTCACCATTATAAAACAGGAAAATTATTATCTTGTGCCTTTCAAATGGGGGCTTTAATTGCCTCACCAAACGATTTAGAAATTTTAAAACAAATAGGTTATAAAATTGGCTTAGCATTTCAAATTCAAGACGATATTTTAGATGTGACATCTGATGCCAAAACATTGGGTAAAAATACAGGAAGTGACGAAGCAAATCATAAAGAAACTTATGTTACACTTTTAGGAATTGAAAATTCTCAAAAAGAAGTTGATTTACTATTTAATGAAGCTCAGCAACTTGTGTATTCTTTAACACTAAATCATGGATTGATTTTGGAAATTATTGAAAAATTATGGAAAAGAGTGAGATAAATGGATTTAACAAAAATTAAAGGTCCTTCTTTTTTAAAAGAATTAACAGAAAAGGAATTGAATGACTTAGCAAAGGATATTCGCCAATTTATTATTGAATCTGTTTCTCAAACAGGTGGACATTTATCAAGTAATTTAGGAATTGTTGAATTAACTATTGCTTTGCATTATGTGTTTAACTCACCTGAAGATAAAATATTTTTTGATGTAGGACATCAATGTTATGTTCATAAAATTTTAACAGGACGTGCAAAAGATTTTACACATTTAAGAAAATTCAATGGTTTATCAGGCTTTCAAAAACGTTGTGAAAGTAAACATGATGTTTGGGAGGCTGGTCATTCTTCTACAGCTCTTTCGGCAGCTGTAGCAATGGCAATTGCAAGAGACTTAAATAAAGAAAGTTTTAGCGTTGTTCCTGTAGTAGGCGATGGAGCTATTGTAGGCGGCGAATCTTTAGAAGCTTTAAATCATCTTGGTTCAATTAATAATAAAGTAATTTTAATTTTAAATGATAATCAAATGTCAATCTCTAAAAGCATTGGTGGTATGAACAACTTTCTAAATAATGTGCGTATGTCTAATACATATAATAAAATGAAAGATGACTATCGTTCGATTTTACAACATGGGAAATTAGGAGAAGGTGTTTATAAAGCTACAAAATATATTAAAGACTTTGTAAAAAGAGGTTTTATAAATGATACTATTTTTGAAGACTTTGGTATTGATTATTTAGGTCCGGTGGATGGACATAATATTGTTGAATTGATAAGAGTATTGCAACTTGCACAAAAGAATAAAAAGAGTGTCGTTGTACATGTTGTTACTGAAAAAGGAAAAGGTTATTCATTTGCTGAAAATGATCAAGAAGGTAAATGGCATGGAACTCCACCATTTAATCTAAAAAGTGGCCGTGTGCTTTCTTCTGGAAATCCTTCAAAAAAATCATGGTCGGAAATTATATCTGATCAGGTTTTACAATGGATGAAAATTGATAAGGATATTGTTTCAATTACTCCTGCAATGATTAAGGGATCTGCAATGAATAATTTATTTAAAGTATTCCCAGAAAGATGTTTTGATGTAGGAATTGCTGAAGAGCATGCTCTTACTTTTACAGCAGGTTTATCTATTTCTCAAAAAAAACCTTTTATTTCTGTCTACTCTTCTTTTTTACAAAGAGCTTATGATCAAATTAATCATGATATTGCTAGAATGGATTTACCATGTCTTTGCAGTATTGATCGTGCAGGTATTGTAGGAGAAGATGGCCCAACGCATCATGGGGTATTTGATGTAAGTATTTTATCACCTATTCCTAACATCGTTCTTTTTGCTCCTAAAGATGCTAGAGAACTTCGTCAATTTGTAAATACAGCATTTCATAATTTTAATAAACCTTATTTTATTAGAATACCTAGAGGAAGTATTGATGATATAAAAGTTGATTATAATAATCAATTAGAATTAGGTACCTGGACTATTGAATCTTGTAAAGATGACTATAAAATGACTTTAATTTGTTATGGTGATAATGTTGAAAAGATAAAAACAATAATCAAAAGTAAACATTTAAATATTAGAATTATAAATGCGAGATTTATTAAGCCTATAGATGAAGATATGGTACATAAAATATTTACTGAAAATGATAAACCGATTCTTGTATATGAAACTATTTTAAAAACAGGATCATTAGGTTCGATATTATTGACTTATTGTAATGAAAAACATATTTTAAGAACTTTTGAACATATTGCACTTGCAGATCATTATTCAAAGCAAGGATCTGTACAAGAAATATATGATGATGAAAAAATTGATTTAGATACTGTTATAAATAAATGTGAGGAATTAATGAATGGAAAAAAAGAGAATTGATGTATTACTAGTAGAACAAGGATTCTTTGACTCGCGTGAAAAAGCAAAACGTGCTATTATGGCTGGAATAGTTCATAATGATCATGAAATTATTGATAAACCTGGTACAAAAGTCCCTGTAGATATGGAGCTTTTTGTAAAGGGAACGGTTATGCCCTATGTTTCTAGAGGCGGTTTAAAATTAGAAAAAGCACTAAAAATATTTGATATTTCAATGCAAAATCGTGTTATGGTTGATATTGGTTCTTCAACAGGAGGATTTACAGATTGTGCTCTTCAAAATGGTGCACAATGTGTTTATGCTGTAGATGTAGGTACGAATCAACTTGTTTGGAAATTAAGAAATGATCCACGAGTTATTGTTAAAGAAAAAACGAATTTTAGATATGCTAACCGTGATTTGTTTGAAAATGGGATACCTAATATTGCAACGATTGATGTTTCTTTTATTTCTTTGAAACATATTTTTATCCCTCTTAAAGATATATTAAACGAAAATGATGATATTGTAGCGTTGATCAAGCCTCAATTTGAAGCAGGAAAAGATGAAGTTGGGAAAAAGGGAATTGTAAAAGACCCTAAAACACATTTAAAGGTTATCGAAAATGTCATTACGTATGCAAATGAATGTCATTTGAGCTTACAAGCATTGTCTTTTTCTCCAATTACCGGTGGAGAAGGTAATATTGAGTTTTTAGCTCATTTTAAAGTTGGTGGAGTAAATAATCCTATTGATATTGAAAATGTTGTAAATGAAGCACATATTTGTTTTAAAGGATAAAGGATGGGTGATACTATGATAGAAAGTTTATATATAGAAAATTTTGCAATCATTGATCAAGTTCAAATAGACTTTCAATCAGGAATGACAGTGTTAACTGGAGAAACAGGTGCAGGGAAATCAATTATCATTGATGCTATTGGTCAATTGATAGGTCAACGTAGTCAACCATCATTTGTAAAAAATGGGGCTGATTATGCATTTATTGAAGGTGTTTTTTCTTCTAATAAAGAAATAGATAAAATTTTATTGGATAATAATTTTCCCATTGATGAGCATCTTGTTATTTCAAAAAAAATTAATCACGATGGTAAATCAGCAATCAAAATTAATTATCGTAATTCTAGTCAATTATTATTAAAAAAAATAATGTCACAAATTGTAGACATACATTCTCAATTTGAAACACATCAATTATTTAATGAATCCTATCATTTAAAGCTATTAGATAATTTTATTGGAAATGAATTAATTGATTTAAAAAAAGAATATCTTACTCTTTATCAAACGTATAAAAATCTAAATCAAAAATACCTTTCTTTAACAAAAGAAGAATTAACTGATGAACAATTAGATTTTTATTTAGCTCAATTAGAAGAAATAGAAGAATTAGATTTAGAAAATTTTGATGAAGAAGAGTTTTTAAAAGAGAGAAATAATCTATTAAATTATGAAAAAAATTCTCAACATATTAAAAACTATAAAGCATTAATGGATTCTTCAAAAGGAATAATGGATCTCTTCAAACAAAGTTTAAACGAACTTTCATATCTCGAAATTGATGATATTAAGCACAATTATGATCAACTATATGATCTTTATTATACAGTAGATGGTATAAATCAAGATATTTATGATCAATTTTCTCAATCATACTTTAGTGAAGAACGTTATAATGAAGTGCAAGATACCTTTTTCAAATTAAACAAGCTTAAACGTAAATATGGCCAAACAATTGATGCTATTATTGATTTTAAAAATAGTTTAATAGAAAAAATAAAATTATTCAAAAATAGAGATCAAATGATTGAAAATATCAATTTAAAACTTAAAGAAACAGAGAATCAATTAATTTACTATGCTAAAAAAATTTCTATTTTAAGAAAAAATAAAGCATTAGAATTAGAAAAAGAAGTAAAATATATTTTAAATCAAATGTATCTTCAACAAGTTCAATTTAAATTTGATTTTCAAATTAATGATTTTAATGATAACGGAATAGATAATGTTAAAATTGTTGTTTCAACAAATAGTGGTCAACCACTTCAACCACTTCAAAAAATTGCTTCGGGTGGAGAATTATCACGTATTATGCTAGCAATTAAAGCTGTTTCACAAAATTCAAAAGATGGCGGTACAATCATCTTTGATGAAGCAGATACAGGAGTCAGCGGTAAAGTTGCTGAAAGCATTGGGCACGTTATGAAAAAAATCTCAAAAAAACAACAAGTTATTTGTATTACACATTTAGCTCAAGTCGCATGTTTTGCTAATAACCATTTGTTTATTGAAAAAGAGCAAATGGATAACACAAGTAAAGTACATGTAAGATTGCTTAATGAAAAAGAAAGTGTTTATGAATTAGCCAAAATGATTTCTGGTAAAGAAATTACACAACAATCTATAGACCATGCAAAAAAATTGAAAGAAATAAGTGTATAAAATTAAAGCATAGATACCAAAATATGTTGTAGCAAAAAAAGCTACAGGAGGTATCTATGCTTTTTAAAAAGCTTAAAATATCCTTCTATACCTGTTGTCTATCTATTATATTAATGATAGTACCTATTAATGCAATTGATGTTTTAATTGGAGGAGAATCTGTTGGAATAATATTAAATTATGATGGTGTTTGCATTACTGGTTTCTATAAAATAAAAGTTGACAATGAAATTATTGATCCATCTAATTATTTTGAAATTAATGATATTATTACCAGTGTTGATAAGAAAAATGTTAAAACAATTGATGATTTAACAAATATTATAAAAAATTGCAATACAAGTAATTTAGAATTCACAATAAAAAGGGCATCGAATATTTATCATAAAACTATGAAAATTTATAAAAATAATGCTGAATTTAGTACAGGGTTATATGTAAAAGATTGTGCTAAAGGAATAGGAACTGTTACCTATTATCAATTAAATACAGGAAAATTTGCTTGTTTAGGGCACAATATGGTTGATGATGATCTTGATATAAGTGATGGTTCACTGTATTCTGCTTCCATAAAAGGTATAAAGAAAACCGAGTCATACAATATAGGTCAAAAAATTGGTAATATTGATAATCAATCTATAGGTGAGATAGAAAAAAATAATAATTTTGGCGTTTATGGGAAAATTAATAATCTTCCAAATAAAAATGTTTATAAAACTGCTACCATAGATGAAGTTAAATTAGGAGATGCCTATTTTCTTACGGTTTTAAATGAAAATAATGTAGAAAAATGTAAGATAAAAATTACTGATCTATTAAAACAAGATAAACCTATGGAAAAAGGAATAAAATTTATTGTTACAGATCAAAAAATCATAGAACAATGTCATGGTATTATTCAAGGTATGAGTGGTTCTCCGATCATTCAAAATAACAAATTAATAGGTTGTGTTACACATGCAAGTAAATCAGAAATATTGGAAGGGTATGGCATGTATATACAATGGATGATAGATAATGAATAAAAGCCATGTTTTTGACATGGCTTTTATAAAAAATAATACTAATTTTATCTTATTTTTAACAAAACATGTAATAATTTTTATTTCTTATTTTTCTAAAATTCGACAAATAATAAAAAATATTCAAGAAAAATGTAGATATATTTTTAAAAATGCTAAATATTAGTTATTAAATTTATAAATTTATGTTATTTTTTATCTAAAATCTAAACATAAATTAGAATACTTTATATAATATGGTTGTTGGTAGTGGATGGGAGGTAATTATGGAAAAAAAGAAAATCTTTATTATTGTGGAAAATCATGAACTGTTAGAAGGTATAGCACAACAATTTGAAAAATTTTCCAATTATCAAATTGTAGGTACTGCTAATAGTGCAGGCGATGCAATTACTTTTTTTAAAACAAACAATTGTGATTTATTAGTTATTGATCTGATGCTCACTGATATTGATGGTGTCGGAGTATTAGAGAAAGTGAATGAAGTCAACAAAAATGCTTATCAAAAAGTTGTATGTATTACAAGTTTTACTAGTCCATTGATAAGTAATGCACTAGAAAAATTAAATGTAAGCTATTGTTTTAAAATTCCTTTTGATTTTAATTATTTTATGGATGTTATTAAACGTGTTTTTTCAGATGAGATAAAAATCAATGAGACTCATGTTAATGAAACTGAAAAAATTCAAAAAGTTAAAATCGAAAATGAAATCACAGAAATTTTACATGAAGTGGGTATTCCTGCTCATATAAAAGGATATATGTATTTAAGAACAGCAATTATGAAAACATATGATAATATTGATATTTTAGGTCAAGTAACGAAAGTACTATATCCAGAAATTGCAAGAAATTATAATACCACTTCTTCAAGAGTAGAAAGAGCTATCCGACATGCAATCGAAGTTGCATGGAATAGAGGAAATACTGAGGCCATTGATGATATCTTTGGATACACAGTATCTGCTTCCAAATCTAAACCAACAAATTCTGAATTTATTGCAATGATTGCCGATAAATTGAGATTAGCACATAAAACAGCATTAGCAAATAAAGGGCACTATTTATAATTAAAATATGTTACAATGTTGCTAAGGGAGTGAGTTGCTATATGCAAATTATATTTCATATAGATTTAAATGCATTTTATGCAAGTGCTGAAATGGCAAATGATTCTTCTTTGGAAGGAAAACCTTTAGTAATATCTGGAAATAATAGGCGTGCGATTGTTTCTACTGCTTCATATGAAGCAAGAAAATATGGAATCCATTCTGCAATGCCATTATTTCAAGCTAAACAATTATGTAAAAATTTAATCATAAAACCCGTAAATTTTGATTTATATAGACGTTTATCAAGTCAATTTTTTGAATTGATTTCAACATATAGTCCTTTGTTAGAAATAGCAAGTATTGATGAATGTTATGTTGATTTTTCTAATTACATTATCGAACATAATATTCATCCTTACAAACTTGCAAAAATCATTCAAAATGATGTTTTAAATACATTAAAATTAAAATGTTCTATTGGAATTGCTCCTAATAAATTTATGGCTAAAATGGCTAGTGATATGAAAAAACCAATGGGTATTACCATTTTAAATAAATCTAATTATAAACAATTACTTTGGCCCCTTGATGTTTCTGAAATGTTTGGAATCGGTAAAAAAACTGCACCTAAACTCAAAGAAATGGGTATTTTAACTATTGGAGATGTAGCTAATTATGATAACTATAATAAATTACGTCAGATTATTGGGAAAAATGCACTTCTATTATATAGAAAAGCCAATGGAATAGATATTTCTAAAGTTAATACTGAAAAAAACGAATTAAAATCTGTAGGTAATTCAACAACCTTACAATACGATACAAATGATATAGAGACTATTTATGAAACTTTACGTATATTATGTTCTAAAGTTTCATTTAGAGCAAAAAAAAGAAATTTGATTGGCAATTCGATCAGTATTACGATTAAGTATTCTCGATTTGAGTCAGTTACTCGACAAACTCCTTTAATTGATTATATCAATGAATATGAGATAATACTTTCTACTGCAAAATACTTATTTGATAAAAATTATAGTGGAAAACCTCTTAGACTTATTGGAGTTTCGTTAAATAATGTTATCAATCGAAGCAGTTATAAAAAACAAGTAAGTCTATTTGACAAAAATATTGAGAAAAATAAAATAAAAACAACAGAGGCTGTAATCAATAAAATTAATAGTGAGAATAAATATCATTTGACAACGGCTTCTGCTTTATTAAATAAATCAAAAAATAAGTACAGAAAAGAATAATCATAAAAAAAAGAAGACATCATATCCTATGCTATAGGAGGAGATATGATGTCTTTTTTTATTCAAAAGAAAAATATGTATTTGCATCAATATTTATTCTTAAATTTTCTTTATTCAACAATTATTTCAATTATATTTTTTTCATTAAATAAATATTCTCTTTATAAAATTTCGGTTGATCTCATATTCTTTAAAACACATCAACTAAATTCGTATCTATTATGTACGTTTTTGTACATAATAATCATCATGGTTTCAGCAACAAGTTTTATTGGTGCTCCCGTTATATCAATTGGAATCATTTATAGAATTTTATGTATTATTTCTTTTATTTTTAAATATTATCAATCACTTCTTTCGTTTCATAATATTTTTATTATTGTATTACCTCAAATGATTATTGAAATTTTAATTACGTATGTGATGTCTTTTATGTCAACTTATCTTTCTATACAAAGTTTCAAATTAACTTTCATACAAAAAGATAACTTCAGTTTAAAATATTTATTTAATTATATTTTAAATTACTTAATTATTATATGTTTTTTAATATTCATATCTGCACTGTTAAAAATTTACCTTATATAAAATTGTTCTTCAATAATCATTCGTGATATAATAAATATGGTGGTAATATGAACATATATGATGCACTTAACGAATATAAACAATATTTATTAATAGAAAAAAAGGTATCAGATAATACATTAAAAAATTATATGCGAGATCTTGAACATTTTATAAACTATATTCAAAAACAAAATCAAGTTGTTTTAATCAATCAAATTGATAAAGATATGATCAGAAAATATTTACAACAATTTACATCTTTAGCAGCATCTTCTTTATCACGAAAAATGGTTTCACTACGCTCATTTTATAAATTTTTGATGAAAGAAGAAATTGTTGAAAAAAATCTTATGGAGACTTTTGATTTACCAAAAAATACGAAAAGACTTCCACAGGTTTTAAATGTGGAAGAAATAAAAACATTACTTGATAGTATTGAAATGGATAATTTTAAAAATGCTAGAATGAGAGCTATGCTAGAGCTATTATATGCGACAGGTATAAGAGTTTCTGAATTGTGTAATTTAAAATTATCACAACTTAATTTAAAAATGAAATATTTAAATGTAATTGGAAAAGGGGATAAAGAAAGGCTTTTGCCTTTAAATGACTATGTATGTAAAATTTTATCATGTTATATTTATGATTTTAGATATCCTAAATTAGATTTTAAAGATAATGATTACTTGTTTTTTAATAATCATTTAAATAAAATATCTAGTGAGTATTTTTATAAAATCCTAAAAAAAGCATGTATAAATGCAAATATCAAAAAGAAAGTGTCGCCTCATACTATTCGACATACATTTGCAACTCACTTGTATGAAAATGGAGCTGATTTACGTTCTATTCAAGAATTACTTGGGCATAGTGATATTTCAACAACCACTATTTATACTCATGTTTCAAATAATAAAATTATTGATGATTATAATAAATATCAGTTAAGAGCAAAAATAAAAAAAGGAGATAGTATTCATGAAATTTAATAGAATTTTTCTCATTGTTTGTGATTCAATGGGAATTGGAAATGCAAAAGACGCAAAAAAATATAATGATTTTGGAGCAAATACCGTTGGTCATATTTGTTCAATATGTGATGGTTTAAATATACCAACATTGCAAAATTTAGGATTTGGTAATTTAGGTGATTTTAAAGGTGTTGCCAAAACACAAAATCCACAAGCTTATATTTTAAAATTAAATGAAGCATCGAATGGTAAGGATACAATGACTGGACATTGGGAAATGATGGGGCTTAAAACAGAAAAACCTTTTATTACATTTACAGATACCGGTTTTCCTAAAGAATTTATTGACCTATTTGAGAAAAAAACTGGTAGAAAATGTGTAGGAAATATTGCATGTAGTGGTACTAAAATTCTAGATATGTATGGAGAACATCAAATCAAAACGGGGGATTGGATAGTCTATACTTCTGCCGATTCTGTTTTTCAAATTGCTGCAAATGAAGATATTATCCCATTAGAAGAATTATATCATGCATGTCAAATTGCTAGAGAAATAGCTATGGATGATAAATGGAAGGTTGGTAGAGTTATCGCTAGACCATATATAGGAACAAAAGAAGGACATTTTACTCGTACATCTAATAGACATGATTATGCATTAGCCCCATTTTCTAAAACTGCGCTTGATTCTTTAAAAGATGCGGGATTAGATGTTATAGGTGTAGGGAAAATACCAGATATATTTGTTGATCAAGGGATTACAAGAAAAATTAAAACAGTAAGTAATGAAGATGGTATGAATAAAACTATTGAATTAGCAAGTGGCAATTTTAATGGTTTAGCGTTTATTAACTTAGTTGATTTCGATGCGGTCTATGGGCATAGAAGAAACGCTGCTGGTTATGGAAAAGCAATTGAAGAATTCGATGTACAATTAGGAGAATTAATAAACGAATTAAAAAATGATGATTTATTAATGGTTACTGCTGATCATGGAAATGATCCAACATATAGAGGAACAGATCATACACGTGAACAAGTACCACTTATAATTTATTCAAAACAATTTAATGAAATGAAAGTATTAAATGATAGTAATTCTTTTGGAATTATCGGTTCTACAATTTGCGATAACTTCAATGTTAAATATAACGGTATAGGTTCATCTATATTAGAATTATTAAAATAGGGATAGAAAAATGGAAAATAGAAAAATCCTTCTTTATTCATTATTTGCGGATTTATTAGGAGCTTTATTATTTATATTTGCAATTCAAATGCACAGTAATATTATTTTATATTCATTTTATCTTATATCTATATTATTATTTATCGTTTCATTTCTAGCTTTATATAAAAATCTTAAAAGTAATAATAAACCTATATTCATATTTGTTATGTTTATTTCCGTAATACTTATCATGTTATGCACATATTTTATTATTATATAATACAAGTATATAAATAGTTAAAATAATAAAAAACTATTTATACATTATAAAAGTTATATAATATACATTATGCGAAGTACTAAGTACATAAAAATAACTCTTTAGGTGGCTAAATGCCACCTTATTTTATAGCTTATTTTTACATTAATTACAGCCTTAATTCTTCCCATACCAAATTGACTAATATTTTTTTGACTATTCATAACTTCTGTTTCGACGCCTCCTGGGAAAATAGTTAAAATTTAAAAGGAAAATAAATGCAAGATGCAAATTATTTTCCTTCTATAAATAATAGATCTTAAAAATTATAATAGTCTTTTTATTAAAATTTATTCATCCATTAGTTTTTTAGCATAATTGTATACTTTTTCACCATTCATCATTCCATAATCTTTCATATCAATAACATCTACTGGAAGTCCTGGATTGACTTTGGCAGCTTCTTCTTTAATTTTTCCTAAATTGAATCTAACTTGTGGGCCAAGTAAAACACAATCCACAGTTGAAAGTCTGTTAATTCCATCAGACATTGGAAGAGCAAAGATTTCTACTTCATCTCCTACTTTTTCTGCTGCTTGTTCCATTTTTGTTACTAATAAACTTGTCGACATTCCAGCCGAACAAACTAACATGATTTTTTTCATTTGAAATTCTCCTTTATCTTTTATCTACCATAATAAGTTTATATTTTTTAAGCAATTTAATCTACTTGAATTCAAATTTTGTAATTTGATTTCAAATATTATCATTTATAACAAAAACTATTAAATTTATTTTCATAAATAACTTACCCTGTTCGATTTCATACAAAATAATTTGTAAATTAACAACTTCAATTCGTGCATTTTAATCTTATACTAAATGATTTCTATTTTTAACATCTAGAATGCTAAGCAGTAAAACAACAAGTATTATAGTAATATAAAAAGTCATTTCAACGATTGCAAATATATTTTATTTATTTGTATATAATGTTGTTAAAATAAAAAGCAATATTAAAAATAAATATTGCTCTTTTAGGATATCTCTAATTTTAAGATGATCCTACTACCAACATCTAAAGAATACAGTAAAAATTGAAATATTTCAATAAATATGTCAATAATTGTTGAATTGTCTAAAGTGAAAAGTTAAATTCCACTTTAGATATGACAAAGTGGATTTTAGTCTTTCACAAGCTTCCAGTTGAATTTACTCTTTCACCTGTATAATTTACCTGATATCTGTTTTCCATTTTCATGAAAGGTAGATTATCATGTCTTCTAACAATAAAAATTTACATCTTACTGTTCAAGAAAGAATCATCATTGAAAAAGGTATCGAAAACGGCTCTACTAAAGCTGCTGCTATCGCTCTTACCATCGGCAAGGACAAGTCTACTGTTGGTAAAGAAATCAAAAAACATAGAGAACTTGTTCACAAATCTTCTTATAAAATTAATTGTGCTAATATGAAAAACTGTTCTCACAATCATGTCTGTGACAATTGTGCTGATTTTAAACCTTTCACCTGCAATCGTCGTGATCGTTCTCCTGGTGCATGTAACGGCTGTTCTAAATATACGCATTGTCGCTATGATAAGTATAGATACAAGGCTGATTTTTCTCATAAAAAATATAGAGAAGACCTTGTTGATTCTAGAACTGGTATCAATATGTCATATGAAGAATGCAAAGCTATGGCTGATATTATCGTTCCGCTTATTAAAGCCGAGCATTCTCCCTATCATATCGTTACCAATCATCCTGAATTGAATATTTCTGAAAAAACGCTCTACAACTATATTGAAAATGGTATCTTTAGAGAATTTGGACTTCTCGATATCGATCTTAGAATCAAAACAAAAAGAAAAATAACCAAAAAGGCTTCTAATAAATATAAAAAAAGAGAAGATAAAAAGTATTTGAATGGTCGTACATACGATGACTTTATTAATTATACAGCAGAAAATAAAAATCTAAGCGTTGTTGAAATGGATACGGTCTACAATAATGGTTCTACATGTCCTTTCATGCAAACATTTAAATTTTTAGACTATTCCTTCATGTTTATCGTCTATCAAGAAGAAAAAACGGCGAAATCAATGGCCGAAGGAGTCGATCTTTTAGAAAAGATCTTAGGGGAAGACCTTTTCAGTGAAGAAGTTGCCATTATAAAGACTGATAGAGGAAATGAATTTTGTGATGCTGAAGAGTTTGAAAAAGAAGAAAATGAATCAAGACGTACACGAATATTCTATTGTGATCCAATGACTTCTGGTCAAAAAGGAAGTTTAGAAAACAATCATAAAGAAATCCGCTATATTTGTCCAAAAGAAAATGATTTAAATGATTTAGGACTTAACAGTCAGGAAAAAGCAAATCTAATAGTTTCACATATCAATTCTCAATCAAAAGAACATTTAAAAGGTAAATCACCATTAGAAGTAATGGAATTTATGAATCCTGCACTTTATCAAAAATTCAAAGATTTAGGAATTGAAAGAATCAATAAAGACAATATTGTTTTAAAACCTTACTTATTAAAAGATTAAAATCATTCAGAGAATGTATGAAAATGGGTATACAGATTGCCAGTTCAATACTTTATTCAAGTGGATTTTAGTCTTACACTCAAAAAAAATTGACAAAAACGCACAGCTTTAATGCGCCCCAAAATAGTACTCTTTCATAACAAAATTTGGTTTTCAATCACATGAAAGACTAAATTCAACCATCAAAATAAAAAGAATATTAGGCAAATCACCTAATATTCTTATAAAATCTGCTTTCTGAAAGAGTAAATTCTACTTTTATTTTTCATTTTTTTAAAGTGGAATTTAACTTTTCACTTTAGCAATTGTTGAATTGTTGAATAATATCAAAATAAATTATTTTTCAAATTTATTTGCTTTATCAAATGAATCATATAGATTAGTTACATAATTTCCATTAAAGCACGACATACATAACCCACATGTATGTTCTTTTGAAAAATGAATAGATTTTTTTAATCCTTCTTCACTAATAAACGCAAGGCTATCCGCTTCAATATATTTACATAATTCTTCAACATTCATTTTATTAGAAATTAATTCTTCTATTGTAGATGTATCTACACCATAAAAACATGGAAATTTAATAGCTGGAGAAGCAATTCTAACATGTACTTCTGTTGCACCAGCATCTTTTAAATGTCTTACGATTCTTTTCGAAGTTGTTCCTCGTACAATTGAATCATCAATCATAACTACTTTTTTTCCACTGACAATTGCCGATACTGCAGACAGCTTCATTCGTACACCTTGTTCTCTCATTTCTTGAGTTGGTTGTATAAATGTTCTACCCACATATTTATTTTTTACCAATCCCATTTCATAAGGAATTCCTGATGCTTCTGAATATCCAATTGCTGCTGAAATCGATGAATCTGGAACACCAATAACAACGTCTGCATCGATAGGATTTTCATAATATAATTGCTTACCTGCTAATTTTCTTGTTGTATGAACGTTTATACCATCTAAATTACTATCAGGTCTTGAAAAATAAATATACTCCATAGCACATATTTTATCTTGTAATGGATCTTTTGTATAAATCTTACTTAATAATTTTCCATCTTTTACCCTAACAATTTCACCTGGTTCAACATCTCTTACAAATTTTGCTCCAACGACATCTAATGCGCATGTTTCTGATGCAAACACATAAGCACCATTTGGTAAAATTCCAATTGATAAAGGTCGTAATCCATATTTGTCCCTTGCAGCATAAATTCTATTATCAACCATGATTAAAAATGCAAATGCACCATCTAATTTATCTAAAGAAGTACATATTCTATCAATCATATGTCCACTTTGTCTTTTAATAAGATGCCCTAATACTTCAGTATCAGAAGTTGAGGAGAAAATGCTTCCTTGTTCTTCTAATTCTTGTTTTAGAATATTTGCATTAACTAAGTTTCCATTGTGACATATACTCATAGATCCTTGCATAGTTCTAAATACAAATGGTTGAACATTAGCAATTCCACCTCCACCAGCAGTAGAATATCTAACATGTCCAATAGCTGAATTACCTTGTAACTCTTTTAATTTATCTTGGTTAAATACTTCTGTAACAAGTCCTTCGCCTTTATGAAAAATCATTTTACCATTGTTTTCACAACAGATACCAGCAGCTTCTTGACCTCTATGTTGTAAGCTATGTAATCCATAATAACATATTTGTGATGCATCTTGATGACCAATTATCCCAAAAACACCACATTCTTCGTGTAATTCTCTATCCATATAATCCATATAATACCCCCGTGACGTAAATATTGTATAATGCAAATTTATTATCGTCAATATTTTTTATATATTAAAAAATTAGAGTTTCCTCTAATTTTTAAAACTATGAATTGGTGCTGGTATTCTTCCACCACGATTTATAAATTCTGAACAATCAAATTCATTAACAGGCATAATAGGAGCATAACCTAATAATCCTCCAAATTCAACCGTTTCACCTACATCTTTTCCACTTACTGGAATGATTCTTACAGCTGTTGTTTTTTGATTGATCATACCAATAGCCATTTCATCAGCAATAATACCAGAAATAGTAGCTGATGATGTTTTACCAGGAATAGCAATCATATCTAATCCGACACTACATACACATGTCATTGCTTCTAATTTTTCAAGTGTTAATGCTCCATTTTCTACCGCATTAATCATTCCTTGATCTTCACTTACAGGAATAAATGCACCACTTAGTCCCCCAACATAAGATGATGCCATTACGCCTCCTTTTTTTACTTGATCATTAAGTATTGCTAATGCTGCAGTAGTTCCAGGTGCCCCTACACTCTTTAATCCCATACCTTCTAAGCAATCAGCAATACTATCACCAACAGCTGGTGTAGGTGCAAGAGATAAGTCAATAATTCCAAATGGGATATTTAACATTTTTGAAGCTTCTTGAGCAACAAGTTGACCCACACGAGTAATTTTAAAAGCAGTTTTTTTGATTGTTTCGCATAATTTGCCAAAATCTTCACCTTTACATTTTTCTATTGCGTTTTTCACAACTCCTGGACCACTTACACCAACATTAATAATACAATCAGCTTCACTTACACCATGAAATGCTCCAGCCATAAATGGGTTATCATCAGGTGCATTACATAAAACAACAAGTTTAGCACATCCAATTGAGTCATTTTCTTTTGTTAAATCAGCAGTTTCTTTAATAATTTCACCCATTAATTTAACAGCATCCATATTAATTCCAGTTTTAGTAGAACCAACATTTACTGAACTACAAACATTGTTTGTTACTTTCATTGCTTCTGGAATAGATTCTATTAAAAGTCTTTCAGCAGGTGTCATTCCTTTAGAAACAACAGCGCTATATCCCCCAATAAAATTAACTTTAAGTTCGGCAGCACATCGATCTAAAGTCTTAGCAATTTTAACAAAATCCTTTGTTGATTTACATGCATTAGAACCTACAAAACCAATAGGTGTAACAGAAATACGTTTATTAACAATTGGAATACCATATTTCTTTTCAATTTCTTCACCCGTTTTAACTAAATCTTTTGCTACAGTTGTTATTTTGTTATATATATTTTTGCATAAAACATCAATATCATGATCCATACAATCTAATAAACTGATCCCTATAGTAATTGTACGTACATCTAAATTTTCTTGTTCAATCATTTTATTTGTTTCTGCAACTTCAAATAAGTTAATCATTCTAATCTCCTTTAAATTCGATGCATTTTATTAAAAATATTTTCATGTTGTAACTTGATATTAACACCTATTTCATTTCCTAATTCATTAAGTTCATCACAAATAGCACCAAAATCTTTTGTTGCATTTTGTAATTCAATAATCATCATCATATTGAAATATCCTTGAATAATAGTTTGAGAAATATCTAAAATATTAAGTTTGTTATCAGCTAAATAAGTACAAACTTTAGCAATAATTCCAACTTGATCCTTCCCAACAACAGTAATAATACCCTTTTCCATAATTATCCTCCTTATACTTTTGGAATATTATAGCATATGAAAAAAAATTAAAAAAGACTAAAATAAAAAACGACTGCTAAACAGTCGTCTCTAGTGAATTATTCACCCATCATAGCTTTAGCTTTTTTATAAACAGCTTCACCATTCATCATTCCATAATCTTTCATATCGATTACGTCACATGGTTTGCTTACACCAGCAGCTTCCATAGCTTTTTCAATAGTATTTTTTTGGAATCTAACTTGTGGGCCAAGTAAAATACAATCTACATCACCAACACGTTTTTCTCCTTCAGAAATTGGTAAAGCGAAGATTTCAACTTCATCACCCATTGCTGCAGCAGCTTTTTCCATTTTAGTTACTAATAAACTAGTAGACATACCAGCAGCACAAACTAACATAATTTTTTTCATAATAATAAATACCTTCCTTAACTAATTTTTTAAAGGGCTAACCCCAATTTTTACTATTTTATGTGATTAATCACCAATTAATTTTTTAGCCATTTCAAAAACAGCTTTACCATTCATTGTTCCATAATCTCTCATATCGATTACTTCAACAGGAATTGGTCCTTTTTTACGTCCAGCAGCTAATTTTTCAATAGCAGATTTTTGGAATCTAACTTGTGGGCCAAGTAAGATAACATCAACGTCTTCTAAAACTCTTGGTGCATCAGAAAATGGTAATGCGAAAATTTTTGCATCATATCCAGCATCTTTAGCAGCACCTTCCATTTTAGTTACTAATAAGCTAGTAGACATACCAGCTGAACAAACTAATAAAATTTGTTTCATTTTTAACACTCCTTCTCATTTATAACCTGTATATATTTTATCAATTATCCTTTTAAATGTAAACCCTTTCCGCTCTTTTTTTTCTATTTCAGAAAATAGATTTTTTATTAAAATTAGACTATAATAATTTATATTGATATAATGGAGGTTTTTTATGAAGATACTTTTGGTAAGCGATAGCCATGGCTATGATGATGAATTAAAAAAAGTTTTAGAAAATGTAAAATGTGATCTAAAAATACATTGTGGAGATAGTTGTTTTGACGAAAATTCTCCATTTATAAAAGAATTTGCTACTATTGTAGATGGAAATCATGATCAAGGTTTTTTCCCTTTAACTACAACATTGCCAACAGCATTGGGAAATATATTAATTACACATGGCCATAAATTTAATGTTTATGCAGGATATGATTATTTAGTTGACTACATGAACAAAGCGGATATTCATATTTGTTTTCATGGACACACACATGTCCCACATTATGAAATATATAAGAATAAAATATTTATTAATCCTGGTAGTATTATGTTTAATAGAGGGCAATCTCAATGTGGAAGCTATGCTATTGTATCTGTTGATGCTAAACTTCATGTTGATTTTTTTGACTCAAGAACACAAAAAAAAATACCCCAATCTTTAATTGATAAAGATCAAGATATTTTGAATGAATTTAAACGTTTTGCTTGTCAAAAATAATATTATTTCAAATGACGTTCTTCATTTCTTTTTCTTTTGTATTCAATAATAAACATGATTTCTTTTAAATCATCATCAGGAAGTTCAGTAAGTAAACGAGCAATATTGGCAATATTATAATAATCATATTTTTTCCCGCTCATAATTTCTTCTACACTTCTACCATATAAATTTGAAAACACTTTTAACTCGCTAACAGTAATGTCTCTTTTACCATTTTCTATATCGGAAATTGCAGAATGAGGAACATTTAAATGCGCAGCAACATCTTTTTGTGTTAAATGTTTAAAATTACGATATGAACGTAATCTTTTTGCTAATTCAGTATCAATCGCCATACAATAATCCTCCCATATAAAAATTTTAGCATTTTCATTAAAGACATTCAATTATATTTTTTTAATTATTATTTTTTAAAAAAAACATTTAATAAAAATTATTTTTTATTTTGTAAAATACCCTTGAAAAATATCATAATTATTCTTATTTTTAGATAATAAATGTTTTGTAATATTAAGATAATCATTAACAATTGTTTGAATTTCTTGAGATGTTTCATCTAAAAAATTCAATAAAATATAATCCACATTTAGATCATTGATTTTATCAAAGTAAAAACGATGTGTATGTAAAACATAATTATTACAGTATTGATCTGTTACTATTTTAAAATTCATTTCTTTTCTATCTTTTAAACAATATTGATGTTGTTTGCACAAATAACATCCTTTTTGTTTTCTAGAAAAATAATGATTTGAAATAATACAATATTTTAAATTCATATTAATAATTTGTGAGTAAGCTGTAAAATAAATGTCCTGATTTGTTTTAAAAGATTGTATATCATTTTTCGATGCTTCATAAGAAACAACAAATGGTAAATTAAATTTTTGAATTGCTTTATTATTTGTAATATTCATATGATATCCTAAGACTATATTTTTATCACTAACAAGATTCAATGCACCAAAATCATTCACTTGAATTGATTGACACTTTTGATAATAAACACTATTTAAAAATTCAATAAAATCTTGTTCATCATATAAAAATGGCACATAAGGTATATATTTATCGCATTGCGCTTGATATTGGTAAAAAGGAACAAATACTTGCTCAACACCATGCAAATCAAGCTGTTCAAGTTGAGAAATATCAGATACTTGAATTGCTATTTTCTTATGATCTTCTCTTTTTTTAGAAGGGCAATTAAATTGTTCTAAATCATTCATCTTTCTAAAAGACTTATCTAACATTTCTTTTTCAAGTTCATCAATAGCCACTCTTCTTAAATTATTTAATTCTTTAATGGAAATAATTCCATCATTTGGAAAACGTATTGAACATTTTTCTAAATAAAAAGTTGTATTTCCTAATTTAGATAATTGTTCTTTTATTCTTTCATTTGTTAAAGGTACGTTTTGTGCTTTTTCAATGCATTGATCGCTTTTAACACTAATTTTTTTATTTTTATAAATCACTGTTAATTGTAATGGTAAACCAATTAACCCAAAAACTTTCATTTGAATTGGTAATTTAATATGTTCATTTTTTATATATTTACTATTTTTTTCAACAATTTTTGCATCAACAACCTTATAAATATCTTGAAAATCCAATAACTGATCCATTTCAATAGAAACAAGATCACCTTGATATGCAGTATTAACTAATCGATTATTTTTATATAATTTAGTAATTGTACGTGTAAAATCATTTTTAGGAAAATAAATACGATCATTTTGATAAAGGGTATCTGATAACTTAATATCCAGCATTTTTCTTTTTTTAGAATAATTAATCATTTTACCAATTTTGATGCCTTGGTTTCCAGGTATATCTTGTGCTAGATTAAGATAATCTTGAAATAGAAATCCCTGTGTAAATCCTCTATTAAATACTTTTTTCATCTGTAAAATATTAGGCGTGTAATTTTTTTGGTCAAAATAATAATCTATAGCTTGACGATATGCTTTTACGACTTCACCAACATATTCAGGTCTTTTCATACGTCCTTCTATTTTAAATGATTTAATACCCGCATCAATAAGTTTAGGTACTTTTTCAATTGTACATAGATCCATTGGTGATAATAAGTATTTTTGTTTTTTGATTATTTTATTATCTTCTAATAAAGAATACGGCAATCTACATGGTTGACCACATTCGCCTTTATTTCCACTTCTTTTAGCAATCATTGATGACATTAAACATTGACCAGAATATGACATGCATAATGCACCATGAACAAACACTTCAATATCAATTGAACAATTATGACATATTTCTTCAATTTCACGAATGTTCATTTCTCTTGCAAGTACAACACGATCTATATTTTGTTTAGCAAAATATTTGACTCCTTCAATATTTCTAACACTTGCTTGTGTTGACATATGTATCTCTATATCAGGAAAATGATTTTTAATAAGAGAAAAAAGCCCCATATCTTGAATAATAAGAGCATCTACACCAATATGGTAAAGATATTTTAAATAATCAAAAATTTCATCGATTTCTGCATTATTATAAAGAGTATTTACAGTAACATATAATTTAACATTTCTTAAATGACAATAATCTACAGCCTCTTTTAATGCAGCATAATCAAAATTATGAGCAAACGCTCGTGCCCCAAATTTTTGGCCACCTAAATAAATAGCATTAGCGCCATTTTGAACAGCAGCGACTAATGCTTCAAAGCTCCCTGCAGGAGCTAATAATTCTATATCTTCTCTTTTTTTCATGAAAACCCTCCTTAGGCTTTTACTAATTCAACACATAATTTAGCCGAATTTTCACTAGCAATTTTTAAATATTCATCAAATTGCATAGAAGATTCACCATGACCATAAACATCCGATAAAGATCTTGTTATAATAAAAGGAACTCCAAATTTATAACAAGTATGTCCTACTGCAGAAGCTTCCATTTCTGAACATAATGCATTTGGAAAATCTTTTTTTATTTTAGAAACTTGTCCTTCTTGAGCAATAAATTGATCTCCAGAAACAATTAATCCAACATTTTCATGAATATTCATTTTATGAAGAATATCTTTTGCTTTATTAACCAAATTTTCATCTGCAGGAATGAATACAGGAAGTTCTGGTAATTCACCCATAGGACGCCCAAAAGCTGTTAAATCAACATCATGATATGATACATGACTAGAAATTACAACATCACCAACATTTTGATAATCCTTTAAACCACCAGCTGAACCAATATTAATAACATATTCAATATCATAATTTGTGAGTAATAATGTTACACAAATAGCAGAATTTACTTTTCCTATTCCACCTTGTAAGATAACGACTTGTTTATTATCTATTTTTCCTTCGTAAAAAACACAATCTAAAATTTTATTTTCATGAATATCTTCTGTTTTATCTAACAAAGCCTTTACTTCTTCTTCCATTGCTCCAATAATACCTATCATAAAATCACCCCTTTTGACATACAAATATAACTCTTTCACATTCAGTACCATATTTAGAAAAATCACTATATAACTTAATGTTTTTAAAACCAATTTTTTCTAATAATTCAATATAGGTCTCAACATCATACGTTTTTTGATAATGTTCTTCATAAACTCGATCATTTTCTACTTTATCAATAATTTCTACACTATGTTTTACATATCCTTTACTGATACGATCAACATGCCAATGAAAATAAAAATCATCTTCATCATTTTCTTCATCATAATCTTTTAAAATTGTTTCCATTTTATACATAGAATCAATATCAAAAATAAATGATCCACCTTTTTTTAAAGCATTATACGTATTTTCAAATGCTTGTTTTACATTTTTTAAATCAATAACATAATTTAAAGAATCACATAAACAAAGAATAAGATCTAATTGACTATCAACTGCAAAATCACACATATCAATACGTGATAACATAACATCCGCTTTAAAATCAATACATTTGTATTTAGCAACCTCTAACATATCTTTTGAAATATCTGTAGCACAAACTTGTTTTCCTAAATGAGCCAAACGTATTGCAATTTCTCCTGTACCACATCCAAGCTCTAATACAGTTTGATAATCTTTTACATGCTCATTAATAAATTGAATATAATCATTATAAAAATCTTGATCCATTAAACTATCATAATAATAGGCAAATGCTTCGTACGACATTATAAAATATCCTCTACTTGAACAAATGGCTTATCAGACCATAGTTTTTCAATTCCATAATTTTTTCTTTCTTCTGGATCAAATAAATGAACAACAATATCACCGTAATCCATTAAAATCCATTTACAATTTTTTCTACCTTCAATATTTTTTACATAGTATCTTTCTTTATCACAAGCATCTTCAATATGATCTTTTAATGCAAGAAGTAATCTTTCGTTGCTTGCACTTGCAATTACAAAATAATCACAAATAGGACTGTCAATTGACATATCAATAACAACAATATCCTCTGCTAATTTTTCATCTAATACTTTTACAATTGTTTTTAATTTATCCATTTAAATCTCCTTTACAATATACTTGATAAACATCAAAAAAACATTCATCAATAGGTCTGTTTTTCTTCTTCGAAAATTTATAAAAATTCTTTAGTTCTCCTTTAAAACCTTCTATGATATCTTCCTTACATAATACAATTTGTTTTGAAGAATCATATCCTCTTAAAGGATCAAGTTTATCTGCACAATATACACACATATCTAACAAGGACATGTTTGTTGAAGCTGTTGTGTGATGACGAATTGCTTGTAATATTTCAGCATCTTCAATCATAAAATCTTTTTGTGCTAAATATGTTGATAACCATTGATGATAAATTGCTCTTGGTTTATCAACATATTTACTAAAATACTTTTCCATCAAATCATCTTCTTGTTTTTTATCCATTTCTTTGGCAATATCATGCAACATTCCTGCAATATATGCTTTTTTACCATCAATTCCATTTGCAACAGCAAATTCTCTAGCAAGTTTTGCAACAGAACATGTATGCTTAAATCTTTTTTCACTCATATATCCTGAAACAAAATTTTCTAAATATAAGCCATTTTGAAATGCATATGTATAAACATTTCGATCAACGATTTCTTTATTTCCCGCTTTAAATTGAGTGCTTGATTCAGCCGTTGAATCAGCTTGAATAAATTCAAAATGATAATCATTTAAAACATCATTTTTTTGATATCCTTTTCGATTAAAAGCTACTAATTGAACAAGTTCACTAATTTCTTTAGCAGATTTCCATTTATCAAATTGGCTTGCCTGATCCATTCCCATCATAAAATAGAGCTGATCATTTTTATATATTTTTTTTAATTCTTTAATTGTATCTATCGTATAATTTTTTTCATTATCTTGTCGATCAATTTCTAATGTACAAACTTCACATTTTGAATTATCTTTAAGTGCAATTTGAATCATTTCTATACGTTGTTGATTATTTGCAACACTGTCTTCTTTCCAAGGATTGTGTTTGGTAGGTACAATTAACATCTTATCAAGTTGAAGAGATATAATTGCTTCATTAATGATTCTTGTATGACCTAAATGAATAGGATCAAAAGAACCTCCAAAAATTCCTATTTTCATGGTAAACGATAAATTTCCTTTTCGCTTTCACGGTATAAAATGATTGTACGCCCTAATATTTGAACAACTTCAGCATCAGTTTTTAAAGATAATTCTTGTGCGATTTCATTTTTATCCTGTTGACAACTTTCTAAAATTTTTACTTTAATAAGTTCTCTTGATTCTAAAGCTTCATCAATTCCAATAATTTGATTTTCATGTAAACCATCTTTCCCAATTTGAAAAATAGCGTTTAAATGATGCGCTTCATGTCTTAAAAATCTTTTTTGTTTTCCAGTTAACATAATATATCCTCCTTTAAATTAACGCTTCTCTTATAAAGACTCCAACTTGTTCGGGAGCTTTCACTTCTATTAATGCATTTGGACAATGAATTGTCACAAATCCTAATCCTGAAATAACAACATCGACTTTATTTTCAGGTAATCTAAATTGATATGTTTTAAATGATTGAATATCTTTTAATTCTTCAACTTCAGGTTTTAATGTTTTATGTCGATTATAAAGAGCATCCGCATTTTCTAATTTTGTACGGTGAATTTGCAATCTTCTATGAAAATAACATGTCATCGATGTTTTTGAGCCATTTAAAAAATCTAAACGTGCTAATCCACCAAAATATAAAGTTTGTTTACAATTCAACTGATAATTAACAGGTCGTAATTCACTTTGTGGTAAAATATCTTTTAATGTATTTTCATCAACAAGATGTGCTATTTGATGTCTATTGACAATACCTGGACTATCATAAATGGATGAATTTTCATCTAATGGAATTTCAATAAGATCCAATGTTGTACCAGGAAATTCACTAGTTGTAATTAAATTATCTTGAACATCACTATAGGCTTTTAATAAAGAATTGATTAAAGATGATTTACCAACATTAGTAACTCCTACAACATAAACATCTCTACCTTTTCTATATTGATCGATCATTTGCATTAATTCATCTAAATGATAATTCTTTTTTCCACTTGTAAGTAACACATCTAACGGTTTAATTCCCTCTAATTTAAGTTGTCTTCTCAACCAATGAATAATTTTCGTATCTTTGATTGAACGAGGTAAAATATCCCTCTTATTACCAACAACAATGACATCATTATAATTAATATGACGAACCAATCCTTGAATTAAACTTCCATTGAAATCAAATAAATCAACAAGATAAACAACTAAACAATCCTTTTCTCCAATTTTATTCAAAATTTCAAGAAAATCATCATCTGATAAATTTGTTGCTTGTAATTGATGATAGTTTTTTAAACGAAAACATCTTTTACATAATACTTGACTTCGATCTAGTGCATTTTTAGGAACAAAACCAATCTTTTTTTCATCTTCACTTTGAATAATAGCTCCACAGCCATAACATCTTAACTCTTCCATAAATTACCTCTCTTTATCACATAACAATTGTACCCTATTATACTTGATTTTTAAAGAAATGTTAAGCAAAAGAAATATTAATTTTATTTATCATTTTTTGTCAAAAATAGCATTAATTATAATGAGGTGATCAACATATTTTCTTTATTACTTTCATTATTGAATAATGCTTACTTTATATCTTATATCAAGTCTAAAACTTTTGATTTACCACTCACTTTCAAAGAAGAACAATTTTACTTACAAAAAAAATGTAATGGCGATAAAGCCGCCAGAGATCTACTTATTGAAAAGAATCTTAGGCTTGTTGCCCATATTGCAAAAAAATATAATAACAATAGAGATTTGCAAGAAGATCTCATTTCAATTGGCACTATTGGACTTATTAAAGCCATCGATAGTTACAGTATTGATAAAAAAACCAAATTAGCAACTTATGCTTCAAAATGTATAGAAAATGAAATTCTAATGCATTTAAGATCAGCAAAAAAAATAAATCAAGAAGTTTCTTTAAATGAAGTAATTGGAGTTGATAAAGATGGCAGTGAAGTTGTTTTAGAAGATTTAATTGATAATAAGGAAAAACCTATTTTAGATCAAATATATGATGCTGATAATCTTCAAAAGCTTATTCAATGTTTTGATGTATTAACTTCAAAAGAAAAAGATATTTTAATAAAACGCTATGGTCTAAATTCATCTAAAAAAATGACCCAAAAAGAAATTGCTAAAGAGTATCACATTTCACGTTCTTATATTTCTCGAATAGAAAAAAGAGCATTAATTAAATTATTAAAATGTTATTTACAAGAAAAAGAAGGATAATCAATCATCCTTCTTTTAAAATTCATCATCATTTAAAATATCTTCTAACGTAATCTTTTCATATTTAATTGTATTTTTCTTTTTTGAATTAGATGTTTCTTTTTTAATAGGGACTTCTTGAATATCAAAATCATCTAACAAAGTTTTTTCTTTACTTTCTTTTAATTCAATAACACCACTTTGTAAATTTTGATTTTCTTGTTTTACATCGTAATCATTTGTTGTGATTACTCGATTTATTTGACTCCATAAAATAGTTTCGTCTTTTTCTAACTTAATAAACGATGAAAATCTTGATTCTAATGAAGCGTTATTGAAATCTGTTGGCTTAAATGTATACTCTTTAGATTTTGAAGTATAGACAGAAGCACTTTCTTTAGATGAAAGTACAAATGCATTCTTTACATAAATTGTTTTCGTTTTTAAATTTTTATACAATGTTGTTCCTTTAGTTGTACGTTTACATGCTGGTATATCATTCAATTTTAAACGTTTCATTTGACCGTCTTCACTAAGAATCAATACTGAATAATTTTCTAAAGGATCAAACACATCAACCGCTGCTATTGAATCATTTTTTAAATTAAGAGCTTTTATACCTGCAGCTTTTAAACCAACAATCGATACTTCTTGTTCACTATATAATCCACCATAGCCAGCTTTAGAAACAATAAATATTCCTTGTTGGTTATCAGTAAGTAAAGCACAAATCATAGTATCTTGTTCTTTTACTTTCATGCATGTGATTGCTTTTGAATATCTAGAAACTTCAAAATCTTTTAAAAGCGTCCTTTTGATTTGACCATTTTTTGTTGCCATTAAAATATAAAGAGGTAAATTAAAATCTTGAACAAGAATTGAAGAAATAATTTTTTCATCTGCACCTACTTTTACAAGATAACTTACATGTTTACCTAAATCTTTCCATTTAAATTCTTCTATTTTATGAACTGGTACAAATAAATAATTTCCTTTATTAGTAAATAACAATACATGATTTAAAGTATTTGCATGATGTAAAGAAATAAGAATATCATCTTCTTTTTTACCAAATGGAATATTCGTACTTGCTTTCATTGATCTTTGTGAAATACGTTTAATATAACCATCTCTAGTAACAGATACATAAATATCTTCAGAAATAATCATAGCTTTTTCATCAATTTTAATTTCACTAACTTCTTCTTTAATTTGTGTTAAACGAGGCATAGGATATTTTTGTTTGATTTCTTTAAGACGTTTAATGATGACTTGTCGTAAAACATCATCACTTTCTAATATTTCATTCAATCTTTGAACACGTTTTTCAAGTTCTGCTTTTTCTTCTTGTAAAGAAACAATATCAGTATTAGTCAATCGATAAAGTTGTAGCATCACAATTGCTTCTGCTTGCTTTTCAGAAAATGCATATTGTTTTATTAAATTGTTTTTTGCATCGCTTTTATCTTTTGATACACGAATTGTTTTGACAACATCATCTAAAATAGAAATTGCTTTAATTAACCCATCAACAATATGCAAACGTTCATTTG
Source organism: Faecalibacillus intestinalis (assembly GCF_003024685.1). Lineage (GTDB taxonomy): Bacteria > Bacillota_I > Bacilli_A > Erysipelotrichales > Coprobacillaceae > Faecalibacillus > Faecalibacillus intestinalis. Next base: position 35,094 of record NZ_PYLQ01000004.1, on the reverse strand, counting down.
CTTTATTTAAATCATATAAACTTGCTCGTGTTACAACATCAATTTGGTGATCAATATAACCATCTAGAATTTCTTCAATTCCCATTAAAACAGGTCTTTTATCCTTAATGGCTACCATATTATAGTTATAGTTTTTTTGTAAATCTGTATTTTTATAAAAATAATTGAGAGTATTTTGAACATTTACAGTCTTTTTCAAATCAATAACAATTCTCAAACCTTCTCTGTCTGATTCATCTCTTACTTCTAAAATACCATCAATATTCTTATTAAAACGAATCTCATCAATTTTTCTTACTAATTCAGCTTTATTGACTTCATAAGGAATTTCAGTAACCACAATTTGATTCATGTTTTTTTCTTCAATAATTTCAGTTTTTGCTCGAACAATAACTTTTCCTTTTCCTTTTTCAAAGGCCTTTTTAATACCATCTAATCCTTCAACAATAGCGCCTGTAGGAAAATCAGGTCCTTTGATAAATTCCATTAATTTATCTAAATGACAATGAGGATATTTAATTCGATGAATTGTTGCATCAATAACTTCTTGTAAATTATGTGGTGGAATATCTGTTGCATATCCAGCTGATATTCCAGTAGATCCATTGACTAAAAGATTAGGATATGCAGCTGGTAAAACCGTTGGTTCATACTCTGTATCATCAAAGTTTAAAGACATTAATACAGTATCTTTATCTAAGTCTCTTAATAATTCACTTGCAATTGGTGAAAGTCTAGCCTCTGTATAACGCATAGCTGCAGCAGGATCATTATCAATTGATCCATTATTTCCTTGCATATCAATTAATGGTGCTCTGATTTTCCATTCTTGCGAAAGACGAACCATTGCATCATAAACTGACATATCACCATGAGGATGATAATTACCAATAACATTCCCTACCGTTTTTGCCGACTTACGATAAGGTTTACTAGCCGTATTTCCTTCTTTATTCATTGAATAAAGAATTCTACGTTGAACAGGTTTTAATCCATCACGTACATCAGGAAGTGCACGTTCTTGAATAATATATTTTGAATATTTTCCAAAGCGATCACCCATGATTGCTTCTAAATTCATAACAATTTTTTTATCAGACATAAAAACCTCCTAAATTTGATAATTATCTTCTAATGTAAATTGTACATTTTGTTCAATCCATTCACGTCTTGGCTCAACTTTATCACCCATTAAAACAGTCACATTACGTTCAACCACAGCAGCATCATCAATTGAAACTTGAATCAAGGTTCTTGTTTCGGGATCCATGGTCGTTTCCCATAATTGAGAAGCATTCATTTCCCCTAAACCTTTATAACGTTGAACATTGTATCCTCTGCCAATTTTCTTTTTAGCATCTTCAAGTTCATAATCTTCCCAACAATAAATAACCTCTTCTTTTTTTCCACTTTTTTTAGATACTTTATAAAGAGGTGGAAGAGCAATATAAACTTTCCCTGCTGTAATCAAATCTTTCATATAGCGATAGAAGAAAGTTAATAATAATATTTGGATATGGGCTCCATCCGTATCTGCATCGGTCATAATAATAACTTTATCGTAATGACTATCTTCAACTTTAAAATCCGCACCAAATCCAGCACCAATAGTATTGATTAATGTCGCAAGTTCTTCATTTTTCAAAATATCTTGTAAGGATACTTTTTCACTATTTAAAACTTTTCCTCTTAAAGGTAAAATTGCTTGATATTTTCTATCTCGTCCTTGTTTAGCACTACCTCCGGCAGAATCCCCTTCGACTAAATAAAGTTCATTTTTCTTTTTATTTTTAGTTTGAGCAGGAGCTAATTTCCCACTTAATATTCTTTCTTGTCTTGCACCTTTTCCTTTTCTTGCTGCTTCTCTTGCTTTTCTTGCTGCATCCCTTACTTGAGCAGCTTTAATCATTTTTTTAACAAGATTATCTGCAATTTCTTTATTTTCTTCTAAGAAATAAGATAATTTTTCATATACGATACTATCTACAATATTTCTAGCTTCTGGTGTTCCTAATTTTGATTTTGTTTGCCCTTCAAATTGTAAATAATGTTCAGGAACTTTAATGGAAATAATCGCTGAAAGCCCTTCTCGTACATCATTTCCTTCTAAATTTTTATCTTTTTCTTTTAATAGACCATATTTTCTCGCATAATCATTGAATGTTTTTGTAAGTCCAGATTTAAAACCTGTTTCATGTGTTCCACCATCACCCGTTCTTACAAGGTTAACAAATGATAATGTCGTTTCTTGATATCCAGAAGTAAATTGTAAAGCAATATCTACTTCCATCCCATTTTGTTCACCTTCAATAGAAATTGTTGGATGAAGTACATCTTTATTAGTATTTAAATAATCAATAAATGCTTCTAATCCATTTTCAAAATGGAATTCATCCATTTTTCCAGTTCTTTCATCTTTTAAAACAATTTTGATGCCTTTTAATAAAAAAGCACTTTCCATTAGCCTTTCACTAATTGTTTTATAATTAAATTCTATTGTTGAAAAAATTTGATCATTTGGTAAAAAATGAATCAATGTTCCCGTTTCTTTTGTTTTTCCAATAACTGTTAATTTTCCTATTGTTTCTCCGCCATCTTCAAAACGTTGCTTAAAAATCTTTCCATCTCTACAAACAGTCACTTCTAACCAATGAGAAAGCGCATTAACAACAGAAGCACCTACTCCATGAAGTCCTCCCGAAGTCTTATAACCACCATCTTCAGAGAATTTACCTCCTGCGTGAAGAATTGTCAAAATAACTTCTGTTGTTGGCCTTCCTGAAGCATGCATACCTGTTGGCATTCCACGTCCATGATCTTGTACCATAATACTATTATCTTTACAAATAGTGACTTCTATTAAATTACCATATCCAGAAAGAGCTTCATCTATTGCATTATCAACAATTTCCCAAACTAAATGATGTAATCCTCTACTATCTGTAGATCCAATATACATACCAGGTCTTTTTCTAACTGCTTCTAATCCTTCTAGAATCTGTATATTTGACTCATCATATGTATTCTTTTTTGCCATATAATCACTCCTTTTGTTATACTTGAACTATTATATCAATACTCTTGTTTTTTTTCAAAGTTTAATTGCATTTTTATAGGATAACTGTATAATTTAGCTTGGTGATAAAAATGTATGAAATATTATTGATTCTATTAGGTTATTTATACGGTTCTATCCCCTTTGCCCTTGTTATTGGAAAAGTATTTTATAATACGGATGTTAGAGAAAGTGGCTCGGGCAATTTAGGAGGAACAAATGCTGGCAGAGTCTTAGGAAAAAAAGCAGGTATTTCTGTAATTGTACTAGATGCTCTTAAAGCAGTTATTATATTTTATTTAAGTAGTTATTTATCTTTAAAATTCAATTTAAATCCTGATATTAAATATCTCGCTGGATTAGCATGTATTTTTGGACATTGTTATCCTATCTTTGCTGAATTTCGAGGAGGAAAAGCTGTTTCAACAAGTCTAGGTTATTTTTTATGTATTGAACCATTATATGCAGTTGTTGCTATTGTTGTATTTTTACTTGTTTTAAAAATTTCAAAATATGTATCTTTATCTTCAATCTCTACTGCTTTGATTGTTTTATGTATTACACCGTTTCTAGCGGTGTCCATAACAGCAAAATTATGCATGCTTGTAGCTGTTATCTTATTAGTTTATAGACATAAAGATAATATCAAACGTATTAAAAATCAGACTGAATCAAAAATTCAATGGATGTAAAAAAGATTAGTTTATGATAGTTAAACTAATCTTTTTTATTTATAACTAATTTTTGCTTTTAAAGGTGTTAAAAAACAATCTTTCCCAATAAAATCTATTTTATGTTTTTTTCCATCAAATTCAAACAACGAAAGCGAACATCCTCTTACAATTTCTTGATTAACTTCATTTAATCGTTCAACAGGTAAATCTAAAAAAATTCCATGTAATATTGTAAATAACATACCATGAATTGTTATAAAAATTGTTTGTTGAGGATCTTCGTTATATTTTTCTAAAATAAAATCATTCAAACGAAAAACAACTTCTTCATATGTTTCTCCATTTGGCAAAGAAAATGACAATTGCGGTTGATGCCACAAACAAAAATAATCATGTTTCTTTTTTAAATCTTGAATATATTCTCCTTCATAATCTCCGAAGTTCATTTCCTTTAAACGACTATCTTCAATAATATTTTCATTTTTAAAAATAAGTCTCGCTGTAGATTTTGCTCTTAATAAAGGCGAAGAATATACTTGATCAATATGTATTGTTTTCATATATTCACCTAATTTTAAAGCATCTTCTTTCCCTTGCTTAGTAAGCGGTGAGTCTTTCCATCCTTGTAGTCTTTTTTCTTCGTTCCATGCAGTTAAGGAATGTCTAGTAATATATATTTTCATATAAACAAAAATAAGGGTATCCCCTTATTTATATTGTGATTTAACTGAAGCCATGATTCTTTTAATTTGAGCCTCACTTGGTTTTCTTCCCATTTCCATATACATAGCACGAATCATTTTTTCATTGATAGGTGGATTTTTTTGTAATTGTTTTTTAAAGAAATAACGAGACGCAAAGAACCCAGCAATTAATCCAACGATTAATCCAAGAATTGCATATAACATTGATAATACCTCCCTTACAAATTCTCATCTATTATAACATAACTTTTTAAATTATGATAGAGAATATCAAAGAATATGTTTGTTTTATCTTTCGATTCAATAATAATTTTATAATTTTCAACATATAAACGACTTATTTCATGTGTAAGTTCATTTTCAAATATATGCATTTTCCCAACTCGATGATATTCTTTTCTATTGTGCAATTCTTTATAAATAAGTTCATTCATATAATCAACACTGTTATAGACGCAATTTATAAATTTATTCATAAAATCATTATCTAACGTAAGATTATCAAAATATTGTTTTAAATTTGGATACTTTTCAAATAATTGTTTTATACCTTCTTCGTATTCATATATAACATATTTCATCTCAATCACCTATTACTAAGGTATCATATCAATCAAGGGAAGAATGTAAAAAAAGGGAGGAACTCCCTTTATTTTAATAATTTTTCAATATTTTCTACGACTCCATCAACAGTAAATCCATAAGATTGGATAACATCTTGTGCTGGAGCACTTTTACCAAATTCATCAATAGACATTGTTATACCATCTAAACCAACATATTTATGCCATCCAAATGAACTAGCCATTTCTACTGATAAACGTTTACGCATTGCATTTGGTAAAACAGCTTCTTTGTATTGTTCATCTTGTTGGTCAAAGAATTCTTGACATGGCATAGATACAACACGTACATCAATACCTTTTTCAAGAAGTACTTTTTTAGCTTTCATAGCTAAGTTAACTTCTGATCCAGATGCAATAATGATAGCATCTAAATGATTTTCTTCTTTACCAATAACATAAGCACCCTTGCTTACACCTTCAACAGAACTATTTTCCATTGTTTCTACATTTTGTCTTGTAAGAATAAGTGCTGTAGGGTTTTCAGTTGATTCAATCGCTAATTTCCATGCTGCTGCCATTTCTACGGCATCTCCTGGACGAATAACATGCATATTTGGAATTGATCTTAACATAGCAAACTGTTCAATTGGTTGATGAGTTGGTCCATCTTCACCAACTGCAATAGAATCATGAGATAATGGTAAAATAATTGGTAATTTCATTAAACAAGCCATTCTTACTGCTGCTTTGAAATAATCAGAGAATACTAAGAAACCACCAGATGAAACTTTTACACCTTTATGCAATGTCATACCATTCATAATAGCAACCATTGCAAACTCACGAATTCCAAATACTAAATTACGTCCATTATAATTTTCAACACTAAAGTCATCTTCATCTTTAATTTTTGTTTTTGTTGAACTAGCTAAGTCTGCAGTTCCCGATAAGAAAGTTGGATTTTGTTTAGCAACTTCTTGAATAACTTCTAATGAAGTATTTCTTGTAGCATCATTATGTCCTACAGGATAATTCTTTAAAAGTTCATCAATGTTTAAAGAATATTTACCAGCAATAGCATCTTCTAATTGTTTTGCTTCTGTTGGATATTGTTCTTTATACTCATTGAATAATTTATTCCATTTATTAAATTTAGATTTTCCTCTTTTAATTGTTTTCTTTTTAAAATCTTCATATACTTCTTCAGGTACATAGAATTCATCATGATCAAAACCATAAGATAATTTAGCGTTTTTACCATCTTCTTTACCTAATGGTGCACCATGAACTTTATTTGTTCCTTGATTTGCTGAACCAAATCCAATAACTGTATTTACAATAATTAAAGTTGGCTTGAATTGTTCTTTTTTACCTTTTTTAATAGCTTTATGAATTTCATTAATGTCATTTCCATCTTTAACTTCTAAAACTTGCCAATTACAAGCTTCATAACGTTTTTTTACATTTTCGCTAAATGACATTGATAAAGGTCCATCCAAAGTAACCTTATTTGCATCATATAAAACAATTAATTTACCTAATGATAAATGACCTGCAAGAGATGTCGCTTCATAAGTAACCCCTTCTTGCATATCGCCATCACCACATAAAACATATGTATAATGATCAATAATATCAAAGTTTTCTTTGTTATATTGACTTGCTAAAAATTTTTCAGCCATTGCCATTCCAGCTGCCATTGGAATACCTTGTCCTAATGGTCCACTTGAAGCATCAACACCATGTGTCATTTCAATTTCTGGATGCCCAGGTGTATGAGAATTCAATTGTCTAAAATTCTTTAGATCATCGATTGTAACATCAAACCCTGTCAAATGTAACATGCTATATAAAAGTGCAGAAGCATGTCCACTTGCTAAAACGAAACGATCTCTATTAATCCATTCAGCTTCTTTGTTATAAATGTTTAGTTCTTTATTAAACAATGTATATAAAGCAGGTGCTGATCCAAGAACCATTCCTGGATGTCCAGAATTTGCTTTATTGATTGTATCGATTCCTAAACTTCTAATTGTTGCGATTGATAAATTTGAAATATCCATTTACATTTTCTCCTATTTTTAAATAAGTCAAGACATATTATACACATTTTCTATAAAAATTAAATATCTTCTACTAGAATTCCTTAATTTTTTAATTTTTCTTGTTTTAATTTAAGCGGTGTTATATCATTTCCTTTTTCATCTACAACTTTAATTGCTTTTAATTGAGATTTAAATCCTTCTCTAAAAAGCTTAATATATTCTTTTCTCAATTTATCCTGTTCTTTTAATTCTTCAGGAGTAATTGTACCTTCTTTTTTCTTTTTAGCTAAAACATTTATTCTATCTATAAGTTTTTGATCTATTGCTGCCATTTTGATTTCTCCTTTTAAATAAAAAACTAGAGAGCTTTTAGATTATCCCTGTTACGTACAGGTGGGCACCTTTAAATAATTTTAGGATTCCTATTCAAAGATAGGCTTTCAACACCATTATTTAGATCAGGTTCCCGTATCTAATGTGTAGGAAATTTATTTACACTCTCTAGTCGCATTACATTATACCATAAATTATTTTTAAATATACCCCTTTATTTATCTTTTTTAACAATATAGCTTGAAGCATATTCCTTACTAAAGTATCTTTTTACTTCATTTATATCTGCCAATGTCATTTTACTTACATAATCTACTAAATCAAATGAACAAATTCCTTCAAAATAATAACGGCTAAAAGTATTCGCAATACTTTCTGGACTATTGTAACTATTGATGAAGTTTCCAATTGTTTTCCTTTTAATTCTTTCAAAGTCATCTTCTGCTATTTCTAAATCTTGAACATGATCTATAAAATTAAAAATTGTCTTTTGCAATAATTCATAATCATCTTGATCTCCACCCATTAAAATAAAAGCATAATCTCTTTCTTGCGTAAAACTTGCACTAAATGTTTCATTAATATACCCTTTTTCTAACCATTCGTTATATAACGAAGAACTTTTAGAAAAACATAAATCAAATAATAAATTTAAAGCTAATTCTCTTTTAATTTTATCTTGAGGATCATCCAGAATTTCATTAATTTTAATAGAAACAATCAATTTATTCATTTCAACTTGCATTGTATTAATTTGTTCTTTAACAGCTACTGATGTTGGTTCTTCTATTTTTAATCTTTGAATTACATTTTCAGATAAGAAATGCTTTTTATTTTGATTTTCTTTAATGACACCTATTAATTCTTCAGGATTAATATTACCTACAACAAAAAGCATCATATTATGTGGATGATAAAAAGTTTGATAACAAAGTTCCAACATATCTTTATACGTATTATTAACAGTTTCACAAGTTCCAGCAATATCAATCTTAACAGGATGTTTATGATACAAGTTGGCAATAGCTCCAAAATAAACACGCCAATCTGGGTCATCATCATACATTTTTATTTCTTGACAAATAATTCCTTTTTCTTTTTCTACGCTTTCGTCTGTAATATTTAGACTTTGTACAAAATCTAGTAAAAGTTCAACACAATCATTTTCATTTGTTGTCGTTGAAAATAAATAGGCCGTACGACTTGATGATGTAAATGCATTTGAACTTGCCCCAAGTTTAGCAAACTCATCAGCAGCATCCCCATTTTCCATATCAAACATTTTATGTTCTAAAAAATGAGCAATTCCGTCTTCGACTTTTATCATTTCTTTTTGTCCTAAGGGTACAAAAGTTGTATCAATCGATCCAAATCTTGTTGAAAATAAACCATATGTTTTTTCAAAACCAATTTTAGGTAACAAATATACTTCTAAACCATTTTCCAATTTTTCATGGAATAACGTTTCTTTTAAAGTTTGATAATATATTTTTTCCATTACTCATTTCTCCCCTTCAACAAAAATATTGTATCAAGTTCAATATTTTGACAAACATCTACAATATCTTGATAAGTAACATTTTCAATTTTTTCTAAATATTGTTCATTTGTTTCTTTTTTTCCCGTAATATCTCTATTGTATTGAACGGCAACTTGACTTAATGGCTCATCGTTTGTTTTTTTCATAGAATTTTTAATCATTAATTTTGCAGTATCAATATCATCTTGATCAAAGCAACCATCTTGCATTTCTTTTAATTGTTCTTTAATTAATTGAACGGTTTGATGATAATCTTTTCCTTCTATGCCAGCTGTAATGACCATCACTCCATTAAAAGCATCATAACTTGAAGAAATATAATAACATAATGAATTTTTCTCTCTAACAACTTTAAATAATTTAGATTGACTCATTCCACCAAAAATCGCATTAAATACTACAAAAGCATAATGATTTTGGTGAGTGTAATTTACTGATATACGATATCCCATATTAAGCTTAGCTTGTGTAACATCTTGCTTTTCTATGATTTCTAATAAATCTTTTCTATTTTTTTCAAATGAATATACACTTTCAAAAATTGAATTATTCTTTTCAAAAGATAAACAATTTTCAAAGACATGAACAATAGATTCATCTACATTTCCAACTACATAAATATGTTTTTGGTCATTTTTTATACATTCCTTAAAATACGAAAATAATTCTTCATTTTCAATTTTTTTTATATCTTCAATATTTCCATGAGAAGAAATTCCTAAACATGTCCCCTTTCCCATATATTCAAACATTTTTTCTAAACTATAATAAAATTTATCATCTTGATTATTAATAAGACGTTCAACCAATTCTTTTTTCTTTCTTTCAAACATTGTTTGATCAAAAGCCATTTTTGAGGCATTAGGTTTAAAGAAAATATCATTTAACAGTTGGATTTGCTGTTGAATAAGATCTTCTTTGTAAGGTAAATATTCTTGATTAATACAGATTGAATTAATATTAATAATATGACTCTTACCTTTAGTAACAACATTAGCTCCTAATTTCATGCCATACATGCTTTCTAAATATTTAGAAAGTTCTTGTGTTGATGGATATTTTTCTGTACCCGTAGTCAACATAAAAGATAGTAATGTTCTTTTAGCAACCGTTTTTTCATCTAGTGTATTTTGTAATTTTAATGAAATTGTAATATTTTTAAATTTATTTGTAGGGAGCAAATGTAAATCATACCCTGGCATTTTATAAACTTTTTCCATAATCATTTCCTTTCATTCTCATCTATTATACACAAATAATCAAAAAAATAAAAAAGTATTATTTCTTAAGAAACAATACTTTCAAATATTTTAACGTTTTGATTTATCATAAGGAATCCCCGAAGCCTTAGGAGCAGCAGAATTTTTAGAAGTAAACGCTAATAAAATCAATGTTGCTACATAAGGAATAAGTTTATAAACAACACTTGGGAAACCTAATGCTGATAAAAATGGAATTGCTGTATAAGTATATGCTAATGTCTTCATAATTCCAAAGAATAATGATACAGCAGCAATACGATATGGTTGCCAGTTACCAAAAATCATTCCTAAGCATAAAATACTTGCGAATAATTTTTTCATGTTCTTCTTCCTCCATTTAATTTTCCTCTACAATTGTAGCATTAAAAAAAACATTTGAAAACAATTAACATAATAAAAAAACGGTAAATACCGTTTTTAAATTTCTTCTTCATTATATCCACGTACATATACTTCACGTGGTTTAGATCCAATTTGTGGACCTATAATACCATCCGCTTCTAATTGATCAATAATTCTGGCTGCTTTGTTATAGCCTATTCTAAATTGTCTTTGTAAAAGTGATGTGCTCGCTTTTTGTGCTTGAATAACAAATGCTCTGCACATTTCATACTCTTCATCTTCTTGTTCTTCTTTAGAAGCAGCTACTGCAGAAATTGGTTTCACATTTGTGTATCTTTCATCATATGAGGCTTCTTGTTGTTTCGTTGTATAATAAGTGATTGCTTCCACTTCACTATCATCAACATAAGCTCCTTGCACACGAATCGGCGAATTCAATCCCATTGGTAAAAAAAGCATATCTCCTTTTCCTAAAAGTTTCTCTGCGCCTGTACAATCAAGAATCGTTCTAGAATCAATACTTGAAGAAACAGCAAAAGCAATTCTTGATGGAATATTAGCCTTAATAACACCTGTAATAATATCTGTTGATGGTCTTTGTGTAGCTACAATTAAATGAATCCCAGCCGCACGTGCTAATTGAGCTATACGCATAATACAATCTTCAACATCTTTACTAGCTACCATCATTAAATCTGCAACTTCATCAAGGATTACTACAATATATGGAAGTTTTTCTAATTGATGTCCCGCATCATTTTCTTGATTTTTCTTTTCAACATATTGATTATACGTTTCAATTTTTCTAACATTTGCCCCTGCAAATAAATCATAGCGTCTTTCCATTTCCGAAACAGTTTCTCTTAAAGTGGCGGCTGCTTTTTTAGGATCAGTAACGACCGGTGCTAATAAATGAGGAACCCCATTATAATTGGATAACTCAACCTTTTTAGGATCAACTAAAATAAGTTTGACCTCATCCGGTTTCGCACGCATTAATATGCTGCTAATAATCGTATTAACACATACAGATTTACCTGAACCTGTTGCCCCAGCAATAAGTAAATGAGGCATTTTATTAAGCTCTGCATAAATGACTTGACCATTAACATCCTTTCCTAAAGGAACAACAAGTTTATTGTCTTTATATTTATCAGGAATGTTTTTAAATACCTCTTTAAAAGAAACCATTGATGATACTAAATTAGGTATTTCAACACCAACCGCTGGTTTTCCAGGAATAGGCGCTTCAATACGAATATCTTTAGCTGCTAAAGCTAATTTAATATCATCTTGTAAAGACATTATTTTATTGACTCTTGTCCCCGTTTCTAATTTTAATTCATATTTTGTAATTGAAGGACCAATAGAAATATTATTAATAGAAGCATGAACTCCAAATTCATTTAAAACAGCTGTTAATCTTTCAGCACTTTCTACAGCATGATTTTTATTTTCACCTTGTTTTTTATTAACCACATTATGTAAAAGAGATAACGGTGGTAAATGATAATTTTTATTTGTATTATGCTCTATGACTGGTTCTTCAATTTGTGATTGATCATTTTGAACTAATTCTTCATCCACCGATGGAATAGGTGGCTCTTTATCAACAATTTCTATTTCTTGATGTTCATCATTAAAAGTAAAAGCTTGTGGCAAAGTCACATCTTCTTTCGCTATTTCTTCAAATATAGTCGTTGGGGTTTCATCATCTTCGAAAATAGCATCATCAAAAAAAGTTGTCTTATTTTGTTTTTTCTTAAAGAAATTTCCAAAATAATTTGAATGCTGTTTTAAAGAATCTTTTGTTTTATTAAAATTATTTTTTGCTCTTTTTTGAATTTCTTTTTTGTGTTCAAAATAAAACTTACTTCCTAATAAAATAATTCCTGTTACAACAATAAAAACCGCTGCAATGATTGCTCCCATATAATCAAACAATGCACTTAAAAAGCCATATAAAACTGCCCCCAATAATCCTCCTCTATTTAAAGGAGCTTGATTAAAATAAGACTGTATGACTTTTATCCCTGTAAGTGATGGCGTAGCAGAAATAAATAAAGTTAAACCTATAAAGAGCAAATAGAGACCTACCGCCTTAGGACCATTAAATTTAGGAAAATCCGCCTTAACAACAATATATCCTAATAAAAGAATACAAGTAAGATAAATAATCCCATTTAAATTCCCAAATACATACATAAAAACATAATTCAAGTGGTCTCCAATCACTCCTAATTGCATAGCAGCAATAATTACTAAAAAAATGAAAAATAAACAAATAATTCTTAATTTTAATTCTTCACTCACTTGTTCTTGCTTACTTTTTCTTTTTCTTGCGGTCTTAGCCATCATATCACCTCTTTACATATCATATTTAAAAAACAAAACAAAAGCAAGATATTCCTTGCTTTTATAATTCTATAATTACTGGTAAAATGACAGGTCTTTTGCCAGTCTCTTTGATAATATATTTGTTCACTTTATCTTTAATATTTTGACGTACATCTCTAATATCTTCTTCCGTCTTATTTTTATAAGACTCTAACTCAGTTTCAGCGATATTCATAATTCCTTTTACAATATTTTCTGAATCCTTTAAGTAAATAAAACCTCTTGTTTGTACATCTGTATTGGCAACAATTTCTCTTGTTTTACCATCAATTGTCATACCAATAATAACAACACCATCATTTTGTAATTGATTTCGGTCATCAATAACTTTAACACCAACATCACCAATTCCAAGACCATCAATCATCACATCTTCAATTGTAATAGAATCTCGATAACTTTGTAATTTTCCATCTTTAAAAGTAATCATTTCTCCATTATCAACAATAGCAATATGATCATCATTTATATTCATTTTTTTAGCAACATCACTTGCAGCAATAAAATGTTGATATTCTCCTTTGATTGGTACGAAATATTTTGGATTTAAAATTTGAATCAATACTTTAATATCCTCTTCACTTGCATGCATGGATTGCAATTCTTTGTTTTTCAAAACATGAATATGTGTATCAGTTTTATAAAGTTCATTGATTGCTCTATTAGCTATTTTTTCAGTCCCTGGTAAAACAGGTGAAGCTACAATAAATGTATCACTATCTTGTAATTTAAGCTTATCATCTCCTCCATCGATAATATCTAAAATATCATGATAGATACGACGAGGACCACCACTTAATAAAACAACCAATTTATCATTATCTTTATTTTTTTGAATATCATTATTATCACCAATACAAGCTGGATGAATATCCAAGATTGGTTTTTTCTTATTTTTAGCAATTCTCATTAAAGAATTGGTATTATCATATTTATCTCTTCCATAGAAACAAATCTTACGATTATATTTTTTAGCTAGTTGAGCAATTTCTTGAGTTCTAAAAGCATTTTGTGCATAACTTGAAATAATAATACGTCCTGAAGCATCTTCAAAAATACTTTCTATTTTAGCAGTTAACTTATGATTAGGAGAAGTATAGCCATCATTTTTTGAATATGATGATTCACAAAGTAAAGCTAAAACTCCTTTTTTACCAATTTCCATCATCTTTTGAATATTACATCTAAATCTTTCAGGCGCTCCAAAATCAATAATAAATTCACTACTATAGACAATATAACCATAATCTGTTAAAAATGCTAACCCTACACTTCCAGGAATAGAATGCGTAATTGGGAAAAAGTCCACTTCAACTCCAGCAACTTTAATCGTTGCATTCATATTTACTCTTTTGATTTTATATTTATATGAAACATGAGAATGTCTCATATATCTTTGTAATAATTGATCAATTAAATCAGCTGTAAGATCTGTTGTATAAATAGGAACATTCACTTCTTGTAATAAATAAGGAAGTGCTCCCATTACATCATCATGACCATGCGTAATAAATATAGCTTTAATTTTATCTTTATTATCTTTTAAATAATCAAAATTAGGAATAATAACATCCACTCCTAATTTATCTACTTCTGGAAAACGATAACCTGCATCAATAATAAACCAATTATCATCTATTTCTAAGCAGTACATGCTTTTACCGTTTTCAGCTTGACCACCAATTGGCATCAATTTTATAATACTTTTTTTCATTATTTCCTCCTTAATTATATCTTCTTACACTCACTTTGCTATTATTCTAACAAATTATTAACAAAAGAAAAAGTATCATTTACTCTTTCTTCATTAAAAATAAAGGCTGAATTTGTTTATCAACCAATGCATTGATCATCGTTTGAATAATTAAATCTCGCCGTGCAATCAAACTATTTGGTTTCTTGATTACATCATCTTGATACATTGGCACCAAATAAAAATGCTTTGTATTAAAAATCTTCATCATATTCATTCCGCTTGTTGAAAGTAAGTCATTACTACATAAACCAAGAACGATATTGTGTTGATTTCTAAGTGTTGATTTAACAGCCATTGTCACCGCATTATCATTGATTCCATGTGCCATTTTAGCTAATGTATTGGCACTGCATGGATAAACTACCATTAAATCCAAGGGTATTTGTGGCCCAAAAATTTCTGCTTCAACAACTGAACAAATAACCTTCTTTTCAATAATTTTTTCAACTTCTATAATTAACTGATTCGCCTTAAAAAACCGTGTATCACAAGAATTCACTTGATCACTTATAAAAACATAAATATCTACAGGATATTTTTTTAGTTCCTTTAAAAATCTCAAACAATTACTTAACGAACAAAAAGAGCCTGTAATCCCAACCCCTATTTTCATTCCATTAAACATGTCTCATCACTCCGTGAATATATTGAAACATCAATAATGCCGATTCATATGGAAAATACAAATTAGGTATATTTCTTAGTGATTGATAATCTTTTCCCTCAACTGTTTGTGCCAAATCATAAATTTGTTTATATTTTAATTTTTTATAATTGATTTTACAAACAGGAATCGTATTAATAATTAAATCATACTTTCCTGATAAAGCATTTAAATCCAAATGATGATAGATTTGTTTTATTTCATCTAAATCCTTGTTATTTCGATTACAAATTGTAATATCATAATTACTTTTTAAAATATTTGCAAGCTGTTTTGCTAAATCTCCATAGCCTAAAATAAGTATATTATTATAATGTGCTTTATCTTGTATTATTTTTAAATAGAGTCCCATTGCTGTTAAAGTATTATTTAAATGTTTAAAAACTTTATCTTTATTAATAATATATTTTGTATTTATATTATTAAGAGAAAACGTATTGTCATGATCTATCTTTTGATTTTTAACAACATAAAAATCAAGGTTTTGTGATTGTTTATCATTTATTTGATAACCATGACTTAAAAAAATATCTTTTAAAAATTGTGTTCTTTGATCATATACTTCAATAAACCCTTTCATATGCCACCTCATTATACTATATGAAAGGGTTTGATAAATGTGAAATTAGCTCGCTTTATTTTTAATTTGTGATGTCATCAAAGCTATAATTTCTTCTACTTTTGGACTAATAACATTTACAGCTGACATGATCATCTCTTTTTCGTTTTGATAATCATGACATAAAAACGCATACTCACATTTTAGATGAAATAAACATTGTTCCTTTTCATTAACAGTCGTTAGAAACATTAAATTGATTGCATTACTATCGCAAATTTTGTAAGAAACAGACATGACTGCCCGAATATCTTCTAAATTACGAATAACACTGTCTTTTTCAGCATTTAAGTGTACACTTAATAAATGAATTTGTGATATACTGTTTTCCATATTTATTTTACCTCCTTCACTATATATATTGTTATTTTTTTAGGTTTTTTCTTTTTATTTTTTTAGAAATGAGGAATTTTATGCAAATTATTACACTTATTTATTCAATCATCTTATTATTTTTTTATCATCCACTTTATCAAAACTACACAAGTTTAATGAATACATCATTTTCTTTTTTTTATTACATTTGGTGTGTTTTATTAACTCTTTCTTTATGCTTAACCTTTTTTAAAGTAACTTCTTTAAAAAAATTCATTATTTTTCTTTCTCTGTTCTTTTTTATTGGATTAATTTTACCCTATCATAAAAATTATCCAATCTTTTCAACTTTACATGTTTTTATTCCTTTATCTTGCATTATCATTGCACTTTTATTCTTAGCATATCTTATTAAAAATAAACAAAAAAGTGAGCCAATTTTAGCTCACAAAATTTATTTATGGTTTTCCTACGGTCTTTCAATCATTGCCATGTTCATTATTTTCTTTTCTCAAATCAATGGTCTTATCGAAATTAGCGTCTTACTATTTATCAATTTTATTCTTTATGTGCTTCAACGTTCATAAGATATTCATATTGCATACCTTGTCTTAAGTTTGATGAATCGTACCCTAAACTTTCTAAAATAGTATATCCAAATTCTAAGGCAGCCGCTGGTCCTTTACCTGTAATAATATAATCATCTTTTTGAACAATAGCTTCTTGATAATTAGCTCCGGTAAGTTGTGTTTCAAAACCTGGAGAACAAGTACAGATTTTATCTTTTAAAATACCTGCTTTAGCTAAAACAATTGGTCCTGCACAAATAGCAGCAATCAATTTATGTTCCTGATTGAATTGTTGAACAATTTCAATAACACGTGCATCATCTCTTAAATTTGTTGCTCCAGGTAAACCACCAGGAATAACAATTCCATCATATTCTTTGATTTGATCATTAAAAACACAATCCATTTGAATTGTAATTTGATGAGAACTTGTCACCTTTAAATCATCCATCCCTACTAAATCAACATGAACATTTGCTCTTCTTAAAACATCAACTGGTGTCAATGCTTCGATTTCTTCAAATCCATCTTTACATAATACAGCTATTTTTTTCATAAACACTCCTCTTTTCTTTTAAAGATATTTTATCATGAAAACCAAAAAATAAAAGAATGAAATACATTGTATGGGATTTCAAAATATATTATAATGTTGCATAGATGTAAAAATCACCCTTGGAGGTTTTATGAAAAAAATTGTTATTGGTATAACAGGAAGTATTGCAGCATATAAAACATGTGAACTTATTTCCCGTTTAAAAAAGAAAAATTATAATATTGAAGTTATTATGACAAAAAATGCAGCTCAATTTGTAACACCACTTACCTTTGGAACACTTATTCATAAACCTGTTTTAATTGATGATTTTGATGAAACAGGTTATCAAATTAAACACATTAACATTGTTAAGGATGCTGATTGTTTTATTATTGTTCCAGCAACTGCAAATATTATTGCCAAAGTTGCTCATGGTTTAGCAGACGATGTTTTATCTTCCGCCTTTTTAGCAGCAACATGTCCAAAAATCATTGCTCCTGCAATGAATGTACACATGTATGAAAATACTGCAACTCAAAAAAATCTTGATATTTGTAAATCTTATCATATTAAGATTGTGGAACCTGAAATTGGTGAACTCGCATGTGGTTATCAAGGAAGAGGACATTTAAGTGATATTGAAGATTTACTTGATGCTATTGAATATGCGACATATCCTCATCCATTAGCTGGAAAGCATGTTCTTATTACCGCTGGTCCTACTCAAGAGCCACTTGATCCAGTGAGATTTATTTCTAATCATTCAAGTGGAAAGATGGGCTATGCACTAGCAAAAGTTGCTCGTCAATTAGGAGCTCATGTCACGTTGATTAGTGGTCCATCATCTCAAAGAGCTCCTTACGAAGTAGATGTAATCAAAATTCAAAGTGCACAAGGTATGTTTAAACAAGTATTAAGTTATTTTGATTTTCAAGATTATGTTATCATGTCTGCTGCTGTTGGTGACTATCGGCCTTTAGAATATAGCGATCAAAAAATAAAGAAAAAAGCTGACGAATTTTATTTAAAATTAGGAAAAAACGAAGATATTTTATCTTATATTGGAAAACATAAAACAAAACAAACTATTTGTGGGTTTGCTATGGAAACAGAAAACGTTATTGAAAATGCTCAAAATAAGTTTTTTAAGAAGAATTGTGATTTATTAGTTGTTAATGATTTATTTGAAGATGGTGCTGGGTTTAAAACTGATACAAATAAAGTTGCTTTAATTACAAAAAACTTTGTTGATTATTTAGATTTAATGAGCAAAGAAAATCTAGCGCATATTATTTTAGAAAAATTAATGAAAGTTAAAGGAGAATAACAATGCTAGTAGTTGTAGATATGGGAAACACAAATATTACAATGGGACTTTTTAAAGATGATCAGCTTATTGGCAATTATCGTTTAACGACTAAATTGCAAAGGACATCAGACGAATATGGTTTTATGATTCTTGCTTTTTTAAGTGCCTATAATGTAACCGTTGAAGATATAAAAGATGTTATTATTTCTAGTGTCGTTCCTAAAATCATGTATTCTTTTACAAATTCTATTCGTAAATATTTCCACAAAGAACCTATTATTGTTGGTCCAGGAATTAAAACAGGCATTTCTGTAAAATATGATAACCCTAAATCTTTAGGAAGTGATCGTATTGTTGATGCTGTTGGTGCCTACTATAGTCACCATTGTGCTTGTTTAGTAATTGATTTTGGCACTGCTACGACATTTGATGTTATTTCTTCAAAAGGTGAATTTATGGGTGGTGCAATTGCTCCTGGTATTGGTATTTCTGCAGAAATGTTATCTAATCGTGCTGCTCAACTACCTGAAGTAGCAATAAAAAAACCACAACATATTATTGGTAAAAATACTGTTGAAGGTATGCAATCAGGGGTTGTTTATGGTTATATTGGTTTAACAGAGAAACTGATTGAAGAAATTAAAAGCCAATATCCTGAACCATTAAAAGTCGTTTCTACAGGTGGTCTAGGTAGAATGATCTATCAAGAAACAAATTTGATTGATGCCTATGATAAAGATCTTACATTCAAAGGTTTAAAAATTATATATGATATGCAAAAAAGGGATTAAATAAAATCCCTTTTTAATTCGTTTTTTAAATAAAAATGTATTGTTTGTTGTCCATCTACATACAAAATAACAATTTCTTGAAGATTAATTCCATGAACTTTCATAATTTGTTCTAACCACTTTTGGTTATGATGAATCAATTCTAAATTTTCATAAATAATCGTTCCTTGTAAAATAAGAATTGTTGGTATAAATTCTTTTTGAACTTCTTGATGTAGATCACCTAATTTTAAAGGCCTTGACGATGTCTTGGGATAAAAAGTAAATTTCCCATTTGTTTCTAAAATAATTTTATCTAACTCATTAAGCTCAAAATAACCATTCATTCTGCAATTCATCAACAATTCATTCAAATCAATTTTTGCTTTATCCAAACTTTTTAAATATATCTTATCATTTTCAAATAAAACAACAGGTTTTCCTTCAACAAAAAAACGAAAATTTAAATACCTTTTTGTTAAAACAGAAACACCCCAAGTAAAAACACCATAAACAATCATTCCAATCAACGGCTTTAAAATATCATTAAAACTTCCCATAACCATTTCAGCAGCAATAGAACCAATTGTAATTCCAATTATATAATCATATAAAGATAACTCTGTTACTTGCCTATAGCCCATTAATTTCGTTAGTAAAAACAAAACAATCAAAGAAATTAAGGGCAAAACAAAATATTCAAGCAAATTCATTTTAATCACCCTTTTAAGTATGGACAAAATAAAAAAAAGAAGTCAAAATTATGACTTCTTATACAAAATTCTCATTGAGTTACAAATAGCAATTAAAGTAACACCTACATCAGCGAAAACACCCATCCACATATTTGTAAGTCCAAACAAAGTAAGAACTAAAACTCCAATTTTAATTAATAACGTAAAAGTAACATTTTCTTTTAAAATAAAGTTTGTATAATGAGAAACTTGAATGGCTTTAGCAATTGAAGTAATATCGTCACTCATTAAAACAACATCCGCAGCTTCAATAGCTACATCACTACCAACGCCACCCATCGCAATACCAATATCACTTCTAGCAAGAACAGGCGCATCATTAATACCATCACCAACAAAAGCTACGACATGATCATTACCCATTAATTTTTCTAATTGTGTAACTTTATTTTGTGGTAATAAATCACTATATACTTGATCAATTCCTATTTTAGAAGCAATATCATGAGCAACAGTTGCATGATCTCCTGTAAGCATAACCGTATTTAAAACATGTGCCTTCTTTAAGTCTTGAATACCTGGCATTGTAGATTCTTTAATAACATCTGCAACAACGATATGTCCTAAATATTGTTTTTGACATGCTATATGAACAATTGTTCCAACAGATTGAGGTTGACTCACTTCAATACCTAATTCATGAAAATATTTTTCATTTCCTAATTCATATTGTTTTTGATCAATAACAACAGAAAGACCTTTTCCAGCGATTTCTTTAAAATCTTCTATTCTTGTACTATCGATTTCTTTATTATAAGCTTTAACAATACTTCTAGCAATTGGATGATTTGACATATATTCACCATATGCACCAATTTCTAATAAATAATCATCTGAAATTTCAACAACTTCAAATTCACCTTTAGTAAGTGTTCCTGTTTTATCAAAAACAACAGTATCAATATCTTTTAATAATTCTAAATAGTTTCCACCCTTAACTAAAACACCTAAAGCACTCGCTTTACCAATACCAGCATATAAACCTAAAGGTACTGAAATAACAAGTGCACATGGACAAGAAACAACTAAGAATGTACATGCACGATAAAGCCAATCATAGAAATTTTGATTTGGTAAAATAATCATCGGAACAATTAATAATAAAACAGCAAGTCCCACAACAGTTGGTGTATAAACTTTTGCAAAACGGGTAATAAATTTTTCAATTTTAGCTTTTTTACTTGCAGAATTTTCAACAAGATCAATAATACGACTTACAGTACTATCCGCATAAGGTTTTGTTACTTCAATATAAATAACATCATTTAAATTGACAACTCCTGATAAAACCTCATCTCCTACTTCAACACTTCTAGGGACTGATTCACCTGTTAAACTTGCAGTATCTAACATACTGTTTCCTTTAATAACTTTACCATCCAACGGTACTTTTTCTCCAACTTTAACAACAATTGTATCTCCTACTTGTACTTCTTCAGGAGTTACTTGAATCATTTGATCATCTTTTACAATTGTAGCATATTCACTTTTAATATCCATTAAAGAAGAAATAGATGATCTTGTCTTATTAACAGCATATCCTTGGAAAATTTCACCAATAGCATAAAATAGCATAACCGCAATTGCTTCACTGTAATCACCTAAAGCAATCGCTCCAAAAGTTGCTAAACACATCAAGAAATTTTCATCCAAAAAGTCTTTTCTACCAATATTTTTAATTGCTTTTAAAATGACTTTATAACCAATTAATAAATAAGCAAACAAATATAAGAAAGTAGCAAAACCACCTGCAAAAAAATGTGCCCCTATAAAAATAATAACACCTTCAACCAATTCCATATTTTCTTTTAAATCAAATAATTTTGGTTTACTATATTTTTTTTGATTATCTTCCTTTGATAAAACAACTCCTTCTTCAACAGAGTCAACAACAGCTTGTAACTTTTCCATTAAAGAATCATCGTTTTTTACTTTAACCATTAACTTTTGAGTAGAAAAATTAACAACTGCATCTTCAATGTAAGATTGTTTTTTTATCTCAGCTTCTACTTTACTTGCACAGTTTGCACAATCCAAACCAACTATATTAAATTTGATTGAATTAGCCAATTCACGATGATCTTCCACATGTTCATGATGTTGCCCACATCCACATTCATCGTGATGATGTTCATGTTCATGATGGTGTCCACATTCATCGTGATGATGTTCATGTTCATGATGGTGTCCGCATCCACATTCATCGTGATGATGTGTTTTGTTTGTAGAGAGGTTATCAATTGTTACTTCATCTTCAATGGATTGCATAAAATAAAGCAGCTCATTATCATTAATTTCTTGATTACTTTCAAAAGTCATCATGCCTGTTGCAAAAGAAATTACACAATCATTAATCTCTTCTTTTTTATTTAAAGCATCTTCTAATTTTTGTGTGCAATTAGCACAATCAAGGCCATTAACCTTATATTTATATTTCATATTATTTATCCTCCATGATATGACTATAACCAGCCTCAAAAATTAGTTTTACATGCTCATCATCTAACGAATAATACATCATTTTACCATCTCTTCTATTTTTAACTAATTTATTGGCTTTTAAAATTCTAAGTTGATGAGAAATAGCTGACTGCGTCATATCTAAACAAGCAGCTAAATCATAAACACACATCTCATGATCAAATAATGCACAAATAATGCGTATTCTTGTTGAATCACCAAACACTTTGAATAATTCAGCAACATCATATAAAGATTCTTCTTCGGGCATTGCTTTCTTTACTTGTTCAACAATTTCATTATTAACGATTTTATCCATTTTTTCTCCTTTCATATGAATATATGTTCATATGAATATTATATGATATTTATTTACAAAGTCAATATATATGATAAGATTAAATAAAAATGATTGGAGAAATTTTATGAAAAAATTACTGATTGTAGTAGACTATCAAAAAGATTTTGTAAATGGTAGTTTGGGATTTAAAGAAGCTGAATATTTGGATGAGTATCTTGCTTCTTTAATTGATCAATATCATCAAAATAAAGATGATGTTATTTTTACTTTCGATACACATCAAAATAATTATTTAGAAACTCAAGAAGGGAAGAATTTGCCAATTGAACATTGCATTAAAAATAGTGATGGTTGGAAACTATATGGCAAGGTAAATACTGCTAAAAAAGAACATGATATTTGTATTGAAAAAACAACTTTTGGTTCTCTTGAATTAGGAAATTGCTTAAAAGATAAAAACTACAAAAATGTTACTCTAGCAGGTGTTGTTTCTAATATTTGTGTTTTATCTAATGCTGTAATTGTTAAAAGCGCTCTACCTGAAACACCTATCTTTATTGATGTAAAAGGTATTTCTAGCAATGATTTAACAATGCAGGCAAAAGCAATTTCAATTTTAGAAAATTTGCAATTCAATATTATTAATAAATAAAATACAATTAATAATTTCTTATTAAAATAAGTTATAAATTATTATTGACACTTCATCTGATGAGGCGTAGAATTTGCCTAAAGATATATATAGGAAAGGAAGTATTAAAAAATGTCAAAAAAAGATATTGATTGGTCAAATATCGGTTTTGGATATATGCCAACAGAAGCAAGATTCGTATCAAATTATAAAGATGGAGCTTGGGATGAAGGCGTGCTTACTGCTGATGACAAAGTTGTTATTAGCGAATGTGCAGGTGTTTTACAATATGCACAAACGTGTTTTGAAGGGTTAAAAGCTTATAGAACAAAAGATGGGAAAGTTGTTTGCTTTAGACCTGATTTAAATGCAAGTCGTATGGCTGACTCTTGCAAACGATTAGAAATGCCAGTTTACCCTGAAGATAAATGGGTAGAAGCCATTGAAAAAGTTGTTAAAGCTAATATTGATTATGTACCACCTTATGGGTCAGGAGCTACTTTATATATTCGTCCATATATGTTCGGTAGTAACCCAGTTATTGGTGTTAAACCAGCTAACGAATATCAATTTAGAGTATTCGTAACTCCTGTAGGGCCTTACTTCAAAGGAGGAGTTAAACCTATTACAATTCGTGTATCAGACTTCGATCGTGCTGCACCTCATGGTACAGGACATATCAAAGCTGGTTTAAACTACGCAATGAGTTTACATGCAATCGTTGATGCACATAATCAAGGATTCGATGAAAACATGTACTTAGATGCAGCTACTAGAACTAAAGTAGAAGAAACTGGTGGAGCAAACTTCATTTTCGTAACAAAAGATAATAAAATCGTTACTCCAAAATCAAACAGTATCTTACCTTCTATCACTCGCCGTTCTTTAATGTATGTTGCTAAAGAATACTTAGGATTAGAAGTTGAAGAAAGAGAAGTTTATTTTGATGAAGTAAAAGATTTCACTGAATGTGGTCTTTGCGGTACTGCTGCTGTTATCTCACCAGTAGGTAAAATCAATGATCATGGTAAAGAAATTTGTTTCCCAAGTGGAATGGATGAAATCGGACCTGTTCTTAAAAAACTTTATGAAACTTTAACAGGTATTCAAATGGGTACAATTGAAGCACCTGAAGGTTGGATCAAAGTTATTGAAGAATAACAATTTTAAAGCTTGTCATTAACTGACAAGCTTTTTCTTTGCTTAAAAGCAAAAAAGCATTGTATTATCAATGCTTTTAACGATTTTCCATTTTAATATATTCTTTTTTTTCACCAACGTATTTTCCTGCTGGACGAATAATTTTTCCTGAATAAAGTTTGTTTTCAATATTATGTGCAACCCATCCAACAGAACGTCCAATAACAAACATCAAAGTATAAAGATCTTTAGAAAGCCCTAGCATGTCATAAACGAGACCACTATAAAAATCAATATTGGCACATACGTTTATTCCCTTTCTTGCTTTAATTTCAGCAACCGCAAGTTCTTCAAAACGATGGTATAGTTCATATTCTTTCAAACGATTTTTTTCGATAGCTAATTGTTTACATTGTTTAGAAAGAATTTGACAACGTGGATCGCTCAATGTATAGACTGCATGTCCAATTCCATAAATAAGACCTGATTGATCATTAAACTTCTTATCTAAAATATCCTTAATGACCTGTTTTAATTGTTCATCCGTTGCATTAAGTCCTACTTTATCAATAACAAGTTCCATTTGTTTAGCAACCGCTAAGTTAGCACCTCCATGCTTAGGACCTTTTAATGAACCAATAGCTCCTGCAAAACAAGAATATATGTCTGTTCCTGTTGAAGACATAACAACATTTGTAAAAGTCGAGTTGTTCCCTCCACCATGATCAGCATGTAAAACTAAACACATATCTAGAACACTCGCTTCTATTTTTGTAAAAGAACGATCTATTCTTAACATTTGGAGGATATTTTCAGCAATTGAATATTCAGTATTTACTGGATGAATAAACAAACTATCACTATCAAAATAATGTACTTTAGTACGATAAGCATAACAAACAATTTCTGGAATCTTAGCAATTAAATCCAAGCCTTTATTTAGCGTTGCTTCTGGTGAAATATCATCAGGGTTTTCATCATATGTGTAAAGCATTAAAACTTCTTGTTGAAGTTTATTCATCATATTTTGCATTGGAAATCCTAGTATACGTGCTTGTAAATAATTCAAAGGTAAATCATATCTTGAAGCTAATTCTTTTTTAAATGCATCTAATTCATCTTTATTAGGTAAATATCCAAAAAGAATTAAAAAACAAACTTCTTCAAAAAGAAAACGATTTTTTGGATCATGTCCCTTTATAAAATCAGAAACTTTAACACCCCTATAATAAAGTTCCCCTTCTGTATCAATTTTTTTACCATTTTCTTTTTTATATCCCACGACATCTGATATTCTTGTAAGTCCAACAAGAACACCTGTTCCATCTTCATTTCTTAAACCATTTTTTACGTTGTATTTAGAATATAAAGAATTGTCAATTTTATTTAATGATGTACTTCTTTGAAATACATAATCAATAAATTCACTCATATTTAAGCCCCCTTATCATAGTGTTAGGAATATCATACCACAAATTTGTATAATTGTATACAATTATTTACTTGTCTTATTTTGTTAAAGATTGTCAAATGACAAAAAGTATTCTAAAATAGAATACAAGGTGATAGTTATGAAAATATTTGATAGAGAATTCTCAGGTCTATCTCAAGAAGACGTTTTAAAAAGGCAACAACTTGGGAAAACTCATTTTGTGGAAAGTAAAACAACAAAAACATATAAAGAAATTATTTTTAATAATATTTTTACATTTTTCAATTTAATTAATATTCTACTATTTGCATGTCTTGTTTTTGTTGGATCTTATCGTAATACCCTTTTTATCTCTGTTATCTTTTTTAATACTTTAACAGGAAGTTATCAAGAAATAAAAGCAAAAAGGACATTAGATCAGTTAAGTATTTTAACAAAACAACAAATTGATGTTTTAAGAGATAATCAATTATCTAAAATCAATGTTGATGAAATTGTTCAAGATGATCTCATCATTTTAAATACAGGAATGCAAATACCTGTTGATTGTGAACTTTTAGAAGGTCATATAGAAGCAAATGAATCACTTCTTACAGGTGAAAGCGATGCTATTTTAAAAGTCAATGGTGATTCACTCCTTTCAGGAAGTTTTGTTACATCAGGACGTGCAATTTGTAAAGTAATTCATGTAGGAAAAGAAAGTTATATTCATAAGCTTACCGCTCAAGCAAAAGAATTTGAAGGCAAAAAATCAGAGCTATCAAAATCGATTGACCAAATTTTAAAAATTATCTCAGTTATTATCATTCCTTTATCAATTTTACTCTTTTTTAAAGAATATTTTATTGGTCATTATCCATTTAGTGATGCAGTTGTTTCAGTTGTAGCTGCTGTTTTAGGAATGATTCCATCTGGACTTGTATTACTTACAACAATCGCTCTATCTTTAAGTGTTCTAAGACTTGCTAAAAAAAATACTCTTGTCCAAAATCTATTTTGCATTGAAACTCTTGCTCGTGTGGATACTATTTGTTTAGATAAAACAGGAACGCTTACTGAAGGTAAGCTTAAAGTTGATGATGTTATTTGTTTTGATGATCATTTTAATATTGATCAAATTATCAAAAATATGAATTATTGTTTAGAAGATGGCAATATGACATCTATAGCACTTCATCAATACTTCTCTAAAGAAAAAAATTATCAGCCTTTCTTTGTTATTCCTTTTTCATCGCAAAGAAAATACAGTGCTGTTTCTTTTAATGAATTTGGAACCGTTTATTTAGGAGCAAGTCAATTTATTTTTGAAAATCTAGATTCTAAGATTGAAAAGAAAATTAAAACTTATACCTCTCAAGGTTTTCGTGTTTTGTGTATTGGATATACTCCAATAATTATTAATGATAATACTTTAATAAAAAATTTAAAATGTATTGGAATTTTAATTTTATCTGATGTTATTCGTCAAGACGCTAAAACAACATTAGATTATTTTAAAAGACAAGATGTTGATATTAAAATTATTTCTGGAGATGATCCTGTTACTGTTTCAGCAATTGCTAGACGTTGTCATCTTTTAAATTATGAACATTACATAGATGTTTCTTCTTTATCGGATGAACAAATAAAAGAGGCCATTGAAAAATATACTATTTTTGGACGTGTTTCTCCAAAACAAAAACAATTGATGGTCAATGCTCTTCAAGAAAATAACCATACGGTTGCAATGACAGGTGATGGTGTTAATGATGTATTAGCTTTAAAAGCAGCAGATTGTTCAATTGCTATGGCTTCAGGAAGTGATGCAGCTAAAAGCGCTTCACATATTGTTTTATTAAAAAATAACTTTAATGCCATGCCACATATCGTTAATGAAGGAAGACGTGTCATTAATAATATTACTGCTTCTGCATCAATGTATTTAATTAAAACAATCTTTTCAGTTGTTTTATCAATTGGAATGATCTTATTTGGACATGGTTATCCATTTAAACCTATCCAACTAACTGTTATTTCTGCTTGTTGTGTAGGCATCCCGACTTTCTTTTTGACCTATGAACCAAATTTCAAAAGAGTGTCTGGTGATTTTTTAAAAACAGTCTTTAAAAACGCCTTCCCTTTTGCCTTTATGATTGCTATTTGCTCAACAATTATCGTTAATGGTGGTCGTGTCTTAGGTTTAGAAAAAGAAATGCTTTCAACAATTTGTGTTTTACTTACAAGTTGGTGTTATTATAGTGGTTTAAGACATATTTATTCACCCTTAAGTCATTATCGTAGCTTTGTAATCCATGTAATGCAAATTGTTTTATATATTTCTTTAATTGTTGGTCATCAATTTTTAGGATTAGGAAATATTGATTATATTGGTGCCATTACTTTAATGTTTTTAGTTACTTTTTCAAAAGTCATTTATTTATTAAATTTTGAATTATTTGATTATACTTATTTATTCTTACAAAGAAAACGAAATAAACACAAATAAAAAGGACAAATGTCCTTTTTATTTACATACATTTTTCTTCAATATAACTTTGACATGTTTTTTCAACAAATAACATATCTTCTTTTAAATCTCCTGTAAAATGTAAACGTTCCATATTTCTATGTATATAATCATTCTCTCTGATAAACAAATAACTTGATTTAAAATTTAAGTCAAATACGAAAGCCATATAAGAAACCCACATATCTACTTCATTGTGCCTATTTTCTTTTAAAATCAAAGTATGATTTTCAATATCTTTCAAAATATTTTGAGAAACTCTTTGACTATAAAAGTCAGCATCTGAAATACTAAACAAAGTTTGTATTGATTCTATATTTTTTACTCGAAAATTATCTAATTTATCACTATCTCTAATAAGAAGAACTTGTTTTAATAAAGAGGGTTCTAAATTATTTGGTATTTTGTATAAAGAATGATAAGCAATCGCCTTTTCGATAATTTCATCATATTGATCATCATCAATAAAATTTCTAATCATCCCCTCTTTAAATAAAACCTGCACCCCTAATTTAGCATGATCAATATTTCGATCATCAAAGCTATTAAAACGTTTTATTTGTTCAAAACGTCCTATATCATGCAATAAAGCAATTAAATAGGCTAAATCTCTTTCAACACCTGTAATATTTTCATAGAGGCATAGATATTCAGTTGTACGTACGACTTCCAATGTATGAACAAGTTTTAAATGAATTTTATCATTCGTTAAATCAAATTGACGCACATAATTCATAAAACTCTCTTTTGCTTTTAAAATATCAAACACCTTGACCTTACTCCTTTCTTTATTTTATACTATACCATAAAGTGAGGTAAAAATATGAATGATTTATTATTAAAACAATACATTGGTTTAATTGAATGCAACAATGAAAAAATTTCAATTCTAGCCAATACATCTGCTTTTATTATGCAAAATTTTCAAGATATCTCTTGGGCAGGATTTTATTTATTTAAAAACACTGAACTTATTTTAGGACCATTCCAAGGTAAAATTGCTTGTACTAACATTCCTCTAGATAAAGGAGTTTGTGGTAAAGCAGCATCTACTCGAAAAACTGTTATTGTAGAAAATGTTCATCAATTTGCAGGACATATTGCCTGCGATAGCGAAAGCAACAGTGAAATTGTAATTCCACTTATAAAAGGAAATCAATTATATGGTGTATTAGATTTAGATTCTACATCATTTAGTAGATTTTCTAAAGAAGATCAAATTATTTTTGAAGAAATTTCAAAAATTTTAGTTCAACATTTATAATTATTTACATATCTTTGATATGAGGGGAAGCCATGAAAAGACATCTTTTATTATGTTGTTTAATAGGAATAATGAGTATACTGGGTTACTTTTATTTTCAAAGAAAGATTATATTTATTGATCATCCAACAATTGAAATCAATAGTCCATTTTATTATAAAAAATATATTAAAAAAGTTAAAAATGGTTCTATTAATGACGTCACTTATAGTGCAAATGATTTAAACAATCAAACTTTAGGACATTATACAGTGACTTATTTTTTTAAAGGAAAAACATATCATTTGAAAATAGAAGTTATTGATACAAAAAAACCAACTATTAAAGAATCTGAATCTTTAAAAATTGAAAAAGGGAAATCTTATGATTTAAAAAAAGGAATTATTATTAAGGATAATTCTAATCAATACAATTTAACAATTGATACCAATGATTTTAATCCCAATCAAATTGGAAACTACACAATTTATTATAAAGCAAATGATCTTTCCAATAACCAAACAACTTTCAAAAGAAAAGTAACTGTCGTTAAAAAAATAGAAATTGGCACACATATAGAATCTAATAAAAAAATAGTGTATCTTACGTTTGATGATGGTCCCAGTCAAAATACTGATCGCATTTTAAAAATATTAAAAAAATACAATGCTAAAGCAACTTTTTTTGTTACAGGATGTCATCAAGAATATAATCAATATATTATTGAAGCTTATAAACAAGGACATACTATTGGTTTGCATAGTTATTTGCATGAATATCAAGATATTTATTCCTCTAAGGATGCTTATTTCAAGGACCTTAAAAAAATAAAACAAATGGTTAAGCAACTTATTGGTATTCAAGTCCACTATATTCGTTTTCCAGGAGGAAGTTCTAATCGTATTTCTAAAAACTATTGTCATGGTATCATGTCTCAATTAACACGTGAAGTCATTAAACAAGGTTATCAATATTATGACTGGAATGGTGATACAACAGATGCAAGTGGCGATCATATCCCAACTGCAACAATCATTAAACAAGCTACAAGTGAAACACATCAAAATATTGTCCTTTTAGCTCATGATACAGATGCTAAAGATACAACTGTAGCTGCTCTTCCTTCTATCATCCAATATTATAAAGAAAAAGGTTATCAATTTTTAGGCATTGATGATGAAAGTTACTATGTACATCATGATATACAAAATTAGCAGTCATTTAACTGCTAATTCTTTTTTAAATCCTCTAATAAATAATTTTTCATTTGTTTATTTTTTCTTTGAAATTCTTCAATTTCATGAAGATGTGTTTCTTTAACCAATAATTCGAATTCTCTTGCAGAAATACGCATAGCCCCTCTAGAAGAAACAATAATTTGTTCTAAAGCATCTGAAGTAGCTACATAAACACGATATTTTTGTGATAAATCATGTGTTACTTTCTCTATGTAGTTATCTGCAGTTTGCGCTTCTTTTGTATAAACAACATAAATATTATCATTTTTTTCAATTGAGCCAATATTCTTTTTAATTTTATAAGCATCAAAAACAACAATCAGCAAACATTTTCGATAACCTTGATAATTATTCAAAATATCTATTAAACGATGTCTAGCATGGTCTAAATTTGTTTTAGCAAGTTCATTTAATTCATCCCATGAAAAAATAATATTATATCCATCTACTAATAAACATTCTGGTAAAATTGTCTTTTTTTCTTCAACCTGTTTTTCTATTTTACGATTCATTTCTTTAGAAAGTCGTCTTTTAATTGGTCCATATGTTCTAATAAATATTTCCTCTAACTCTTTATCATCGACTTTA
The DNA here is from genome assembly GCF_003024685.1 of Faecalibacillus intestinalis. GTDB lineage: Bacteria > Bacillota_I > Bacilli_A > Erysipelotrichales > Coprobacillaceae > Faecalibacillus > Faecalibacillus intestinalis. The sequence continues at coordinate 3,342 of NZ_PYLQ01000004.1, read as the reverse complement.
TAATTTTTTGTAACTGGACGTGGTTTATTTTTTTGATATACATAAGGTAAATGCATATAATTTTCTACTTCATCATAAGGGACATAAAATCCTGCACCCTGTTTACAAAAGATAGAGCCTGTAGGAAATAAAGCATCTTCTTCACTATTATAGTCAATTTCTTGAATAATTTTTTCTTGATCATGACATTCAAAGTAACCAACCATTTGATAGAACAGCTTCCCATTACCTTTTGTAAGCGAAAGAAAATCCTTTTGATACGTCATTAAATAACGAACAGGTGCTTTTCCTTTAATGATTGTTAAATCCTGTTCATAACTTATTTGATAATCGCTATGAAATGTATCTAAATCATAAATAATCTTACTTGAAATATGATTTTCTACAATCATCTCAAATTCATAATAAGGTTCTAATAAAAGAGATTTTGTCTTTTTTAAGCCTTGTCGAATTGCTCGATAGGTTGCTTCTCTAAAATCTCCGCCTTCAGTATGTTTTAAATGGGATTTTCCTGTAACAAGCGTCAATTTCATATCTGTAATAGGCGATCCTGTAAGAACACCAAGATGTTGAATTTCTTGCATATGTGTTAAAACAAGATTTTGAAAATTAAGCGGTAAAGTATTTCTTTGACATTGATTTTCAAACACAAGTCCTTTGCCCCTTTCTAAAGGTTCTAATAAGATATGCACTTCAGCATAGTGACGTAAGGGTTCAAAATGACCTACTCCTTCAACTTTATCCAAAATCGTTTCTAAATAAGTAATTCTTCCTTCATCATAATGAATTAAAAATCCATAGCGTTCCAAAATAAGATTTTGTAAAGTATCTAATTGAATTTCTCCCATAATTTTAACTGAAAGAATTCCTAATTGTTGATTATATTCAAATTGTAAACTTGGATCTTCTTTACCAATACTTAGTATTTGTTCAATAGCTTTACTTTTTTCAATATCATCAGGAAGTAAAATTTGATAAGACATAAAAGGCTTTAAAATATTTTGTTGTGTCTGTTTTTGATTTCCAAATGTAAAACCAATAGGTAACTCATCTAACCCCAAACAAACTACTATATCACCTGTTGAAGCACTCTGAACACTTTGATAGCCTTGTCCTGTATAAATTCTTAATTCATCTACTTTACTTTCACTAATAACATCTTTAACATGCAAAGTCCCACCTGTTACTTTTAAATGCGTTAAATGTTTTTGTTTATGAAATGTCTTTTTAAAAACAATCCCACTTAAAATATCTAAAGCTTCTTTTTGACAAGTATATAAATCTAAAGCTTCCATAAATTCTTCTACACCTTCATCTTTTAATGCTGAACCAAAGAATACAGGAAACATTTGTCTTAAAGAAATAACTTTTTGAATATCTTCTTGTTTCATTTGTTGATTAAGATACTTTTCTAATAATTCATCATTTAATAAAGAAATGTTTTCATAAAAGTTTTCATCAATTGCAAAACAATTTTCATTTAACTCTTTTTGAATATTTTGTAATAATTGCTCTTTGGTTGAGTGCGTACTATCCATCTTATTAACAAAAATAAAAGTAGGAATTTGATAAGTTTGCAATAATTTCCAAATTGTTTTTGTGTGCGCTTGTATACCATCCTTAGCCGAAATAACAAGAATAGCATAATCTAACACTTGTAACGTTCTTTCCATTTCACAACTAAAATCATTATGCCCAGGTGTATCTAAAAAAGTCATTTGACTTTCTCGATACATAAATGAGATCTCTTTTGAAAAAATAGTAATACCTCTTTTTCTTTCTTGTATATCATAATCTAAAAAAGAATCTTCTTTATCAACTCTTCCCATTTTTTTAATAACACCTGCATGAAAAAGCATTGCTTCAGATAATGTTGTTTTTCCAGCATCAACATGTGCTAAAATCGCAAAAGTTACTTTTTTCATAAATTTCACCTTCTTTCTACCTTATATGTAGTAAGTCTCTTACAACAACACTTGCAATGATCAAACCTGCACAACTTGGTACAAAAGAAATACTACCAGGTGTTTTTTTATGTGTCTCAGGATCTACAGGTGCATCTGTTTCAATGGGCTTTTCTGTAGAATAAACAACTTTTAAAGCAGGTATTTTTCTTTTCTTAAGTTCCCTTCTCATAACTCTAGCAAGTGGACAAATAGATGTTTTATAAATATCAGTTACCTCCAACTTTGTTGGATCTAACTTATTACCTGTCCCCATTGATGAAATAATTTTAATCTTTTTTTCTTGTGCTATTTCTACCAATTTAATTTTAGCTGTTACTGTATCAACAGCATCTACAATATAATCAAACTCATCAAAAGGAAAATAATCAACTGTTTCAGGTAAAAAGAAATCATCATATGTTTGAACATTGCAACGAGGATTGATCGATAAAATGCGTTCCTTCATAACTTCTACTTTTTTTTGATCTATTGTTTGATGTGTCGCAATAATTTGACGGTTAAGATTCGAAATAGAAACCGTATCATGATCAATGATATGAAGTGTCCCTACACCAGCACGTGCGAGTGCTTCAACGACAAAACCACCCACACCACCAACACCAAAAATAGCAACCGTACTGTTTTGTAAGGACTCTATTCCTTCTTTTTTTATTAATAATTCTGTTCTTGAAAATTCTTCCATAATAATCACCTGTAACATCATACCATAAAATAAAAAAGGCTTCCGCCTTTTTTATAAACCTTTTTCAGTTAATTCACGTGCAACATCATCTTTGATTGTAACACCTGATGCTTTTAACTCGGCAATCTTATCTGCAAATTGTGGTAAATATTTTTCATGAGCAATCAATAATTCATTTAAAACATTGACCATTTTTTGTCCTGATACTGTTTGTGGATTTAAAATGAATGCTTGCATTAATAATCCATAATCACCAGTTACAGCTGCTTCTTCAACACATAATTCCATGTTTTTCATGCATTGTAACCATCCTCTTTGAGCTGGTTGTAATGATCCAAAAGCAATAGCTCTTGCTCCTGTTGAACCAATATAAGATGAAACTTCTACTGCACAGTCAGCTGGTAAATCTGGGACAGATCCATTATTTTTAGTTGTTACTACGATATGTGATAATTTATTTCCATAGATTGAAGCAATTGTTTCACAAGCCGCATCTGAATAATGTGCTCCTCCACGTTTTGCTAATTGTTCTGGTTTATGATCTAAATCTGGATTTTTATATAATTCAAATAACTCATGTTCTGTTTGTTGTACTTGTTGTCCACGAGTTCCTACCTTAGGATCATTATATTCTTCTAAACCATGAGCCAACATTTCTTCTTCACGATAATAATATCTATGATATCCGCATGG
>NZ_PYLQ01000030.1 GCF_003024685.1 Faecalibacillus intestinalis | reverse complement strand
TATGTCCAATTTTCAACGTGCAAGAAACAGAATCCTATATTCTCAAAATAAATATGAAACTTACACAATGAATGAACATACAGACAGAATAAAACGTATAGGAAATCCTAGAGGAACCTACAAAAAATAAAATAAAAATAGAAAACAAATAAAAGGAGGAACACCAGGACCAGACATCATCCTAATTTTCCTCTTAAAAAAGCACTGAATATTTTAGAGGGGATACTGATTTCACATCAATATCCCCCTTAATAATTTAGAGCGAATTTCGCTAAAGCACTCGATTATTTAGAGCGCCACAAACTCATCGGTTTTCTATTATTATTTATTAACAGCTTTTTTTAATGCAGAACTTGCTTTAAATGCAGGTGCTTTGCTTGCAGCAATTGTCATTGTTTCACCAGTTCTTGGGTTTCTACCTGTTCTTTCACTACGAGTACGAACTTCAAAATTACCAAAACCTTTTAAAGAAACTTTATCTCCTTTAGCTAAAGCATCAGTAACAACTTCAACTAAAGCAGTTACTACTTTATCTACATCAGTTTTTGTTAATTCAGTGCTTGAAGCAATAGCTTCTACTAATTCAGTTTTATTCATTTTTATTATCTCCATTTCTCGAAATTTAGGATAATAAATCCTAGTCATATTCTACTACGTTATCTATTTATTTACAATAAAATAGTATGTATCAATTATAATTCTTCTATAAATTGTTCACATATTTCTTTGGACGTTGCCCATGATGTAACTAGACGTATACATGTATGTTGGTCATCTATTTTAAACATATACGTTGTTATATAGTTTTTATTTATTTTTTCCAACGTTTGTTGATCAACGATTGGAAATATTTGATTAGAAGGACTTTCAATATACATCTTATAGCCTTTATCTTTGAATCCTTTTCTTAATATATCAGCACATTCATTTTCATGTTTTCCTATTTCTAGATATAAGTCATTTTCAAATAAAGCATTAAATTGAACTCCTAATAATCTTCCTTTAGCAAGCATGGCACCTTTTTGTTTAATATGATATCTAAAATCGGTTTTTAATTCATCATTAATAATAACTAAACATTCACCAAATAAGGCTCCCATTTTTGTACCACCAATATAGAAAACATCACTATAAAGCGCCATCTCTTGTAAAGTTGGTGCATCTTTCAAGACAAGTGCACTTCCAAGTCTTGCTCCATCTATAAATAAATATAGATTATTTTTTTGACAGCATTCATAAATGGCTTTTAATTCTTCTAAAGTATAGTACGTACCATATTCTGTTGTTTGTGAAATATATACCATTTTAGGTTGCACCATATGTTCATCAGGATGTTCACGCATGATTTCATCAATCATTTCAGGAATCATCTTTCCATCTTGATGTGGCTTTGTTAAAATCTTATGCCCGGTAAATTCAACAGCTCCTGTTTCATGAACATTGATATGTCCACTATCAACAGCAATAACAGCTTGATAATCTTTTAATGCTGAAGAAATCATAATCATATTTGTCTGTGTACCACCTGCTAAAAAATGAATATCTACATTTTCATTTTCTAATATTGCTTTTATTTTATCTTTAGCTTTTTGACAATATTGATCTTCCCCATATCCTACTGTTTGAATAAAATTTGTCTTATTTAAAGCTTCCATCACTTGTGGATGAGCTCCTTCTAAATAATCACTTGCAAAGTTATACATCTTAACCCCCTAAAGAAAATAGGAAACATTGTTTCCTATAATTCTTCTCCATTTGTTTCAATTACTTTTTTATACCAATAATATGAATCTTTTTTGTATCTATTTAAAGTACCTGAATTTTCATCTTCTTCACGATCAATATAAACAAAACCATAACGTTTTTGATATCCGTTTAGCCAGCTTAATAAATCAGTATAAGACCATGTACAATAAGCAAGAACACGACAACCATCATCACATGCCTTTTTAAGTTCTTCGATATGACGTTTTAAATAATCAATACGATATGGATCATGAATTTGTCCATCTTCTAATTTATCAAATGCACCTAAACCATTTTCGGAAATAACGATTGGTAAATCATAACGCGAAGTAATTTCACGACAACACATTCTAATTCCCATTGGATCAATTGTCCAATCCCAATCTGTTGTTGGTAAAAACTCATTTTGTGGTTTTTTATAAAGACCCGGTACACCTTGAACTTTAGCGGTACCTTTTTTACCAGTGTTATTCATTGTATGATCACTACCAACACCATTAATATCATTATATTCAACAACACATGTTTGATAATAGTTCACACCCATGAAATCAATAAGTGAAGCTGCTTTTTTCATTAATGCTTCATCACCTTCTTCGAAGACAGGAGCACACCCTAATGATTTTAAATATTGAATAGCAGCACGTGGATAACGTCCATAAGCATAAGCATCCATCCAATAATAATTTTGTAAATCATCATAGTCCGCTTTAGCCATTGCATTTTCAGGTTTACGATCATAAGCATAACTTGGACTATAAGCAAATGAAGCCCCTACTTTTGCTTCTGGATGAAGTTCTTTTAAAGTTATAACACTTTTAGCATGTGCAATATTGGCATGATGATTGACTTGATAGAATGTTTTCATATCATCTACTTTTCCTGGTGGATGCATTCCTTCTAACCATCCATGTCCTGTAAAGATATTTTGTTCATTCATTGTAATCCAATATTTTACACGATCTCCATATCTTTTAAATAATGTTGTGGCATAATTTACATAATCATCAACAATTTTTCTGCTTTCCCAACCATGATATTGGTCTTCTAAAGCTTGTGGCATATCCCAGTGATAAACTGTAACCATAGGTTCAATTCCATATTTTAATAATTCATTGATAAGATTATCATAAAATTCTAAACCTTTTTCATTGACTTCACCATTTCCATTTGGATAAATACGTGTCCAAGCAATTGAAAAACGATATGTTTTCAATCCCATTTCTGCCATCAACTTGACATCTTCTTTGTAACGATGATAATGATCAACGGCCTTATCACCTGTTGTTGCTTTAAAAGTCTTTCCTGGAATTCTTACAAATTTGTCCCAGTTGGAAACACCTTTACCATCTGCATCCCAACCACCTTCTACTTGATAAGCAGCAGATGCACTTCCCCAAAGAAAATCTTTAGGAAATCCTTTTGTTTCTTTAAAATACATTCTTTTTCTCCTTATTTCATATATTTTTTGATAAACTGACTTAATGTTTGTTTAAAGTCATCGTTTTCAACAAGTTCATATAAGTATTTTTCATCTTTTAAGACAAACAATACTTTTTCTCCTCTATTTTTATTATATAGCGGATAAACCATCTTTAATGGTACAAAATCGTCATCTTTTGCATGAAAATACAATGTAGGTATATCATTGTGTCTAACATATTTTGTTGTATTTTCTTTTAAATCAATATGCACAGCTTTTTTTATATGACGTGCAATAATTGAAATTGCTGGATATTTTGAAATCTTATAATCTGCTTCTAAACGATATCCAATAATATCATATGGTGACGTATAAGCCCCATCTGAAATAATAGCTTCAACATTTTTTAAAACATGTCTACCTGAAGCATTTAAAATTGTATTTGCTCCTTGTTCTTTACCATACATTAATATTTTATGATCTTTCCCATAAGTTTCTAATAGGTACTTATTCCAACATACTAAATCATTGACATCCTTGATTCCAAATCCTCTAATATAACCATCACTTTGTCCATGTGCACAAGCATCTATTAATAAGATTTGTGCTTCTGGCAAATGGTCTTCAAAATATGGAACATATAATTGCATATCTTTTGCCTGTAAACCAAATGGATGTGAAATTAAAACTGTCATTTGAGGGTTTTCTTTAGGAATCAAAATTCCTCTTAATTGAATTTCTTGATCATTTTTTATATAAATATTTTGACTATTGAATTTTGTTTCTAAAATACTTGGTCTATCTTCTTGTTTATGATGTCTGTATAATAATTTTTTTGCATATTTTTTGGATAATGTGTAAACAGATGCTGCTGCAGTAGAAACACCTCCTAAAACTAATAATCCTTTAATTGCTGTTTTATTATTCTTTACCATTTGAATATTCCTCCTTATATTCTTCCATTAATAATCTATTAATATTAGCTACCTGTTCAAATGAAGTAAGACGATATTCATCATGATTCATCCTTGCTGCATAGAAACGAATTGCTTTTTCTAATTCCAAACGCATAATTTCTTTGTATTCTGGTGGAAATGTTGAAATTGGAAAACATACAAATAAGAATGTATTATAATCTTTTGAAAATAAATCGATAAGTAAATCATATCCTTCTATTTCTAAAATTCTATTTCCTATTTCTTTTTGTAAATCATGATTAGCAAAAGTCAACACATCATTCATTACAAAACGTAGAATATCTTCACATGCATCGATATATTGTTCATGATTATTTTGATAAAGTGATTTGAGATATGAAATAACAATATTATTTTCTAACTGATCTGGATTTAATCTTTCAAAATGATTAAATAATCTTTCAGCAACTTCTTTATTCAATAAAATAAAGCTTCCAAATTCTTTTATAATTGAAAGTGTAAATCTTGGCATTTGACATAAGCGCTCAAAGATTTCTAATAATTCATCTTTAGTTGATTTAAAAAAGCCATCTATATGATTTGTCATTTTCTTTATGGTCTCTTTAAAATATTCTAAATGAAATTGATATTCAGTATCTAAATATTTTGCATTTACTCCATCCCATTCATATTCATATAAAATTTTATCTAATAAAAGAGCTATTGAATCCATAAATTTTTTATAATTTTTATTATATAATAACCTATCTAAATATGGATTAAAAAATGTATAAAATTCATCAACAGTTTCTTGGTTTGTACCAGAATGATATTCTAAGTAATCTAGAATATTTCGATAATCTAAAGGTTCTAATATTGTATCAACTGTATGTGTTTCAATAAAATGCTCAAAAACATGACAATGTAAAATTGTTTTAAATTGATTAAAATAAAGAATCTTATTTAAAGCATCTTTTATAATGTATTCTTGTTCTTGTTCATGAAGATTAACAGAAAATGTTGGTACGATCTCATCTCCAGAATAATCTATAGTAACAAATACATCGATTGCTTTAAATTGAATATCTAAAATATAATAATGAAATTTATGTTCAAATTTTTTTGTTTGTACTGCACTATGACACCTGTATCTTCCTATATATGTGCTTTTATGGGTTTCTAAATATTTTTCAATACATTTTCTTGCCATCATTTTTTCTCCTTTATATTCTTATTTTACCATTTTTGATTATTGATGAAAACAAAAAAAGGAAATCAATCAATGAGTTTCCTTTAGTTATCATCTTTATAAAAGTTTCTAATTATATCGGATTATAAGAACTATAATCTATTTCCTGGGAAATATAGCAAATATTGTTTTATTTATAAAAAACTTCATGCAAATATAGTCCTTGTGGTTTAGCTTTAAATAAACACTTTTTTTGTCCTTTACTTTCTATTAACTCTTCTAAAAATTCTTTAGTAATTCTGTGTGACCCTACTTGAATCAAGCCACCAACTAAATGTCTTACCATATATCTTCTAAATCCATTACCTACAAGCTTAAAAGTAACAATACCTTGATTATTTTCAATTTCAATTTGATAAAGTGTTCTAATTGTATTGCCATATTGATCAACAGCACAAAAGGATGCAAAGTCGTGTTCACCAATAAAAATTTTTGCAGCATTCCTCATTGCTTCTATATCTAATTCTTTTCCATATTGATAAATATAATTTGTTTCGAATGGAGAATAATCATTCATACTTAACATATAATGATATTCTTTCTTAGTAGCAGAATAACGACTATGAAAATTTTCATCAACTAAGAAACTATCAATAATATAAATATCATTAGGTAAAAAGTGATTAATAGCCCTTTTCCATTGTTTTTCAGGCATTTCCCTTAAAGTATCAAAGTGAAAGACTTGTCTTCTACCATGAACTTTAGCGTCTGTTCGACCACTTGCATGAATAACAATACTTTCATCTTTACAAATATTTTTTATAGCTTTTTGAATTTCACCTTGAACTGTTCTAAATTGATTTTGAACTTGAAATCCGTGAAATTTACTACCATCATAACTTACAATACATTTTATTCTATTCATTACATAAAACTCATTATAATCACACCACAACATACACCTAATGTTATTAACATTGATAACGTATCTAAATGTGTCCATGTTAAAACTTTGTATTTTGTACGTGTTGCTTCTGGATTATAATTTCTACTTTCCATAGCGTTAGCAAGTTCTTCTGCCCTTTGAAAGGCAGAAATAAATAAAGGAATAATTAATGAAATAATTGATTTTATTTTTTCCATGAAAGATCCCTCATTAAAATCCGCACCTCTACTAGCCTGTGCTTTCATAATTCTTTTCGCTTCATCTAATAAATCAGGTATAAATCTTAATGCAATTGAAATCATCATAGCAAGTTCATGCACTGGAAAATGAAATCTTTTTAATGGATTTAATAAACTTTCAATAGCTAGTGTTAATTCTAAAGGCTTCGTTGTAGAAGTCATTAATGTTGTTAAAGTAATAATCAATACAAGCCTTATAAAAATATAAGCAGTTTGTAATAAAGCACCTGAGTAGATACTAATACTTCCTATTTTTATTATAACATCACCTGTTTTCATTAAAAATATATTAAAAATCATCAAAAACAACATCATAAAGACCATCGGTTTTATTGCTTTTAAAATATGAGAAAGTTTAATTTTAGAAACTAACGAACATAATAAAACATAAATTGCTAAGATACCGTATCCTATAAATCCCGCATCAAAAAAAACAGAAATTAAAAATATGAAAACAGCACATATTTTTAATCGTGGATCTAATCGATGAATTATTGAATTCCCCGGTATATATTTACCAAAAGTCATATTATCCATGAAGTTCACCACCAATCACTTCAACTAAAGCATCAATATCATTGATAGATGTATCTATATGATAGCCTTTTAGATTTAACTGAATAATAAGATTTGTGATTAAAGGTAAATCTATTCCTAAATTTAATAAATAATCACTATCTAGAAAAATATCTTTTACTTTCCCAGCTTTTTCAACTTGTCCGTCATTCATTACAACAACATTGTCGCAATATTCTAAAACATGGTTCATATCATGAGTTACTAAAACTACTGTTTTACCCATTTCATGAATTTTTTTAAATAAATCCATCATTTCTTTAATCCCTGATGGATCTAATCCAGCTGTTGGTTCATCTAAAACAAGAATATCTGGATCCATAGCAAGTATTCCAGCAATCGCTACCCTACGTTTTTGACCACCTGATAAATCAAATGGGGACTTTTCTAAATAAGTTTGATCTAAACCTACCATTTCAAGAGATTTTTTAGCTATTTCTTTAGCACGTTTTTCGTCAATTCCAAAATTCATTGGACCAAACATAATATCTCTTTCGATTGTTTCTTCAAACAATTGATATTCTGGAAATTGAAAAACAAGACCTGATTTTTTTCTAAGACTTTTTAAATTTTGAGGCTTATTATTTTGTGAAATAATATAATCATCTATTTTTATTTCTCCACTTGTTGGTAATAATAAAGCATTTATATGTTGGATAAGTGTCGATTTTCCACTACCTGTTTGTCCAATGATAGCTGTAAATGAACCCTTTTCTATTTTTAAATTCACATTTTTAAGTGCGTAATATTCAAAAGGCGTATTATATCCATATATATGATCTAAACTTTGGCACGTAATTGACATAGTTGTTTCTCCAATTCTTCTACATCTAATGTATCTTTAATTTGATAACCTTTTTTTTGTAATTTTCTAGCAATTTTTAATGAAAAAGGAATATCTAATTTTAATTCTTTTAATAATTTTTCATTTGTTAATATTTTTTGAGGTTTGTCGCAATCTACAATCTCTCCTTTATTTAAAAGAATAACTCGGTCAGCATTTTTTGCTTCTTCAATATCATGCGTTATTGAAATGATTGTCATATTATTTTGTTTCTTTAACTCTCTTACTAATTCATTTATTTCTTTTCTACCTCGTGGGTCCAACATACTTGTTGCTTCATCTAAAATAATGATAGATGGACTCATCGCTAAAATACCTGCAATCGCAACTCTTTGTTTTTGACCACCTGACAATTTAGTTGGTTCATGATCCAAAAAATTCTCCATTCTAACTACTTTAGAATACCTATTAATAAGTTCATCCATTTGTTCTCTTGGTACACAAATATTTTCCAGTCCAAAAGCTATATCATCTCTAACAGTAGCACCAATAAATTGATTATCTGGATTTTGAAAAATAATTCCAACTTTTTCTCTTATTTTATATAAATTTTCTAAATTTAATTGATAATCATCGATATAAATTTCACCAGATTTTTTTTCTAATAATCCTATAAGTAATTTAGCAATTGTACTTTTACCACTACCATTATGTCCTAAAATAGCTACATATTCACCTTTATGGATTTGAAAAGAAATATTGCTTATTGTTTGTAATCCAGGTTCGTATTCAAAACATAAATTTTCTACCTTAATTATTTCTTCCATTGTCTTCTCCTCATGAATGTGTTTAGTTCATTCTATAATTTATAAAGAAACAAGTCAAATAAAAAAGGACTGAATTTCTTCAGTCCAACATCATTATTTAGTTAATGATAAGATTGCCATTGGTGCATTATCACCTTTACGGTTATATGTTTTTAAGATAGTAGTATATCCACCATTAACATCTTTGAATTTAGGTGCAACGTCATCAAATAAGATTTGAACAGCTGTTTTTCCAGTTGCTTCATCAACAACTTTGTGCATATCTGCAGCAGCTTGTCTTCTTGCATGTAAGTCTCCACGTTTACCTAAAGTAATTAATTCATCAACAACACTACGAACTTCTTTAGCTCTTGTTACAGTTGTTTCAACTTTTCCGTATACAATAACTTCAGTAGCTAAACTACGTAACATAGATTTTCTAATATCTGAAGTGCGTCCTAATTTTCTATTTTTAGCCATGAGATTAACGCTCCTTTTCGAGTATTCTGAATTAATCGATAGGTTTAAATCCTAAACCTAATTCAATTAATTTTTCTTTAACTTCTTTTAATGATTTTTTACCTAAGTTTCTTACTTTAATCATGTCATCTTCTGATTTAGAAGCAAGATCTTGAACTGTTTGAATACCAGCTCTCTTTAAACAGTTATATGAACGAACAGATAAATCTAATTCTTCGATAGTCATATCTAATACTTTATTTGTAGTATCACTTTGAGTTTCAGACATAACTTCCATATTCATAGCTATATCAGTTAATTCAACAAACATATTTAAATGTTCAACTAAAATTTTTGCTGCTAATGAAATAGCTTCAAATGGTTTTAGTGAACCATTAGTTTCAACTTCTAATACTAATTGATCATACTTAGCACTTTCTCCAACACGAGTTGGTTCTACAGAGTAAGCAACTTTTTCAATTGGTGAAAAGATTGAATCTGTTGGAATAACACCAAGAGTGTTAATATTTACTTTATTTTGATCAGCAGATACATATCCACGATCTTTTTTAGCAAATAATTCCATATATAAGTGACCACCTTCTGCAACATGTGCAATTACCATGTCATTTGAAATCATTTTGACTTCAGCTGGACATTGAATATCAGCACCAGTTACAGTAGCAGGACCTTTTACATCAATAATCATTGTAGCAGTGTCTTCACTGTCTACATCAAAAACTAATTTCTTAATATTTAAAATCATTGCTGTGACATCTTCAACGACACCATCAATTGCGGAAAATTCATGGATTGCTCCTTGAACTTTGATTGCATAAACAGCAGAACCAGGTAAAGAAGAAAGTAAAACTCTTCTTAAGGCATTGCCTAAAGTAATACCGAATCCTCTTTCTAATGGTTCAATGACGAACTTACCATAATTTTCAGTTTCGTCATAATGATCTATATTAAAGTTTGCTTTTTCGAATTTATGCATATGTTCCCTCCTCTATAGGAATGTTTTGTATTCTAATTTACTACAATAATACTATCCACGAGGACGTTTTGGTGGACGACAACCGTTATGTGGAATTGGTGTTACATCATTAATTGAAGTAACTTCTAATCCAGCAGCTTGTAAAGCTCTAACTGCTGCTTCACGTCCTGGTCCTGGACCTTTTACATTTACATCTACAGTTTTTACTCCATGTTCCATAGAAGCTTTAGCTGCAGCTTCTGATGCCATTTGTGCAGCAAATGGTGTTGATTTTCTTGATCCTTTGAAACCTAATGCTCCAGCACTTGACCAAGTTAATACGTTACCATGTTCATCAGTAATTGTTACAATAGTATTATTGAAAGTAGAATGAACGTGTGCAACACCTTTTGCAATATTTTTTCTTACACGTTTTTTACCACGTGTTTGTTTTACTCTAGCCATTTCCTTTCAACCTCCTATTATTTTTTCTTTCCTGCGATTGGTCTAGCTTTACCCTTACGAGTTCTAGCATTAGTTTTAGTTTTTTGACCACGAACAGGAAGTCCTTTACGGTGACGCATACCTCTGTAACTTCCGATTTCCATTAAACGTTTGATGTTTAATTGAACTTCTCTACGTAAGTCACCTTCAACTTTAATTTTTTCAACTTCTTTTCTGATTTTTGTAACTTCTTCTTCAGTTAAATCTTTAACTCTTACATCTTCACTGATACCAGTAGCTTTTAAGATTTCTTTAGCTGTAGATTTACCGATACCATATACATAAGTTAATGAGATAACAACACGTTTATCACGTGGGATATCTACACCTGCAATACGAGCCATTTTGTTTCCTCCTAAATACTAACCTTGTCTTTGTTTATGTTTTGGGTTTTCGCAAATAATCATTACGCGCCCTTTTCTTTTAATTACTCTGCATTTATCACACATTGGTTTTACAGATGGTCTTACCTTCATCCTGTCTACCTCCTTTTGGAAGATTTTTTATTTATGTCTAAATGTAATTCGCCCACGTGTTAAATCATATGGAGATATTTCAACGGTAACTCTATCCCCCGGTAAAATGCGAATGTAGTGCATACGGATTTTACCAGAAACGTGAGCAAGAATTTCCACTCCATTTTCTAAAGCTACTTTAAACATTGCATTTGGTAACGTTTCTAAAACAGTAGCTTCTACTTCAATAACGTCATCTTTTTTTGCCATCGTTCTTCAACTCCTTTTATTAAAGTTTTGTAAGAATTCTATAACCGTCATCAGTAATGACGATTGTATGTTCATAATGAGCAGCTAACGAATGATCCTTTGTAATAACAGTCCACCCATCATCAAGAGTAACTGTTTCTTTTGCTCCTAAATGTGCCATTGGTTCAATAGCCAAACACATACCTTTTTTTAATCTAGGACCTCTCCCAGGAGCTCCGTAATTAGGAACAGCGGGATCTTCGTGAACGTTTGTTCCAATCCCATGACCAGTATAATCACGAGGAGTAGTACACCCGTTTTTAGTAAGATATTCTTCAATTGCATGTGAAATATCAGAAAGTCTAACTCCTGGTTTTACTTGTTCTAATCCAGCGAATAAAGCACTTTCACAAACATTCATAAGTCTTTTTGTTTCATTGCTTACATTTCCTACTGCATAAGTCCAAGCACTGTCACCATGATATCCTTTGTAACATGCTCCAACATCAACTGAAATAATATCTCCATCTTTTAGCTTTCTATTACTAGGTATTCCATGTACTACAACTTCATTAATTGAAGTACATACACTATTTGGAAAACCATAAAGATGTAGAAAGGAAGGTGTTGCACCATGTTCCCTAATTATTTTATCACAAATTTGATCAATTTCGTTAGTAGTTATTCCCGGTACAATAACTTCTTTCAATTTTTCATGAACTAAAGCAACAATTCTACCTGCTTCAGTCATTAATTCAATTTCTCTATCATCTTTAGTAATTATCATTAATAAACCTCCAGGCTTTCATCGATATCATAAAGACGTTAAACATAACTTCTTAACTTTGATAACTGCTTCTTCAAAATTAATTTATTTCTTTAGATATTTATGAATCCATAAAAGAAATCATTATTATTTACGAATATAACCATGATATTCTTTTCTAGTAATATATGTTTTGATTTGTTTTACTGTTTCAAGTGCAACTCCTGTAACGATAATCAAACCAGTACCACCAAGTGATAGGCTTGCATTTTCAGTTTGTGTCCAAATAATTGGAGTAATAATTGGAATTGCAGCAATAATACATAAAGTAAGTGAACCAGCAACAGTTACTTGATTAAGAACTCTTTTAATGTAGTTCTTAGTTTCAATACCAGTTCTTACACCAGGTATTGATCCACCATTTTTCTTCAAATCATCACTAATTTTTTCAGCATCAATTTGTAAGTTTGAATAAAAGAAAGTAAATCCTATAATCATTAAAATATATAAACAGAAACCAACAGGTTCTTGATAATTAAATATAGTATTTATCATCTTAGTTGTACTAGATGCTTTCATGAAACTTACTATTGTTCTTGGTGCTGCTAGTACTGAAGAAGCAAAGATTACTGGTAAAACACCTGAACTATTAATTTTAATAGGCATATGTGTTTGTTCCCTAGCTCTCATTGTTACACTTGTACTAGATGCATAATTGACTGGGATTTTTCTTATTGCGCCTTCAGTAAATACTACAAAGACTACAATTGAAAGATAAACCACAACAAATAATACATACCAAGCAATATCTAACCACATTCCACTATCATAAGTGACGAGGTTATTATAAGTTGTTAAGAATGCATTTGGTAAGTTTGAAACAATTCCTGTAAAGATTAGTAATGAAACACCATTACCAATTCCTTTTTGAGTAATTTGATCACCTAACCAAATAGCTAACATACTTCCAGCCATCATAATGAGCACTACATAAATATATGACCAGATTGAAGTATCAACTAATATATTATAACTTGTATCAAAGGCATAAGTTAAAACTCCACCTTGTAACGCAGCTAATAATAAAGTTAATACACGAGTAACACGGTCTTTTTTCTTCTTACCTGTGTTACCTTCTTTACGCCAGCGTGTTAACGCTGGAATAACATCCATCGATAATAATTCAATTATAATAGATGATGTAATGTATGGTGAAACACCTAAAGCGAAAAGAGAAAATCTTTCCAAGGTACCTCCACCAAGTAAATTCATGATTCCGAAAATTCCATTTGTAGCATCACTACTACTTAATGAACCTACATTAACACCTGGAATTGTAATTCCTGCACCTAAACGGTACACGAATAAAATTCCAAGTGTGAAAATGACTTTTCGACGAAGTTCACCCTTTTTGAATACATTCTTCAAAAAAGTTAACATCTTAAATCACCTCAGTTTTTCCACCTGCAGCTTCAATTGCGGCAACAGCTGATTTAGAGAATTTAGCAGCTTGAACAGTTAATTTCTTTTCAATAGCACCATTTCCTAATACTTTAACACCATCTAATTCTTTTTTGATGATTCCTGCTTCTTTTAACGCAGCAGCATTAACTGTTGCACCATCTTCAAATTTATTTAAAGTTTCAAGATTTACGATAGCATATTCTTTACGAGTATAGTTTGTAAATCCTCTTTTAGGTAAACGCATGAATAATGGAGTTTGTCCACCTTCGAATCCTGGTTTTTTACCTCCACCAGATCTAGCTCCTTGACCTTTTTGACCTCTACCTGCTGTTTTACCATTTCCTGAACTCGTACCACGTCCAACACGTTTTCTTGCTTTACGAGCACCTTCAGTATATTGTAATTCGTGAAGTTTCATTGTTACACCTCCTATTATTTTTCTTCAACTGTTACTAGGTGTCCAACTACTCTAATCATACCTTGAGTAGTAGGGTTATTTTCTAATTCAACAGTTTTATTAATTTTAGTTAAACCTAAAGCTTTAAGAGTCTTTCTTTGATTTGGTAAGCAACCAATTGGACTCTTTTTAAGTGTAATACTTACTTTTGCCATTTTGTTTGCCTCCTATCCAAAAATTTCATCAACAGTTTTTTCTCTTAATTCAGCAACTTCATTAACTGTTTTTAATGAAGCTAATCCTTGCATTGTTGCTCTTACCATGTTGATTGGTGTTCTAGAACCAATACATTTAGATAAGATATCACGGTAACCAGCTAATTCGACAACAGCACGAACTGGTCCACCAGCGATGATTCCAGTACCTTGAGATGCTGGTTTAATAAATACATTTCCTGATCCGTAAACACCGTTTACTTCATGAGGAATAGTACCATGTACAGAAGGTACTTTGATAACATTACGTTTAGCATTTTCACATGCTTTTCTGATTGCATCAGGTACTTCGTTAGCTTTACCAGTACCAAATCCAACTCTACCTTTTCTATCTCCAATAACAACTAAAGCAGCAAAACGCATTCTACGTCCACCTTTTACTACTTTTGTTACACGGTTAATAGTAACAACACGTTCTTCAAATTCTTTTTCTTCTCTTCTTGGTGCTCTTCTTTGACCATTTCTTCTTGGTTTTCTTTCACCATTGTTAGTTCTTGGTTTACGTTGTTCCATATTGACCTCCTTCTAGAATTCTAATCCAGCTTCTCTAGCAGCTTCTGCTAATGCTTTTACACGACCATGATAAATATATCCACCACGATCAAATACTACATTTTTAATTTCTTTTGCAATTGCTCTTTCTGCAATTTCTTTACCTACTGCAGTTGCAGCAGCAATGTTTCCACCGTTTTCTAATTTCATTTCAACGCTTGATGCGCTAACTAATGTAACACCATTGACATCATCAATAATTTGAGCGTGAATATGAGCATTTGAACGGAAAACATTTAAACGTGGACATTCTGGAGTTCCACTAATTTTTCTACGAACTCTAGCATGACGTTTTAAACGTACATCATTACGAGATTGTAATTTAGCCATAAAGATAGCTCCTTTCTTACTCTTAGACTACTTCTTACCAGCAGTTTTTCCTTCTTTTCTGATGATTCTTTCATCACTATATTTGATACCTTTTCCTTTATAAGGTTCAGGTTTTTTCTTAGATCTAATTAATGCAGCCATTTGACCAACACGTTCTTTATCAATTCCAGAAACTACGATAGTATTTGGGTTTGGAGTTTCAACTTTAACTCCTTCTTCAGCTTCGATTTCAACTTGATGTGAGAAACCGATATTTAATACTAATGTATTTCCTTTCATTTGACCACGGTATCCAATACCAACGATTTCTAATGTTTTAGAATATCCATTATGAACACCTTCGATCATGTTAGCAAGTAAAGCTCTTGTTGTACCATGTAATTGTTTTACATGTTTTTCTTCACTACTTCTTACTACAGTAATTTCATTACCTTCTTGTTTGAATGAAATTACTGGAGAAAATTGTTTCACTAAAGTCCCTTTTGATCCAGTAACTGTTACTGTGTTATCATCAGCGATTTCAACAGTTACTCCTTCAGGTACAGTGATAATTTTATTACCGATACGAGACATCAGTTATACCTCCTGTATAATTTTTTTATTACCAGATATATGCTAATACTTCTCCACCAACTTGTTTAGCTCTAGCTTCTTTATCAGTCATTAAACCTTGTGAAGTTGATAGAATAACAATACCTAAACCATTTAATACTCTAGGAATTTCGTTTACTTTTGCATATACACGTAACCCTGGTTTAGAAATTCTTTTTAAATCAGTGATTACTTTATCTTTTCCTCTATATTTTAAAGTGATAATAATGTTTGATTCAGCACCTTCGCCTTCAACTTTATACCCTTTAATGAACCCTTCATTTTTTAAGATTTCAGCGATTCCAACTTTTAATGTTGAAGTAGGAATACTTACTTCTTCTTTTAACGTATTATTTGCGTTACGGATTCTTGTTAACATATCTGCAATTGGATCTGTCATTACCATTTGCGTGTCCTCCTTCCAATACGGATTATTTTATCATTACCAACTTGCTTTTTTTACACCAGGAATTTCACCTTTATAAGCTAATTCGCGGAAGCAAATTCTGCAAAGTTTGAACTTTCTAATTACTGAATGTGGTCTACCACAACGTTCACAACGTGTGTATTCACGTACTTTATATTTTTGAGGACGTTGTTGTTTCACTTTCATTGATGTTTTAGCCATTTATTAAGTCCTCCTTATTTATGGAAAGGCATTCCTAATTGAGCTAATAACTCATGACCTTCTTCATCAGTTTTAGCTGTTGTTACGAATACGATATCCATTCCTCTTAATTTGTTTACTTTATCAAAATCAATTTCAGGGAAGATTAATTGTTCTTTAACACCTAAAGTATAATTTCCTCTTCCATCGAATGAATTATTTGATACACCTCTAAAGTCTCTTACACGAGGTAAAGATACATTTACTAATTTATCTAAAAATTCATACATTCTTTCACCACGTAAAGTGACTTTACAACCGATTGCTTGACCTTCTCTTAATTTGAAACCAGCAATTGATTTTTTAGCTCTAGTGACAACTGGTTTTTGACCAGTAATTAATGTTAATTCATTAACTGCATCATCTAATAATTTTGAATTAGATACTGCATCACCAACACCAATATTTAATACGATTTTTTCGATTTTTGGTGCTTGCATTTTAGAAGAATAATTGAATTTTTCCATTAACGATTTAACTACTTCGTTTTCATAACGTTCTTGTAAACGATTCATTTGCTATCTCCTTTCAATTATTTCTTTTTCTTAGAATCAACTTCTGCACCTGTTTTTTTGTTAACACGTACTTTAGTTTTCTTTCCATTTTCATCTACAGATACTTTATATCCTAATTTAACTGCAGATTTTGATTTTGAATCATAGAATGCAACATTAGAAACATGAATTGGAGCTTCTTTGTTAACGATTCCACCTTCAGGATCAGCTTGTGAAGGTTTAACATGTTTTGTTACCATGTTTACTCCTTCAACGATTACTCTTTCTTCTTTAGCAAGAACTTGTAACACTTCACCTGTCTTACCTTTATCTTTACCTGCGATAACTACAACAGTATCACCAACACGGATTTTCATGTGCCACGCCTCCTTATAATACTTCTGGAGCTAATGATACGATTTTCATGAAATCAGCATCTCTTAACTCTCTTGCAACTGGTCCAAAGATACGAGTCCCTCTTGGAGACTTGTCATCTTTGATAATAACACAAGCGTTATCATCAAATTTGATGTAAGATCCGTTTTCACGTCCTACAGCATATTTAGTTCTAACGATAACAGCTTTTACTACTTCACCTTTTTTAACAGTACCATTTGGAGCTGCTTGTTTAACTGTTGCTACAACAACATCTCCAATACTACTTGTTTTTCTATTTGACCCACCTAAGTTACGAATTACTAATACTTCTTTAGCACCAGTATTATCAGCAACTTTAAGTCTACTTTCGTTTTGAATCATTCCGGTTACCTCCTTTTAGAGTTTATTAAACTGTTTCTGCTTTTTTTACGATTTCTACTAAACGGAAACGTTTTGTAGCAGATAATGGTCTTGTTGACATGATTTTAACTGTATCTCCAACTTGAGCAGTGTTATTTTCATCATGTGCATGAAATTTTGTAGATGATTTCATACGTTTACCATATAACTTATGTTTTACATGTGTTTCAACTAGCACTGTAATAGTTTTATCCATTTTAGTAGATACAACTGTACCAGTATAAACTTTACGATTATTTCTTTCCATTTGTATCTCCTCCTATTGGTTTAATTCTCTTTCTCTAATCACTGTTTTAATACGAGCGATTGTTTTACGAACTTGTCTAATACGTGCAGTGTTTTCTAATTGTCCTGTAGCTTGTTGGAATCTTAATCCAAAAAGCTCTTTTTTGTATTCTTCAACTTTAGCTAATAAAGCTTCAGTATCTAATTCTCTAATTTCTTGCGCTGTCATAACTATTCACCCTTTCCAATGATTTTACATTTAATAGGTAATTTATGAGATGCAAGTCTTAAAGCTTCTCTTAATGTAGCTTCATCTAAACCAGCAACTTCAAATAATACTCTACCAGTTTTAACTACTGCTACCCATTCTTCTGGAGAACCTTTACCTGATCCCATACGTACTTCTAATGGTTTTTTAGTTTTAGCTAAATGAGGGAAAATTCTAATCCATACTTTACCACCACGGTTCATATAACGGTTGATGGCAATACGTGCTGCTTCAATTTGACGAGAAGTAATCCAAGCACCTTCAGTTGCTACTAAACCAAATTCACCAAATGATACTTTGTCTCCACCCTTAGTTCTACCTTCGTAGCTAACACGGTGAGGTCTTCTGTATTTTGTTCTTTTAGGCATCAACATGATTATTTATCCCCTTTCTTTTTTTCAGGAAGGATTTCTCCCTTACAAATCCAAACTTTAACTCCTAATTTACCATAAGTTGTATCTGCTTCTGCAGTCGCATAATCGATATCAGCTCTTAAAGTATGAAGAGGGACATTCCCTTCAGAGTAACCTTCAGCACGAGCCATATCAGCTCCACCTAAACGTCCTGAAACATTAGTTTTAATTCCTTTAGCTCCAGCTCTCATTGCTCTTTGAATAGCACGTTTTTGAACAGTTCTAAAAGATGCACGATTTTCTAATTGTTCTGCAATATTGTTTGCTACTAATTGAGCAACAACATCTGGATTTTTAATTTCAACAATGTTAATGAAAACTTGTTTACTACTTACTAATTTAGATACTTCTTTTCTTAAAGCATCAACTGCTTCACCATCTTTACCGATAACTACACCAGGTCTAGATGTGTGAACAAAAATTGTTACACGATTTTTTGATCTTTCGATTTCAACTTTTGCTACTGAAGCTGTTTTAAGTTTTTTAAGAATATAATCACGAACTTTAATATCTTCATGTAATAAACCAGCGAAATCTTGATCATTTGCGTACCATCTTGAATCCCAATTACGGTTAACACCAACACGTAAACCTACTGGACTTACTTTTTGACCCATTCTAGTACCTCCTATCTTTCATCAACCACACAAGTAATGTGGCATGTTCTTTTTAAAATTCTTGTTCCGCTACCTTTAGCTCTTGCAGCGAATCTTTTTAAAATTGGACCTTCATCAACGAAGATTGCTTTAACATATAATTTTTCTGCATCTGCATCATTGTTGTATACTGCATTTTGAGCTGCAGATTTAACAACTTTTGAGATTGCAGGAGAAGCAGCTTTATTAGTATATTCTAAGATACCAAGTGCTTCTTTAACTGTTTTACCTCTTACTAAATCAACTACTAATCTTGCTTTTTGAGGTGATACACGAATTGTTTTAGCTACTGCTTTTGCTTCCATGTTCTATTCTCCTCTCTATTTCTTTCCTTTTTTATCGTCAGCATCATGACCATGGAAAGTTCTAGTTGGAGCGAATTCTCCTAATTTATGACCAACCATGTCTTCAGTAACGTAAACAGGAATATGTTCTTTTCCGTTATATACTGCAAATGTATGTTCGATAAATTGAGGGAAGATTGTTGAACGTCTTGACCAAGTTTTGATAACTTCTTTTTTACCTGATTCATTTAACGCTTCTACTTTTTTCATTAAATGAGCATCAACAAATGGTCCCTTTTTTAAACTACGTGCCATTTTTTCTTTCCTCCTTATTATTTACCATTGCGACGACGTACGATTAATTTAGTCGAAGCTTTTTTGTTCTTTCTAGTTTTAACACCCATAGCTTTTTTACCCCAAGGAGTCATTGGTGCTTTACGTCCGATAGAAGTTCTACCTTCCCCACCACCATGAGGGTGATCATTAGGGTTCATTACAGAACCACGAACTGTAGGTCTAACACCTTTCCATCTCATACGTCCTGCTTTACCATAGTTTACTAAACCATGATCTTCATTTCCTACTACACCAACTGTAGCTCTACATACTGATAATAATTTTCTAACTTCACCAGATGCAAGTCTTACAGTTACATATTTTCCTTCTTTACCTAAAATTTGAGCAGACACACCAGCAGATCTTGCGATTTGTCCACCTTTTCCAGGTTGCATTTCAATATTGTGAATTACAGTACCTTCAGGCATATTCCCCATTGGTAATGCATTACCAACTTTGATATCTGCTTCTTCACCAGAAATGATTTCCATTCCTACTTCTAACCCTTTTGGAGCTAAAATATATCTTTTTTCACCATCTACATAGTTAATTAATGCGATGTTTGCTGATCTATTTGGATCATATTCAATAGTTGCAACTTTACCTGGGATATTATCTTTATTTCTTTTGAAATCGATAATACGGTATTTTTGTTTGTGTCCACCACCATGATGACGAGTTGTGATCACACCTTGGTTGTTACGTCCACCGTTTTTAGATTTTTTTGCAACTAAAGATTTTTCAGGTTTATTAGTTGTAATTTCTTCATAAGTTAATGAAGTCATATTACGACGACCGTTTGTCACTGGCTTATATGTTTTAATTGCCATCTTTAGTTTCCTCCTGTTTTTCTTATCTGGAACGAGTTATTCCAATATTTTATCAATTAATCTTCATCAAAATAATTGATTGAATTTCCTTCAGCTAATTTAACGATAGCTTTTCTTCTTTTGTTAGTTTTACCTTCATATCTACCCATTCTTTTAGCTTTAGGTTTAACATTCATGATGTTAACTTTTTCAACTTTTACATTGAATAATTTTTCAACTGCGATTTTAACTTCTGTTTTGTTAGCGTCTAAATCTACATCGAATGTATATTTATTTTCTTCAGTTTGAAGAGCTAATGACTTTTCAGTAAGTACTGGTTTTTTTAATACATCTGTCATGTGTGCCATTATGCTAATACCTCCTCAACAGCTTTAATTGCAGCTTCAGTCATAATTAACTTATCGCTGTTTAAGATATCATAAACATTAACATGTTTAGCATCTAATAACTTAACTCCTGGAATATTGCTTGCTGATTTTTCAACATTTAATGTGATTTCATCAACAACGATTAATGTTTTTACTGGAGCATTTAAGTTTTCTAATACTTTAACCATTTGTTTAGTTTTTGGAGCTTCGAATGAAATTCCATCGATTGCTGTAAATTCATTATCTTGAACTTTTGAAGATAATGCTGATTTTAAAGCTAATCTTCTAACTTTACGGTTTAATTTGAATTTATAACTTCTTGGTGTAGGACCGAAGACAACTCCTCCACCTCTCCATTGTGGAGCACGTGTTGAACCTTGTCTAGCTCTACCTGTACCTTTTTGACGCCATGGTTTTCTTCCACCACCAGCAACTTCAGTACGGTTTTTAACTTTATGTGTACCTTGTCTTAAAGATGCTCTTTGTAATAAGACCATATCAAACATAGCTTGTTTATGTGGTTCAATACCGAAAACTGCTTCATTTAATTCTAAGTCTTTAACTTCTGCACCTTCTTGGTTAAATACTTTTACGTTAAGCATTCTCATTTCCTCCTTCTTCAAATTATTCTGCAGCAGCTGCTTCTACAGCTTCTTCTACTACAGTTTCTTCAACTTCTTCTGGAGTGTAATCTACTAATTCATGTACTGGATTTACTTGACCAGCTTTTTTGATAGCAGTTTTAACAACAACTAAACCTTTTTTAGGTCCTGGTACTGAACCTTTGATTAATAATAAGTTGTTTTCTGGATCTACTGCTACAACTTCTAAGTTTTGAATTGTACGAGTTACATGTCCCATTTGTCCTGGTAATTTTTTACCTGGAGCGATTCTATTTGGAGCGATTGGTCCCATTGAACCAACAATTCTATGAGCTCCTGAACCATGTCCTTTAGGACCAATGTGTTGTCCATGTCTCTTAATAACACCTTGATAACCTTTACCTTTTGAAGTTCCTGTTACATCTACGACTTCACCAGCTACGAAGCTATCAACAGTAATTTTATCTCCAACTTCATAACTCATCATTTCGTCATAACGAAATTCTTTAATGAAGCGCTTAGGAGCTGTGTTAGCTTTGTTTGCAATTCCTTTTTCAGCTTTGTTTGCTAATTTTTCTCTTTTATCTTCGAAACCAACTTTTACAGCATCATAACCATCAGTTGCAACTGTTTTCTTTTGTAATACTACGTTTTCAGTAGCTTCAACAACAGTAACTGGGATTAAAACACCATCAGTAGTGAAGACTTGAGTCATTCCAATCTTACGACCTAAGATTCCTTTCATGAGTTACACCTTTTACCTTTCTTATAATTTAATTTCAATATCTACACCGCTAGGTAATTCTAATCTAGTTAAAACATCAACTGTTTCTGGCGTAGGATTCACAATGTCGATTAAACGTTTGTGAGTTCTGATTTCAAATTGTTCACGTGAATCTTTATATTTGTGAACAGCTCTAAGGATTGTATATACTTCCTTTTCAGTAGGTAATGGTACTGGACCAACTACTTGAGCACCTGATTTTTTTGCAGAAGAAATAATTTTTTCTGCTGACGCATCTAGAATTTTATGATCAAATGATTTTAATCTAATTCTGATTTTATTATTTGCCATGATATTCTCTCCTTTCAAATTCATATAGGATTTGATTCACTCGTTACGAATTACCTGAAACATGCCGTTTCATGACAACGCTTTTCGGTGTTTCAGCAACCTCGCACTTCTACGTGACATCAACATGGGTATTATATGATAATTATGTCCATAATGCAATACTTTTTTTATTTTTTTATAAAAAAATTTACAAAGAAATAATTTTGGATAAATAACCATCTTATTAATAGAATAGATACTAATTTTGAACTTTTAGCTTTGATTATTTAATAAAAATAATCATTCTTAAATGGATAGTTATTAAAGCAAGTTATCTTTAAATGAAATAATCAATAAAAAATATATCAATACTTACATTTGATCACTATAAAAAATAGAATATTTAATATCAATGATCAAATACATACTAAAAAAGCCATACCACAAGGGTATGACCTGTCAATGATCATGTAAAAAACATAAAAAAAAAAGAAGGAACTGGCAACGAGCTATTTTCGCACAATGTACTATCTTCGCCGCGATGATGCTTAACTTCTGTGTTCGGAATGGGTACAGGTGTGTCCATCATGCTATCATTACCAGATTCTTCTTTTCAAGTGTCTTCAGGACACTCAAAACCAGACAGTAGTTTTTCTTCTTTCAAGCTCGCTTGCCTTTTCGGTCAAGCCCTCGACCTATTAGTATCAGTCCGCTTAACATGTCACCATGCTTACACTCCTGACCTATCTACCTTATCGTCTTTAAGGGGTCTTACTTGCTT
>NZ_PYLQ01000029.1 GCF_003024685.1 Faecalibacillus intestinalis | reverse complement strand
ACATCCAAAGAAATCAAACCTGACTGTTCCATATCCTGGTATCGAATTTTCATTATTCAATCTTTGAAAACGATGCTCATCTTGTACAATTTTGATAATCTCTTCAATACTTAAATGTTTTGCTTCTTCTACAAATTCTTTGATGATTCTTGATAACATTTCTTCATGACTGATCATCAATTTACAATTTTGATCCAACATGATTTTATGCTGACTAAGTGTATCTTTTATTATAGTATCCATGGTTTTACCTCCACTATGTATATCGTCATTTTTTTATCTTTTTTCTTCTTTTTTATTTAAAAAAGTAAAAAAAAAATTACGAAACATCGTTTCGTAATCATTCTTTATTAACTATGATAAATCTCTTCATCCAACATATTTTCTTTTTTAGCAACAATCACTGAAGTAGCAGCATCTCCTGTAACATTGAGCGAAGTGACTAACATTTCAATTGGTCTATTGATTGCTAGAATTAATGAATAAGCAAGTAATGCTGCATCATTTGTATAACCCATTCCTGTTAGAATTGTAAAGAGAATAATAGCACCTGCTCCTGGTGCAGCTGGTGTTCCAATAGAAGCAATTAAAGCTAAAATAGCGATAATCGCCATAGACATAAATGTTACTTTATATCCTGAACTTACTGCTACAAACATTGCAGCAATAACTTGCATAATGGCTGTACCATCCATATTTACTGTCATACCTAATGGTAAAACAAAGGATGCTATTTGATCGTGAACTCCTAATTCTTCTACTGTTGTTTTTCTATTTAATGGAAGTGAAGCTGCAGATGATGATGTTGAAAATCCAAATAAGGCAACTTTTGCAGCTTTTTTCATAAATGGTTTAGGATTTACTCTAGCCATTGTCATTAAATAAATTGGATAAGCAACAAATAAATAAACAAATAAAGCAATAATAACGGTAACAACATAAGCTAATGCTGGTTTTAATGAATCAATTCCATAAATAGCAAAAGTTCTTGTCAGTAAACAAAAGATTGCAAATGGAGCAAACTTATTAATAACAAATGTTAAAAATAAACTAATAATTTTAGATACTTCTTCAAATACTTTTTTCAATGTTTTAGTTTGTTCTTCTAAAGCATTCATTGATAAACCTGTTACAACTGCTAAAAAGACAATAGCAAGTACATTACCATTTGTTGTAAAAGCACTTATAAAATTATTAGGTATAATTGATACAATAATATTTAATGGATTAGAACCTGCTGTTCCTTGTTGAACAGTAATCTTTCCTGCATCAACAGCATTAAATAAACCTAAATGATAAACAACAGTACTTACAACCCCTGCAAAAATTAAAGCGCAAACTGTTGTTGTAAAGAAAGTTAAAATTGTCTTAGAAGATATTCTTCCTAATTTCTTTGTATCGGTAATTGTACAAATCGCAAGTGTAATAGAAACAAATACCATTGGTACAATAATTAATTGTAATGCATTTACAAATAACTGACCGATTATATAGAAAATACCAATCGCACTTGTTGCACCTTCTGCTGTAATATCTTGAAATAAGATATTATTAATTGTTTTCCATAATTCTCCTTGACCACTTGAATTTAAATGCTCTCTAAATATAATGCATCCAAATCCAGCAATTAAACCACACACTAATGCAATCAGCATTTTTTTTGCTAATTGCTTTCCACTATTTTGTTTCATAATTGTCCTCCTAAAAATCCCCAAATTGCCAATATTACACATGATTTTTCATAAAAAACAATCCCTTTTATTAAATATATAAAAAAAATACGATTTCTCGTACTTTAATCACCTATTATTTTCTTTATTTCTTCTAGACTAGCATCTTCTATTAACTTCTTAAATATTTGATCATATTGATATTCGGTAAGATCTTCAAGCCATTTTGTTTCTTCATTTAAATATTTGCTTTTGAAAAGTTTTAATACAAATTCAGCTTTAGCTTTTATTTCAGCTTCTACTGCTACTTTTATCTTTGCTTCAGCAAGTTGAGCATCTAACTCTTTTTTCATATCATCATAGCGAGCTAACTCATCCCATCTTGCTTTTTTTACAATATCTCTTCTTCTTTTAATATCTTGATGATCTATTAATACCAATTGATCATTTTCATAAGAGACTAACGTTTTATAATCTATGACTTCTTCTCCATCAAAGAACACTGTATTGAATAAAGAAGCAAATACTTCATTATCTCTAAGCAGTGTTCTAGCTGCTGTATCACTTGTCATTCCACTATGAATAATACTATTCCTCTTTCTTTTTTTATTTATTTTTACTACACTTGATTTATAACATACTTCACCTATCTTTTTGTTTCAAAAGTTATTTACAAAAAAATAGGTTCATTTTGAACCTACTTTTTCAAGTTTTGTTTAGCTTGTTTCATACGTGTTTTACATTCATACATATTTTTATCTGCTTGATTCAATAATACTTTTAAATTAGCTTCTTGATAATTAATAGAAAGTGCATATCCATAAGCAAATTCAATATATATTTGTTTACTTAATTCATTATAACGATTTGCTTCATCTTGAACCTTTTTAATAATAGATTTCACTTCATCTTCACTTACATCATTTAATAAAGCAATAAACTCATCTCCACCATATCTTCCTACAAAATACTTTTCTGGAATAGATGTTCTTATAATATGAGCAAAATTCATAATAAGTGTATCTCCAGCAATATGACCTAATGTATCATTTACTTCTTTTAAATCATTTAAATCAAAAATAATCATTGCTGTTGGCTTTTCAAATTGATGATATTCTATTAAAAGTTCTTCCACACGACTTCTATTTGGAAGTCCTGTATGTAAATCAATATAAGCTAACTTATTAAGTTCTTTATTCTTTTTCATGAGAACAACCGCAGAAATAGACTCTCTGATAATGATACAAATTATTAATGTACAAGTAACAATAAGTCCTTTTTCAATCATATCAAGTTGAGAAGCACAATATTGAGAATACTCTTCAGCAGCACTTACTGTTTCATCAGCAAGATAAAAATAATTCTCACTCATTTCAATAATATTTGTATTTTCATAACCGTCTTCTCTTACTTTTTGAATTTCTTCTTTTAAAGAAATCCATGATTTATTCAATTCAACTAATTTCTTTTGATATTTTTGATCATTTAACTTTGTGAGTTGATATTTTCCTCCGCCATCCATCAAACCATCAAAAATATTATCTAAATACCTTATTAAACTATTATTCTTATTACCTGATATTTCTAACTTAATTTCTCTTTGTGTCGCTCCTCGAATAATGCCTGCATAGTTAATAACTCTTGCATTTCCTTGTATCTTATTAACATCATTCATCATAAAAATAGTCAAAATTACTAAAATTATAATTAAAAAACCTTGTAAAAATCTTTCAATCATTTTATTTTTACTTCGTTTTAACTTCATCCGGTTTATCTCTTCTCTTAAACAATTTTATCTTATCTATTTACATCATACATTCTTTTAGTTTATCAGGTATAGCTTCTATTAGATAAGTAACAATATCTTCTTTAGAAATAGGCATATCATTTAAAACCCATTCTACAGTCATATCTACAGAACCTCTACAATACATTTTAAGTAAAAAATCTATATCAGAAGATAATGTTTTTCCTGTATTTTTATGTATATATTCTTTATAAAAATCATAAATACAACAAAAATCATAATGAATAAGATTATTATAATCATTAGATTTAAAAGCTTCTTTGAAGAATGGATGTTCTTGTTCAATAAAAGCAAACTTTAAATTTAAGGCTTCTTGTAAAGTACCACCTTGATTCATTTCTTCAAATGATTTTAAAACTAATTTTTCAAAATACCAATTAACTAAATCATATTTATCTTGAAAATGTCGATAAAATGTTTGTCTGGTTTTTCCTGCTGTTGAAACAATATCTGTTACAGTAATTTTATCTAAAGGCTGTTTTTTTATTAAGCTTTTGATTGCTTTAGCAAACAAAAATAAAGTTTCTTCGTTTTTCATAATAGACCTCTATAATAAATAATCATATTTTTCTATTTCATCAGTTTGTGCTAAAACAAGGAAAGTATCATTTAATTCTATTTCTAAATTAGGATCTACAGGAACTTCTAACTTATGTGTATGAGGATTTCGTTTACCTAAAACATTGATACTATAAAGTTTTCTTAAATCTAGTTGTGATAATGTTTTTCCTACCCATGCTTGAGGTACTTTCATTTCAACAATACAATTTTCTTCATCTAATTCAATTAAATCTTTAATATTTTTTCGAAGTAATGTTCTTGCTACTTTTTCTCCCATTTCTTTTTCAGGACGGACAACATAATCAGCACCTATTTTTTCTAAAACAACTTTAAAACGTTTGTTTTTAGCTTTAACAATAACATAAGGTACTCCCAGTTCTTTTAGATTCATTGTAGCTAAAATACTATCTTCTAATCGATCTCCAATAGCAACAATTCCTACATCCATATCATCTAATCCTAAATCTGATAAAAATTGAAAATCTGTGACATCACCAATAACTGCTTTTGTCGCAAAATCTGCCACTCTTTGTACATTTTCAGGATTTTTATCAATTGCAATGACTTCTCTACCATATTGAGAAAGTGTCTTTACAAGTGTAGAGCCAAAAATTCCAAGCCCTAATACAACAAATTGTTTTTCCATCTCATTATCCTATTAAGATATGTTCTTTTATATAGTTCACATCTTTTCCTTTCTTAGCGTTATATTTTCTTACAAAAATCAAAACCATAGTAATAGGACCAATACGTCCTATATACATCAAAATAATTATAACAATTTTTCCAACAAATGTCAGTGTTGGTGTAAGACCCGCTGTTAATCCTACTGTCGCAAAAGCAGAAAAAACTTCAAAAAGTAGATCAATAAAATCTGCCTGCTCACTTATTGATAAAATAAATAAACCTGTTAAAGCAATCGCAAAACTAATCAACATAATTGTTAATGCTCTTTTAACAATTTGATCATCAATTGTTCTTTTAAAAACATGAATATTTTCATCACCGCGCATTAATGCACGGACGTATAACAATCCAATAACAAAAGTTACCGTTTTAACACCACCAGCAGTTCCTGCAGGAGAACCACCGATAAACATAATAATAGACATAAAAAACTTCGTTGCTTGATGTAAAGAAGCCATATCTACTGTCGCAAATCCAGCTGTTCTAAGTGTTACTGATTGAAAAAAACTTGCGAGTATCTTTTGTGAAAATGGTAAAGATTTTAATGTTAGCGGATTTTGAAATTCTAATATGAAAATAACGGTCATTCCTCCAAAAATTAAAACAAATGTAGAAATCAATGCAATCTTTGTATGTAAAGATAAAGATTCTAAATACCTTTTCATTTTAAAATACTTAAAATGTTCTCTATAATGAATCAAAGATAAACGTAAATCGATCCACACAACAAAACCTAAACCACCAGCAATAATCAAACCACAAATAACTAAATTGATCCAAACATTGCCTACATAAGGAACCATTGAATTATTTCCTAAAATATCAAATCCAGCATTACAAAATGCTGAAATTGCATGAAATAAACTATAATAAATTCCTTTAAGGATTCCAAATTGTGGAATAAAAACAAAAGCAAGACAAATTGCTCCAATAAGTTCAAAACAAACTGTATATTTAATAACTCTTTTAATATAAATACCTGTTTCATTTAATGAATTTCTATTTAAAGCTTCCTGCATGACAATCTTATTAGCGTAGGTTAGTTTTCTTTTTAAAAGAACAAAGAACATCGACATCAGTGTTAAAAATCCTAACCCACCTATTTGAATCAATAAAATAATGACTATTTGTCCAAAAAGCGTATATTCACTAGCTGTTACATGAGTCACTAAGCCTGTTACACAGGTTGCTGAAGTTGCAACAAATAGATGATCTAAATAACTACTTGTTGAATGAATGGTATGACTCATTGGTAAACTTAATAAAATCGATCCTATTAAAATAACCGCAAAAAAGCTAAAGCCAATTCTTCTAACTGCTGATATACCTAGTTTTTTATATTGTTTATGAAGTGTTTTTCTTTGCATATTTTCCCCTCAGTTCTATTAAAAAAAGACATGTTTCCATGCCAATTTAAAACAAATGATAATAAGCCAAGTTCTGTATTAGATAATCATTTATCTACGTTTACACGTCCTCTATCCCGTTCAATTCCGTTTTAAAGGTTCCCCTACCAAATTTGGGTTTCTGCCTTGCGGAGCTTTCCTCTTTTCAGCCATAGTTTCCT
Source organism: Faecalibacillus intestinalis (assembly GCF_003024685.1). Classification (GTDB taxonomy): domain Bacteria; phylum Bacillota_I; class Bacilli_A; order Erysipelotrichales; family Coprobacillaceae; genus Faecalibacillus; species Faecalibacillus intestinalis. The sequence continues at coordinate 19,327 of NZ_PYLQ01000029.1, read as the reverse complement.
ATGGAATTGTCTCTGTGGAGCCATTTATGAAGTTCTACCATAGTTGCCCTTAGGTTTTCCTTCTGTCGTTAGTTTACACTACCCTCACTTATTGATTCGTGAGGCACAAACACTACAATCATCGCAGATTGTGGCAGCCTGGACTTTCCTCTACTTCAATGAAGCAGCGATTATCTGTCATTTGTTATTTATTTTGAAATACTGCTTTTTCTAATAATGATAATCTTTTTAAGATATCTACATTGGAAGAAACATTATCTTCTAATGCTCTTAAGTTATCATCTTGTAAAGCTTTTTCTCTTTCTAATCGAGCTATCATAGCTTTTTGATCAGCAAGACGTCTTTCAAGCTGTTCTATTCTATCATAAGAATTATTCAATAGTCCAGCAAAAGCTTCATAATCTTTTACAACTTGATCCAAGAAGTGATCAACCTCATCCGCATTGTACCCTTTAAAATCAACTTTAAATTCTTTACTGACAATTTTTTTTGGACTTAATACGACTTTATATTCCATGCTTTTCAACTCCTTTACCTCATTGTACCAATTTATTTCCTTTTTTCAAGATAAAATATGATTTCTTATCAAAGAGTTGTTATCACAAAAAAAATATGTGTTATAATACCCATATATATGCAAATAAAAAGGAGTTTCTATGGTTAATTATCCAAATAAGAAAAAAAATAATCATTATACATCTATGATTGAAGGTAAACATAATACTGCTCACCGTGGAATGAACTTAGAAGAAGATATTAACTTAACAAATGAATATTATTTATCACATGATATTGCAGTTATTCATAAAAAACCTACCCCTATTCAAATTGTCAAGGTTTCTTATCCAGAAAGAAGTTCAGCAAAAATAGTAGAAGCTTATTTTAGAACCCCTTCAACAACAGATTATAATGGTATTTATAAAGGAAAATATATTGATTTTGAAGCAAAAGAAACAAAAACATTATCTTTTCCCTTTACGAACATTTCTTTACATCAAATTAATCATCTCGATAAAGTCATTCATCATGGAGGAATTGCTTTTTTAATTATCGCCTTTACAAAAGTGAATGAAGTTTATCTCTTAGATGCTTCTTTTATGGTAGAAGCATATAGAAAAAACGATCGTAAATCCCTTCGTTATGAAACAATAAAAGAAAAAGGTCATTTGATAAGGCAAGGATTTCTTCCTCGTCTTCATTATTTAGAAATTATTGATCAATATTATTGTGAGGTATTTAAATGAAAAGACAAACAAAAAAATTAAATTCAAAAAAAATCATTCAAGTAGTAACAATGCTTATTCTTTGTTTAATCTTAGTTTTTGCATGTATATTTGGTTATAGTGTATATAAGGATACAGCTACTTTTGATTCTAAAAAACTGTTATCCTCTGGAGCAAGTGTCATGTATGACAGTAATGGTGATATTATGTACACTTATGGTAGTCAAGAAAACGGTACACGAAAAAATGTGACCTATGATGACTTACCACAAGTTTTAGTAGATGCCATTGTAGCTGCTGAAGATTCTCGTTTCTTTGAACATAATGGTTTTGATTTACCACGTATTGTTAAAGCGGCATTATCTAACTTAAAAGCGGGAGATATTACAGGTGGTGGTTCTACCATTACTCAACAGTTAATCAAGAAAACATATTTCCCTGATGCTCAAAGAACTTACTCACGTAAATTTAGTGAAATTATTCTTGCTATTCAAGCAGATAAAGCTTTAAGTAAAGAAGAAATCTTAACTCTTTATTTAAATAAGATTTATTTTGGTAGAAGTACAAGCTCAATTGGGATTGCTGCTGCTACAAAATATTATTTTAATAAGGATGTAAGTGAATTAACACTTCCAGAAGCAGCCATGCTTGCAGGTAGCTTAAATTCACCTTATAACTATGATCCTTATTATTGTTTAAATAACGCTACAAAAAGACGTAATACTATTTTAAAACTCATGGTTAAACATGGTTATATTACTCAAAGTGAATATGACGAAGCAGTTAATACAAAGATTGAAAATACACTTTGTGCTTCACCTACAACCAATAATAACACACTTGCTGCTTATGTTGATATGGTAACAGCTGAAGTTAAAAAAAGAACAAAACTTGATCCTTTAAAAACCCAAATGAATATCTATACTTATTGTGATGTTGATACTCAAACACTTGCGAGTGCTTTAGGTAATGGTGAAAAATATAGTTATAGTGATGAAGATATGCGTATGGGTGGATCTGTTCAATCAAGTCAAGATGGTCGTATCGTCGCTGTTATTGGTGGTCGTAATTATAACTTTGGAAATTACAGCTATGCAACAAGTAAGCAACAACCCGGTTCTTCTGTAAAACCGTTTTTAGATTATGGTTTAGCTTTTGAAAACTTAGATTGGTGTACTGGTAAAACATTAGAGGATACACCTTATTCTAAAGGTAAATTTACTCCTAAAAACTGGGATAGAAAATTCCATGGAACTGTTACACTTACAAGTGCTCTAGAAAATTCTTGGAATATCCCAGCCATTAAAACTTATGAAGAAGTGACTAAAGAAATCGGTAAATCAGGCGTTACTTCCGCAATGGAATCAATTGGTATTGATATGTCCAGTGAAAGTAATGTAACCAATTTATCTTATGCTATTGGTGGATGGAATAAAGGAATTTCTCCAGTTGAAATGGCAAGTGCCTATGCAACGATTTCTAATAATGGCTTATATACTGAAAGTCATACAATCAATTATATTGAAGTTGTTCAAACTGGTGAAAGATATGAGATTGATAAAGAAATTCAAAACAATGCTAAACAAAGTGACTATTCCAAAGCTAGTGCTTATATGGTAAGACAAGTGATGTTAGATTATACTAAAAATGGTAGTGGTAACTATGCATACTTATCTGGTCTTTCTAATGTCGGTGCTAAAACAGGTACTTCTAACTGGGGCAGCAGTGCTAAAAAAGGCATGGCTGGTAAGAGTCGTGATTTATGGATGACTGCTTATAATTCTAATTATATTTGTTCTGTATGGATGGGATTTGGTCAAGAAGGTATTGAAAAAGGAAAAACAACCAGTCGTTATAAAGCTTATCCTGGTAAAGTAGTACAAACTTTATTAAAGCATCTACAAAGTAAAAAAGGAGATAAATCATATCCTTCACAACCTTCTACTGTTGTAAAAGATGGAGATGATTATTATAAAAAAGGAACTAAGCATGAAGGACATGCTGCAATAAGCGAAGAAACAACTGAAGAAACACAAACAGAAGAAAATCAAACCAATACAAATGAAAATCAATCTTCTGAAACTAATAACAATTCAAATAATCAAAACAACAATTCAAATACAAATACTGAAAATAATGGTTCTTCTAATAATGGAACCTCAACAGATAATAGTGGTACTTCTAGTGGTACTACTGGAGGTAATACAAGCGGTGGTTCTTCTGGTGGTAATAGTAGTAGCTCAAGTGGTGAAAGTAGTCAACCAAATCCAAATACGAATCAATAAAAGTCAACAATGTTGGCTTTTATTTTTGGCTAAAATTTGCTTTTAATATACAAAATAAGGTATACTTGTATAAGAAAAATATGGAGGTATCTTATGTCTTCGAAAAAAAATAAAACTCAAAAGAAAATAAATAAAAAGAAAGTATTTATCGCTCTTACTATATGTATCTTAGTTGCTTTAATTGGTGGTGTGAGTGTTCTAGCCTATGGTGTCTATAAAGATACAGAAACCTTTGATGCAAAGAAACTTTTATCATCCGGTGCAAGTGTGATGTACGATGATCAAGGACAAGTTCTTTATACTTATGGTAGTGAAGAAAATGGAACAAGAGAAAATATCACCTATGAAGATCTTCCACAAGTTCTTGTTGATGCTGTTGTTGCTGCTGAAGATTCTCGTTTCTTTGAACATAATGGTTTTGACTTACCACGTATTGCTAAAGCAGCTATGTCTAATTTAGTAGCCGGAGGTATTAGAGGTGGAGGTTCTACAATCACCCAACAATTGATTAAAAAAGCTTACTTCCCTAATGCTGAAAAAACATATACGAGAAAGTTTAGTGAAATTATTCTTGCTATCCAAGCGGATAAAGCTTTAAGTAAAGAGGAAATTTTAACACTTTATTTAAATAAGATCTATTTTGGTAGAAGTACACGTTCAATTGGTATTTCTTCTGCTTCTCGTTATTATTTTGATAAAGATGTTAGTGAATTGACCCTACCAGAAGCAGCTATGCTTGCAGGAAGTTTAAATTCACCATACAACTATGATCCTTATTATTGTTTAAATAACGCTACGGAAAGACGTAATACAATTTTAAATCTTATGGTGAAGCATGGTTATATCACTCAAAAAGAATGTGATGACGCCAAAAATGTGAAGGTTGAAAACATGTTATGCTCATCTAAAATTACAAACAGTTCCGTTAATGCAGCTTATGTAGATATCGTAACAGATGAAGTAAAGAAAAGAACAGGATTAGATCCTTTAAAAACACAAATGAATATCTATACATATTGTAATAGTGAAACCCAAGCACTTGCTGCTGCTATTGGTAATGGTGAAAAATATGATTATAGTGATGAAGATATGCGCATGGGTGGTGCTGTTCAATCAAGCCAAGATGGTCGTATTGTCGCTGTCATTGGTGGACGTAATTATAACTTTGGTAATTATAATTATGCTACACAAAAACAACAACCTGGTTCATCTGTAAAACCATTTTTGGATTATGGACTTGCTTTTGAAAATCTTGATTGGTCTACAGGACATTCAATTAATGATGATGATTACTATAATGGTAAATTTAAAAACTGGGATCGTCAGTTCCATGGCTTAGTAACAGTTGAAAACGCTCTTGAAAATTCATGGAATATACCAGCTATTAAAACATTTGATGAAGTTCAACAAAAAATTGGTAGTGATAAAATCCAAGAAGCGATGGAATCTATTGGTATTTCAATGAATAAAGAAAATATTGGTCTAGCAAGTGCCATTGGTGGTTGGTCTTATGGTATTTCCCCACTTGAAATGGCAGGAGCTTACGCTACTATTTCTAATAATGGCTTATATACTGAAAGTCATACAATCAATTATGTTGAAGTTGTCCAAACAGGTGAAACATTTAATATAGATGAAGAAATTCAAAACAATGCTAAACAAAGTGCTTATTCAAAAGCCAGTGCTTTTATGGTAAGACAAGTCATGCTAGATTATACTAAAAATGGTAGTGGTAATTATGCGTATGTCAGTGGTATTGAAAATGTAGGTGCTAAAACAGGTACTTCTAACTGGGCTAGTACGGCTAAAAATGGAATGGCAGGTAAAAGCCGTGATTTATGGATGTCAGCTTATACATCTGACTATATCTGTTCTGTATGGATGGGATTTGGTAAAGAAGGTATTGATAAAGGTAAAACAACGAGTCAATATAAAGCTTATCCTGGTAAAGTTGTTCAAACACTTTTAAATCATTTGCAAAGTAAAGGAAGTCAAAAATCTTATCCTGATCAACCAGATGATGTTGAACAAGCAGCGATGGTCAAAGGTATTTATCCATATGTTTCACCAAGTGAAGGAATGAGCGAAGATATGATTATTCAAGCTTGGTTTAAAAAAGGAACTGCCCCTGCTCAAAGCGTTGATAGTGATGTCTTTAATTTAGCTGGACTTTCTTCATTTGATGTAAGTTTAAGTGGTCAAAGTATTACCTTTAACTTTGCTCCATATAATCCTGAAAACGCCGTTACTGATGAAAATGCTAATGATGCAACGAAAACATTTGGTAAAGTTGTTTATACAGTTGTCGTTCAAGATCAAAATGGTCAAGAGCTTCATCGAGAAAACTTCTCTACTTCAAGTGGAACCCTAAACTATACAGTCAATCAAAATGTAAAAGTAATTGGTTTCTATAGTTATGAAAGAGCACCAGAACGTACATCTAATCAAATAGAAAAAGATTTATCTATTAATTTATCAACAGTAAATGCATCACTTTCTTGTGATAGTGGTCAAATAAATGATGGGGCAACTATTTCATCAACCTCTATTCAAGCAAGCATTTCAGTTCAAGGTCAAGGTCATAGTGTGACAATTGCTTTATATGATCAAAATGGAAATGTACTTTCATCTGTTAACCATCATAGCGCTACATTTTCTAATTTAAGTCATGGACGTTCATATTCTATTAAATTCTTAGAATCTAATGGTTCAGCATCTGTTGAAAAAACCATTCATTTTACAGTATCTTAACGAAAAACCATTCATTTAAACAAATGAATGGTTTTTATTTTAGATAATGTTATAATAAGATAGCGAGGAAAAAGAAAATGGCTATTGAAAATTATGAAACATATACAAAAAATATTCTAGAAATGATTTTTAATAATCAAGATATTGAACAATTACTACCCTATTTATCTAAAAATATCAAAGCCATGGGTTTAAATACAGAAGGTGTATTAACATATGATGATATTATTAATCATTTAAAGCAATACAAATCTAATCAATTTACATTCTTTATTGATGAATTTAATACAAATATTATTTATCAAAATGATTCAGTATGTGTAAGTGAAGGTAGTTTTATTCTTCATATGGAAGAATATCAAGCAACAACTCAATACTTTTATAGTATTGTACTTAAAAATAATCAAATAGAACTTCTTCATACTTCTATAGAAAATAACATAACTCATGAAAAAGAAGAATCTTTTTCATTACCTATATGTTCTTTTAAATTAGATAAAAATCTAACAATTATCGATGTAAATGACCATTTATTAAATCTACTTTTATATCATAGTAAAGAAGAATTTTTAAACGATGTACAAAATCAGTGGATTAATTGTATTCATAAAAATGATGTTTATCATGTCATTGAAACACTTTCAAAAGACGTCTCTTCTCTTGAAAGACATCAATTAGAGTATCGTATTAGAAGAAAAGATCATAGTTATTTATGGGTTTATGATCAAGGACAATTTATTTTTAATTTACAAAAAGATGTTCTTGTTCAAAGTTGTATAAGTGATATTACGCCTATTAAAAATAGAGAATTAAATTCATTAATTGAAAAAGAAAAATATCAAATGGCATTAAAAGATAATTCTATTTCTATATTAGAATATCATATTCATGAAGATCGTATGATTATTGATATTTTAGATCAATCTAAAAAAAGAGTTTATGATCATTATTTAGATTATGTTACTTCTTCAAAGTCTACTGTCTTTGAAGAAGATAAGCAAAAAATAGTTGATTTATTTACTCAAAAAAGTAAAGGACCAATTATTTTTAGAGAACATCAAAGAAATTCAAAAGATTATTATGTTAAATCATTAGATGCTACTACTATTTATAATTCAAATGATGAACCTGAAATCATACTAGCAACAGCTTCAGATATTACTCATCGTTGGCATGAACAAAATACTTTAAAACAAAGAGCTCAAAGAGATTCTCTTACTCATTTATATAATTTAGAAGCTGGAAAATATATTGTTAATGAATATATTAAGCATCATCCTGGTCAAAAAAATGCTTTAATTGTTTTAGATATTGATCATTTTAAAGAAGTTAATGATACTTATGGTCATTTATCAGGAAATGAATTATTAATTTCACTAGCTAAGTATTTATTGTTTTATACAAATCAAGATGATGTTGTAATTAGATTGGGTGGAGATGAATTTGTTATCTTTGTGAAAAATATTCAAAATGATTTAAATTATTTATGTAAAGAATTAATGAATCATTTAGATGAAATTACTTTATCTCATAATCGTCTTCGTTTTTCTATGAGTATGGGTATTTATGCATTTAATACATCATTAACTTTTGATGAAGCTTTTAAAGAAGCTGATGAGGCTCTTTATCATTCTAAAAGAAATGGTAGAAGTCAATTTACCATTAAATATCAATCATAAGGGATGCATTTCCCTTTTTTTGTATTATAATATAAAAACATAAAGGGGGAATTTTATGTCTTGTACAACATTATTAGTAGGAAAAAATGCATCCTATGATGGTTCTACAATGATTGCTAGAAATGATGATTCTGGAGCTAATGGTTTTACACCTAAAAAATTTATTGTCATTTCTTCAAAAGAACAAAAAAGAAAATATAAAACAGTTATTTCACATTTAGAAATTGATTTACCAGATCATCCTATGTCTTATACAGCAATGCCTAATGCGGTTAAAGGAAAAGGAATTTGGGCTGCCAGCGGTATTAATGAAGAAAATATTGCGATGACAGCAACAGAAACAATTACCTCAAATCCAAGAGTATTAGGGGCTGATCCATTAGTAGAATATGATCAAGAAAACAATATTCCTGGTGGAATTGGAGAAGAAGATATTGTTTATATTGTTTTACCTTATATTCATAGTGCCCGTGAAGGTGTTGAAAGATTAGGTCAACTATTAGAGAAATATGGTACCTATGAAATGAATGGAATTGCTTTTCAAGATCAAAATGAAATATGGTGGTTAGAAACAATTGGTGGACATCATTGGATAGCTAAAAAAGTTCCAGATGATCACTATGTAGCTATGCCTAATCAATTTGGTATTGATAATTTTGATTTAGAAGATGCACTTACTTCCAAGAAAAATCATATGTGTTCTTTAGATATGAAAGAATTCATAGAAAAATATCATCTAGATCTTTCTTTAAGTTCTAAATTTAATGCTCGTGACACATTTGGAAGTCATGATGATTCTGATCATATTTACAATACACCACGTGCTTATGATATTGAAAGATATTTTAATCCACATACATTTAATCATCAACCATTTGATGATGATATTCCATGGTCACAAGTACCAGAAAAGAAAATTACAGTAGAAGATGTTAAATATGTTTTATCTTTACATTTCCAAGGAACTGATTTTGACCCTTATAAAACATATGGAGATTTATCAAAAAAAGGAATGTACCGTCCTATAGGAATTAATCGTAATGACTTTTTATCAGTTATTCAATTAAGGAATGATGTACCTAAGTCTTTTCAAGCAATTGAATGGATCGCCTATGCATCAAATGTCTTTAACGCATTGGTTCCTTTCTATGGAAGTATCAGTGAAACACCAGATTATTTATCTAATACAACAGATACTGTTTCTACAGATAATTTCTATTGGTCAAGTCGTTTAATTGCTGCTATGGCAGATGCTTCCTATAAGAAATCATCTATTCATATCGAACGTTATCAAAAAAATGTTATGGCTAAAGGGCATCACTTAATAAACATCTATGATGAACTTTTACAAAAAGAAAACGATTTAAACAAACAACTTCAACTTAAACATCAAGCCAATCAAGAAATAGCTGATATGTTAAAAGAAGAAACAAATAAAACAATTTCACTTGTTTTAAACGAATCAAGTCTTTCAATGAAAAATAAATTTGAACGTTCAGACGCATAAAAGAGGTTCATTCGAACCTCTTTTAACTCTTATTTATTTTCATAAACAGCAATAATTTCACCAATATATCTTTGATGATAATCTTTTTGTGGATACCATCTTTCATCTAAAGATGAATCAATAAATTGTTTAGGATCAATCATATCACTATAAATTTTCTTACATACAAAAACCATTTTACCTTGTTTAAAAGTTGGTTGATTTTCTACTTCCTCTATATCAAAAGAAACTTCAGCAATTTTATCGCCATCTCTACCAGATTTAGAACCTAAAACACCTAATTCCTTTTTATAACCATCAAATAAAGTAACAGTAAAATAATCTCCGGCATCTACAAATTCTTTCGTATATCTTTGAGGTCGAATATAAACAGTCATTACATTTTTACCCCATAAATGTCCAAGTTGTCCCCAACTTGCTGTCATTGTATTAACAACTCCATCTTTTTTAGCTGAAATAAGTACCCAATGATTACTAATTTCATCAAAAGGATTAAACTTTAAATCTTGAATATTTACTTTTTCAAACATAGTATTCCCCCCTAATATCCTAATTCTTCATTTATAACAAGCACCGTCATTCTACTTAACGGTTGCCTTGCAATCTTCACATAAGCACTACATATACGATCGTCACTTTGACAATCTACGCATTTTCCAACTTGAACACATGGTGTGTTCTTATGTAAACGTAATGCATTAGCTGGACATGATATGTTTTTAATATGTTGAATAGCTGAATCTTCATCATCAAAAATCTTATTCATGCCAACAATCACAATCACTTTTTTAGGACCATAAATCATTGCTGCTACTCGATTTCCATTTCCATCAATATTATAAAGATTTCCATTTCTATCGATTGCATTTGAACTTGTTAAATAAACATCAGCGAGTAATGATTGATGAAAAACATCTTCAATTTCATCTCTAGAAAGACCTTCTTGATAACGATCTAAAAAACGAACGGGTTTATTTCTTAAATAATTAATAACTCCTGTTTCAAATAAAGTCATTGAACCACCAACACCTACTGTTTGATCATCTTTAAGTAAAGAATCTAAATAATTTAATAATTCTTGTTTGTTATCTAAAAAAAGTAATTCAATATGATTTTGATTAAATGCTTTTTGCATTTTTTTATTTTTTATTTCTAATATTTTTTGAATATTTTGATCCATGCTTATTTTCTCACTTCTTTTATTTTATCTTTACACATATCATATAAATGACATTCTTTACAATTTGGATTTTGTGCTTTACAAAAATATCTACCAAAGAATATGAACTGATGATGTGCTTTATTCCATCTATCTCTAGGAATAGAACGACAAACCTTTCTTTCAACATCATTTACTGTATCATCTTTTTTAGCAAAGCCTAATCTTTTAGAAATCCGTTCAACATGTGTATCTACAGCAAATGCAGGTTCATCAAAACCAACAGATAAAACAACATTCGTTGTTTTTCTACCTACTCCTGGTAAACTTTCTAATTCTTTTCTTGTTTTTGGCACTTCACCATTGTATTCTTCAAGCAAAACCTGTGCCATTTTCTTTAAATTTTTAGCTTTATTTCTATAAAGTCCAATTATTTTAATATCATTTTGTAGATCTTCCAAAGATGCTAAAGCAAAAGATTCAACAGTAGGATACTTTTTAAAAAGTGAAGCCGTCACTTGATTGACTTTTTTATCAGTTGTTTGTGCTGAAAGCATGACAGCTACTAAAAGTTCAAAGACATTTTGATGATTGAGTTCACAATGAGCGTCAGGAAAGAGTTCTTCAAAGTAATCTAATACTTTGTTTGTTTTTTCTTTATTCATCTTCCCACCAATGATAATGACTTTCTTTTACTTTTCTTTCTTGTGGTTTTTCATCAATATATCTTTCTTTAACTCCATTTTGAGCCCAATTAATTAAAATACCTTCAATATATCTTAAAGTTAAAACTTGACTTTTAACAGCTTCTTTTAAAGCTTTTAAAATCATTTCTTCACTATAACCGCTTTGAACCCACTCTTTAATACTATCAAATTCCATCGGTGTTAATGGTCTACCAAATTGTTCTTCAAAAACATCAATCATATTCATTTTTTCTTCTACTGGAGCTTCTTTATTTTCTAAAAGTTTTTCTTCAAAATGATTTAAACATATCGCTCCATTTTTATTAAAAATCCATTTTTTCTTTAAAAGAGAATCTAAAATATGATCCATTTCATGAGGAGTAAGTGATGAATATTTTAATAATAATGAAGGTGTAATCATTTTTTTATGCAACGTAACAAAAGTATCAATCAATAGTAATATATGACATTCTTCATCTGTCAAAGAGAGTTCTTTCCCTCTTAAAAGTAATAATCTTTCTAAATTTATACATTCTAAATCTTTTAAATATTTAATCATATCTTTTTATAATTTATATGCTTTCAAAAATTCTCCATTATCTAAAGAATAAAACGCATATAATAAAGTATCCTTTCCTTTATAAGTTAAACAATAAACAAATTGATCATTTTCATATCCTATCTCTACTTTTGTTGGATTTACTTGATATTTTTGAACAAAAGCATTCTTCACTTCTTTTTTAGAAATAGTTTCACCTTCAAAAGTATCCACCTTTTTTAATTTCTTATTACATACAACATACATTGTTTTCTTTTTATTTTTTACTTTAACAATATAATTTATTTTCTTATTTTGATAAGCATTAAAATAGTCATCATAGTCATAATGATATTGACTACATATTTCTTCTTGTATACTTACTAAATCATTTTTATGCTTTGTGTAAGGAACATGTACCCAAAGCATGTAAAAACATATATATACAAAAACAATAACTAAAAATGTTAACACGATTTTAAAACGATGTTTTCTAAAAAAAGCTTTCATACATTATTCCTCCATGCTACCTTATTATAACCTTTTTAAACAAAAAGAAAAAGCCTTTTGGCTTAGTCTCTTCCTCGATCATTTCCTAAAACAACTAAGACAATTCTAAGTAATGAAAGAAGGGTCGATAACATTCCTGCAACATAGGTTAGCGCTGCAGCTGTTAACATTTTTTTAGCTCCAAAATATTCATCTTGAACTAAATAACGATCATTTAAAATACTCAAAGCTCTAGAAGATGCATCAAATTCAACTGGAAGGGTAACAATTTGAAATAATAACATTAAGCTTGTAAGTAAAACACCAATCCAAGCAATAGATGTTCTTCCCATAAAAAGACCAATCATAATGGCAACCCATCCTAAATTATAAGAAAAGTTACATACAGGAACGATAGCATTTCTAAATGTCAATGGTCTATAACCTTCTTGATGTTGAAGTGCATGTCCACATTCGTGAGCAGCTACCGCAAGTGAAGCAATACTTGTCCCATGATAAATATCACGAGATAGATGTAATGTTTGATTACTTGGATTATAGTGATCACTTAAACGTCCTTGAACTTCAAAGATTTGAACAGAAGACAAACCATGTTGATCAAGAATTTCTCGCGCTACATCATAGCCCGTTAAATGTCTGCTATTTTGAACCTTTGAATATTTATTATAAGCACTTGAAACTTTCATTTGTGCAAGTGCCATCAAAGCAACACCAACTAGAACAAGTATATTCCCTAACATATAATAAGAATTTGTATAATAGTAATAATTAAACATTTTATTCACCTCAATTTATAGTTTACACTTCTATTATGAACAGAAAATGAAAAAGATGCTTAATTCATAGCATCTTTTAATCTGTTACTAGGTTTAAATGTCACTGTTTTACTAGCAGGAATAATCATTTCTTCTTGAGTTTTAGGAGAAATTCCTTTTCTAGCTTTACGATCATTGACTTTAAAAGTACCAAATCCAGAAATAAGTACCTTATCTCCTTCAACAACGCTTCTAGTAATCGTATTAAACACAGTATCTACAAGTAGTTCTGCTTCTTTTTTTGTTAAATTACGTTCTATTGAAACTGATTCAACTAATTCTTTCTTATTCATTTTCACACCCCGCAATAATAAAATACTAGGTTAGTATAGCATCTAAAAAACGTTGTTTCAAGAGATTTTTAAAGAACTTTTTTAAAAAATTATAAAACAATTGCTATCACATTTGATTTACCTTTATTTACAATTTTTGACAATATATCATGTATTTTTAAACTTGCATTTTCTGGAATCATATTCAATTTATAATACATCCCCTCTTCTATTAAATCACCTAATTTTCTGCCAAAAACATCACATGAAAAAATAGCTTCCTTATCATTTCCATTATGATTTAAATAATCAATAAAGCTTTCCGCTTGTTGCTTTGAACCAATAATTGGTTCAAATGTACTTTCAATATCAATTTTAATCATATAAGTGGTTGCTGCTTTACTTTTTAACTTCATTCCATATCTAGAACCTTGTTTAATAATTTCTGGTTTTGATAATTCTATTTCTTCTAAACGAGGAATCGCATAACCATAACCTGTTTGTCTTACCATACTAAGGGCATTCGAAATACCATCATATTCATCCTTGATAGTCATCAATTCTTGTAACAAGGCAAGAATAGAAGAACGATCTACTTCATAACCAACAATATTTGTTAGTAATTCATCATATAAACCATTTCTTTCTTCAATGCGAATCGTCGCTGAAGAATGAGATGTATCGACACTTTTTAAATAAGCTCTTTTAACAAAGTCATACGATTCAATACCTTCTGTAAGATGTTTGACATCTTTTATTTTTTTGATTTCTACTAATGAATTTTTTAGTGCTTCATCTAATGTTTGTTTTAACCAATGTTTTTGATTTAACATTGCAATATAACGTGGAACTTCAATTTTCACTTCATGAATTCCAAATTCATTAAGTGCTTCTTGTAAAAGATGCACGATTTGAGTTTCTAACATGTTGGTTGTATCAATAGCAATGATTGGTACATCGTATTCTTTTTGATAACTTTCAACAACATTTTGACACTTTGAACTTGAAGGATCTTTACTATTGACAATCACAATAAATGGTTTCCCTATATCTTGCAACTCTTGAATGATTTCTTTTGTTGCACTGTGATAACTTTGTTCATCAATATCTAGAAAACTACCATCACTAGTAACAACGATTCCAATCGTTGAATGATCTTGAATAACCTTTTTTGTTCCAATTTTAGCTGCTTGATCAAAAGGTATACTTTCATTATACCATGGTGTTTTAACAAGACGTATCCCACTGTCATCTTGATAACCACTTGCCCCTTCAATCACATATCCTACACAATCAACTAAACGTACATTGATTTTAAAATCATCTTGTAAATCTATCTTAACGGCTTGATTCGGTATAAACTTAGGTTCTACAGTCATAATCATTTTGCCTTTTCCTGATTGTGGAAGTTCATCGATCGTTCTTATCTTTACATCAGGATCTTCAATATAAGGAATAACCGCCATTTCCATAAATCTTTTAATAAAAGTCGATTTCCCACTTCTTACAGGTCCAACGATTCCTAAATAAATATCACCTTGACATCTTTTACCAATATCTTTAAGAATTTGTTTCGTTTCCATTATCATAACTCCTTTTATTCCAATATATTAAAAACTTACGAAATCATTCCTAAATAATAAAAACAAAGCATAAAAACAAATGAAAGAAAATCTAAGAAAAAGCCTAACCATAATGTATAGCTATACTTCTTTAAATGAATACTTCCATAATATAAAGAAACAACATATAAAGTTGTATCACTTCCTGTTTGTAAAATAGATCCCATTAAACTATAAAGATGATCTATTCCATAATGATCATAAATTCTTTTTAAAATAATAAGAGAAGTTTGACTACTTATTGGTCTTGTAAAAGCCATTAATAATAAATCAAGGGGAATTGAAAAAAATCGAATAAAGAAAGTACCTATTAAAGAGATAAAACCACTACTTAAAAAAAGATTGACCCATAAAGTAAGAAGCATTATAGAAGGAAAAAGAATCATTAAATAACGCATTCCTTCTTTGACTCCTGTAATAAATTCTTCATAAATAGGTATTTTTTTATAAGCACATTCTAAAAAACTCCATAAAATAATAAGTAGAATTAAATTAGACATGTTCAATCACCTTAATAATAACAATTCCTATAATTGTAATTGAAAAACCAATAAATAAACTATAAGGATAAAAAGCTAAAATATTTTGACTATGATAATTTTGTCTAATTGTCATCATGGTAGTTGGTAAAATAGAAAAGCCTGCCGTATTGATTACTACTAGTATTTTTATTTGAAGAGGATAATTCTTTTCTTTTAATTTAGAAATTGCTTGTAAACCACTCATTGTAGCAAGTGTTCCAAGTCCTAATAGATTAGCAATCAAATTTGAAGATAGTGCTTGATAGATTTGTTCATCTTGAATACATCGTCCATAGATCCAACGTAATAGTGGTTTAAATAGAAAATTTAAATGATTCATCATATTTGAAGCCTGAATGATTTTTAATAAACCATTCCATAAACAAATACTTAAAATAAGTGTTTTACAAAGTTCAAAGACATCAAAAGGTGTTTGTAAAAGAGCTTTTAACATGGCTTCTTGTTTATTAAAAATCAAACCAACAATAATAAAAAAAATAATCCCATAATGAAAAATCTTATTCATAAACTAGATCCTTTAAGATCATTAAATAAAAATCTCTAAACCGATATCTCTTTAATTTAATTTTTTTAATATACGTTTGATTTCTATAAATAAACATTTCTTCATTATGAATCAAATAACTTACACTTTCATCCTTTTCTTTTGACATCAACAAATCATTTTCAAACAAGTACCAGTTTCCTTTAATATTTCTAACCCCTTTATCAAACAACACAAGTTTTTCATAATTTTTAAAACATTCCTCATACTTTTTTTGATGAAACTCAAAATCATTTCCACAATTAAAAGTAACAATAATTAAATCAACTTGTTTTTTTATAGCTCGTGTAATCAATGTTCTTTTGGCTTTTTTGGTATAACCTGTTTTACCACCAACACAATAAGGATATTCTTTTAAAAGACGATTTTTATTATGCCAATAACCTTTTCCATCTAGTCTTTTATACTCTTTTGTTTTAACAATTTGATTAAAAAGAGGATTTTGGCAACAATAACGATAAAGTATCGCCATTTCTTTAACTGTTGATAAATTTCCTTCATCTTCTTCATCTAAACCTGAAGGATTAGAAAAATGTGTCTGTTTCATTCCTATATCTCTAGCTTTTTCATTCATCATTTCCACAAAACGTTCAACACTTCCACCAACACTTTTAGCCAGCATTAAAGCACAGTCATTCCCACTTCGAAGCATTAAACCATATAAAAGATCTTGAATCGTAATTCGATCTTTTATATGTATATAGACACAACTCCCATAAGCTTTATTAATCGTTTCATCAACCGTAATCTTTTTATCTAAGCGACTATTTTCAATAACAACGATGGCAGTCATAATTTTAGAAATTGAAGCAACACTTTGTAAATAATCTATATTTCTGCCTTCTACAACATATTGATTTAAACTATCATATACAATATAACTCTTTCCATAAAACTCGACATTGGTACAAATCATTTGAAAAATCATCAAAAAACTAATCAACAATTTCATTATATCACCTATATCATTCTATGTTTCTTCTTTCCATTTAACACAAATAGATTAAATACACTACATAGAAAAGTAACATCAAAAGACCACCTATTCTATTTAATTCATGTCGATAAATCGTTAAAAGCCATAATAAACAACCACTTCCTATAGCTACAAACATATCTACAATAAATTTACTTTCAAAAGGTACTGGACAAATTAAAGAAACACCTCCAGCAATAAATAAAATATTAAAAATATTACTTCCGACAATATTTCCAATCGCAATACCCGCATGATCTTTTCTAGCTGCCTGTAAAGAGGTTACTAATTCAGGCAATGATGTTCCAAAAGCAACAATCGTTAAACCGATGAATCTTTGAGAAAAATGTAACCAATAAGCTATTTGAGTGGCTGCTTTAACAACCAGTTGACTACCAATCATGACAAAAAAGATGCCTAAACCAATCAACAACACACATCCTATAAAAGAGTATTGTGGAAAGACTTCCTCCTCACTTTCTTTTTGTGACAGCCAAAACAAATAAAGTAAATAAATGATAAACATACCAATTAAAATAAGTCCTTCTTGAAACGATACAACTTGTTGACTTTTTCCCATAACAAGTAAAACAAGACATGAAAGCAACATATAAGGAATTTCAATGAACAATGTTGATTTTTCAATCTTTATTTTTGTAATCAAAGCGCTCATTCCTAAAACAATCAAAATATTTAAAATATTACTTCCAACAACATTCCCAATGGTAATTCCTGAATTTCCATTTAACCCTGCTACTAATGAAACAGCTGCCTCTGGCAAACTGGTTCCCATCGCACAAATCGTCAATCCAATAACTAATTGAGAAACATGAAAAATACTTGCTAGTGAAGATGCTCCATCTACAAACCAATCTGCTCCTTTCACTAAAACAAAAAAGCCTGCTGTTAGTACAATAAGCGAATAAATCATTTTATCCCTCCTGTTTTCATTCTATTAAGATTTATTCATTAAATGAAAAAGAAGGGTAAATTTCCCTTCTTTCAATGATTATCGCTTGATTGAAATAAAATGATTTCTATCTATATATCTTATTTTCTTTTGTTCAAAAAGATCAATTATTTGTAAAAAACGTGTATCTTGTTTACATTCAAAAGAATATTGTTGATTTCTTGTTGTTACTAACATACAAACTACCTTTTGTTTTAAAGACAGATCAACTTCATAAAAATTATCATAGTCTATTTCAAAAAGCTTATGTTTTTCTATATCATAACATTCAACTTTATTACTTGAAAAATATAAATATTTTTCAAAATCTTTATCTTCCATTATTTCTTGATGAATACCAAAGAATAACCCAGAAAAACGAAAGGCTTTTTTATATTCCTTATATGCTTTTTCTAATTCATCAAGACTTAAAATAAGTTTTACTTTCATCATTTTTTCTCCTTATATAAAATACTATCGTTATAATTAAACAAATAACTACATAAAAATCTATAGCAGGTAATGGAAAAGAAAGTTGAACTTGATTTCCATGAAATAATTTATTAAAGATAAATAAGATAATAAGTAGAATTATATTTTTTCGATAATCTATGACATCACTATTCCATAAGGCAATAAAATATAAAATAGGTAAAAAATAAAATAAACAATAAATAATAAAACTAATATGAATACTAATATATCCTAAAGGATTTAAAGAATTTGTAAGTAAGCTTTGACCACAAACCATGGTCATGATCATAAAAATTTCCATTAAATAATCAAAGACCCATACTTTATCTATTATCTTCATATAAATCTCACATTCCTTTCTACATATATTCTAATAAATACTTTATTTGCCTAGAGATGTAATTTATCTTTTCCTTACTTTTATTATATTATTATATTATTTGTATATCAATATTATTTTTATTATTTTAATACAAAAAAGATCTAAGTAATTCTTAGGGTATATTAAATTATCCGGTGCTTAGAGGTTCACTCTAAATTATTAGGCGGAGTACCCTCTAAATTCTCGCGGGGATGTGAATCATCCCCTTTTTTGATACAATTTTACTGTCTGGTCCTGATTAAATTATTATTATGAACAACGAATTATTAAAACTATTTGATATCAAGGATGATGTTGTTGAAACATTTACTGTAGATCATAAAGAATCTAATTATGAAATCGATATTAGATTCAAGCCATCTAGATTTTCATGTCCTACATGTGGCAGCACTCATTTCATTAGTAAAGGCAAT
>NZ_PYLQ01000028.1 GCF_003024685.1 Faecalibacillus intestinalis | reverse complement strand
CTTGGCTATACCCCATTCATTAGATAGATGGTGGAGAGGAGTGGATTCGAACCACCGAACCAAAAGGAACTGAGTTACAGTCAGCCGCGTTTAGCCACTTCGCTACCTCTCCATCATGGTGCCGGCTAAAGGACTTGAACCCTCAACCTACTGATTACAAGTCAGTTGCTCTACCAATTGAGCTAAGCCGGCATTTTATTTATTTTAAACACTATTTTTTAATGGTGGAGGCTAACGGGCTCGAACCGCTGACCCTCTGCTTGTAAGGCAGATGCTCTCCCAACTGAGCTAAGCCTCCTTGACTAGTGCCCACTTATAATAACATCTCTATTCCCTTACGTCAACAGCTTTTTACATTTTTTTCATATTTTTTTATCAGTTATAATATCATCTAATGGAATATCAAAATCTTCAGATTGATAATGCTCAATATATTGAAATGAATAAGCCAGTCCTATTGTTGGTGCATTAAAATCTTTAAGATATCGATCATAATAACCTCCACCATAGCCCAAACGATAACAATTTGCATCATAACCTACAAGTGGAACAATCATTAAATCAAGAAATTCTTTATTAATTTCTTGTTTATCTATCGGTTCATCAATACCATATTTATTTTTTATCATTTTATCTTGATATAAAGTAAAATACATTTCTTTACCGCGAACTATGGGAACATAAAATTCTTTTTGAGTTTTAAATTCTTCAATTAATTTCCAAGTATCCACTTCATGTTTATAAGATAAATAGATTCCTATTTTTTTACTTTTAATGAAACGTGGATCTTTTTTTAACTTTTCTATAATGAAATGAGATTGTTTTTGATAATCATCAAAAGCCAATCTCATTTGTATCAATTGTTTACGTAATTGTTTTTTATCCAATTCCATTTTCACCAAAGTCCATTTTAATCAATTGATTTAACTCAACAGCATATTCCATTGGTAATTCTCTTGAAAATGGTTCAATAAATCCCATAACAATCATTTCTGTCGCATCTTTTTTAGAAAGACCTCTAGACATTAAATAGAAAAGTTGTTCATCTGAAATTTTAGAAACAGTTGCTTCATGTTCAATTAAAGAATCATTATTTCTAGCATAGTTTGTTGGCACTGTATCACTTGTTGAAATTTGATCTAAGATCAATGTATCACATTCAACTTTACTTTTAGCGTTGATTGCCTTTGGATTATGTTGTACTAACCCACGATAGTTTGTTTTACCACCGTTTTTAGCAATTGACTTAGAAACAATACTACTTGAAGTATTTGGTGCTAAATGAATCATTTTAGCTCCAGAATCCATAATTTGATTTTCTCCAGCAACAGCAATTGTAATACAAGAACCTTTCGCTCCTTCTTCCATTAAAACACAAGTTGGATATTTCATTGTAACAGCAGAACCAATATTTCCATCGACCCATTCCATTTGTCCATTTTTATAAACCTTCGCTCTTTGTGTCACTAAGTTTAAGATATTATTAGACCAGTTTTGAATTGTTGTATAACGGCATTTAGCCCCTTCTAAAACAACAATTTCAACAACTCCTGTATGTAATGAATCTTTTGAATAATTTGGTGCTGTACATCCTTCTACATAATGAATATCAGAACCTTTATCAACAATAATCAATGTTCTTTCAAATTGTCCCATTTGTTCAGAATTGATTCTAAAATAAGATTGTAAAGGTTTTTCTAGTTTTACTCCTGGTGGTACATAAATAAATGATCCCCCAGACCAAACAGCTCCATTTAAAGCTGAAAACTTATTATCATTATAAGGAATAACTGTATCAAAATACTTTTTAAATAATTCTGGGTATTCTCTTAAACCACTATCAATATCTAAGAAAATAACACCTTTTTCTTGAACTTCTTTCAACATATTATGATAAACCACTTCTGATTCATATTGAGTTGTTACCCCTGATAAATATTTTTGTTCTGCTTCAGGAATCCCTAGTTTATCAAAAGTATCTTTAATCGTTTCAGGGACTTCTTCCCATTTATTTGTTTGTTTGTCAGAAGGTCTAATATAATACGTATACTCATCAAAATCTACTCTACTTAAATCGACACCCCATGTAGGCATTGGCTTTTTCAAAAAACAATCGAGTGCTTTTAAACGATATTCCAACATCCATTCAGGTTCACCTTTAATGGCAGAGATTTCTCTAACGATATCTTCATTAATTCCTTTAGGTGTTTTAAAAACAGACACATCTTTATCAGGAATCATAGTTTCATCATTTTCCATGAGTTTCCTCCTTTTCACTTTCATCAATTAATTGTGTAATTCCTTTCCATCCAAGAGTTGCACATTTAATTCTATTGGCCTGTTTATGAGTGTTATAAAAAGCAATCGCTTCTTCTAATATTTCAGGATCATAATCTTTTTCAAAAATCATATTCATATAATTTTCAATAATAACCCTTGCTTCATCAATTGTTTTACCAATTAATAATTCTGTCATAATAGAAGTACTTGATGTACAAATCGCACACGCTTCTCCATCAAAGCGAATATCTTCAATCACTCCATTTTCTATTTTTGCTTGTATATCAATATTATCAATACAAGTTTCACTATCCATATTGACTTTTTTATAGCTATCGTCTTCAACTAATTCATGATTACGTGGATTTTCATAATGATCCATAATAATTTGACGAAGCATCATATTATCCAAAGAAGGCATCTAAAAAGTCATCCCCTTTCTTACATACTTCAATAAACTGATCTATTTCTTCTTTTGTATTGTAGAAATAGAATGAAGCTCTTAATGTTTGTGAAACATGTAAATATTCATCTAATATTTTTGCACAGTGTTGACCAGCACGAATGGCAATTCCATACGTATTAAATAAAGATGCACCATCTTGAGAAAAAACATTTTTAATATTGAAAGCAATTGCTCCAACACCATTTTCATTGTAAATTTCAATGTTATCTAATTCTTTCATCTTTTCAACGGCATATTTTCTAAGCATTGCTTCATGTTCTTCAATATTTTTCATACCAATATTTTGTAAATATTCAATGGCACTACCAAGACCAATGACCCCTTCAATATTAGGTGTTCCCGTTTCAAATTTTGTTGGTGCATTTTTAAGCTTTACTAAACCACAACTATTGTATCTTGCATTACTTCCTCCACCAAAACGTGTTGGTGTCATTTCTTCCAATAAATGATATTTTCCATATAATACACCTACTCCTGTAGGTCCACACATTTTATGTCCTGAAAAAGCAAAGAAATCAACATCTAAATCTTGAACATCAACAGCATGATGAGGTGCACTTTGAGCCCCATCAACACAAACAATAATATCGTGTTCATGAGCAAAATTACAAATTTCTTTAATTGGTGCTAAATATCCTAAAACATTTGTAATTTGCGCAAGTGAAATAATTTTTGTATGTTCAGTCACTGCTTTTTTGACATTTTCTAAAGTCACTTTTCCTTCTTCGTCTAGATCAATATATTTAATGATAGCTCCTGTATGTTTAGCCACTTCAAACCAAGGAAGCGTATTGCTTGCATGTTCAGCAAGAGTAATCAATACTTCATCTCCTTCTTTTAAATGTGTCACTCCATAACCAAAAGCTACCATATTCAAACTATCTGAAGAACCATAAGTATAAACAACTTCCTCTGGTTTACAATGAATAAAATCAGCAACAATACTTCTTACATATTCAAATTTTGTATCTACTTCATGTGATAAGTCATAATCTCCACGATGTGCATTTCCAGAATAATTTGTTAAATAATCACAAACACTATCAATCACACATTGAGGTTTTAAAGTTGTTGCCCCATTATCTAAATAAATAAGAGGTTTTCCATGCATAGTCTTTTTAAGCATTGGAAAATCTTCTCTAATTTTTAAAACATCTAACATTATAGTCCCACCTTTTCTTTCAAAACATCTGAAAATCTTTCTTTTAAAGATTCTACACTGATAAATTCTAAAACAGGTAAGAAATAACCATAAGTGACTAGATGCATAGCATCTTGTTTAGAAAGACCTCTAGACATTAAATAATAAAGATGATCTTCATCAATCTTTCCAACACTTGCTCCATGGCTTGCTTTAACATCATATTCATCAATATATAAATACGGATTAGCTTGTGCTTTGCACCCTTCATCAAAAACAATAATTTTATTTGTTTGATGTGTATCTGATCCAGACATACCTTTATAAATACGTCCCACACCATCAATAATTAAACTTGCTTTTGATTTAACAATACCATAGTTATCCATATCACCATATGTATGTGGTGCTAAATGTTCTAAAGTCATTTCATAATGTTTATTTTCTTTTTCTTTGCTTAAAGAAGCTAAACGAAGTTTAACACTTGCTTCCTCTTCAAGTAAACGATATTTTATTTTTGATAAAGTTGTATAATCTGTTAATTCTACATAAGCGCAAGACACTCTTGCATACTTATAAACATCAACATTTTCATCTAAATCAAGTTGAATATTTTGATGACTATTTTTTTCAACATATCTTAAAACTTCACTTGATTCATTGATTTTTATATTTTTTGTATAAGAACAAGACTTTGATGCTTCATACATTTCTACAAGATCTACATGTAAACGATCTTTAATTTCAATATTAAATTGATAAGTTCCTTCTTCTGTTGTCTTATAAATAATTTGTACTTTTGCATCTTCATTAATCATTAAAGTTTGATTTTGAATTTGAATATCTTGTTTAAAAGATGTTTCTTTGATTGTTCCATTTTCTAAAACAAGATAATTATCAATATCTACTAATCGACTCATTATTTAGCTTTAACCTTATTTCCACAACTACCTAAAACAATAGGTTGTTTATTTTCTTCAGTTTCAAAATCAAAACCTAGTTCTTTAACCCAACGATAACCTTCTTTATCAATACGATCTATTAATTCTTGTCCTCCACTTAATACAATTTTTCCATCTACTAATATATGAACATGACTAGGTGATACAAGTTCAAATAATCTTTCATAGTGTGAAACCATCACACAACCAAATGAATCTGATTTCATATCATTTATAGCTTCAGAAACAATTTTTAAAGCATCAACATCTAAACCAGAATCAATTTCATCCAATAATGCAAATTTTGGTTTTAATAATTTCATTTGCAAAATTTCATTTCTTTTCTTTTCTCCACCAGAAAAACCTTCATTTAAATAACGATGTGCTAAATTTTCGTCCATTTTTAAATCAGCAATATTTTTATCTAATTCTTTAATAAATTTAAATAAAGATACTGGTTTTTCTTGATGAGCATTGAGTGCAGCTCTTAAAAAATCAGAAGTGACAACTCCTGGAATTTCTTGAGGATATTGCATTCCTAAAAAGATTCCTGCTTTCGATCTTTCATCGACTGACATTTCTAAAACATTTTGTCCATCCAAGTAAATACTTCCCTCTGTTACTTGGTATTTAGGGTTTCCCATGATAGCTGATAGCAATGTTGATTTACCATTACCATTAGGTCCCATTAATGCATGTATTTCTCCTGTATTGATTGTTAAATCAATTCCTTTTAGTATTTCTTTATTATCAATACAAACATGTAAATTTTCTATTTTTAAAGTTGACATAAATCAAGCCCCTTTCTACCCACAACATTTTACTAAAATGTCAAAAAAAAAACAATCAATGTGATAATCTTTTGTATTAACAATTTATATTATATCCAAAATATGGTATATTATTTAAACAAAAGGAGTGATAATGTGAAATTTCTGAAATCTTTATTTCAAGTCATATCATCTAAAAAAATTACACAAACCCTGTTAAACTTACTTATTTTATTTTTGATCGTTCTTTTATTAGATATTACAAAAGAAGTATGGGGTGGCGCTTTTAGTATTTTTTGGAAGATTATAAAACCATTCTTTGTAGCATTTGCAATCGCTTATGTTTTAAATCCGCTTATTGAATGGGTACAAAAATATGTAAAAAATCGTGGATTATCTTTAATTATTGTTTATGTAGGAATCATTGCTTGTTTAATACTTATTTTATCACTAGCAATTCCACTTGTAATTAATAGCGTAACAGATCTCTATCCTGCTTTTGAAGACGGTTTGATTTTTATTTCGCGCTTTGTACAAAGTCATTTAGGCTTCAATATTTCTGAAATAACAACTTATATTCAAACAGAAGCAGCGAAACTTTTACAAGATATGACAGTTATTAATACAACGTTTGATGTTTTAAATTCTGTTATTGTAAAAATTGGAAACGGCTTGATTTATTCAATCCTTGCAATCTATATGTCTATAAAATTTGATAGTATAAGAATTGCAATTAATCATTTTGCAGGAAAATTTGATGAAAACTTACCTGTTTATTTAAAGGAAATCAATATTTCTTTAATTGAATATATTGAAGCTTTTGCTTTAAGTGCTCTTATTCAAGGTCTTACAACAGCTTTTGTCTATTTGGTTATTGGTCATCCAAACTGGATCTTACTTGGTATTTTCTCAGCTATCAGTTCGGTAATCCCTTATGTAGGTCCAATTGTTGCTAATTTACTTGGAATTGTCACTTCAATTACGATGGGGACAACAAAACTTATTATTTTATTTGTACTGATTTTTATTCAATCAAATGTTGTTCCTTATGTCATTCAACCAAAAATATATTCATCAAAAATCGATTTATCGATTATGTGGGTATTATTTGGTATTTTAACTGGTTCAACTTTGTTTGGTGCATGGGGAATGATCATCGCAATGCCTATTCTTGTTACTATTAAAATCAGTTATCGTGTTTATCGTCAACATAATCCTCAACCTAAAAATGCTTAGCAAATTGCTAAGCATTTTTTATAACATATTACAAATAATCACTAATAAAATAAAAAGTACTAAAACAAGCGTAAAAGAATTTTCACACTTCATATAAACCCCTCCCTTATATCCTTTTAGTATAAATTATGTAATAAATATGTTTGACCGTGTGTTTTTGCCCATAATATTGAAATAAGTGGGAAAAAATAGTATACTTTTTAAGTCTACAAGAAGGAGGAAAATTATGAAATTAAAAAAATGTGCTGCCTTATTACTTGTAAGTAGCTGCCTTTTGACTGGATGTACAACTTCATCAGCAAAAAAAGTTGATTCAAAATACGTTGTTGCATCTTTAGAAAAAGGAAATAAAACAAAAAATATCTTTGCTGATAATTTATATAAAGATATTATTGATAATTCAAGTAATAATTCAACAGTCTTTAATGCTGTATTACAAAACTTAGTTGATCAAAAATTCCCTGTCAACGATGATATGAAAGAAGATGCTGCTACAATTATTAAACAAATTAAATCAGCATATAAATCTAATTATGGTGATAACTATAAAGATTCATTAAATCAAGCTTTAACATCTGCAGGATATAAGAATTTATCTGAATATCGTCAAAAAATGATCAAACAAATTCAATATGCTAATTTCTTATTAGATTATATTGATGATCATTTTGATGATGTCTTTAATGATTACTATCAACAATGTGCTCCAAAATATGTAAGTTTAATTAAAATTTCTGTATCTGATACAAGCTCACCTACAGATGATGAAACTTCTAAATTAAATGAAGTTAAAGAATTAATCAGTAATACGGATAAATCATTTGGAGATATTGCTCAAGATTACTCTAATGATTCTACTTCAAGTAAAAAAGGATCATTAGGTATCGTTGATAGTAAAGATACTTCTGGTATTGCTAATAGTTATGGTAAAGATGTCTTTAATGCTATTGAAGCATTAAGTGAAGGACAAGTTTCTGATGTTATTACTGGTGATAATGGATATTATTTTGTAAAAGTAACAAGTACTGATAAAAAAACTTTAAAGAAAGAATTAAAGAAAACTGATATTGATTCTCCTTTATTAGCTTATGATGATTATTTACAATATGTTGTCTATAATTCTTATAAAATCAATTATAAAGATAAAGATATTAAAAAAATCGTTCAAGAAGTTGTTAATAAAGCCTTAGAAGAAAGAAAAACAGAAAGAGGTGAAGCCTAATGAATTCATTAAAAGATAAGCTTTACCAATATAGATTATTAGTTATTATCGTATGTATTTGTCTTATTGGTGGTTGTGGTTATGGTCTTTATAAAAGCTTTAACAAAAAAGATGATTCCTATGTAACCCATGTAAAAGATGGTGATTCAGCAGTTGTTAAAACAGGTGATGTAACAATTACTAAAGATGATCTTTATGAATATTTCTTAGATAATGATGGGTTAAATATGACTTTAAACAGTGCTATCAATTATGTAGCTGATCAAGAAATCACTGACGAAGATGCTATTAATTCTAAAGTTGAAGAATTAAAACAACAATACCTTCAATATGCTGGTACAAGTGATCTAGAAACTTACGCTAAAGATGCTGGCTATGAAAGTGAAGACGATTTTGTAAAACAAATTTTAGAACCTAATGCAAAAATTCAACTTCTTCAAGAAAAATATGTTGAAGATAATTTCAAAAGTTTAGTTAAAGAATATAAAGTAAAATATCTTAAATATTTTACGATTGATACTGAATCACAAGCTTTAAAAATTATTAAAGATTGTACAAGCGAAGAATCTTTCACAAATTATTTTAATGAAAATAGTGGAACAGATGCTGGTTTAGTTACAAAAGAATCAAGTAGTGTTGATTCTAAAATCATTAAAAAATTAGATAAATTTACAAAAGATGGTATTTATGCAAAAGCAATTAAAACATCTGAATCTAAATATGCAATTGTTTGGGTTTACAATACGGATAAATCAAATTTAAAAGATGAAATTAAAAAAAGTTTAACTTCTATTTCTAATTTTTCTACAAAATGTGAAACTTCTTATTTAAGAAAGTATAACTTTGATGTTTATGAACCATCAATCAAAAAGAAAATAAAAAAATCTTCTAAAGATTATTTTGAATAAGGTCTCGACCTTATTCTTTTTTTGTTTTAAAATAGAGCTATGGAGGAAAAGAAAATGAGTAACTGTATTTTTTGTAAAATTATTAATAAAGAAATTCCTGGAAAAATCATTTATGAAGATGATGTATGTATTGCTTTTTTAGATTTATCACAAGCAACTTATGGACATACCCTTGTTATTCCTAAAAAACATTTTGAAAATATTCTTGAAGTTGACGCACAAACATTGGCTCATGTAATGCAAGTCACTCAAAAATTAGCTAAACAAATCGTTGAAAAACTAAACGCTAAGGGATTGAATATTTTAACAAATACAAATGAAGTTGCAGGTCAAACCGTTCATCATTTCCACGTTCATATTTTACCTCGATATGATGAAAAAGAACTTGTTATTGAATTTAATGATCATAGTCAAGATGTTGATTTAGATGAAGTTTATCAAAAAATTGTAAAATAAAAAGATGGTTTTCCATCTTTTTAGAATAAAGAAAGTTGTTCAAAGTCATGAATATCTTTCTTTTTTATTGGTGTTTTTTCTTCAAATTCTTGTAAATATTCAAATATTTCTAAGTAATTACACATCATTTGATATTCTTGGCATTTTTTAAAGAATAAATTCATTAAATCCCTATTATGCGGGCTATTAAGCGTATATTGATCATTATACGTCATTTGATACTTTTCTTTCATACCAGGGAATAACCGATCTAGTTGCTTATAATAATATTCTCTGCTTCCCTCTCTTAACGTAACTCCCATACCAAAACAAATAATTCCTTTAACTCCTGCTTCATGACATTCTTCTAAAATCTTTAAAATATTTTCTTGACTATCATTAATAAAAGGCAAGATTGGTGTTAACCAAACAATTGTGGGAATCCCATTTTTATGGAGTTCTTTTAATACTTCTATTCTTCTTTGAGTTGTACAAACACCTGGTTCTAACTTTTGACATAAATTTTCATCAAATGTTGTAAGCGTCATTTGAACAACACATTTTGTTTGTTGGTTAATTTTCTTTAAAAGTTCCAGGTCTCTTAAAATTAAGTCTGACTTCGTAATAAGTGTTACTCCAAAATGATATTGTTCAATAAGTTCTAAAGCTTTTTGTACATGCTTTAATTCTTTTTCTAAAGGCATATATGGATCACACATAGATCCCATTTGAATCATACATTTCTTTCTTTTATGTTTTAAACCATTTTCTAATAAAGAAAGCGCATTTTCTTTAACTTCTATATCTTCAAAGTCATGTTCAAAATGATAACACTTGCTTCTTGAATCACAATAAATACAGCCATGTTGACATCCCCTATATAAATTCATTGTATTATCATTAGATAAAATTCCTTTTACTGCTTTATAATGCATATTATAACCCCCATTGCTTATCATTTTAACATAAATTAAAACAATAAGTTTGTCATATTTCAAAAAATACATCAAAAAATTGGATTTAAAAACGATTTTGTATTTCAAAAATCGTTTATTTTTTCATTATTCTCTTAATTTTATAATAAAGTGTTTTCATATAAGGAATTTCAAACAAATAAGCTGGATGTTCCCAATAAATATACATAATCATTATAAAATAAACAAATACGCCTACAACAACAGATAAAATAAGAGGTAAAAAGACTCTATGAGTAAGTGTAAATAAACCATAATAAACACCTAAAACAATCGCTCCCATAACCAATGAAGCTAATAAAGGAATCACATAAGTTCTTTTTATTTCTTGTTTATAGCCTATTTTTTGACGTAAAGCTTTTTGATTTAAATAACATACTTGAAGCGCATATGTACAGTTACCAAGCACTAAAACATAAACCCCTAAAGGTGTAATAAACAATAATAACGCAATAATGATGATGTGACAGACAAGTGAAAATGCTGCATTTCTTAATGGAACATTCACTTCTCCTAAAGCTTGTAAAATCCCATTTGTAAGTGTTGATAAACCATAAAAGATAATCGCTGGAGATCCTAAAGCAAGCAATAATGTAGCTGTCATAATTGTCTCTTTTTGAGGAAATAAAACACCCATGATTGGATAAGATAATACTGCCATTCCTACTGCCGCTGGAATTAAAACCAACATTGTTACTGATAGCCCAGATGTAATATGTACTTTTGCTTCTTTAACATTTCCAAGTGCCCAAGCAGATGAAATAGAAGGAATAGAAGCTGTAGACATCGCTGAAGCTAGAGCAACTGGCACATTTTGTAAAACAACATATTTTCCTGCATAAACACCATAATTTGAAATATAAGTAATTTTATCAATATGATGAAATGATTGAGCAAAATAGAAAATATACATATCGATCGTAGTGACTAAATTATATACACAAGTTGCTAGAATGATGGGTGCAATAATATGCATGATCATTCTAAAAATTTCTTGATACGAATCTACTCGTTCACTCGCTTCTTCATCTTTTTCTTCTACAAAAGTATTTTTCTTTTTTAAATACATAAAAATCATGTAGATCAAACCAACTAAAACACCAGCCCCTGTTCCAATTGCAGAACCAGCAGCACCATATGATCCTACTTTTGTTGCATCTACACCAAGATATGGTTGAATAAAAATATATGCAGCTAGCAATGCAACAACTGCATTAAAGATTTGTTCAATGATTTGTGAAACAGATGTATAAACCGTTGTTTTATGTGCTTGAAAATATCCTCTAAATACTCCTAATAAGCCCGATAAAAAAATTGTTGGACATAAGACCCTTAGTGCAGGAACAGCATTAACATCCACAATGAATGGCGCCAAGATAAATAATAAAATTGCTGCACTCCCAGCAATGGCACAAACATAGATAAATACACATTTTAATATTCTTTTAACATTTTTATATTCTTTTAAAGCAATCTTCTCTGATATCAATTTAGAAATAGCTGTAGGAATACTATACGATGAAATAAGTAAAACTAACGCATAAATATTATAAGCTGTTGAATAATACCCATTTCCTTCGTCTAAAATCATCGCAGTTAAAGGGCTACGATATAAAAGCCCAATGATTCTAACTAAAATTCCTGCAAGTGCTAAAATTGATGCTTGTTTAACAATTGAATTAGAACGACTCATAACGACCTCACTTTCCAAAATTCATTATAACAAATATTACCATAAAACAAAATAAGCAATCTTATGATTGCTTATCTTTTATTCATCAATACCTGTAATGATCCATTTGTCATTTTTCTTTTCTAAAGTAAATGTTGCTGTTAGTTTTTCAGTAGGTGCGCTTTTATATGTTTCTGTCATGCTTTGATAAAGAATAGGTGCAATACCATCATATACTTTAATTTGATATGCTGATAGACCTTCTTCTTGATAGACTTTAGCAAGTTCATCTTGATGTTCTTCTACATATTGTTGTGCAGTTGTGTTTAATTCACTTTGATCAAAAGATACTTGTGAGTAATCTTTTTGTTTTCCTGTCACTTTAACTGTTGTTTTATCCCCATCTGCTTTGATATCTTTAATTTTGATATCTGTAAATAAATCTTTGAAAATAGCTTTTTTGAATTTATTTGTTTCATCAACAAAAACTTTACCATATTCTTCTTCAGTATATTGGCTTAATTCTTTTTCCATTTTTTCAAGATCCATTTCTGATAAAACATCTTCACTCGCTACCTTTTTAAGTTTTGTAATGTCGCATTCCTTTACATAATCAAAAAAGTTTGTTACAACTTCCTTTTGTTCATCTGTTGATGAAGAAGCACCACATCCAGCAACAAATACAAGTGCAAATACGCACATTAACTTCATTAACTTTTTCATACTATTCTTATCCCTCCATAGGATAATTATATCATAAAAAAAGAATGAGGACATCCCCATTCTTATAATTCTTCTCCGTTTGTTTCGATAACATGTTTATACCAATCAAATGATTTCTTTTTACTTCTAGAAAAATCACCTTCATGATTATTATTATAGTTAACATAGATAAATCCATAACGTTTATCATATTCACCAGTTGAAGCTGAAACGATATCAATTGGAGACCACATTGTATATCCAAGTAAATCAACACCATCATATTCAACAGCATCTTTCATTGCTTGGATATGTTCTTTTAAGTAATCGATACGGTATTGATCATCAACTGTACCATCTGCTTCTTTTTTATCGTAAGCACCAAAACCATTTTCAACGATCATCATTGGAAGTTCAAAACGGTCATTAAACCAGTTTAGACACCAACGTAATCCAAGTGGGTCAATTTGCCATCCCCAATCTGATGCTTTTAAGTATGTATTTCTTACGAAATCTTCAGGTACATAATCAAATGTTTTTTCATTACGTCCTTGATATTTTGTCGCAAATGACATGTAATATGAGAATCCAATATAATCTACTTTACCTTCAGCTAAGATTTTCTTATCTTCTTCAGTAATGAAATCATATCCTTTTCTTTCAAATTTCTTTAAGATATGACGAGGATAATGACCTCTAGCATGTACTTCTACATACCAATATTTTTGATGCATTGCACCTAGAGCATTCATTACATCTTCTGGTTTTGGTGAAGCTGGATAAACACCATTCATCCCAATCATACATCCTACTTGTAAATCAGGATTGATTTCATGTGCTGCTTTTACAGCTAATGCTGAAGCCACTAATTCATGATGTGCTGATAAATACATTAAATATTCTGCATCGTCACCTTCTTGAAGTAAAACAGCACCTTCTTGAATTAAGTTATGTTGTGTCGCATCAGCTTGGTTATTGATTTCATTGAAAGTCATCCAATATTTTACTTTATGTTGATATCTTTCAAAACATACTTTCGCAAATTTAACGAACATATCAATTGCTTGACGATTTCTAAATCCACCATATTCTTTAGCTAATGCCCAAGGTAATTCAAAGTGTGATAATGTAATAACAGGTTCAATACCATATTTATGACACTCATCAAATAAATCATCATAGAATTTTAAACCTTCTTCATTTGGTTCTTTTTCATCTCCTCTAGGGAAAATACGAGTCCATGCAATAGAAGTTCTAAATGCTTTAAATCCCATTTCTGCAAACAAAGCAACATCTTCTTTATAACGGTGATAGAAGTCAACACCTACATGGTTTGGATAATCTTCACCTTCAATAATACCATCAGTTAAACGTCTTGGCGCACCTGTAACGTTATCTCCTGCAGTTTCGACATCGCTACAGCTGATTCCTTTTCCACCTTCTTGCCAAGCACCTTCACATTGATGAGCAGCAACTGCTCCACCCCATAAAAAATCTTCTCTAAATCCCATTCTATTTCCTCCTTAAAATACACATCTATCATACCATTTTTTAGTACCGTTTTCATTAGTATAATAAAAATTGGTAAAGAAAATTTTGCCAACTATAAACTATTTGCTAGACACTCTAAAATATACAAAACAGGAACTTGGGTTACAGAATTAGCATAATATTTATCTTTTACATTAGGTAAATGGTAATTGATACATAAATCAGCCATTTGAGCCGCTTTATTATGACTATTTTCAGAAATTAAAATGACCTTCGTTCCATAACTTTTTAAATTCTGTATTCTTCCTAATACCTCTGTTGTATTTCCTGAAACCGATAAAATAATTGCGATCGCTTTTTCATAAAAATCAAGTCGCATACTAAAATCTTCTATATATAACGATCGTATTCCTTTTCGATTAAACAAACCATGGCCATATTGTGCAAGAATGCCTGATAAACCAATTCCATAAAAAATAACATCTCTTGCTTCTTTAATTAAAGCTACTGCCTCTTGAATTTCTTGATAAAACATCTCATTATCAACACTATAAAAAAAATTAAAAATATGTTCTAATTGAAATGTATTGGTATTTACTTGTTCATGTTCTTCTAATTTTAAATAAGCTTTATATTCTCCAAATCCTTCAAAGCCTAATTTTTGGCAAACTCTTGTAATCATAGCTGTTGATACATGTAATTGATTTGCTAGATCTTTTAATTTCATTGAAATAACCATGTTTTTATTTTGTATTAAATAAAAATAAATATCATATTCTAAAGGATTTAAATTTGTTATTACTTCATTTACTTCCATTTACATCACCAAATACATTTTACTAAAAAAAAACTACTAATCAAGTATGATTAGCAGTTATATATCTTTTTATAGTTTGCAAGTGCACCTATTAAATTTGAATCATTATCATATTTACAACGAACAATGTTTACTTGAGGAATTGGAACATCAATTGACTGATAAATCTTATCCAGTGATTTTTGAAGATATTCTAATAAAATTGGTTGTTTACTAATACCTCCACCAATAGCAATTTTATCAGGATCAATAACTGCTTGTAAATTATATAACCCTGTCGCTGTTATATTACAAAATTCTTCTAAAGCTTTTAAAGCATCTTTATCTCCTTGATTACAATATTCAAAAGCTTGTACACCATCAATTTCTTCTACTAATCCTTTAGCTTTAGCTATCATTTCAACCAATGTAAACGCTCCAAAATCAGTTCCCCATTTATTTTCAAAGCCTAAATTCTTTTTCCAATCTATTGATAAATAACTAAATTCTCCAGCAAAGCCATGAACACCGGTAAAGACTTTATCTCCAATAGTTACACCTCCACCGATACCAGTACCAATAATACAAACAGCACCTACTTGGCTGTCTTTTAAACTGCCATAAACAACCTCGCATAAAGCTGCACATTTAGCATCATTTTCAATTGTTAAACGATCTGTTGTAACTGATTTCAACTCTTTTAAAATGTCAACATCTTGATTATAAAGTAATGCTCCTGGTATTTGCATTTTATTCGTTTTTTTATTAATTAAACCAGGAAGTGACATAGCAATTCCATCTACACGTTCTTGATATTTTTGATAAAGATTTTGAACTTCTTTTTTGAAATCTTCTAATGATGTTTTAGGTGTTGGTACTTGCCCTTTTTCAAGAAACTCTAATTCATCATTCATTAAAGCATATTTGATTGCACTTCCACCTACATCTAATACTAAATATTCCATAACTTTCCTCTAAAAGAAAATCAGGCTACTTACCTGATTTTCTTTTTACTTTCTTTCTTTTCTTTTGATAATATGTATAATCATTGCTTTCAAGATATACTTCTCGTGTATCAGCAAATAGATCATGTAACGGTCTTCTTGATTTTAAAACAATCATTAAAATCACTGAAATAAGTGTCATAAATATTCCAAAATAAGCATAATACTTTGGAATATTTAAACCTGTTACAACTTGTAATAATTGATGTAATATATTACTTGAAGTAAATACACTTCCTTCAACTAATAAAATCATTATAAATTGTCGAATAAATAATTGTTTATTTGTTACTTCATCATAATTATTTGCAATAATTTTTAAATGAAAGATTTTTTTCCCTAATGTTTGTCCTTTAAAAACAAACATTGGAACTAAAACATAATATCCACTAGCAACAATAAATGATAGACTTCCAGCAATGATATTGTAAGGTGCATGAAAGATGGATAAATTTTGAGGTATATACGTTGCATCTTGATGTAACATCATATAAATAACAATCACTGGTAAAGAGGCAATCATTCCTCCAATATACCAATCAAAAGCATAAGATAAAATTCTTCTAATCCATCCTATATCATTAGGAATATCTTTTTTTAGTTGTAGAAAGTAATTGTTCATATAATTCTCCTTTTATAACACTTCACCGTTGGTTTCAATAACTTTTTTATACCATTCAAAAGAATCTTTTTTACTTCTTTTTAATGATCCTGAACCATCATTATTTTTATCAACATAAATAAATCCGTAACGTTTTTTCATTTCTCCAGTTGAAAAACTTACACAGTCAATACAACCCCAAACAGTATATCCTAATAAATCAACACCGTCTATATCTACAGCTTTTTTCATTTCTTGAATATGTTCTTTTAGATAATCAATACGATATTGATCATGAACTGAACCATCAACTTCTTTTTGATCGATTGCACCAAAACCATTTTCAACAATAAACATTGGAAGTTGATAACGGTCATATAACCAATTTAATGTATATCTAAGACCTTTAGCATCAATTGGCCATCCCCATTGTGTTTTTTGAATATAAGGATTATCGCATAAATCATTTTCTTCATCATAATCAAGATTAATATTACCATCACCTTTTGTTGCAAAAGACATGTAATAACTAAAACCTATATAATCAACACAACCATGTTTTAAGGCTTCTAAATCTTCTTGAGTTAAATCTAAATCATATCCTTTTCTTTTAAAGAATGATTTCATATAACCAGGAATAATTCCTCTAGCATGAACGTCTAAATACCAGAAACGTTTATGATTCGCTCCTACAGCTTTTAACATATCGTCTGGATTACATGAATAAGGATAGATTGGTGTCATGGCCATCATACATCCAATCATTAAATCAGGATTGATTTCATGTGCTATTTTTACAGCTTTTGCACTAGCAATTAATTCATAAAGTGCTGCTTGATAAACAATTGCTTCACGATCTTCTCCTTCTTCAAATAAAATACCTGAGTTTGTAAAAACTGCCACATCTGCTTTATAGTTTGCTTGATTATTGATTTCATTGAAAGTCATCCAATATTTGACTTGATGTTGATATCTTTCAAAACATACTTTCGCAAATCTTACAAAACAATCGATCAGTTTTCTATTTCTCCAACCACCATATTTTTTTACTAAACCATAAGGCATTTCAAAATGGCTTAAAGTAATAACGGGTTGAATACCATTTTTTAATAATTCATCAAACATCTCATCATAGAATTTTAAACCATCTTCATTAGGTTCTAATTCATCCCCTTGAGGAAAGATTCTTGCCCAAGAAATAGATGTTCTAAAACATTTGAATCCCATTTCTTTAAACAAAGCAATATCTTCTTTATAATGATGATAAAAATCAATAGCTTCATGATTAGGATAAAATTCATTAGGTAAAATCGTATCTGTAATTTGTCTTTTTTTACCAACACCCCCAACTGTCATCATATCTGAAACATTGAGACCTTTTCCTTTTTCATTATAGCCACCTTCTACTTGGTGAGCAGCAACAGCTCCACCCCATAAAAAATCCTTACGCATTTTCTGCTCCTTCTGCTTTTAGGGCTGCTTTTGTACTTGCGATAACAAATGGTAAATAAATTAAAGTACTTACACCAACACAGACAAAACCAATAACTAAAGCCATGATATTATTTGCTCCTGAACCTAAGAAAGGAATCAAGAAACCTGGTGTTGTCCATGCAACACTATAAGCAACTGGTGGAATGATTTTAATGACACATACACAGAACCATCCAATAATGTTACATACGACCGGTGATAAAATAAATGGAACAATATACATTGGATTCATAACTAATGGTAAACCAAAGATAATTGGTTCATTGATATTAAATAAACCTGGTGCAAGTGACATTTTACAAATTTGATATTGTGCCTTATTCTTTTTACCAACAATAAATGTTGCAATAATTAAACCTAAAGTTGCTCCGGAACCTCCTGTATTACCAAAAGCATCATTAATAGATCCCCAGTTAATTGGATAAGGGGCACCCCATGCAGTTCCATGTGCAGCTACATAAGCTAAGTTCATATTTTGTTGTTCTGTAAAGATCACTGAACGTAATGCATTTAAAGTGTTTGGACCATGGATTCCTAAAACCCATAAGAATTGTTGTACAACAACAAAAACAATAATTGTTCCCATTGAGCTTCCTAAGCTTGTAAGTGGTGCTTGAATCATGTTATAAATCAATACTTGAATACCATCACTTGTAATATTATTGAAAATAAAGTTAAGAACACCTGTAACCGCTAGAACAATCATAATTGGTAATAATAAATTAAATGATTGAGATACTGCTGGTGGTACTTGTTCAGGCATTTTAATAACAAGTTTTTTGTTATTCCCTAAACGTGTTAATAATTCAGCGACAAATAAGCCAACAAATAAAGCAACAAATAAACCTTGTGCTCCAAAATATGTAGTCATTAAACCACTTCCAGATTTATCAGCAAAATTTCTTGCTGCTGGATATAAAATGAAATAAGCAGCTAAAGCTGTAATTCCACATAAAACTTGATCTCCTTGCATTTCTTGTGCTAATTGATAAGCTACTAGAAAAGCAATTAAAATTGCTAAAATATTTGTTGTCCCATTAATAACAGAACTCAATACTGCTTGATAATCAGCTAAATTAGGAATTAAATCTCCTAAATGTAATAAACTTGCAACAAATCCTGTTGGATCTAAAAATACATAGTTTATTAATAATACCATCGACCCTGCCATTGTAAGCGGGAATGATAAAGTAAAAGCATCTCTTACTGCAGCAACATGTCTTTGACTATTAATTTTTGCAGCAAAAGGAACAAAGAATCGTTCCATGAACGCTTGCATTTTTTCCATATAATTTCCTCCATTAAATATTTATATTTGGCCAAATGATCAAGATATCTTCTTGATACAAAAAAAGAATATCACGCTTATATTTTTCATTCAATAAAATTGTAAGCGCTATATTCTATGTTACATTTCTGTTTTTTGTTATTTTAAAAAAACGTTTGTTTTTTAATCGTTACGTGCTAATCTTTCAATAATAGCAACTGCAAGAATTTGACTTGTCAGATCTATTTGATCAATATTATCTATTTTTAAAAAGTAAGGAATAGATATATCACTCATTAAAGCAAGCGGTGATTTCATATTGGCTGTAATAGAAATAATACAGGCGCCAAATGTTTTACACGACTCTACAATACGAAGTAATTCAGGTGTTTTCCCGGATATAGACAAAGCGATAATAACCGTATCTTCCATTGAAGCATTAATACGCATAAAAGGATCATTGATAACATTGGCATATTTTCCAGCACTTGAAAAAATACGTGCTCCATATGCTCCTATCAATCCTGAATTTCCAACACCTGTAAAAATCAAATTATTATGATTGCCTATCATCACCTTGGCAAGATGTAATTTTTCTT
This sequence comes from Faecalibacillus intestinalis, assembly GCF_003024685.1. Taxonomy (GTDB): domain Bacteria; phylum Bacillota_I; class Bacilli_A; order Erysipelotrichales; family Coprobacillaceae; genus Faecalibacillus; species Faecalibacillus intestinalis. Next base: position 7,592 of record NZ_PYLQ01000028.1, on the reverse strand, counting down.
GATAGTATTCATTGTCTAATTGAATTAAAGCACCTATAACTTGTTTATCATCATATATTCTTTTAGATTCTCTTGATTTTCTTTCTTGCAAGCGATAAGCTAATTTAAATTCTTTAAAACTTTTATATCCCATTTTTTTTACATAATTTAAAATAACAGTTGTAGAAACTTGTACTTTATCTGCTAGTTCTCTAATTGTCATAAAAGGAAATTCTAGTGAATGCGCTAAAATATATTGATATACTTTTATTTCCTTTTCATTTAATTTTTCAATTGCTTTTTCTTTTTCTAACATAACTTTCACCTAAAAACATTATAAACAAAAATAAAAATTGGTAAAGAATTCTTTACCAATTAGACATATCTGCATATTTGCTCAACGCTTTCTCCTTGATTAAATCTTTTACATAATTCATGTGTACATTTATGATATTTATCAAATGTATGCTGACAATTTTTAACATGACTATAAACTTTCCAATAACCAACACTTAAATGTTCTTTCCCTTCAATGAAACCTAAAACATCTGTCATAGGATATCCTAAAAACAAACCGATTTCATGAGGAAAATCATAATCATTGAGGCGTTTTTGTAAATCTAGGATAAGAGTATCTAAAGATGTACAATTGTAATCATATTGTTTAAAGATATTTTGGATTTGTTTACATGCGCATAATTTATTTAACTTTTCTTTTTGATAAACATAAATCATAGAACGTTCTTTTATTTTAAGTACTTTTAAATAAATATCTTTTTTATTTAAAAGTTCATTATAATATTGGATACATTCTTCTAAATCGTCAAGATCATTTAAATTATAAATACATGCAACTTTAAGTTTTGTAAGTGTTGGTGAAGCATAAAAGATTAATCTTCTTTCAAATTCGTGAGCAGACAATGGCATAATTAAGCAATCACTTTTTTGATAGCTTCGATATCTTCGTCACTACCATCATTTTCTACTTTATATAAGCATGGTACATTATATTGTTCAGCAATGACATCTCCTGCTTTACAATAAGCTTCTCCATATCCAGTATCACCACTTACAACAACTCCTTTTAAATGTTCACTTTGACTTTGTAAGAATTCATCTACTTCGTAAGGAACATCTCCGAAACCATCAGTATAAGTAAATAAGATATAGTCTTCTTCTACTGTTTCACTTCCATCTTCAACTTTTAAAGCATCTTCAATTCCTAATTTAGAAATAATACTTTCAACATTTCCTGTTCTTGATGCATATACGACTTTCATTTTCTTCCTCCTTTAGTTAGCTACAACTAACTCACGATATTATGTTAGCATAAGCTAACTTAACTGTCAAATATTTTCATTTCTAGTTTGTCTTATCTAATAAAATATATACAAAAAGCTATAAAGAATTTCTTGATTGACAAGATTAGATTCTTTATAGCTCATCTTTTAATTCATTAAATTTAAAACATCTTCTTCACTATTAATATTAAAGATATTTAATGTAAGTTCATTCAATTTTTCTAGCGATGTTTCTGTAAGTTGTTTTTCTAAAGGACTTGATAAAGTTCCTAGTTTCACTTTAAGCAGTTCTTTTAAAGTACTTTGTTTTTCTTCTTGTCTAACTTTTTTAATTCCAATACTTTCTCCCTCGTTTCTCATTCTTTGAAATAATTGATTCATTGCTATACACATATTGATTTCATCTCCTCCTAGTAAGTCTTCTTCTTTAATGTCTGTATGCGTAAAGATGGCTGCCATCTTAAAACTCTCTGCACAGATCATTCGATTTTTTCTTAATCCTTCATAGTCTCCTTTAAGCATACTTTGACTGATCTCTACTATTTCTTTTAATCGCTGACTTTTAAGTATTCTAGTATCTCTTTTTTTATATTGATGTAAGGAATTTTCTTGATTTAATTGTATTATATGTTTAATGATAATTTGTCTCATATTTGTTTCATTTCTATTATTATTTTATCTTCTTTTTTCCTTCTTTCAATGGACGGATAGTCCAATAAAAAAGATGCTCTACATTTAATTGTAAGCATCTTGATTTTCATCTTCATCTAAATAATCTTTATAATCTATACTAAAGAAACGATGTTGATTCATTTTCCATAAATTGGGATTAAAATCATCTAATTGATGATTAATAATAATTTCATTAATAAGTACAGACAATCCTAAAACATCTACTAATAAATCTGGTTGGTTTAATATTTGAATCGTATTAGCAACAAATATTTGAATCAAATCTGTTGGTTCATCTTGATCAAAGAATAAATCAACAGCTTCATTTATTGCATCAATATCACATTTTTTTATAGTTCCTACTGTTTCTACAAATATTTTATTTAACTCATAAGCTGCATCTTTATATGTGTCTAATTCCACAGAAATCATTTCTTCATTTAATTGTGGATTAAGCCTTATAAACTCTTGAATATATTCTTCTTTATATTCATTAATTGTATTAAAGATCGTATTCGTACATGCTGCTAAAACAGGTGCATCAAGCCCTATATGATGAACAAGTTGATCAAAAATATAATCAATTCTTTCAACATCATTATTTGAAATACGCTCATGATACATGATTTCTGTAAATTCATCTGTTAAATTTTGGATACGTTCTCTATTATTTGCATACGTACTGATTTCGTTTAATACTTTTTGATTGATATTATTCATTTCATAAATAATTGATGATTTTTCAACATCATCCATCATTGTTTCAACTTCACTTTTTTCAAATAAATCATTAATATTAATTTTAAATTGTTTCATGATTATCCCCTTTCAGTTATTCTTATTTAATCATATATTTAAAATAATGTGAATATTATCCGTATACTATTATATAACATTATTTCTCGATAATCATTAGCTAAATAATCCAAAAAAAGGGGATGTTACGAAATAATTTAAAATCATAACATCCTTTTTTGTTATAAATTCTAACTAAAAAATAGGATATTGATATCTTACCAATGATATTTATTTCCTACTAATTAATTTCTCAACGATAACATTTGAGGAATTATTGTAATTAGAAACAATTGCTTCTTATAGTAGTATAATTTTATTATATAGATATTTAAAATTCCTATTTTTAATATATTTTTATTCTACAAAAGAAAAGGCTGTATGAAATTAATTGTTTAATTTCGTAACAGCCCCTTTAATATCTATTATAATTTTAAGCCAACTTCTAAACCTTCTTTAGTTGCTGGAATAGCGCCACCTGCTTGTTTAGCACCACCAATGACATAGACTTCCTTACAATATTTTTTAGCAATTTCTTCTAATGGATTATATGATTTATAACCAAAAGCAGAGATGACTTGTACAGCTGGAATCGAAACTGTATTTCCACTTGCATCTTCTCCAATAACAGCAGTTTCTGTAATTTCTTTAACTTTAAATTGTGTTTTTACTTTAATACCTGCTTTTTGGATCATTTCTAATAGACATACTTTTGTCATGATCATCATATCATTTAAAATATCAGGTTGCATTTCTAACAATGTCACATCATGATTTTTTTCAGCTAGATAGTGAGCTGTTTCACCACCAACTTCTCCTCCACCACAAACAACAATAGGACCGTTAGAAATATCATATTTACCAAGTAGCATATCTTCTGCAGTAAATACATTTTTACCATCAATACCTTTAATTGGTGGAACCATTGGTTTAGCCCCTGTTGCAAGAATAATAGCATCTGGTTTAATTTCTTGAATCATTTCTTCACTTACTTCACTATTTAAATGTACAGGAACATTAAGAGCTTCTAAATTAGCACGATAAGAAGAAGTTGTAGTAGATAATTCACCTTTTCCAATTGGATATGCAGCTGATCTAAATTGACCACCTAAATGACTACTTGCTTCATATAAAGAAACATCATGACCTTTAATGGCTGCTGTTCGAGCAGCTACTAAACCTGCTGGTCCTCCACCAATGACCATTACTTTTTTAGGTTGAGTCGTTTTTGTTAAATCTGTTTCATATTCACGCCCTACTCTTGGATTAACTAAACAAGTGACACATCCTCCTGTTAATAATGGACCTTCACATCCTTGAAGGCATCCAATACAATAATTAATTTGATCAAATTTTCCTTCTTTAGCTTTTACTGGTAAATAAGGATCTGCTAAAGAACCTCTAGCCATTCCTACAAAATCACATTTATCCATTTCTAGTAAAATATCAGCCATTCCCGGTTCATTAATACGATTAGCTAAAATAACAGGAATTTTAACGACCTTTTTAACATTAGCAGCAGCTTCCATATTTAATGCATGTTTAGTAAACATTGGTGCAATAATTTGATCAATTGGTGCTGCAGCATAAACTCCATTTGAAACATGAATTGCATCAAAACCAACTTCTTCTAAATGTCTTGCAAGTTGATATGTTTCAGCTTCTGTACGTCCTCCTTGAACATATTCATTAGCTGAAATACGTACTTGAATTGGAAAATCTCCAACTTCTTTTCTCATAGCAGCAATAATTTCATCAACAATTCTTACTCTATTATCAAAACATCCACCATATTGATCTACTCTTTTATTGACATAAGATGATAAAAATTCAGCTAATAAATAACCATGAGCACAATGTAATTCAATTCCATCAAAACCAGATTCTTTACATCTTCTTGCTGCTTGACCAAAATCTTCAACAAGTGTATGAATTTCTTCAACAGTCATTTCTCTTGCTAAATCCATACAAATAGGATCTTTTGTTCCTGAAGGTGCTAATGGTTGAACATTACCATTAACCGCATGTGAACTTTGTCTTCCTGGATGATACATTTGACAGAAGATCTTAGAACCATGTTCATGTACACGACGTGTTAATTCTTTATTTAAAGCAACATGTTCATCTTTATAAAATCCTGGAATATATTGATATCCCTTTCCATGAGGTGTAACACTATAATCTTCAGTAATAATCATTCCCCATCCACCTTTTGCTTTTTCTTCAATATATGCCATATATCTATCTGTTAAAAAGCCATCTTCATCACAATAATTTGTAACCATTGCTGGTACGACCAATCTATTTGGGATCGTACAATTTCCTACTTTCATAGGTGTAAATAATTTTGTTATCATTCCTTTTTCCTCCTTGTAACCACTTATAGTATACGCCTTGAAAGCATTACAAGGTCAAGTACTTGTGAAATAATACACAAATAAGTAAAATAGCTTAAAAAACACAAAAAAACATTGAAATGATTTCAATGTTTTAAAGCAATTGGTATTTGTATTTCCATAATCCTTTGAAAATTTTCGCCTTCATAACCCCTACCTACAATAATTCCTCTAGGAGTTCCTACTATTTGATATTCATCTTTGATTTCATTTAATATATTTTCTAATTGATTTCTATTAAAACAACCTATTTCACCCATATCAATCATTGTACATAGACATAATTGCTTCTTTAAATACTTTTCATCTTTAAAAGAAAGCTGAAGTGATTCTATGTATCTCTCTTCCATTCCATACCACCAAGTTTCTTTCTCTTTTTCAAATAAGACCATAGATTCCACATAAACCATTCTTTCCTTGGAAAAAAGTAAATTCCTATTTTCAATAGATATTTGTAATTTATCATAGTCATCACCTTTTCCATTAGTTAGAAACACAAGTTGATATGCAGGAACATTTTTGACCCAATACTTTCCTAAATTAAATTTACATGTTTCGATTCTTTCTGCTAATTCTTTAACACGTTCTTTCAATAAAATTTTTTTAATAATATCTTGATCTATTTCTTGATAATATTGATACAAATGTTGTGCATAGTTTTCTAAATAATGTTCATTTAATAATTCAGAGATATCTTTGATTCCAAAATGAATTGATTGATAGCGAATAATTTCCATTAATAAAAAAACATCCATGACTGAATATGTACGATAATTATTATCTTCTTTCCTTGATGGTTTTAAAATACCTTGTTTTTCATAATAACGAATCATTTCTTTTGAAATATTCAATATTTTAGATACTTCACCTATTTTATATTCCATACGCAATTCCTCTTTCCATTTATATTATTGTATCATAAAAAAATATTCAATAAGTAATAATTGCTTATTGAATAATCTATTGTTTTAAAAATGGTGGTACTAATGAGATTCGAACTCATGATCTTACGTTCCGGAGACTAACAACCACCAATTTTTTTTGTTTAATTTTTTTCTCCAATCCCTTAAAATCTATATACACCAACACTTTTGAAGATTTCTTGGTCTCTTATAATTTTTCTAATTTTATCTATTTTTTGCTGTTTTTATGTCTTTGTTAGAAAACTGTTAGAAAACATCAAATTTTCTCGTTTAAAACATTTCTTCAAAAGCCTTGATTTTACTATATTTTCTAATTCATCCTCGATTAGATTCGAACTCATTTCTGCCCGCCATTGTTAGGAAAACCACTATTTTTAATAAATTTATAGTAATATAAGCTAAATTTCAATGAAAAAAATGGACCTGTAGTCCATTTATAAAGATAACATTTTCTTCAATTGTTCTCTTAATGCATCATTATTTTTTAGTATATCCAACAATTCTGATGCATCATCTTTTTCCTCTGTTTCATTAGAAGCATAAAATTCATCTTCAAACTTTGTAGCGTTAACTTTTCTATCTTCATCAATAATATGTGCATATCTTTTAGTTATCATATCGGCTGATTTATGACCAGTATCACCTTGTGTTGCTTTGATATCACCTTTACTTAATTTAAGTTTATAAGTTGCACTTGAATGTCGTAAAGAATGAAATACTACTTCTCGTAAGTTATTTACTTTTATAAACTTTTTAAATCTTTTATCAATATTTGTTTTTTCTATTGGTTTTCCATCTTCAAAACAAATAACAAGATTGTTATCATCATAGATACTACCAAGTTTCTTTTTTATATCATTTTGTTTTTTCTTCCACTCTTTTAACATGTAAGCAACTGTTCGTGGTATCCATACAGTTCTTACTTTACCATTCATCTTAAGTGATTTCAAAACCAATACTGTTTTACATTCTCTTTTTAATTGTGTATCAAATTGTTTATATATTTCATCCTTTGTTAAAACACCTATCATTTCTTTATCAATTCTAACAAATTGTTTATCTATAATTAATCTGGTATTATCTTTTTCAAAATCTTCATCTTCTATAAACACATTATCCCAAGTAAGTGCTAATAGTTCACCTATTCTCAGTGAACAAGAGAAGGACAAGTTTATGCACAAATATAATATTTGATCTTCACATATTTCTAAAGCATGCTGTATTTCCGTTGCTGTCCATATTTCTCTTTCCTTAGATTCACAATAAGGTAAATTACAATCAATGAACACATTTTTCTTTACAACTTCCCATCTAAGAGCTTGTCGCCATGCACATCTTAATAATTTTACTACTGATTTTATTGTGTTAGGCGATACATATTGAGGTGCATTTTTTCTTACACCATAATTCACATTTTTAGTTTTAGTCAATTTATTAATATATTGATCGACATTTAATGTTGAAAATGATTGGATTTTTTTATCACCTATAAGTGGATAAACATAGTTATTCAATAAACCTGTATT
>NZ_PYLQ01000027.1 GCF_003024685.1 Faecalibacillus intestinalis | reverse complement strand
CACCATTTTCCTCCGGCATGACTTGGATCGATAATGATTGGTAAGTGTGTCAATTCTTTGATTACTGGGACTGCTTGTAAGTCTAATGTATTTCTTGTGTATGATTCAAATGTTCTCACTCCTCTTTCACATAGGATGACATTTGGATTCCCACTTGCCATGATATATTCTGCTGACATGATCCATTCTTGGAATGTTGCACTCAACCCTCTTTTTAACAAGATTGGTTTCTTTGTTGCTTTCCCGACTTTCTTTAACAAGTCGAAGTTTTGCATGTTTCTTGCTCCAATTTGAATCAAATCTACTTTTTCAATGAATTCATCTAAGTATTCTGCATCCATCAATTCTGATACGATTGGTAATCCTGTTGCTTCTTTAGCTGCTACTAGAATATCTAATCCCGCTGATCCCATTCCTTGGAAAGCATATGGTGATGTTCTTGGTTTGAATGCTCCACCTCTTAATAGATTAGCTCCTGCTGCTTTGGCTGCTTTAGCGATTTCAATCACTTGCTCCTTGCTTTCTACTGAACATGGTCCTGCAATAACAGCTAAATGTCCTCCACCAATTTTAACGCCACCGACATCAATAACTGAATCTTCTGGATGGAAAGCTCTATTCGCTAATTTATATGGTTCTGATACATGCATTACTTTTTCTACAGCTGGATCTACTTCAATTGATTCAGGATCTACTTTTGTTGTATCTCCAATAATTCCAATAACAGATTGTGTTGCCCCATTTACAACATTTACTCTTAACCCTAATTTTTCTACTGATCCTGATACTTTTTCTACATCTTCTTTAGATGCTGTTGATTTCATTACAATAATCATATTACTTGTCCCCTTTTCTTCATTTCCCTTGATATAAATAAAAAAGCTCTCATCCTCTAAGGACGAGAGCTATCGCTTCGTGATACCACCTTTGTTTATTAGTATATTACTATACTAACCTCATCGAGTACAATCATACTCTTCCACTTTAACGGGTGTAACCGGAGATGCCTACTTAAAACTGTTCAACACTCTACTCCAAGATGAATTCAACAAAAATCTCTACTTTCCTTTTCACCTACCAGGAAATCTCTACGCTAAAGATCAACGTCTACTCTTTCTTTTCACAGTATTTATATCAAATGTGATTACATTGTATACAAATTGTTATCATCTGTCAACCATTTGTTTTAAATATAATAAAAACATCTCATTAGAGATGTTTTCATCACTTGGAGCGGGTGATGGGAATCGAACCCACGTAGTCAGCTTGGAAGGCTGAAGTTCTACCATTGAACTACACCCGCAAGTATGGTGCCCGAAACCGGACTCGAACCGGTACAGCTGTTACACCGGCAGATTTTGAGTCTGCTGCGTCTACCAATTTCGCCATTCGGGCTTGTGTGCCTTATCATTATAACAAGACCTTTATTATAAAACAAGCAAAAAATAAAAAAAGAGTATTCCCTACTCTAATTTATCTTTAAAATCATTCCATTTTTCTTCTGTGAAATTTTTTACACGATCAATCCCATTTTCTACATCATCTACAGCATCTTGAAAAATACCTTCCCCATTTCCATAATAATGCATCATCAATGTTTTCGTTTTCTTTCCTAATTCTAAAATTTCTTTTTCTTCACTTGATAACTTTTGATCTGTATTTTTTTCTATATACTCTAATCGACTCGCAGCTGCGTAAACTTTTTTAGCTTCTTCTTGATTATCTTGAGTAATTCCTTCTTTGATTTTATCATAACCATCTAAAATTGTTTGTGTTAAGGCTTTAACATCTTGTTTAGAAGTATCATTTTCAACATCTTGATCTATTTGATCAAAATCATCCTTTACATCATCCCAAGCAATTTCTACGTTTCCTTTAAAACCACTATCAGTTGTTTGATTTCTACAGCCTGTTAAAGTAAAAGTACAAGTTATTAAAAGTATCAAAGTTATAATATATCTTTTCATTTTATTCCTTCTTTCATTTCTAGTATGTCCTTGATATTTTATTTCATACTTTTATTGAAGAAAAAGCATGTTTTCGATAAAATATAAAAAAAGAGGAATGCTTATGACAAATAAAGAAAGATTTATAGAATTATATAAAACAAATATAAAAAGACCTGGAAGCGAAAAACTTCTTGAATATTTATTATCTCCACATTCTGATTTCTTTGAAGCACCTGCCAGTGCACGATTTCATGGAAGCTATGATGGTGGATTACTTGAACATAGTTTAAATGTTTATGATTGTTTGAAAGATTATCTTCAAAGAGAAAGAGTGAAAGATACATATCAAATGAATTATAGTGAAGAAACAATTGCGATTGTTTCATTATTACATGATTTATGTAAAATTAATTGTTATAAAAAGGGAACACGTAATGTTAAAAAAGATGGTCAATGGATTCAAGTACCAAACTATGAATATGATGATCAATTGCCATATGGTCATGGAGAAAAAAGCGTTTATATGATTAGTGGTTATATGCGTCTTACAAGAGAAGAAGCTTTTGCGATTAGATATCATATGGGCTTTTCTGGAAATGAAGATGCTAGAAATGTTGGAAAAGCTTTTGAAATGTTTCCTATTGCTTTTGCATTAAGTGTTGCTGATATGGAAGCTACTTATTTTATTGAGGGGAAAGAATAATGAATGAGTTATTTATTGAAAGAATGAAAGAATTATTAAAAGATGATTTTGATGCTTTTATGAATTCTTTAAATGAAAATGAAGTTAAAGGATTTTATTTAAATCCTTTAAAAAAGGATGTTTTAAATCATTTAAATCATCAATATATAGAAAAACATCCTTATGTAGATGGTGGTTATTATTTTGATTATCTTCATTATCCACTAGGTAAAAGTCCTTATTTTATGTGTGGACTTTATTATATTCAAGAACCAAGTGCTATGAGCGTAGCCGCTTGTTTAGATATTAAAGAAAATGATTATGTTTTAGATATGTGTGGTGCTCCTGGAGGTAAGACGTGTTATGTTGCCAGCCGTCTTTCTAATGAAGGATTAATGATTGCTAATGATATTTCTAAATTACGTGCTTCTATTTTATCAAGTAATATTGAAAGATTTGGTTTAAAAAATACAATTGTGACGAATTGTGATCCTTTAAAAATGAAGTTTGAAAGTTTCTTTGATAAAATCATTTTAGATGCTCCTTGTTCTGGAGAAGGTATGTTTAGAAAAGATAAAGAAGCAATTGATACTTGGTCAATGCAAAAGATAAATGAGTGTGCTTATATTCAAAGAAACTTAATTGATCAAGCATATAAGATGCTTAAAAAAGATGGCATTTTAATTTATTCTACATGTACTTATTCTTTAGATGAAAATGAAAAACAAGTTGAATATATGATCAATGAATTAGGTATGAAATTACTTCCAATTAATAAAAAAGAAGGAATGTCTGATGGTTTTATTGAAGGAACCATTAGAATGTACCCTCACATTAATCGTGGTGAAGGACAATTTATAGCCATGTTACAAAAAACAACAGAAACAGCTATTTCAAAAGAAAAAATTTTAAAACCAAATTTAAAGAAAGAACAGCTACAACTTGTTCAAAAGTTTTATCAAGAAAACTTAAATATTCCTGTACCACCTTATCTTTATCAATCAAATAATCATGTCTATGCTATTTTAAATCATTTTCCTGAACTTCCAATCAAAGTTTTAAGAAATGGTCTTTATTTAGGAGAATGTAAAAAAGGAAGATTTGAACCAAGTCTTTCACTTGCTCTTACTTTAAATAAAGATGATGTTAAAAGATCTTATAATTTTAAATGTGATAGTCAAGAAGTAAAAGATTATCTTTCTGGTTTAACCTTGAAAGGAAATAATCAAAAAGGCTATGGTGTTATTTTTGTAGATGGTTATCCACTTTCTTTCTATAAAGAAAGTAATAATCAAGTTAAAAATTTATATCCTAAAGGACTTAGACGATGAAAAGATATTTAGAAATTGAAAAAATCGTATATCAAGAACTTGAAAAAAACTGTTTTGGAAACAAAAAAAGACAAGGCTATCGTCATCTATTTGGCGTTTCAACCTTATGTATTGCCTATAGTCAGTATGTACAATTAGACTGTGAACTATGCGCTATTATGGGACTTTTACATGATTATTCCGTTTATAAAAACAATACCTCATTTAATCACGCTCAACTTTCAAGTGAACTTGCTAGAAAGATGTTAGAAGAAAGTTTTTTGTTTGAAAATGAAGAAATAGATATTATCGTTCAAGCTATTAAAAATCATTCAACTAAAAATAAAGTTCATGATCAATATAGTGAACTACTTAAAATGTGTGATGTTTTAGAAACTTATTATCATGATCCTGATTGTATTTTTGATGAATATCATCAAAAATATATTGAAAAAGCATCATTACTTCTTAACAAATAAAAAAAACTTAATGGTTCTTTATTTCAGACTGTTGACATATAAAAAAACAACAGTCTTTTCTTTTGTAAAATAAAAAGACATTAAAAATAGAAATTTTAAGTATCTTTATAATACAATTATTCTATTATAAGAAACAATTGTATCTAATTACAACAATTCCTCAACTATAACATTCGAGGAATTAATTAGTAGGAAATAAATATTATTGATAAGATATCAATATTCTATTTTTTAGTTAGAATTTATAACAAAAAAGGATGTTACGATTTAAATTATTTCGTAACATCCCCTTTATTTTAATTCTTCTAATATAATTTTAGCAATCTTTTTGTTATGAATAATATAACTGCTATGATCTTCTCCTTCGAGAATTCTAAACTCACAGTTTTTAATATGATGTGAAATACGTTCAATATGATCTAATTTAATTAAATCATCACTTCCTGCAAGCAGTAATGTTTTAGCTTCTATTTGATGAAGTTGTTGATTAGAAATATGGGGTTCTTCTAACATCATTCTAATTAAAGGATTTTTTGTTTTTTGATATTGCTCCTTCATTTCTTGATAAACTTCTAATATAACACCATTGGGTTTAACATTGACTCCTGCAAGAATTAAATGATCTACAAGTTTTGGATAAAGACTTCCTATTAATAAACCAATAATTGCTCCATCACTACTTCCCATTAAAGAAATATCTTTTAGTTCAAGTTGTTCAATCATTTCTTGAATATCCTTTGCCATATCTAGATAATGATATTCTAGAACTTTATCACTTTGACCATGTCCTCTAGAATCAACAGCATAAACAGTATAATGCTTTTTTAATAATTCTATAGCTTCATCAAAAATACGATGATCTTCTTCATTTCCATGAAGTAAAATTAAAGGTTTCCCTGTTCCTTGTTTTTCATAAAACAAGCGCACACCATTTACATGTATAAACATTAACAATACTCATCCATACACGCTTGAATTCTACTTTGAACAAGAGCAGCAATTTCAGGTGTTTTTAAATCTTTATATTCATCATATTCAATTGGTTTTAAATAATGAATTTGTGCTTTTACGGGTTTAATTGTATTGTTATCAAATACTTGATAACAATCAATCATTGCTACTGGAACAATTGGACAATGAGATTTTAAAGCAATTTTAAAGGTTCCACCTTTAAATTCACCTATTTTATTACCTTGTTTAGAACGTGTTCCTTCTGGATAAATAACATAATTCATACCAGCTTCTATTTCTTTAGAAACGTTTTTAACCATTTTGGCACCATCTCTAATATTACTACGATCTAAAGCATAATAGTCTAATGTTTTAACAACATCTTTAATTAAAATTGTAGATGCTAATTCTTTTTTTAATACAAATTTAGCTGTTTTATCATGTGTTTTAAAAACAGCCACAATATCAAATAATCCTTGATGATTAGGAGTAATGAGATATCCATTTTCTTGAGGAAGATTTTCTAAACCATAACATTCTAAATCTACTCTTGCTTTTTTAACAATTTCATCAGCAACATTATGTATAAATTGATATCCTTCATCAATTGTTGGATATTTTTCTTTATTTTGATATTGTTTTAACTTATAAAACCACCAATAAGGTAATTTAAAAATACATCTTAAGACAACTAAAATTATTCTTTTCATATCATCATCCCTTTTTATAGATTTGTAAGACAAACGTTTCCATTTGTGTTTCTTTTTCTAATTGAAAATTATATTCGTCAAAACTTGGAAAATAGGTTTCACCTTCATGTTTTCCTGGTATTCTAGAAATCATTAGTTCATCTACATAAGGAAGTGCTTGCTTATAAATAGAAGCCCCTCCACAAATAAATAAATCTTCCTTTTTATTTTTATATTCTTGAATCGTTTCCACTAAATCATGTCTTACTTCTACACGTTCATCATCTAATTCACCACGGGTTACAACAATTGTTTTTCTATGAGGAAGTGGTCTTCCTATTGCCATGTATGTTGTTTTTCCCATTAAAATTGTTTGGTGAAGTGTTGTTTTTTTAAAATGTTGTAAATCTTCTTTATTATGCCAAGGCATTCCATTAGAAGAGTCTTTTTTACCAATTAATAAATCATCATCTGTTGCTACAATAATAGAAATCATTAGACACTCACCTTTCCAACAAGTCTACCATGAGATTGATAATTTTCAATTTTAATATCATCTATTGTAAAATCAAAAATAGATTTAACTTCTGGATTTAAAACAAGTTGACATTTAGGATAAGGAGTTCTAGAAATTTGTTCCTTAACAACATCAAAATGATCTTTATAAATATGAGCATCTCCTATAGTATGCACAAATTCTTTTGGTTTGTACCCACATACTTGAGCAAGCATTGCTGTAAATAAAGCGTAAGATGCAATATTAAATGGTACTCCTAAAAATGTATCTGCACTTCTTTGATATAATTGACAACTTAAATATTTTTTATCATTGCTTACATAAAATTGTAAGAAAGCATGACATGGTGGAAGTGCCATTTCATCAACTTCTGCTGGATTCCAGGCACAAATAATATGTCTTCTTGAAAATGGATTATTTTTTAATGAATCAACAAGTTTTGCTACTTGATCAATACCTTCATTATTAAAATTACGCCATTGTCTACCATAAACTGGTCCTAATTCACCATATTTAACAACAAATGGATCATCTGCTGGTAATTCTTTGATTTTAGCAACAAATTCTTCTAAAGTTTCTCCATGAAAATCTTCACTTTTCTTAAAAGCTTCATAAGGCCATTCATTCCAAATCTTCACATTTCTATCAACAAGATATTTTATATTAGTATCTCCTTTAATAAACCATAATAATTCTTCAGCAATAGGTCTTAAAAACATTTTCTTTGTTGTAAGTAAAGGAAAACCATCTGTTAAATCATAACGTGTTTGATAACCAAAAACACTACGTGTTCCTGTTCCTGTACGATCATCTCTATCTTGACCATTTTCTAATATATATTGACACATATCTAAATATTGTTTCATTTCATTCACCTCTCTTTGTCAATTATATAGAAAATCATTTCAATTGTCATCTACAAAAAAAGAGGATTTCTCCTCTTAATCATATCTATGTCGATATTCTTCCATCATTCCTTTAAAGATTTCACCATTTGTAGGTGGTGTAAAGGTTACAGCATTTGCTCCTGCTTGAATAACTTCTCTAACTGTTTCTTCTGTTGGTCCACCAGTAGCAATAATAGGGAAATTAGGATCAATTTCTCTTAATTTTTTAACAATTTTAACAGTATCTTTTCCTCCAGATACATTTATAATATTTGCTTTCGTATGTAACATTCTTTTTTCTAAATCTTCATTTAAAGAAACAATTGTTAAAACAACAGGAATATCAATATCATCTGCAAGATTTTGAACAAATTCAGTTGCTGTTGGTGCATTTAAAACAACAGCTGTTGCTCCATGTAACTCTGCATCTAAAGCAATCGATTCAACACGTTTACCGGCAGTTGTTCCACCACCAACACCAACAAAAACAGGTCTTTGAGCAACTGAAATAATTGCTTCTGTAATTTGAATTGTTGGTGTAAAAGGATAAACCGCAATAACAGCATCCGCATTACAATTAGCAATCACCGCTACATCTGTTGAAAAAACCAGTGATTTAATTCTTTTTCCATTAATTAAAACTCCTGTAGCTTCACGATAAACTTCAGGTACAAGAATTGTATGACTTCTCAGTTGTGTATTAATTTTAGGTATTGCTTTATTCATAAAATCCTCCTTAATGTCTTTGAATATAATGATATGTTGCTCCAATTAAATTCGCATCATTTCCAAATTGACATACTTTAATATTTGGTCGTACATGTGCATGCGTTAATTGAGAAAAAATAATATCTAATTGTTCATTGACTTTATCTAATAAATCACTTCTTGATGAAATAGCTCCACCAATAATAATCATGCTTGGATCATAAGCATATTGTAAATTATAAATACCCATTGCAAGAGTACGATAATATTCATCAACATATTTTTTATAAACTTCATTATTATCCGCTTGATCAAAAACTTCTTTACCATCTAAAGTATGATAATCAACGTCTAGTTCCTTAGCCACTCTTTTAGTTACCGCAACTGTTGATCCATCATCTGACCATGTATAATATTTCTTTTCATCTTGATCATATCTCATAATCATATAACCAAATTCTCCACCATGTAATGCATTTCCATGATGAACATGACGATCTTTAATAACTGCTCCACCAATTCCTGTTCCACTAACAATAAAACAGCAATCATTTTCATGACATGCAACACCTTTCCATACTTCTGCAAGGGCTGCACAGTTAGCATCATTTTCAAATTCAACATCTTTATTTAAACGTTGTTTTAAATCTTCCTTAATATTTGGACCATGAATATAATCGATAGCACTTGAACCATAAATAATACCACCATCACTATCAACAGCTCCTGGCATTGATAAAGCAATTCCTTCTATATCTTGATATTCATGAGCTACATTTTCTATTTCTTGATACATTTTTTCTAATGTATCTGGTGTTTTAAATTTATTTGATGAAGACACTTCTCCTTCTTCATTTACAACAGCATATTTGACAGATGTTCCCCCAACATCAAACGCTAAATATTTTTTCATAAGCCTCTCCTTTCGTTTCTTACATTATTATAGTATATTTTTTTGAACAAATCATTAACATCCTTATTTTATAAACACCTTATTCCATTCATCACAATTTCTTTCCAATAATTCAAAATCAACCGTTGCTAATTTTATATAATTATAAGAAGATTTTCTTTTTTTCAGTTTATAAACAATTTGTGCTCGTCTCAATATATCCTCTTGATTTTTAAAACTTCTTAAAACCTGAACTTGATCTATTAATAATCCCTTATACTTTAAATCTTTTTCTAAAAAAATATTAAACTCATGATAACATCCTTCAGGAACAGGAATCATATTATTAAATAATAACTTTCCTAGATATGATTCAACCGTTGGATTTCCATTAAATATTCTTTTAATAGTTGGAACTCGTGTAAATTGAACTTTTTTATGACCATCTTGATCATTAAAATAATCTCTTTTATCAGGTGAAGATAAGGGAACAAAATACTTATAACCATTTATTAATACTTTTATAGCAATAAATTTTCTTTGATGATTTCCACTATTATGTATTAAAACTTTTGAATCTGCTTTGTATAAATATTCCATATATTGACTATCAATTTCATATAATTTCATAAATATAGCTCCTTTTAGATAATAAAAAAACGAAGAGGTTATCTCTTCGTATAAGTATTTGATTTCTTATAAGAAATCTATGATTTTTTAGCTCCCACTATTTGGCAGGGAATCTCCTGATTTTTTAGCTCCCACTATTTGGCAGGGAATCTCCTGATTTTTTAGCTCCCACTATTTGGCAGGGAATCTCCTGATTTTTTAGCTCCCACTATTTGGCAGGGAATCTCCTGATTTTTTAGCTCCCACTATTTGGCAGGGAATCTCCTGATTTTTGAAGACAATTTCTCCACTGTTATAATAGCAATTTTTGTCTCAAAATACAATTGATTTATTAAGATTATTCATCTATTTTTAATACATGGATTCCATGGTATCGACAATAATTCAAACATTTCTTTCTCAGTTTCTGTAAGTTTTATTTTCTTTGATAATTCTTCGATGTTTTTCATAAGAACACTCCTTATTATTTTTTATAAAAAGGTATCTTTTCGATACCCTCTACATGCGTTATCCATCGTTTTTACCACCCGCAAAACATTGATTGTAAACAATCCTATTCTTTTAAATTTTAAAACTTTACCTGTTTTTATAAATATTTTCTTAAAAATATAAACACTTATCAAATATATAAATTTTATTATCTATTTATGCTTTGACATATGCAAGAATCATTTCTTTTAATTTGATCAACTCTGGTGTGTAGTCTTCATTTTCTTTAGAACCCCAAATAAAACCTCCTGCATAATATGCACAAGCTGTCATCATTGTATGAACTGTTACTCTCATAAACTCTTCTTCTGCCATATCTGTTTTAAACGTTTTATCTTCTTTGGCTTTTTCATACATCATATGAAAACGTGTATTTGCTGAAAAAAGTGCTTGATTAAATTCATCCATTTGTAAATCTTTTCTTCCTGAATGAGATACATAATGATTGAAATTATCATTATATCGAAGAAGAGCTTTATGCGTTTGATACATTTCAATAAAACTATCTAATGTAAAAATCAAACGACCAATAGCTGGTATATCTCCTACTGAACTCATTGGTCTTTTTTGATCTAATTCATCAAAATATTCTTTCCATTCTTTTGTATTTACCGCAATAACAAGTTCTAATTTTCCTGGGAAATAACGAAACAATGTTGCTCTTCCAATTCCTGCTTCTTTTGCTATTTCTCCCATTGTTACAGATTCGATTTTTTTATCTACAAAAAGACGAAAAGCAACATCTATAATTTTCTCTCTGCGTTCATCTTTTTCTGACTTTTTTATTATCATAATTTCCTCACTTTATAGAGATACTCTATCTCATTAGTATTATATAAATAGTATTTTCTTTTGTCAATTTTATGTAAAAAGCTCAATTCTTTATTTAAAAATTGAGCTTCTACGTATACCATATCTTAAAAATATAAACTATTTTTTATCTTTAATTTGTTGTTTTAACATTGAAACAAACTCATCAATAGTAACAGTTGTTGCTTTTTGTTCACCATGTTTACGATAAGTTACAGTTCTTTCATCACGTTCATTATTACCTAAAACAAGGATATAGTTTGCTTTTTGCATTTGTGCTTCACGAATACGATATCCTAATTTTTCATCTCTTGAATCAAGTTCTACTTCAAAACCTTCATCTAATAATAATTGATAAATTTCATTAGCGTAATCTAAATGATATTCATTTTTAACAGGTAATACTTTGACTTGTGTAGGAGCTAACCATAATGGTAAGTTTCCTTTTGTTTCTTCTAAGATATAAGCCATGAAACGATCTAATGAACCTAAAATAGCTCTGTGTAAAACAACAGGAGTTTTCTTAGTTCCATCTTCCGCAACATAAGTTAAGTTAAACTTAGCTGGTAAACAGAAGTCTAATTGACAAGTTGATAAAGTGATTTCATTACCAATAGCTGGTTTAACATTAACATCTAATTTAGGACCATAGAAAGCAGCTTCCCCAATTTCTTCAGTATATTCAATACCAAGTTCATTCATTACTTCACGTAATTCATTTTCTGCTTTATTCCACATTTCATCATCATCATGATATTTTTCTTTATCTTCTGGATCTCTAAGAGATAAAACACAACGATAATCTGTAATATTGAAATCTTTATAAACATCTAAGATTAAATCGATAACACCTTTAAATTCTGATTTAATTTGTTCTGGTGTTACAAATAAATGAGCATCGTTTTGACAGAAATGTCTTCCTCTTTCAATACCTTTAACAGCTCCTGATGCTTCATATCTAAAGTCATGAGCAATTTCACCAATACGAATTGGTAAGTTTTTATAAGAATGTAATTTATTTGCATAAATCATCATATGATGAGGACAGTTCATTGGACGTAAAACAAATGATTCTCCATCCATTTCCATTTGTGGGAACATATTTTCTTTATAATGATCCCAGTGTCCTGATGTTTTATATAAGTTTACTGTTCCTACAGCAGGAGTTAATACATGTAAGTAACCTAATTTCTTTTCTTTTTGTTTGATGTATCTTTCAAGTTTTTGCCAGATAGCATATCCTTTTGGTAAATACATTGGAAGACCTCTACCAATTAAATCATCAACCATGAAGATTTCCATTTCTTTACCAATTTTACGATGATCTCTTTCTTTAGCTTCTTCTAATAAATTTAAGTGTTCTTCTAATTCTTCAGCAGTTGGAAAACAAACACCATAAATACGTTGTAAAACTTTATTGTTTTTATCACCTTTCCAATAAGCACCAGAATGTTTGATTAATTTAAAGTTTTTACACATTTTAACTGTTTCAACATGAGGACCTCTACATAAATCAGTAAAATCTCCTTGACTATAACAAGTAATTGTTCCATCTTTTAAATTAGAAATTAAATCTAATTTATATTCATCATCTTTAAACATTTCTAAAGCTTCTTCTTTAGAAATTTCACGACGAACAATTCTTTTACCATCTTTACAGATTTTTTTCATTTCTTTTTCAATTTTAGCGATTGCTTCATCACTAACAACTTCATCACCTAAATCGACATCATAATAGAATCCTTCAGCTACAACAGGACCTACCCAAAATTTAGCTTGAGGATAAAGATGTTTGATTGCTTGTGCCATCACATGGGCACAAGAGTGATTTAATGTATTTAATTGTTCATTTTCTTTAAAATCTACCATTTTCCTTCTCCTTTACATAAAAAACTCTCATCCAAAGGACGAGAGTTTCGTGGTACCACCTTAATTTGCTTTTCAGCCTCAAAACTTTAACGCAGTTAACGACAATCTTTTTCAAGTGTAGCTATTAGGGAGTATCTTATAAACATTCTCAAGGTTTTCACCAACCACCTTTTCTCTAAATCAAATCATTTATAAAACATATCCTAAATCATTGCTTTTTTTATTTACGTTTTTATTCTAATACAATATTTTACATTGTCAACTGATTATTGGTTTTCATTTCTTTTATTTGCATACATTTTTTCTTAAAAGCTAAATAAACAAGTTTTGAAGGAAGGGGTTCATACAATGTGAGCGTATCACATTTAACACAATATAATCCTTCAATCCCATTAACACATATATTTTCTACCCATTCATCCGTTGCTTTACAAATACTACAGTTTTTTAATTGTTTATCATCAATAATTTGTACTCTCATTTCCATCACCAACAATTAGTATAAGCACTCACGCATAAAAATGATGTCGAATTTTATTTTCCAACTAATTTTTTTAAATCTTTTACTTCTTGTGGTTTTAAACGACGATATTCTCCAGGACGTAATCCTTTTAAATTGACACAACCAACAGAAATACGATGTAATCTTTTTACTGGATGTCCCACACTTTCAAACATTTTTTTAACTTGTCTGTTTTTTCCTTCATAAAGTTTAATTTTTAAAACAGTTGTTTTATGTTCCATATCTTTATAAGTGACTTTGATTTTACAAGGCATTGTTTTTTTACCTTCTAAATAAACACCTTTTTCTAAATGATGTAAATCTTCACCTTTAATAAGACCTTTAATTGTTACTTCATAGATTTTTTCTAAGTGGCTTCTTGGATGCATGATCATATTTGCAAAATCACCATCATTAGACATAATTAAAGCACCTGTTGTATCGAAATCTAAACGTCCAACAGGATAAATTCTTTCTTCAACTTCTTCGAAGTAATCAATTACTTTTGGTCTATCGAACTCATCATCTAATGTACAAACACATCCTTGTGGTTTGTAAAAAAGATAATAAACTTTATTTTCACCAACAATAGCTTCTCCATCAATTAAAACAACATCTCCAGATTTAACTTTAGTTCCAAGTTCAGTTACAACTTGACCATTAACAGAAACTCTACCTTCTCTAATTAAATCTTCTGCTTTTCTTCTTGATGTATAACCACTTGAAGCAATATATTTTTGTAATCTTTCCATTTATTTCACCTACTTTGTCAAAAGTTATTATACCTAATTTTTATATCTTTGCAATCTGTTTTTATTTTTTTAAAAAATACCTTTTAAACATACTTTTTTTCTTTCCTAAATACTTAATAATTGTTATACTAACTTTTGGTGAAATAAAAAAATGAACGAACAATTATTAATAAAAAATATTGCTGAAATCGGTAAATTATTACTTAAAAATGGTGCTGAAATTTACCGTGTAGAAGAAAGTCTAGAACGTATGTGTCAAAGCTATGGCTTTCAAGATATAGGTGTTTTTGCTCTTCCTACTTATTTTACAATGAGTGTTACTTTTCAAGATGGAACAAGTACTTCTCTTACTAAAAGAACTTTACAAAATCGTACAAACCTTGATGCTGTTTGTGCTTTAAATGATCTTGTTAGAAAAATCTGTAATGAAACACCTACTAATGATTTTATTGAACAACAAATACAGGCTATCAATTCCTTACACCCTATCATGCCACTTGTTCTTTTAGGGTATGGTTTAGGGGCTGGAGGTTATGCTATTTTTTTTGGAGGTGGACTTCATGAAGGAATTATTGCTGGAATCATAGGTTTTTTAATGTATTTTTTTATATGGATCAATGAGATTTTAGGAATTAATTCATTAATGCGTACAACACTAACAAGTATGTTTTTAACTATCTTAGCGATTTTGTTTTATCATTTTCATTTGATTTATAATCTAGATGCGACAATTATTGGTTGTCTAATGATTTTAACTCCTGGAATTGCAATTACCAATAGTTTAAGAGATATTATCGATGGAAACTATGTTTCCGGGCAAGCACGTCTTGTTGAAGCTTTTTTTATTGCAACAGCAATTGCTTTAGGAGTTGGATTGATACGTATTTTATTGAAAGGATTGATTTAATGGAACAAGTAATTCAATGTTTAAGTGCTTTCTTAGGGTGTTTAGGATTTGCTTTTGTTTTTAGAGTACATCGTCGTCTGCCTTATGCACTTTTAGCTTCTCTTGGTGGGATGCTAGGATGGATCGTTTATTTACTGGTGATACCCTATCTAAGTAATATTATGTCAAATTTATGTGCGATGATCGTGGTAGCTTTATTTAGTGAAATTATGGCAAGAATATGTAAAGCTCCTGCAACTATTTTTATTGTTGTTGGTTGTTTTCCCATTGTCCCTGGGAAAGGAATTTATCAAACAATGCTTTATTTGATTTCACATGATCAAGATTTATTTCTTGATTCTCTTTTTCAAACAGTAGGAACAGCTCTAGCACTTGCAACTGCAATTTTAATTGTTTCAACTTTCTTTAAAGTTATTAAAACCATTAAACAAAAGGACTATCATTTATGAAAATATTAGGAATCATTGTTGAATATAACCCTTTTCATACCGGACATCTTTATCACTTACAAAAAGCAAAAGAAATGGTAAAGCCCGATTTAACAATTGCTATTATGTCTGGTAATTATGTTCAACGAGGAGAAGTCGCAATTATTGATAAATTTAAAAGAAGTGAACTTGCTATTAAATATGGCGTAGATTTAGTTATCGAACTCCCTTTTGCCTATGTCAATCAAAGTGCTGATTATTTTTGTAAAGGAGCGATTGATTTACTTTATCATATAGGAATTACTGATCTTGTTTTTGGTAGTGAATGTGGGGATATTCATTTATTTAAAGAAATAGCTTCTGCGATTAAAAATAATCCAGCTGATTATGATCAATATGTCAAAAATGCAATGAAACAAGGATTACGTTATCCTGATGCCTGTAATCAAGCATTAAGCCTTCTATTAAATAAAAGTATTCAAACCCCTAATGATTTATTAGGATTAGGATATGTTAAAGAAGTCATCAATCATGATTATCCTATTTGTCTCCATTGTATTCAAAGATCAAATGATTATCATGATACCTCTCTTACAAAAATAGCTTCTGCTACAGCTTTACGTAAAGCCTTAAAAGAAAAACAAGATGTACATGATTATTTATTAGATATGTCTTATTATGATCATTTATATGATCAAAGTAATTTCTTTGATTATTTAAAATACCAAATTATTATTCAAGATATTCATCATTTAAAAAAAATACATTTAGTTGATGAAGGCATAGAGAACTTATTAAAGAAAGTTATCTTTGATACTAATAGTTATGAAGAACTTGTAAATTCGCTTACAAGTAAACGTTATACAAAAACTAGAATCCAAAGAATGTTATTACACATTTTAATGAATAATACAAAGGATGAAATCAAAAACTGTTTTCCTATTGATTATATTCTTGTTTTAAAAATGAATCAAAAAGGACAAAAGTATTTAAAAACAATCAAAAAAACATGTTCTTATCATATAATTACAAATCTTTCATCTTATAAACATCCTGCTTTAGATTTAGAAATTAAATCATCAAAATTATTATCTTTAATAGATCATCAAATGATCAAAAAAGAATTTCAAAATATTCCTGTTATCGAACTATCTAAAAGATAGTTCTTTTTTATTATTGAAATATGTGCTTAAATTAAGATAGTAGCTAAAGGAGAATATTATGTTATTTTATTATACAAAGGTACAAGTAAATGAATTAATGACACCATCTTTATTAATTGAACAAGTGATTTATTGGTTACAACATACAAAAAATAAAATGAAAGATTTGAATTATGATCATTCTTTATACTATTCTTTAAAAGAAAAACATAAAAGCTTAGAAATTAAAGATTTTAAAACTAAAAATATTTTAGGAATTCAATTTATTACTGATCATAATTACAAAAAAAATCAATTTACAATAGAAATACTCTATCATTATCAACAAGAAATTCTTGAACTTTCTTTCTATAAAGAAATATCAAATGAATCTAAATATATCTCTAAAATCTCAATTCCTAAAATATTTCCAATGATTTTAGAAAGTAATTATATTCAAAAAGACCATGATTTATCAATACAATCAACACCTCATTTTATTAATGAAAGAACAGTCAATCAACTATTAAAAAAATCATATCATTTACCAATAATCATCTTATACAAAAATAAAAAATGTCTTGTTAATCCCTTTATTTTAAACCAAGAACTCTATGGAATGTGTCATATTATCGTCATTCATACAAATAGAGAAGTTAATTATGTACAAATCAATTATCCAAATCATGAAAAAGAAAAAATATTTTATGAAAAATCTTTTCTACAAACGCTTATTCAACATATTCGTTATTATATGTTGCAAGAAAATGAATTTTATTCTTTTTCGGAACTTCAACAATTTGAACTTTTACAATCTTATCAAGATGATGCATTATCATCTGTAGAAGTTCAAGAATTATTCTTAAATGAAATAAAGAATATTGAAAATGACATCATTGATTTACAAAAAGAATACCAAAATAAAAAAGATATTCTTGAAAAACTTACAAACATAAATCAAGAATATCATCATCTATTAAAACAATACGATGAATCTCCATTAATTACGATTCATCAAGATAATTATAAAGAATATCAAGACTTTATTTTTTCAATCATTCATAAAACTTTAATGAATTTATCTCCTGATGATACTTATCGTAAAAGAGATCTTTTAAAGTCTATTGAAAGGAAACATCAACTATGAAGCATTTATCAACTTTGATTGCTGTAAAAAATCTAACTATTATTCAATTTACAAAAATAATTCAAGATTTATTTTATTTAGATGAATTTATATTAGATTCATTGATCATTCATTTAAAGAATTGCACAATTTATCATGATGAATCAGCGATTGCTTTTTGTATTCAATATCAAAATAATGATTATGAATATATTTTTAACGAAACAAAACAAAATATATGTCTTTCTATTAATAAACGTAATAATCAATTTATCGATTTAATAACATATCTTAAGAAATATCATTTTTTAAACAATAATCATTTTTCATATATTCAACCAAATATCAAAAATATGAATGATTTAAATCAAGTCATTGAATTTATAGAAAATAAAACAATTCTTCCTGTTATTTATTTAAATATGTCTTTAAAAGATTTTAAAAATGAGATTCTAACTGAAATTCAATCAACAGCTTATATTCTTACAAGCGAAGATGAAAATTTTCATCAAGCATTTCAAAAACATTTTCATTTAAGAAATAATAGTTATATTCTTTATTTAAATCATGAATTTCAAAAAATTTCTTTTTTAAAAAAAGAATCTCCTCAAGAATTTATTGAGAAAGTAAAAATAAAAATTCAAAGTTATGTTTTACAACGTACATATTCATTTCCTTATAATATGAAAGATTTTCAACATCATATTATTAAAAAAATAATTGAAAATCATAAAGAAAATGATTTTCTCGAAAATTCTTCTATTGAACAACAAGTCTTAGCTTTAGAAGATAAGAAAAAGAATTTACAAAAAAATATTGATGATTTAAATAATCAAATATTGATTTTAGAAAATCAAAATGAAGAATTAGGAAGTTATATTAAACAACAAGGATATTATCCTTTAATATTAAAAGGAAACGAAAAAGAATTTTACAAAGGTGAACAAAGAGATCTTCTTCTTTATCTTTTAAAAGAAGAACTTAAAAATAATCATAATCAAAAACAACAACAAATCATTCATACAATTCTTGAACAAAATCCTCCTGTTGGTAATCGAAATAGATATTTAACAGATATTTTTAACTTATTAGTCAATGAAGGTCTTTCAAAGAAATCTATTGATACTTTAAGTCGTTATGGAATTATTTTAAATCATACAGGTAAACATCCAACAACTACTTTTTTTAATGATTCACGTTATACTATGACATTTTCTTCAACACCAAGTGATCTTAATGTTGGTAGACAATATTATCGTCAAATTAGAAAACTATTCTTTTAACTTTTCCATAAAAAAAGAGGTGTGTTTGACACCTCTTTTGATTATCCTCTAAGTACTGCTCCAAAATCTTTTTCAACAGCTTTTAAGATTTTTTCCATAGCTTCATTAATTTCTTGTTCTTTTAATGTTTTCTTATCATCTTGGAAAGTTAAATTAATAGCTACTGATTTTTTACCAGCTTCTACATGTTCTCCAACATAAACATCAAAGATGTTTGTTGCTTTAACAAGTTTATTACTTGACTTAATGATTTTTTGACAAACATCATTTGCTGGAACTGATTCATCCATCACTAAAGCAATATCTCTTGAAACAGATGGATATTGTGGAATTGGTTGATATTTAACTTTACCAGTCTTGATATTTAATAATGCTGATAAGTTAAGTTCTACAACATAAACATCTTTCACATCATATTTCTTTTCCATTAGTGGATGTACTTGTCCAACGACCCCAACCACTTCATTTTGTACTTTAATATAAGCACTACGTCCAGGATGGAATGATTGATTATCACTTTCTACACGTTCTAAACGATAACGAGATTCATTAATTCCTAATCTTTCAAAGATTGTTTCTACAAATCCTTTAACTAAATAATAATCTGCTTTGTATGAAATTTGTTTAAATGATAACCCATGGTATTCACCAGTACATGCAATCGCAAGGTTTTGTAATTCAACACCTTTTGAATATGTTGTTGATAATTCATATAAATGAACATCTTTCATATTTCTTGATTGGTTATAATTGATAACTTGTAATAATGATCCAATAATTGATTGTCTTGTAACAGATCTTTCTTCACCTAAAGGCATTGCAAGTTTTACTGGTTCTTGATCATGGAAAATATTGAAATCATGAACAAGTGATGGTGATGTTAATGAATATGTTAATGTTTCATGTAATCCTAAATCTTTTAATAAGACTTTCATCATATGTTTCTTTTCTTGGATTTCTGTTCTTTTTCCAATTGTCATAGACATTTCTGGTAAAGTTGATGGAATGTTATCAAAACCATACATACGCACAACTTCTTCAATTAAATCAGCTGCCATCGTAATATCATTACGATAAGTTGGAATTTTAACATTAAATGTATCTTCTTTTAATTCATATTTGAATTTTAATGAATTAAAGATTTCTGCGATTTCATTTGTTTGAATGTTTGTTCCAAGTAATCCATTAACTTGTTGAGTTGAAACTGAAACATATTTATCTTCAATATAAAGAGTTGTTGAAACAGTTTCATAGATTTCTTTAGCATCAGCAAGTTCTTCTAATAAGTTAGCACATCTTTCTAAAATATTTAAAGAATTAGCAGTATTTAAAGCCCCTTTAATATAATGTTGAGAAGCATCTGTTAATAAATTTAAACGTCTTGCTGTTTCTCTTAAACTTGGTCCATCAAAAGTAGCTACTTCAATGACAATATTTTGTGTGTTTTCATCAATTTTAGTACTATCAGCACCCATAACACCTGCGACACAACCAACACCATTATCTGTTGAAACAATGATATCTTGAGGTTCTAATTTATATTCTTCACCATCTAATAAGATTGCTTTTTCATCAAATCCTGTTTTTACGATAAATTCTTTTTTAGTTAATTTATCATAATCATACATATGGATTGGTTGACCTGTTTCTAACATAACATAGTTAGAAATATCAACAATGTTATTAATTGGTTTAATACCAGAAGCAAGTAATGCCGTTTTAAGCCATGCTGGTGATTCTTTTGTTGTGACACCTTTGACAAGTTTAGCCCCAAAGAATGGACATAATTCAGTTTCTACTTTAACTTCAATGCTGCTTCCAGGCATTCCTTTTTCTTTAATTTCAGGTAAGTTAACGTCTCTTTTTAAAACAGCAGCCACTTCATAAGCAAGTGAAGTTAAAGCCATACAATCCGCTCTATTTGGTGTTAAACCAATATCTAAAATTGTATCTTTTAAACCTAAATATTCTAAAGGATCTTTTCCTACAGGTGCATTTTCATCTAAAACATGAATGCCATCTTTATCTTCAGGAGATAATAAACGTTGATCTAAACCAAGTTCTGCCATCGAACAAATCATCCCGTTAGATTCTTGTCCACGAATGGTACTTTGTTTAATAACAAAACCTTCTCCTAAATCACATCCAGGATTAGCTACAATAACTTTTTGTCCAGCAGCGACATTTGGTGCTCCACAAACAATTTGAGTCACTTCTCCCGGTCTTACTTCAACTTGACAGACATGTAAATGATCACTATCAGGATGATCGATACATTCTTTGACATAACCAATTGTCATATTGTTTCCATTGGCTAAGGAATGCATTCCTTCTACTTCTAAACCAATTGAAGTAATTTTATCAGCAAGTTCTTTTGGATCTTGATCATCTATTTTAACGTATTTATTTAATAAATTTAAACTGACTTCCATTTTCTTACTCCTCTCTTTGGAATTGGTTTAAGAATCTTAAATCATCATTATAGAAATCACGAATATTATCAATACCGTATTTCAACATAGCAACACGTTCGATTCCAATTCCAAATGCAAAACCTTGATATTCTTTACTATCAAAACCACACATATATAAAACTTTAGGGTTAACCATACCAGCACCTAAGATTTCAATCCATCCAGTTCCTTTACACATAGCACATCCTTTACCACCACAATGATGACAAGAGATATCTACTTCTACTGATGGTTCAGTAAATGGGAAGTAAGATGGACGTAATCTAATTTCACGTTTTTCCCCAAAGAATTTTCTTGCGAAAACTTCTAATGTTCCTTTTAAATCAGCAAGCGTGATATTTTTATCAACAACAAGACCTTCACATTGCATGAATTGATGTGAATGTGTGGCATCATCATCATCTCTACGATATGTTTTACCAGGACAAATAACTTTAATAGGTCCTTTCCCTTTGGCAGCAAGTAAGGTATGTGCTTGTACTGGAGAAGTATGTGTTCTCATTAAAGTATTTTCATCAATATAGAAAGTATCTTGCATATCTCTGGCAGGATGTCCTTTTGGTAAGTTCATTAATTCAAAGTTGAAGTAATCACTTTCTACTTCTGGACCTTCAGCAATTTGATATCCCATACCTAAAAATAATTCTTCAAGTTGAGAAACAATGATTGATAAAGGATGCATTGTTCCTTGATCTAATTTATAACTTGGTAATGATAAATCAATAGTTTCACTATTGATTTTATCAATAATTGCTTGATGTTCTAAAACTTCTTTTTTATCTTCAACAGATTTTGATAATTCTTGTTTTACTTTATTACTTGTTTGACCAAATGTTTTTCTTTGATCTGGGTCCATGTTTTTCATTGATTTCATTGCTTCTTGAATAGGACCTTTTTTCCCTAAATAAAGAACACGAATATCATTTAATTCTTTTAAAGATGTACAAGCTTCAATTTTTTCTAAAGCTTCATCTTTAATTTTTAATAATTCATTTTCCACTTTATTTCCTCCTTAAATATAAAAAAACTCATTCCTCTAGGAACGAGTTGATCGCGGTACCATCCTAATTCATGTTTAAAACATGCTCTTAATTAAACATTAACGCAGTCTCACGTCACTGATTAGGTGCTCTCCATGGTGAATTCAATAAACTATCTGTAGGAGTTTCCAGCTTCTCTCCCTCTCTAAAACAGCATCCTTTATTTACTAATCCATATCAACGATTTATATACCCCATTATTATATCAAAATTTATGATGAAAACAACCCCAACTTAAAACAAAATCATAGTAACAATCTCATTGACACCCCTTAAGCAAAGGAAGATAATTAAATTAAAGATGGTTTTCAATCTAATTGATCTTAAATAAGATTCCTTTAGATTGAAACATTTTAAAAAGAAAGGAGATATTTATGAAAAAGAAAAAATTATTTTTAGCATCCTTGTTGTCATTTTCATTGACAGCCTCAATGTTTTTTACAACAAATATTCATGCATTAGAAGAAGTACAAAATGAAAATCAAATTGAAGAAAGTAATGAGACTTTAACAGAAACACCATCATTAACATTGGTATCATCTACATGGGATGGAGAAAATGATATTGTTTTTAATGTTCAAGCAAAAGATACAAAAGTTGAACTATTAGAAATGTATATTTATAGTAACGGATCTTCTATAGGATCTATTTATGTTAAACCTGACAAGGCAGTTGATGATAGTGGAAACGGGACTATCACTATTAGTAATAACGAATTAAAAAATATAAAAACACTTATTGGTCCTGATAATCAAACATTTAATTGGTCTCAAATCGAACAAATTGAAATGGTTTTTAGTTTTTCTAAAGGAGAAGAATTGAGTTCATTTAAAACAGTTTATGTACCTGTTCATATTTTAGAGACACCAACTCCAATAAATCCTGATAAAACAGATAAAACTGAAACTGTTAAAAATGATACAAATAACAAAACAACTGTAAAACAAACATCTTCAACAGCTGTAAAAACAGGAGATAATACAAATATCACTCCTTATGTTTCACTTCTTGTTGTCAGTGTTGTTGTCATTATTGGTATTGTTGTTTATAAGAAAAAATCATCTAAAAAATAATCTATAATATTTTTTGCATAAAAAGTGGGATGAACATTCATCCCACTTTTATTCCCCTTAACATTTTTAAATCATTTAATTATTTTTTTTACTCTTTTTTACTACAAGGATAAAAGCCAATGCAGACAAGCATGCAAAGACAGCCAATGGCATTACTTGTGTTGAATCACCTGTTTTAACGTTTGTAGTTGTAGAAGTCACTGTATCGTTTTTAGCTGGTGTTTTTGTTGGTTCATTAGAATCTGATGGTTTTTGATCTGGGTTAGTTGGTGTTTCTGGTGTTTGTTTATCTAAACGAATTGTTTCACCAGTATTAACATCACGAGCATATTTACTCATGAATTCCCACATCAATTTAGCATCAGGAGTATAGTTCCAATGTCCCCATCCATAAATACGAGCCATGCTAATTTCTATACCTTTAGCATTTTCCATTGCTCCTACATCAATTTTAGCAATATTTTCAGCTGTAGGTTCAATTGTATAACGTTTTGTCCAAGGAACTCCATATAAATAAGCATCTGCTTCTAAAACATCTTCAAGTTGTGTTACTTCCATATCATTTAATTCTTGATAAAGTTGTGCAACTTGTAATCCTCCATTTGATTCAGTTGTATCAAATGCACCTTTACAATATTCATCACCATCACCTGTAAAGTAGATAATAGGCATATCATATTTATCTTTATTTTCAGCAACTGCTTTTTTATTTAATTCACTTGCTCCAAATGGACCTGAGTGACCTGCTGCTGCTGCAAAATATTTTGAATCAGATAAACCAGCATTTGTTGTATT
This sequence comes from Faecalibacillus intestinalis, assembly GCF_003024685.1. Classification (GTDB taxonomy): domain Bacteria; phylum Bacillota_I; class Bacilli_A; order Erysipelotrichales; family Coprobacillaceae; genus Faecalibacillus; species Faecalibacillus intestinalis. The sequence goes on along the minus strand of NZ_PYLQ01000027.1, from coordinate 10,117 downwards.
CATACTTCCTGCTGATAATCCTGAAATATAAACTCTTGATTGATCAATTTGTGGATATTTTTCTTCAGTAAGTTTTAACATTGTAATAACATCTGAATCTGCAGTAGCATTTAAATCATCTGTCATTGGATCATATGTATATCCTTGATAAGTGTGTCCTTGCCATTCAGGACAAATAAGAATAACGCCTTCTTCACTAGCAATTTGTGCCCAACCAGATGTATCATATTGTGTTCTTGGATCATTTGTATTTCCATGGAATAAAACAACTGCAGGAACACTACCTTCTTTAGCATCTTTTGATTGTTCAGGAATATATTCATACCATAATGAATCAATACCATCATTATCTAAATCTTGTGTATTAACATAACGATCAATATTATCAATAGCATCTACAGAATCAAAATATTGATATTTTCTTGCTTGATCAGCTTCTTTATTACCTGAAATTAAAGGACGTGAATACCAAGTAGCTGTTTCCTTATAAACATCACTATAATTTCCAATTCTACCAAATTTCTTAAGTACTTTTTCCCAAGCATCTTTTGTTGCAGAAACTGCATCTAAACCAGTATCCTTATTAACTGCAACAACTTCATAATGGCTTTCTGGATTTACATAATAACCATCTTCAGTTTTAGTTGCACTATTTGCTTTTACATAAGTATTTACAATTTCATCATTATCAGTTACTAAATAAGTTGGTACTGAAACATTAACATCCATACCTTTTTCTGGATTAACTAATGCAAGACCAGAAACAAAGTTCATATAAGAAGCTAAATTTTGATTAATGAATGTAGCCCCATTACCAATTCCAATTAATTTAAAGTTACTAGATACACCTATTTTACCTACGATTGCTTCAAATCCTTGAACATCATCACTTGTAAATTCAACACCATTAGCTGGTCTTGCTACATAAACTTTACTTGCTGAACGATTAACAATTTCTTTAATACCTGATGCTTCAATATATTTTTCTGCTTCTTCATCAGACATATTACCATCAGGATAAACAACAAATGTAGGTGCAGCAGCTGCATTTGCTGATTCAATACTTAATTGATCACTACCACTATAAACATAAGCTTCTTGCATTTGATTAACTGCTTTTTTATAAGCTTCAATATATTTAGGTAATGTATCGATTTTTGCTTTTGCACCATTACTTGAAAGTTCAACTGCATCTGGTGCCCAAGATGCTGCTGTATAACTATTTGAAATAGTTGTACCATCTAATAAACCACTAATAACTTGAGCCATATCATTGAAATATTGAATTGACATTTCATTTGGTCTTTGTGCATTATCTTCCCAGAATTGTTGCCAACGATGACCTGCTAAAATAGATAGAGATGGATTATTATTTAAAATCTTTCTAGCAAGTGAACATCCTTTATCTAATGCAGCAAGTGGATTACCACCATTTGTTTCAAAAAGTGCCCAAATAAATCCACTACCGAAAGTATCACCTGTAAATAATGCTTCATGTGTTTCATCAGTAATCATTAATGAACCTTCAGTATGTGCATTAACAACATTAAATTCATAAGGTGCACCATAAATATCAACTGTTTCACCACTATGTACTTTTGTTATTTTGCCATCAAATTGAGAAATAGCTTCAAATGCAACATCATAATCAGCATCACTTACATATACATTGTCTACTGTTACATTACTAAAAACTTCTTTTGATCTACCAAAACCAGTATGATCACCATGACTATGTGTAATGATAATTGATAAATGTTTATCACCTGTCATAGATTCAACAATTGTTTTAGCGTTTTGAATATCTTCTTCATTTTGGGAACCATTTCCTAAGTCAACTAATACAACACCATCTTCTGATAACACAAAATACATTGATGATGGATTATTCATTGCCCCATTTTCATCAGTTGCTCCACCAGGAAGTTTCTTTGTTCCTTCATCCCAATGATAAACATTATCTTTGATTTTTTCGACTTTGTACCTTCCTAATTCAGCATATCCATCTTTCATTAACGTTTTTAAAAATTCGCTATTATTTTCATCAAGCGTTAATAGTTCAGAAATATCTGAATTTGTTTTTTGTTCTCCAGTATTTTGAGCTTGTACAACACTTATCCCACTTAGTGCAAACATAATACTTAAAGAACTAATAAATACCTTTTTTGTAAACATCCATATTCCCTCCTTTTCTATTATTATATAAAATAAAGCGCTTACATGCATGTCAAAAACATGCATAAAATCGGTCTTTTTCTATCCAAATGTATTTTTTTACAAAAAAAGTCAAAGATTTTTCAATCCTTGACTCTTAAATATTATTCATATTCTTTATGTGCAATAAGCAAATAAGCACAGCTTGCAACAGCTAATAATGACATATAAGTAAATATTGGACTATTGTCTCCTGTTTTTACAGCTGTTTTTTCTGTTGTTTTTTGAGAATCTTCAACCTTATCTGCTATTTCTACATTTTCATTTTTTACTTGTTTGCTTTGTTTTGATAACCATGAAAATAATTCTAATGATGTATCATCTTCAATGGCTTCTCCATTGAACACATAGATCCATGACCAATGTGTTGAATATTGATATGGTTTTCCATCTTCTCCATTATAAAGTCCTGATGTATCATGAACATCATCTGGTGAAAAGACATGAAGATTAGTAGCGTTAGCGGCTTTTAATTTTTCAATAAGTGGTCTTGAAAATTGATTTGGATCTAACGTATCATCATTTTCACAATACGTAATAAATAATGGAAAATCTTTAAGTTTTTGAGCATCTTTTTCACTTAAATCACTAGCATCAAAACCTGTGCAAATTGGAAAAGCTGCAGCAAAATAATCAGTATACGATAAAACCATTTGCATTGTCATATACCCACCATTAGAACATCCACCAATATAAATACGACTTGTATCAATATCATCATTACTATCAACATACGCTTTAATACATTCCATTAAACTCTTTACATATGTTGAAGGTGTATGTCTTGGTGTAAATTTTAATCCTGATTCAGTAAATTCAAAATCACCATAACCATCCATCCAAAGCGTTGGACATTGTGGAACAAAAACATAAGCATTACCAAGTTTTTCTTGAATTTCTGGACTAATTAAACCTGTCACTTTATTTCCCAATACTGCTATTTGAGGATTTGTACCACCTTCTCCTCCACCATTTAACCATACAACTAAAGCATTTTTATGATCATCTTTTGCTGGTGAATATGTAGCAAAACTATAATTTGTTCCATCTGTTGCTTGATATCTACCTGAATAATCAAATTGATCTCCCGCAGATAAAGAACGAGATGTATAATTTGTATCAATATTTAAAGTATCATATTCATTTTGACCATCAATTATTTCTTTATTTTCTTTTAATGAAATTGTTAAATAATAAGGATCTGCCCATTCATTAAAACTTTTATAAATGAAAGGACTTCCTTCTGTTGGACTTACTTTTAAATCAATTGTAAAATATTTTGAAGCACCTTCTACTTTTTGACCATTTTGATCAGAAATATAAGCATCTACAATTGTTCTTTGAAAATCTTCAGCATTTTCTTTAGTTTCTACAACCTTTAAAACATCTTTATCAATTGTCGTTATTTCTTGATCAACATTTACAATTACTCTTGGTGTTGCTACTCCCCAATCATATTCATCTACAATTAAAGAATAAGTTCCATTAAGTACATGATTACTATTTACTGCATAGACAGGCGCTATCGCAAGTGAAAATAGCATCACAAAACAAAGCAAAAATCTTTTTGTATTCTTCATTAGAATTTCCTCCCTAAAAAAAGTATATCATTTATTACTCTTTATAATAGGTCTTTATTTGAACTAATAAACTCTATTTTAATAACTTTCGATATTCATGAGGTGTCATTTTATAAATTCTTTTAAAAATTCTATTAAATGATTTAGGATTCGCAAAGCTATTATTATAAGCAATATCTGTCATCGATAGATTAGTATGTAATATATCATTAATTGCTTTTTCCAATCTAACACTATCAATATATTTTTTAATTGTTGTTCCAAAATTTTGTTTAAAATATCTTGATAAATAAGATTGTGAAACATAAAAATGATCAGCTAATACTTGTATACTTAAGTTTTCTTTATAATGTTGATCAATATAATTAACAATCTTCACTATTTTATTATTATTTATTTCATTTTCTTGAAGTACATATTTTTTTCTTACAAGTAATTTTTTTAAAAGTATATACATTAATATATCTGTTAGACCTTTAATCGCAATATGACCATACTCTTTATCATCATCATAAATATCGACTATTCTATAGATTGTTCGTACTATTTCCCGGGAAACTTCTCCATCTGGTTGTACAAATTCATAATGATCAATCAAAGGAAATATGCTTTTAATATAATCATAATTAATTTGAATGCCATATCCTTTATAAACCTCATACCCGCTTACAAAAGAAATCCCATGAATATTTTTACTATTAATAATATAAACATCAACATTTTGACTTCTAATCATATGTCCATTATCCCATATTTCTACCTTACCTAATATAGGAACCAATATTTCTATACTATTATGCCAATGTTTTTCAACATTTTCTTCACTACTTTCATAATACAAATCTAATATTTTAATAGGTAAATGTTCATCCAATTTTATTTTTTCGTACACGTACATTCATGAAGCACCCCCTCGTGATACAATGCTTTGATTATTCCCTCTTGATCAAAATCATCAGTCACATAAGTTGCCTTTTCTTTTAAAACATCTACTGCATTACCCATCGCAATGCCATGTCCTACTTCTCTAAACATCGCTTGATCATTATAACCATCGCCAAATGCATAAGCACTATCCTTATCAATATGGAAATAATCTAATAGATAGGCAATCGCGCTGCCTTTATCAAATTCAATTGTTGAACAATCACAAGAACCCATTCCGCCATGATCATTAATAATTAAATCTTCTTTAAAGATTTCAACCATTGTTTGATAATGTTCTTGACTTTGATAAAACATATCAAATGTATAAAAATCTCCTTCTAAAGAATCAACAAGATGTTCAATACCATATTCCTTTTCTAAATCAACTTCTTGTTTTTGATCTAAATGATATTTTAAAGCTTTATCATCACTAACAAACATCGCCCCTAGTTTTCCTTGATCAAGCTTATGTACATAATAATCTAATTGTTCCTTCGTAAATGCTCTACTATAAAGCTTCTTTCCTTCATAAAGAATATAGCGTCCATTACAGCTAATAATCCCACTTACAAGATTACCGAATAAACGACTTGCATAAAATGGAGCTCTTCCCGTACAAATAAAAGTCTTATATCCTTTTTCTTTTAATAAATGCAGTGCTTTTAAATTTGATTCTGTAATAACACCATGTTGTCCTAGTGTCCCGTCAATGTCAAAAAATAATATCTTATCCATATCTATTCTCCTTGAAAATGATACATCATAACACTTCCTGCCACAGCCACATTTAATGATTCAATGGTTGTAATTGGAATATAGGCAATTTGATCACAAATGTCGATAATCTCTTTTTCCATCCCATTCCCTTCATTTCCTAAAACATAGGCCATTTTTTCTTGTTTTTTAATTTCATGAATAGGCCTTCCATTTTCTAAAGCACTGCCTACAACACAGACACCTTTTTCTTTTAAAGCAGGAATAATTTCTTTTAAATTCCCATAAAGACAAGAAAGATGGAAGTGTGCTCCTTGCATTGATCGCAGTAATTTATCATTATAAAGATCCACACATTCATTAGATAAAATCACTTGATCTATGCCAAAAGCAAGTGCTGTACGAATAAGTGTTCCAATATTTCCAGGATCTTGTAGATAATCTAAAATCAAATATCTTTTTCCATCAACTAATTTCTTATCTTTTTGAATAAAACATCTTGCCATAATAGGTTGAGGTGTTTTAGTAAAAGCAAGTTTTTCCATAATTTCTTTAGATACCACTAAATTTTCTACACCTAAATCAACCGGTTCAGTTGAAATAATCAAATCTGTTTGTTTAGCTTTAATTGCTTCCTCTACTAAATGATTTGTTTCTACTAAATAATAATCTTTTCGATATTTCTTTTGTTTTAATTTTAATAATTCTTTAACCGTTTTATTTTGCATTGACGTAATCATATACCCACATCCTTTAATAATCTTTCTCTTTCTTTATAATCTGGCATTCTTTTTTCTATTTCATGATAGAATGCTTTTGAATGATTTGCTTCAAGAAAATGACAAAGTTCATGAACAATAACATAATCAATTAAAGCATAATCAATATGTGCTAATACTAAATTAAAGCACACTCTATTTTTTTGATAAAAACAAGCACCCCATCTTCTTTTCATTTTCTTAATTTGAATTTCAGGAAAAACATGATGAAAGCTCGTACTTAAATAAAAATCTATTCTTTCTTTTAAATAATTCATCAATTCTTGTTTTAAAAACATTTCAATGGTTGCTTGGATATTTTTTGAATAAACATAGATTTGACGATCATGAATGGCACATTTTTTGATATTCATATCTTTTAAAACAATTTGATATTTTTGATTAAACAAATAAGCATAACCATCTTCTTGATAGTTATATTTAGGAACATATCCTTTTATTTGTTCAAGTATTTCTTCTTGATGATTTCTAATCAATTTTTCTATTTCACTTTGAGGAAACAGCGGTGAACAACGAATTACCACTTCTCCTTTTTCTACTCTTAAATAACAATTCTTAATTCTTTTATAATGAATTTTATAAACAATTTCTTGTTGATCTAAAATAATTATTTTAGTTTCTACCATGTATATTTTTCTCCTTTTTGGGTCACTCTTTTTAAGGAGTGATAAAATGGATATTCGACAAGCTATATTTCAGAGACTACATGCTTGTTCAAGTAGTGAACTTAAAGAGATTATTGAAAGTGGTATTGCTTCTAAAGAAGAAACCGTCTTACCAGGGCTTGGTGTTCTTTTTGAAACTTATTATAATTCTTTAAGCTCAAAAGATGAATTACTTGACAGTCTTAGTCATTTATTAAAATAGACTCTTAGAGTCTATTTTTATATATTTGTTTCAGTGAACGTAAAATCATAAATCCAAACATCAAATAAGCATCTATATGAAATAATGTTGGCAATTGAACAATCTGTATAATAACAAGTAAAATAGCCATGATTACATATATCATCCATGAGATTGAATAATTATGTTCATGATACATAAATTTTAATGTTTGATAATGATTTTCATCATACCAATCATTAATGATTTTAAACAATTCAAAAAGCAAATAATTAAAAATCCATAATAAACAAAAATACATTAATGTAAAAATATTATTAAAAAAGATGTATGGTATTATTGCTGGAAAGGATATTTGATAATAATTCGATAAATCCAAACTAAATGTAAAAAGTGTAATTAAAAAAGTCATGATTCCATTTCTTGCAAGATATAAAACAATAAAATCTTTTTTTAATTTTAAGTATCTTTCTTTATTCATACAAACCACCATTTTCCTTTGAAAAGTTTAATTTGAAAACATAACTTTTTTGACTTTGATCTTTTGATAAAATAATAACAACACTTAATTTTTTCTTTTTTAAAGATCCTTGATTTAAATCATGGTTATATGTTTGATAGATTTTTTGATTAACAATTTCTTTAGTCTTTCCATTTATTTTTTTAAATACAACATAATTCTTATCATTTTTATCATTTAATTTATTACTTTTTAAATAACGATATTCTAATGAAATATTTGGATATTTCTTCAATAAATCTTCATCTGTAGACGTTAAATACCCAAGCCTCATAAAATCATCACTGATACATGCATTTTCTACTTTAAATGTTTTTGAAGAACATGATAATTTTTCAACTTGTTTTAATTTTAAAGTATGTTGATAAACCGTCTTTTGATTATCATCTTTGATGATTAACTGAACATTTTTAATTTCTTTTATATTTTTTAAATCTTCCTTATTTTCTAAAGAATAACTTCCACCCTCTAAATATTTTAAAGAATAATCAATATGTTGTTTTCTATTTATTTGAATTATGACATCAATATCTTGTCCGTCTACAAGAGAATCGATTTTTCCTAAAACAAGTGTCCCATCTCCACAATGATAATTTGATTGATCTTTATAAAGCTCATAATCCTGTAAAGTAAAGCCTTGATGATTTAATGATAAAAAATAATCATAATACGTTTTTGTATTATATGTATGAAAAGAAAAATTATCATACATTGTTAGTAAAGAAACAAAAACGATTATCAGGCATAAACATGTAATAATTAAATTTGATTTATGTTTTTGATCCATATTTTCTCACCACAACTATTATACACAATAGTTTTGTTTTTACCAAATATGACATAATATGATATGATTTAAAAAAGGAGGATTTCTCATGGAAAAAGAAATATTATTAAAAGAAATAGAAAATACAAATCATTTAAATGATCTTTACCAATTATGGAATGAATTTAAAGCTTATCTTGAAAATCAACCAAGTTTATTGGAACTTGGTCAACTCATTGGATTTAATTATCATCTTCAAGAAAAATTCAATCAATTAAGTCAACTTTTTATTCAAGAAAAGAAATATCAAGAAAGTATAGAATTTCATCAAGACTTTATTAATTATTTTAAAGATGATAAATATCTTTGCCCTTTTTTTAAAAACTTAGCTTTATCTTATTTTTATCAAGATAATGATCAAGGAATTTCATATTTTCAAGAATTGCTTGAACGTTACCCTTATGATTATGAAATTATGGATGCTTATTTTTCGTGTATTTATAAACAAAATAACTTACAAGAATTAAAAAATATGATTCAAAAACATTTACCTCTATCTATCGAATATAATATTGAAACAGAAAATATTATTCATCATGTCATTGAGCTTTTTAAAGCAATAAATGAAGAAGAACTTGCTTTACAATATGCTCAAATTGAAAAGCAACAAAATGATTTTGGTAAGAAAAAACCAACAAAAGTCATCAAAGTGGGGCGTAATGATCCTTGTCCTTGTGGAAGTGGTAAAAAATATAAAAAATGTTGTGGTAAATAATGAAGAAGTTCTTTCTTATTTTCATACCGATCATTTTGATTCTTACTTACATTTTTTATCAAAATAATCTTTTACCTCATCCAAAATATACAAATGATGATTTTGGTATTCAAACTTATAAAAGCATAAATGATCAAGATCATGATGGTATTGACGATCAAAGTGATATTGTACAAAACGTTAGAAAATATATTGAAACAAAACCTCAATACAAAAGTAAGTATTATCAAGGTGGTTACCCAACAGATCATTATGGAGTATGTAGTGATGTTGTCGCTTTTGGCTTATTGAATGCAGGTTATAATTTACAAATTCTTGTAGATCAAGATATTAGAGAAAATCCTCAAAGTTATCAAGTTGAACATCCAGATAAAAATATTGATTTTCGACGAGTAAGAAATTTAAATGTTTATTTTAAAAGACACGCCCTATCTTTGACTCTCGATATTTATGATTTAGATAAATGGCAAGGTGGCGATATTGTTATCTTTAAAAAACATATTGGTATTGTTTCTAATTATCGAAATAAAAAGGGAATCACTTTTGTGATTCACCATGCTTATCCTCATCAACTTTATTATGAAGAAGATATTTTAGAAAAAAGAAATGACATTATAGGTCATTATCGTATTTCTTAGTACCACCAATGGTGGTACTTTTATATTTCTTTGCCAACAGCATCAGCAATTGGTTTTAGTTCTTTCATCAATTGTTCAAATTTGGCTGGTTTTAATGATTGTGGTCCATCACATAATGCTTTTTCTGGATTATTATGCACTTCGATCATTAATCCATCACATCCTGCTGCGACTGCTGCTTTTGCCATTGGATTTACTAACCACCATTTTCCTCCGGCATGACTTGGATCGATAATGATTGGTAAGTGTGTCAATTCTTTGATTACTGGGACTGCTTGTAAGTCTAATGTATTTCTTGTGTATGATTCAAATGTTCTCACTCCTCTTTCACATAGGATGACATTTGGATTCCCACTTG
>NZ_PYLQ01000026.1 GCF_003024685.1 Faecalibacillus intestinalis | reverse complement strand
AGTAAGACCCCTTAAAGACGATAAGGTAGATAGGTCAGGAGTGTAAGCATGGTGACATGTTAAGCGGACTGATACTAATAGGTCGAGGGCTTGACCGAAAAGGCAAGCGAGCTTGAAAGAAGAAAAACTACTGTCTGGTTTTGAGTGTCCTGAAGACACTTGAAAAGAAGAATCTGGTAATGATAGCATGATGGACACACCTGTACCCATTCCGAACACAGAAGTTAAGCATCATCGCGGCGAAGATAGTACATTGTGCGAAAATAGCTCGTTGCCAGTTCCTTCTTTTTTTTATGTTTGTTAACTAAAAAATCCTAGCAGATTGTGTTAGGATTTTTAAATACATTGTTTTAATTTCTCTACAATTAGTTCTATTTTTTCACTATCTAATGAGGAATAGTTCATAACATAAATATTTTTGTTTTCTTCATTATTTTTGTAATATTGAGAAAGTGGACTTAACTTTATTCCTTTACTGTAGGCGTTGTTAATAATGTCTTTTTCTGTTTTTTCACTTTTTATTTTCATTAAAAAATGAACACCGGTAGTTTCATTATAAATTTCAATCTTATTATTTATATTGCTTGTTTGGAAAGCATTTAAGATTGTATTTTGTTTTTTTAAATAATAATTTCTTAAACGATTAATATGTCTTTCAAAATGTCCGTTTTCAATAAATCTAGAAAGTGTATATTGTTCAAAATTTGAAACGGTACATGAATAAAATGAGAGACGTTTATAATATTCATCAGCTAATGATTCTGGTAATACCATATAGGATATACGGATGGTTGATGATAGAGTTTTAGTAAAGGTATTCATGTAGATGATTTTATCGGAAACATCGATACTTTGTAGGGTAGGAATTGGTTTTCCTCCTAATCTTAATTCACTATCATAATCATCTTCAATAATATAATGTTTTTCAACTTTATTTGCCCAACCTAAAAGTTCATATCTTCTTGAAATTGGCATAACAATACCTGTAGGAAAATGATGAGATGGGGAGATGTGTATTACGTCAATTTTCTTTTCTTCTAATTCATTTGGATCAATTCCATATTCATCCATATCCACATATTCAAAATCAACATTCATACTTTTATAAATTTGTGCAGTTTTTGGATAACCAGGGTTTTCTAAGCCATATTTAACATCGTTTCCTAAAAGTTGAATAATCAAGCTATATAGATATTCTGTACCTGCACCAATAATGATTTGTTCAGGTTTAATATTCATATCTCTAAAATCTTTTAAGAAATTCGCAATGTTTTTTCTTAGTTCAAGAATTCCTCCACAAGGTGAGTTGATCATTAACTCTTCTTGATTATTTCTTAGTACTTCTTTCATGGTTTTGATCCAGGTAGTAAAGGGAAAGATATCACTTTCAGTTTGATTACTAGAAAAATCAGCTAAGTAGTGATTATGTCCACTTGTTAAAATCACTTTCTCTTTATTCATTTGTTTTTTAGAAGGAATATTTTTTAGATCAGTGACATAAAAACCTTTTTTTGGTAATGAATAAATAAATCCTTCTGACATAAGTAAACTATAAGCATTTTCAACAGTAATGATACTTACTCCAAGATTTTTTGAAAAAGGTCTCTTTGATGGTAATCTTTCTCCTGGTTTTATGTTTCCTAAAATAATGTCTTTTTTTATACATTTATAAAGATATTCATAAAGGGAATCTGACCCTATATTTGTAAGATTATATGTTAACATAATTGATTCCTCCTTAAACTGACCTTAATGAATATATTTAATTTGAATATTTTAATATGTTCACATTTAAGTATAATAAAAGCCATAACAAAAGTAAACAGGGGGATTAAAAAATGTCAAATGAAAGATATGCATTAAATAAACAATTAGCACAAATGTTAAAAGGTGGTGTTATTATGGATGTAACAACACCTGAGCAAGCAAAAATCGCAGAAGAAGCTGGAGCATGTGCTGTTATGGCACTTGAAAGAATTCCTGCAGATATTCGTGCAGCAGGGGGAGTTGCAAGAATGTCTGATCCAAAAATGATTCAAGAAATTCAAGCAGCAGTAAGTATTCCAGTTATGGCAAAATGTCGTATTGGACACTTTGTAGAAGCACAGCTTTTACAAGCAATTGAAATTGATTATATTGATGAAAGTGAAGTTTTATCACCAGCTGATGATGTTTATCATGTCAACAAAAGAGAATTTAAAGTACCATTTGTTTGTGGAGCTAAAGATTTAGGAGAAGCACTTCGTCGTATCAATGAAGGAGCAAGTATGATTCGTACAAAAGGGGAACCAGGAACAGGAGATATCGTTCAAGCCGTTCGTCATATGAGAATGATGAATAAACAAATTGCCCAAATTTCGGCTCTTCGAAAAGATGAACTTTTCGAAGTTGCAAAACAATTACAAGTATCATATGAACTTGTAGAATATGTTCACGATCATAAAAAATTACCAGTTGTTAACTTTGCTGCTGGTGGAGTTGCTACACCTGCAGATGCTGCATTAATGATGCAACTTGGGGCAGAAGGAGTTTTCGTAGGTTCAGGTATTTTTAAATCAGGAAATCCTAAAAAACGTGCAGAAGCAATTGTTAAAGCAGTTACAAATTATAAAGATGCAAAATTGATAGCAGAGTTATCAAAAGATTTAGGAGAAGCAATGGTTGGGATTAATGAACAAGAAATTGAAATTTTAATGGCAGAAAGAGGAAAATAATGAAAGTAGGAGTATTGGCTTTACAAGGTGCTTTTATTGAACATGAAAAAAAATTAGAAAAGTTGGGAGTAGAGTGTATTGAATTAAGGCAAAAAAAAGATTTGGAACAAGATTTTGATGGTTTAATTCTTCCTGGTGGAGAAAGTACTGTTCAAGGAAAGCTCTTAAAAGAATTGGATATGTTTGATATTTTACAAAAACGTATTCAAGATGGCTTACCAACACTTGCTACATGCGCAGGACTAATTTTATTAGCTAAGGAAATAGAAAATCAAAATCAAACTTATTTTTCAACAATACCTATGACGGTTAAAAGAAATGCTTATGGTAGACAACTAGGAAGTTTTCACACCATTGAAGAAATGAAAGGAATAGGAAAAGTACCTATGACTTTTATTCGCGCACCTTATATCGAAAGTGTACAAGATGGTGTTGATATTCTTTCTAAAGTGAATGACAATATTATTGCTGTTCAATATAAAAAACAATTAGCACTTGCTTTTCATCCTGAACTTGATGAAGATGATTCAATTCATCAGTATTTTATAAATATGATCAAAAAGTCTACAATGTAGGCTTTTTTCTTATATAATAAAAAAGAGGTGAATAAAATGGATCATCATCTAGAAATTGTTAAAACAAATATTAAATATCCTATTGTTTTTTATAATCATCAATTTAATAAAAGTCGACCAGTAAGTTCCCACTATCATCAAGATATTGAAGTTGTATATGTCGTTTCAGGAAAAGTAGAAGCATGTATTGATGGAAAGAAAGAAATATTTTATCAAGGGGAAATGTTTATTATTAACTCACATAGTGTACATCAATTCAATTTTCCTGAATTTACACATTTATATACATATTTATTGTCAGTTGATGTCTTTAAAGAATTTCAAATTCAATCTTATTTCTTTAAATTAAAAGCTCCATCAAACAAAGAATGGTTTAAACCTTGGTTAGAAATGAAATATATTCACCATCTTTTACCAATAGAACAACATATTTTAATGTATCAACTTTATCAAAAACTCATACAGGATTGTTTATTAGATAAAAAACAAGAAGAAAACACAAAAGAAATTTATAAAATAATAGAAGAAATAGAAAAAAGATATAACCAAGATTTAACACTTGAAATTATAGCTGAACAATTTCACTTTCATCCTAATTCTTTATCACGATTATTTAAAAGACAAACAACGATTTCCTTTTATCAATATTTACAAAAAATAAGATTAAAACATGCTTATTATGATTTAATACATACTAACATGAAAATCATTGATATTGCTTTAAATCATGGATTTAAAAATGTAAAATCATTTGAAAATGTTTTTAAAAAAGAATATCATACAACACCAACAAAATATCGAAAAGTTAATAATTGACTATAAATTGTTAAAAAAGGCAATGAATTTCCTTTATAAAAAGAGAATAATAAAAGCAGGAGGAATCAATATGGAATGGTGGAAAAAGAGTGTTGTTTATCAAATTTATGTAAAAAGCTTTCAAGATAGTAATAATGATGGTGTGGGAGATCTACAAGGTATTATTTCAAGACTTGATTATTTAAAAACATTAGGTGTTGATGTATTATGGTTAACCCCTATTTTTAAATCTCCAAATGATGATAATGGCTATGATATTTCTGATTATAGAAGTATTCAAAGTGAATTTGGAACAATGAGTGATTTTGAGGAATTATTAGATAAAGCGCATCAAAAAGATATCAAAATTATTCTTGATTTAGTTTTTAATCATACAAGTGATGAACATTTTTGGTTTCAAGAAAGTAAAAAATCTAAAAATAATCCTTATCGAGATTATTATATTTGGAAAGAAGGAAATGAGGGAGATGTTCCAAATAATTGGACAAGCTGCTTTCAAGGCTCAGCTTGGGAACTTGATGAAAAGACAAATGAGTATTATTTGCATTTATTTTCTAAAAAACAACCTGATTTAAATTGGCAAAATCCTAAGGTAAGACAAGAATGTATTGATATTATGAATTACTGGGTAGATAAAGGTGTTGATGGTTTTCGTTTAGATGTCATTAATCTTATTAGTAAGGATGAAAGTCAATACTATGTAGACAGTACTATTAAAGGTCATCAAGTATGTGCAAATGGACCACATATTCATGAATATATTCAAGAAATGAATCAAAAAGTATTTTCTAGAAAAGAACTTTTAACAGTAGGAGAAACCCCTGCTGTAACAATCGAGGATGCTAAAAAATATGCTCCTTTAGATAATAAAGAATTAAGCATGGTCTTTCAGTTTGAACTAATGAATGTTGATGGTGCAGAAGTTAATAAATGGACAGATCAAAGATTTTCTTTAAAAGATTTAAAACAAATTATGTCGAGATGGCAAGTAGGAATGTATCAACAGGCTTGGAATTCTTTGTTCTGGAATAATCATGATCAACCACGATGTGTTTCAAGATTTGGTGATACTTCTTCTCCTTTGTGTCATGAAAAATCAGCAAAAATGTTGGCGATATGTTTACATATGATGCAAGGGACACCTTATATTTATCAAGGGGAAGAATTGGGGATGACAAATGTACCTTTTAATTCACTTGATGATTATCGAGATATTGAAACATTCAATAGTTATAAACAACTTGTAGAAATAGAAAAATCGGTAAGTCATGAAGATATGTTACGCTATATGAGAAAATCAAGTAGAGATAACGCTAGAACACCAATGCAATGGAACAAAGAAAAAAATGCAGGGTTTAGTGAACATATTCCTTGGATTATGATGAATCCAAATTATCAAACAATCAATGCTGAAGCAGAAATGAAAGATACAAATTCTATTTTTCATACTTATCAAAAATTAATTCAATTAAGAAAAGAATATGAAATCATTACTTTAGGTAAATATGAGTTAATAATGAAAAATGATGAAAATATTTATGCCTATAAACGTCTTTATCAAGATGAAGAACTTTATGTTTATTGTAATTTTACGGATAAGGAAGTAAGCTATGATGCATCTATTTTAAATAATGAAAAAGTATTGATTCAAAACTATAATCAACATCAAAAAGGAATTCTTAAACCCTATGAAAGTATTGTTTTCTATCAAAAAAGCAGAGCCTAAGCTCTGCTTTTACATTAAATATGATATTCCATAGGATAAGTTAAATAATCTAAACGATCTAATTCATCAACTGTAACTACACCAGCAGGTGCAACTAAAACAGTTGGAATACGATTGACAATCGTTGCACATGTATGTTCAACCGTTGCAGGTTTTACAACATGAAACTCTGTATCTGGTTCACCTGTAATTTTCCAATCACACATATCTCCATCATCTTCTCCATAAACTTTACCAATACATTGTGTTTCAATAATTGGTCCTTGGAAGGTTTCTGTTGTAACAACAGCAGCCATACCAATACAATTTCCTTTTGGAATGGTTTTTCCTAAAGTAGAAGAATAAAGATCTGTTTCATGGAAATAAGGAACACATTTTTGAGTTTGTGACTTAATTGTCCATCCCATACGTGCAGCTAAAGCTTCATTTGAATTCCATACATAAGAAGGTTCTAATACTTCTGGATGAGCAATACTTGCTTCAAATTCTTCAGGTGTTAAACCAACTCCATGAGCTTTGGCAAGAGCTAATCCATAATCTTCGACATTATAACTTACAGCACCTTCAATCTTTTTAATAGAGTGACATCCACCGGCTACTAAACCAACCATATTTACCCAGAAGATATCTTCCATACCACTACCAACAAAAGTACATCCATTTTCTTTTGCGATAACATCTAATTGATTTGTACGAACTGGATCAGTTGTCCAACTATATGTTGCTTCTTCACATGTAGAAATAACACTAATTCCTCTTGATAAACATTTTACATAATGATCGAAGCAATCACTGACTAAACTAAATAAAGTGACAACAGCGATATCAGGATCTGTTTCATCTAAAACTTGATCAGCTTGATCACTAATACAAACACCAGTCTTAATACCAAGACCTGCAAAATCACCAATATCCATTCCAATAATAGCTGGATTAGTATCAATGGCACCAACAATCATTGCACCATTTTCATAAAGATAACGAATAATATATTTTGCCATCTTTCCACAGCCATATTGTACAACTTTAATCTTTTCCATATTGTATGCCTCCTATTTCTTTACTTATATCATAGAGTCTTATCCAACATGAGAGTCAACTATTTTTTAAAAAAAACAGGAACTTGTAATCTTAAAAACATTGAACGTTCATGATGATCAAACATACTGAGTTCACTTAAAACTTCACAAATATAATCTCCATATATTATTAAATTGTTCATTCGACAATAATCAAGAAGACGTTTTGCATAATCTATTTCTTGATGAAAATCATCAAGATAAATACAAGCATACATTCCATTTTCAATAATTTGAATATCTTTTTCAGGAAAATGATCATCCACAAATACAAAAATACGATCTGAAATAAACTCTTGTTTTAAAAATCTTTCTTTGGAAAGAAAAGTACCCGCATTACAATAATAAATTTGTGAATAATGACGAGAAAGCATATTATTTTTTAATTGATTTAAAAGATGTTCATAAACATCTAAATCATGTTCATAAAAATTAATGTCAGTATTCATGACATAAATTCTTCGACGGTCAATATATTCTAAAGTAATTGTCCCACTTGGGGGTGATTTACGATACCTTTCTAAACTATAAATCGTTCTTGAAATAGCATCTTTAGTTCTTTGTAAATCATTGATTTGTATAGAAAGCTGTTGTTTCTTTTTAATTAAAATGGCTTCAATTAAATTAATATCTTCTTTATCAAGAAGTTCCTTAATTTCTTTAAGATTCATTTGAAGTTCTTTCATATATTGAATCAAATCTAAACGTGCATTTTGTTTAATATCATAATAGCGATAATTTGTCTCAGGATTAACATAAACAGGCTTTAATAAATCAAGTTCATCATATAATCTTAAAGTTGTTACAGTAATATGATTCATTTTGGCCATTTCACCAATGCTTAAATAGTTATTATTCATTCGTATCACCTCAATAAGATTATAGCAAACTCTCTTGTTAGGTGAGAGTTATTTTAATTATTCATTTAAAAATAGACAAATAATCTTATATTAATGAGAGATTTCCTTTTTTACGAAAGATTATGTACAATAGAGTTAGTTTTAATCTTAAGAAAATCTTTAGAAAGATAAAAAGAAAATATTTATAAATCATCTCTATACTTTAAGACAAGAGGTGAGGAAGATGGAAAGATTAAACAAAATGATTTTAATAAGCTGTATTTATGCAGGGTATATATGTATTAGTTTTGCATTGTTTTCAATGCTTAGATAAGGAGTTAAAAAGGGAATGGAAAAATATCATGTATTAGTTGTTGAAGATGACACAGAAATTGCAAATGCAATTAAAATTTATTTAGAAAATCAAGGATATGATGTTTATGTAGGAAATGATGGATTAGAAGGCTTAGAAATTATTGAAAAAGAAACGATTCATTTAGCAATCGTTGATATTATGATGCCAAGGATGGATGGTTTAACAATGGTTTCTAAGCTAAGAGAAAGATATGATTTTCCAGTAATTTTTCTTTCAGCAAAATCAGAAGATATTGATAAAATCATGGGACTTAATTTAGGTGGCGATGATTATGTAACAAAACCATTTGTACCTATGGAACTTATGGCTAGAGTACGCTCACATTTAAGAAGATATGGACGTTATTTAGATGTGACAGCACCAAAAGAAAGTGATCATGTTTATATTTGTGGAGGTCTTGAACTCAATGTTGATACAAAGACAGTTTCGGTTGATGGTAAAAATGTCAAAGTGACACCCATTGAATTTAAAATACTTGAATTATTAATGAAAAATGCAGGAAAAGTATTTTCTGCAGATGATATTTATGAACGCGTTTGGAACGAAGAAGCAATCAATAGTGAAACCGTAATGGTCCATGTGCGTAATTTAAGAGAAAAAATAGAAATTAATCCTAAAAAACCACAATATTTAAAAGTTGTTTGGGGTGTTGGATATAAAATTGATAAACAATAGGAGGAAACATGAAAAATAAAAGAATACTTAAAATCTTTTTGTTTTCTATTTTAATTGTTGCATCTCTTGTTACTTATTTAAGTTATGGAGTAAAAGAAAAGACAACAACATCAAGTCTTAATTTAGAAAATAATAAGAGTGATTTTACAAATATTTTGATGGAAAAAAGCATTATGTTAGATGTGAAAATTCAAAGAAGAAAAGGAGATTATGATTTATTTAATCATTATGTAAGCGGAGATATTGATGGTGAAATAAATGATGGTTATTCTTTAAAAAGTGCTTTTAAAGATTTTATCATGTATTTAGAAGATAATAATTCTCGAGAAAGTCGAGGAATTCAATATTATGTTTATGATAAAAGTGATGAAAAGATTTGTTTTACAAATTCAAAAAAGAATTTAAGGAAAGCATTTGAATCTAATGATAAAAATATTTTAAAGAATTACCAATGGTATACAACTATTGATTTTGATGAAAATGGGAATGTTTCTTTACAAGGAAGTAAGTCTAACGATTGGGAAGGCTCTTTCTACAATACATCCTTTGATCAACTCTTTAAAAACGATTATTTAGATGAAGAAGAAAACGATATTATCAACAATATTACTGTTAAAAATCCAACAAATATCAAAGTATTGATTGCAGTTCCTAAAAAACTACCAACAAATAGTTATTTGGAACAAAACTATACGAATAAAGTTTCTATTTCTGATACTTTAATGACCTATGTTTTTGTATGTATTGCAGTATTAGTTGTTTGTATGTTATTAATTCCAGTAAGAAAAGTTATTGATATCGAACCCTTTAAAACTGTTGTCAACATTAAACTTTTCTTTATGTTTATTCTTTATTCTATTGCTACAGCTTTGTGGCTTACTGTTATGACAGAAGTTTTAAGAGAGTCATGGAGTGGGACTTTTGCCTGGATGATAAGAGAAAAAGGTATGGCGGGTGCAGGTGTTGCTTTAGAACCATTAGTTAATATCTTTGGGTGGTTTGTTTTCTATGCTTTAATTATGTATTTTATATTTTATATTAAATCGATTCTTGTTTTTGGAAAAGATTTTCTAAAAAAACATACACTTATATGTAGTATTTATCGTTCTTTTAAAGAAGAAATTAAAAGTTTGGTACAATTTGATTTGAAAAATCAAAGTGGAAATATTGTTTTAAAAATAGGAATTATGAGTGGTATCTTTATAGAAGGAATACTGTTATTTATTAGTTTCTTTATGTCGGTAACAGGAATGGGTGTTTATTACTATAGTATAAGAGTTTATGTTGTACTTACGTGTCTTGTATCTTTTGTAGCAGTAATTATAATCATGTTAATTTCTAAAAAGATGCTTACACAGGTTACAAATGATTATCAAATTCTATTACAATCAGCGCATCATTTATCTCAAGGAGAATTTAACGATAAAATCAATCAAGATCTTGGATTATTTAATTCTTTGAAAGATGAACTTAATTGTATCAATGATGGTTTTAAAGATGCGGTAAGTAAAGAAGTTGCATCACAAAAGATGAAAACTGAATTGATTAGTAATGTTTCTCATGATTTAAAAACACCTTTAACATCTATTATTTCTTATATTGATTTATTAAAAAATGAAGATTTATCAAAAGAACAACAAGATGAATATATTGATATTTTAGATCGAAATACTAAAAGATTAAAAACACTTATTGAAGATCTATTTGAAGTATCTAAAGTCAATAGTGGAAATATCCAATTAAATCCTATAGATTTAGATATTCATGCTTTATTACAACAAGTACTCTTTGAATATCAAGAACAATTTGAACATCATCATTTAAATCTAAAAAATGATTATGAAAATAAAAAAATCATTTGTCATTTAGACAGTGAAAAAACTTATCGTGTTTTAGAAAATTTATGTCAAAATATTTGTAAATACGCTTTAGAATATACACGAGTTTATTTACAAATCGTTGAAACGAATCAACAAGTCATTGTCGTTTTCAAAAATATTTCAGCACATGAAATATCAAATTCAGATGATTTAACAGAAAGATTTGTACAAGGGGATACTTCACGTAAAAGTGAAGGTTCTGGTTTAGGACTTGCCATTTGTAAAAGCTTTGTGGAGGTTCAAGGTGGAACTTTTGAAGTGAATGTAGATGGTGATCTCTTTAAGACAACAATTATCTTTCCTAAGAAAATAGAAAATGATTAAAAAGATTATACCCTGGATCTTACTCTTTCTCCTTCTTCTTATAATCAATACAGAAATGATTTTTATGATTTATAAAACTATCTCATTTTTGAGATAGTTTTTCGTATTTTGAAAATAAAATTCAAAGATTAAAAAATAAGTATAATACTTTTGAAAGAGGTGAAAGTATGAAATTTAAGTTTTCAATCAAACTAGCAACTATTTCTTTAATTGGAAATATTATTATCGCTATAGGTGTTTCAACATGTCGTATATCACAAATGGGAATTGATCCATTTACATCAATGACAACAGGAATCAGTAGTTTATTAAATATACCTTTAGGTGTTTTTCAAGGAAGTGTTAATGCAATCTTATTTTTAATTTTAATTTTATTAAGTAGAAGTAATTTAAAATATTTAAATATTGGTGCCATTATTAATATGTTTTTACTTGGTTTCTTTGTACAATTCTTTAATAATGTTTATTGTCAATTATTTAATGTTTCTTCACCGGATGTTATACCATTTTCATTACCAATGAAATTCGTGGTTTTAGCGATTGGTATTTTATTTGTTACACTTGGATGCTCTTTATATATCACATCAGATCTTGGAACTGGATGTTATGATGCTTTATCTATTTATATGGCAGATGTGATGTCACCATCTTATCCAGTATGCCGTATTATGACAGATGTTGTTTGTGTTTTAATTGGGTTTATTACAGGTGGACCATTAGGAATTGCGACAATTATTTTAATGTTTGGTACAGGTCCCTTAATTAGTACATGGAATAAATTGGTATCAAAACCAATTGTTGAAAAATTTGCCTAAAATATTCCTCGGTAATTGTAGAGTTATCGAGGATATTTTTGTATAATGGACACGTTATGAAAGAAATAAAAAGAGGAATGAAAAATGGAATACCAATTGCTTTAGGCTATTTATCTGTGTCTTTTTCTTTTGGAGCGATTGCTGTATCAATGGGATTTAGTGTGATACAAGCAGTTTTGATCTCGCTATTGAATCTTACTTCAGCAGGGCAATTTGCTTCACTAGGAATTATTGCAGGACAAGGGACCTATTTAGAAATGGCAATCGTGGAATTGACCGTGAATATTCGTTATGCGTTTATGTCACTTTCACTTTCTCAAAAAGTAGATGAAAAGTTTAAAGGAATTTATAAATGGCTCTTAAGCTTTTTTATTACCGATGAAATCTTTGCCTTATCGATGCTTGAAGAAAATGTGAGTCGGACTTACTTCTTTGGGCTTGCTTCAATTTCTACGGCAGGATGGATGCTTGGAACAACCTTAGGGGCAATGCTTGGCTCTATTGTACCTACGGTCATTAGTAATGCTTTATCAATTGCTTTATACGCAATGTTTATCGCAATTATTATTCCAGGAATGAAAAAAGATAAAAATATAATTAAAGTAGTAGCTCTTGCAATTATTATCCGTTCAGGTTTTTACTACTTACCCATCATCAATCAATTATCAAGTGGTTTTGCGATGACGATTTCAGCTCTTACAAGTGCTTTTATAGGCGCTGTGTTATTTAATAAGGGGGAAGCACATGGATAAACAGTTTTATATTTATTTAGCGATCATGTCGCTTATTACTTATGCTATTCGTGCGATACCACTTGTCTTTATTAATAAAAAAATTACGAACCCAACCATTCAATCCTTTTTGGATTATATTCCTTATACGGTCCTTGCAGCGATGACCTTCCCAGATATTTTTTATTCAACAGGTCATTTGATTTCTGGAATCGTTGCGACAATCATTATTATTTATGCATCTTATAAAGAATTAAGTCTCATTCAAGTCGCTTGTATTGGATGCTTTGTTGTAGTAATGATTGAACTTATTTTATAGTATTTGACGCCTTTTAAAGCGTCTTTTTTTCTATGTCAAATAATTTTGACATAGAAAAAAGTCCTATGTAAAAGATATTTGATAGACTCTATCAATAGATTATGAAAAAATGAAAATGAAAGGAGAAAGAAAATATGGAAATAGGTAAAAAACTAAAGGAGGCACGTTTAAATAGGGATTTGACTCAAGAAGTCATTGCTGAAAAACTAAATGTTTCTCGTCAAACAATATCCAATTGGGAAAATGAAAAATCTTATCCTGATATTATAAGTGTCATTGAGTTAAGCAACCTTTATTCCATAAGTCTTGATGATTTATTGAAAGGGGACGATGCAATGATGGAACACTTACAAGAAAGCACAAACGTTGTTAAAAGTAATCAAAAACTATTAAGAGCGATTATCTTAAATATTATTGTGGTAATCTTGTTGGTTACACTAGGAATGTTTTTACCAAGTAAAAGTTATTATTTAGTGATGATCTTTTGTCTTGCTATTGTGAGTTCATCATTGTTGCTTTATCAAATGATTAAACGTATTTAAGGAGGAACGGATCATGGAAGTAAAAAGTATTTTAGCGATTATATGTGCGGCTATTGCACTTGTTGGGGGAATTGAAACAGTTTATCAAATTTATCGATTAACGGTGATTGATGCCACAATTCGTGGTTTAAAACATCCTAAACTATGGGGATTACTCGCAAGTAATGGAAATAATTCAAGTGGTTTACTACTTTATTTGATAGGAAGAAGAAACTATCCTATAAATTCTATTGATTCTAATCAAAAAACAAAAATGATTCAAAGAAAAAAAGCAGCAGGAATCTCTTTATGTTTTATGGTTGTAGGAATCCTTGGGTTGATTTTAAGTATAAGTATAAGTTTATAATTTTTAGCACTCGTATCTTGACAGTGCTAAAAGTAAGAACTATAATGTATTTAGAAATTAGGAAAGGTATTAAAAAAGGTCCTAGTTTCAAGAGTTAACACCGCTGGAAGTAACGATGCTAATGACTAAGCATTTATATTGAAAGGGGAAATGACTTATGATGATGCCTAGCTTATTTACAGAAAACTTATTTGATGATTTCTTTAATGATTTTGATGAAGATTTCTTTGGAAAGAAAAATCCATTGTATGGAAAACATGCAAGAAATATGATGAAGACAGATGTCAGAGAAACAGATACGACATATGAAGTAGATGTTGACTTACCAGGTTTCAAGAAAGAAGATATCAATGTCAACTATGAAAATGGATATTTGACAATATCTACAAGCAAGGGATTAGATAAAGATGAAAAAGATAAAGAAGGACATTATATCCGACAAGAAAGATATGTTGGCAATATGACACGAAGCTTCTATTTAGGAGATATCCCAAAAGAAGATATCAAAGCTAAATATGAAGGTGGAGTACTTCGTTTATCAGTTCCTAAATCTGATATGAAACAAATTGAAAATACTTCTACAATAAGCATTGAATAAGGAATGTCATTTGACATTTCTTTTTTTATTGTTTAAAATAGTTCAAAAATGAACTATCTAAAAATGAAGGGAGTGATAATATGAATATTGATTTTGCTAGAAAATTAGAACTTGCTTATCATCAACAATGTAAAGATCTTTGTAATGAATTTCATTTAAAGCAAACAGGGTTTGATATTTTGATGTTTTTGGGAAATAACCCCCAATATAAATATGCTAAAGATATTGTGGAAATAAGAAAAATCAAAGCAAACCTTGTTTCAATTCATGTGGATCAGTTAGTTGATCAAGGATATTTATCTAGGATAGATGTTCCAGGAGATCGAAGAAAAGTTGAATTAGTTTTGAATAAAAAAGCGAATGATGTTATAAAAAAAGGAAAAGCGTTTCAAAACCATTTCTTTTCTTCACTTTTTTCAGATATTGATGAAAAGCATCAAAAGATATTTAAAGAAACATTAGAACTTATGAAAAAAAATATAGATTGTTTATTGGAGGAAAAATAAATTGGAAACAAATATTTTATTTATTATTCTTGTAACCTTTTTTGCTGGAATGGGAGCAGGTCTAGGAACAGGTTTTGCAGGAATGTCAGCGGCTGCTGTTATTAGCCCAATGCTCATTGCTTTTTTGAAAATGGATCCTTATATGGCAGTAGGTATTGCTTTGTCATCAGATGTCCTTGCCAGTGCGGTTTCAGCTTATACTTATGGAAAAAATAAAAATTTAGATATTAGAAACGGTTTATTGATGATGGTAAGTGTACTTATTTTTACGGTAATAGGTAGTTATGCGGCAAGTCTTTTACCATCTTCAACAATGGGAAGTTTTTCAGTTTTTATGACTTTTATTTTAGGAGTTAAATTTATTGTTAGACCAGTAATGACAACGAAAGAAGCAATGAATAATGTTTCTTCTAAAAAAAGAGCAATCCAATCTATAATTTGTGGAACTTGTATAGGTTTTATTTGTGGTTTTGTTGGAGCAGGTGGAGGTATGATGATGCTTCTTATCTTAACAACAGTCATGGGATATGAACTTAAAACGGCAGTAGGTACGAGTGTTTTTATTATGACCTTTACAGCCCTTACTGGAGCTATTTCACATTTTATGATTGGCGGGTTTCCTAATTTAACAGTATGGATTTTATGTATTCTCTTTACTCTTATTTGGGCAAGAATTGCTGCTTTATTTGCGAATAAAGCAACTCCTAAAACCTTAAATAGAGCAACAGGAATTGTTCTTGTTGTTCTAGGAATTGTTATCTTTTTATTTTCATAAACTAAAATTGAGGAATGAATCCTCAATTTTTTATTTATTGATTAGCCATTTCTATGATACCTTTAATACCGCTTTTAACCATATTTTTAACGGCTGTATTTGTATAGAAGGCCATGTGTTGAGTCATGATGACATTAGGAAATTGATGGAGATAAGCCATATTTTTATTAGAAAGAATATCACTTCTATGATCGATATGCGTAATGCTTTCTTCTCCTTCAATAACATCGAGTCCTAAAGCTCCAATTTTTTTACTTTCAATAGCCTCAATAATATCTTCCGTATCAATAAGTTCACCACGGGAACAATTGATCAAAATTACATTATCTTTCATTTTTTGAATAGTTTCTTTATTAATTAGATGATACGTACTTTTAAATAAAGGAAGATGCAAACTTATGGCATCACTTTCTTTTAATAAAGTATCTTTATCTACATAAGTTGCATATTTTTTAACATCTTCATTTTCCTGAAGATCATAAGCTAAAATACGACAACCAAATCCAGAAAGAAGTTGAACAAACGTACGTCCAATATTTCCAGTTCCCATAACACCAACGGTTAAATCATGAAGTTCTTTTCCTTGTAAACCACTTAAAGAATAATCATTGACTTGTCCTCGCCATAAAGCTTGTTTATAGTTTCTCATACACATTAATAAAAGCATTAAAGCAAATTCGGCAACTCCATTAGGTGGATATTTCGCATTACATACTTGAATTCCAATTTCTCTAGCGTGTTCTAAATCAATATGATTCAAACCAATTGTACGAGAAGAAACATAGCGAATACCAAGATCATACCATTTATCTAATAGTTTTGCATTAATGTCTCCTTGACCTAAAATAGTTACACCAATACATCCATCTACATTATCTGCATTTTCTAAAGTGGGTACTTGGTGATTTAAAACAACAGAAACACCATATTTCTTTTCATATTCTTTAAAATAACCCATTTCATCTTGTCTTACTTCATAAGCATAAATTTTCATATGAATCCTCCATTTTCAATTTCACAATATAAAGACCGTCTTGGAATGTATCAACATAAATAAAACCACGATCATCAACTAAACAATCTTCGGTAATTGCGACTTTAGAACCTGGTAATAAAGTGCCATCTTCATTATTAAAAAGATCAACTTCTGGATCAGGAGGCATAAAGTAGGCAATTTCTTTTGGAATAAAAGGATCCGTCGTATCAAAGACTCTAAGTCCAGCTCCAAAATAACAATTATAAATTAAACCTTTATAAGGTTCATAACAATCTTTTCCAAAAGCATCAAATAAATTATGAGGTCCAAAAGGAACACGAACACCATCAACAATATTAAAGTTCTTTCCATGAGTATATCCAACAGGTACTTCTGGATATGGGAAAATAGAAATAAGTGATGGATTTGTCGGATCTGTAGTTTCGACAATTCCAATCGTATTCATTGGCTGTGTTACAAGCTTTTTAAAGAGACCGTCTTTATTTTCGTTAGAAAAATAACGGGGTCTTTCTCCTTCAGTAGAAACAACCGCATAAGGTAAATCACCTAAAGGCATGTAAGTATGAATAGACATCCCAGCAGCGCCTCCTCCAAAAGGTGGATTCATTGGTAAATAACCGATTAATTGTGGATTTGTGGGATCGCTGACATCGATTTGACAAGCGCCAAAGTTTGCAACCGCAGCATAACAAATATGATCTTTAACAGTAACAGCATGAACTGTTGCCATTTCTAAGAACTCTTTTGAACCAAAGGCAACATGACCACCACCAGGTTTATTAGCACGGTATTGATTATCTGCCCACCATGAACCTACTTCTACTGGATGGGTTGGATCTTGAATATCTATGATTCTTAAAATAAAAGTTAAAAAACCTGGCTTATTTCCTACACAATAAACATAACGGCCACCATTATAGAAGAAACGATGAACGCCTGCCATTCCTTTACATTCAAACTTACCTAAAAGTTTTGGATTCATAGGATCTGTTTCAATATCCCAAATCATCATACCACCCCAAAAAGGAAGGGTATTTCCTTTAGGAGTTCCATGTAAAACATCCATCGTTCCACCATGAGCTGTAATTAAATAACCATCCCCTGATTGTATCTTTGGTAGACTTTGACCATCTTTGATGCCTTCTTTGACCCAAGGGCCTTCTACCCATTTAGAAGGAGTAGGATGATAAGGATCGGTTACATCAATAATATTAAAACCATTATGTCTAAAACAAGCAACATAAAGATAATAACGATCTTCTTTGCTTTTATGAAGAGTCATTTGAAAACCAGGTTTTCCATTTAATCCTTCATAAGCTACAAATTCCATATTTTTCATCAACATTTCTTTTCTTTGTGACATTGTTTGTCCTCCTTATTTATCTACTTTTATTTTAAAACAAGATTTAAAAAAGTAAATTAACATTAAATTAATGGCGTTAAAGAAATTCTAATGCTAGAATAAAAAAGAGGCGAAAAAATGAATAGTCAAGAACTTAAATGTTTTGTTGTGGCGGCTGATCGTTTAAACTTTACAAGAGCTGCCAAAGAACTTTATGTCACACCACCAACAGTAACACATCATATTCAACATTTAGAAGAGGAACTTGGTGTTAAACTCTTTATTAGAAATAGTAAATCAGTACAGCTAACAACAGCAGGCGAAATCTTTTATCATGATGCTCATGATATCTTATTACGTATGGAAGCTATTCCTAATCGTTTAAATGCCGTAAAAAGCAATGAACAAACTCTTTTAAAAATAGGTTGTACAATGTCACAAGAAACAAAATACCTTACCCAAGCATTACGTTTATTTCATAGAGAAAATTCAAGGGTTAGTCCACGTATTTATTTAGATGACTATTTTCAATTAGTGAATCGACTTGTTGAAAATCAACTTGATTTTATTTTAGGAACTAAAATAATGATGCAAGATCGACCAGAGTGTACTTTTAGAAAGCTTTCAACAAGTACAACAAAAGCCATTATTCCTAAGAGTATCTTTCAAACGTCTAAAGAAATGATTTCATTTAATGAAATCCAAGATTGTTCTTTTATTACACTAAGACAAAAAAGTATTCCTAAATTAAAGGAAGATGATCTTGAACATTTTCTTTCAACAAAAGTAAGAGAAAAAAATGTGATTAGACAAGATGACATCGAAGCTGTACTTGCCTTAACATTAAGTGGTTATGGAATTGGTATTTTACCGGATTATGCTTTTTCAATTCAAGATTTAGATGAGAGTGTGAAGGTTGTTTCTCTTCAAGAAAGCTTAGAAATAGATTATGGAATTATTTATCTTAAAAAAGATAGAAATAAACTGCTTAAAGAATTCATAGAATGTTTTAATAAATAGAGACAAAAAGAGTATAAATAAAAGTATACTTCATATACTAATAATGGTTGATTTCTATATTTAATAGTAATTGACTTATACATTAAAAAATGTATAATTTATTTGTAGATAGAAATATCGATAACGAGAGAGGTCCTGCTATAGTGGACGATTTAAAACGAGAGTGGCCTTGCTTTAGTAGGCGATTTAAAACGAGAGAGATCCTGCTATAGTGGACGATTTAAAACGAAGAATTCTAGTTTATGAGTTCTTCGTTTTTCTTCATAGAGAGAAAATATGAAAATACATTTAAAAGATAATAAAATTGCTTTATATGATATAGAAAGCGATTATAGGCAGTATTTATTTCAGTATGATTTTAGAGTGAATTTAAAATTGGGTAGAAGATTTGTAGGAATTATTGTTGGAATAGAAGATTATACATATTTTATACCATTAACTTCAAAGCCTTTAAGAAAAAATGGAAAAAGAAGAAATCCGAGAACAACAGTAGAAATTTACAACGAAAGTCACGAAATCATTGCTGCATTGCTTATTAATAACATGATACCTGTTCCTCAAGGTGTATATAAAAGAATAGATATTAATAATGATAAGTATAAAGATTATTTAAATAATGAGTATATATATTTAAAGAAACAATCTACTCGTGAAGAAATAGAAAGAAAAATTAATAACGTTGTCAATGCTGTTTTTGTAAAGAAAGATGAATTTTTGACGAGTTTTTGTTGTGATTATTTAAAATTACAAGCATTGTGTGATCAATGAAAATATAAATAAACAACTAAAATAGATATTGTGTATTTTAGCTATTTCATTTATTATATTAGTACTATGTGTTTGGAGGTCTTATATGAAGATAACATTATTGTCAAAACCAGGTTTTTCAGGAAATATGCTTGTTCGTAAAATAGAAGAAGTAGCTAAAAGTCAATTAATGGATATTGAAGTGTTTTTAAATGAGCATTTACAAGAGGCCGATGTAGTTTTACTTACGCCACAAAGAAGTGAAGATTTAAAGGAAATTAAAAAGGTAGTTAAAGTGCCGGTAGGCGTAATTTCTTTAAGAGATTATGGTTTATTAGATGGAAGTAGTATTATAAAATATGCAAAACAGTTGATTCAAAAATAGAATCAACTTTTTTTATGACATTTGTCATATTTACATAGATGACAAAAATCATTAAAATTAAATAAAGGGAGAATAGGAGGAAAACGCATGTCTTTTTATAAAAATAAAGCTTTAAAAATAACATGTATTGTAAGCCTTATTATGATTTGTTTTGTCTATCACCATTATTTAAACACTGATACTAAACAAATTAAATTTGGAGCAACTTATATGACAATGAATAATACCTTCTATAAAGCTGTAAATAATGAAATAGAAAATGTTGTTAATAATCATGGGGATGTTTTGTATACTAGAGATCCAGCTTTGGATCCTAAAAAACAAAATGAACAAATCAAAGACCTTGTTTCTTTAGGAATCGATGTTTTAATTATTAATCCTGTTGAATCTTCGAGTATTAATAAAACATTAAAAGAAGTCAAAAAAGCAGGAATTAAAATTATTGTAGTCGATGCTCCTATTAGTGATGATCAAATTGCAGATTGTACAGTTGTTTCAGATAATTATGATGCAGGAGTACAGTGTGCTAAAGATATGATGCAACACTTTGATCATGCACGTATTGCTTTACTTGAACATTCTAAAGCCTTGTCAGCGGTTGATCGTATCAACGGCTTTAAAGATACAGTTGCTTTAAATGAGAATTATCAAATTGTAGGAAGTGAAGATTGTTTAGGACAAACGGAACTTGCTTTACCTGCTTTAAATAAAATTATTCAACAAGGAATTGATTTTGATGTTGTCTTTTGTTTGAATGATCCAACGGCTTTAGGAGCACTGGCTTCTATAAAAGAAAATGATTTAGGGCATGATGTTTTTATTTACGGAGTTGATGGTTCACCAAATATAAAGAAATTGTTGGCAGAAACGAAAGAGATTGTGGGGACATCTTCACAATCACCTACTTCTTTAGGAAAAGAAACAATCAAGGTGGCTTATAAGATGTTACATCATAAAAAGTATAAACGCTCAATTATTGTTCCAACAAAATTGATTACCAAAGAAAATATAGAAGAATATGATATAACGGGGTGGCAATAATGAATCATCTTACAAAAGAATATGTTACAAAGTTAAAAGATTCATTATTGTTTATTAATGCGGTTGTTATTATCTATAATGCTTCTTTATTTTTACTTTCTACCAAATATATTTCAGTGCATTATTATGCACGAGATTTCTTAAATAAAGTATCTTATATTACTAGAACACCACAAAATATCTTTTTTGAATCAATTTTTCTTTTTATCATTCTTGTTTTATTAATGAAATTAAGAGAAAAAGACAATTTAAAAATGGCGAATGGTCTTGTTTATATTGAAATTATTCTTTCATTTTTATTAATTATTCGTTTAAATGGCTCCTATAATGGAATTTTACTCTTTGTTTTTGCTGATTTACTTTATAATATGAGAAATATTAAACATATGGCCTTACTTTTATTAATGGCCTTTGGTTTATTATTGATTTCAGATTATAATATTTTATCAAATATTATACATATGCCAAGTATTGAATCTTATTTATCATTTTATCCAAATTCAAGTCGTACATTTATGTTATTTACTAAAAATATTTTAGCTTCATTAAATGTTGTTCTATTTATTCTTTATCTTGTTTGCCAAGTTTTAGTTCAACAAGAAGAAACAAAGAAAATCAGTAAAGAACTTCAACTTGCTTCTAAAGTCAATGATGAATTAAAAACATATTCTGCTTTATCTGAAAAAATGGCAGAAGATAAAGAAAGAAAAAGAATTTCAAGAGAGATACATGATACTTTAGGGCATGCCTTAACAGGTATTTCGGCGGGAATTGATGCTTGTATTGCTTTGATTGATATTGATCCACAAAAGTCAAAAGAACAACTTTTGGTAATTAGTAATGTTGTTCGTGAAAGTATTAAAGATGTTCGACGTTCTTTATATAAGTTAAGACCGGGAGCACTTGATCAAAGAACTTTAAAAGATGGTTTGATTAAAATGATTGAGGAATTTCAAAGTGTTTCTCATTTAAATGTTGATTTGTATTATGAATGGGAAAATGTTGATTTTGAAAATACGAAAGAAGATATTATTTTTAGAATTATTCAAGAAACGATGACAAACGCATTAAGACATGGACATGCTTCTCATATTGAAATTCATCTTTTTGACGAAGAGGAAAAATATATGATTATTATGCAAGATAATGGAAGTGGCTGTAAGGAAATTCATTATGGATATGGCTTGAAACAAATGCATGAACGTGTTGCCATATTAAATGGAACGATACATTTTTATAGTGAAGAAGGATTTAGAACAGTTGTAGAAATACCAAAAATAGGAGGAAAAAAAGATGATTAAAGTGATGATTGCAGATGATCAAGAACTTATTAGACAATCCTTACAAATCGTATTATCAACACATGAAGATTTGAAAGTCGTAGATGCTGTTGAAAATGGTTTTGCAGTTCTTGAGAGTATAAAAAAAGAAAGGCCGGATGTTATTTTAATGGATATTCGTATGCCAGAAATGGACGGTGTTTATTGTACAAAGGCTGTCAAAGAAAAATATCCAGATATTAAAATCATTATCCTTACCACTTTTGATGATGATGAATTTGTTTTTAGTGCTTTAAAATATGGAGCAAGCGGTTATTTGTTAAAAGGCGTCAGCATGGATGAACTTTATCATGCCATTTGTACAGTTTATAATGGTGGAGCGATGATTAATCCTGATATTGCGACAAAAGTATTTAAACTTTTTTCCAAGATGTCTATGAGTAATTATGCTATCCAAGTCGATGATTCTTTATCAAAAGATTTAACACAGGCTGAATTGAAAGTCATTCAACAAGTTGGTTTTGGTTTATCTAATAAAGAAATTGCTCAAAAACTTTATTTATCAGAAGGAACTGTGCGTAATTATGTTAGCATTGTTTTGTCAAAATTAGAATTACGTGATCGTACGCAACTTGCCATCTGGGCTGTTCAAACAGGGGTCACAATGCAAGAATTTGGTGACGATAGTGACTAGAATAAAAAAGGGTATTCTTACGTTAGTAAGTCTTTCTTTAGTTCTTATTTATTGTTTGATCAATGATCCAAGTCGTGATATTACTCTTACTTTAGGACTTTATGCTGGAAGTAGTTGGGATGTGCCTAATGGGGAAAGTTATCAAGTTATTGATCAAGCAATCAAGAAATTTGAAAAGAAATACCCCAATGTTCATGTTGAGTATAAAAGTGGAATTATAAAAGATGATTATTCTTCATGGCTTGCTAATGAAATTACCAAAGGAACAACACCTGATGTGTTTATGGTACTTCCTGATGATTTTAATACGTTATCTTCTATTGGTATTTTAAAGAATTTAGATCGACTTATTAAAGAAGAACGAATAGATACTTCTCTTTTTTATCAAAGTGCTTTATTTGCTGGAAATAATGGAAGTCAATATGCACTTCCTTATGAAATCAATCCAACAATTATGTGTATCAATCATGATTTACTTACCAAAGAAGGTATTGCTATTCCTTCAAGTAATTGGACTATTGATGATTTTTATAATATTAGTAATCAAGTTACAAAGGATACAAATAATGATGGTGTCATCGATCAATATGGCTATTATGGCTTTGATTGGCAAGATGTTCTTGATTGTTATGGGTTACAAGTTTTTAAAGAAGATAATTGTCATCTTGATAAAAAAGAAGTCAAAGAAGCGTTTTTATATTTGACAAAGCTTAAAGCTTTATCAAATGGCTATCAAGTTTCATCAGAAGATTTTGATCAAGGGAAAGTCGCTTTTTGTCCTCTGACCTTTGCTCAATACCGTACCTACCAACCTTATCCTTATCGTATTAGTAAATATACATCTTTTAAATGGAGTTGTATTTCAATGCCGGGAACAAAATCAAATACGATTACAACACATTTAGACACTTCATTAATAGGAATGTCTTCACAAACAAAGCATCAAGAAATAGCGTGGGAATTTTTAAAAATGTTGACGATGGACGAAGATATTCAACAATCTCTACTTGATAATTCGAAGGGAGCCTCTCCTTTAAAGAAGGTCATGTTATCAAAGAGAACAAAGGAAATCTTAGCACAGGATGCAGTTTCTTATGCTTCTTTAGATTCAGATGTTTTAAATAAGATTTTAGAAAATACGTTAGTAGAACCAAAGTTTAAAGAATATGAAAATATTCTAGAAAAAGCAGATTATTTGATTAATCAAAGTATTGATCAAGGAACAATTGATAATGATCTTAATAAGATACAAAAGAAATTAGAAAATGAATTGAAATAGATAGCTTGTGGCTATCTTTTTTATTTATGACAAATGTCATAGTTGGAATGATATTTGTCAATTTTTTTATGATTTTTGTCACTTAAAAGTCGTGATTGAAGACACATTGCAAGTGCTTTCATATTTGGTATTCTATAGGTGCAAGGAGGGAAGGACATGAAATATTTAGTATTAGTAAGTCATGGTGAATTTGCAGCTGGTTTAAAAACATCATTAATGATGTTGGCAGGACAAAGGGATGATGTGATTGCTTCAGGTTTACCTGATGGAAAGACAGCAGATGAATTTGCGGAAATTTTTAAAGAAAGTGTTAAGGACATTCATGAAGATGATGAAATTGTTTTATTAGCGGATATTGTAGGAGGATCACCACTTACAACTGCTTTAAATGTTTTAGCTGAAAAAGGTTTAATGGAAAAGACAACAACAATTGGTGGGATGAATTTACCATTAGCCCTTACTTCAGTATTAATGAAAGATACTTTACAAGGAGATTCCTTTGTACAAGCTGTCTTAAGTGAAGCAACAACTGCTTTACAAGAATTTAAAGTCGTAGAAGACGACGAAGATGATATTTAAGGAGGAAGAAAAATGTCAGTTTCATTTATTAGAATTGATGATCGTATGATTCACGGTCAAACATGTACACGTTGGGCAAGAGAATACCCATGCGATGGTTTAGTGGCTGTAAACGATAAAGCAGCAAATAATTCAGTATTAAAAGCAGCTTACAAATCAGCCAGTGGAAAGAAAACATTTGTATGGACAATGGAAGCTTGGCAAAAGAAAAGTCAAAAGGTTTTAGATAGTCAAGATCAATATTTCTTAATTACTAAAAATCCTATTGATATGAAAAAAATTCTTGTTGATCAAGGATTTGATTGTGGTATTAAAACAGTTATTGTTGGACCTTGTAATGATCGTGAAGGGGCAACAAAACTAGGAAACAATCAATCGATTACACAAGAAGAAGCAGAAGCTTTTGAAGCTTTGGCTAAAGCAGGTTATACAATCAAATTTGCTTTATTACCAGATGTTTCAATTGGAACATGGGATGATTTTAAAGATAAATTTGGTTTTTAACAAATATATAAATAAAGGGGAAGAAAAATTATGACAATTAGTTGGTTACAAGCGGCATTACTTGGTTTATTTGCTTGTTTATCAAGTATGCCAGGATTAGGTGGTACTTCCTTTGGTAACTACACATTAGGTCGTCCTTTAATTGGGGGACTTGTTTGTGGGATTATCTTAGGAGATATCAAAACAGGTATTTTAGTAGGAGCAGCAATGCAAGTTGTCTACATTGCATTAGTTACTCCAGGTGGAACCGTTTCAGCAGACGTTCGTGCTGTAAGTTACATTGGGATTCCACTTGCAATGGTAGCGTTAAATAGTTATGGTTTATCAGCTGCCACAAAAGAAGGAGCAGCTCTTGCAACTTCATTTGGAACAATGGTTGGTACTTTAGGTACAGTATTATTCTATGGAACAGCAACAATCAACTTAGCATGGCAACATGTTGGATGGAAAGCTGTTGAAAAAGGGGATTATCATAAATTATATCTTGTAGATATGGTATTACCTTGGATTTCACATATTTTATGTTCATTTATTCCAGCCTTAATTATGTGTAAATTAGGAGCAGATGTTGTTGAACTTATTAAAACAACATTACCTATGGATGGATTAGCTATGAAAACTTTATTTACAGTTGGATCATTATTACCATGTGTCGGAATTGCAATCTTATTAAAACAAATTGTTACAAAAGCAGTAGATTTCATTCCATTTTTCTTTGGATTTACTCTTGCTGCTTCAATGGGAATCAATTTAGTTGCAGCAACAGTGATTGCTGGTATGTTTGCTTTAATTAACTACAAATTAAAAATGTTACAAAATCAAAGAGTAGCTGCACCTGCAGGAGACTTTGATGATGAAGATGAGGAGGATATTTAAGATGGAAAAGAAACTATCTAAAAAAACATTAACTAAATCCTTCCACAATTGGTATTATGGAAACTTAACATGCTTCTCTCAAGAACATATGCAAACTTTTGGTTATCTATGCTCTATGTTACCAGTAGTAGAAGAACTTTATGATAAAAAAGAAGATCAAGCAAGATCAATGAAAACATACACTGCTTTCTTTAATACAGAACCTCAACTTGGTACTGTTATTGTTGGGATGACAGCTGGGTTAGAAGAAGCACGTGCCAACGGAACAGAAGATGTTGATGATGAAACAATCAACGGTTTAAGAGCTGGTTTAATGGGACCAATCGCCGGTATTGGGGATTCCCTAGTTGTAGGAACAGTTATTCCTATTTTACTTGGTATTGCTTTAGGTATGTCTACAGGAGGTTCACCTCTTGGAGCTATCATGTACATCATTGTATGGAACTTATTTGCTTACTTTGGAATGAAATTCTTATATTTCAAAGGATATGAATTAGGTGGAAAAGCGGTTGATTTCTTAGTTGGTCCTCAAGGGGAAGCTTTAAGAGAATCAGTCACAATGTTAGGTGGTATTGTTATCGGTGCTGTATCAGCAACATGGATTTCAGTAACAACTTCATTTACG
Source organism: Faecalibacillus intestinalis (assembly GCF_003024685.1). Lineage (GTDB taxonomy): Bacteria > Bacillota_I > Bacilli_A > Erysipelotrichales > Coprobacillaceae > Faecalibacillus > Faecalibacillus intestinalis. The sequence continues at coordinate 8,268 of NZ_PYLQ01000026.1, read as the reverse complement.
ATGACAGCAGCTGGAGCTAAAAAACCATTCTTAGATTTACAAAAAACATTAGATGGTGTTTATCCAGGATTATTAACAGCTGTCTTTGTTGTTGGATGTTGGTATTTATTATCTAAAAAGAAAATGTCACCAATTAAAGTAATGTTATTATTAGTTGTTGTTGCCTTTATTGGTGTGTTTGTTGGATTCTTCAATCCAGGATTATCTTATTAAAAGGAGAAAAAAAATGAATAGTCAAGAAAAACAAGGATATATAGATGAAATTAACTATCAAAAGAAAATGATTCATAATCTTATAAAATGGTTACGCAATTTGTTCTTCCTTTCCTCTCTGGGAGTCTTATTGATGTATTATTTTTCAAATATCCTATTTGTAAAAATCTTTGCAATCATATTAATAATAATATCTATATTAGCGATTATCCTTGTTGGAAAGGCTATTTACAGTGGTAAGAAAAACATAAATAAAATTGTTGATCAGTTTTCCTTTAAATATAAAAACTCTCTATAACTCATACAAAAAACCGCTTAGGCGGTTTTTATGTTATACTTTATCTGGTGATATTATGATAACAAATAAAATAAATACATTATTAAATAATAGTCAACAAGGTGATATCGATTATGCGATCTGTAACTATATTAAAATGAATTTAAAAGAAGTTGTTTTTATGTCCATTGAAGAACTTGCAAAACAAACCTATGTTTCTAAAGCAAAAATCTCTAAATTTATAAAAAAAATTGGTTATGATAACTATATTGCCTTTAAAGATGATTGCTTATTAGAATTAGAAATTAGAAATCAAGTAAATAATAGCCAACATCAGCTTACAAAAAAACAATTACATAATTCATTTGAATGGATAGAAAATAATCTATTAGAAATTAACCAAAATCAAATAGATGATTTTATTAAAGCAATAGAAAAAGCTAAACATGTTTATCTTTATGGAGTTGCTTATTCTCATTTGCTTTGTAAGTATCTTCAATATGAAGGTGATCTTTTTCAAAAAGATATGTTGGTTTTAGATGAAAATGAATCAACAATTGAACTAAAAGAAGATGACTTATTACTTGTTATAGGAATTGAAGAGGATGCTTTAAGTAAACAATCTTCACGTTATTTAAGAAAGCTTTTAAGAAGTCAAGGGCGTAAACTTTTGATTTCAACACAGATGATTGATCAAAAGATGTTAAACTATTTTCATGAAACATTACTTTTACCTATTGATCATTTAGAAATGAAAGAGAGAAGAATCATGTTTCATTGTTTGATAGATATGATGATGTCTCGTTACCATGAATGTGCTTAGGCACATTTTTTTTGTCCTGTCAAGAAAGTTTATGAAATATAAAAAGAAAAGAAATTTATTTATTTATGAGTAAATTAATGAATAGGAGGGGACTATGGAAGAAAAATTAACAATGAAACAATTATTAGCTATTTTAGCCGCAGGTTTGTTTTCTTTTTGTGGTGTTTTGATTGAAACAGCAACGAATATTACATTTCCAACATTGATGAATGAATTTCAGGTTTCTACATCTTTAGTTCAATGGATGACTACAGGAAATTTATTAATGATGGGAATTCTAATTCCTATTTCATCTTATTTAAAAAGAAGATTTCAAACAAAAAAATTATTTCTAGTAGCGGGATTTTTATTTTTAATAGGATTGATTGTTGATATCTTTGCACAACAGTTTACTTTATTGCTTATAGGAAGACTTATACAAGGAGCAGGTGTAGGGGTTGCTTTACCAATGATGTATAACATTATTTTAGAGGAATCACCTCAAAGATTTCTAGGATTAATGATGGGATGTGGTTCTTTTGTAACAGCGGCTGCACCAGCGATAGGTCCTACCTTTGGAGGAATAATGACACAATATTTTACTTGGCGTTATATTTTTATTTGCGTTTTACCAGTTATTGTTCTAGCAAGTTTTATAGGTTATTTTTGTATGAGTGAACAAATAATTAATAAACATGAAAAATTTGATCTTTTAAGTTTTATAGCTGTAGCGTTCGCTTTTGTTGCTTTGATTATGGGATTTTCTAATTTGAATCAAGTTGTTGATCATTTAGTGTTTGTTTTATGTTGCTTTATCATTGGAATAAGCAGTTTATATTATTTTACTAAAAGACAACTGCATATTAAAAATTCCTTAATTCGTATAGAAATATTTAATCATAAAGGGTTTACGTTTCATACTTTAGCTATTATGTTTCTACAAATGACAACATTAGGATATGGTTTATTATTACCAACATTTGTACAAATTGTTTTAAAACAATCAGCAACAGATGCAGGGGTCGTTTTACTTCCAGGAGCCATTGTTGGTGCTGTATTTGCACCTGTAGGTGGTTTGATTTTAGATCGTTTTGGAGCTAAAAAACCTATTATTTTAGGTGTATGTTGTAGTTTTATTGCCACATTTTGTTTCTTATTCTTTTTTGAAAATCTTACTTATCAATTATGTATGATGCTTTATTTTATCTATAGTTTAGGAATTGGGTTGATTGTAGGTAATACGATGATATGTGCGATGTCTTATTTACCTATAAATTTACAAGCAGATGGAAATGCAGTATTACAAACATTAATGCAACTTTCAGGGGGAATAGGAACATCCATTACAGCTACTATTTTAGCGTTTGTACAACAAGGAATAAATTTATATGATGGGACAAATAGAGGTGCATTGTTTGTTTTGATTTTTTTAATGTTTAATATTAATATTGTTATTTTAAGTCAATATTTTGCTTTTAAAGGAGGAAGAAAAAATGAATTTTAAAGATAAAGTGGTTGTAATTACCGGAGGAACAAGTGGTATTGGAAAGCAAACAGCTATTGAGTTTTCAAGAAAAGGAGCCCATGTTGTTGCTTTTACTGTAGATAAAGAGGAAGTGTGTAAGCAAGCAATAAAAGAAATAGGAAATGAAGCTTTTTATATTCACTGTGATGTTTCTAAAGAAGAAGATGTAAAAAAAGCTATTGAAGAAGTTGTTTTAAAATATGGGCGTCTTGATTGTGCTTTTAATAATGCGGGTATTGGACCAGATGGTGTACGTATGCCTTATGAATCCTTAACAGAAATTTCTGAAAAAACATGGGATTTAGTAGTTGATGTGGATATGAAAGGTGTTTTTCTTTGTTTAAAATATGAATTGTTACAAATGCAAAAACAAGGTTTTGGTACAATTGTTAATACAGCTTCTATTGGTGGATATAAAATGGCACCTGGATTTGCTGCTTATGGTCCAGCTAAAGCAGCAGTTATTGCTTTAACAGAAATGGCAGCTTTAGAAAATGCGGCATTTGGTATTCGTGTCAATGCCATTTGTCCAGGTCCAACCATGGGAACAGAACTTACCAAAAATTCACTTTCAACTAATCCTCATGAAGAAGCAATGTTGAAAGAACATGTGATTCCTATGAAAAAACTTGCGACAACAAATGAAGTGGTTAATGCTGTATTATGGCTAAGTAGTGACCAAGCAAGTCATACAACAGGACAAAAAATATTTATAGATGGTGGAATGCATATTGCTTAAAAGGGAGAAAAGATGATTAAACATGTATCGGTATTTACTTTAAAAGATAAAAGTGAAATTAAACATTTTGTTGAAATGTTAGAAGAAGTTGGTAAAAATTGTCCTTTGATTATTAAAAGTGAAGTAGGGGTAAATATAGGTGAACAACCACCTGTGGGACCTCATTTCGGTGATGTGATTCAAATTGTTGAGTTTTCTAATCTGATAGACTTACAAAAATATCCCCAATCAAAGGAACATCAAAAATTATTAATGGATGGTACAGAAATGGAAACTGTTACCGCAATAGATTATATAATTTAAGCATTCATTCAGATATCAAAGAGCATTCATTCAAAATAGTGCTCTTTTTTTCATTTTATATTCATTTCTATGGTTAAACAGTCAAAATATAATTGACTTTATGATTGAACGGTCATATAATGAACGCGTAAGAGGTGATCAGTATGGATAATCAACGCCATCGAATTATTTTAAATGAATTAGATAAAAAAGGAAATGTGACTGTAGCTTCTCTTGTTGAACTTACAGGAGCGAGTGAATCAAGTATACGAAGAGATTTAGTAGAACTTGATCATCAAGGATTCTTAAAAAGAGTTCATGGAGGTGCAACCCTTATTCCTAAGGTAACACAAACGATTGAAGATCCATTAGGGAAAAGACAGTTATTAAATGCTGATGAAAAGAAAAAAATTGCAAAGTATGCAGCAGGAATGATTGAAGCCAATGATGTGGTTTATTTAGATGCAGGTTCATCAACTTTAGAGTTGATTGAATATTTAGATCAAAAAGAAGCACACTATATTACTAATGGTTTAATGCAAGCTCAACAATTGACCATTAAAGGATTTCATGTAGTATGTCTTGGTGGAGAAGTGAGAAATATTACAGGGGCATGTGTGGGTGCTAATACGATGAAGTCATTAAGTCGTTATCATTTTTCTAAAGGTTTCTTTGGAACAAATGGAATTGATATAATGAATGGTTTTACGACACCAGATAGTGAAGAAGCTGCTATTAAGGAATTGGCTATGGAACGTTGTCAAATGAGTTATGTTTTATCGGATCATAGTAAATTTAATAAGATATATCATGTGACCTTTGGTCAAATAAATGATGCGGTGATTATTACAGATCATTGTGAAAAAGAAATTAAAGAACAAGCGACAGTTGTGGAGGTTAGAGATTAATGATTTATACAATTACTTTTAATCCATCTTTGGATTATATTATGCATGTTGATTGTTTTGAAGAAGGGGAAACAAACCGTTCAAAGCAAGAAGAAATTTATCCTGGAGGTAAAGGATTTAATGTTTCAACAATTTTAAGTCGTTTGAATCTTGAAACAACAGCTTTAGGGTTTGTTGCAGGATTTACAGGTGAAGAAATTGTTAAAGAATTAAAAGAAAGAGGATTTGACTGCGATTTATGTCAGTTAGAAAATGGTCTTTCAAGAATTAACGTTAAAATGAAAGGGGCTAAAGAAACTGAAATTAATGGAAGTGGTCCAGATATTCCTCAAGAAAAATTAAATGAGTTATTTGAAAAATTAGATCATTTACAAGAAAATGATATTTTAGTTCTTGCGGGAAGTATTCCATCTTCTTTACCTAGTGATATTTATGAACAAATCATGAAAAAATTAGATCAACAAGGAATTAAAATTATTGTTGATGCAACGAATGATTTATTAAAGAAAGTATTACCTTATCATCCTTTCTTAATAAAACCTAATCATCGTGAATTAGAAGAATTATTTAATGTAAAAATAGAAAATCAAGAAGATTTAATTTTCTATGCAAGAAAATTACAAGAACAAGGAGCAATTAATGTTCTTGTATCTCTTGGAAAAGATGGTGCTATTTTAGTAAGTGAGGACGATCATGTTTATTATTGTGCAGGTGCTAAAGGAAAATTATTAAATAGTGTTGGTAGTGGAGATAGCATGGTTGCTGGATTCATTGCTGGATATTTAAAAGATAAAAAATATGATGTAGCTTTAAAATTAGGAAGTGCTTGTGGAGGAGCAACTGCTTTTAGTGAAGATCTTGCTGAAGCTTCAATGATTCAAGAAGTCTATAAACAATTAAAAGTGAAAGAACTATAAATGAAAATCTTAGATTTATAAAAAGATGTTTCGATTGATGTTAACGCTACATGTTTAGATAAAGATGAAGCTATTAATACATTAGTTTCATTAATGACAAAACAAGGTAATTTAAATGATCAAGATGTTTATAAACAAGGAATTTATGCACGTGAAGAATTAAGTACAACAGGAATTGGAGAAGGAATTGCGATTCCTCATGCTCGAAGTGAAGCTGTAAACGCTCCAGGACTTGCGGCAATGGTTGTTAAAGATGGTGTTGATTATCAATCTTTAGATAATTAACCAGCAAAACTGTTCTTTATGATTGCGGTCCCTAAAACAGGTGGAAACGAACACTTGCAAATTCTAGCAATGTTATCTCAAATGTTAATGGATACGGATTTTAAAGATTCATTAATTAATGCTCAAAGTGTAGAAGAATTTATGGATTTGATCAATCAAAAAGAAGCTAAACAAAAAGCTAAAGAAGAAGAAAAAGAAGAAGCGCAAAAAGAATTTACAGGAACTTATCGTTTGCTTGCAGTAACTGCTTGTCCAACAGGTATTGCGCATACTTATATGGCGGCTGAAGCTTTGGAAGAAAAAGCGAAACAAATGGGAATTACAATCAAAGTCGAAACTGATGGTAGTAGTGGAACTAAAAATGCTCCAACTGCTAAGGAAATTGAAGAATGTGAAGCAATTATTGTTGCTGCTGATAAAAATGTTGAAATGGTACGTTTTGATGGAAAGCCAGTGATTCAAGTAAAAGTTGCAGATGGTATCAATAAAGCAGAAGAATTAATTAATGAAGCTTTAAGTGGAAATGCACCAATTTATCATGCAGATCATGTTTCTACAACTGTAGAAAGTGAAAGTGATGAAAGTGTTGGTCGTCAAATCTATAAACATTTAATGAATGGTGTCAGTCATATGTTACCATTTGTTATTGGTGGAGGTATTTTAATTGCCTTAGCTTTCTTATTTGATGATTATACAATTGATCCAAGTAACTTTGGTAAAAATACACCATTAGCTGCTTTCTTTAAAACAACAGGAGATACAGCCTTTGGATTTATGTTACCAATCCTTGCAGGATATATTTCAATGTCAATTTCAGATCATCCAGGTCTAGCTGTTGGATTTGTTGGTGGAGCCTTAGCTAGTCAAGGAAATTCAGGATTTTTAGGAGCTTTAGTTGCTGGTTTTGCAGCTGGATATTTAATGAAAGGTTTACGTAAATTATTTGATTATTTACCAGATACATTTGAAGGATTAAAACCTGTTCTTTTATACCCATTCTTTGGATTATTATTAATGGCATTACTTATGACATTTATTATCAATCCACCAGTTGCTGCTATCAATACAGCTCTTACAAATGCTTTAAATTCAATGGGTGGTTCAAGTAAAGTTATTTTAGGAATGTTACTTGGTGGTATGATAACTGTTGATATGGGTGGTCCAATCAATAAAGCAGCTTATGTTTTTGGTACAGCATCAATTGCTTCAGGTAATTATGATATTATGGCAGCCGTTATGATTGGTGGGATGGTTCCACCACTTGCTATTGCACTAGCAACATTCTTCTTTAAAAATCGTTTTACTGAAAAAGAACAACAAACAACACTTACCAATATTATTATGGAATTATCATTTATTACAGAAGGATCTATTCCTTTTGCAGCATCAGATCCATTACATATTTTACCAGCATGTGTTGTTGGTTCTATTGTAGGAATGTTTGGTTTAGCCTTATTAAAGAAACCTTTAAAATAATATTGAATTCTAGGTGAAAGCCTAGAATTTTTTTTCTAAAAATGGGTAACCTTTTTTAGAAAGGAAAATGTTATGAATGAAAATGATACTATTTTATTATTAAGAGAATGTGATTCTGGATTAAAGATGGCTATTTCTTCTTTAGATGAAGTTTTAGATGTAATAAAAAATAAACACTTTAAAAATCAATGTATAGAATCTAAAAATAAACATCAGACTTTAAAAAAAGAAATTGATCAATTATTAAAAGAAAATAATATAAAAGAAAAAGAGCCATCATTAATGGCTAAAAGTATGTCATGGTTAAAAATGAATTTTAAAATACAAATGAATGAAGATGACCAAACAATTGCTTCTCTTCTTTTTGAAGGATGTTCTATGGGAATAGAATCATTATTTAAATATTTACATCAATATGACCATGCTGATACTAAGATAAAAAAGCTAACTTATGATTTAATTGAAATAGAAAAAGAATTATCAGATAAGATTCAGAATTATTTATGATTACGAAAAATTATTTCGTAATCTTTTTATTTTTTTACATAAAAAAGAAGAAAAAAGATAAAAAAATGACGATATACATAGTGGAGGTAAAACCATGGATACTATAATAAAAGATACACTTAGTCAGCATAAAATCATGTTGGATCAAAATTGTAAATTGATGATCAGTCATGAAGAAATGTTATCAAGAATCATCAAAGAATTTGTAGAAGAAGCAAAACATTTAAGTATTGAAGAGATTATCAAAATTGTACAAGATGAGCATCGTTTTCAAAGATTGAATAATGAAAATTCGATACCAGGATATGGAACAGTCAGGTTTGATTTCTTTGGATGT
>NZ_PYLQ01000025.1 GCF_003024685.1 Faecalibacillus intestinalis | reverse complement strand
TGTATTACTCACCCGTTCGCCACTCTTCACCGAAGTGAAGCGTTCGACTTGCATGTATTAGGCACGCCGCCAGCGTTCATCCTGAGCCAGGATCAAACTCTCCATTGTCCTTCTATCTCTTCAGACAACTTTGGTCTGTTTAGCTCTTTTTTATTTCTTTAACTTAATTGACGTTGTGTTTTATTCTTTCCTGTTCAGTTTTCAATGTCCTCTCACTTGACTCTCTCGTCGAGTGCCCATTTATATTACCATCCCCTCTCCCTTTTGTAAAGCTTTTTTCTGTATTTTTTTATCTTTTTCTCTATTCCCCTCTTTTTCTGCCTTTATATCAACGTTTTTTTATCTGTGTTTTTTTGTCATGATTAAAAGAAACGATCTTTACAGAACGTTTCTTTGCCTTATGACTATATGATTTCTTTACTGTCCAGGATGATCGTTGTTGGTCCATCATTGATCAGCGAGACTTTCATCATCGCTCCAAAGATTCCTGTTTCTGTATGGACCCCTGCATTTTCTAATGCTTTATTAAAATATTCATATAATGGTTTTGATATTTCTGGTTTAGCAGCATCTAAAAAACTAGGTCTCCTTCCTTTTTTACAATTTGCATATAAAGTAAATTGTGAAATAGAAAGAATTTCTCCTTTGATATCCATCAATGATAAATTCAATTTTTCATTTTCATCTTCAAAAATTCTTAAATTGATAAGCTTATTAATCATCTTATCAACAATTTCTTCATTATCATCATTCGTAATACCTACTAATACCATAAATCCTTGTTTGATTTGTCCATTTATTTCTCCTTCAATTTCCACACTTGCTTCACTTACTCTTTGTACAACTAATCTCATATTCATTTCTACCTTTCTTTTTATAAAAGTGTTATAATCATTATAATTCATTTTGTATTAAGGAGGAAGATTTTTTTATGAGTGAAACTTTAGCTTATAATATGAGACCTCAATCTCTTTTAGATATATTAGGACAAAAACACATTATTGGTGAAAATGGTTTATTTACTAAATTTGTAGAAAAGAATCATCCAATGTCTGTTATTTTATACGGCCCACCAGGTTGTGGTAAAACAACTCTTGCAATGGCTTTGGCTCATGATTTAAATATGCCTTGTCGTACTTTTAATGCATCTACAGGAAATAAAAAAGAAATGGATTTGATTATTGAAGAAGCTAAATTATCTAATGGTCTTTTTGTCATTATCGATGAAATTCATCGTATGAATAAAATGAAACAAGATAATTTACTTCCTTATGTAGAAAGTGGTCTATTGATTATTGTTGGATGTACAACAGCTAATCCTTATCATTCTATCAATCCTGCCATTCGTTCAAGATGTCAAATCATTGAAGTTAAGCCTTTAACTCAAGAAGATATTATTCAAGGTTTACATCACGCTTTAGATAGCGAAAAAGGCTATCACCATCAATATCAATGTGATGAAGAAATCTTGCAACATATTGCTCGTCTTTCATCAGGAGATATTCGTTTTGCATATAATTGTTTAGAAGTATGTACAATTATTTCTCATGATAATCATATTACTATTGAAGATGCTAAAAATGCTTTAACACAAGCTAATGGTCAATTTGATAAAGATGAAGATCAACATTATGATACTTTAAGTGGTTTACAAAAATCTATTCGTGGAAGTGATCCTAATGGAGCTATGTATTATTTTGCAAAGTTGATAGAATATAATGATATTGAATCATTAGAAAGACGTGTCCTTGTTTGTGCATATGAAGATGTTGGACTTGCTAATCCAAATGCTTGTATGCGTACTGTTGCTGCTTTTCAAGCTGCCAGAACAGTAGGATTTCCTGAGGCAAGAATTCCTATTGCAAGTGCTATTATTGATTTATGTCTTTCACCTAAATCTAAATCATCAGAAGCAGCTATTGATGCTGCCTTAGCTTCTTTAAGACAACAATCTTTGCCTGCACCTGAATATTTAAGATTAACACCTGTTGGTCTAGAAGAGGATGAAAAATATAATTATGACCGTCCTGAGTTATGGGAATATATTCAATATTTACCTGATCAAATCGCAAATAATCAATTCTATGTACCTTGGATGACAAGTCAATATGAAAAAGCATTAGCTGAAAATTATCGACGTATTTTAAAACATGGGCGTACAAGTAATATTAAAAAATTAAATCATACAAAAAAATCCTAAACTTTTAGGATTTTTTCTATATCATCTGTTACTTGTTCAATGGTTTGTTCAAAGTTTTCTAAATTCACATCATACCAATGAACATCAAATTGGTTTTTAAACCAAGTATACTGTCTTTTAGCGTATTGTCTTGAATGTTTTTTTATTAGCTCTAAAACATCATTTAAATCAATTTGATGATCATAATAATCAAACCATTCTTTATAACCAATCGCTTTCATACTTTGATGATTTCTTGTAAGTCCTTGACTATAAAGACGCTCCATTTCTTCTTTTAAACCATTTTCCATCATCACATCAACACGTTTGTTAATTCTTTCATATAAAACATCTCTAGGAAGCGTTAATCCCACAAAATAAGCATCATATAAACAAATATGCTCTTGTTCTTCTAACATTTCACTTTTCCTCTTACCTGTTGTTTCATAAATTTCAATAGCTCTTAAAACACGTCGACGATTATTAAAATGTAATGTTTTTGCACTTTCTTCATCGATTGATTTTAAATGATCGTGTAATTGTTCATTTGTATAATCTTTATATTTTTCATTTATTGCATGATGATCATTTTCCATTTCATCAAATTGATAATCATATAAAGCTGCTTTTATATACAATCCCGTTCCACCAACAATTATTGGAACATGTCCTCTTTGGGTAATTTCTGTTATCTTTTTTCTTACTGTTTGTTGAAAATCATGAACACTATATGTTTCATCAGAATTTAAAATGTCTACACAATGATGAATAATGCCTTCTTTTTCTTCTTCTGTGACTTTAGCAGTTCCTATATCCATCTGTTTATAAATTTGCATAGAATCTCCACTAATAACTTCTCCATTGAACTTTTTAGCAAGAGCCACTCCCATTTTTGTTTTACCAACACTTGTTGGTCCAATTACAACAATTACTTTTTCCATTATACGACCCTCTTAAATAATTTTTCTAATTCATATGCTGAATAATGAATAATCGTTGGTCTTCCATGTGGACAAACATAAGGATTATCACAACGCATTAAATTATCAACAATTGTTTGCATTGACTCAATTGATAGATGACTATTTCCTTTTAAAGATGCTTTGCAACTTAATGTTGCTATAGCATGTTCTTGTAAAGAAAGTAAATCAATTTTATTATCTTTTAATATCTGTTGAATCATATCTTCAATAAATAAATGTTCATTAATTTGATTCATCCACATTGGCAGTTGTTTAATAATAAAACCATTACCAAAAGGCTCTAAATCAATGCCAACTTCTTTTAATAAATCTTTTCTTTCTTCAATCATCATACATTCACTTAAAGGATATTCAACTGTAATAGGTATTAATAAATCTCTCATTGTCATATCTGGATGACTATATTTTTCTAGAAAATATTCATAATTGATTCTTTCTTGTGCAGCATGTTGATCTATCAAATACATTCCACTATCATCTTCACCTACAATATAAGTTCCATGAATTTGTGCTTTTACAAATATTTTCTTTTTCATTTCTTTTAAAGACACTTCAACTTTTTCGAGTTGGATAGGTTCTTCAAAAAGCTTTTCTACAGGTTCTGTTATATATTCATTTTTTTCTTCATGAACAAATAGTGGTTGTTTTTTTTGTTGAATAAATGAAGCTTGCGGTTTTTCTTGAACTTTTGTAGGAATTTCCTGTCTAAAATCAATATCTAGATCCATTTGATCTAGTTGTGGCTTAAAGACTGGTCTTTCTTCTTTGACTTGGTAAGTTAAATTAACATTTTCCAAAGTTTTAGATACCGCATCAAAAATCAATTGTTTTAATTCGTATTCTTTAGAAAACTTAACTTCTAACTTACTTGGATGAACATTGACATCCACTAAATAGGGATCAATTTCAATATTGATGACTGCAATAGGATAACGATTATCTGCTAAATATTTACGATATGCTTGATTAATAGCATCGATTGCTACTTGATTTTTAACAATACGATGATTGACCATCGTAACAATATGATTCTTACTTGCCCTATTCACTTCAATTTTGCCAATAAAACCTTCTATTTGAAATTCATCATTTCCAGCTTTTAAATTCAACATATTTTTAACCACAGATAACCCATAAATTTGATGAATAACTTCTAATAAATTTCCATTTCCATTTGTTTTATAAGTCATCTTATCATTATGTATTAAAGTAAAAGCAATATCTGGATGAGATAAAGAAAGTCTTTCTACATAATTTTGTATATGTGCAAATTCAGCATTGACAGATTTTACATATTTTAATCTTGCTGGTACATTTTGAAAAAGCTTTGAAATAGAAATATTTGTTCCTCTATTAAGGTCACTTTGTTTTTGTTCAATAAATTTACCAAATTCATAAATTACTGTTGATCCTTGACTTCCATCACTGGTTTTTAAAACAAAATGAGAAATAGAAGCAATGGAAGGAATAGCTTCGCCTCTAAAGCCTAATGTTTGAATACAAAATAAATCTTGATCATTATAGATTTTACTTGTTGCATGTCTTGAAAAACAAAGACGTGCATCATCTTTATCCATTCCTGATCCATCATCAATAATTTGAATTAAATTCATTCCTCCTTCTTCTATAATAATATCTATTTTAGAAGAAGAGGCATCAATACTATTTTCAACTAATTCTTTGACAACATTTGCCGGTCTTTCAATGACTTCACCAGCTGCTATTTTATTTGCTAAAATATCATCAAGTTGTTTTATTTTCATAGGCCACCTCTACTTTACTAATTTCTTTAATTCGATTAAAGTTGACAAAGCATCTAATGGTGATAAAGCCATTGGATCAATTGTCTTTAAATATTTTTCAACTTCACTTTCTTTTTCAATAACTTGAACTTGTTTTTCTTCAATTAAACGATCTTCTACGTTATTTTCTTCAAGTGTTTCTAATACTAAATTAGCACGATTGATTACTTCATCTGGTAATTTAGCAAGTTTAGCCACATTGACCCCATAAGATTTATTAGAACGTCCTTTTTTAATTAAATATTCAAATACTAAATGATCATTATCTACTCTAGCACTGGCATGAACATTTTGAATTCCAAGACCTTTATCTTCTAAAAATGTAAGTTCATGGTAGTGGGTTGAAAATAATGTCATACAATGAATTTCACTGGCAATATATTCAATCATTGCCTGGGCAATAGCCATTCCATCAAAAGTTGCTGTTCCTCGACCAATTTCATCAAATAAAATCAAAGATTTTTCACTAGCAAAACGTAAAGCATTATTCGCTTCTAACATTTCTACCATGAAAGTTGATTGACCACTAATTAAATCATCACTTGCTCCAATACGCGTAAAGATTTGATCAAAAATCGTTAAATTAGCATATTTAGCAGGAACAAATGAACCAATTTGTGCCATAATAACAATTAAAGCTACTTGTCTCATATAAGTCGATTTACCACCCATATTTGGCCCTGTAATTAAGACAACTGGTGAATTTTCATCAATTGAAACATCGTTAGGTACATATTTACCATGCCCCATGACTTTTTCAATGACACCATGTCTACCTTCTTTAATATCCATGATTTTTTGATTATTAAAGACAGGTCTTACATAACTATTTTCACTTGCTAACATTGCAAGAGATTGATAAACATCTACACGCGCGATAATTTTCGAAACATCTTGAATCAAATGGACTTCTTTTTTGATTTCATTTCTAACTTGAGTAAATAAAACATATTCTAATTTTTGAATTTTATCTTGTGCTGATAAAATCTTACTTTCCATATCTTTTAATTCAGGTGTAATAAATCTTTCTGCATTCGATAAACTTTGTTTTCTTGTATATTCGAATTCATCTTTAACAAGATCTAAACTTCCTTTTGTAACTTCAATATAATAACCAAAGACACGATTATACCCAACTTTTAAGTTTTTAATACCTGTTTTTTCTCTTTCTTTTTGTTCAAAATCAACTAACCATTGTTTTCCATGATCTCTTAAATAACGTAATTCATCTAATTCTTCATTAAAATGATCTTTGATAATATTTCCTTCTTTAATCGTAAGAGGAGGATTATCAATAATAGCATCATCAATGAGTTTTGTAATATGTGATAGATCAATGATTTGATTGGCTAATTGATCTGTTAAAGGTTCATTGAATGAATAAAGTTGTTGTTTTAATTCTGGTAAGACTTTTAAAGAAGAAGCAATCCATTTTAAATCTCTTGCATTAATGTTTCCAAAAGCAATACGACTTGATAGTCTTTCTAAGTCATAGATTTCTTTTAATATTTCTTTAATACTTTCTCTTTGAATAAATTGTTGAGTAAAGATTTCAACAATATCTAATCTTTCTTCAATGGCTTCTTTTTTTAAAAGTGGTCGATCAATATAATTTTTTAAAAGTCTTGCTCCCATTGCTGATTTTGTCATATCTAATAGCCAAAATAAGGAACCATATTTTTCATGATCTTTAGAATTTTCAGTTAATTCTAATGATTTTTTAGTATAAAGATCCATTGTCATAAAATCTTGATTATTGATTTCTTCAATCATTTGAAGATGTTCTAAGTCTCTTTTTTGTGTTTCAATTAAATAATTTAATAATAAAGTAGATACTTTGATTTCTTTTAAATCTTTTATATTATGAAAAATATCTCGATATTTTTCATTAAATGTTTCATTATCATAATGAGATACCATAATTGAATCATTAAAGTTATATGTACAATCACTTTTAACAACAATTTCTTTAACTTCCATCGAAGCTAATTGATTATTTAAAAGATGATCCTTTTTATCAATATTGACGACTTGAAATTCACCTGTTGTAATATCACAAAAAGCAAGCGTATAAACAAAATCAAAAATCATCATACATGCGATATAATTATTTTTATTCTTTGTCATCGATTCATCAAAAATAGTACCTGGTGTGACAATTTGAACAACACCACGTTCAACAATACCTTTTTTTCCAGGATCTGTTAATTGTTCAACAATCGCGACTTTATGTCCATTATCTACTAATTTTTGAATATATCCACTTGCACTATGAAAAGGAACACCACACATTGGAACTCTTTCTTTAGCGCCGGCATTTTTCCCTGTTAAAGCAAGTTCTAGTTCTTTAGAAACAATTATCGCATCATCAAAGAACATTTCATAGAAATCCCCTAATCTAAACATCACAATAGCATCTTTATTTTGTTCCTTGATACCTAAATATTGCATCATCATTGGACTGTATTTTTGTTTCATTTTTACACCTCATTCTAATTCGTTGATTATTATAACATAGAAAGAAACATCTTTCTATGTTATGAAATCAGGATTAATTTTCATTTCAAGTTCTTCATCATTTGTTTTACTTTCTACAAGAATTGTTGTATCACCAATGATTTTTAAAGACATTTGTTTTTCTATTTCGATGTGCATTGTTTTATTTTCTAAGGTTGCATGGATACATCGAGGTAAGTATTGACTTTCAACAATGATTTGATCATTTTGACTGAGTTGATGATCTTTCATATTTAAATCAATAGCATCTTGATAATGCACTTGTTGTTTTAATAAATAACTTTCATTTAAATGACTATACCAAATATGCAAATCAAAACTTCCTTCTATAAATGGTTGATGCTCCCTAATGATTCCTTGATATTGATGATTACAAATCCAACATCCTAGTATTTTATCAATCTCATTAACAACATAATCATATTTAGAAATCGTTTTTTTCGTTCCTTTTGATAAAGTTGCCTTGGTCATGATTTCATACACTTTACCAGCCATTTTGTCACCCCATATAACAATATGTCTAAAAATAAAAAAAAGACTTCAACGAAGTCTTATTTTTGTTCTTTAGAGTCTTTTAACACAACATCATGTGCGCCACCTTCAACAATTGAAGTAGCTGATACTAAAGTGATTTTAGCTTTTTGTTGTAATTCAGGAATTGTTAAAGCACCACAGTTACACATTGTATGTTTAATTTTTGATAATGATAAACCAACGTTATCTTTTAAACTTCCAGCATATGGTACATAAGAATCTACACCTTCTTCAAAAGAAAGTTTAGCATCTCCCCCCATATCATAACGTTGCCAGTTACGAGCACGAGCAGAACCTTCTCCCCAATATTCTTTCATATATTGTCCATTAATTTGAACTTTATTTGTAGGAGATTCATCAAATCTTGAGAAATATCTACCTAGCATAATAAAATCAGAACCCATCGCTAAGGCTAATGTCATATGATAATCATGAACGATACCACCATCTGAACAAATTGGTACATAAATTCCTGTTTCTTTAAAGTATTCATCTCTTGCTTTAGCTACTTCGATTGTTGCTGTAGCTTGTCCACGACCAATACCTTTTTGTTCACGAGTGATACAAATTGATCCTCCACCGATACCAATTTTAACGAAATCAGCACCACATTCAGCTAAGAATCTAAATCCTTCTGCATCAACAACGTTACCGGCACCTACTTTAACAGTATCACCATAATTTTCTCTAATCCAATCGATTGTTAATTTTTGCCATTCTGAGAATCCTTCAGATGAATCGATACATAAAACATCAGCACCAGCTTCTACTAATGCAGGAACACGTGTAGCATAGTCACGTGTGTTGATTCCAGCACCAACAATGTAACGTTTATTTTCATCTAATAATTCATTTGGATTATTTTTTCTATTTTCATAGTCTTTTCTAAATACGAAATAATGTAATCTTTGTTCAGCATCTACTACAGGTAATGCATTTAATTTGTTATCCCAAATCATATCATTACATTCTTTAAGAGATGTTCCTAAATCTGCACAAATTAATTTATCATATGATGTCATAAAAGTTTCAACTTTTGTATCCATTGATAAACGAGAAATACGATAATCTCTTCCAGTAACAACTCCTAATAATTTACCATTAGCAGTTCCATCCGCTGTAACTGCCATTGTTGAATGTCCAGTTTTTTCTTTTAAATCTAAAACATCTTTTAAAGTTGATTCAGGTGATAAGTTTGAATCACTTGGAACGAATCCAGCTTTATAATTTTTAACACGTCTTACCATAGCTGCTTGGCTTTCGATTGATTGAGATCCATAAATAAATGAAACTCCACCTTCTTTAGCTAAGGCAATTGCCATATTATCATCAGATACAGCTTGCATAATTGCTGAAACTAATGGAACATTGAGTGATAATGCAGGTTCTTCACCTTTTTTAAATTTAACTAATGGTGTTTTTAAACTTACGTTTTCAGCACGACACTCAGCTGATGAGTATCCTGGAACTAATAAATATTCATTAAAAGTACGCGATGGTTCTTCAAAGTAAAATGCCATTTTTTTATCTCCTTATTCTTTCTATATTTTTGAAAAATTATAATCCCCAAATTTAAATAAGTCAATAATAAAAAGAAAAAGTAGGTTTCCCTACTTTAAAGCATTATTCATTTGTTGATTGATTGTTTGTAAGATTTCATTCACTTCATTTTGTAAATATAAATAATTAACAACTAATGGATGATTTTCATAATATGCTTTTTTTTCTTGATATTCTTGAATTGTTTTTGTAACTCGATCATCCTGTTTTGCTTTTTGATTGACAATCTTTTTTTGTAATACTTTTAATTCTTTTTCTAATTGTTTAAGTTTTTCATCATTTAAAACAAGTTTTTCATACTTTTGATATTCTTGAACAACTTCTAAAGCTAAAATTTCTTGATTTAATTTTCTAGCAAGCTCTTCAATTCTAGTCAACTTGTTCACCTTTTAAAGCCCAAGTTTTTACTTCTGTGACTTTTACAGGCACAATTTTACCAATATCTTCTTTACGCCCTTTGAAGTTGATCAATTTTTGATGTGCCGTATATCCTGTCATCATTGTTTCATCACGTTTAGATGGACCATCTACTAAAACATCCACAACTTGATTTAAGAAACGTTGATTTTGTTTTAAAGCTTTTTCTTTAACAACTTCATTTAATCTTTCTAAACGGTCTTGTTTTTGTTCAAATGGCACATTGTCTTGCATTTTAGCAGCAGGTGTTCCTTCACGAGGAGAATAGATAAATGTATAGGCTAAATCGTATTCACATTCTTCATATAAAGAAAGTGTATCTTGGAATTGTTCTTCTGTTTCATTTGGGAAACCAACAATAATATCTGTTGTAATTGAACAATCTGGCATCACTTCTTTAATCATGTGGAAAAGTTCCAAATATTGTTCTCTTGTATATCTTCTACCCATTAATTTCAAGATTTCTGTATTTCCTGATTGTACTGGTAAATGGATATAAGGCATGATGTTATCATATTGATTAATGATTTCAATCATTTCTCTAGAGAAGTCCCATGGATGACTTGTTGTAAAACGAATACGTGCAATTCCCGTTTTAGCAACTTCCTCTAAAAGAGTCGCAAAATCATAGTCTTCTTCTAAATCTTTTCCATAACTATTGACATTTTGTCCAAGTAAAGTGATTTCTTGATACCCATCTGCTTTTAATCCTTTAACTTCTTCAAGAATATCATCCATTAAACGAGAACGTTCTTTTCCTCTTGTATAAGGCACAATACAATACGTACAGAATTTATTACATCCATACATAATATTGACCCATGCTTTATGTCCATTAGCACGTGTAACAGGTGTATTTTCAATAACATCCCCTTCTTTAGACCATACTTCTACAACCATTTCCTTACTAAACATTGCTTCTTTTAATAAAGTTGGTAAACGATGAATATTATGTGTTCCAAAGATTAAATCTATATGTGGGTGTTTTTCTAATATTCTTTTAATAACAACTTCTTCTTGCGCCATACAACCGCATAAACCAAAAATAAGATTTGGGTTTTTCTTCTTTAAGTTTTTAACATAACCTACTTTCCCAAATACTTTTTCTTCTGCATTTTCTCTAATAGCACAAGTATTTAATAAAATGACATCTGCTTCTTCGATTTCTTTAGCAGCTATATATCCCATCATTTCAAAAATACCTGCTAATGTTTCACCATCACGTTCATTCGCTTGACAACCATAAGTATGAATATAATAAGTTTTTCCTTTACCTACACTTACCATATCACTAGGTATTTCAAAAGCATCTTTTAAATGATCAACTTGTTTTCTACTTCTTTTTTGAGCCTCTTTTAAATTTGGCCCTTTAAAATATTCACTATAATCTTTCATTTTTTCACCACATTTCTTTCCTATTATATACATAAAGTTATCTTTTGGCTAGAAAAAAATAAGGACTTATCAGTCCTTATCATTTTATCTTATCCAAAGAATCCATCTGGTTGGATTGAGAAGTATAATACTTTACCTTCTGGAGTTCCTTTAAATACTCCTTTACAATGACCTGCAGCTTCTTCTGGTGATAATTCAGTTTCACATTCAAATTCAGCTTTGATTCCTACTTTTTTAACATATTTACATGATACTTTATCATCTGAATATCCATCAAAGAAATCAATAATTTTTTGAACTTGTCCTGTTTGCATTAATAATTTACATTTTGCCATTTTAAAAAACCTCCATTTACATGTCAGTATTATACAATGAATTTTTAAAAAAAGAAACCCTTTTCACTAAAAATTAACGTAATTCTATTACAAGCCTTAAGGCAGTAATCCTTTTATCATCGACCATTAAATCATGAAAAGAAGGAATACAGATAAGCTCTTTACCTGTCGGTATAATATATCCTCTAGCAATAGCAATTGATTTAATTGCTTGATTAAGTGCTGCTGCACCAATTGTTTGAATCATAAGTTTATCTTGTTCCCTCATTAATGATGCTATTGCTCCTGCAACGTGATTAGGAACAGATGTTGAAGATACTTTAATTATTTCCATATTTTTGCCTCCTAATTCACTATATGAATTATCATTAAAAAAATAACAAAAAAAGCATCCTAAGATGCTCGATATGGATGATCATCATTGAGTAAAACTCTTTCAATAGAGATAGGTTGGTGTTTGTCATTAAATTCAATAACAACTCCAGCAAACTGTCCTGAATTTTCAGAAATTAAAAACTTTGAACTTAGACCTCTCATACGTGTAATGACACTATCTAAATCACATCCTAAAGAACTTAAATAAGGACCCGTCATTCCTGCATCAGAAATAAATGCTACTTTTTTATCAATAATTCTTTCGTCTGCTGTTTGTACATGTGTATGTGTTCCTAAGACCGCTTGTACTTTATCTTTACAATAATAAGCTAAACCTATTTTTTCACTGGTTGCTTCTGCATGAATATCAATGATATGAATATCTTGTTCAAGGTTTAGATAATCATCAATATGATCAAAAGGATTCGAATAACGGTTATCCATAAAGACACATCCAAGTGCATTGGTTACTCTTATTTTTGTACCTTTAACATTAAATACTCTTGTATGGACTCCTGGTAAAATACTTGGTTGATTGAAAGGAACAACAAGGCGATCAGCTTCATCAATAAAATCAAGAAGTTCTTTTTTATCAAAAGTATGATTCCCCATTGTCATACAATCAACACCTTCAAAAGTAAAGAAATCATAATGTTTTCTATTTAATCCTTTACCATGTGTCGCATTTTCAACATTTGCGATTACAAAATCAATTTGATAATCTTTTCGAATACGATAAAGATAATCTTCTATCATTTGTCGTCCTACATTTCCAACGATATCTCCTATAAATAAAACTTTCATTTTCTTTCCTCATTTCGTAAAGATATTTTAACATATATAAAAAAAAAGGGAATTGATTTCCCTTTTATTTTGCAATTTCACTCGCACGAATTTCTCTTATAACAGTAACTTTAATATGTCCTGGATAAGTTAATTCTTCTTCAATCTTTGTCTTAATATCACGTGCAATCTTATGACTTGCTAGATCATCCACTTTATCAGGTTTTACAACGATACGAATTTCACGTCCTGCTTGAATTGCATAGACACGATCGACACCATCAAAGCTTTTAGCCATTTCTTCAAGTTTTTCAAGTCTTTGAATATAATTTTCAATTGTTTCACTTCGACTTCCTGGTCTAGCAGCTGATAATGTATCAGCAGCAGCTACTAAAATAGAAATAACACTTGTCGCTGGTACATCCCCATGATGTGAAGCAATTGCATTAATAACAGTTGAATGTTCTCCATGTTTTTTCGCGAATTTTGCACCTAATTCAACATGGCTTCCTTCCATTTCATGATCCATTGCTTTACCAATATCATGTAATAGACCTGCACGTTTAGCTAATTGTTGATTTAATCCTAATTCAGCAGCCATAATTCCTGCTAAATGTGCAACTTCTAATGAATGTTGAAGCGCATTTTGACCATAGCTTGTACGATATTTTAATTTACCAATTTGTTTAACAATTTCTTTATCAATACGAGAAATACCTAATTCAAAAATTGCATTTTCTCCAGTTTTACGAATAACTTCATCTAATTCTTTTCTTGTTTTATCAACAACTTCTTCGATTCTTCCTGGTTGAATACGTCCATCTCTAATTAAAGTTTCTAACGATAAACGAGCAACTTCTCTTCTTACTGGATCAAAGCAAGAAATCGTAATTGCTTCAGGTGTATCATCAATAATTAAATCTGCACCTGTTGCTTGTTCGATTGCTTTAATATTACGACCTTCACGTCCAATAATACGCCCTTTCATTTCTTCACTTGGAAGATCAACAACAGTTACTGTTCTTTCAGTAACTTCCTCTTGAGCATATCGATTAATTGCATTGGCAATAATGTCTCTAGACATATCAGCAGCTTTGCTTTTAGCTTCTTCTTCTTGTTCCTTTATGTAAGCAGACATTTCTAATGAAATTTGTTGTTCAACTTGTTTGAACAATTCTTCCTTAGCTTCTCTTGCTGACATAGCGGCAACTTTTTCTAATTCAACAACTTTAGAATCAATTTTATCTTTTAATTCAGCCTCTAATTTATCTATTCCAGCTTCTTTAATATCTAATTGTTTAATTCTTTGTTCAAGAACGTCTTCTTTACCTTGAACAGCAATATCTCTTCGTTCAATACCTTTTTCACGTTCTGAAAGATTATTTTCAAGTTCAGTAATTTCTTGTTTTTGTTCTTTAATTTCTTTTTCTGCTTCTAATTTTAATTCATAAGCTTGAGTTTTAGCATCTAAAATAGCTTCTTTAACTAGATTATCAGCTTTACTCGTTGCATCATCAATAATCTTTTGAGCACTGACATTAGCTTTTGAAATATTTAGTTTTGCATATACAAAATAAATAAGAACCCCAACAGCGACAGCTAGAACATAGGATAAAATAGTGGCAATATTTAAACCTGGCATATTCCACCCTCCATTTTCTCTATGCACATTTTTTATGATTGATTATTCAATCATTCACCGGTTGTTTCGGTTATAATAATTAATATTTACATAGTCTTTACTATGTTTATTAAACGTGTTTTGCGCACAAGTATATTATATGTCAAATTGCTTATTTTGACAATAACAAGTTAAAAAGAGGAATTTTTACAATTCCTCTTCTTCTACAGGCATTAATGAAGCTTTAATTGCTTCCGTAATTTCATTCATTATATCAGGATGTTCAACAAGATATCGTTTTGCATTTTCGCGTCCTTGTCCAATCTTTTCACCCTTATAAGCATACCAAGCACCGGATTTATCAACAATATCTTTATCAACTGCTAAATCCAAGACTTCACCATCTCTTGAAATACCTTTACCATAAATAATATCAACTTGTGTTGATTTAAATGGTGGTGCCACTTTATTTTTAACAACTTTGATATTGACTTTATTCCCAACAATTTCCGTACCATTTTTAATTGCTTCACTTCTTCTGATTTCTACTCGCACAGAAGAATAGAATTTTAAAGCTCTTCCTCCAGTAGTCGTTTCTGGATTTCCAAACATAACTCCAATTTTTTCACGTAATTGGTTAATGAAAATAATTGTACAATCTGTTTTATTCATAACCCCTGAAAGTTTACGTAAAGCTTTAGACATCAATCTTGCTTGTAATCCCATTTGTTGATCAGCCATTTCGCCATCTAATTCCACTTGAGGAACAAGTGCAGCAACAGAGTCAACAACTACTAAGTCAATAGCTCCAGAACGTACGAGTGTTTCAGCTATTTCTAAACCTTGTTCACCACTATCTGGTTGCGAAAGAATCAATTCATCAATATTAACTCCTAGATTTTTAGCATAAACAGGATCAATGGCATGTTCGGCATCAATAAATGCAGCTGTACCACCTTGTTTCTGTACTTCAGCAATTGCATGCAATGTAAGCGTTGTTTTACCACTTGATTCTGGACCATAAATTTCAATAATTCTTCCTTTAGGATAACCACCTATTCCTAAAGCCATGTCAAGTGTTAAAGAACCTGTTGGAATAACAGCCACATCAACAGCTGCACGATCTCCAAGCTTCATAACAGAACCTTTTCCAAATTGCTTTTCAATTTGTTTGATTGCATCATTCAATGCTTGTGCTTTTTTAGCATCTTTTGTTTCTACTTCTTTTTTTCCAGCCATAAATAATACCTCCTATTCCTATATATGCTTTATTTTTCATTTTTTCTTTTATTTTTTTAAAATTTTTTCAATTATTTTCTTTTGAGCAAAATCTATTGCCTTTAAAGCAATCTCTTTTCGACTACCTTCTAAATTCAATTTATAAACAACAACATCTTCATAAGCAATACCAATATAGACTTCTCCTACTGGTTTTCCTTCCATTGCATCCGGTCCAGCATTTCCTGTAAAAGAAATACATAGATCAACATCTAAAATACTTTTACCATTAACACACATTAAAGTAGCAATTTCTTTAGAAACAACACCGTACTTTTCAATCAATGGATGTTCAATTCCTAAAAGCCTTTCTTTCGTCTCACTTTGATAAGTGACTAAAGAACCCTTATAAACCTTAGAAATGCCAGGAATATTTCCTAGCATTGTCGCAAAATTTCCTACTGTAAAACTTTCTACAGTTCCAATAGAAATATTATTTTTTATTAATAATTCAGCAAGTTCATTCATTACATTGACTCCGTTAACATATCTTTACTATCCATAAAATAATCAATACCACTTACTATTGAAATCACGCAAGAAATCCATACACTTATTTGACCAATTGGTAAATGAATGATTGAAAAAGGAAAATCATTTAATAATAAGAATATCACACTGATCATTTGTGTCACAGTTTTTAATTTTCCTAAATATTTTGCTGCAATAACAACTTGTTTATTGGCAGCCACCAAACGAATGGCATCTACGATCGTATCCCTAGAAATCATAATAATAGGAATAATGATAGAAATTGTCCCATCACTTGCTAGTAGAAGAAAAATCGTATTAATTAATAGTTTATCTGCAATCGGATCAGCAAACTTACCAAAAGTTGTAATTAATTTAGATTTTCTCGCAATTTGTCCATCAAAATAATCAGTTAACGAAGCAACTGCAAAAATAATAAAGATAACAATATTAACAAGTGAAATATCAGCATTCAAAATATGATACATAGGTACATTGATTCCAAACGTTGCATAAGGAAACATATAAATAAGAATAAGAATTGGAACAAGGATTATTCTTGTAATCGTTAATTTATTAGGTAAATTCATTATTTGACCATCGTTAATTTAAATGTTTTAATTGTGTTATTATGATCACTTTCCTCTAGTGGGAGTTTTTGATCATTAATATAATAACGATGTCCTATGTTCCAACTATATGAAAATTCCAAATATTGGAAATCATTTACATTAAATTCTAACTCAACGCTTTCACATGCAGAATCATCTTTTAAAGCATCAGACATTGAAGGAGCAAGACTACCGCTATAAACTCCTCGTTTAAATGTATCTGTTTGATAACTGTTTGGATCTCCATTGACATGTAAATCAACTCTTGTCGCAAAAGTAAAATCTACTTTTAATTTAAAAGTTTCTTGATCATATCCATCAGGTAATTTAAAACTATAATCACCATCTGCATTTTTAGTAAAAGTTATTTCAGTAGATGTTTGTTCATCTTTTTTTGTTGTATCAGATTTTGTTGTTTTCTTTTTATCTGTTTCTGTTGTTTTCTTCTTTAAAGTTTCACTTGTTTCTGTTTTAGATGTATTACTATTTTTAAATGATGAATCATTTGATTTCGTAAAGACAAATGAATATCCAAGTACAATAATAATAGCAATGACAATAATAATGACAATTGCATATTTAACATATCTTAAGATATAGTGATCTTCATAAACTCCCTTTCTTGTCGGTTGTTTTTTAGTTGGTTGAATATTTTTTACTTTATCTACAAAAGTAACAGATCCTATATCTTCTTTTTTATTTTCTAAATCTTTTAAATCAGCCTTTTTAATTTCTCTCGTAATTGCATAATAATCATCAGCAATCGTCTCATCTATTTCTAAGTATCTTGCTATTTTCTTAAGATACATTTTTACATAAAGCTCGTCTCCAACAAATCGTTCAAAAGCACCGTCTTCTATATCTTTAATGATATTAACAGATAACAATGTTGCTTCTGCGACTTCCTCTATTGTAACGCCTTTGGCAATGCGGGCTGCTTTTATCTTTTCGCTTATTTTGTCCATAAAGACATCCTCCTTTACACTTAGGCATAATTAAACAAATAAATTATAGCACAAATGTTTTATTTGACAAATACAAAAGCTCATTTTATTTCTAATATATTATATACATAAAAAATGTCTTTTTTATGTCCAAAAAGAAAAAAGCTTAAAAAAGCTTTTTTATAACGTAATAATTCCAAATGTTGATAAAATATAACTTAATAAAATAATTAATAATGTTGGAATACAAATATATTTCATCACAATATTATAGACTTTTTCTCTTTTAAAAGCAGATGATATTTTAATTTCATTTGAAATTGTTTTTAATTTTGTTACAAAAATAATTAATAAAACTGTACATAACGCTGAAATTGGCATCATACATGAATTTGTGACAAAATCAAAGAAATCTAATAAAGTCATTCCTAATGGTTGAATCCATCCTAAAACACCATAGCCAAGTGAAATAGGAATTCCTAAAGCTAACATTTCAATAATCATTGCTAAAGCTGCTTTTTTTCTAGAAATATGGAATTGTTCCATCAATGTTGCACAAGAACATTCCATTAAAGAAATAGCTGAAGTTAAAGCAGCAAATAAGACAAGTAAAAAGAATACCCCACCTATAAATCCACCTAATTTTAATGAATTAAAAACTTTAGGCATTGTAATAAACATTAAAGACGCTCCAGCATTTAAACTATCTTTTCCTGAAAATGCAAAGACTGCAGGAATAATCATTAACCCCGCTAAAAAAGCAATTAAAGTGTCCATAATTTCTACTTGAGAAATTGCTTTTTCCATATCAACATCTTTTTTCATATAAGAACCATATGTAAATAAAATACCCATTCCAATTGATAAAGAATAAAACATTTGTCCCATTGCTGAAATAACTGTCATAATACTAAACCTTGAAAAATCAGGAATAATATAATACTTCAAACCTTCAATTGCTCCTGGTGTCATTAAACCATAGATTGAAATAAAAATAGCTATTACTACTAAAATAGGCATTAAAATCTTACTTACCTTTTCTATTCCTTTTTCTACCCCTTTAATAACCACAATAAAAGTTAATACTGCAAAAACAACTAACCAAAAAGCTGGACTAATTGGATTAGCAATAAAATTTGAAAAATAGGTATCTTGTGTCAAGATTTGACTTGATCCTCTTAAATATTCAAATAAGTATTTACATACCCAACCACCAACAACACAGTAATAAGGAATTATCAACATTGGAATAATTGAATTCAACCAACCACCAATCTTTAATTTTTTTGCTCCTAAGATTTTATATGCTTTGATTGGATTGTTTCCGGTCTTTCTTCCTAATGCTGTTTCACTTACAAGTAAAGCAAAACCAACTGTAAACGCTAAAATAATGTAAGTAAATAAAAAAGTACCTCCACCATATTTAGCCGCAAGATATGGAAAACGCCAAATGTTTCCTAATCCAACAGCTGAGCCAGCAGCCGCCATAACATATCCTAAACGGCCTGAAAAACTTGATTTTTTATTTGTTTCCATCGAATTTCCCCTTTTTAACATATAAAAAAATTATATTGAAACCTCATAAAAAGTCAACTTTATTGTGAAATTAATAACAAAATTCTCTTTTTTTTTACATTTTAAAACAAAAAAACAGCCCTCATTGAGGACTGTCTTATTATTATAATAATGATTTATATAATTCTTTGATTTCTTCTACACTTGTATCTCTTGGATTACCTGGACAGCAAGCATCAGCTAAAGCAGATTCACTTAAGAATTGTAAATCTTCTTCTTTAACGATTTCTTTTAAGTCAGCTGGAATACCAACATCTTTAGATAATTGTTTAACTGCATCTACAGCTGCTTTACGATATTCTTCTTGAGACATACCAGTAGTATCTACACCCATTGCTTCTGCAATGTCTTTATATTTTTCACCAGTATATGGTGCATTATATTCCATAACTGTTGGTAAGATGATAGCATTAGCAACACCATGAGGTGTATCATATAAAGCTCCAAGTGGATGAGCCATTGAGTGAACTAATCCTAAACCTACGTTAGAGAATCCCATACCTGCAACATATTGACCTAAAGCCATACCTTCTCTACCTTCAGGAGTATTTTCTACTGCACCTCTTAATGATTTAGAAATAATTTCAATAGCTTTGATATGGAACATATCTGACATTTCCCAAGCACCTTTAGTAATATAACCTTCGATAGCATGAGTTAAGGCATCCATACCTGTAGCAGCAGTTAATCCTTTTGGCATTGATGACATCATATCTGGGTCAACGAATGCTACAACTGGAATATCATGTACGTCTACACATACCATTTTACGATCTTTTTCAACATCTGTGATTACATAGTTGATTGTTACTTCAGCAGCAGTACCAGCTGTTGTAGGAACAGCGAAAATTGGTGTACAAGGATTTTTAGTTGGTGCAACACCTTCTAAGCTTCTTACATCAGCAAATTCAGGGTTTTTATCAATAATACCTACTGCTTTTGCTGTATCCATTGATGAACCACCACCAATAGCAATCATATAATCTGCTCCAGCATCATGTAATGCTTTAACACCTTGTTGAACATTTTCAATTGTTGGATTCGGTTTGATATTAGAATATAGTTCATAAGCTAATCCTGCTTTATCTAATAAATCAGTAACTTTTGCTGTTACTCCAAATTTTACTAAGTCTGGATCTGAACATACTAAAGCTTTTTTGAATCCTCTTGCTTTTGCTTCTTCAGGAATTGATTCAATTGCTCCTTTTCCATGATAACTTGTTTCATTTAATACAAATCTGTTTGCCATAATTAAATCTCCTCTTTTCTAACTACACATATTTTAGTATCATGTGAAAATAAAAACAAGTTACACATAAGGCTATGTGTAACATTTCACAAGTTTTATATCATTTTTATCCCATTACAAAAAGCTATAAATATGTCATAATAGAAACAAGGAGTGATATCATGAAATATTATGCTGTAAAAAAAGGAAGACATCCTGGTATTTATAATACTTGGGAAGAATGTCAAAATGAAGTAAATCAGTTTAAAAATGCGCAATTTAAAAGTTTTACTTCTAAAGAAGAAGCTTGGAACTATTTAAATGAAAATACTCAAAAAACAGATAAACCATCACTTAGTAAAGATCAATATAATGCCTATAACCAATTAATATCAGGTAAAAATATCTTTTTAACCGGTGGTGCAGGAACAGGTAAATCATTTGTTTTAAAATTATTTATCAGTGAAATGGAAAAACAAAATAAAAAAGTAATTGTCTGTGCTCCTACAGGTATTGCTGCTATTAATATCCAAGGTGTAACTATTCATAGATGTTTTCAAGTATCCCCTGAGCCACAAGTTATTAAACATATCCAAAAAGTACCTCAAGTTGTACAAGAAAGCGATATTATCATTATAGATGAAATCAGTATGTGTCGTGTTGATCTTTTTGATTTTGTTGTAAGAACAATTACTAAGGCAGAAGAAAAATCTTTATCTCGTAAACAAATAGTTGTAGTTGGTGATTTCTTTCAACTTCCTCCAGTTACTACTGATAATGATCGTGAAGTTTTAGAAAAAATATATGAACATTATCATAAAGGCTACGCTTTTGAATCTACAAATTGGAAAGATTTAGATTTTCAAACAGTTGAATTAAAAGAAGTTATTAGACAAAAGGATCCTGAATTTGTTCATGAACTTAATAAAGCAAGAATAGGTGACTATTCTTGTGTAAGTTATTTTAATACTCATAGTCAAAAAGAACTTTTTGAAAATGGAATTATTTTAACTGCTACTAATAAAAAAGCAGAACAAATCAATCAAGATAAACTCTCTAAGTTACCCAATAAAGCTAAAGTCTATCATTCTAGAATAGTAGGAGATGTTAAAAATTCTGATAAACCTACTTTAGATGAACTTCATCTAAAAATAGGAGCTAGAGTAATGGTACTAATTAATGATACTGAACAAGATTTATATCAAAATGGTTCATTTGGAAAAGTATATAAATTAGAAGATGATTGTGTAACAGTTATGCTTGATACAAATAAAACATTAGTTACTTTTGGATATCATGAATGGGCTATAGAAAATTATGTTTTGTCTAAAAAGAAAGATGGAGATATTGAAGATCATCAACTATCTAAAGAAAAAGTAGGTGCTTTTTATCAAATACCTTTAAAGCTTGCTTATGCTATTACAATGCATAAAAGTCAAGGACAAACTTATGATCAAGTCAATTTAATCCCCTATTCATTTGATAACGGTCAACTATACGTAGCCTTAAGTCGTGTTAAATCTATTGAAGGTCTTTGTTTAATTAATCAATTAAGACAAGAGAATTTAATTTGTAGTCAAGAAGTCAAAGATTTTTATCATATTGGTTCATCTAAAAACAAAGATAATCTTATTTATGAACTCGGTAAAAAAGTACTAGAAACTTATCCAAAAGAAATTCAAGATTTAATAGATGAAATACATAAAATAGATAGAAAAGGATAAACATCGTATTTAAGATATGTTTATCCTTTTCATATAATATATTATTCAGTTAATTAACTTTAAAACATCATCTTCATTGGTAACATTAAAAATATGACGCGTTAATACATTAAGTTTTTCAAAATAAGAGCATCCTCCATTTTTTATTGCTTGTATGTACAAATTAAAACAATGAAAATATAGCTATACACCAGATTATAGCTTTAAATTTTATATCATTGTATCAATTCAATTAACTTTTTTAAATACACTATTTTATTTGGTGCTTACTAAAAAGACAGTTATTATAATTAATTACTATATTTCTAATTCATATGATATGTATTACCAACGTATATTATGTTTAGAATAACTAATTGATTTAGATGATTTATAATATTTTTTCGATAATAAATATTCCTTTAATGTATTTTTATACATATTTATATTTATTGGTAAATTTTTAGTAGCTGGTGAGATAATGATTTTTTCTATGATATCATTAAATTCTTCATTACTTCCTTTTAAAGAAATATATGGACTTAATAAATTACCAAATGGTGTATGTTTTATGTAATAATCAATGTTTTCATTTTCTTTATTTTCATTATCATATTTAAAATATACAATTCTTATTTCATTTTCACTTTCATAGGAGTTACTTTTAATTAATGATGATAATAATATCATAAATAATGAAAGATCTCTTTTCCATAACATATTTCTATTTTTTATTTCAAAATCTTTTGTATTTTTAAATACTGCTTTACATATCGTTTCCTGATCATCTTCAATAGATATCTCTTTACTTTCTAATAAGTACTCCAACGATAAAAGATAACCCTTATAATATATGTAAATAAATGTTTCTAAATCATTTTCTTCAAAAAGATTTTTTATATCTTCCTTATTTGCCTTTTCTTTTCTATTTTTTTCATTTTCTTTTAAAAGATCATTACTCTTTTTACTAAATAAATGAAAATTATTAAAATTAGGAATTGGAGCACATTTATCTTTTTCAGAATAAATCACATTAGAAATAGTAAAATATTCATCATTTTCTTTTAAAGTATTTTTCATTACTTGAATCAATTGATCTTTTGATATTTCTAAAGAAAATCCTCCTTTCCCATAATAATTCCACATTGTTAAATCATCTGCTACACTTGAAAAAGACATAACGTATAATTTAATATGTTTTTCTAAATATTTTACATAGTCTTCAAAAGAACATTTTTTATAAATTTCTAAAATTTCATTCTCATAATCTATCAACTTTTTAACTCCACTTGATACAATCAATTTCTTTGGGCAATCTATATTTTTTACTAAAAAATCATTAAACAATTTACAATCATCTGGATCATTTAAAAATGATGATTCTGATAACCTAAAATAATGATTTTCTATAATACTTTTAAATCCCTCTACATTGGTATAATGATATAAATTTTCTATATTTTTATTCATTCTATTTATCCTCTCACTTATTCAAAAAATGTAACTCCTCTTAATTCTTGGCAAAGTCTTTTAGCATAACTATCTGTCATTCCTGAAATATAATCAATAACCAAGTGTAATTTTAAATAGACTTTATCTCCTTCTGTGGTACATTTTTCTTTTTCTCGATTATAGACATTCAAATGATTTTGAGATAATAAGCCGATAATTTTCTTATTTTCTTTTGTCACTTTTATATCATCTTCATCGTATTCCAATATAGCTCCTACAAACTTACTTAATAAAAATTCCAATATTACCGATCCTGATAATTCTACTTTATTAATTTCTTTATTAGCAAATAAATATTCATTTGCAACTGCTTTAAGAACTTTTAATATATTTTCATTATAAACTCCATTTAATAATTCTTTTGCATAGTTTCCCTTCATAATAACATTATAATTAGATGTAAAACTATAAACTGCATTATATTCCAACCAATCTCTTACATTGTCTAACCATTCCTGTATTATCTGTAATTCATTTTGACTGTCATTTTTTATTTGTTCTTTTAAACTTTGTAATAATGGATAATTTTTCTCATCTGTTTCATCAACAATTTGTTCAAAAATATTTATAAAATCTTGAACACTTATATAATTCTTTTTTAATCCGTCTTCTATATCAGCTGTAGCATAAGCAATGTCATCTGCAGCTTCTAGCAAATAAGTAAGTGGATGTCTTACATATTCATCATCTGATAATTTTGTACCAGTTGTTCGAGCAATGTCATCAAACATATCAAAATCCGATGCATAGTATCCTAATTTATGATATTTAATATCATCTGAATCTTTATCTATTTCTGTAGATTTAACAGGATACTTTACAAGTATATTTAACAAAGATTTTGTTAGATTCATTCCACTTTCATTATGTAAATCATGCAGTTTCCCTACAACTCGTAATGCTTGAGCATTACCATCTAAATGATATAAATCTTCTAGTTGTTGTTGTGTAAATATATCTTCTAATTTATTTCCTTTATATTTTAAATGTTTTATATTATCTTTAAACCAATCAGACATAACAACCTCACCAAAATGCCCAAATGGTGGATTACCTATATCATGAATTAACCCTGCACACGCAAGTAAATCGGGAATCGTACTCATTTCTTCTTTATTTTTTTGATAGTCTTTATAACTATTATTATTTTTATTTATTTCTAAAGATATATTTGCAAGTACCATATTCCCTAATTTTTTAGCAATGGCTGATGTTTCTATTGAATGAGTAAGTCGTGTTCTTACAAAGTCATTTTTTTCTAGTGGAAAGACTTGTGTTTTATCTTGTAATCTTCTAAAAGAAGCACTTCTAATAATTGTTTGATAATCATCATCAATACATGTAAAATTTCCTCGATTATACTTTTTAAAACTGTATTCTTTTTTTGTGTCATTTTTTGAAAAACGATTTCCATTTTCAGAAAATCTTTCTGTTGTTAATAAATTACTCCAATCCATCTTATAACCCTCTCTTTTTATTGACTTATATTTTATTATAGAATTTTAATGATTAAAATCTTATTATTTTGCTAAAATGCTTATGAAATACTTATTTTCTTAACCAAATGGAAAATAATTACAGTATCTTTTAAAGAGTAGTACTAATTTTTTTCTTCATTAATATCAAAAAATTCATCACATTTATTTTTTCTTTTCTCTATTAATCTTAATTTATCATCACAAATTAAAAATAATTTTTTCATATTTAACATATAAGATTCATATTGTATCGTTTTACCTGCAAAAGTTAATTTATTATCAAAAGCCTCCATAGAGTCTTGCATAATTTTTATAAATACACCATCTTGCTTTAAAAAATCAATCAAATCTTCGTGTGAATATTTTTCCCCTTTCCAAATACTCCACTTTGCAAATGTTGAATTTATTATACCACTATTTAATATCATATCTAATTCATGTATATTCCTAATAGGATGTCTTACTCCTGACCAAATAGAAAACAATCTATTTCCTAATACTACACATGTATAAATATTTCTGTATTTTGCATCTATATGTAGACTATCTCTAAAAAATTTATTTCTAAATCCATTGTCCTCAAATGCTTTTTTAGATAGGTCTAATTGTTTTTGCGCCTTCTCAATATGCTCAAACGTAGATCTCATTTCAAAATTACTCGTTGGCATTAATGGATCTTTACACTCAATAATAATTAAATCTGAATTTGAAACAACTAAAACATCTATTTCTCCACTTTTTCCTTTATACTTATAATTTTTATTTATAAATATTTCATACTCATAAGAACACTGTCTAAAATAATTTTCACACAGCTTTACAAGTGGTTCAATTCCATTATTATCATTTACTATTTTATTTTTTGAAAGATAGGAATATGCGATTGTATTTCTCATTAGATTTGAATTAGCCATTACAGATATTGGAAATATCACTTTTTTACCAGTTTCAAAAAATGGTGTATATTGTATATCGAATTTATAGTTTTTATCATAAGATAATAAATCATATATTTCATCTACCTTTTGCTTATTCTTTAGAAACATAAAAAGAATTTTTTTCAATATTTCTCTATCTATCGAAGGAATTAAAGATTGTACAATAACATTTATATCTTTCTCATTTTGATAAAAATTTTTTTGGATAAAATATATTATTCTAAAAAATCGTTGACTAAGAAGAATATCATAAGCATTACAATTTTGTGTAACTTTTTTTTCATATAACTGATTTAAACTCATACACATTTCCTTAGAAAAATGTTCCAATTCAACTCCTTCTTCTTTGTAAAATTGTACTTTTCCTTCAATATTCTGTTCAGACATTTTTTTCAATAAAACAGTAGGTATTTCAAATATATAACGTGTCAACAATTCATTACCAACACGTTTGCCTATTTTATTGCCAAATTTCTGTACTATTTGTCTACTAATAGTTTCTAAACAATCATATTCTTTATGACCACTATATCTTCTATCAAAAAACAAAATACTTTGCATTTTCTGCATTATATATCCTAGTTGAACACTTTTTTCAAGTGTTTCATCCTTATTTCTTAAAATAATATTTTTCCCTTCGTAATATATATCATAATCATAGAAATCTATAAGAAGTTCCATTTCTAAAACATAATTAATTTGACAAGCAAGCAGAATAAGCTTTTCAATTTTATTTGAATTTATATATGTAGCATCTACAATATAATTCTTTTCCGGTGATATTTCATATTTCTGAATATATTTAAAAAATAAATATGAAATCCCTTCTGCTTTTTCTTCTTGTGAAAATGTACTTAATATATTGTAATTACCATCTTGTTTCGTTTGCTTTTGTTCCTCTAATAAAAAAATTCTATCTATATAAGCTAACAATTCCTTGTGTAAAGAAGATTCAAATCTGATTCCATTGATTTTCTTTTTTATTTTTCTTTTGTAATGATATCTAATCTCCTTATCTATCTTCTTCTCTGTTTCAATATAAAAATGTTCTAGCCACACAAACTCATATTTTTGTTTCAAATATTTATTTGTTTCTCTTGAAAAACATAGTATATCTTTCTTAAGAATTAAATATTCCAAATAATATCGCGCTTTTGTTTTGGTATTATTTCCAAATACCCTATAACGAAACACTCCTTTTTTCCTAGCTTGATTGATAGCTTCATCGGGTTCCCAAATTGCAAAACATACTATTGCCTTTAATATATTTTCTTTTATTCCTGATTTATAATAAGTAAAAAAGTTTAATAAATACTTCTTATCTCTATTCGATAATTCCACTTTTTGATTTTTTAGTTTTATACACATTTCTTCATTTAGTAAATTTAAATCTATTTTTTGCATCAAATCATCTATTTTCAAAGCAATTGCACCATCTTTCACTTTTTAATATTCATATTTTAAAATAAACTACATATTTCTTTCAATGTAATCATTAACTCATAAAATGTTTATTATTAAGTACCATTACTCAAATATCAATAATCAAAATTAAAATCTTCTGCTTTTAAATCAATACCATTTATAACTCTTTTCAAAGCCTCAATAACTGTTGTTTTTCCACCATTATTTTGTCCTATAATCAATGTTGTTTTAGGAGCAATATTTACATCTTCACCATAGTCACTCGTTAATGCAAAATTTATTTCATTATTATTCTCTGTAAATTTTCTTAAATTTGTTAATTTAAATTTTTTTAGGTTCATATTTAACCTCCTAATCTTTTACATATATTTGCTCTTATTTCTATAAAAAAAGAAATAGATAACACCTATTATTATACAACTTGTGTTATCTATTTACTGTTTTCGTTCACGAATGACTACTTTTCGTACGTGAACGACATATATTTACTTTTATTTACAACTTTTTTCTTAATATTCTATTACTTATCAATATACCTATTAAAAAACCTAAACTATTATGAATAATATCATCAAACTCAAATAAACCTCTACATAAAACTAATTGCAATAACTCAATAGAAAAAGAAATACCAATACCTATCAATAATCCTACCTTCCAATCTATCTTTTTACCATATGCTAATGGTAAAAAAATACCAATTGGTAACAGCATAACAATATTTAATATATTTTCCAACAACAAATCATATCTAGAAGCTGTTCCTAATCTCCCTATAGGATGAATAATCTCTTTCCATGACCAAAATACTTCTAGTTGATATTTTCTAGTACTTGGTAATCTAGAAAATACTGTTGATCCATAAACATGTAAAAGATAAATAATAAATAAGATACTAAAACACATTTGTGTTTTAGTTATCTTATTCTTTTTATAATAACTTTCTAATATGATTAAACTGATGATCATTACAATGATTACAGTTATTAATTCTATTTTACTCCATTTAGGATAATGAGAAATAATGGTTTGAAATATATCCAATGCTTTAACTACTAATATATTGTATATTTATACAATATACTTTTTCCTTTCTGCCAACCCTAGTTGTTCATCATTATTTGTATCTTATTATTGTACAAGATACAAATAATGTAAACATAAAATTCAAATCAAATAAAAAAAGCAGCTCTAAATTTAAAGCTGCTAGCTTATTTTATTCATTAACAATACTTTGTTAATAATCACTATTCCTATTAAAAAACCCAAACTATTATGAATAATATCATCAACATCAAACATTCCTCTACATAAAACCAATTGCATCAATTCAATAGAAAAAGAAATACAAAAACCTATCAATAAACCTACCTTCCAATCTATCTTTTTACCATATACTAATGGTAAAAAGATACCTAAAGGTAAAAGCATAATAACATTTAATATATTCTCCAAGAACAATTCATATTTTGGATATGTCATATTCATTGAATTTAATATTTCTTTCCATGACCAAAATACTTCTAACTTACATATTCTTTTACTTGGTAATCTAGAAAAAACAGTAGATCCATAAACATGCAATAAATAGATAATAAATAAAACACAAAAAAACATTTGTATTTTATTTATTTTATCTTTTTTATAAAATCTTTCTAAAATAATAAAACTTATAATCATTACTATAACTACAGCAATTAATTCTATTTTACTCCAATGAGGATAATGAGAAATAACCGTTTGATATATATCCAATTTAAATTACCTTCCTATCACTACTTATTATTGACAATATCTTGAATATGTTTACTTACTTGATCATGTAAGTCTTCTCTGTCTAATGCAAAATCGATTGTTGCTTTGATAAACCCAAATTTATCTCCTACATCATATCTCTTTCCTTCAAAATCATACGCATAGACTGCTTGTCTATCTAATAATCTTTTAATGGCATCTGTTAATTGGATTTCTCCTCCTGCTCCTTTTCCTTGTGTTTCTAAAAGTTCAAAGATTTCAGGTGTCAATACATATCTTCCTAAGACTGCTAGTTGACTTGGTGCTTTCTCTACTACTGGTTTTTCTACCATATCTGTTAATTTTACCAGTCTTCCCTTTGCTGGATGTGATTTTGATGGTTCTACGATTCCATATTTGCTGACATCTTTTTTATCGACTGTTTGTACTCCAATTACTGATGCTGATGTCTTTTCATATTGTTCTATTAATTGTTTTAATGCTGGTTTCCCTTCTTTATTGACAACCACATCATCTCCTAGTAGTACAGCAAATGGTTCATCTCCAATGAAGTGTAACCTATCTATATTTGATTACAGACCTGACAAAAATGCAACCAACCCTCAAGAATTTCTTAAAGGGTTTGAGAGTACTATCATCACTGATGGCTATTATGGATATAACCATATAGATGGTGTGACCAATGCCTACTGTTGGGCGCATGCCAGAAGAAAGTTCTATGATGCATTGCCTGTAGATATGAAGAATGCATCAGATACACTCGCAAATACAGCTGTTGAAAAAATAGCCAGACTGTTTGCGATAGAAAAACAAATCGAAACATTATCACCTGATAAAAAGGTGAAAGTACGTCAAGAAAAATCAAAGCCATTAGTTGATGACTTCTTTTCATGGTACAAGGATAACCAAAACAAGGTGTTAACAGCTTCTAAGACAGGAAAAACTATACAATATGCCTTGAATTACGAGGCAGGACTGCGTTCATTTTTAGAAGATGGTCTTGTACCTATAACAAATTCATTAGATGAACGTACAATCAGACCATTTACAGTTGGCCGAAAGAACTGGCTGTTTTCAACTTCTACTAAAGGAGCTGAAGCAAGTGCATCAGTATTCAGCCTGATTGAAACAGCTAAATCCAATAAACTTAATCCATACGATTATATTGAATTCATCCTGGATTATTTACCTCAACAAGATCTGGTTGAAGATCCAGAAAGACTGGACTGGTTCTTACCATGGAGTGAAGAAATAAAAGAAGAATTTGAAATAAAAGCCGACTAAATTGATTATTATATCAATTCAATCGACTTCTTTAAATACACTATTTTATTTGGCGCTTACATTAAAAATAATATTACAAAAACGTTTGGACATAAAAAAGAAATACTCAACTCTTTTACATGGATAAATTCCAAATGTATAGGCAATTCTAGAGTAAACTATAAAAAGTAAAATAGAAAAATAAAAGGAGGAAAATCAGAAATTGCTTTATCTAATTTTCCTCTTTAAAAAGTATCAGATATTTTAAAGTGATTTTTTACTAAAGTATTTGATTATTTAGATTGCTTTTTTCATAAATTTTTATAGTATTTAAGTTGTTTAAAAAATAATATTTTTAATCTATCTAATCTAAATTTCATCAAACGAAATAACAACCATAATATCGCCATTTTTTCTAAATTTATATTTTTTATCTAAGAAATTTAATATCACGTCATCGGGATATTCACATTTATTCTTCAATCTTTCAAATTCATCAAGCACAATTTTTTCATCACTATATGGCATTGCTGTACAAATTACTCTACCATTTTCTAATTTCCATAATGCTCCGTGATCAAATAATTTATCGTAAAATTCACTTAATTGATTTGATGATTCATCATTTTCAATATATGATTGTTTTCCAAATCCACGCGCTCGTGCTTTTGAGCCATCTTGTAATAATCTTAAAAAATAACTAGCACTAATATTTGTAGGTTGAGACCAATGAACACCAATAATCCTGAAATCATTAACAAACTTTAAAAATTTTTCTTTATCAATCACATAACCTATATCATCCAAACGATTAACATTTATTCTATCAAATTTCATAATAATATCCTCCTTTTAAAAATGTTAATATTAAAAATCTATACTAATTTTTTTGTAACTTAAATTTTATTGTTCTAGTACTTCCTCCCGTTCTTCCTATCAATTCATTTTCTCCAACTACTTTTACTAAATTAGTAATTTGTTTTCCCATATTTTCCTTATTATGATAAAAAATAGTTGTACTTACGTTATCATTCAATATTAAGTCTCTTAATATATCTCCATCTGTGACATCTAATGAGTGTCCAAAAATATATAAATTGTGTTTTTTACAATTTTTGCATATCATAGCTTCATCATACAAAAAATTTGCTTTCGCTATTTTTTTCACATATAATGAATGCTCACTTTTTATTTCATCAACCCAATTTTTATACTTACATCCTGTCTCTTTATATATTCTTTGATAAAATTTTTTAAATTCCACAAATTCAACATTTATATTTTGTTTTTCAGCCGGAAGAAATTCATCAATTCCCAAAACCATATTATTTTTTTCAATTTCCAAATCTTTATTTGCTTTACCATGTATAAAGTCAATATCCATATTAGATTTATCTATATATACTCTTTCTATTGTATTCGTATAATTAAAACTTTATATTTTACATATTTCCTCCTTGGCAATTATTTTTTGTATATCTGTTAATTTTTTTCACAATTTATTTTATTAACATACTGATACAAATAAATTTCTAATGCTTTAATTAATCTATTCAAGTCATCATATAATTTATCTTTTATATCTTTAAATTCATAATTTAACACATAGTCTATCCCCACGATTTTCCAAAAAGTTCATTTCCATTAGAACCTAAATTTAAAATAACACTTTCATCTAATATTTTTTGTGTCTCGTCTGTATACGAGTTCTTTTTATCAATAGCTATTATTACTTGTTTTTCACTTTTAATATACAATTCTAATATTTTTTCAAATGCTTTAT
Source organism: Faecalibacillus intestinalis (assembly GCF_003024685.1). Lineage (GTDB taxonomy): Bacteria > Bacillota_I > Bacilli_A > Erysipelotrichales > Coprobacillaceae > Faecalibacillus > Faecalibacillus intestinalis. The sequence continues at coordinate 5,589 of NZ_PYLQ01000025.1, read as the reverse complement.
CCGATATTTGTTTTAAAACAAATGAGTCATGCACTATAATAGGTAAATTAGTCAAATTCAGAACAGAAATATCAAATATAACCAATCCCTTATAAGCTATACCTGTACCTGTATTTTCAGGTGTTGCAAAACTATAATTTTTTTTTGAAAAACTTAAAATTGGTACATTATTTTCTTCCTTATAAATTATATTATTCAATCTATTCATTTCTATATTAATTTTACTTGAAAGAATTGATAGTTGTTGATCTTTTATATTTGATACTCTTTTTTTATCAATAGATTCATTATTTTTTAATTCTATAAATTTGTTATATGCATCATTTTTCATTTCCAATTCATCTTTTTTACTTTTAAATTCATTGTGTCTTTTCAATATTTTTTTGACAAATTTGGATTTTTTATTAACTTTAAATAATCTTCTTTTGTTGTATGATAATCTTTTGTGCTATGACAGTCCTTACATAAAGCTATTTTATTATCAAAAGATTCTGAATTATCTCCTAAACGTTCTAGGCCTTTTAATTCCAAATATTGTTCTACAGTAGGGCTATTGGGATAGATATGTGCTATTTCAAATAATTTTACACTTCTTTTTTTTGACTTTTTCTTTGTAAATCTTTACAACATAGAGGACAATGAAAATTTACCTCTCTAAGATAAAGTCTAATATCTACATCTGTAACTGAAGCTCTTTCTTTTAAATATGCAGCTAAATCAGGATCATCTTTCCTTATATTTATTTTATTATTTCTTGTTCCTATATATTTGTCACCTATTTTTCAAATCTCCTCTCTTTTATATTCAAAAATAAGTTAATAATAAAAATTTACTTCTTTTATTATTTGTTATAAAATATAAATATTAATATTATTATATAACTCATACCCTCTATTTCCCATTTTCGTTCACAAACAGCTACTTTTCGTGCGTGAATGTCATGTTTTATGTGCATTTTTTGCATAAAAAAGTGTTACCTAGATAACTAAGTAACACTTCTAAATATTAATTTATTTATTAATCTATAGCATTAGCAGCATGATAAGCTGTTCTAATAGCACTTGCTATATCAGCAGTTCTTTCACCAGAACAATCTCCTACACATACATGAGGAATTGTAATAGATGAATCATCAAAGATATTTTTCTTTGATCCTAAAGCATTGATAATTGTATCTGCTTTGATTTGATCATTTGCTGTATAGACAATATTGTTTTCAATATGATCTACTTTTGTATTTACTAATTGCTTAACATTATGATCTGCAAAGTCTTTCATCATTAATGGTAAAACAGTTGTAGATTCACCAGCAGCAATTTTATCCATCATTTCTACAATTGTCACTTGATGACCTTTATTTGCTAGATATTCAGCAGTTTCAGCACCTACTAAACCTCCACCAATAACCACACAATCACCAGTAACTTCTTGTCCGTTTAAAACATCCCAACTTGAAACAATATTGCTGTTATCATGAGGAATTGGCATTTCCATATTATGTGCCCCTACAGCAATAATAGCATAATCATAACTATTGATATCTTTTGCTTCTTCATTTAAATGAATATCTACATTTAATGTAGGTAATACTTTTTGATAATATTCAACACTTCTTAAGATTTCATTTTTTCTTGGTGGAACAGAGGCAATATTGATTTGTCCTCCTAAATGATCTGATTTTTCAAATAAAGTCACTGTATGTCCTTTAACAGCAGCAACTCTTGCTGCTTCTAAACCAGCAATTCCTCCACCAATAACAACTACTTTTTGAGGATTATTTGTTGGTTTAATTGAAACAGTAGCTTCATTTCCATTTTCAGCATTTAAAACGCATGAAATGTATTGTCTATTTTGAATTGCATCAACGCACCCTTTATTACAGTTTAAACATTCTCTAATGCATTCTCCTTTTTTCACTTTTAAAGCAATATCAGGATCAGTTAATAAAGAACGTCCATAACCAATCATATCAACGTCTCCATCATTTAAGATTTTTTCACCAGCTTCTACACTTACCACTCTACCTACTGTTGCTACTGGAATAGAAACAACTTCTTTAACTTTTCTAGCAACTGGTAATGTCCAATTATATGGCACATCTCCCATTGGTGGAATCGTATCACCCATATTTCCTGTATGGTTGGCTTGAGCTACTTGAATCATGTCAACGCCTGCTTCTTCTAGTTTTTTCGCAAAAGCAATTCCTTCAGCTTCTTTTAAACCACCTTTACCTCTTAAACTTCCATCTTTATTTAAAGTAATAATTGGAAGTTTATATTCAATTGTCAAATCAGGTGCGGCTTCTTTAATTGCTTTAACAACTTCTAAAGCATAACGAATTCTATTTTCAAAAGAACCACCATATACATCACTTCGATGATTTAATACTTCAGAACATAAAGAACCTAATAGTCTATCTCCATGAACTTCAATTGCATCAATTCCTGCAATCATTGCTTTATGAGCACAACTTGCTATACTTTCTTTAATTTGATTTAATTGTTCAACAGTTGCTTCTGAAACAAAATGTTGCATATCATGATGTAATTTAGCATAAGCATCTTTTGTAAGCTTTTGTGCTAATTCTGTTTGTTTTAAAGCTTCTTCTTCATTTCCTTCAGCTTTTGCTTTAGCCGCATTTTGACGAGCTATTCCTGCTTCCATAATCATTTTTCCAACACCAGGAACATCATATTCTGGATGGAAGATTTGTAAAGCCACTTTACAATCATATTGATGTAATGTATCCGCAAGTTTTTTAAAGGCTGGTATTTGTTCTTCACTATAAAGTTTTGGTGTTGGTGATGCTGTACGTACAGGAGCTACGTCACCAATAACAACATAAGAAGCTCCACCTTTCGCTAATCTTTCATAAAAACTTAAACTTTTTTGACCAATAGATCCATCTCTTTCTTCATACCCTGTTGTAAGAGGTGGAAACATAATTCTGTTTTTTAATGTCATTTTCCCTACTTGGATTGGTTCTAATAGTTTCATATTATTATATCTCCTTTGTTATTTGATATGCATTTGTAATAGCATCTTTTAATGTTCCTACTTTTTGACAATCACCAATTAAATGAGCATTTTCAATTGGTGAAGCAACTGGATTATAGCCAACTGCAAAAACTAATGTATCAACATCATCTAAAACATATTCTTGATGATTCTTTTCATATTTAATAGTATTTTCATCAACATAAGTGATCTTTGAATTTAATTCAATCTTCACACCTTTTTCCATCATACGTCTTGTAAGCAATGATTTCGTTGCTCCAGATTCCCCTGTCATTAATCCTTTAGTCATTTCAATTAAAGTAATATCTCTATTTGTAGGGAATAAATCATTAATCAATGGTGCTAAATAATCTGCTGTTTCACAACCAACAGAACCACCACCAATAATTACGATCTTTCTACCTGGAAATTTTTTACCAGATAAAATATCATCAGCTGTCATTGTTTGTTTAAAGACTTTATAAGGTTCGATTTCTTTAGGTGTTGCTCCTACTGTTGTAATAATTTCATAATCTTTAAATTCATTTTCAATCATTTCTTTAGTCACTGTTGTATTTAAACGAACATCAACACCTGTTAATTGGCTCTTCATATATTTAACTACTTTAGTAATTTCTTGTTTACCAATAGGCACACAAGCAATATTTAATTGACCACCTAAACGATCACTTTGTTCACATAAAACAACTTCATGTCCACGTTTTTTTGCGACATAAGCAGCTTCCATTCCTGCTGGTCCACCACCAACAACAAGTACTTTTTTCTTAACAGGAGCTTCATCAATTTCTTCTTTTTCAACAGCTGGATTGACTGTACAACTAATTGGTTTACCAAACATAATTCCTGTTAAACATCTTCCACAACCAATACATGGTCTAATTTCATCTATTTTTCCTGCTTTTGCTTTGTTCGCAAATTCACTATCACATAAATTAGGACGACCAATCATACACGCATCACAAACATCATTAGCGATTAACTCATCTGCTACCCAAGGTTCGTTGATACGCGAAACTGTTGCCACTGGAATAGATACATGTTTTTTAATTTCCTCACTTGCATGTTTATGTGGTGCCGGAGCTGTTCCACTTGCTGGCATTGAACTTCCTTTTTTAATGGTATTTCCTCCAGAAACATGAATAAAGTCAACGGTTGCTTTTTCTAATTGTTTAGAAACATAGATCATATCATTAAGTGTTAAACCACCATCACTGTATTCATCTCCTGAAATACGCACATCAATGATAAAATCTCTACCACATTGTTTTCTTACTTCTTCAATAACTTCTAAAGTTAAACGTAATCTTCCATGAATATCTCCACCATATTCATCTGTTCTTTTATTATATAAAGGCGTTAAAAATCCTCCTAATAAACCATGTGCATGGGCTGCTTGGATTTCAACTCCATCTCCCCCTGCTTTTTTAAAACGTAAAGCAGCTTCACCAAATTGTTTAACAATTACTTTTAATTCTTCTTTTGTTACTTCTCGAGGGGCACTTTTAGCATAATATGGTCCTACATTTGAAGGAGCAATCAATTGTGGTGTCCCAGGAATTGGAAAAGCCATATAAGCTGGATGAAAGAGTTGTGATAAGATTTTAGTATCATATTGATGTACTGCATCTACAAGTTTTTTCCATCCAGGAATATAAGAATCATCATAGATTGACATATCTCCTGGTAAATATGTATACGTAGGTTCTACAGTTGTAACTTCAGTTACAATAAGTCCTACTCCACCTTTTGCTCTAGCTGCATAGTGCTTTACTAAGGCATCTGTTACATAACCTTTATCTGCAAGATTAGTTGATAAAGGTGGCATAAAAATACGATTTTTTACTGTTGTATTTCCTATTTTAATAGGTGTAAATAAATGTTCATAAGTATTCATAATACATCTCCTTTTTCCTCATGTTTATTTTATCACAAGCATTTCCCAAAATCGTTATCATTTCTAGCTATTTACATCTATTTTTTGTCATCAAAAATAAAAGCAAGGACAAAATATCGTCCTTGCCAGCAAATACCATTAAGCTTCAAAATATTTTTTTATTTCTAAAACTTCATCTTCAGAAACTTTTAACAATTCAACTGCTTTTGAAAACGAAATACTTAAGCTATTCATCAAATTTGTTATTAATTCAATATTTTTCTTTCTTCTTTCCAATTTTTGTCCTTGTTCAAGCCCCATAGAATGTCCTTTTTCTATATTTTCTCTGGCTATCATTTCTCCTAAATTACACATCTTTTTAACCTCCTTCTCTATTTCTTCAAATCCATATTCTTTCATAACTTCTTTCTTTATCAAAAGATCATATGTATTGTTTAAAAAGATGACTAACGGTGTCTTGATCCAATCACTATCTTCATACTTATCTTTGATATCATGATCTTTATTTAAGTATATCATAATCTGTTCGCTTTTATCATAACTTTCTAACCTTTCAATAGTACTTCCACTGACATTTTCTAATTTAGAGTTTATGCGATTGACATGTCCATCTCGCTTTTTAGCAGCTTGTGGAAGTATCCATATGACATAGGCCTTTTTCATTCCATCATAGTTTC
>NZ_PYLQ01000024.1 GCF_003024685.1 Faecalibacillus intestinalis | reverse complement strand
TCTGCCATTGACCTTTAAGCCGCTAAATTATTGTTTATCATACTATTTAATGTAATCTTACTATCCAATGAATTCAAAATTGAAACAATTTTTTTTTGAGTATTAATACTTGGAATTTCTAATTCTAAACTATTTAGGGTTTGCGTTCTTAGACTAGGAATTGTAGTTCCTTCATTATAATTCATTAAATCAAAGGTTAACATTTTATAATAAAGATATTTCGGAGCAACTAAGTTCTCATTAATTTTTGTATAAAACAGAGTATCTACAGTCCAAAAAGGATGTTCAACATATCTAATTTTATCGATAGTCCCTTTTCTTCCAATAAGAACAGACGGTTTATCATACAAAAATTCATTTGCATATCCTATTAACCCCCCTGTACCATAAATAGGAAATTTACCATTTTTATCTATAACCTTTTTTTGATTTTTCCCATATTTAATTTCTACTAATTCACCTAAGCAATATTTTTTAAATTTCATATCCTATCGCTCCAAGCTTTTCACGAATTTCATTCTCTAATTCATGAGATTTTTCAAACATTTGTGATAATTCAGATGTTAATCTTGTCATTTTCTCTTCAAATGGTTCTCCATCATCTTCCTGTTCTTCAATACCAACATATCGACCAGGAGTAAGAATAAAGTCTTGTTTTTCAATTTCTTTCAAATCAGCAATAGCACAGAATCCTTTTTCTTCTTCTAATGTACCCTCTTGAAAATTTCTAAAAGTATCAGCCAATTTTTTTATATCATTATCTTTTGGATCTTTTGTTCCATCAGTAAGCTCGCGTAAAGCCCTTGTAGCCATTGTTCCCATTTTACGAGCATCAATAAACAATGTTTTTCCCTTTTGTTTTTTATTCTTATTAATAAACCACAAGCAAACAGGAATACCAGTCGTGTAAAAAAGTTTTTCTGGCAAAGAAATAATTCCCTCAACTAAATCTGCTTCAATAATATTCTTACGAATTTCACCTTCTCCTCCATTTTGAGAAGAAAGAGAGCCATTTGCAAGTACCATACCCATTCGCCCATTAGGAGATAAATGCCATATCATATGTTGAATCCAAGCATAGTTTGCATTACCTGCTGGCGGCATTCCAAATTTCCATCTTTTATCTTCTTTTAATTTATCAGCTCCCCAAGGTGTTAGATTAAATGGAGGATTTGCCATAATATAGTCAGCACGCATAGTTGGATGCTGATCATTTAAAAAAGTGTCTTCTGGAATTTCACCAAGATTACAATCGATACCCCTAATTGCAAGATTCATTTTAGCCATTTTCCAAGTAGTAGGATTTGATTCTTGTCCATAAACTGAAATATTGTTTATGTTTCCTTGATGATTTTTTATAAACCCAGCTGATTGAACAAACATACCACCTGCACCACAGCATGGATCGTATACTCGGCCATTATAAGGTTGCAAAATTTCTACAATTGTTCTTACTACACAAGATGGTGTATAGAATTGACCAGCATTTCTTCCTTCCTGTTCCGCAAAATTGCGGAGACAATATTCATATGTACGTCCAAGAAGATCTTTTTCGTCAGTACCTTCTTTCATTTTTATATTAGTAAATAGATCAACAACTTCTCCTAATCTTCGCTTATCCAATTCAGGACGAGCAAAATTTTTAGGAAGAATTCCTTTTAATTTTTTATTTTCATTTTCTATCGCAGTCATTGCATTATCGATAACCTTACCGATTTCTGGTTTATTTGATTGTGATGCAATGTCTTCCCATCGTGCTCCTGATGGTACGAAGAAAATATTCTCAGATGTATATTCATCTCGATCTTCTTCAAAACCTTCTCCTTCTTCAACCAGTTCTTGATATTTTTCATTAAAACTATCTGAAATATATTTTAGAAAAATCAATCCAAGGATAACATTTTTGTATTCTGATGCATCCATGTTTCCTCTTAAGACACAAGCTGCATCCCATATTTCTTTTTCAAATCCTATATCAGCTGTGTTATTACTTGCCATTATCATTTACCTTCCTTTTCATTTATTTTACTTACCATTTTTTCTAATTCATCCTCGTTTAATTTTGATAATTTTTCAATTAATTCTGCCCAATCACCTTCATTAAATTGAGCCGGACTATTTGCATCTATTACTTTTTCAAGTTTTTCATTGTAATTCAGTAAATGTAGACCGTGAAATGATGCTAATTTATCATACCAAACATCATGCATATTTAATTCTGGATCAATTAACTTATATCTTCGGCGCATAATTTCTGACAATAAACGATCTTTTAATTTTATGTGTTCCCAAATGTAAATGGGCAGAGTATGTTCATCATCATCTCCCTTTTTCGTCGATGAATATATTCCATTCTTATTTGGAATCTCTATTGTGTTATTCTCAATTAAATTATCAAAAATCTTTGCTACTTGTTCATATGTCAACTTTTCTAATACAAGACCATCTACTTCAGGTTCATCACTAATGCCAAGAAGCCAATCTACAGACACTTTATATGTTTTAGAAATAGTGTAAAGCATATCAGTTGTCGGTAGTTGCTGGCCGCTCATCCATTTACTAACATTACCCTGTGTCATATTTAGCTTTTTAGCTGTTATCCCTTGTGTTTCTCCTTCAAAAATTTTTGATAGGCGTTCCTTTAAAATCTTATTTAGTTCCGCCATTTTTTATTGACCCCCAAGATCGCTTTCAATGCCGGACATCATATATATGTAGATGTCTTGTTCTTGTTTTGCTTCTTCATATAATTCTAATAAATAATTTTCTGTAGTTGCTTCATCAATTCTATTATCTAAATCATTTTCTCGAAACGCCATTGAACATAGTATTGGCTTATCATTAAATAAAGAAAGCTTTGCATTTTTCCAATCTCTATATAGATCTTCATCTACTTTAGAAATTGTATTACTTTTTTCTAAAAGCTTCTTTAATATAGGATCATGAATTCCTAATGAAAGTAAATTATTCTTTTTATTCAACGATATTAAACCATTACGGACAAGTTCAGTAACAATCTCTGTTGCAAGTGAATAAGAAAGCTCAGATTCTATTTTTGTAACATTCTTTCTATCTGAAATTCCCATTAACCAATCAATAGAAACTCCATACACTTCGTTGATACGATAAAGAGTGTCTACTGTTGGCTGCTGCAAACCAGATAATAACTTACTAACATTACCTTGTGTCATGTTTAACTTATTAGCAGTAGTTTTTTGTGAGTCTGATCCAAATGTTGCTTTAAGTCTATTTTTTAAAATGTCTGTGTCTAATGCCATAATTTATCACCTCCAGCTAACAATAACTATTCAAACATTAAAATATCTCACTTATGTACTTATGTGTCTAATTCTTTGGGCGCATATTTTATTCTTCTTGGAATAATTTCATTCTAACATAAATAACTATATTTTTCTACACATATACCTATGTAAACTAGAATATCAAAATTCAAACCGCTCGTTTCTCTATTCCTAACAATAAGGCTAGAATTTAAGTATGAAAAATAAATGTTGTAGAAACTTTTATCCTACATCTTTTTTTCAAAATTATGTCCTAAGCATGACATTAAAAAGCTTTCACTTTTAATAGCATTTCTTGATCAAGAATGGTCCTATCTGTTTCTAGTGAACAACTAAATAAATATACCAGCTGAATAGGACAAGCTGGCCAAAATAGGAGGAAAACTCACTATGGTATTGGCCAACTTTATTCAGAGCGTTTTTGATGTGGATTTTCCTCCACAAATTTCAGGAGGAAATCAAATGTCAAAGAATGTTAATTATTCAAAATTTAAAAACATTGAAGGAAATAAACCAAACGAAGGAGAAGTACTTGTACCAGTTCTTGCTGAAGAACTTATAAAATGGAATCCTGTATGGAAAAAAAATCAAGAAAATCTTACTACTTTTAAATATCAACAAAGACGAGTACGTGTAGGATTCGTCATTGTTCCAAAAGAACAAGAAAAAAGTGCATTAAAATCATTTAATTATGATGTAAATCAATATCTTGAATCAACAAGAAGACAACGCTGTTTGATTACAAATAAAAAAGGAAATCTTATTCGTTGTCCTAAATGTAATAATTGTAAATCCTGTACAAGACAAAATGATTCTAATATGTTTAATTCTAGAACTATTTCATTAGATAAAATGTTAGAAGATATGAACGATGATTCTTCATACGGATTAGATCCAACAGGAATAACCGATGAATATAATGTTAATTTATTAACATATGAGTTATCTAAACTAATAAAAAAAGTATCTGATATATACCCAGAAGCTGAAGAAGTGTTTGATCTCTTAATAAATGATATTTCAAAAAAAGACATTATAAAACTTGTTAATTTTAAATGCAGTAAAACTCAATCATATGAACGCATTAAAAAAATGCAAAGATATTTAAAAAAATTGTATCAGGACGAATTCAAATAAAAAATCAGACGGTCTTTTGTTTAACATCAAGCTTTAATACTAATGATAAAATATACTTTATTTCAATACTCATCAGAAAAGTTCGCAAAATAAATTATATAAGAAAATAAAATATAACATCTATCATCATTTAAATCTTTACGTAAACACCTAAGATTTTTGCTAAAAATTTTTATTTACTTTAATTTATTTATTACCCTTTTATTTTTATCATTAATTCTAGTATTTTGCTAAAGAAAAGGTTTATTAAAGGCGTTTTTTCGACCCTAAAATAAACCTTTTATATTAAAATCTTTTTTTATTTTCCTAAACTACCTTTGTCAACAACACAATACTTTCCACATGTTTTGTATGAGGAAACATATCATACAGATACATCGTATCTGTATGATATCCAATCTTTTTAAAATATTGGATATCTCTAATTTGAGTTGTAGGATCACAAGAAATATAAACAACTTGTTTAGGATTTAGTATCTTAACTGAATCCATAAATTGTTTTGTAGAACCACTTCTAGGTGGATCCATAATGACAACATCTACTTTATGTTTCTCTTTCGCAAGTTTTTTCATAAATTCAGTCGCATCATCACATACAAATTGAATATTAGAAAGTTGATTCATTCGTGCATTGTTTTTTGCATCTTTGATTGCGTCTCTATTACTTTCTACTCCAATAACTTGTTTTACATTTTGTGAGAGAATCATTCCTATTGTTCCAATACCACAATAAGCATCAATTGCTGTTTCATTTCCTTTAATATTCAATAAGGATAAAGCTTTGGTATAAAGGTTCACACATTGGTCATGATTGATTTGATAAAAAGATTGTGGAGAAATCTTAAATTTCAAACCGCATAATTCATCAACAATAAACCCTTTTCCATAAAGAACTTTATCTTCATTTCCTAAAACAATTGGTGTTCTACGTGTATTGACATTTAAGACAATTGTTTTAATACTTGGAAACTTCTTAACTAATTGGTTGCAAAATTGCTTAGAACCACGCCACATATTTTCATTACATACTAAAACAACCATCGTTTGATCTGTTTTAACACCTCGACGAATTAAAATATGTCTTAATAATCCTTTATGTCTTTTACGATCATAAATAGAAACACGATACTTTCTTAAATAGCTTTGTATATATTGTAAAATTTCATCCATAATATCTTCGTGTAATAAACAGTGTTTATAAGGAATAATATCTTGGCTATGTTCTTCGTAGAGACCGTATTCATATTTTTGATTAAAAGCAACAATTGCTTTATTTCGATAACCATTAACTAATGGTGAAGCTACTGTTGGTTTTACATCTATTTTTAATTTTGTTTTCTTTATTTCTTTTTCTATAAATAATGTCTTTTCTTTTAATTCTTCTTGATATTGATCTTGTGGATAAAAGCATCCTCCACATCTTTTAATTATTGGACATTTCATTTTTTATCACCCTTTACTTGTCAATCATTATAACATAGGTATTATCATTTGATGAAATGATTTATGAGTGTTATAATCTAGCGGAGGTGAAATATATGAGTAAAATAGATATTATTTCTGGCTTTTTAGGTGCTGGAAAAACAACATTAATTAAAAAATTAATTGCTGAAGCATATCAAAATGAAAAAATCGTATTAATAGAAAATGAATTTGGAGAAATTGGAATTGATGGAACATTCTTAAAAGATTCTGGTGTTACAATCAACGAAATGAACTCTGGATGTATTTGTTGTAGTTTAGTAGGAGATTTCGAAACATCGTTAAAAGAAGTATTAGATACTTATCATCCTGATCGTGTCATCATCGAACCTTCTGGTGTTGGAAAATTATCTGATGTTATTAAAGCTGTTTCTACAATCAATAGTGATGAAATGGAATTAGATAATTTTATTACAGTTGTAGATGCTAAAAAATGTCGTATGTATACTAAAAACTTTGGTGAATTCTATAATAACCAAGTTGAACATGCATCATTAATTGTTTTAAGTCGTAGTCAAGACTTAACTGAATTCCAATTAAAAGAATGCTTAGATATCTTAAAAGGATTAAACGATCATTCACCAATCATTACAACTGCTTGGGATAAATTAAATGGTTTAGATATCATTAATGCTTGTGAAGTGAACATTCAAGAAGAATTATTACATGAACATGAACATCATCACCATCATGATCACGAATGTGAATGCGGACATGACCATCATCATGAACACGATCATGACCATGAATGTTGCGGACACGATCATCACGAACATGATCATGAACATGGATGTTGCGGACATGACCATCATGAACACGATCACGAACATGAATGTTGTGGACATCATCACCATGACCATGATCATGAATGTGGTTGTGGACATCATCACCATCATGCAGATGAAGTTTTCAATAGTATCGGATTTGATACTGTTAAAAAATATAATGAAGTTGAATTAAGTGAAATCTTAAATAAATTATGTAATGATGATAATGTTTTAAGAGCTAAAGGTTTTGTAGATAGTGGAAATGAAGATTGGTGGTATTTTGATTTAGTACCAGGTGAATTTGAAATTCGTTTAGGTAAACCTATTTATACAGGTCAAGTTTGTGTAATTGGTAAAGACTTAGATGAAAATACAATTAAGGAGTTATTTTTAGGATAAGCGTATGAATAAAACAAGAGTTTATTTGTTTACTGGATTTTTAGAAAGTGGAAAATCTTCATTTATCCAAGATACTCTTCTTGAACAAGGTTTTGGTGAAGATGAAAAAACTTTAATCATTGCCTGTGAAGAAGGTGAAGTAGAATATGATATTCCTGCTTTAGAAAAAGAAAATGCTTCTGTTGAATTTATTGAAAACGAAGAAGATTTAAATTATGAAACTCTTCTTCATTTACATCAAAAATACCAACCAACACAAGTTATGATTGAATATAATGGTATGTGGGATAATACAAAATTTGTTGATGAAATTTGTATTGACCAATGGCAAGTTGTTCAAATTCTTACAACTATTTCTGCTGAAACCTTTGATCTTTATTACAACAATATGCGTGGACAATTTGTTTATCATATAACAGGTAGTGATTTAGTTATTGTAAATCGTTGTGATGAAAATACAAAGAAATATCCTATTAGAGGAAGTATCAAATCTTTAAATCCAATGTGTCAAATTGTTTATGAAAATAAAAATAGACAAATTGAAGATTTAACTGTTAATGATTTACCATATAACTTAAATGATGATTATATTGAAGTAAATGATATGGATTATGGTATTTTCTGTATGCATATTATGGAAAATCCTCAAATCTATGAAAATAAAACAATTAAGATCAAAGGTAAAGTGATTGGCCGTGATAAATTAATTGAAAATGGTTTTGTTTTAGGTAGACAAGCCATGGTATGTTGTAGTGATGATATGCAACTTTTAGGTTTAGTATGTATTAGTAAATACGCTAAAGATTTAATTAAAGATGAATGGTTAGTGGTTGATGGAACCATTAGTTTAGAATATGATGAATCTATTCAAAGTAATATTCCTATTTTACATGTTGATCATTTAGAAGGTGCTAAACCTTTAAAAAATGAATATGTTACATTTGATTAAGAGCTTTTAGCTCTTTTTCTATTTTATTTATAAATACTTTCATGTATAATGAATAGGCAAAAAGAGGTGGAAAAATGAAAGATTTTTGGTATGAATTAAAACATGTTTGTAAACAAAGTGGTGCTCGATATGGGATTTTACATACTCCCCATGGAGATGTAGAAACACCTATGTTTATGCCTGTAGGTACACTAGCTACAGTAAAAGGAATTGCCCCTGAAATGTTAAAAGAAATGGGATCACAAGTAATCCTTTCTAATACATATCACTTATGGTTAAGACCTGGGGAAGATATTGTTGCTAAAGCGGGTGGTCTTCATAAGTTTATGAACTATGATGGTCCTATGCTTACAGATAGTGGAGGATTTCAAGTTTTTTCTTTGGGAAAAACAAGAAAGATTAAAGAAGAAGGCGTTTATTTTAAAAGTATTATTGATGGTAAGTCTTTATTCTTATCTCCAGAAAAAGCAATCGATATTCAAAACAAATTAGGAGCAGATATGATTATGTCTTTAGATGAATGTGCTCCTTATCCAGCAACTTATGATTATATGAAACATAGTGTTGAAAGAACAATTCGTTGGGCTAAAAGAGGTAAAGAAGCGCATCATAATGAAAAACAAGCGTTATTTGGAATTGTTCAAGGTGGAGAATATCCTGATTTAAGAGAAAAATGTGCCAAAGCACTTGTAGAAATGGATTTCCCTGGTTATTCAATTGGTGGAACAAGCGTTGGTGAACCAAAAGATGTGATGTATAAAATGGTCGAAGATGCAATTCAATGGTTACCTGAAGATAAACCACGTTATTTAATGGGAGTTGGTAATCCAATTGATTTAATTGAAGCTGCGATTCGTGGTATTGATATGTATGATTGTGTTTTACCAACACGTGTTGCTAGACATGGTGCTTTAATGACACATCATGGACGTATGAATATTAATAATGAAAAGTTTAAAGAAGATTTTACTCCTATTGATCCTGAATGTGATTGTTATACTTGTAGAAATTATACAAGAGCTTATTTAAGACATCTTCATAAATCAGATGAATTATTTGGAAAAACATTGTTATCGATTCACAATGTAAGATTCTTATTACAACTTTCAGAAGATATTCGTAAAGCAATTCAAGAAGATCGTTTATTAGATTTTAAAGAAGAATTTTTAGATAAATATGGTAGAGATGTTTATAAGAGGGCTTTTTAAATGAAACTAAGTGAATTTGATTTTGAACTACCTGAAGAACTCATTGCTCAACATCCTGTTGAAAAAAGAGATACTTCTAGATTAATGGTAGTAAATAGAGAAAACGGAAATATTGAACACAGACATTTTTATGATATTCTTGATTATTTAAAACCAGGCGATGTTTTAGTAAGAAATAATACAAAAGTTATTCCTGCACGTTTATTTGGAATTAAAGAAGAAACAAATGGACATGTAGAAGTTCTTTTGTTAAAAGAATTAAAGAAAGATACTTGGGAATGCTTATGTGGAAATGCTCGTATTGTTAAAATGAATACGGTGATTACTTTTGGTGAAGGGTTATTAAAAGCAAAATGTATTGAAATCAAAGATGAAGGTATTCGTGTTTTTGAAATGATGTATGATGGGATTTTCTATGAAATCTTAGATCAATTAGGAACAATGCCTTTACCTCCTTATATTAAAGAAAAACTTGAAGATAAAAATAGATATCAAACAGTTTACGCTAAAATTGAAGGAAGTGCAGCAGCTCCTACAGCTGGTTTACATTTTACTGAAGAAATCAATCATAAAATAAAAGATAAAGGTATTGAAATCTTAGATGTTTGTTTACATGTTGGTCTTGGAACATTTAGACCTGTTAAAGAAGAAAATGTTTTAGATCATCATATGCATAGTGAATTCTATATGATCAGTGAAGAAGTCGCTGATAAATTAAACAAAGCAAAAGCAAATGGTCAAAGAATCATCGCTGTAGGAACAACATCAACACGTACTCTAGAAGCTAATATGAAAAAATATGGTAAATTTACAGCAACAAGTGAAAATACTGATATCTTTATTTATCCTGGATATAAATTTGAAGCTATTGATTGTTTGATTACAAACTTCCATTTACCTAAATCAACATTATTAATGTTGATTAGTGCCTTTGCTTCAAAAGAACTTATTTTCAAAGCTTATAAAGAAGCTGTCAAAGAAAAATATCGTTTCTTTAGCTTTGGTGATAGCATGATGATTTTATAATGAAAATCAATTACGACTTAAAACTCAAAGAAGAATTAGAAAAAATTAAAGGTACAAAACCCACCCTACTTCTCCATGTTTGTTGTGGGCCATGTAGCGGAAACGTTTTAAAAGAAATATCTGAATTTTTCGATATAACTATTTATTACTCTAATTCAAACATTTATCCAGATACCGAGTATTTTCGACGATTTCATGAATTAGAAGATTTCATTCAACGCTTTAATCAAGATTTTAATCAAAATATTCAAGTTGTTGAAAAAGAATATCAACCAAAAGAATATCTAAAAGATATTTCTCAATATAAAGATGAACCTGAAGGTGGAAAACGCTGTTATCTTTGTTATTCAAAGAGAATGAAAGATGCTTATGATTATGCATCTTTACATCACTTTGATTATTGGACAACTGTTTTAAGTGTTTCTCCACATAAAAATAGTCAATGGATCAATGAAATTGGCGCAAGCTTTCCTCAAGAAAAAACACAATTTCTTTTCAGTGATTTTAAAAAGAACAATGGTTATTTAAAATCAGTTAAATTTGCAGCATTATATAATCTTTATCGACAAAATTATTGTGGTTGTGTTTATTCTTATCAAGATATGTTAGAAAGAGAAAAAAACAAGGAGTTATAAAAATAATTTCAAGATGGTGCTAATTTGCACCATTTTTTATTTCATCCCTAAAAAAATCTATTTGTCCCTAAAATATAGGCATTATGTATTTTTTAGATTATATTATAAATAGAAAGAAGAGTGATTTATATGAAATATAAATTTGAAATAAAAAAAGAAAACAGATCTATCATTTGGAAAATATTACTTGTAATGATTTACTTTTCTTTTTATGCAGTCAGTATACGATTATTCATGACCTATTTTCCATTTATAAATAAGGAACTTATAATTGTCGTTGGTGTTCTTGTTTATCTATTTATTATTTTACCAATGGTATTTACACCTAAATGGTATTTAAGTAACAATTCTATTTTAATAGTACAACCATCAGGTTTAATAGAAACTTGGGAGTATTTCATTTTAAAAAAAGGTATACAAGAAATTAAATATTCAATAATTGAGAATATTACGATTACTTATGAAAAAATATCAACTCAATATATTTATAATGAGGGGTATAATATTCTTTTTAAAGTATGTTTAAAATCAGGTGATGAAATTATATTCGATTCATTATTAGGAATTGATAAATCTAATTATCTTCGTGGAATAGAAATAATGAAAAAAAAAGGTATTATTTTTATAGATAAATATCACATATTATCTGTTTTAGAAAATGATAATATTAATCTATGGGAACATTTAAAAAAAGTGGAAGAAGGTATTTTAGATGATTAAAATTCTATGGTTATTGGAAAGTAAAATAAATTCAGATTTCATAAATGAAATTTCTGACGAACTTGAATTAAAAATACAAATATCTTCTTCATTTGAAAAAGAAACAATTTATGATGTTATCATACTTGAAAATTTAGCAATCATATCTCATTTAAGTGAAATTCAAAAAAATTCCATTCTTATTTATGTTTTAGATGAAAAAAATAATATTTTTGATCATCAAAATATATATGTTAATTACTATATTCGTAATGTATCCTTATATGAAGACTTATATCAAGCATTTCTTAAAAGTAAAGATTTTTTATTAAAAAAGATAAATACAATTTCTTTAAAAAGCGGAAAAATAAATTATCATATAATCAAAAATAACATTCTTTACATAGAATCATTTAGAAATTATATTGTTATTCATACATCTATCTCAGATTATACCTTAAGATATACTTTAAAGAAAATTCATAAAAAATTAGGCAATGAATTTGTTCAATGCCATAAATCTTATCTAGTTAATTTAAATAATGTCATTTGCATAAAAGAAAATACCATTGAGTTAAAAAATGAAGTAACACTTCCTATTGGAAATAAATATAAACAAAATCTTTATAATTTGATTTATAAATAAAATGTATTTAAAAAGATGATAACATCAAACATAAGTTATCATCTTTTTATTTTTTTTAAAGCCATGTCACTACATTACCTTTTCTAGGTAATACTTTTCTTAGTGGTTTTCCATCATTTGTATCAGGATAGCCGATAATTAAAGAGCCATAGACCCTTTCATCTTCTTTCATAACTAAACTTTGTAAGTAAGAGAGAATTTTTCGACCTTCATTGAGCCATTTTAATTGATTAATATAACAACTTCCCAAATCTAATTCATTAGCTTCAAGCATCATATTTTCTAAGGCAATCGCACAATCCGCTTGATTATTTCCATAATCTCTTTTATTGGCGACAATAATCAAAACAGGTGCATTATAAGAAAATACATATCCACCTTTTTTAGAAAGATTGATTGAATTTTGTAAACTTCTATACATATTTTCAGTAATCTCCATTTTAGAAAATGCTTTTTCAACCATTTTTACTAAACGATCAATTATTTGTTTATTTTGAATAACTATAAAATGATTACTTTGACTATTGCCACCACTTGGTGCATATCTTCCAGTTTCTATGATTTTTTCTAGTAATTCTTTGCTTACTGGCTTATTTAAATATTTTCTTGTACTTCTTCTAGTCAATATACTTTCATATGTATTCATTTTTTTCTATTTCCTTTTTCTTTTATAAAGGACATATCCAATAATACCTAGTGCTACAACACCAGCTCCACCAGCAACACCATTTTCATCTTCTTGTTCTTTTTGTTTTTTATACTTGTTATATTCCTTTTTATATTTTTTGTCTAAAACATCATAGACTTTATAATTTTTATATTTACGATAAGATTCATCACTTTGCTTCTCATTATCAAAATCATCCTGCGCATATTTAGAAAGCTTCTTTTTTAAAGAATTTATCTCTTTTTCTTCTTGATCATAAGTACTTTGATAACTTTCTTTATAGACTTTCTTTTGTTTTTCTAAAGTGTACTCACTATTTGTATCTTCATCTTCTAAATTTCTTGCATTATCAATTGCTTTTTTATTTGCATCTTGTCTTATTTTAGAAAAATCACTTGCTTCACTTTGATTATAAGCATCTTTATAAGAATCTAAATAAACACTACTTATTAAACCAACTGGAACTTCTAAATTATATGATTCTGTTGTCGTTCCATCTTCTGTTCCCTTGGCTGTTCCTTGATCTTTAGAAAGTGTCGTTAATTCATTTTCAGCATTCGTAAACCCTGTATCATAACCATTTATATAGGTTTGATCCTTCCCCGTAAGATCTTCCTTACCTGCATCAGGATTTGCCTTTTTATAATTATAACCTGCCGTTTCTCCTTGTTTTGTATAATCAACTACTTGAGGTGTACTTTGTGTTTGACTTGTTGAAGAAGATCCACTATCTGTACTTGAGCTTGATGAGGAGCTATCTGAGCTTGAAGAACTGCTCGAACCTCCACCATTATGATAATGATATTCACCATCTCTAAGTCCCCATTTGGCACAATTTGTACGACAATAATGTCCTCCATTTGCATCTGTTCTTCCTGGATGAGCACTTATAGGTGTAATCATCATCAGTAAAACGATAATCATTGATGCTATTTTTAATATTCTTTTTTTCATATTCCCGTTTCCTTTTTTATTATAAAATGTATTCTTTTAAACAATTTGTATAGCGTACATATCCATCATGATTGATATGGAGACCATCTTCAAAGTATGCTTCAATCGGTTCTCCTTTTTTATTACATAACGTTGGATAAGCATTAATAAAAGTTACATATTCATAAGGGATTGTCTTTTTAAATTCTTTATAAATCATTTTTAAAAGATCATTACTTCTTAAAACCCCTGGTGTATGTTTATAATCATGCATTGGAAGGCAAGGTAATGGACTCACTACATAGATTTCACATTCAGGTAAGTTATAATGAACTGTTTCTACCAGTTCTTTAACATTAATAGCAATATCTTTAGGTGATTGCATCACTGTTTTTCCTAAATCGTTAGTACCTATCATATAAACAAGTTGTCTCGGTTTAAATTTTAAAACACCTTCATCTATAAAATGAAGCAGCATTGTGGAAGTAATTCCGCCAATCCCACAATTATATTTATTCTTTATTTCTGGAAAATATTTTTCTATATCCATAAACTGAGTAATAGAATCACCAAAAAAGACGGTTCCTCCTTCCTTTGACCTTTTATTTTGATCAATGATTTCTTTCATACGATCAATTGTCATTTCTCTTATTTGATAATAATTTGTAAGAAATGTCATATTTTCTCTCATAATGTCGACCTCTTTTCTATATAATATTATTATATTTTTATTGTTTTCTTTTTTCAATTAGAAAAAAGATTGAATATACTTGAAAAAAGTGATATTTTAATATCATTAATATGAGGGGAGAATTATTATGGTGAAAATCGTCAAATTTGGTGGTTCGTCTCTTGCAGATGCCCATCAATTTAAAAAAGTTGGTGACATTATCAAAAGTGACCCAGATCGTCGTTTTGTAGTACCTTCAGCGCCTGGTAAACGTTTTAAAGATGATATTAAAGTTACTGATTTATTATATAAAGCATATAACGCAGAAAGTGAACAAGAATTTGAATGTACTTTTGATACAATCAAAGATCGTTATCAAAGTATTATCGATGAACTTAATTTAACAGTTGATCTTACTGAAGAATTTGAAGTTATTAAGAAAAACTTCCAAGATCAAATCAGTGAAGAATATGCAGCAAGTCGTGGGGAATATTTAAATGGTATCTTACTTGCGAATTATTTAGGATTTGAATTTGTTGATCCTGCAACATGTATCTTTATCGATGAACATGGAAATTATGATGATAAAAAAACAGATCCTGTTTTATCTAAAAAATTAAGTGAAGTAGAAAATTGTGTTATTCCTGGATTCTATGGTTCATGTAGTGAAGATCCTACAAAAATTAGAACTTTCTCTCGTGGGGGAAGTGATGTTACTGGTTCAATCGTCGCTAAATGTGGTCAAGTTAAACTTTATGAAAACTGGACAGATGTTTCAGGTTTCTTAGTTGCTGATCCACGTATTGTTAAAAATCCAGAAGTGATTGGAACAATCACTTATAAAGAATTACGTGAACTTTCTTACATGGGAGCAAGTGTTTTGCATGAAAATGCTGTTTTCCCTATTCGCTCTCAAGGAATTCCTATTGTAATCAAAAATACTAATAAACCTGAAGATGCTGGAACTTTAATCGTTGAAAGTACTGTGCATAAACCAGATCATATTATTACTGGTATTTCTGGTAAACAAGGTTTTGCGACAATCATGATTGAAAAAGATATGATGAATGATGAAATTGGTTTTGGTAGAAAAGTTTTACAAGTTATTGAAGAAGCTGGTCTATCTTATGAACATACACCTTCTGGTATTGATACAATGAACGTAATTGTTGAATTAAATTCATTCATTGAACATGAACAAGAAATTTTAGCTAACTTACATCGTGCCGTTGAACCTGATTCAATTGAACTTGAATCTGACCTTGCTTTAATTGCTATCGTTGGTCGTGGTATGAAAGATGGTCGTGGAGTTGCAGCAAAAGTTTTTACAGCTTTAGCTAATAAAAAAATCAATGTTAAAATGATTGATCAAGGTTCTTCAGAATTAAATATCATTGTTGGTGTTAAAAACATTCACTTTAATGAAGCAATTCGTGCTATCTATAATACATTTATCGAACAAGAATAAAGACTTTGGTCTTTTTCTTTTTATTTAATTCATATAATTTCTCTAGGAATTATCTAAAAAAGATGTTATAATAGACAAGAGGTGGTCATATGAAAATATCAACAAGAGGGCGTTATGCTCTAAGATTAATGATTGATTTAGCCCAAAATAAAGAACAGGGGAATATATCGCTTAAAGATGTTGCTAAAAGACAAGAAATTTCTATCAAATATCTTGAACAAATAGCTACTCCTTTAATTCGTGCAGGACTTATTAAAAGCGTTAGAGGTGCCCAAGGTGGATATTCTCTTACAAGAGATATTAATAAATATACAGCAAAAGATATTTTAGTCGCTGTTGAAGGTCCAATCGCTTGTGTTGCCTGTTTAGAAACTGAACCTAATCAATGTCCTCGTTATAGTGAATGTTTAACTCTTCCTTTTTATAAAGGACTAAATAAAGTTATTACTGATTATTTAGAATCCTATACTTTAGAAGATCTTGCTGATTTACATGGATATCAAATTGAATATATTATCTAATAAACATATCATTGATATGTTTTTTTATTTAAAAATCGTGTATTTCTACACGATTAATCATCATAATGTTCTAAAAACAGATGTTTTCCCTCATCATCTTTATAAGCCATAATTGTTTTTAAATTGACATTTTCTACACTTTTAAAAATATTTCCTTCAACAAAAGGATTTACTTTCTTTAAATCCTTAATTAATTGTTTAATTTCTAAACGTTTAGAAGCATTTTCTTCATCATGAGCATCTTGATTTTCTTCAGTAAATTTACATGCACATTGTAAAAATGTTAATTCATGTTCATCTCTCCATGCCTTAATATCATCTTCACGAATAAGATACATCGGTCTAATAAGTTCCATTTCTTCAAAATTCAAACTATGAAGTTTAGGCATCATTGTTTGAATTTGTGCTCCATAAAGCATACCCATTAAAATAGTTTCAATAACATCATCATAGTGATGTCCCAAAGCAATCTTATTACATCCTAATTCCTTTGCCTTCGCATATAAATGTCCCCTTCTCATTCTCGCACATAAATAACAAGGAGATTTTTCTATATTAAAAACAGAATCAAATATTTGTGAATCAAATATTTGAATTGGAATATTTAATTTTTTCGAATTATCAATAATCATTTGTCTGTTTAATTGATTATACCCAGGATCCATCACCATAAAAACAAGTTCAAATTCAAATTTATTATGTCTTTTTAATTCTTGAAAGAGTTTAGCCATCAACATAGAATCTTTTCCACCAGAAATACATACAGCAATTTTATCTCCAGGTTTTACTAATTCATATTGATTAATAGCCTTACAAAAAGGTCTCCATAATTTTTTCTTATATTTTTTTTGAATACTCTTCTCTACTTCTTTTAAATACTCCAAATTATCCATCTTTTATCCTCACTTTCTCTATTTATAAAAACAAAATTCATATCTAAAGTCAAATATTTTCAAATAATTCACATAAAAAGTTCAAATTCAATTCATATTGATATATAAAATGATAGCGAGGTGATAATTATGGCTGAAAGATTTAAATTCAACGATGAAGAAGAAAATATAGATGAAAACGATAATCAACAGGATGATTTAGAAAAAGAATATTATGATAATACTGATTATTCCTATACAAAAAGTAAAAATAAAAAAAGACCTAAAACAAAAAAGGTAACAAGAAAGAAGACAAAAACAAAAGTGAAAAAGAAAAAAAATGGACGTTCTAAAGTTTCTACTTTCTTTATCACGTTACTTATTTTACTTTTAATTATTGGTGCAGGAGTTGGTGGGTATTTTGCATATGAACATTATCAAGATCAACAAAAACAAATTAATCAATTAGAAAAACAAGTAGATCAACAAAATAG
This sequence comes from Faecalibacillus intestinalis, assembly GCF_003024685.1. Classification (GTDB taxonomy): domain Bacteria; phylum Bacillota_I; class Bacilli_A; order Erysipelotrichales; family Coprobacillaceae; genus Faecalibacillus; species Faecalibacillus intestinalis. Next base: position 20,550 of record NZ_PYLQ01000024.1, on the reverse strand, counting down.
AATAAAATCAGACAAGTCAACATCTACAAAAAAGGAAATCCAACAAAAAGAATCTTCTTCATCTAAAAATGAAGAAAGTACATCAAGTGATAATACAACAAACAGCGATGAAAATGATTCATCACAAAATACAACCGATGATTCTTCATCAAATGAAAATACAAATTCAGATTCAACAACTGAAACAGAATAAAAAAAACTTGGCATTTGCCAAGTTTTTAAATTTGATCTAAAGCTTCTTTTAAATCAAATAAGATATCATCAATATGTTCTGTACCAATTGATAAACGAATTGTATTAGGTTGAATTCCAACATCAGCTAATTCTTCTTCTGTTAATTGTGAATGTGTAGTTGTTGCTGGATGGATAACTAATGATTTAACATCAGCGACATTAGCAAGTAAAGAGAATACTTGTAAATTATCAATAAATTTATGAGCTTCTTCTACGCCACCTTTAATATTGAAAGTAAAGATTGATCCTCCACCATTTGGGAAATATTTTTCATATAAAGCATGATCTGGATGATCTGGTAATGAAGGATGATTTACTTTTTCTACTGCTGGATGTTGTTGTAAGAACTCAACAACTTTTTTAGTATTTTCATTATGACGATCAATTCTTAAAGATAATGTTTCTGTACCTTGTAATAATAAGAATGCATTGAATGGAGAAATTGTAGCTCCTGTATCTCTTAATAAGATTGCTCTAATATAAGTAACGAAAGCAGCTGGTCCTGCAGCTTCAGTAAATTTCACTCCATGATAACTTGGGTTAGGTTCACTGATCCATGGATAATGTCCACTTTTAGCCCAATCATAAGTACCACCATCAACGATGACACCACCTAAGCTTGTACCATGACCACCAATAAATTTAGTAGCACTATGAACAACGATATCAGCACCATGTTCAATTGGTCTAAATAGATATGGTGTACCAAATGTATTATCAACAACAACTGGTAATCCATGTTTTTTAGCGATTGCACTAATTGCATCGATATCAGGAATATCACTATTAGGATTTCCTAAAGTTTCTAAATAAATTGCTTTTGTGTTTTTTTGAATTGCATCTTCAACTTCTTGTAAATTATGAGCATCTACGAAAGTAGTTGTAATTCCATATTGAGTAAATGTATGTGCTAATAAGTTAGAAGTTCCCCCATAAATAGTTTTTTGAGCAACGATATGTTCACCTTGTCCTGCTAAAGCTTGAATAGTATAAGCGATTGCAGCTGCTCCAGAAGCAACAGCTAAACCTGCTACCCCACCTTCTAAAGCGGCAATACGATCTTCAAATACACCTTGTGTAGAGTTTGTTAAACGTCCATAGATATTTCCAGCATCTGCTAATTCAAAACGAGCTGCAGCATGTGCACTATTTTTAAACACATATGAAGTAGTTTGGTAAATAGGTACTGCTCTTGCATCTGTTGCTGGATCTGGTTGTTCTTGTCCTACATGTAATTGTAATGTTTCAAATTTAAATTTTCTATCTTCTCTTTTAGTTACTGCCATTTTAATTTCCTCATCTTTCTTTTGTATAAATATTATATATTGTTTTATGAATAAATAAAACTATTTACACATTCGTCCATTACGGAAATTATGTCTTAATTCTTCAATCATTCAAATTCCCCTATCTAATCTTGAATTAAAGGTGTTGATAAATAACGATCTCCACCATCTGGTAATAAGACGACAATTGTCTTCCCTGCATTTTCTTCTCTCTTGGCTAGTTCTTTAGCTGCATATAATGCTGCTCCTGATGATATCCCTACTAAGATTCCTTCTGTCTTTGTCATTTCTTTCCCTGTCGCAAATGCATCTTCATTTTCTACTGTAATGATTTCATCATAGATCTTTGTATCCAATGTCTCTGGTACAAATCCTGCCCCGATCCCTTGGATCTTATGTGCTCCACCTTTCCCTGTTGATAATACTGGTGAGCTTGCTGGTTCTACTGCCACTACTTTTACTTCTGGATTCTTTTCTTTCAAGTATTTCCCAATCCCTGAAATTGTTCCTCCTGTTCCTACTCCGGCTACAAAGATATCTACTTTTCCTTCTGTTTGTTCATAGATTTCTGGTCCTGTTGTTTTATAGTGTGCTGTTGGATTCGCTGGATTTTCAAACTGTCCTGGAATGAAGCTGTTTTCGATTTGTGATGCCAATTCTTTTGCTTTGGCGATTGCTCCTTTCATTCCTTCACTTCCTGGTGTTAAGACTAATTCAGCTCCATAAGCTTTCATAAGATTTCTTCTTTCTACTGACATTGTTTCTGGCATTGTAATAATGATCTTTAGATTCAATGCTGTTGCTACGGCTGATAGTCCAATTCCTGTATTTCCACTTGTTGGTTCAATCAATGTTGTATTTTCATTGATCAATCCTTTTTCTAGTGCTTCTAGGATCATTTCTTTGGCGATTCTGTCTTTGACTGATCCTGCGGGATTAAAGTATTCTAGCTTTGCTAGAACATCCGCTTTCAAATCATCTTTCTTGATTAAGTTGTTTACTCTTACTATTGGTGTATTCCCTACTAGGTCTAAAAAACTGTTTTTTACTTTGCTCATATTTACTTCTCCTTATTCCTATGGATTTAGTATGATTTAACTATATACTATCATTTCTTCTTTGTCAATAAAGATTGTATACATTTTTATATTTTATTATTCAATAATTTGAACATAATCCTATTTTTTGATACTATATTTATAATAAAAATGGAGGTTAATTATGAAGTTAGATACTGTTATTGATGATATTGTTGAAAGTTATCAAAAACACAATGATATTTCTAAGGTCGATACAATTAGACAGCCTGATAAAACAATTATCATTGATATTCTTGAACGTTTACAAGATATTATTTTCCCTGGCTTCTTTGGAAGAAAAGGTCTTAAAAGTGATTATGTTAAATATTATTTAGGTGATCAAATTCAAATCATTTATAATGATTTAAAAAATCAAATCTTACTTGCCTTTGACTATTGTGAAAACTGTAAAGATGCTTGTAAAGAAGAGGAAGCAAGAGATAAAACATTAGCTTTTTTGAAGACAATTCCCCAAATAAGAGAATACCTTGCTACAGATGCACAAGCAACATTTGATGGCGATCCAGCCGCTATTTCTATTTCAGAAATCGTACTTTCTTATCCAGGATATTATGCAATTATGGTCAATCGTATTGCTCATGAATTATATAAATTGAATATTCCACTAATCCCTCGTATTATGACAGAACATGCGCATAGTTTAACAGGAATTGATATACATCCAGGAGCAACACTTGGTAAATATTTAATGATTGATCATGGAACTGGTATTGTTATCGGTGAAACTACTGTTATTGGTGAACATGTTCAAATTTATCAAGGGGTTACTTTAGGAGCTCTTTCTACTCATGGTGGACAAAGTTTAAAGAATGTAAAAAGACATCCTACAATTGAAGATAATGTTACAATTTATTCTAATGCTAGTGTATTAGGCGGAGATACTGTTGTGGGTGAAGGATCTGTTATTGGAGGAAATACTTTTATTATTAAATCTATACCAAGTGGTACAATTGTCAATAATAAAGCAGTTATGAGATTTAAGTATTCAAAAACATCTGAAGATTTTAATCAAAATGAATTCGAATAAAAAAACAGGTTGTCAATTGACAACCTTTTTAAATGATCTTTTCATATAAACTTGCAATAACTGGTTTTCCATAATCCATTATTTGATGACCTTGTAATAAAAAACTACATTTTTCATAAAGACAAATAGCTGGCTTATTAGATGATAATACATCTAAACGGATGGATTTTTGTCCATCTTTTTTTGCTATTTTTATAATTTGTTTTAATAAATATTTTCCACATCCTCTATAATCTGGATGAATACAAAAGCGATGTATAATTGTTACTTCTTCATCTTCAGCATAAATTTGCCAATAAATATTTTGATAACATTCTTCATATTCATGATTTAAAACAATTGCACCAATAATTTTTTCATTTTTTTCTAAAACGTAAAGTGTTTGTTGTTCTATATCTAAAAGAACAATTTCTTTGGTTGGATAAACTTCTTTACGCCAGCCTATATCATATGCACTATCTTCCATCATATCACTAACAAGATGATATAATTCCATAATTTCATTTAAGTCATCAACACATGCAAGTCTTACTTTCATTTTAAACTCCTATATAATTCCATTTATAAAAACAAAAATAACAATGATTGGTAAGATTATTGTAACATAAAATTTAACCCAATGTGGAACTTTTAATCCTTTACCTATGTTTGCTTCTTTTTGATAGTTTTCAAATCCCCAACCATATTTAGAAGTACAGAATAATAAATAAACAAGTGATCCTAACGGTAATAAGAACTGACTAACAATAAGGTCTTCTAAATCTAAAATTGTAGAACCTGTTCCTAATGGTTGAATACCACTTAAAACATTAAATCCTAATGCACAAGGTAATGATAAAATACTAATCACTATAAAATTAATAACAACCGCTTTTTTTCTTTCTATATTTAATAATTCCATTGTACATGCAATAATATTTTCAAATACTGCTATTACAGTAGAGAGTGAAGCAAAAGACATAAATAAGAAAAATAAAGCACCCCATATTTGTCCTCCAGCCATCGAAACAAATACATTAGGTAAAGTAATAAAAATTAAACTAGGCCCACTATCTGGATTAATACCAAATGAAAAACATGCAGGAAAAATAATTAATCCAGCCATAATAGCTACAAAAGTATCTAGTACTGCAACATTCGTTGCTTCTTTTAAAAGCGTTTGTTCTTTATTTAAATAACTTCCAAAAATAGCCATTGATCCAATTCCAATACTTAGTGTAAAAAATGCTTGATTCATTGCTGAAACAATGACATTCATTAAACCAATTTCAGAAATCTTTTGAAAATCAGGATATAAATAAAACTTAACACCTGCCATACCACCATCTAATAAAACACCATGAATTGCTAATACAACAATTAATCCTAATAAACCTATCATCATAACTTTAGTAATACGTTCTACTCCATTTTGAAGTCCCTTAGAACAAATAAACATACCTAAAGCAACTACAACAATCATCCAAAAAACATTTGTTGAAGGACTAGCTAAAACTTGTGAAAAAACATTTTGAACATCTGCTGTTGATAATCCATTAAATTGACCTGTTAAAAAATTATAAAAATATTTTAACATCCATCCTGAAACTGTCGTATAAAAAATCATTAAACAAATATTTCCTAGTAAAGACATATAACCATGTAAATGCCATTTTTGATTTGTTTTTTCTAATACTTTAAAAGATTTTACAGGACTTTTTTTACTTGCCCTTCCAACAGAAAATTCCATACTTAAAATAGGTACTCCAATTAAAAGAAGAAAAATAAGATAAAATAAAACAAATATTCCTCCACCATTTTCTCCTACAACATAAGGAAATCTCCAAACATTTCCTATACCTATTGCACATCCTGCAGAAAGCAGAATAAATCCAATTCTTGATTTAAATTGTTCTCTTTCTTTCATAAAAACCTACCTTTTCTAACAATACAATCATCATATCATATTGACGAAAAAATAGATAATAAAAAATACTTCAAAATGAAGTATTTTTTAAGCATCTTTTAAGAAAACTTTGTAAGCTTGATATGTTTCATAAACATCTACTTTACTTACAATTTCCATTGGTGCATGCATATTTAAAACAGCAATTCCAGCATCAATAACATCCATATTATAATTACCTAAGATATAAGCGATTGTTCCGCCTCCACCTTGGTCAACACGTCCAAGTTCAGCGGTTTGATAGTGAATATTAGCATTATCCATCACTGCACGCACTTGTGCTACATATTCTGCAGAAGCATCGTTACTTCCACTTTTACCTCTTGAACCAGTATATTTATTAAAAACAATACCATTTCCAAGATATGCTGCATTTTTTTTATCATTAACATTTACAAATAATGGATCAACACCAGCTGAAACATCACTTGATAACATTTTTGAACGAGACATTGTAAGTCTTGTTTGTACAAAACTATCAATTCCCATTTTTAATAATAATTCTGCAACTGTATTTTCAAAGAATAATGAATGCGCTCCAGTAGCTCCTACTGAACCAATTTCTTCTTTATCTACTAAAATAGCACAACTTGTATATTCACTGACATTACTATCTAAAATAGCTGTAAGTGAAGTATAAGCACAAACACGATCATCATGACCATATCCTGCAACCATTGAACGATCCAAACCATAGTCTCTTGCTTTACCACTTGGTACAACTTCAATTTCAGCAGATACGAAATCTTCTTCTTCAATATCATATTTTTCTTTTAATAATTTTAAAACATTCGCTTTAACAGCATCTTTTTCTTCACCAAATAATGGCATATTTCCTAAAGTAACATCTAAGTTTTCTCCTTCAATAACTTTAGCTGCTTTTTTATCTAATTGATCTGCAGATAAATGAATTAATAAATCACTAATTCCTACAACTGGATCATTTTCATCTTCACCAATGACAACATCAACAACAGTTCCATCTTTTTTACAAACAACACCATATAAAGATAAAGGAATTGTTACCCATTGGTATTTTTTAATTCCACCATAATAATGTGTATCAGCTAAAGTAAAACCTTCTGATTCATATAAAGGATTTTGTTTTAAATCCATTCTTGGTGAATCAATATGAGCCCCTAAAATTCTCATACCTTCAGTAAGAGGTTTTTTACCAATAATAAATAAAGCAATATTTTTTCCTCTATTTGTTACATAAACCTTGTCCCCTGATTTTAAGGTATCAAATGATTCTAATGGTTTAAAACCTTTTTCTTCAGCTAATTTAATAGAATCTTTAACACAGGCACGTTCAGTTTTATTTTTTGAAATATAATGTTTATAACCTTCATTATAATCAAATACTTCATTTAATTGATCTTTATACTTTTCCCAAGTATTTTTAGCGTACATAATCTCCATCCTCTCTTTAATACTCAAAAATTATAACACTTATTTATTCAAAATGTTCAATTATTTTTATTTTTAATAGATGCAGATTTTGATCCGTTATCATTTGATAATGACAATCAAATTCATAATCACGGTTCACAATCTCTTTTACTTGATTTTCATCAATAAAATCATATTCTGCACTTATTTGTATAAGTTTAACAAAACCATCTTCTTTTATTAATAAACTTACATCTTTTGATTCAATCAAATCTAACAATGATAAAACAAATTCAATAAATTGAATATGATTATAAAATTCATCTTTACTAATCATAATACACATATTGACTTTAGATGACATTTGACTCAAATGCGTTGTAAGTGATAAATCAAATAAATCATTTCCTGTATAAATGACAATATTCACATTAGATACGCGTTCAATATACGAATCAATGATTTTATATACTTCATCTTGATTTTGTGTCTCTAAATATTTTTTTATAGATAACATATAATAAGTTAATGAATGTTCTAAACGATAGAGTTCTTCTTTTGTCCTTTTCATCATATCATATGTAATATTTTGATATTTACGTTCTTCTAACTGTTTTGTAACTTTTTCTTTTTCATTATTAGATTCTTCTAAAAAAGCAAAAAATGTTAATGATAAAAAAACAACAAATATACACAAGAAAATAGTCATAATTGTTTTAAATGTATAACTGCCTTCCATGATTATTCTACCCTGTAAATTTAAAATCAATAAACAAGCTGTCAAATTCATCATCACTAAAACCCAATATTTATTAATAAAATAACGATATCTTTTTTGATATCTTATAAAAAGAACAGATAATAATAAATGATAGATTTTAGCTTCTACGGCCGCTAATAATAGATAATAATGACTTATAAACATCAAGGGTAACAATGCACTCAAGGTAATTAAGAGTTCATTAAATATACACATAAATAAATTATATATATATTCTTTTCGAGTAAAAAATAATAATAAAATATTCCAACATATAATATAAGCAATGGCTAATGGTGCATAATTCGCATCAAAATAGTCACTTATTATTTCTATAGAAAAAGTCATTAATGTATTCAAAACAAAATAGAGTTTTTGTTTTTTAACATGACATAATCGACTTAAAGAATAAGAAACAATAAGTGCTTCTACTAAATTAATTATAAACTTAATTAGCATTTTTATAAAAAAAGCAATTCATTTTTTATGAATTGCTTTTCTTTCATTTTCTATTCACCAATAATTTCCATCATTGCTTTATGGAATACTTCCGTTTTACTAGCGGCATCATCAGCATCGCTGCCTTTGATTGAGAAATAGAATTTACATTTAGGTTCTGTACCTGATGGTCTTGCTGCAATCCATGAGCCATCTTCTAAGTAATATTTTAATACGTTAGATTTTGGTAATTGAATAGTTGTTCCATCAGAACAAGTACTATTTCCATAGTCTTCAACTTTTACAACTTTAACACCACCAATTTCTTGAGGTGCATCTTTTCTTAAATTATCCATGATTTCTTTAATACGTGCAGCTCCTGCAGCTCCTGCTTTAGATAAAGCAATTTGAGTTTCTTTAAATGTACCATGTTTAGCATATAATTCATTTAAAACATCAACTAAATCTTTACCTTGTTTTTTATAGAAGTTACCTGCTTCTGCAGCAGTTAAAACAGCTTGCACTGCATCTTTATCTCTAACGAAATCTTTAATAACACATCCATAAGATTCTTCATAACCAAATACAAATGTTTTTTCATGAGTTTGTTCATATTTACGAATCTTATCACCAATAAATTTAAATCCAGTTAATGTTTTTTCTACATCAACACCATAACTTCTAGCTACTAATTCACCTAAATCAGAAGTTACGATTGTATTATACATAACTGCATTATCAGGTAATGTTCCTTTTTCTTTCATTTGGCTTAAAATATATTCCAAATAAACAGCTGCAGATTGGTTACCTGACATTAAAACATATTCACCATTATGTTTAGCAACAACACCTAATCTATCACCATCTGGATCAGTAATAACTACTACATCAGCATCAACTTCTTTTGCTTTTTTAATCGCTAATTCATAAGAAGCTGGTACTTCAGGATTTGGAGATTTTGTATTAGAGAAATCTGGATCTGGTGCACATTGAGCTAAAACTGGTACAAGATCATATCCAAGTCTTGTTAGACATGTTCTAACTGCAATATTTGATGTTCCATGTTGTGGAGAGAAAACAATTTTAAAATCACTTTTATCCATTCCTGGATTAACTTCAATTGCCATAACTTCTTTATAATAAGCTTCATCTACTTCTTCACCAATCCATGTCATATATGGATAAGCTTCTTCATCAGAGAACACTTTAATATTTAATTCATCTTCTACTTCATTTACATATTGTACAACTTGATCAGCTGCTTCTGGTAATAATTGGCATCCTGTATCATCATATACTTTATATCCATTATGTTCTTTTGGATTATGACTTGCTGTAATCATGATACCACCAGCACATTTTAAATAACGCACTGCAAATGATAATTCTGGTGTTGGACGTAATGATTCAAAGATATATGATTTAATACCATATGTTGCTAATACTTTTGCTGATTCAATCGCAAATTTATAAGACATATGTCTATTATCATATCCAATAGCTACACCTCTTTCTTTACCTTCTGGTAAAGATGCAATGTATTTAGCAAAACCAACATTTGCTTTTTGAATAACATAGATATTTAATCTATTTGTACCTGCACCTAAGATACCTCTCATCCCTGCTGTTCCGAATTCAACATCTGTATAAAATGCATCTTCCTTTGCAGTTTCATCCATTGATAATAATTCTGCTTTTAAAGCAGGATCCAAATCTTCTTTACTAACCCATTTTTGATACTTTTCGTTATAATTCATTTTTACCACCTCTTAATATAAGTATATCAAAGCTCTTTGTCAAAAACCATAGAAAAATGTAACCGTTTTCAAATTATTTTCGTATAATATCTCCCATTTCGACATTTAAGTATGCCAAAATATCTTGAACCCTAACAATCATTTGAAAACCACGCTTTCCTGCTGAAAAAGCAACTTCATCGACATTTAAAATACTTTCATCCATATACGTTGGAAATTGTTTTTTCATTCCTACTGGAGAACATCCTCCTCGCATATAACCTGTTACAGGTAATAAGTCCTTTTGATGGATCATTTCTACGTTTTTTCTACCTGCTAATTTAGCAAGCTTTTTTAAATCAATTTCTTCTAAAACAGGAACACAACATACAAGATATTCATTATGGTTATCATGTAAAACAAGTGTTTTAAAAATAGCTTCTGGCACCATATCTACCTGACTTGCTACATGTCTTCCATCTAAATGATCTTCATCATATTCATATTCCTTTATCGAATAAGCAATCTTTGCTTTATCCAACATTCTAAGCGCATTTGTTTTAAACTTCTTAGCCATGATTTACACCTCTGAATTCATTATAGCATAAAAAAAGGGAATCATGTTGATTCCCTTTTCATTAATGCTATTATTCAGCAACTTTTTGTTCTTTGATTACTTTAGCAATTGAAGCAATTACATCTTCTTCGTCATCACCTTCAGCTACGATAGTAACTGTAGCTTTAGTAGGAACACCTAAAGACATAACTCCCATGATAGATTTTAAGTTTACTTCTTTATCATTATAAACTAATTTAATATTGCTAGTGAATTTGCTAGCTTGGTTTACTAAGATAGTAGCTGGTCTAGCATGTAATCCAACTGGATCAGATACTACGAAAGATAATTCTTTTGCCATTATATGACTCCTCCTTAAAAATTTCTATGATACAATTATAGCATCATATTTTTAGAATTTCTAGAGATTTTCTAAAAAAATAAAGCGTTTACATATTCAAATCAAATTTAGTCGATATATACTACATTTTTTTAATTTATAAATTAAAAAAACAGGAAATTTTTTTAATTTTCCTGTTTCATATCATTTTTTCTTGCTATTACCATAAATTTATGAGTAGTAATTTCATAAAATTGGTTCTTTTTGATTTTCTTTAATACATCGGCATAGAAGTTCATAAATTGCTCATATTTTTCCACTCTTTCAGGAGAAATACTCTTCATAAAAGCAAGAACTGCTGATAAAGAATGAAAACGAATATGTCCTACATCTTCATAACTATCAACAATATCAAATCCTATCTCTGTAAGAGTTAACTGACAAGCTTCTTTATTCCATTGTCCTTTTAATTTAAACGGAATAAACATATTAATAATTTCTTTATAATTGTCACTTCCTAATTGATCAACAACTAAATAACCACCTGGTTTTAAAATACGATACATTTCAAATTTATCATAATTAGATAACTCATTAACAACAACATCTAATTTTTCATCTTTAAAAGGCATTTTCCCTTGTGAAGTAAAAGTTGTTACTTTGACACCTTTTTCTTCTAAGGTTTCTCTTGCTTTTGTTGGATTTAATTCTACAGAATACGTAATTGGTGGTAATTTTTCAAATTGTGAAGTAAAATTTCCACCATCTACTGATATAACAGCTAAATGATTTTCTTCATTTAAATAATCTTCAATTATTCTATGTGGTTCATAACTAGGAATTGTTTGTTGCATGAGCTCTTCGCCTTGATTTAAAACAGCTTGTTCTATTTCATTTTTTAATTCTTCACTTTCAACAATATCCTTTTTAAAACGAAAATTAATATAATAATAATAAACAATTTGTGAAAGAGCATCACTAATAACTCCTACCGCAATAAAACCTAACAATTGTAAAAACCACATTGTAGAAAATGCTTTTTCCACAGAAACAATCATATAACAAAGAAATGCTACAAAAATAATTGAAAACTGATTACGATAAACAAACTTTGAATGGTATCTTAAAAAATAACGTACATTTGACATCTTTCTTGCTTGTCTACCTTCAATTTCAGCAAACACTAATCTTAAAAAGATAAGTGTAATTGCATAGAAAACTAATAATACAATATAATATTCCATAGATTACCCCTTATAAATTAAATTTCCTTCCAAATCATAATATGCTTTATGATTTTTCTTTCTTAAATACTTACCATTATATAATTGATATTCTCCTTCAAGAGAAAATACAGATTCACCTTTTTCCATATCATATAAATATGTTGTTCCACTTTTATTTAATAAAGCATAAACTTTACCATCAAATTCAAAAGCTTGACTTTCACCCATGAAATAATCATGAATATCTATTTTTCCTTCAGTATTAATAATTTCATACTTACTATTTGTTTCATAGGCTGCATAATATCCTTCTCCAATAGATTCAATCTTTACATAATTTTTAGATTGTTTTTCTCCTTTAGAATTCATTAAATAATACTTTTCACCATCTTTAGAAACAACCGCCACTCCATATTGATCAAAATCTTGAGCATCTTTATAAATTGTTTTAATTGCTTCTTTACCATTAAAACCATAATATTGATATCCTTTATTTTGAACATATACTGGGAAAATATGACCGTGTACCGAAGCAACATTAGGATTTAACTGGATACCTTTAACATCTTTTTCTTTACCATCTTTAGTAAATTTATGTGGACCATAAATATAACTTGCATTTTTAGATAAATAATTATTTACATCTTTATAATAACTTGTCGCTACAACATCCTTTTTACCATCTAAAGATAACAATCTTATACCATCCTCATTTTTTAAAATAAGTGATGAATCTTTGAATTTTACAGAATCAACTTCTATATTCTTTTCAAATTTAACCTTTCCTTTTAAAGAAACATACGCTAAGTTTATTTGTTGTTGATCATATAAAACAAAACCTTTTTTATAATCATTAGCGACAATTTTATATTGCCCTTTTAATTTAATAGTTAATCCTTCTTCATCAATTTGACTATTTGAAGAAGTATCAAAAAGTACAGTTTTATCTTTATATGCTACTGTAATAAATGAATCATGATAAATTCCAGCATAATTGATTGCTTTTTTAGAAGTAGTTACAACTTCACCTTCACTATTTAAAACAGAATATTTTTTATTCTTATAGATAACAGGTAAATCATACATATAAATTTTTACCTTTTTACTATCTTTATATAATTCCTTCCCTTGTTGATCATAAATTGTATACTTGCCTTTAGCATCTTTAGCAACAATCATATTTTCAACAACGGATAATGTTGTTCCTTTTTTATATTTAATTAATTTTTTACCATCTGTTGAAATGTATTCATATTTTTTATCATGAACAACCACGTATCCTTCATTTTCTACCTTTTTATAAGAAGAATAAATAAACTTTGTTTTTAAATCTCCTTCTAATGTACATAAAGCATATTTATTATTTTTTTCAACAAATAATGTTTGTGTTATTGATTTACTTGAACAACCTGTTATTGTAAGCATCATGATAAGCATGCATGCTAGAAACTTTTTTTTCATAACGATGACCTCCTTGGTATGTTTATTATAACATAATAATGAGTTTATGAAATATTTATTAATTGTTCATGAACTATAAAAAAGGATTCAAAACGAATCCTTTTTTTCTAATACATATTTAATCATTTCTTGAATTTCTTTTTCATTTTTTGCTCTTAATAAATAAACCTGATTTCCCATTGCCGCTGCTAATGCATCAGGTACAATTTCATGAGAAATAAGTTGATCTTTAAATTTCATACGTATTTGTTGACTATGATGTTTATATTTTAAACCATCTCTTCTTCCAGCATATCCAATACAATATTGTTGTTTAGGTTCAATAAAACAACGATCATAAATCAACATATCCGCAAAGATATCATAGACATTTGCGTTATATGAATAATTCATCATATCTGGAATATAGGCTCCAGGTGCTCTCATATTGACTTCTAAACCAACAAGATCTCCTTTTTTTCCTAAACCCGCTTTATCTTTACCTAATCTAAAGAATTCAAAATGGAAGAATTTTTGTTTAGCGTCAAATGCTTTAACAACACGACTTCCTACTTCTTTAATATCACTACCTTCAACAATTTGTCCATAAAAAGCAGTATCTCCACCTTCATTGACCGTATCCATAATAGATTCCATCATCACATGACTTGTACAAATCAAAATATTTCCTTGACTATCAGTAATACCATCAAAAGTTTCTACAAGACCATCAATATATTCTTCTGCAATAAAGCTAATATTTCGATCCCAATTCTTTAAAAATTCCTTAACTTGTTTGTTATTTTTTAATTTATATGTAAAAGAAGCACCCACACCATTATCTGGTTTTACAACAATTGGAAAACCAACTTCTTTACAAAAATCTAAAAGTTCTTGATCATCTTTAAATACTTTATATCTTGCTGTTGGAACATTTGCTTTCTTATAAACATCTTTCATTTTTGATTTAAATTTCATCACTTCTAATTTTTTTGGTCTCAACCCATGATGAATATTAAAATCTTCTCTTAACTGAGCTTCTAATTCAAGCCAAAATTCATTTTGTGATTCAATATAATCAATGCGTCCATATTTCCCAATAAAAAATCCCATTGCACGATAAACTTCATCATAATTTTGAAGATTATTTACACGATAATATTCTACTAAGCTTTCCTTTGTTTCATTTACTAAATCATCATAAGGTGCATCTCCAACCCCTAAAACTGTAACACCTCTTTCTCTAAGTGATTTACAAAAATTCCAATAATATGTTGGAAAATTTGGTGAAATAAAGACTAAATTCATATTTCGATTTCCCCCTTTATAAAATATGTCCTAAAAAATAGGGTAATTGTTTACGCCACCAAGGCCAATCATGGTTGACATCGCTTCCCCAAAAGTCACACCATGCATTGACACTTAAACGATCAAATGTTTCTTTCATTAATCCTGTTGATTTAACCATTTCATCTTCCCATGCACCTTGTCCACAACAAAGAATAATATGTCTTTGATTGTATAAATCAACATAAGGATGATTTCTTGACATCCCATTTAAGTACTTTAAAGGACTATTATTATAAATATTTTCATCAACATATTGTCCAAAGAAAAGATCAGTATCATAATATCCACTTAAAGCAACACAACCCATAAATAAATCAGGTCTTCGAAGCATCATATTTGTTGCATGTGTTGCTCCTAAAGAACATCCTGTCGTATAAATCATCTTTCCTGTACCATTAATTTCTTTTATTCTAGGCACTATTTCATCACAAATATAGTAATAAAATTGTTCTAATAAATAACTACGACGTGCTTTGTCTCCCATTTCATCAGAATAACTTTCTTCATCAATGCTTCCGACACAAAACAATTGTACATAACCATTTTCTATTTTATCTTTGATCACATCGACCATTCCAAAATTTTCATAATCTTGAGGATGACCATCTTGTGATGGAAATACAAGAAGTGGCACACCACTATGTCCATAAACGATAAAATCCATATTTCTATCTAAACATTGACTGTATTCACTATAGTATCTTTTTTCCATAAAAATACCTCCTACTACTTTTATTGTAGCACAAAGTATTCCCTATTTAAAAACCAAATATTTTTAATCTTAGTTTTTGATTCATCATCAATGATAAAGTTAATTTAACTGTTTCTCTTCCTAATTTTGCTTCTTGACAATCCTTCATAACTATTTCTAATAATTTCATTAAAATAAAATATTCTTTTGAATAATGAATCTTTAATTCACTAACGAATGATTCAAAAGGATAAAGTTGGTAGTCTTTTTCCATTAATAAAATTATTCTTTCTACTTCTAAAAGAGATTGATTAAATGATAGTTTTTCTTTTAAATCATCATATACTTCTTTCAAATTATTGAAATATTTCATTAACCCCACTGGTATTTTTTCTATTTTATCTTTATAAACTAAAACATCTGTAATATTTAAATCTAAATAATCTTCACTTTCAGTAAAAGGTATATAGGCTATTTGTTCTTTTAAATAATTACGATCAACTTCTTTAGAGATAGTAGCCCATTCTTCATCAAAATCTTTTTGATAAAAATCACACAATAATAATAAAGGTAATACAATTGATTTTAATTCGATGATTTCTTTTAATAATTGGAAAACAATTTCCTTATGTTCTACTTCTATTTTTTCTAACTGTTGACTAAAAATCAATACTAAAAAGTGTTTTAATAAAGCATATTGATCGTCTTGACATTCCTTTTGATATTGTTTAATTAATTCTTCTATTATTTTTAAAGAATGTTCCATCTCTTGATTTTTATCTTCTAATAATCGAAATGTTTCCTCTTTGCCAAATAAATAAAAATAGACCTCTATCGCTGATAAAAAATCATAATGTTCTTCTAAATAGCACTTATCCCAATTACCTTTATGTAAATACCAAAGGTCTGTTTTATATGCGGAATAATGTTGATCCAAGACCGTATTTAACCAACCTACAGTTTTCATTTGATCAACAATTATCCCATTTTCTACTTTTTTTAAAACAGCTAAAGCATATGTAATTTTATGATAAATACAACTCTTTTCTATTTCACAATTTTCAAAATAACTATAATCAAAATCTTGATAATCTTTAACATCCTTTAAAACAATTATTTCTTGATTTTCAAAAAGAACATTTTCTTTTTTCATGATTCCTGCATAATGCAATATATGTTTATATTTTTCACTATATTCTCTATATATTTGATCCATATTCATTCCCCTTTATTCTATATTCTTATTCTATTCCTAAATAACCTTTTCGTCATTGGACAAATAGTACAAAAAAAGAGAAATATTATATTTCTCCACGACAATCAATTACCATATCATTCCATTTAGCATTTCCATGAGTAGATGCTGAAACTTTTACAAATTTAAAACCACAACTTTCATAAAAAGGAATAAGATGATCTTTACATGTCAAAATAAATCCGTCTACATCATTTTTTCTTTTCTCTACATATTCCTTTACCATTTCTCTAGCATAACCATGTCCTCTATATTCAGGTAAAATGCAGACTGAAAAAATCATTTGATATTTTCCATTTTCTTGATGTAAAAAAGCATTTTCGTACATACTATCTGGTAGATTACATTCATTATTTCTTAGACCACCAATATAACCGATTGCTTGATGATCAATATAAAAAATTTCAAATCCTTCATGATAAACTGTTAATCTTTCTTTTAATGATTGGTAACTTGCTGCCTCTTGTATAGGAAAACAGGTTGTTTCTATATGATAAAGTAATTCTAAATCTTGTATCGTTACTTGTTTTAACATGATTTTCTCCTAAATCATGGCATAAAGACCAACAAAAGGCATGACTAAAATAAGTGCAGGAACAAGATTCATCGCTCTTACATCTAATATTTTAGAAACAGTTAACCCTGTAATCATTGTAATGACACCACCACAAGCCTTAAAATCAGCAATCATTGTTGCACTTACAAATGGTAAGATTGCTTTTGCTAGAAAGAAACATGCAAGTAAAATAAGTAATTGTGGAACACATATTAAACTTTGTGCGTAACCTAAAGCAGCTCCAAATAAAACAGCTGTAAAAAAATCTAAAACCGATTTAGAAATTAAAACAGATGCATCACCTGACATTCCTTCTGTAAGAGCTCCAAATAATCCCATTCCAGACATTGAAAACATCAAAACAACTAATAAATAAAGATGCATATATTCTTCTTGATTACCTTCCATATGAAAAGGTAGTTTATCTAATAAAAACGCAAAGATATCATGAACATGATCATATAAATGACATAGTTCACCAATAACAAAACCTAAAATAATAGCCATAATAACCATTGGTAATGTCTTTACTTGAATGACTGACATTAATCCAATTGTTACTGAACAAATCCCAAAAACCTTTGGTAGTTCTTCCATTAAATGTTTAGGTAAAACTTTTTTAATAAGCCCTCCAATAAAAGTGCCTATAAAAACAGCACATACATTTGTTAAAACGCCAACTGGCATAAAATCACCACCTTAGCTTCTATTATAACAAAACATAAATGAGTTGCACATAGAAAATTATGTACACCAACATATAAAAAAATTGTTAGATCTATATAAGATTTAACAACATGTAAAACAATTCTTTAATTTTATAAGTATTTAATATACCCCATATAATCAAATAAAAGGAAATACAAATGATCGTAAAACCTACTAATCCACCAATTTGAAAATAATACCAAAAACCAAAAACAATGCATGCTATTAATAATATTATAAATCCACATTTCTTTTTGTACTTCTTTATATAATCATTTACTATTGGTAAATGATAGATATTTATTAATAAAGCAAAAATGACTAACCCATTAAACATACAATTTATAAAATTATCCGTTCTAATAATAGAAGTAGACAATATCAAACAACATAGAACAATCATTGTAATCTTAAATAAACTATTATTTAAGATTACATCAATCTTCACTTTTACATGATTTTTCATATAACACTTTCCTTTTTATTTTGATAGTGTCAAAAATCTATATTAAATAGCGTAAATACACTACCTTCCAATTTATCTACATAAACAATAAAATGATTACTAAGATATACTTTTAAGCGTCAACCAAAATCTAACGAAAGGATATTTCATCATGCAAAGTATAACACATTTAATTGATTCTATTGAATCTTTTTCTAAACAAAATTTTAAATTCTCTCAATATTTTCAACCTTTGAACCTCTTAAACAGGATCCCTGACTCTATTTCTGATCATTTGAACGATATTCAATAGGTGTCTTATATTCTAGTGAACCATGAATTCTAATATTGTTATACCAATTTACATAATCAAACAATTCTCTTTCTAATTCTTCAAAATCATTAAATATTCTATTAAATGCAAATTCTGTTTTTATTATCTTATAGGTTGCTTCTGCTACTGCATGATCATATGGACATCCTTTAGCGCTAAGTGACCTATCTATTTTAAAAGTATCTAGTACTTCATCTATAATATTATTTTTAAATTCATTTCCTCTGTCTGTATGAAATATTTCAATTTTATTTAAATCATATTTTATTGTAGTTATTGCTTTTCTAACCAAATCAGCATCCTTATGTTTTCCTGCTGCATAGCCTACAATTTCCCTGTTATATAGATCTAACATTAAACATATGTAGTTCCATTTTCCTGCAACATTGACATAAGTTAAATCACTTACAATTACTTTCATTCTTTCTTCTTGATTGAAATTTCGTTTTAACTTGTTATCTATTTTATCGTTATTGCATGTCTGTTTATGCACTTTATATTGTTTGACTGTGTACGTATTTTCCTTCATGATACGTCTAATTCGTCGCTTACTGGCTATAATACCTTTTTTCTTTAATTCAACTTTGATTTTTCTAAATCCATAGTTATTACGACTATTTTTAAATATTTCTTTAATATGTTGTGTTAGTTTTTCTTCTTCTGCGTTATATTTTTTTGCAGGTTTATTTTTAGCGTAATATAAAGATGATCTTGAAATATTGAGTAATTTACACATCGCGCTGATTGGATATTTATACGAATTGGATAAAATAACATTTATTTTCGTCCCATAATCAGCGCTGCTTGCTTTAAAATATCATTTTCCTTTTTTAATCGTTGATTTTCTTTACGAAGCTTGATTAATTCATTTTCTTCAGGAGTTCTGTTATCTTCTGCTTTAAATGAACCTGAATTATTGTATTTATTGATCCATGATGATAAAGCTGATGGTGTTAACTCATACTCTCTTACAAGTTCAGCCCTTGGTTTTCCACTATTATACAATTCAACAATTTTCTTTTTAAATTCATCAGTGTAATTTCTTCTTTCTCTTGCCATTTTGGTTACCTCATTTCATTTTTATTTATTATAAACAGTTCTCTTTAGAATTGTACAATAAAGTGTAACCTATCCACCTGTAAAGATGATTACTTATGTTAAAAGATATAAATGCATTGACTGTAATGCTTCTTTTTCTGATGTAAATCCTATTGCTTATGGTGATTGGTCTTTTACTAGAACAGCTATCTTTTCTATTCTAAACAGGTTAAAACCTTATAATGCTACTTATGCTTCCATTGCTAGAATGTTTGGTGTTTCTTCTACCAGAATCATGGAAATATTTGATACTTTTGTCAGAATTAAAAGACATAGCCTTCCTAGAGTTCTATTGATTGATGAATTTCATTTCTCTAGAAACTCCAAATATAAAATCCTTATGAACTTTGAAAACAATTTGATTATTGATATCGTTGAATCCAGAACTCATGATATCATGTCCGACTATCTATTTAAGATTGATTTGGAAGAAAGAAAAAAGGTCGAATACATATGCACTGATATGAGCTTTATATTCAAACCCTTACTAAAGACATATTTTCCAAATTCGACCTTGCTTGTTGACCATTTTCACGTTACCAGACTAATAAATGATCAACTCAATCATACTCGAAAAAGAATTATGCGTAAATATGCTAAAAATAAAAAATCCAGAGAATACAGATTATTGAA
>NZ_PYLQ01000023.1 GCF_003024685.1 Faecalibacillus intestinalis | reverse complement strand
GGGTGATGGGAATCGAACCCACGTAGTCAGCTTGGAAGGCTGAAGTTCTACCATTGAACTACACCCGCATTGAATGGTGCCCAGGGCCGGAGTCGAACCGGCACGGATTTTAAGGTCCGCAGGATTTTAAGTCCTGTGCGTCTACCAATTTCGCCACCTGGGCTTATTCAGTTAAATGGTGACCCGCAGGCGACTCGAACGCCTGACCCTCTGATTAAAAGTCAGATGCTCTACCACTTGGCTATACCCCATTCATTAGATAGATGGTGGAGAGGAGTGGATTCGAACCACCGAACCAAAAGGAACTGAGTTACAGTCAGCCGCGTTTAGCCACTTCGCTACCTCTCCATCATGGTGCCGGCTAAAGGACTTGAACCCTCAACCTACTGATTACAAGTCAGTTGCTCTACCAATTGAGCTAAGCCGGCATTTTATTTATTTTAAACACTATTTTTTAATGGTGGAGGCTAACGGGCTCGAACCGCTGACCCTCTGCTTGTAAGGCAGATGCTCTCCCAACTGAGCTAAGCCTCCTCGACTAGTGCCCACTTATAATAACATCCTTATCCCTTTACGTCAACTCTTTTTTACACTTTTTTTGTGTTTTTTTATACCTTTTTTATTTTATGTTGATTTTATCAATGTTTTTTATTTCTATTTTTTACACTTTTTTTATTATTATTGATTGCCTTTTATTATTTGGTATAATGAATACGTAAAAAGTATATATGGAGGTAATAAAATGAAAGTACTTGTTGCCGGAGGTGCTGGCTATATTGGTAGTCACATCTGTGTTGAGTTATTACAAGCTAATCATGAAGTAATCGTAATTGATGACTTTTCTAACTCTAAACCAGAAGTTTTAGGATATATTAAGGATATAACTGGAAAAGACGTTAAATTTTATGAATTTAATATTTTAGATGAAAAGAAAACTGAACAAGTTTTTATTGAAAATGAAATTGATGCTGTTATTCACTGTGCTGCTTTTAAAGCTGTTGGTGAATCTGTAGAAAAACCTATTGAATATTATACAAATAATTTAACTACTACATTAATTGTGGCTAAGATGATGAAAAAATACCATGTCAATAATATCGTCTTTTCATCAAGTGCTACAGTTTATGGAGATCCTGAAGTGGTTCCTCTTACTGAAGATTGTAAATTAGGAGAAACAACTAATCCATATGGTGCTAGTAAAGCCATGATGGAAAGAATCTTAACAGATGTACAACATGCATGTCCTGATATGTCAGTTACATTATTACGTTATTTCAATCCTATTGGAGCTCATGAATCAGGATTATTAGGTGAAGATCCTAAAGGTATTCCAAATAACTTAATGCCTTATATTATGAAAGTAGCTGCTGGAGAACTTCCTTGTTTAGGTGTCTTTGGTGATGATTATGATACACCTGATGGTACAGGTGTACGTGATTATATTCATGTTGTAGATTTAGCTAAAGGACATGTTCTTGCCATTGAAAAATATAATAAACCAGGATTACATATTTGTAACTTAGGTACTGGTAGAGGATATAGTGTATTAGAACTTGTTCATGCTTTTGAAAGAGTTAATGGTGTAAAAGTAAAATATGAAATTAAACCTCGTCGTGCTGGTGATATTGCTACATGTTATGCAGATCCTACAAGAGCTAAAGAAGAACTTGGTTGGGTTGCTACTAGAGGCATTGATGAAATGTGTAGAGATACATGGAACTTTGCTAAAACAAGAATGAAATAGCCTCTGGCTATTTTTTTTATTGTTTATACAGGTGAAATTTGGTATTATAGAAAAGTATAAAAGGAGGAACTTCTATGGATTTTTTTAAAAAAATCGGGAAAGAAGTGAGCGTCTTTGGGCTTGTATTTGTAGTTTTTATTGCATTATTTGCTTATCGACAAGTTACACATGTTGAACTTTCAACAATTTCCCAAGATAAATTAGAAGAAAAAATCAAAGATAAAGATAGTTTTGTAGTCGTTGTAGGTAGTGATAAGGATAATACGACATTAAACTACAAAAATGTTTGCTTAAAATATTTAGAAAAAAATCATAGTGATAAAATTTATTATGTAAATTTAGCTAAAGAAAATAATGCAACAACATACATTCAAAAAACTTTTAAAACAGATGACGGAACAATTCCTTCAACATTCGTTATGAAAAACGGAAAAGTAAAAGTTCAAAAATCTGGTTCTTTATCATATTATAGAATTGCTGAATTATTTAAATAAAAAGCGAACTCATATTTGAGTTCGTTTTTTATAACAATTCTTTTACTTGTCCATCTTGAACATAGACCCTTGGTACACGTTTAGAAATCAAACATAAAACTTCATAAGAAATCGTATCTAGATCTTTCGCCATACTTTCAAGAGAAATATGTTCACCAAAAATTTCCACTTGATCTCCTATTTTTACATTTTCATCTACTCTAACCATCATTTGATCCATACATACACGTCCTACAATTTCATAATACTTACCATTGATATATACTTTACGCCCCTGATTTTTTCTAATAAAACCATCTGCATAACCAATTGGTAATGTTGCAATATATTCATCTTCTTTAGCCGTATATGTTAAACCATATCCCACTTGATCTCCTGCTGGTATTTTTTTGATCATTGCTACTTTTGTATAAAGCGACATTACTTGTTTGAATTTTGTTTCTTCTTCACCATTTGGTGAACATCCATACATGGTAATTCCTAATCTTCCCATATTTGATTTTTCATCATGATGATAAGTCATCGCTGCTGAATTACAACAATGGATATATTTGAATTTACAATTACCTATCATTTCATAAAATAAACTTCTTTGTTTTTCGTAGGCTTCATCATCTCCATCAGCTGTCGCAAAGTGTGTAAAGATTCCTTCTACATTAAATTTATCAGGATCAACTAGTTTTAATAAAGTTGATAATTCTTCTTTAGACATTAAACCAATACGATGCATTCCTGTATCTAACTTAATATGCACTTTTAATGTTTGCCCTTTATCAATTAAATGATCCAATAATTTTAAATAAGCAACTGAAACCATTGTTAAAGAAATATCATATTTAATAGCTAAATCAATATCTTCTTTACTTGTTGGAATAGCTCCTAAAATCAATATTCCTTTATTAATTCCTAATTCTCTTAACTCAATTGCTTCTTGAAGTGTTGCAACAGCAAACATTTCAATATAATCAATATCCTTTAAAAAACTAGCAACTTCTTTATACCCATGACCATAAGCATCCGCTTTAATCACAGCCATCAACGGTCTTTTAAATTCACTATGTGCTAATTCAACATTATATTTTAAATGGTCTAAATCTACAATTGCATACGTGTCACGTTTTAAATTCATAAAGACACCTCCAAACAATAGTATAATCCAACCCATTTCATAATTCAATTTGAAATCTCTTTATTTTGTCGATGAAGTTTGCATACTTGTCATGACTGAAAGCATTTCTTCTTTCGTTAAATCTTGTGAATATAAAGAACACATCATTCCATGATACATCATCGATAATTTTCCAGGTTGATAATATGCAAACCCATCTATTAAATCGATCACTTCATCATTAGAAAACTGCATTACTTGTTGAGCATTTACTTGTGTTTCTACCATTGTAAAGCTTTTATCACCACTAAATTTTAAAATATGATTTTTATCCCCTTCTATTGAAGACACTGTTTCGCTTTCTAATTTAGCTCCTAATAGAGAAACTGGATATAAAACATCATTATTTGCGGATGTTTTGACATCCTTTTTTGATTCTTTCAATGCTTGATTTTGATTAAAATGTTTCTCTGTAAAATTTTTATTTTTATGAAATTCATTTACTTTACAAGTAACAATTTCTGCCTCATCTTGATCTAGACATAAAACAATCAATGGTTTTAATTTTTTATCAAAAATAACTTCTTGTTTAACAATTCTTGTATCATTAGGATATTTCACCTTTGCTTCTACTTGATATCCTTTTTCAATCTTTTTAACTTTATTATTTTCTAATAATTGGATTAAATAATGATAAATATATGGTTTAGGACTATTTTCAGGCCAATCACTTTGAAATTTAAACATTTGATTAAGTGTTGGTGTTAAAACATAGACTCCTTTTTTATTTTTTATAATAATTTGTGATTGATTTAAACTTTTATCATAAAGTTCTACTCGATAATATTTTTGTTTATCTTTTTTTAAATAATCTACTTTTACTTCATAACTTTTAAGTTCATCATTTTGTGTCATTTCCATATCACATATAAGTTGATAAGAACTCATACTTTTAGCTTCTTTTAACGTTTCATCCAATGAATTATTTTTAAATTTAAAAAAAACAACAATACCTATTGCACAAATGACTAAACCTATAATGACAATATATAATTTTTTCAAATCTATCCCTCCATTATAAAAATATTCTTTATTTATTTTTATATGTATAAAATACAAATTTATAGGATAGACTCTATTTAAGGAGGTTAAGAAAATGAATGCATTACAAAAAACAGCACTTGTTTTTACTGTGATCGGTGCTATTAATTGGGGTCTTATTGGTTTATTTAATTTTAATTTGGTAGATAGTTTATTTGGTCAAAATAGTTTTTTATCAATGCTCATTTATATTGTTGTAGGAATAGCTGGACTCATTAATATTATGCTTTTCTTTACGGACTTAAATATAAAAGAGTAGCTAAGCTACTCTATTTCAAATGTGGACATATGTCCATCTTTAGTATCAATTTTAATACGATTTTTTACCATTTTTAACATTGGAATATCATGTAAAGAATCCGAATAGGCATAAGATAAGTCATAATCTATTTCTAGATTATGATTTTTTATCACTTCTTGGATTCTTTTTACCTTTTCTTCATTTTTACAATTTTTTCCAATCATTTGACTTGTATATTTACCATCTTTAATGACTGTTTTAGTTCCTAAAATTTCATCTACTGGTAACTTACAAAAACGAAGATAAGCTTCTACAGAGGCACTACATATATAAATCGTATACCCTTCTGCCTTTTTCTTTTTTAATTCTTCAATGACATTTAAATAATAACAAGGTTCTAATACTTCTTGATAAAACTTTTCAATCTCTTGATCAGACATCTTATCTAATGGATATAACCATGCTGATTTTGCTTTATTAAGTGGTTCTATCTTTAATAGATATAAAGCATAATGATAAACCACTTTAAATAATTTAAAAACAGATAGTGGATGTTTTTTTAAATAATACTTTAAAAGTTTTCCACCAGAATCTCCATGAATCAAAGTATCATCAAAATCAAAAAATGCAAATTTAGTTAACACCTATGCAATCTCCAAAGCAACTTCCATCATTGCTGTGAAAGTTTTTTCTCTTTCTTCTGCAGTTGTTTCTTCATTTGAAACTAATGAATCTGAAACAGTTAATAAAGTTAATGCTTTTTTACCAGCGTAAGCTGCATTTGCGAATAAAGCATAAGATTCCATTTCAGTAGCTAAACATCCCATTTTAATCCATTTATCTGCTTTATTATCTGCATGATAGAATAAATCAGAAGATAGAACATTTCCTACATGATAACTTAAATTCTTTTCTTTCGCTTTTTCTACAGCTTTTTCTAATAAACTATAATCCGAAATAGCTGAATATGTTCCTGGTAATTCATATTGATGTGCATAATTTGAATCTGTACAAGCACCTTGTACAATAATAATATCTCTTAAACGAACATCTTCTTTAAATGATCCACAAGATCCAATACGAATAATATTTTCTACATCATAAAAATGAAATAATTCATAACTATAAATACCAATACTTGGCATTCCCATACCTGAACCCATAATAGAAACTTCTTTTCCTTTATACGTTCCTGTATAGCCAAACATGCTTCTTGTCGCATTAAATTGTTTAACATTTTCTAAATACGTTTCTGCTAAATATTTTGCACGTAAAGGATCTCCTGGCATTAAGACAGTTTTTGCGATATCTCCTTTATTTGCTTGATTATGTGGTGTTGACATAAACACTTCCTCCTTTATTTTCTCTTTAAAGTTTAACATATTCTGTTTTAATTGATAATATATTTTAAGATTTTTGTACCTTACCATCTTTTAAATAATAAGTTTCTATTTCAGCAGCTTCATTAAGCTTTTCACCCTTAATAGCATTTACTAAATGTTCAACATACTCATCTGCATTACCTGCTCCTAAAATACCTATATACCCTTCTAAAAAAACCATTGGTCCATAACCGTAATCATCTTCATCAAAATCAATGATTTGATCAATATGATTTTGATAACTTTCTTTCATTTCATCAAACGTTTGTTCATCATCCATATCATAGGCTTTGATTTTCATATGTTTACCAAATTCTTTTTTAATTGCTGGTAGAACATTCTTTTTAAAATGTTGACAATTGGAACAATCTTTTAAATAAAAGTACGTTAAATGATATGTCTCCTTCCATTCATTTTTTTGGTTTTGACAACCAACTAATGGTACTAATAATAAAATAATTAATAGAATCTTTTTTAATTTTCTCATTGTTTCACCCTACCCTTTCTTAAATAATAATATGTTTCATTCTTTGATGCTTTATTCAATTCTTTTCCTTGAATAGCATTTACAAGATGTTCAACATAATCCTCTTCGTTTCCTGCCCCTAATATTGCAAGATAACCTTCTAAAAAGACCATTGGTCCATAACCATAATCATCCTCATTAAAATCAATGATTTGATTGATATGTTCTTGATAGCTTGCTTTCATTTCATCAAAAGTCTTTTCATCATCCATATTATAGGCTTTGATTTTCATATGTTTACCAAATTCTTTTTTAATAACTGGAAGAACATTCTTTTTAAAATATTGACAATTCAAACAATCTTCTACATAAAAATAGGTTAAATAATACGTATCTTCATACGTGTTACTTTGACACCCAACCACTAATAAAAGTAAAAATAGAATTAATATTTTTTTCATCTTTTTCTCCTGTTTCAATGATTATACCGCATTTATTTTTCAATGAAAAGAAATGTGATGAGAGATAAATAATATTAATAATAATATATATTGAATAAAAATAATATATATAATATAATACAAGTAGAAAGGATGATAGCTATGGCATTTGTATGGTCAACAAATGAAATTTCAAAGAAAACAGTTACTATTTATAGTACAAATCTCACTTTAAACACAGCTGCTTGTAAACATTTTGAAAATGTTCAATATGTATTATTAGGAGTTGATAAAGAGAACAATTTATTAGGAATCAAGCCAGTTGATAAAACAGCAATAGATGAAGGAATTTATCCAAGTGATCAATTGCATCGTATTTCAATTGGTAAAAGTTATGGACGTGTTTCTAATAAAAATTTTATTGAAAACCTTGCTAGAGAATATCATTTAGATTTAAGTGATAAACAAGGTCTAAAGTATCCTGCAAATTTTGATGTTGTTCACCAAATATTAACAGTTAATCTATAAGGGAGGGATAGATCATGATGTTATGGATATGGCTAGGCGTTATCATTGTAACTGCTATTATTGAATTAGTTACAATCGATTTAGTAAGCATCTGGTTTACACTTGGTGGAATCGGTGCCTTGATTGCCTATGCTTTAGGTTTAAATCAAACCATTCAAATTATTATCTTTATCATTTTAAGTGTTATTTGTATTGGAATCAGCAGACCTCTTGCTAAGAAATACTTAAGAACACAAACAGTCAGTACAAACTATGATCGTGTTATTGGTCAACATGGACTTGTTTTAAAAAGAATTGATGCTGATACAAGAGGAGAAGTTAAGGTGCTTTCTATGGAATGGTCCGCTTCTAGTGTAGATAATTCTACTTTAGAAGAAGGAGATTATTGTGAAATTCTTGCTGTAGAAGGTGCTCATCTTGTGGTTAAAAAAATTAATAAATAAAGGAGAAAGAAAATGAGTATTATTGGTTTAATTTTAATTATCATTGTTTTAATTATTATTGTCAGTGTTATTGCATTTGCAATTCGTATTGTTCCTCAATCAAAAGCTTATGTTGTAGAAAGAATCGGTGCTTATAATCGTACTTGTAGTGTTGGACTTCATATTTTAGTTCCATTTTTAGATCGTGTTGCTAATAAGGTTTCTTTAAAGGAACAAGTTGTAGACTTTGCGCCTCAACCTGTTATTACTAAAGATAATGTTACAATGCAAATTGATACAGTTGTTTATTATCAAATTACAGATCCTCGTTTATTCACATATGGTGTCGATCGTCCTATTAATGCCATTGAAAACTTAACAGCAACAACTCTTCGTAATATTATTGGGGATTTGGAATTAGATGAAACTTTAACATCTCGTGATATTATTAACTCACGTATGAGAAGTATCCTTGATGAAGCAACTGATCCTTGGGGAATTAAAGTTCACCGTGTTGAAGTTAAAAATATCATTCCACCTCGTGATATTCAAGAAGCTATGGAAAAACAAATGCGTGCTGAACGTGAAAGACGTGAAGCTATTTTACAAGCTGAAGGTAAGAAAACAGCTGCTATCTTAAATGCTGAAGGAGATAAACAATCAACGATCTTAAGAGCTGAAGCTGAAAAAGAAGCAGCCATCGCTAAAGCTGAAGGTCAAGCTGAAGCTTTACGTTTAGTTTATGAAGCACAAGCAAAAGGTATTACTTATATCAACGATGCACATCCAGATCAAGCTTATGTCACTTTACAAGGTTTTAAAGCTTTAGAAAACTTATCTAAAGGTGATGCTACTAAGATTATTATTCCAAGTGAATTACAAGGAATTGCAGGATTAGCAACTACTTTAAAAGAAGTTGTAAGTGAAAAGAAAGATAAGGAATAGTTAAAAACAGTCTTCGGACTGTTTTTTCATATTCTTTTTTTTATGTCATATAGTGTATAGGGTGAATAATGATGTGTGGAATTTTATGTTTATATAATCAACAAAGAAATGTCTTAGATGATTGTGGAAAATTTAATAAAATGCTCCATTTATTAGACCATCGTGGTCCTGATGATATGCGAACTTATTTTGATCAACATGTTTTATTAGGTCATTGCCGTCTTTCAATTATTGATTTAAAAGGAGGTATGCAACCTTTAGAATATACTTATCAAGATATTACTTATCGCATTATTTTTAATGGTGAAATTTATAATATGAATGAATTAAAGAAACATCTTATTGATTTAGGTTTCCATTTTTATAGTCAAAGTGATAGTGAGGTTTTACTTGTCAGTTTTATTGCTTATAAAGAAAAATGTTTAAATATGTTAGATGGTATCTTTTCATTTGTTATATCTTATGAAAATAAAATCTTTGCTTGTCGTGATCATTTAGGTGTAAAGCCTCTCTTTTATTATTTAAAAGATGATGATTTAGTCATTTCAAGTGAAATTAAAGCTATTTTAATGTACATTGGAAAATGTGTTGTTGATAAAACAGGAATTAAAGAATTACTAGGTTTAGGTCCTAGTTTATCACCAGGAAGTACACTTTATAAAGATATTTATAGTTTAAGACCTGCTCATTATTTATGGTTTGACGGTGAGCATTTAATGATTGAAAGATATTGGTCTTTACAAAAAAAAGCACATCTAAAAAGTTATGAAGAAACTGTTCAAGATGTCCGCTTCCTTGTAAATAAAAGTATTCAAAGACAATTATTAAGTGATGTACCTATTTCTTGTATGTTATCTGGTGGTTTAGATTCGAGTATTATTACAGCTATAAGCAGTCAATACGTCAATCATATTTCAACCTATAGTATTGATTACTTAGACCAAGATAAATATTTTCAACCCTATGATTATCAACTTACAAAAGATAGTGATTATATTGATTTAATGGTCAATCGTTATCATAGTCATCACAATAATGTCGTTTTATCACAAAAGAATTTAATTATCTTTTTAAAACAAAGTCTAATGGCTAGAGACGCTCCAGGAATGGCTGATATTGATTCTAGTTTTCTATTATTTTGTAAAGAAATTAAAAGAAATCATAAAGTCGTTTTATCTGGTGAGTGTGCAGATGAAATTTTTGGAGGTTATCCTTGGTTTTATAAAAAAGAACTTTATAGTCTAGATTCATTTCCATGGATTAGAGATGTTGATCAAAGATTAGAACTTCTTAATGAAAATATAAAAAAATTGAACATTAAAGAATATGTTCAAAGTAAATATTATCAGTCACTTAATGAAATAGACTACCTCGATCAAAGCTTTTATGATACCAATAAAAGAAAGATGATTTATTTAAACATTGAATGGTTTATGCAAACACTCTTAACACGGAGTGATAGCCAATCTATGTATAACGCTGTAGAGCTTCGTGTACCCTTCGCTTCAAAAGAAATCGTTGAATATATGTACAATGTCCCTTGGACCTATATGTTTAAAGATCAACAAGAAAAAGCTGTTTTACGTGATGCTTTCAAAGACTTCCTTCCTCAAGGAATCTATAATCGTAAGAAAAATCCTTACCCTAAAACTCATTCTCCATTTTTCCTTACTTACATTAAAAATCTTCTCTTAGAAACACTTAACGATAAAAATAACATTCTTTATCAACTTTTTGATATAAAAAAACTTAAACACTTTATTGAAAACAGCGAAAGCATTGAAGTTCCTTGGTTTGGTCAACTCATGATGGGACCACAACTCCTTGCCTATTTTTATCAAATCTATATGTGGGGTAAAATATATCATATAGAATTAGAGCTTTAATAAAGCTCTAATTCTATTTCTTGACTATTTAAACGAATGTCTTGTAGATATTCGTTTTTTACTCTTATTTGTGTATTATTCACAGATACTTGAGGAATGTCTTTAACCCATTCTTGTAACATTTTAGCATAGTTAAGCTTTAAAAAACCATAACGTATGCTTCCTTGACTATCAATAATAATATCTTCATTAACATAAGGTCTTGCATCTATGTGTATTTTAGTTTCAATTCCTTTATAGACTAAAACCATTCTTATTTGAATATACTGATCTATTTTTATTTGGATATCTTTTAGCTTTCCTTTTTCTATAAAGAATCGTTTATAAATGATCCAAACAAGTTTTTCTAAAGTTTTTACATCAATTTTCATAATCTCACCACTTTATTATATGTATAAAAAATCAAGAAGCTTAGGCTTCTTGAATATTTTTATGAATAATATCTAACATTTGATTCAATTCTTGATAATCAATTTGTCCTGGAGCACTTGCTTTTCCTACAGTAGCAAAAGTAATTGCACTACCGAATTGTTCCCCTACCAAACGTGAAGTAAGTCCAATAGATGACATTGACATTGTCACAATTGGTTTTTGAGCATATTCATGTTTAGCTTGAACTGTGAATAAAAGTAGATTTAATAAATCTTGATAATCTTCTGGCATAACTGCTACCTTCATAATATCTGCTTCTAAAGAATCCATTGATCTAAATTTTTGCATCAATGAATCAACTTCTGGTGTTCTATCAAAGTTATGACTTGACATCAACATATATTTACCAGCATCATGAATAAGTGTTCTTAATTCAATTGCCATATTTGTTCCTAACGCTAATTCAACATCGTAAATATCAAATGCATTTGCTTCAACTGCTAATTTATAAACATTGAAATAATCTTTTGGATCAATTTCAACTTCTCCACCTTCTGCAGCTGTACGAATTGTTAGAATAACTGGTTTTTGTATTTGTAAGGCAGCAATGTTTAAAAATAAATTTCTTAATGCATCTTCTTGATGAATATTTTCATAAAAATCTATTCTTAATTCGATCATATCCACTTCTAATTCATTAAATTCTTTTAATTTATTTAGAATCGCTTCATCATGGCTTTCTACGATAGGAACACATACTTTAGGTTTTCCCTCTCCAATGATGACTCCTTTAATTTCAATACTCATATTTACACCTTCTTTGATTATTTAATAATTCAACAGCATAATAATATCATATTTTTTTATCAGAGTGTTAATTTTTTTATAATTTGCAAAAAAAGCATTAAAATTAATTAATGCTTTTGATTTTTTATAACTTTTTGTCTTGAAAATTCTTCACGTTCTTTTTCTTCAAGAGATTCACTAATAAATTTAATTGTTTCTTCAAAACGTGGAATTGAAATATTTTTTAAGGCATTCGCACGTTTTTGTGTTTTTCTAATGGTATTTGCTAGACGATAGACTGAGTTTTCAACTTCTGCTAAAACAACAGTCAATTCTTTAACACGATAGAAACATTCATAAGCATAGTCTACTTTTGAATTAGATCGATCCATGTTATAACTACATACCATTGGTTGTTTATGATAAGTAATTTTAGGAATTTCTACACCCATAACACTTCGATAAGCAATACTGATTCCATAATCAATAGGTGTTGCTGTAACTAAGTCACTAATCAACCCTAAAGAAATATTTGCTTCTTGTAAAGCATCGTAAGCATTTTGATAAGCTTCCGTAATTTCATCTCTGACCATTTTAACATCATCTAATAATGACATCATTTCTTTAATAAGAACGTTTCTTTTCTTATCTAATAGATCATATCCAAGAACAGCTAATTGTAATTGTTTCTTTGTAGAAATTAAATTTCCTTTTGTTGGAACAACTTTTAAAGCCATAATTAATCACCTGCTTCTTGTAATTCTTTGATGATTGATTTTTCTTTAATATGGAAACGTTTTACAGCACGATCATGATCATAATGTTCATCTAATAATTTGTTATCTAGACGATCAAGTGCTTCTCTTGGTAAAACAGAAACTAAATCCCATCCTAAATCTAATGTTTCTTCAATTGATCTATTGACATCGAAACCTTGATTTAAGAAATGTTGTTCAAATAGTTTACCAAATGATAAATATTGTTTATCTAATGGAGATAATTCATCTTCACCAATTACTGATGTTAATGATTTAACATCTTGTACGTGAGCGTAACATGCAAATAATTGGTTGGCAATGTCTTGGTGATCGCCACGTGTATATCCTTCACCGATACCATCTTTCATTAAACGTGAAAGTGATGGTAAAACATCAACTGGTGGATAAATACCGGCTGAATTTAATTCAGGTGATAGAGTAATTTGTCCCTCAGTGATATATCCAGTTAAGTCAGGAACTGGATGAGTAATATCATTGTTAGGCATTGTTAAAATAGGGATTTGTGTTACAGAACCTTCTGCCCCTTTAATAATACCAGCTCTTTCATATAAAGAAGCTAAGTCAGAATATAAGTAACCTGGATAACCTTTACGTCCAGGAATTTCTCCTTTACTTGAAGAGAATTCACGTAACGCTTCACAATAGGAAGTAATATCTGTATAGATAACTAATACGTGCATATTTTGTTTATAAGCTAAATATTCAGCAGCAGTTAATGCACAACGTGGAGTTAATGTACGTTCAATGATTGGATCATTTGATAAGTTTAAGAACATAACAACTCTTTCCATAACTCCTGCTTCTTTAAAGCTACGTTTAAAGTAGTTTGCAACGTCATTTGTAACACCCATTGCCGCAAAGACAATGGCGAAACCTTTTCCTGATTCATCAGCAACTTTTGCTTGTTTAACGATTTGTACAGCTAAACGGTCATGTGGTAAACCTGAACCAGAGAAGATTGGTAATTTTTGTCCACGAATTAATGTAGCAAGACAGTCAATTGATGAAATACCTGTATTGATGTAGTTACGTGGATAAACACGGCTTACTGGATTTAATGGTAAACCATTGATATCCATCATTTCTTCTGCATAAATTTCACCTAAACCATCAATTGGTCTACCAGCACCATTGAAGACACGTCCTAAAATTTCTTTAGAAACAGGTAATTCCATTGGTCTACCTAATAATTTAGTCTTTGTATTTTCTAGTGATAAATCATTTGTTCCTTCAAATACTTGGACAACGATTTTTTCACCTTCAATTTGTACAACACGTCCAGAACGTGTTGTCCCATTTTTTAATTGAATTTCAACCATTTCGTCGTAAGAGGCACCTTTTACGTGATCTAAAACGACTAATGATCCATTGATTTCATTTAATCCTACATATTGTAGTGCCATTTTTATTTCCTCCTACGCTACAGATTTTAATGCATTATCAATATCTTGATAATAAGTATCTAATTTTTCAATATGATCATTTGGAATATCATATTTCATTTTAATTAATTGTTCAAAAATACCAGTTTCACTAATTGCTCGAACAACTTTACCTTGAGCAACAGCTTCTTGACATTTTTTATTTAAATATAAGATAACATCCATCATCTTTAATTGTTTAGCAAGTGGTACGTATGTATCATCCTTATGGAAGGCATTTTGTTGTAAGTAACCAACACGAACCACTTTTGCGATTTCCATAACTAATTTTTGATCTTCAGGTAATACATCAGGTCCCATTAAGTTAACAATTTCATTTAATCTTGATTCTTCAGCAAGAATGAATGAAAGTTGTTGACGATCACTGACGAAATCAGAACCAACATTTTGGTCATACCATTTTTCAAGATCATAAACATAATCACTATAAGATTGTGTCCAGTTAATTGCGAAATAATGACGAGCATAAGCCAAGGCTTTATCTAAAGCCCAGAAACATCTTACGAAACGTTTTGTATTTTGTGTAACTGGTTCTGAGAAGTCTGCTCCTTGTGGTGATACGGCACCGATGATTGAAACAGAACCTTCTTGTCCATTTAAAGTTTTCATGTATCCAGCACGTTCATAGAATTGTGATAAACGTGATGGTAAGTAAGCTGGGAATCCTTCTTCAGCTGGCATTTCTTCTAGACGACCAGAAATTTCACGTAACGCTTCTGCCCAACGTGAAGTTGAATCGGCCATGATTGCACAGTGATATCCCATATCACGGTAATATTCAGCTAAAGTAATTCCTGTATAAATACTTGCTTCACGTGCGGCAACTGGCATGTTTGAAGTATTAGCAATTAAGACAGTTCTATCAGTTAATGGTTTACCACTCTTAGGGTCAATTAACTCACTAAATTCTTCAAGAACTTGGGTCATTTCGTTTCCACGTTCTCCACAACCAACATAAATGATAATGTCGGCATCACACCATTTAGCAATTTGGTGTTGTGTCATTGTTTTACCAGTACCGAATCCACCTGGAATAGCAGCAGTTCCACCTTTAGCGATTGGGAATAATGTATCGATAACACGTTGTCCTGTTACTAAAGGAATAGAAATTGGTAAACGTTCTAGAGTTGGACGTGCTTGTTTGATTGGCCATTTTTGACATAATGTACATTCATGAATTTGACCATGTTCATCTTCAATTTTCATTACGACATCATTGATTTTATATTGACCATTTTCTTTTACTTCAACAACTTTACCACTTAAAAGTGGTGAAAGCATACATCTGTGTTCAATTAAATCTGTTTCAGGACATGTTGCATAGATGTCTCCACCTTTTAAAACATCTCCTACTTTTACTTTCATTGTAACGTCCCATAATTTTTCAACATCAAGTGAATCAACATCGCTTCCGGCTTCAATAAAAGCACCTGATTGTTCAGCGATAGCTTTTAATGGACGTTCAATCCCATCAAAGATATTTCTTAAAATACCAGGACCTAATGTAACACAAATTGGTGATCCTGTAGAAATAACAGGTTCTCCTGGTTTTAAACCAGTTGTTGTTTCATATACTTGGATAGTTGTTAAATCTTTAGAAATTGAGATAACTTCACCCATTAATTTAGCATGACCAACATAAACCATTTCTAACATTGAAAAGTCTTTGGCATTTTTTACTTTAACAACGGGACCATTAATAGAATAAATTACATTTTCACTCATCTTTAATCCCCCTATTTAATCATCAATCCAGAAGTCTTATAGAACCAATCTTTTTGAGCTTCTAAATTTGAGTCTAATGATTCATCTACGACAACATTTGTTGTTTCATTTTCAATAATGAATCCACCTAATTGAATTTGTTGACCTTCTTCAACTTCAATTGGTAAAGCATATGCTTTCTTTAAATCATCAGCATATTTTAAATCTTCTTTTCTTACACATAAAACACAATCAGTCATTTGATATTCATCACTTACTGCTTTTACATGACTTGTAAGATATTCAAGATAATTAGAACTATTTACAAATTCAACAAGTTTATTTTTTACTTCTGTAAAAATTGTATTAACATATTCTTCTCTTTTTTCAACTAATTTTTTTAGTCTTTCTTCTAATTGAGCTGAAGCTTCAATACTTGCTTTAGAAGAAATTTCTGCTAATTCTTTATCTAATTGATGCTTAGCATCAATTTCAGCTTCACCTCTTAATTGGTTATAAGCTTCTTGTTCAATTGCTTTTGCTTCATCTAAAATTTCTTTTTCTTCAGCTGATGAAATTTTTTCAATTTCATCTTTGATATAAAGAAAGACTTGATCTTTTTTTTGCATAGCACTTTCTCCTATAACTTAACTCCAATTGCCTCTGAAACATATCTATCAATTGTTTCACCAATTTTAGAATTTCCATGTCTATCAGGAATTTCTACAAGCAATGGTTTTTGTTGTTTTAATTTTATTTCAGAAATAACATCAGGAGCTAATTCAATTAATTTCGTTGTAATTAAAATCACACCTATTGATCTATCTTTCATTTTTGTTTCCAAAACTTCAAGAAAATCTCTTCTTTTATGAACAACTTCTCCTTCAATACCAACAAGTCTTAAACCCATTTCAGTATCGACATTGTCACTAATTAAATAAAATTTCATACGAAATCACTCTCTAAATTAGATTTTGTTGATAATTAAGATAGAGATTAATAAACCATAGATTGCAACCCCTTCACCTAAGGCAACGAAGATTAATGATTTACCAAAGTTCTTTTCATTTTCAGAGAAAGCTCCGATAGCTGCTGGAGCTGCTGCTGCAACGGCAATACCTGCACCTAAAGCAGAGAATCCAGTTGATAAAGATGCTGCTAAGAATCCTAAACCTTGAGCAATTGTTCCAGTGATTGTAGCAACTTCACCTGCTGCAAATACACTTGAATTTGACATAGCAACTAATAAACATAAAACGACTGCACCAGCGAAACCACTGATATGAACACCTAATCTTCTTTTAGCGCTTTGAGCTGATACTTTTCCTGTAAATACTTTAATTAATGGTAATGTTAATAAAACTACTGCAACTAATGGTAATAAAATTTCTAATACTGTCATAATAAATTTCCTCCTTGAATTTAATCTTCCTTAATAGTTTTAAATGGAATTCCATTTCCTTCATAATAACGTGAAAACATTTCATAGAATTCAAGACGTAATACTTGAATACCAACGATCAATCCTTCAAGACACATTACGAAAACGTTTCCTAAAATCAAGACGATGATTTCACCAAATCCTCCTACCATTTCAGCAAGAGTATAAACAACAAGCATCATACCAGCATGTGATAAAACGAATCCCCCGACACGCAAGAATGACATTGTGTTTGTAATAAATGATAAGACTACTTCAAATAATTCGAAGAATCCTTCAACAAAGAATGCTCCAAAACCATTTGGGAACATTTCACCATGTTCTTCTAATTTTCTAATTAATGGTTCTTTTAAGAACATTAAGATAAGTGGTAATACAATTAAAATTAAAATATAGAAAATATTTACAAAATGTTGTCCTGTAAGCATTCCAAGTGCTGCACTAATAACAGCTACATAGAATGTAACACCACATAAACCATTTTGACTTAAAATCGCTTCACCCATATTTTTCTTTTTAAAGTTCAAAATAATATTGAATGTCATTGAAACAAGAATTAAGACAATACCAAGCCCAATGGCAGCCATTAGTAATGTCATTGTATTTTCTGGTGACATTGCATTAAAGAATGAGAAACCTTTGAAATATTCAGATAAGATTTCTTCATTTCCAAAGAATGAACCAAAGAATACACCGAAGATTGCACTGGAAATACCTAAACGAACTCCCACGCCACCTAATTTTAAATTAAATTTCTTTTCAGCAACAAGGCCTACTAAAGAAAGAATAATACCTTGTCCTAAGTCACCAAACATAATACCAAATAATAAAGTATATGAAATAGCAACTAATAATGTTGGATCTACATCATTGTAACGAGGTACACCATACATTTCGACGAACATTCTAAATGGTCTTGCAAACCATGAATTTTTAAGTCTTGTTGGTGGGTCTAAACGTACATCTGATGTAGCAGGTAAAACTTCAAGTTTAACACCATCGATACTTTCAAAAGTGTTTTTGAAATTATCTAAATCATTCTTAGGGACAAATCCATGAACATTTAATTTATCACCTAATTTAACAATATATTTTTGCATTGCATAAACTGAATTTAATTTTTTAGCAACACTATAAATACGTGTTAATTCTTCCATATTTTCTGAAATTGTTTTATCAATTCTATTTTGTAAATCTTGGCTATATTGTTTAGCTGAATCAGATTCATTTTGAATTTCTTTTTCAGCTAATTCACATGAACCATGAACGAATTCAGGAATATGGATTTTTTCAAAATAAAGTGATGTAAAAACATTATCCACTTCAGGAGCATCTGTAGGTGTCGTCATATACATACACCATACATATTTATCATCTCTTTGAAATGCTTTATAAACAAATGGTAATGTTTCATAATACTCTAACTTTCCTTCATTATTGAGAGGAAGTTTACCGAATCTTATTTTTAAATATTGTGTTCCAAATAATTGATCAAAGTCAATATTAGAACCTTCAACATGATTCAAAGTAATGATGGCTTCATCATTTTCTTCAATCATCTTTGTCAATTCTTTTTTAACAGCATCAATACGGTCAATATCTAAAAATAGATCATCTAAAAATTCTTTAGCTCTAAATACATTAAGTTGCGAATCTGTTTCAACTTCAGGAACTTCAAAATGATATTTTGTTTTCATTTCTTCAATTCTTGATAACAATTCTTCATAAAGATTGTCATTGTTGTAAGCTGAAAGACCAGCAACACTATCCGTAAACTTGCTTGCTAGCTCGGGATGAAAATCATCTCTTTGATAAAGCTCAAGTAACACATCATTACAATTGTCTTTATCAAAATCAAGGCTAACCAAGTTTAATTTCGCTATTGCCATGACAGTCCCCCTTTACTCTTTATTGATCTTTTTGTCACTTTTTTTACTAAACTACAAACAAGTAATACTACAATATTTATAGCAAAGAATAGTCCAATTTTCATTGCATAATTTGTACCTACAACAAAGATTGAATCATAAAGTGACATACTATA
The DNA here is from genome assembly GCF_003024685.1 of Faecalibacillus intestinalis. Taxonomy (GTDB): domain Bacteria; phylum Bacillota_I; class Bacilli_A; order Erysipelotrichales; family Coprobacillaceae; genus Faecalibacillus; species Faecalibacillus intestinalis. The sequence goes on along the minus strand of NZ_PYLQ01000023.1, from coordinate 24,346 downwards.
GAAGACTGTTCCACTTAATAGTCCTCCTATTGTAACAGCAACTCCTACACGTTGTAGTAACTTACCGATGTTACCTCTAGCAACAAGTGATAATAGGATACATAAAATACCAACACCTAAATCACCAAGTAAAACAAATGCTGAAATCATCATCACAACACCAGCTAAAATAGTTGGATCAAATTTTTCTCCTGGTTTAAATGTAAATAAACATTCAAACGGTTGGAAAAATGCATTGTTTTCAACATAAACAGGACCTTCAACTCCTTGATCTTGATACGTATCAATAGGAAGTTCATGAATTGTAAGTCCAGAAATATTCACAATTCCTTCTATTTCATCTTTACTCAATGAACTGAAAGCATAAATTGCTGCTTTAGTTTTTAAATCAACAACGTATTTTCCTTTTTTATATAATTCTTTTAAACGATAAGCTTTCCAAAAATCACCTAATAGTTGTTCTTCATTATCTTCTTTTACTTTTTCAATACGTTGATCAAGTTCTTGAAGATAAGCTTCCATTGTTTTATTTTCAGCTTTTAATTCAGCTACAGCTTCTTCCATTTTACCATGAGCAAATTGTGGAAGTTTTACTTCTTCAAAATTCATAGAGAAGAAAATATTATCAATTTCACCGATACTATGTTCAACGCCACCATAAACAACCCAAGCAAATTGATCACTATGTGATAATTCTTGATAAACAAATGGATAACTATCAAAATATTTAATCTTTTCTATTTGTGATAAAGGTAATTTACCAAATCTTAAAGCAACATATTTTAATTCATGAATATCATCAATAGAAATACGATCTCTATGCAAACATGAAATTAATTCAATCGCTTCTTGATTTTCATAATAATCTTTTTTAATTCCTCTTTTAATTTCATTAATATCATCTAACTTTTGATGAATTTCTGAAATATAATCTAAAATTTCACGAACATTTAAAAATGCACTTTGAACAGGTCGATCTACCCTTTCAATATGTAAGACATCCATCACATTATAAAGTTCGTCTAATACTTCGTTATATGGATTTCTATCTTCCATAGAAGTTGCATGATCTAAATTAGAAATCACTTTCTTCGCTTTAACTGGATAAATAGAATCTTGATGATTTTCAAGTTTCATCAAAACTTCCATATAATCATCTCTAGAGAAAACAATGTTATATAAATGTGTATTCTTAATCATTTTTTCCCCTCCTATGCATAGATCAATGTATTTTCAATTTTTGAAACAGGTTGATTATAACGAATACCTTCAACAATATGCTTCAAGTTATCTATTTCAATTCTTTGTAAAATACTATAAGTCATATAAACAAGTGGTGCACTGTTTGAAAAACGCATGTATCTTTTTGCGATATTATATTGAATACTATCTGCATAATATTCGATATAGGCAAATTCTTTATCATCCATATAGAAGTTATATTTAGAAGTTGATAATAAAGATAATACTTCTTTAGGACCGCTTGCACTAATTAAACGATTCATCATATCTTTTGGCAATCTTGAATATTGTAAAAAGAGTGAACTTCTGATTGAATCTTCTGATTCATGGAAATATTGTTTATAACGATAGATTTTTGAAATATTCTTTAATTCAATAGAAGTATAGAGAATATTTAATAAATCTTTTTGAACACTTCCTTTGAAGTGTTTTTTAATTGTTTCAACAATGTTTTCATAATAAAGTGATTGTAAGCACATATGAACTTCTTTAACATCAAATGGGACAGAGAAATCAATTTCTTTAAGAACTTTATAATATCTTGTTTTTGAAAGATATTGTAAAAGATCTTTGAATGATTCAATGTTTACTAATCCATCAATATTAAAACTTGTCTTTTTCGCTAAATAAGTAGGAATTGATAAATTAAAGCTATATTGTTCCTTTGCTTGTAAAGAAACAAGTTTATCCATAATTAAATTAATTTCTACTCCAATAATTTCAAATAGATAAAAATCTTCATCAGATTTAGGTGAATATTTCATCAACTTCGCACAACGATGATAATATTCTTGATTTAAACAATCTTCTATTTGACCACGATGAACATGTCTAATATTAATATCTTTTAAAGCATCTGCATAACTTGTTTGAGATTTTAAATAAGAAACAACTTCTCCAATTGTTTGTTTTCTTGTTAAATCAAGATAAACATTCTTATTTAAACGCCCACCATACATCGCTTTAGCTTTTGCACATAAGGCATTTGAAGATAAAGACATCTTTACACCTTCTATTTAGTACATCTCGTAAAGATTTCATCTACCCATTTATCTTTATTTTGAGTAAATAAATCTTCCATATTTTTCATTGATTTATGAAATTCATTTTCTTGTAATTGTGCTTCTTCTTTATTCTTATTCAATAGATCTTGTTTATGCTTTTCAACTTGATCTTGTTGACTATCAATATACTCACTATAAATTGTAGACTTTTGCGACATCATACTTGATTGAGCTTCCGCTTTTTTCTTTTTCGCAAGTTCTACTTTTTCTACGCATTGGCGATCGAATTCTATTAACTTTTGAATAATATCATCCATCTTATTTTCCCCCTTCTTCTTGTCGAGGATAATTGTACTCTCATTCTTTTAAAATTCAACAGATATAGCTTTCAAAAGCACTCTTTATGATAAATTTATGACGAATTTATAAGAATTTATCAAAAATCCTCTTTAAAGAATGTATGTAAAAATAAAAGCACCTCCCCTATTTTTGTGTTGTTCATGTCACTTCCTAGAGATGTGGCGCTTGCAATACATACCTTATTCTTTATTTCGCACGTTATTCTACTCCCACTTTTCAATATTTGTCAATAGACAAATTTTAACATTTGCATAAATCCGCCAAAACCTTAGCGTCATGCCACTTTTAGCAAGATTCCTTCCTAATTTTTTATGCATCTCTAAGTCTTTTCATTCTTGAATGTAAATGTTAAAATGAAAGAACTTAGGAGGTCATTATGATAAATCAAAGAATTACAAAATTAAGACAACTTATGAAAGAAAGAGGAATCGATCTTTATATCATTCCAACCAGTGATTTTCATCAAAGTGAATATGTAGGAAGTTACTTTGAAGCTCGTCATTATATGTCTGGATTTAGCGGTTCTGCTGGAACTCTTATCGTAAGACAAGAGGAAGCTTATTTATGGACAGACGGTCGTTATTTTATTCAAGCAGAAAAAGAACTTGCCGGTAGTTGTATTCAATTAATGAAAATGCGTACACCGGGTGTTCCTACTATTAAAGAATATGTTGAAAAATATCCAGAAGCAACCATTGGTTTTGATGGGCGCGTAATGCCCTATAATCAATGTCTTTTCACAAATACCATTCAAGCCAATGAAGATCTTGTAGATCTTATTTGGCAAGAGCGTCCTGAACTTTCCCATGAAGAAGTTTATTTATATGATACAAAATATTGTGGTGCTTCTAGAAAAGAAAAATTAGAAATCATTAGAGAAGAAATGAAAGATGCGAAATATCATTTAGTGACAACTTTAGATGATATTGCTTGGATCTTTAATATTCGCGGTAATGATGTTTTATGCAACCCTGTTGCTTTAGCGTATGCTTTAATTGAAAAAGAAAAAGCATACCTTTATTTAAGAAAAGAAGCTGTAAGTCAAGAAGTCATTGATGAATTATTAAAAGATCAAATTAAAGTTAAAGATTATTTTGATATTTATGAAGATGTTAAAAATATCAATGGTAAAGTTCTTTTAGATACAAAATCAGTAAACTATACATTAGTTAATTCTATTAATATAGATAATGTCATCGATCAAACAAATCCAAGTCAATTACTTAAATCAATTAAAAACGATACAGAAATCAAAGCGACAAAAGATGCTCATTTACATGATGGTATTGCTGTTACTAAATTTATGTATTGGTTAAAAACAAATATTGGAAAAATAGAAATGGATGAACTTTCTATCTCTAATAAACTTTTAGAATTTAGAAAACAACAACCAAATTTCAAAGATATTTCCTTTACAACCATTTGTGCATATCGTGAAAATGCAGCTTTAATGCATTATCATCCAACAGAAAAACAATACTCTAAAGTAGAAGCTTCACATCTATTATTAATTGATAGTGGTGGACAATACTTAACAGGAACAACAGATATCACTAGAACATTCGTTTTAGGTGAAATGACTCTAGAAGAAAGAAAAGATTTCACAATTGCTTTAAAAGCCATGTTTAGATTACAAAATGCGCATTTTATTGAAGGTGTAACAACTGGCGCCAACTTAGATATTTTAGCTCGCGGTGTTATCTATGATTATGATTTAGATTATCGTTGTGGAACAGGGCATGGTGTTGGTCATTTCTTAAATGTTCATGAAGGACCTAATGGACTGCGTCCAAAAAGCTTATATGGTCATGAAGCATGTATCGTTCCAGGCATGATTACAACAGATGAACCAGGTGTTTATGTAGAAGGTAGTCATGGTATTAGACATGAAAATGAACTTTTATGTGTAAAACATATTGAAAATGAATATGGTACTTTCTTAAAATTTGAACCAATCACCTATGTTCCATTTGATATTGCTGGTCTAGATTTAGATTATTTATCAAATCATGAAATTGCTTCTATTAATGAATATCAACAATATGCCTTCGATCATATTAAAGATGCCTTAACTCAAGAAGAAAAAGATTGGTACTTAAATAACTTATTTATTAAATAACAAGAGAAATCTTGTTATTTTTTAAAGCCGATATAGTTTTAAACTATATCAAACAATGAAAAATATGTATTTTACAATACCACTTATGTTTTTTATACTTTTAGTAACAACAAGGAGGAAGTAAAAATGAACGCACCTTATAAATATGATATTGTTGGAAGTTTTTTAAGAGATAAAGAAATTAAACAAGCAAGAGAAGAATTTGCTTTAGGTAAAATAACACTTCAACAATTAGAAGAAGTTGAAAATAAATCTATCGAAAATCTTGTAAACGAAGAAAAAACAGCCGGTTTAAAAGCTGTCACTGATGGTGAATTTAGAAGAGCCTTTTGGCATTTAGATTTTCTATGGGATTTAAAAGGCGTAGAAAAAGTAGCCGTCGAACATTTTTCAATTGCCTTTAAAGGACATCAACCAAAAAGTCAAACTTTAGAAATTGTGGATAAAATCGATTTTCCCGAAGATCATCCATTTTTAAAACATTTTAAATTCATGCAAAGAGTATCTGGAGAAACAGAAGTTAAACAATGTATCCCTTCTCCTTCAATGCTTCATTTAATTTGTTGTATTAGAGAAGAAAACTATCAACCTATTGAAAGATATCAAGATAACGATGTTTTATTAAAAGATATCGCCTATGCTTATCAAAAAGCAATCAAAGCTTTTTATAATGCTGGATGCCGTTATCTTCAATTAGATGATACTTCATGGGGAGAATTTTGTTCAAAAGAAAAAAGAGAAGCTTACAAAGCAAGAGGAATTGATGTAGATGAACTTGCTAAAAAATATGTTGATATGATCAATCTCGCATTAGAAGCTAAACCTGATGATATGGTTATTACAATGCATATTTGTAGAGGTAACTTTAGATCAACATGGTTTACTTCAGGCGGATATGAACCAGTTGCTAAAACATTATTTGGGAATTGTCATGTTGATGGTTTCTTCTTAGAATATGATAGTGAACGTGCTGGTGGATTTGAACCTCTTCGCTATATTCAAAATCAAAAAGTTGTCTTAGGTCTTGTGACTTCTAAAGATGCTAAACTTGAAAACAAAGATGAAATTATTAAACGTATTCATGAAGCAGAAAAATATGTTCCATTAAATCAATTAGCACTGTCTCCACAATGTGGTTTTGCTTCAACAGAAGAAGGAAACTTACTTACTAAAGAAGAACAATGGAATAAAGTCAAACTTGTTAAAGAAATCGCTGAAGAAGTTTGGCAATAATAAGAGGAACTTTTCGTTCCTTTTATTATTTTATAACTGATTTTAATGTTTCATCTGTCATTGAAAAAGTTTCTGATACTTTTTGATAGATGATTTCTTCATCAATATTCAATTCTTTTAAAAGTTTAAAAAACTTTTTTAAATCCTCTTTTCTTGTTTTATCCATTGCATCATTCATTAAGTTTTCAAAAACATCAAACAAATTAATATCATCACTGGATTCATTTTCAATACTTTCTAACAAAATCGATTTCATATCACGAGAACGACTTCTTTTATCACGATATAAAATATAAGCCTTTGCTACTCTTACATAGCCTTCTTCAATTAAAATTTCTTCAACTGTATCTTGAACAAGTTCTACTGTTGGTAAAGTACTTTCTTTTTCTTCTAATCTTTTTTCTACATCATGAGAAATAGCATATACTTTCTTTAATTCTACTTTATCAAAACATGCACTAAAGGCTTTATAAAGCGCTCCAGCAATCTTGTCTACTTCAAAGTCAACTAAACGCCCATCTCTTTTTCTAATACTTTTAATCATACAAAGTCTCCTATCTATATATAGTATAATGAAATTTTTATTTAATTTCATTATATATGATATTTTTCTACATGGACTTGATAATTTTTATAAATTACTAAAATATAATCTTCTTTTAATTTTTCAACAATCCCATATCTAAAGACATCTTCTTGATTTAATTGATGCTTTTCTATTAATCGATGTTTGATTTCTTTTTCGTTATCAATTCTTGTCTTCCACCATTTTTTAGGTTTGACTTTAGATAATCTTAAATAGTCTTCTATTAATTCATCTTCATATTGTTCTTTTAAATAAAGATTGATATATTGGAATAATTCATCTAATTGAAAACCAAAGAATTTAAACTGTTGAGCTTGGTAAAATTCACCCAAATCTAAAAAGAAATAAAATGGTGACTTACATTGCCTTAAGACTTTATTCATTGTTATTGGCATTCTTCCTGAATTCCAATATTTTTGTAACATATCTTCAGCTAAATGTATTTTTTCAATATCTTCTTTAGATAAATCATGACTCTCTATTAATTCATAAGGCGCATGTTTTTCATAAATATAACCATATTTATTAGCTTCTTTTCTTAAACTTGTTCCTCTTAAAAGTTTTAAGAACCCTAATTGTAATTCCTTAGGATATAATCTAAAAACATCATCAAATGATTTTGAGAATCTTTGTAAGTTCTCTAGTGGCAATCCTGCAATTAAATCTAAATGAAAATCTATTTTATGATTTTGTTGGAGTTGTCGAATAACATCACATAGACGTTCAAAGTTTTGATATCTTTGAACAACTTTATTTGTTGGTTCATAAGTTGATTGAATACCGATTTCAAATCTAAGTAAACCATCAGGTGCTTCTTCATTAATAAAATCAATAATTCTTTGATCTAAAACATCTCCATTGATTTCAAATTGTAATTGTACTCCTGGATGACAGTTTTTAAAAACAAAGTCTAATATTTCTAAAGCATGTTCTGTTTTAGCGTTAAACGAGCGATCTAAAAGCTTAATTACTTTGACATCTGTATTTAAGATTGCTTTTAATTGTTGTTTTAAATAATCCATTGAAAAGAATCTTAATCCTTTTTCTAATGAAGATAAACAATATTGACATTGATAAGGACATCCTCTACTTGTTTCAAAATATAAGATCCTATTTTTCATATCTTTCATGTCTCTTTCTAATAAATAAGGAGACTCTAACGTTTCTAAATAACTTAAATCAACTGGTGGAATCAAGCGTGGATCTCGATGTTTTTTCGTACTAATACCTTGAAGCTTGACTTCTTCATTATTTTCCAAAGCTGTCAATAATTGATTTAAAGCAACTTCACCTTCACCAGCCATAATATAATCAATTTCAAACTCATCTAAAAAATAATCTATTTCATAAGTAACCTCTGGTCCACCAACAATAATCTTTAATTTTGGTTTTCTTTCCTTTAATAAATGACATAATTTTTGAATATGATCCACATTCCAAATATAGACACTTAAACAAAGAATATCTAAATCCATTGATAAAAGATCATCTACGATATGATTTAAATCATCTTTAATGGTATATTCTTTAAAATCAATATCATGATCATTTTTACAAGCTACATAAAGAAGTCTTAACGCTAATGATTTATGGATAAATTTTGAATTTAATGTTGTGATTAATGTTTTCATAATTACTCTATATAAAAATCTAGAGAAAACTCTAGATTTTTAATCTTTCTTAAATTTTGGAATAACGTTTTTATATAAACAATACTCTTCTAACGTCCAGTTTTGATCTTTAATTTCCTTAGCCACTTTTTTACCTACATAACGTAAATGCCATGGTTCATGAGAAATTCCTGTAATACCATCCGTTCCTTCTGTAAAACGAACAATAAATCCATATTTTGCACAGTTTTCAACAACCCATTTATATTCTGTTGTATCCCCAAAGACAAGTCTTTGTTTATCAACGACACTTTGAGAAGTCATATCAATACCAAGTCCTGTTTGATGTTCACTTGCTCCTGGAGTAGCTACATATTCAGCAGCATAAGCACCACCATATTTTTGTTCAGTTTCTTGATAGATTTTTTCTTGTTCTTCATATGAACGATAACCACTGTTTAATAATAAATACATACCTTCTTTTTTAGCATCTTTGATCATTTTAACTAAAGCTTCGGCTGCAACTTTTCTAAGTTGTGGATGATCACATGTTGGTGCTACATATTCACTATCTAATTCTACTAAATCTTTTGGTTCATAATCATTTAAATAGAATCCTTTTTTTACAAGAGTTAAATAATCATCTGGATTAGCAATATTATATTTAGCTTTTGTTTGACCATTACTTGAAACAATAAATGGATAATTAACAATATTAACGGCATAATTATAATCTTTAACAGTATTATATTGTGCTATATAATCATTGATTTTCTTTAAATCATATCCTTTTACTTTTCTAAAAGGAGCTGTTTGACTATTTGTAAGTTTATTGTCTATTAAAAATTGAAGATCACTTTTACCAGCACCATCTTTTAACATTGACCAAATTGTTTTTTCACTATAACCCATTGATTTTAATGAAGGCGCTTGATTTTCAAAAATATAATTAACAACATCAACGATATCTTCATAATTCATATCTTTATGTAAAGAATAGAATTGTTCATATTCATCATAAAGAGCTACTTTATTTGAATTATCGATCCATTTTAAAATATGTTTCATCTCATCATGTGATAACAATTCTTTTTCTTCATCATTATCAAATGATTTTACTAATTCACTAGTTGTTGACCAAGAGTAACCTTTCATCAAAAATTGAATTCTATTAAAATTAAAATAAATAATAATTCCTAAAATAACAACCACTGCTGCAATTACAGCAATCACAGTACGTCCTACTTTTAAACGTCTTCTTGAACTACTATAAGAACTGTAATAACTATAATCTGTTTTTTTCTTAAATAATCCCATTTCTTTTTTTCACCTCTATTAATGTATCGCTATTATAGAAAATATAGATACTACTTACAATCCTTTTTTAAATAGTTTTTTCTACCAATTTCATATAAATCATTTCCTAAATGATCAATCACTACAACTAATGGCATATTTTTAACTTTTAACTTACGAATTGCTTCCGGTCCTAAATCATCAAAAGCAATCACTTCACATTCTTCTATACATGAAGACATCATCGCTCCAGCACCACCAATAGCACCAAAATAAACGCCATGATAGTCAACAATGGCTTTTTTAACTGCATCACTTCGATACCCTTTACCAATCATCGCATGTAAGCCAAGTTTAATAAGTCTAGGTGAATAAGCATCCATTCTTCCTGAAGTGGTTGGTCCACCACTGCCAAATACTTGACCTGGTTTTGAAGGTGTTGGGCCAACATAAAAAATCGTTTGATCTTGGATATTGAAAGGAAGTTCTTTTCCTTCATCCAATAATTGAATCAATCTTTTATGAGCAGCATCTCTTCCTGTATAAATCGTTCCACTTAAAAAAACTTCATCTCCAGCTTTTAGCTGTTTAATTTTATCAACTGTTAATGGTGTTTCTAAATAAATCATAACGAAACCTCCTTATGACGTGAGACATGACAACAAATACTAACAGCGACTGGCATTCCTGCAATATGTGTAGGGAAAGTTTCAATATTTAAAGAAAGAGCTGTTGTCTTTCCTCCATAACCAGCAGGGCCAATTCCTGTTTCATTGATCATTTGTAATAATTCATCTTCTAAAGAAGCATATCTTTTATCTGAATGATGACTTCCAATTTCACGAATCATGGCCTTTTTAGCAAGCATTGTCACTTTATCAAAAGAACCTCCAATACCTACACCAATAACCATTGGTGGGCAGGCATTTGGTCCTGCATCATTGACCACTTTCATCACAAAATCCTTAATTCCTTGAAGTCCATCACTTGGTTTTAACATCTTAATTTGGCTCATATTTTCTGAACCAAATCCTTTAGGTGCTAAAGTAATATGAAAAGTATCCCCCTCAACAATATCATAATAAATAATTGCTGGAGTATTGTCTTTTGTATTAGTGCGTTCAAACAAAGGATCTTTAACAACTGATTTTCTTAAATACCCTTCTGTATATCCTTGTCTTACTCCTTCTTGAATTGCTTCATTTAAACTGCCACCTGTAATATGTACTTCTTGTCCCATTGTCACATAAACAAAAGCCATTCCTGTATCTTGACAAATAGGCATTTGTTTTTCTTGTGCCAACTTTGCATTATCCATTAATACTTGTAATGTTTTTTGGGCAAGTGCACTATCTTCTTCATCATGTTTTTGTGATAATGCTTTTTCAACATCTTGAGGTAAAATAGTTGCTGCTTCTATACACATTTTTTTAATTGCATCTGTAATTGTTGAACATGTTATTTCTCTCATATGTATCTCCTATTCAATAATATTATCTTTTACATCAGGATAATAAATAGAATAATATCTAAGTGACATTAATTCCATTGTTGTAAGTAAATTATGTTTACCTGTTTTTTTATATTTTGAATCACCTATTTCAATAATATAATTTGGTTCAAAACCAAAATCAAAGCTCTTATCATTGGTAATCACAACAACTTTCGCATTTGATTTTTTAATATATGAAATCATCTTTTGACTCCCATTAAAAATATGACCACTTACTGTTAAAATAATAGCTACACTATTTTCATCTAACTCCTTAGCACATTGAAGCTGACTTGTTTGTTCCATATAAGCCATTGTGAACTTCTCTAACATCAATAAATCAGTTTGAAAATGTAAAGCAACCGAATGTGAAAACTGTGTTCCAAAAAAAGCTACGTTATCACTATCATGAATCAGTTTTAAAACCTCATCGATTACATTCCAATCTAAATAAGAAGAAAGTTGATTTAAAGATGTACAAATTTGTTGGCTATAATAAGCTGTACTTTCTTCTGGATGATCTTTCATCATATCCAAAGGAACATTAATTAAATTATTAAACTTTCTTGATGTTGAACTAAACCACGCACACTCTTGTTTTAAATGAGCATAATTTTCATAACCAAGTGTTCTACAAAAACGAGAAATGGTTGCTGGAGACACAAAACATTCGCTCGCAAGTTTAGAAATTCCCATATGAGCTACTTCTGAAATATGATGTGCCATATACCAGGCAATGTTATAATTTGTATCTGTTTCATTGGCGCTATCTAAATATATTAATAATCTATAAAATAAATTTTTCATGTCATCCTCCCCTATTCTACAATATTATACACTAAATTCATCTTTATGCTTATATAAATTTGTGATAACAAATCACATATTTTTTTACATTTGTAACTTTTTTTAACTATTTTTTATTTATATATTAAATCTGTAGAAAGAAAATAGATTTTACTATTCATATTCCCTCTATTATCTTTCTATATTATTCTTATCCTCCCAAATAAGAATAACATAAAAGGCATCTTGATGTCTTTTTTCTTTTTCTTATAATAAAGAAAAAGGAGATCAATATAATGTTAAAAGAATTCAAAGAATTTGCCTTAAAAGGCAACATGATTGATTTAGCTGTTGGGGTTATTATCGGTGGTGCTTTTAATTCATTAGTCACTTCTCTTGTAGAAAACATCATTATGCCTATTTTAAGTTTAGTTACAGGTAAAATTGATTTTTCTAATCTATTTATTGCTTTAGATGGAAATACATACAAAACATTAGCTGCTGCTCAAGCAGCAGGAGCATCTACTGTTAATTATGGTTTATTTATTACTGGTTTACTTAACTTCATTATTATGGCTTTTGTCATCTTTATGATTGTTAAAGCAATGAACAAGTTAAGATCTAAAACTGAAAAACCAGTAGAAGAAAAACCAACAAAGAAGATTTGTCCTTATTGTCAAAGTGAAATCTCTATCAAAGCATCTCGTTGCCCACACTGTACAAGCCAATTAGAAAACTAAAATAGCTTTCTGTAATGTCATTTATTACAAAAAGCTATTTTTTTATTATTATTTAATTTTAGCATTTATCGCAAAATCAAGTTGAATATCACTGCTTTGATAAGCTTCTTTTAAAAGTGAACATATTCCTTCATGTTGAAACTGAATTTCCACAATTTGTAATTCTATTTCAGGATGACGAGCACACCATTTATAATAGCCAAAACCACAAATAGTAATCACTAAAACAAATAAAAGGATATAAAGGTAAATCTTTTTGATTTTAAATGTTACATATTATTTCATTGTTTAACATACCTATTTATAGCATAAATGTTCTATATAAAACAAAAAAACATCGATTTCTCGATGTCTCTTACATTTGGTGCGGGCGACAGGAATCGAACCTGCACGCCGAAGGCGCTAGATCCTAAGTCTAGTGCGTCTGCCAGTTCCGCCACGCCCGCATTGAAATGGTGACCCGCAGGCGACTCGAACGCCTGACCCTCTGATTAAAAGTCAGATGCTCTACCAACTGAGCTAGCGGGTCAAAATATGGTGCCGGCTAAAGGACTTGAACCCTCAACCTACTGATTACAAGTCAGTTGCTCTACCAATTGAGCTAAGCCGGCATTTAAAAAAATGGTGGAGGTTAACGGGCTCGAACCGCTGACCCTCTGCTTGTAAGGCAGATGCTCTCCCAACTGAGCTAAACCTCCAAAAATGGTGACTCGTACGGGATTCGAACCCGTGAATGCATGCGTGAAAGGCATGTGAGTTAACCGTTTCTCCAACGAGCCACATGGCGCTTGAAGTAGGACTCGAACCTACGACCGATCGGTTAACAGCCGATTGCTCTACCAACTGAGCTATTCAAGCAACTTAACAGTGCTCATTTATATTAGCATCCTTTTTCTAATAAATCAACCCTTTTTTATATTTTTTTAAAAAAATTTAATTTTATGTCAAAAACTGCTTCTTCTTGTAATATTATATATCATTCTATATTTGATTAATGGTATAATTATATAAACATATAATATAAGGAGGATCCTATGGACCAACAAAGAGAACAAGCAAGTCAAATCGCACATGAATTTATTGTTTATCAAGAAAGTGAGCAAGCAGATATTGATGCAAAAGACCATCAATTCGATGCTTTATGGCAAAGTATATATGATGTATGTAAACTTATTAAATTTGGAATAATAGAAGATATTACTGAAGAAGAATTTGAGGAAGCCTACGCTTGGTTAAAAACCACTCAATCTCTTACAGAAGATTATCAAGAATTAGAATTAGAATTTTAAGGAGATCAAAAATGGAAAAATATTTAATTGTGACAGACACAACAAGTGCAATGGATCAAGAAATTGCACAAAAAAACGGAATCGAACTTATTTCATTAAGTGTCATCGTTGATGGTCATGAATATAAAGATCAAATCGATATTTCAACCAAACAACTTTATGACTATTTAAGAGATGGTAAAATTCCTTCAACAAGTCAGCCAAATACAGGTTATCTTGTTGAACAAATGGAAAAATGGCAAGAAGAAGATTATGAAGCAATCATTATTATTACTTGCTCTGCAGATTTATCAGGAACAAACAACGGTTTCCATCTTGCTAAAGATACCGTTGGTTTAGATAATGTTTATATTTATGATAGTCGCCAAGTAGGTGCTCCTATTATGGATATGGCTATTTGTGCAAAACAACTTGCAGATGAAGGAAAAACTGTTGATGAAATTTTTGCTGCTTTAGAAGAAAAAACAAATCATTCTTTTTCGTTCCTTTATCCAGATAACTTTAAACAACTTTCACGTAGTGGAAGATTATCACCAATGGCAGCCAGAATGGCATCGATGTTAAAAATCAAAGCTTTGCTTTGTTTAGATGAACAAGGTAAAGCCGTTGATAAATATACAATGGCTAGAACTGAAGTAAAAATCTTAAAATCGATTGTTGATAAATTCCATGAATTAGGTGTTAACGCTAAACAACACAAGATTTATATTTCACACGCTGATAATGAAATTTTTGCTAAAAAAGCAAAATTATTATTTCAAACAACCTTCCATGGTATTGATGTAGAAATCAATTATTTGCCTGCTGTTTTAACATGCCATGGTGGTCTTGCCTGTTGTGCAATTCATACTACATATAAAATTTAAGGAGTGATTAATGATGAAAGTTGTTGATATGCATTGTGACACTATTTTAAAACTTTATGATGATTTACATCATGGTAAAGAAGGTTCTTTATTAGAAAATGACGGTCATATTGATTTAAAGAAAATGCAAAAAGGAAATTATTTACTTCAAAACTTTGCGATGTTTGTCGATTTAAGTGAAAATCCTCAACCTTTTTTAAAAGCAAATCAACTCATTAACCATTATTATCATGAAATAGAAAAATATCCTGAACTCATTAAACCTGTCTTTTGTTATCAAGATATTATCGACCATCAACAAGCAGGTATCATGTCTTCTCTTCTAACATTAGAAGAAGGTGCTGTTGTAGAAAATGATTTATCACTACTTGAACATTATTATAGATTAGGCGTTAGAATGATTACTTTGACATGGAATCATGTAAATGGCATTGGACACCCTAACCTTTCTAATATTTCTTGTTATGAAGATATGTTTAAAATCAATGATCACGATGGTTTAACACCTTTTGGTTTACAATATATTAAAGAAATGGAACGTTTAGGAATCATTATTGACGTTTCTCATTTAAGTGATGCTGGATTTTATGATGTTTATCATCATACAACAAAACCTTTCGTTGCCTCTCATAGTAACGCTCGTCAAGTATGTGGTGTCGCTAGAAATATGTCAGATGACATGATTTTAAAACTTGCTAGTCGTGGAGGCGTTATGGGAATCAACTTCTGTAGTGATTTTTTAACTACCGAAGGTACTCATCAAACAAGTTATATTAAGGATATGGTTCAACATATTTTATATATCAAAAATCTTGCAGGTATTGATTGTATTGGTTTAGGAAGTGACTTTGATGGTATTGGATCCAAGCTTGAAATGAAGGATGCAAGTGGTTATCAAATGTTATATGGTGCTTTAATTGAAGCTGGATTATCTATTGAAGAAATTGAAAAGATTTTTTATAAAAATGTCTTACGTGTTTATAAAGCAGTTTTGAAATAGGATTGGAAACAATCCTATTTTTAAAAAAACAAAAAAATGCATATCTCTATCTCATCATTTTAGAAAAATAATGTTATAATAGCTAAATGGGAGGGACTACTTATGTATATTAAAGATGATGAAATTAATAAGTATTTTAATGAGCCCAATTGGAAAGTAGCTCATAACTTATTTCAACATAATACAATATCTAACATGTCTGTTATTAAAGATGGTCAAATTTACCAAATCGTAGGAAGTACTAATGTTAATGGTAAAATTGATACCGCTACAATTCAAGTTGATACAGGAGGACATATCCTCGAATTTAACTGTGATTGTAATCACTGTAAGCCTAATGAACTGGCATGTGGACATATAGGTGCTATTTTATTAAAATTTTACGGTCTTGAAGCAAGTGATTTACCTTATTCTTTCAATCAAAAAGGAAATTACGCTGATCAATTACAAGCACTTCAAGCAAAAAAAGAAGCCGCACATTTAAAAGAACAAGCTAATTTAACTTTTTCATTAATTGAACAATATAAAAATCAACATCGTTTACATCAATTACAACTTAATCAACACATTCATTTAATACCACAAGTAAAAAGTACATTTAATCGATTAAGTTTATCTTATAAGATTGCTAGCGATAGAAGTTATACAATTAAAAACTTAAATACTTTTATTCAAAATGTAAAAGCAAACGAAATTGTTGAATATGGAAATGCTTTAGTTACCGATCATAACTCTAAAGCCTTTGATAGTTCTTCATTAAAACAAATTCGTTTTATTAAAGAATATTTTCATTTAAAAGATGATGATCGTAGTATTAGAATCACATCAGATAATATTGATGATTTTTTTCTAACACATTATGATAATTTAGATATCAACATTAACTTTACAACAATCGATTTACAAAACTTCATTTTAGAAATCCAAAAAGATGAAGATTATACAACAATCAAATACAAAGAACCTGATGGTATTACTATCATCGGTCATCAATATATCTATTATTTCGATCACTATACCCTTAATAGATATTCAAAAGAATGTAGTGATGCGCTAAGACCTTTACTTACACATTTAGAAAACAATTCACTTACAATTCCAAATAACGAATTACCACATTTTTCTAAATATATCATTGATTCTGTTGTTCCTTATGTCGAATTTACAGGAGATGATATTGATGAATATCTACCTATGGATATTTCTTTATTAATTTATGTCGATTTAAATAACAACAACGAATTATCTGTTACATTAGATTATCGAGATGATCAAGGAAATACAATCTTAGAAAACCCTAAAGATCTAGTACTTCCATTAAAATTAGATGGTGTTATTCAAACACTACAAAAATACCTAGAATATGATGAAATCACACAAATGTATTATCTTTATAATGAAGAAGATATTTATGATTTCATTACTCGTGTTTTACCTTCACTTAATAATGATTGTGAAATTTATATTAGTGAAGAAATCAAACAAATGAATAAACCTAAAAATATGAAATTAAATATCGGTGTTCGTTTACAAAATGATTTATTAAAAATCGATATTAATAGTATCAACGTTGATAAAGAAGAAATTAAAGATATTTTATATGCTTTTCAACACAAAAAGAATTATCATCGTTTAAAAAATGGGGAATTTATTAATTTAGATGATGATAGTATCAAAGATTTAGATTTATTATTTAATGATTTAAATATTGAATATAACGATTTAAAAGATGGTGAAGTTGAAGTTGATAAATATCATTCACTTTATTTAGAAAACTTTATGAACAGTTCATCATTACATTTCAACAGAGATCAACATTTCCAAGACTTGATTTCTCATATTGAAGAAAAAGATCCTGAAGATATTCAAGTTCCACAAAATTATTCTAAGATTTTAAGAGACTATCAAGTTCAAGGATTTAAATGGTTAAAAACAATGTCAGAATATGGCTTCGGTGGTATCTTAGCTGATGATATGGGGCTTGGTAAAACATTACAAGTCATGACATTGATTGAAGATGGTATCGGTGAAAATCATGTCAGTCTCGTTGTTGCTCCTGCAACCTTGATTTATAACTGGCAAGATGAAATCAAAAAATTCTCAAAGAAATTAAAAACAGTTTGTATTACTGGAAATATTGCTCAAAGAAAGAAATTAATTGAAAGCATTCCAGAATATGATGTTGTTATTACTTCATATGATTATATTCGTAGAGATTATGAATTATATAAAGATTATCAATTCTATTATTTTATTTTAGATGAAGCTCAATATATCAAAAATCAAAGTACAAAGAATGCTCAAACTGTTAAATTAATTAATGGTAAATATCGTTTTGCTTTAACAGGTACTCCAATTGAAAATAGTTTAGCAGAATT
Organism: Faecalibacillus intestinalis; assembly: GCF_003024685.1. Taxonomy (GTDB): domain Bacteria; phylum Bacillota_I; class Bacilli_A; order Erysipelotrichales; family Coprobacillaceae; genus Faecalibacillus; species Faecalibacillus intestinalis. The sequence goes on along the minus strand of NZ_PYLQ01000023.1, from coordinate 6,345 downwards.
ATGGTCAATCTTTGATTTCTTGATGCCTCAATATTTATATAATTATCATCATTTCAAAGAAACTTACGAAATACCAATCATAAAAAATGAAGACCAACAAAAACAAGCAAAACTTAAGCAATTAGTTGAACCATTTATTTTAAGGAGAACAAAGAAAGAGGTTTTAACAGAATTACCAGACAAGATTGAAAACAATGTCATTATTCCTTTTACACCAGAGGAAGAAAAAGTATATCTTGCTAACTTATCAACAATTAATAGTGAATTACAAAGTGCTATTCAGGTAAATCATATCGATAAGATCCAAATTCTTGCAATGATGACAAGGCTTCGTCAATTATGTTGTGATCAACGTATTTTATATAAAGATATTATTGAACCAAGTTCTAAACTTAAAGCTTGTATGGATATTATTGAAACAGCAAAAGAAAATAATCAAAAAGTCTTACTATTCTCTTCTTTTACTAAATCATTAGATTTAATCGAAGCTGAATTACGTAAAAAAGATATTTCTTATTATGTTTTAACTGGTTCAACAACAAAAATCAAAAGGCATCAACTTGTTAATGCCTTCCAAAACGATCAAACAACTGTCTTTTTAATCAGTTTAAAAGCAGGTGGTACTGGTCTTAACTTAACAAGTGCTTCTACCGTTATTCACTATGATCCATGGTGGAATATGTCTGCACAAAATCAAGCAACAGATAGAGCTTATCGTATTGGACAAACAAATAATGTTCAAGTTTATAAATTGATTATGAAAAATTCAATTGAAGAAAAAATCCAAAAACTTCAAGAACAAAAACAAGATTTATCGAATATGTTTATCGAAAACAATAATGGTTCTATTACCCAAATGTCTACTGCAGATATTATTGATTTATTTAAATAAAGAAAAAGGAGATCAAAGACGTTCAATCTTTAAATCTCCTTTTCTTATGTAATTCAATTTTCTAAAAGCTTTGTAAAAACTAAATGTTAAAATTGCTGGAGCAATCACATCTATCAAAATAAGTGGTATCCAATACTGATTTCCCATTACTTGAATCGCATCCAATAAGCCTACAAGTCCTGCTGTTCCCATTCCTGAGCCAATTGCACTGCAACGAATATGAAGTAAGACCGTTGAAATAGGTGCTGTAATAATCGTTGTTAAAATTGTAGGTAACCAAATAACCGGTCTTCTAATAATATTTTTAAACTGTAACATACTTGTTCCAATTCCAATAGCAATAACATCACCAATATCATTGTCTTCAATAGACATCATCGCAAAACCAATCATTTGTGCGCAACACCCTGCAAGTGCTGCCCCTGCCGCTAAACCATCAAGTCCTAACATAATACCAATAGCAGCTGAAGAAATCGGTGCCGTTAATGCCATTCCCATTAACACCCCTACAACAATTGACATAAATAAAGGTTGTAAAGAAACCCCATCATTAATAACACTTCCAATCCAAGTAATCATTTGTGTAAGATAAGGTCCTACAAATTGTGTTACCAAACCTGCTATACAGATAGAAACAAAAGGAACAAGTAAAATATCAATCGGTGTTTTCCCTTGAATAAGTCTTGTTACCTCAATAGCCGCTAAAACTGCTACATAAGCTGAAATTGGATTACCCGCTTGAACACCATTATTAAACGTTCCAGCTCCTATTGCTCCTGCAATAACCGCAGAAATCAAATTAAGTCCTTTTGCATCAATTGCATAGCCCATACCAATTCCAATAGCCGGTCCCATTAAATAACCTGCTACTGTCCCCCAGGCTACAAGTTGTTCAACATGAACTAATGTTCCTAATTGTTTTAATATTGTTCCAATAATCAAACTTGCAAAAAAGCCATAAGCCATTCCATTAAAAGTATTGATTACATAATTTCCTTTTCCTCTACTTTGTGCCATATTTTACCCCCTCAATTGGATTATAGAGTATATTTATTTTTTTACAACAAAAAAACTGCCGAAGCAGTTAGTTTATTTATTGGTGGAGCCAAGCGGGATCGAACCGCTGACCCCCTGCGTGCAAGGCAGGTGCTCTCCCAGCTGAGCTATGGCCCCAATTTAATATTTATTTTTTCCACCATTTCATTTGTTAAAATGGTGGGCCTGAATGGATTTGAACCATCGACCTCACCCTTATCAGGGGTGCGCTCTAACCAACTGAGCTACAGGCCCACATCTATATAAAACAATTAATTAATGGTGGGCCTGAATGGATTTGAACCATCGACCTCACCCTTATCAGGGGTGCGCTCTAACCAACTGAGCTACAGGCCCATCAATCAACTGCCCATATAATATACCATGCATATAAGAATACGTCAACAGTTTTTCGTGTATTTTTTTACATTTTTTTAAAAAAATAAAAATACATTGATAAAATCAACGCTTTTTTTATTGTAAAATTTTTGCTGTTTTTTTCTTTTTTTGAGTCATTATTCTTAAATGATATTTAATGAGCCCTTCTTTTACCTTTTGACATAGTTTTTTTTGATAATTTTTGCTTCTTAGTTGCCCACATTCATTATAATTTGATAAAAAACCACACTCAATTAGAACTCCTAATGTCTTAGTAGCTCTTAAAACCCTAAAACCACATCCACTAATTGGTTTTCTGCTATTTGTTAACTGTTTTAAACTTTGATCAATATCAAAAGCTAATGCTTTTCCTTGTTTGCTTCTATAATAATAAAAAACTTGTGAACCCCATGCACTTCTATTACCAGAAGCATTTTGGTGAATACTTAATAAATAATCACATTTATAGCTATCTATCTTCTTGACTCTTAAATACATATCATCTTGTTTAGAATAATGATGATTTCTTTTCGTCATATCATAATCACCATCTCTTGTTAAATAGACTTTAGCTCCACTTTTTTCTAATTCATCTTTCATTTTCAAAGCAATTTCTAAATTAATATTATCTTCATAATAACCATATTCAATAGCTCCATTATCAAAACCACCATGTCCTGCATCAATCACCACTTTTACATTTTTTAAAGATTTTTCATAAGCATCTACAGGAATCTCAAAGAAACATACACCAAAAGCAATCATTATAAGAAAAATTCTTTTCATAACATCACCGTTGTATTATATGTCAAAAAAAAGATATCATGATTTTTCATGATATCTAAAATTTATCCATCAAGTAGTTTCTAAAGGCCTCATTAACTTCTTTTTTATATTTTCTACCAATTTCTAATTCATTTTTACTTTCTTCATTAACCATATTAATATGATTTTTATCTATACGATAAATATATTTCATATTAATTGCATAACTTCTATGTATTTGAATAAAACAATGTGCTTGTTTTACTTGTTCCATAAATTTCTTCAAAGTCATTTTAACAGCATATTCATGTTCATATGTATGGATAATCAATTCATGAGCATAACATTCTGCATAGATAATATCATCACTCATTAATGTTATATATGCCATTTGATTTTTATTCATTCCCTTATTCAGTTCAAAAATCAATTTCATTTCATTTTTACATTCTTCATCGTAAAGTTGTTTAAAGACTTTAAAGTCATTATCAAGATGACTCTTTCTAATAAAGCATAACGCCTTTAATCCTTGGGTTTTAAAAATCAAACTACTTTTACTTGAAACAAAAACAATTTGTGAATCAAACTTTTCTTTGTACTTTTTCGCATAATCCACACCTGTCCCATTTTCAAATATCACATCTAAAAATAAAATATCGGGTACATGTTTTATCTGATCTAGATCAATCATTCCATGATAAACATCTACAACAGCATGGTATTCACTTTCTAATTTATTTTTTAAAGTTTCGCCAAACGCTCGATCATCATCCATAATCGTAAAATACATATTCACACACCCTTACTACACATATTTTATTCACTATAAATTATAGCATATTTTACCCCCCCCCCGCATCTTTTTTTATTTTTATATTCTTTATGTTTTTTCCAAAAAACGCCTTAGAAGGAATTTATATAGACTTAAAAAGGATCATTATTGAACACGAAGATATTTTTTTACTATATCTAGTTCTTCAATATAAATACAATGATTTATTTTATTTTCTTTAACATCTTGATAACATTTTTCAAAATCCAACCATTTAACTTCACTTACTTCATGATCAACAAAAACAAAATCTTTTTCTTCTAAATCTTTCCATAAAACAAATATTTTACTTACTTGATTATCTTTAAATAAACGACCATGAAAAATTTCTTCAAAATGAAATCTACGATTTCCACAATCAATCAATTCACTTTCCCTTACAACAATTCCTAATTCCTCTTTCAACTCTCTTACCGCCGATTGACCATAGTTATCCCCTGCAGGAATATGTCCTGCACTTGAAATATCATAACAGCCAGGAAACGAATCTTTTTGTTCACTTCTTTTTTGTAATAATATTTGTATTTTATTTTCTTTTTTTCTTAAGATCCAAACATGAGCTGTACGATGTAAGATACCTTGTTGATGTGCGATTTCTCTTTCTACTGTCTTTCCTGTTGGATTTCCTAATTCATCGCATATATCTAAAATTTCCATTTTATCATCTCCATTAAAATCATATTATCATCTTTCTTTACATTATAAAACGAGATGTTTAAAATAGATACGAAAAGAGGTAGAACAAATGAATAAATGTTGGTGCGGAAGTGGCTTGGACTATGAAGTTTGTCACCGCGAATTTGACAAAAAAATTAATTATTACAAAAAAAGAGGAGTGATGACACCTCCTAGATCAATGATTAAAAATCAACAACAAATTGAAGGAATCAAAAAAGCAGCTGTTGTAAATAATGGGTTATTAGATCATATCGAAAAGAATATAAAAATTGGTATGTCGACTGAAGATATCGATGTACTTACAAGAGAATATTTAAAGGAACACAATGCACATTCTGCTGATTTAAATTATGAAGGCTATCCTAAAAGTATTTGTACATCTATTAATGATGTCGTTTGTCATGGAATTCCTTCTTCTGATGTTATTTTAAAAGATGGGGATATTATTAACGTTGACGCTACAAGTGAATTAAATGGTTACTATGCTGATGCTTCACGTATGTTCATGATGGGAAACGTTTCAGATGAAGCTAAAAAACTTGTTAAAATCACAAAAGAAGCGATGTATGAAGGGATGAAAGCTATCAAGCCATGGAAAAGTCATATTGGAGATATCGGTAAAGCAATTCAAAGATATGCACATATTAATGGCTATAGCGTCGTTGAAGAATTCTGTGGTCATGGTATTGGAATGACCATGCATGAAGATCCTTATGTTTTCCATTTTAAAACAAAAGAAGATACTGTTTTGATTGTTCCAGGAATGGTTTTTACAATTGAACCAATGCTTAATCAAGGAACAAGACATGTTCACTTAAATTATAATGATGATTGGACAGTTTATACAGATGATGGAAAACTTTCTGCTCAATGGGAACATACTTTCCTTGTTACAGAAGATGGTGTGGAAATTATTTCAAAATAAAAAGTCAGAAAATCTGACTTTTTTATTATGCCTTTTTTTCAACATATACGTGCTTTTTTAATATGCTTTCTTCATAAACAAGATGTTGATAACAATCCTCACATAAATAATGAGTCACAACATCATACCGATTTCTATCAACACGAATCCGATGCTCTTGATGAATCTTTCTTAAACAATTGCCACAATAACAATCAATAATACAGGCAATAGCTTCATCTTCATTCCCATCACACCAATAAACACCATTTCTACAGGCAACAATAATTTTCTTACAAGCATTTAAGCTTATTTCTTCATTTTCAAACATTTCAATTGATTTTTCAACAACTGAATTCATTCCTAGACCAATACGATGACAACTCACTTTAACAACCCCTTTCCAGGGTTATTTTAACATCTCATTTTTGTTATTTCATTAGACAGATAGTCCAAAAACTGTAGTCCTCACGAACTACAGTTTTCTCTTATAAATCACAAATTCCTTTACCTTCTCCATAAACATCATACCAATCAYTATTGAAATCATTYACYGCTTTTTCAATACTTGGATTCGCAAAGATTTGTTTTAAGACTTCTACTGGCGCTGTGATTGCTTGACTTCCATAATTGAAGGCATCTCTTACTTGTTGTACCCCTTTAAAGCTTGCTGCTAATATCTTACAATCATAACCATCTTGTACGATTCTATTAGATAATTCATTGATCAGTTCCATTGGATCATTTCCTAGGTTCCCTATTCTATTGACATAAGGTGCAATATAGTCTGCTCCTGCTGCCAAGGCCATATAGGCTTGCATCAAATCATAAACAGCTGTCGCTGTTACATTTATCATTTAT
>NZ_PYLQ01000022.1 GCF_003024685.1 Faecalibacillus intestinalis | reverse complement strand
TTATTGCCTTTACTAATGAAATGAGTGCTGCCACATGTAGGACATGAAAATCTAGATGGCTTGAATCTAATATCGATTTCATAATTAGATTCTTTATGATCTACAGTAAATGTTTCAACAACATCATCCTTGATATCAAATAGTTTTAATAATTCGTTGTTCATAATAATAATTTAATCAGGACCAGACAGTAAAATTGTATCAAAAAAGGGGATGATTCACATCCCCGCGAGAATTTAGAGGGTACTCCGCCTAATAATTTAGAGTGAACCTCTAAGCACCGGATAATTTAATATACCGAGTTTGTTACTCATCGGTTTTTGCATCTTCAATTGTAATATTTAATTTATAATGATCTTTAATTTCTGGAATAGCCTGTAGATATGTGGTTAAGGTTTGTTCAGCTTTTGTTTTAGACTTTTCTAAAATACCATTAGAAATAGCTTCTTTTTCATTTTTTTTCTTTTCTTTAGTCGCAAAAGATTTATAATCGTTAATACTTATCTGATTAAAAATATTTGATGATTCATCATATACTTCAATAGAGTTTTCATCAATTTCATGACTTAAAATTTTTGCAGCAGGTAAAGTAATATTTAATTGCTCATTATCGATACTTATTTTAGCCTGTTTTAAATCAATCCCTGCTTTAATAGATCCATCATATGTAATAATAAAAGTTTTTTGTGTTAAAGGAATTTTCCAACCATTAAAAGATAATTTATTAGAAAATTTTCCTACTTTGCTATAATCATATGAATAAAGTGCAAGCTCATTAATTTCAGTTAATTGATTTTTAATGGTTGTTGAAGTAATTTTATCATTGTTACTACCACTTGCATAATGAACACCTGCAAAAAAGATTGCAATAACTAAAACTATAATTGCTATAACACCACCAATAGCCTTTTTTGACTTTCCAAGAGTATCTAATATTTTCATGTCATCACCCACGAAGATTATATCATAATTTGTCGAAGTAAGATATTATAGGTATAAAAAAAGAATGATTTTAGAAATTATATCTAAAACCATTCTTTTTCTTATTTAACGATTTTACCGTAAACTTCTCTACCACAAGCTGCTGCATTACTTTCATCAGTATCAATATGCATAGCTGTTGCATATGAAGCGCTTACACGACAAACAACATCACCAAAGATCAAAGAACGTCCATCTGTATTAATTTCAACTTTAACGATTTCTTTATCTTTTACTCCAAATTTTTCAGCATCTTCAGGTGTTAAGTGAATATGTCTTTTTGCAGCAATCACGCCACAAGGAATTTCAACTTCTCCTGCAGGACCAACTAATTTACATCCAGCAGTTCCTTCGATATCTCCTGATTCTCTAATTAATGCTTGAACACCAATGCTTCTAGCGTCAGTTAAAGAAATTTCTACTTGAGTTTCTTTTCTTGTAGGTCCTAAAACAGACATATTTAATTCTCCTTTAGGTCCAATTACTTTTACTCTTTCAACACAAGCGAATTGACCAGGTTGAGATAAATCTTTTTTATTTGTTAATTGATGACCTTCACCAAATAAAGTTGCTAAATCTTTATCACTTAAGTGAATATGTCTAGCAGAAGTTTCGACAATAAACATATCTTCCATATTTTTCTCCTCTTTCCATATATTAATACTACATTTATTCTACTCTTTTTATCATTTAATGCCAATAAATTAAAAAAAAATAAAAAAAATTTTTCTCACTTTTGAAATAAATTTATTAATTTGCTAAAAAAAGATTATCAAATCATTGATAAAACATTAAAAAATGTATACAATATAACTGTTTTTTAGGAAAATCATAAAAAAAGTGCTAATCTTTACACATATTACTAAATGTGCTATTCTAACTGTACAAAAAAAGGAGGAACCTTTATGAACAAAGAAAATGTAGGTTTATATGATCAGTCATTTGAACATGATAACTGCGGAATAGGGGCCGTTGTTAATATCAAAGGATTAAAAACTTATAAAACAGTAGATGATGCTTTAAAAATCGTTGAACAATTAGAACATCGTGCTGGAAAGGATGCAGCAGGGGAAACTGGAGATGGTGTAGGAATCTTAACACAAATACCAGATGAATATTTTCAAAAGATTATTAAAGATTTTACATTACCTCAAAAAGGACATTATGGAGTTGGAATGTTCTTTATGCCTCAAGATGAAAAAGTACGTTTACGTGTCAAAAAAATGTTTGAAACAGTTGTTAAAAAAGAAGGATTAGAATTTTTAGGTTGGCGTGCTGTACCAACTGTACCTAGTGTTTTAGGGAAAAAAGCATTAGATGCCATGCCATATATTGTCCAAGTATTTATTAAAAAACCTCATGGCGTAAATTGTGGTTTAGATTTTGATAGAAAATTATATCAAGTGAGAAGAATTTTTGAACAAAGTCAATTTGAAGATACTTATGTATGTTCACTTTCAAGTCGTACAATTGTTTATAAAGGAATGTTCTTAGTACAACAACTTCGATTATTCTTTAAAGATTTACAAGATAAAAGTTATAAAAGTGCCATTGCTTTAGTTCATTCACGTTTCTCAACAAATACAATGCCATCATGGAAAAGAGCCCATCCTAATAGATTTATTGTTCACAATGGTGAAATCAATACAATTAAAGGAAATGCGAATAACATGTTCTGTCGAGAAGAAAACATGCAAACAGATGTTGTGGATACTTCAAAAATATATCCAGTTGTTGATGTCAATGGTTCCGATTCAGCTATGTTAGATAATACATTGGAATTTTTAGTAATGTCAGGTATGGAACTTCCAAGAGCTGTCATGATGTGTATTCCAGAACCTTATGAAAATGATAAAAGCATGTCACAAGCAAAAAAAGATTTCTATGAATATAATGCTACACTTATGGAACCTTGGGATGGACCAGCATCTATCTTATTTAGTGATGGAGACATCATGGGGGCTATCTTAGATAGAAATGGTTTAAGACCATCACGTTATTACATTACAAAAGATCATTATTTAGTATTATCTTCAGAAGTAGGATCATTAGATATTCCAGCTAAAGATATTATTTTAAAAGAAAGACTAAGACCTGGAAAAATGTTATTAGTTGATACTGTTAAAGGTGAACTTATTGAAGATGATGTTTTAAAGGAAACGTATGCAACAAAACAACCTTATGGAGAATGGTTGGAAAGCAATTTAATTAATTTAAAAGATATGAGAATTCCTAGTATTAGAGTAGAAAGATACGAAGGAGAAGAATTAACTAAATTACAAAAAATTCATGGTTATAGTTATGAAGATACAAACTATATTAAAAATTTAGCTTTAACTGGTAATGAAAATATTGTAGCAATGGGAAATGATACACCAATTGCAGCTTTATCAACAAAACATCCACCATTATTTAATTACTTTAAACAATTGTTTGCACAAGTAACCAATCCACCAATCGATGCTATTCGTGAAGAAATCATTACTTCAACAAGCATTTGTATTGGTCGAGATGGAAATATGTTGGAAGATAAACCAGAAAACTGTCATTTATTAAAAATCAATCACCCTATTTTAAGTAATACAGATATTTTAAAAATCAAAAACTTGAAAAAAGAAGGCTTTAAAGTAGGTGAAGTTAATATTACATATATTAAAAATACTTCATTAGAAAAAGCAATTGATCGTGTTTTTGTAGAAGTAGATAAACGTTATCATGAAGGATGTAATATTGTTATTTTATCAGATAGGGCAGTAGATGATAACCATTTACCAATTCCTTCGTTATTAGCTGTTGGAGCTGTTAACTCTTATTTAGTAAGAACTAAAAAACGTAACAGTTTAGCTTTAATTCTTGAATCAGCTGAACCAAGAGAAGTACATCATTATGCGACATTGCTTGGATATGGTGTTTCAGCTATCAATGGTTATTTAGCACAAGATACAATCTTTGATTTAATTGATCAAGGTTTATTAGATAAAGATTATTATGCAGCCGTTGATGATTATAATAGTGGTATTTTACATGGTATTGTTAAAATTGCTTCTAAAATGGGAATTAGTACAATTCAATCTTATCGTGGATCACAAAACTTTGAAGCAATCGGTTTATCAAGTGATTTAGTGAATAAATATTTTTCTAAAACAGTAAGTCGTATTGAAGGAAAAACAATTAAAGATATTGAAAAAGATGTCGAATATAGACATGATCAAGTATATGATCCACTTGGATTAGATGTAGACATCTCATTAAACAGTGCCGGCGATCATAAAGAAAGATCAGGAAAAGAAGAACATTTATATAATCCAGCAACGATTCATAAATTACAACAAGCAACACGTTTAGGTGATTATCAATTATTTAAAGAATATTCAAAAATGATTGATGAAGAAGGTGCACATCTTAATTTAAGAGGTTTAATGCAATTTAAAAAGACAAAATCAATTCCAATTGAAGAAGTTGAACCTGTGGAATCAATTGTTAGAAGATTTAAAACAGGTGCGATGTCTTATGGATCAATTTCAAAAGAAGCACATGAAACAATGGCGATTGCAATGAATAGATTACATGGTAAGTCAAACAGTGGTGAAGGTGGAGAAGATCCAGAAAGATTTAAACAACTTCCTAATGGTGATAGTAAATGTTCAGCTATTAAACAAGTTGCCTCAGGACGTTTTGGAGTAACAAGTGAATACTTATGTAGTGCCAATGAAATTCAAATTAAAATGGCACAAGGAGCAAAACCAGGAGAAGGTGGACACTTACCAGGTGGTAAAGTTTATCCATGGGTTGCCAAAACAAGACACTCTACACCAGGGGTTAGCTTAATTTCACCACCACCACATCATGATATTTATTCAATTGAAGACCTAGCACAATTGATTTATGACTTAAAGAACGCTAATAAAGAAGCACGTATTTCAGTTAAACTTGTATCAGAAGCTGGTGTTGGAACAGTTGCTGCCGGTGTTGCTAAAGCAGGTGCTGGTGTTATCCTTATTTCAGGATATGATGGAGGGACAGGGGCTGCTCCTAAAAACTCAGTTTATAATGCAGGTCTTCCATGGGAATTAGGTTTAGCAGAAGCTCATCAAACATTGATCATGAATGATTTAAGAAGTCGTGTTGTTATTGAAACAGATGGTAAACTCATGACAGGTAGAGATCTCGCAATTGCTACTTTACTTGGAGCAGAAGAATTTGGTTTTGCGACAGCACCACTTGTAACAATGGGCTGCGTTATGATGAGAGTATGTAACTTAGATACATGTCCAGTAGGGGTTGCTACACAAAATCCTATTTTAAGAAAACGTTTTAAAGGCAAACCTGAATATGTTGAAAACTTTATGCGTTTCATTGCTCAAGAATTAAGAGAATATATGGCTCAGCTTGGATTCAAAACAGTTGATGAAATGGTTGGTCGTAGTGATTTATTAGAACCTAAGGATGATGTTGAAAATATTGATTTATCAAAAATCTTAAATAATCCATTTACATCTAATAAACATAGTCGTCATGAAAAAAATAATGAATATGATTTCAAATTAAATGAAGTCAAAGATACAACAGTTCTTTATAAACAATTTAAAGAAGCTTTAGATAAACATCAAGGTAAAGAAATTGATGTCCATGTTACAAATATCGATCGTTCATTTGGAACACTCTTTGGATCAGAAATTACGAAGAAATATGGAACATCATTAGAAGAAGATACTTTCAAAGTTAACTGCTATGGAGCAGGTGGTCAATCATTTGGTGCTTTCATTCCTCAAGGTTTAACATTACATCTTTATGGAGATAGTAATGACTACTTTGGAAAAGGCCTATCAGGTGGTAAATTAATTGTGGTACCACCAAAAGATTCAACAATTAAACCAGAAGATAATATTATCATTGGTAACGTTGCTTTATATGGAGCAACATCTGGTGAAGTTTATATCAATGGAGTTGCTGGTGAAAGATTTGCCGTACGTAACTCAGGAGCACATGCCGTTGTTGAAGGTATTGGAGATCATGGTCTTGAATATATGACAGGTGGTATGGTTGTTGTTTTAGGAAAAACAGGGCGTAACTTTGCTGCTGGTATGTCTGGAGGTATTGCTTATGTCTATGATCCAGATAATACATTCTATGAACATGTCAATAAAGAACTTGTAGAATATAAAAATGTGAAATCACGTTATGATGAAGATCAATTAAAAGAAATGATTCAAAAACATTATCAATATACAAATTCAAATGTTGCGAAAAAGATTTTAGATGACTTTGGAAATGAAGTTGCACACTTCAAAAAAGTTGTTCCTCATGATTATAAACGTATGATGTCACTTATTAGTTCATTTGAACAACAAGGACTTACAAATGAACAAGCAAAAGTAGAAGCATTCAATGCTTTTAAGAAAGGAATGTAGATTATGGGAAAGCCAACAGGATTTTTAGAAATAGAAAGACAAGTATCAACAGAAGTTGAACCATTAAAACGTATTAAGAACTTTAATGAATTTCATAAACCATTATCTCGTGATGAACAATCATGCCAAGGAGCTCGCTGCATGGATTGTGGAGTTCCTTTCTGTCAAAATGGAAAAATGATTCAAGGAATGGTATCAGGTTGTCCACTAAACAACTTGATACCTGAATGGAATGATTTAATTTTCCATAAAAATTATAAAGCCGCTTTAAAAAGACTTTTAAAAACAAATAATTTTCCAGAATTCACATCAAGAGTATGTCCTGCTTTATGTGAAGCAGCATGTACTTGTGGATTAAATGGAAATCCCGTTACCGTAAGAGAAAATGAAAATGCAATTATTGAAACAGCTTATGCTTCCAATTGGATGCAACCCCATCCACCTAAACATCGTATTGATAAAAAAATAGCAATTATTGGGTCAGGCCCTTCAGGACTTGCAGCAGCCGATCAATTAAATAAAAGAGGTTATCAAGTAACAGTCTTTGAAAGAGAAGATCGTTTAGGAGGGCTATTAATGTATGGTATTCCTAACATGAAACTTGAAAAACATATTATTGATCGTCGTATTGAATTAATGGAAGAAGAAGGTGTTGTTTTTAAAACAAATGCCGGTATTGAAAATAAAAAACAAGTTCAACAATTATATAAAGAATTTGATCGTGTTATTCTTGCTTGTGGTAGTAAAAAAGCTAGAGATATTAAAGCACCAGGGAGAGATGCTAAAGGTATTTACTTTGCTGTTGATTATTTAACTGGAATTACTAAATCATTACTTAATAGTCAATTAGAAGATCAAACTTTTGTTGAAACAAAAGGTAAAAATGTACTTGTTATTGGTGGTGGAGATACTGGTAATGATTGTGTTGGTTCAGCTATTCGTTTAGGATGTAAAGCAGTTATTCAATTAGAAATGATGCCAGAACCACCTCATGAACGTTTGGATTCAAATCCATGGCCTGAATGGCCACGTGTGAAAAAGACAGATTATGGACAAAATGAATCTATTGCTGTCTTTGGACATGATCCTCGTCTTTATCAAACAACTGTTAAAGAGTTTATTAAAGATGATAAAGGAAATGTAAAACAAGTCGTTATTGTCTCACTTGAATCAAAACAAGTAGAAGGTCGCATGCAAATGGTTCCTGTTAAAGGAAGCGAAAAAACATTAGATGCAGATATTGTTTTAATTGCTGCAGGATTTGTAGGCTGCGAAGATTATGTTGCTAAAGCTTTTGATGTAAAACTTACACCAAGAGGAAATGTGGCAGATGAAAATTACCAAACAAATCAAAAACAATTGTATGTTGCTGGTGATATGCGTAGAGGTCAATCTTTAGTTGTTTGGGCAATTAGAGAAGGACGTGAAGTGGCACGTGCAGTTGATGAAGATTTAATGGGGTATTCTAATTTATAGGATATCAAAATATACTCACAATCATTGATAGAAAACCTTGGGATATTCTCGAGGGCTAAAAGTTAGAGAATATTCTCTAGCTTTTTTTGTAAATATTATTTACAATGATTACTTTTATAAGCTGATTTTTGTAAATGTTGGTTTAAATGATAAGAGAATATTTTATAGATTTATAACCTTATGGTATAATGATAAAAAAGAAGACGGAGGTAGTATATGGCTTTACAAAAAGACTTTTTATGGGGTGGAGCGTTAGCTGCTCACCAATTTGAAGGAGGAGTATTAAATACTTCTAAAGGATATTCTGTAGCGGATGTTATGACAGCAGGAGCACATGGAGTACCTAGAGAAATCACTGATGGTGTGGTAGAAGGTAAATATTATCCTAATCATGTAGGAATTGATTTTTATGGACATTATAAAGAAGATATCGCTATGTTTGCGGATATGGGATTTAAATGTTTTAGAACATCAATTGCATGGACAAGAATTTTCCCATTAGGGGATGAAGAAGAACCTAATGAAGAAGGATTACAATTCTATGATGATGTTTTTGATGAATTATTAAAATATGGTATTGAACCTGTTATTACATTATCACATTTTGAAATGCCTTATCATTTAGCTAAAGAATACGGTGGATTTATGAACCGTAAAACAATTGATTTCTTTGTTAAATTTGCAGAAGTATGTTTCAAAAGATATAAAAACAAAGTTAAATATTGGATGACTTTCAATGAAATCAATAACCAAATGAACTTTAAAAACGATATCTTTGGTTGGACAAACAGTGGAGCTCATTTTGGAAACTATGATAATCCAGAAGAAGCAATGTATATCTGTGGACATCATACATTAGTAGCATCTGCTAAAGCAGTAAAAATTGGTAAAGAAATCAATCCTGATTTCAAAATTGGAAATATGATTGCAATGGTTCCAATTTATCCATTTAGTTGTCGTCCAGCCGATCAAGTATTAGCACAACAACAAATGCATAATCGTTTCTTCTTCTGCGATGTACAATGCCGTGGACATTATCCTGCTTATGCTTTAAAAATGTTTGAAAGAAAAAGATTCAATATTGATATCACTGAAGAAGATAAAAAAGCATTAGCTGAAGGTACTGTTGATTATATTGGCTTTAGTTATTATATGACAAATGTTGTAGATTCAACAGTCACAAAAGATGTTTCAAAATCAACAGATGGTTCAAGTGAACATTCAGTTAAAAACCCATATATTAAAGAATCAGATTGGGGATGGGCTATTGATCCAGAAGGATTAAGATATGCATTAAATATGTTCTATGAAAGATATGAAAAACCATTATTTATTGTAGAAAATGGTTTTGGAGCAATTGATGTTAAAGAAGAAGATGGTTCATGCCATGATCCATATCGTATTGATTACTTAAGAGCTCATATCGAAGAAATGAAAAAAGCTGTTGAAGAAGATGGTGTTGATTTAATGGGATACACTCCTTGGGGATGTATTGACTGTGTTTCATTTACAACAGGTGAAATGAAAAAACGTTACGGATTTATCTATGTAGATAGAGATAATGAAGGTAATGGAACATTAGAAAGAAGCAAAAAAGATTCTTATGATTGGTATAAGAAAGTTATTGCTTCTAATGGTGAAGAATTATAATATAGAGGAACTTCCAAACGGGAGTTCTTTTTTACTAAAAGAAAATAAAAATATAATGTATTTACTAAAGAACAATCGAACTTATTTGATATAAAATTTTATAAAATAGCCCATTAGAATTTATTTTAGTAAAAAAATAGTTATAAATAATAAATAATAGATTGACTTTTACTAAAATTATGCGATAATACTCTAATGGAAGCGGTAACAACAAGAGAAAGGGAAAATTTTATGAAAAACAAAAAAATAAGTAAAGTTGTTTTATCAATATTGACATCAATGTCAATGCTTAGTTCGTATTCAGCAACGATCTTTGCTGAAACACCAAGTCAAGAAACCGGTGTTGCACATGAACATGATTTAATCGAATTAGAACGTAAAAGTGATTTAATTACAAATGGTGGGTTTGATAATAATGGTGGTTCATGGAAAAAAACAGGAACAGGTACATTTGGAAATGATAATGGAAATTATTATGGAAAGTTATCATCAAATTCTAATAATGCAGCAGTTTATCAAGTAGTAAGTTTTAAGAAAAATACAGATTATGTTGTTAAAGGAAAAGTAAAAATTTCTAATGCGAAAGGTCAAGTATTTTTAGCAGTAAAAAATGGTCAATTAAGTGCAGGATTAAAAGATAATAATGGAAAAACGATTGAAACGACGATTTCTTCATCAGAAGATAAAGCAGGTCAATATCAAGATATAGAATTTACTTTTAATTCAGGTGAAAATACTTCTGGATCTATTGCTTTTATTAAATGGACAGAAGAAAATGGTAACCAAGATATTATTCAAGAAGAAGTGTGGATCGATGATGTATCCGTTAAAGAAGTAAGCAATGCTTCAGAAGATGATCAATATGAAATGGTTTGGGCTGATGATTTTAATAAAGGTCAATTAGATACTTCAAATTGGGATTATGAATTAGGTTCAATAAGAGGTGTTGAACAAGAACATTATGTAAATGATCCAGAAAATGTTTATGTAAAAGATGGACAATTAGTTTTACAAGTAACTAATAGAGATAAAGAAGATCAATATAAAAATCCTAGAGGCAATAGACAAGTTATTTATAATTCAGGAAGTATTAGAACTCATGGGAAAAGAGAATTTTTATATGGAAGAATTGAAATGAAAGCAAAACTTCCTAAAGGAAAAGGTGCTTTCCCTGCTTTTTGGACATTAGGTTCAGATTTTACGTTAGATGGTAGAATTAGCAGTGAACAAGGTGCTTCGTGGCCAGTTTGCGGTGAAATCGATATCATGGAAATGATTGGTGCAGAAAATGAAGACTTAAATGGAAAAAGCAATAAGAAAGTTTATCAAACTTTACATGCTGGTTCAGCTGCAGATGTAGATCATTCAAAATCTATTTCAACATATACATTACCAAAAGGCATCTTTAATGATGATTATCATATTTTTGGTCTTAATTGGTCTAAAAATAAAATGGAATTTTATGTTGATAATAAAATTGTAGGATCTATTGATTATAGCAATAATGAAGAATATAAAAGATGTTTTAACAGACCACAATATATTCAAATGAATCTAGCAACTGGTGGAAACTGGGCTGGAGATGCTGGAGATAATCTTGCAGGGCAAAAATATGAAATTGATTATGTTTATTATGGTCAAAATGCTCAACAAAAAGCAGATTCTAAGGAATACTATGAAAATGCAATCAAAATCAATGGTGAACATGATGTGACAATGACAGAAGGTGAAACACCTAATTTATTAGAAGGTGTGACTTCTGATCAGGATAGTATTTTAGATTATTCAATTGATAATGAATATTCATTTAAATCAAAAGGTGGACTTACTTCTGTTGATTTAGTTTGTTCAGGTAAAAATGATAAACAAAGTTTAAAGAAATTAAAACCGGGTAAATATAACTTATACTATACAGCTAGAAGTAGTACTGATTCTACAAAACCATCAACAAGAAGAGCAGTTATACTTACTGTTTTACCTAATGGTAAACAAGATTTAATTGAATTAGATCGAGAACTTATTAAAAATGGTTCTTTTGAAAATGGAACAAATCCTTCATCTGGCTATGAAATAAATAGTCGTACATCATGGCAAGTCACAAATGCAAGATTTACAAAATGGCCAGGATGTTCATATGAAGGAAGCTGGTGTGGTTTTTTACCAGAAAATAATGGAAATGCTAATATTTATCAAACAGTTAATTTAAAGAAAAATACAAAATATAAACTAAAGGCAAAAGTGCAATTAACAGAAGTAGGACAAACAATGTTTGTCAACTTAAAAAAGAATGCACAATATCTTGTAAATAACAATGAAATTACAGTAAAATGTACAGAAGAAAATAAAGGACAATATCAAGATATTGAATTAGATATTGATACAGGAGACCAAGAAAGTATTTTTAATGGTAAAAATTCTACTGATTTAACAGTTTGTTTTATGAAATGGACTGAATCAACAAATGATGCTACATATAAAGGAAAAGTATTTGTTGATAATGTTTCTTTAACGGAAGTGACAAATGAAGATGAAAATTATAATCTTGTATGGGCTGATGAATTTAATGAAAGTGAATTAGATAAAAAGAATTGGGGTTATGAATTAGGACATATTCGTGGTTTAGAACAACAACATTATACAAATAGTAAAGATAATGTTTATCTTGAAGATGGAAATTTAGTTATTAAAGCAACAAATAGAAAAACAGAAGATCAATATGAAGTAACACAAGGAGATACAACAAGAAAAGTTATTTATGATTCAGGAAGTGTAAGAACTCATGGTAAACAAGAATTCTTATATGGAAGAATTGAAATGAAAGCTAAATTACCTAAAGGTCAAGCAGTATTTCCAGCGTTTTGGACCTTAGGTTCTGATTTTCATTTAGATGGTAACATTGCTCAAGGTATTGGATGGCCTGATAGTGGTGAAATAGATATCATGGAATTAATTGGTAATGGAACTGCTGGTGGGGTTAATGGTAATAAACAAGTTTATCAAACACTTCATTATGGTACTAATGGTGAAGATGATGGAAAGTATGCTGGACATGGTACTTGTTATACATTACCAAGTGGTATCTTTAATGATGATTATCATGTTTTTGGAATCAATTGGTCAAAAGGAAAAATTGAATGGTATGTAGATGATCAAATTGTAAGAACAGTTGATTATAGTGATGATCAAAGAGCTTTAGAATGTATCGATAGACCGCAATATATTGAATTTAATTTGGCTTTAGGTGGAGCTTGGCCTGGTGCTGCAGGTGAAAACTTAGCAGGAACAAAATTTGAAGTAGATTATGTTCGCTATGCTAGAAATGAACAACAACAAAAAGATGCGGATACTTTCTATGCAAATGCTTATAAAATTAGTGGTGAAAAAGATGTTACGATGACAGAAGGAGACATGCCAGATTTATTAGCAGGTATTACTGTTGATGAAGGAACTGTTGTTGATTACTCTATTAATGATGAACCAATGTTCACAAATGTTGGTGGAAATACACATGTATCACTATTATGTACAGGTAAAGATGATCAAGAAGCCTTAAAATCATTAAAACCAGGAACATATAATTTATATTACACAGTATATGAAAAAGGAAATACAACAAAGGCAAGAACAAGAAGAGAAGTTTTACTTACAGTTGAAGAAAGAGTTTTCGAAAAAGATTTAGAAAAATCTGGATTAGAATTAAATGGTTTCGTTGGTGATACATTAGATACAATTAAATTACCTGAAGGTTGGGTATTTGAAAATCCAAAAGAAAAAATCACAAAAGATACAAAAGAAGTAAGTGTTAAATATTCAGAAATTGATGGTAAAGTTGGAACAGCTTTAATTAATGTTCAAGAAAGAGCACAAATTATTGCTGGTGAAAATAGTAAATATGATGTTAAAGATTCAAAACCATTGAAAATTACAATGAATATTTCTAAAGAAAATGTTTTAAAAGTATTTGTTAATGGTAAAGAATTAGATACAAAATACTATACAATTGAAAATGTTTCTAACAAAGTAAACATTATTTTAAGTGAAGAATATTTAAAAACATTAGATAATGGAGAATATACTATTAAAATTACTTCTACATTAGGAAATGTTGAAACAACATTTACAGTAGATAATTCTAAAGACGACAATACAAATCAAAAACCAACGACTGATAAAAAAGATGATGCAAACAATAAAACAAATAATGTTACGACGACTGTTGTCAAAAATACAACTCAAAAGAGTACAAAAACAGGTGATCAAACACCAGTTGAATTACTTACAATCGGATGTTTGGTATCATTACTAGCAATTATTATCTTAAAAAAGAAAAAAGTATTTTAATAAATTACAAAAGAAGTTTAAACAATAAAAGTTGTTAAACTTCTTTTATTCTATGCTTATAAATTGACGCTTACTTTTTAAGTTTTTATAGGAATAAATAAAAGGAGTCTTTGTTGACTCCTTTTGAATTATTTAGATTTAAGTTTTTTAGCTAATTTTTTAAAAAATGATTCTCTTGCATAGACAGGTTCTAACCATTCATTTTTTAAAATATGTAAAGGATTTTCTGACATTAAAGTATGAATAGCATGATAATTATATTTTTTTTCAAGTAAATAAAATATTTTATTTAAACAAGGTTTTCGAGAACCAGTAGCTCGATGCGTATCTGTAGCAATTACATGGATCAAGCCTTCATCTAATAGTTGAAAAGCTATTTTTTTAGCTTGTTTACCATGATATCCTAAAAAGCTTGTAGCATTTACTTGAATAATACAACCACTTTCAATAAAACTATTTACTCTTTCAATATCTAGTCCATTTTTAAAATATCTTTCAACATGAGCAATAATAGGAGTATAACCTTTAAATTGTACATCATATAATCTTTCTTCTATTTCTTGTTCATTTCCTATTTCTTTTCGTACATCAAATTCTACTAATACATATTGTGTGTTTTCGATAGGAATAAAAAGATTTTGATCTAGAGCTTTTTGATAATCATGATTAAGAAATAATTCACAGCCATCTAATATATCAATATTATATTCAGTTGCTAGCATTCTTAAATCATCAATTCTTTGAATAAAATCATGAATATCATCTTTAGTATGAACACCAGGAGTTACATGTGGTGTAGCAACGATTGCACTTATTCTATTTTCTCTAGCAAGCTCTAAAGCTTTTCTTGCATCTTCATAAGATGGCATACCATCATCAATATTCCAAGCATAATGACCATGTATATCAATAAAAGACATGAAATCTCCTCCAATACTAATTGATATTATCTATCAATTAGTTTGAAAAATCAATAGAAATGAATTGTATTAAGGATATTGATATGGTAGTATTTGAATACAAAAAAATGAATGATAGTGTCGTTGAGTGTCAAATAATGTCGTTTAGTAAAAAGAACAAAATAATTATTGTTATTTTTATTTTGGACATTATAATGGTCATATAGAATTAAGCTTTTTACGATATTCTTATTATTTATTAAGTGGTTTAATTGTAAGTAGCTTAATCTTTTTTGTCTTATTAAGATTATATGACAGTTTATGGAGATATGCTTCTGTCAATGAATTATTAAATGTTATTATAGCATCAGTTTTAAGTACGATTTTTTATTGTATTTTATGTACGATTTGTCCGGTGACACCACCTATTAGTACGGTGTTCCTTTATTTACTTATCTTGCTTATGCTTGTTGGTGGAGCTAGATTTGGATATCGTTTTTTAAGATTATATGCTACTAGACACCATTTATTAGGTAGAGGAGAACATATAGAAAGTCGTGTCATGATTATTGGTGCTGGTTCAGCTGGTGAAAAGATTTTAAGAGAAACATTAGTTACACCAAAAATCAATAAAGAAGTGGTATGTTTTATTGATGATGATTTATCTAAAAAAGGAAGAAGAATCCATAATGTACCTGTTGTTGGAGGAAGAAATGAAATCTTGCAACAAGCTGAAAAATATCATGTAGATGAAATTTATATTGCTTTACCTTCTATTGATGATAAAGAAGTTTCTGAAATTTTAAATATTTGTAAAGAAACTAAATGTAAATTAAAAAAATTACCTGGTATTTATCAATTCTTAAATGATGAAATTACTTTAGAAAAATTAAAAGATGTAGAAGTTCAAGATTTACTTGGAAGAGATCCTATTAAAGTAAACTTAGAAGAAATTATGGGATATGTTCAAGATAAAGTTGTCATGGTTACTGGTGGTGGAGGATCTATTGGTAGTGAGTTATGTCGACAAATTGCTAAGAGTCATCCTAAACAATTAATTATTGTAGATATTTATGAAAATAATGCTTATGATATTCAATTAGAATTACAACGTAAATATCCTAAATTAAATTTAGAAACAATGATTGCTTCTGTTAGAGATCAAAATAAGATCAATGATTTATTTGCTTATTACCATCCAGATATTGTTTATCATGCAGCAGCTCATAAGCATGTACCTTTAATGGAAGATGCACCACATGAAGCAATTAAAAATAATGTTTTTGGAACTTTAAATGTTGCTAAAGCTGCAGATCAATACGGAGTTAAAAAGTTTATTTTAATTTCAACAGATAAAGCTGTTAACCCAACCAATATTATGGGTGCTTCAAAAAGATTATGTGAAATGATTGTTCAATCATTTGATAAGAAATCAAAAACAGAATTTGTAGCTGTACGTTTTGGAAATGTATTAGGATCTAATGGATCAGTTATTCCATTATTTAAAAAACAAATTCAAAATGGAGGGCCAATTACTATTACTCATCCTGATATTATTCGTTATTTTATGACGATTCCTGAAGCTGTTTCGCTTGTATTACAAGCAGGAGCGTATGCTCATGGTGGGGAAATCTTTGTCTTAGATATGGGAAAACCTGTTAAGATTTTAGATATGGCTAAAAACTTAATTAAATTATCGGGATTAGAGCCAGATGTAGATATTGAAATTAAATTTATCGGTCTAAGACCTGGTGAAAAGTTGTATGAAGAAATGTTGATGAAAGAAGAAGGTATGCAAACAACACCTAATAAGATGATTCATATTGGTAAACCTATTGAGTTATCTCATGATTTCTTTGATCAATTAGATCATCTTTATCAAGTGGCTTATGATGAAGATAGTAATATTAGAAAAGAAGTTCATCAAATGGTTGATACATATCATTATGATGAAAATACAACACATGGTATCAAATAATCTAACAATCAAATGTTAGATTTTTTTGTATATTAAAATATTAAATAAAAGACCACTTTTCTCATAACTACAGTATTTAGGTGTTAAAAGAGTTGAATAAGCAGCTTCATTTACTATTTTGTTCTACAATATATTTGTAATCAAAATAGAAAGTTGAGGATATAACTAGAGTACTGTAAAACCTAAAAAAATTTCTTTAGTTGACTTTATTAATCAATTTGGTCAAGAAGATCGACAAATTAATTTCTTTTTGAATTTAAAATGGCCTACTGGCTTGTCTTGCGATAAATGTGATTGTCATGATTATTACTTAGTCAAAAGAAAGAATGTTAAGAATGGCTATCTCCTCATTTGTAAAAAATGTGGACATCAACATTCTTTATTAGCTAATACTATTTTTCAGGATTCTAATCTATCTTTGCTTAAAATTCTTATTGGCTTATATGTTTTCTTTAATTCCAATAATGGAGTTAATGGAAATCAATTGGCTAATTACATGGATGCTAATGTGAAAACTGCACGTAAATTTAGTAAAAAATGTAGAATTTTGATGGCTGAAAGTAATAATTCTAAGATTTTACAAAGCTCATTTTATGAAATCGATATTCTTGAAATTGGTGGACATCATAAAGGAAAACGTGGGAAAGACTCTGAAAATAAGCAACCAACGCTTTTAATATTGTCTACTTTAGAAGATAACAACTATCCCCAATATGTTAAGCTTCATACTTTACCGAACTATAAAGGTGAACCTATCGAAGAATATCTCAAAGAAAAATGTTTGTTTGACCCAACTATAGTAATCAACTGTGATAGAGATAAAGCATTTTTTTGCTTAAATAAATTAGCACAGTTAGAAAACAGTGTTGTAGATTATACAAAGGAAAATCATAAATTAAAGTGGTTGAATACTTTTACAGGAAATATTCAATCAAATATCAATCACTTATATAGATTAGTTAAAAAACGTGATTTACCATTATTCTTATCCGAACAAGAATGGAGAATAAATCATCGATATTCAGGTAAAAGAATTATGGATAAAGTGAAAAAGTATATTAGTATGTCAACACCTGTTACTTTTAAACAAATAACAAATTCTGTACTTGCTTATGAAAAACAATTTTTGTCTGCTTAGTATGAGAAAGGTGGTCTTTTATTAAAATTAAATAAGAAATCATTAATTGGATTTTTGATTCTTGTTGGTGGAACATTATTAATGTTACTTTAAATATGGCGAAAGCCATATTTTTCTTTTCAAAAGAAATAATATCCTTTAAAATAAATAAAGGTGAAAAGAATGCAAAAACAATTAATACAATGGTATCAACAAAATAAAAGAGACTTTCCTTGGAGAAAAGACCAAGATCCATATCATATTTGGATCAGTGAAATTATGTTACAACAAACAACGACAGAAACAGTTATCCCTTATTATGAGCGTTTTCTAGAAAACTTTTCTACAATTGAAGAACTTGCCAGTGCTTCTTTAGAAGAAGTCTATAAAATGTGGGAAGGTTTAGGATATTATCGACGTGCGAAGCATTTACATGAAAGTGCTCAAATAATTGTTGAAAAATATCAAGGGAAATTTCCTTATGAATATAATGATATTTTATCTTTAAAAGGAATTGGAGAATATACTGCCGGTGCTATTAGTTCAATTGCTTATGGAAAGCAAGTTCCAGCTGTAGATGGCAATGTTTTAAGAATTATCAGTCGTTATTATTTGCTTAAAGAAAATATAGCAGAAACAAAAGTACAAAAGAAAATCTATCAAATAGTTCAAGAATTGATTTTAAATCAAGATGCTTCTGCTTTTAATCAAGGAATGATGGATTTAGGAGCAACGATTTGTAAACCTGTCCATCCACTTTGTTCTCGTTGTCCGATTCAAAAAGAATGTTTAGCTTTTAAAAATAAACAAACGGATGTTTTACCTATTAATATAAAAAAAATAAAAAAACAAGAGATAAGTTATATTACAGGAATCATCACTTATCAAGATAAATATTTACTTATTCAAAATCCACCAGGAGGATTATTAGAAAATTTTTATGGTTTTGTACAATATGATGTTGAAAGTCCCTATAGTTTTGTTTCTTCTTTTCAAGAAAAGTATCATCAAGATTTAATAATTCAAGCACATATTAAAGATATTAAACATGTTTTTAGTCATCGTACATGGTTTATGCATGTTTATCATTTTGTTTTAGAACATGAAATAGAAGGAATGTATACTTTAGAGGAAATAGAGGCTTTACCTTTATCAACTGCCCATTTAAAAGTTTTAAAAGCGTATCTAAAGTTCATGTAAAATACAAATAAAATAAATATAATAGTTAAAGGGTGTGATGCTATGAAATTATTTAAGAAAGAAAGTAAAATTGAAAAAGAGGAGTACTTTTCTTTTTGTGTTGAAGGAATTTATAAACATAAAAATGGTGAATTGTTTGTTTTAGGAATAGTTGATGGAATTATACAAAAATTAGATTCTTTATTTTTGATAGGTCCTTATGGTTATGAAGAAAAAGTAGAGATTCAAGAATGGATAGAAGTAGATTCTAAGCAAAATTATTATGCATTATTGATTGATCAACGTTTTCAAGAAGAAATAGATCAAGGGTATATCTTTACGAATAAAAATAATCATTTAGCTTCTTCTCGAGAAGAAGTTTATAATCCTTATCTTCAATTTTTATTAGATCAAGTTAATCGTCAACACTATGATTATTTAGATATTTTATTTGAACAACTTGCGACAAGAGCTTATTTTTTAGCTGTATTTGATTATCAAGATTTTCCTATTTATCAAATAAATGATAAAAAATATTATCCAATTTATACAAGTCAATTAGAAATGAATAAAGATCAAAAATGTAAAAATAAAAAAGGTTCAGTTTATAGTTTTGATGATTATTCTAGAATGTGTTTAAATCAAGATAAACTTGATGGAATTATCATTAATCCTTATCATAAAGAAAGAAGTATTGTTTTAAATAAAGATGTTATTCAACATATTAGAATAATTAAAGAAAAAAATATAAAAACATATGCGAAAGCTAAAAGTTATCTTAAAGATAGGAAAAGGAGACAAAAGTATGAAATTGATTATGAGAGCTGATGATTTAGGATTTAGTGAAGCAGTCAATTTAGGAATTTATAAAGCAGTTAAAGAGGGTGTTATTACAAGTGTTGGGATGATGACAAATATGGAACATGCAAACCATGGGTATGAACTTGTAAAAGATTTTGATATTGCTTTAGGGCAACATACAAATATTTGTGCGGGAAGACCCTTAACTGATCCTAAGCTTATACCATCTTTAGTTCAAGAAAATGGTGAATTTTGTTCATCAAGAGAAATTAGAAGTAGAAAAGAAGATACAGTAGTTATTGAAGAAGCTGAGATGGAAATTGAAGCACAATATTTACGTTTTAAAGAAATCACTGGAAAAGATCCTGATTATTTTGAATGTCATGCTGTTATTTCACAAAACTTTTTTATAGCTTTAAGAAATGTGGCTAAAAAATATGGTCTTTTTTATGAAAATGTTTTATTTGATCAAGAGTTTGAAAAAGAAAATAATATTTATGGTATTGCAATGGCCAAGCTTAATGAACAAATGCTTTATGATCCAAAAGAATATATTGAAAACAGTTTAGAATTTATTAGAAATCATGATGTATCCGTGATGGTTTTCCATCCAGGGTATTTAGATCAATATATTCTAACACATTCATCTTTTACGCTTATTAGGGCAATGGAATGTGATTTTCTATGTTCATCATGGTTAAAAGATTGGCTTAAAGAGTATCAAATTGAATTAACTGATTTTAGAAAGGTTAAAAATGCATAGATGTTCATGGGTCAATGATGATCCTCTTTATATTGATTATCATGATCATGAATGGGGAAAACCTGTTTATGATGATCAAAAATTGTATGAAATGTTTTTATTAGAAACATTTCAAGCAGGGCTTTCTTGGATCACTATTTTACATAAAAGAGAAGCTTTTAAAGAGGCTTTTGATCAATTTGATGTTAATAAAATAGCAATGTATGATGATTGCAAAATAAATGAGTTAATGAATAATCCAAAAATCATTCGTAATTCTAGAAAAATTAAAGCGGCAGTTAAAAATGCACAAATATTTATTGAAATACAGAAAGAATATGGTTCTTTTTCTAAATATTTATGGGCTTATACAAATGATAAAATTATTTATGAAAAAAAAGAGAATGAAACAACGAGTACGTTATCAGATCAAATTTCTAAGGATTTAAAGAAAAAAGGCATGTCATTTGTAGGAAGTATTACAATCTATTCTTATTTAGAAGCAATTGGGATTTATAATCATCATGATAGAAATTGTTTTTTACATCTTTAAAGAACAGTTTCTTTTTTTGTATTATTAGGTATAATAAAAATAAGGTGAGTTTAATGCAAAAAAAGAGACAATTAAAAACTTGTATTGTTGTTGTCGTTTTAATGTGTCTACTAACGGTTTCCATGACATTTCAAACAATTTGTGTAAAGACAATCAGTGATAATTATATTAATTCACTTATTGTCAATCAAATTATTGATTTAATTATAGACGAAGAAACAGATGCAAATTTTCAACAAATAAATCAGTTACAAAATAAAATAAAAAAGAGTGATGCTCTTTATCAATTAAATAGATATGCTTTTGATCAATCTATGCGAAATACCAATAAAAATAAAATAAAATTAGATCAAAAAGAATTACAAAAATTTTCTACATCATGTAAAAAAATGATCAAAGATGAATTGAATATATCTATTGAAGAAAAACAAATTATGAATATTTTAAAACAAAATCAGTTTTGGAATAAAATGATTCATCGTATGAAAAATAAGTTAAGTTATTTTTCAAAAATCTTTGTTTTTATTTATTCGATTATGCAATCAATATTTTTTAGAATAATTATTTTATTGTGGATATTGTTATGTTTTTTTAGATTATATAATTTAAATAAATCAGGTTTTTCTTTGGTTTTTTCAATAGTTCTTTTAGTAAAAGGCTTGATTGATTATATGATGATAGGATTAATTGAAATATCAAAATCTTTTTATATTAAGATGTTAAATATTCCTATTTCATCTATAAGTATTGATTCTTATTTGATTGTGGCAATGGTATCTTTAATGATTGGCATGATTCTTTTTGTTTGGCATATATATAAGGCAGAGTAATCTGTCTTTTTGCTTATATTTTTTTATCTCTTTGATAATAAATTATAAATTGTATGATTTTATACAATTTCACTAGACAAACAAAATTGTATACAATATAATGTTAGCAATACAAATAAGAAAGGAAGGTTTTATATATGACCGAAAAAAGAGTTTACAATTTCTCAGCAGGTCCTTCAATGTTGCCTGTTGCTGTACTTGAAAAAGCAGCAAAACAAATGTTGAATTATGAAGGCAGTGGTATGTCTGTAATGGAGATGAGTCATAGATCCTCTTCCTACTTAGATATCTTTGAAAAAACAAAAGGATTATTAAAGAAAGTGATGAATGTTCCTGACAATTATAAAATTGTTTTTATTCAAGGGGGAGCAACTCAACAATTTTCAATGGTTCCTTTAAATCTTTTAAAGAATGGGAAAGCTGATTATGCGATTACAGGTGCTTTTAGTAAAAAAGCAGCTGCAGAAGCAAAAAAATATGGGGATATTCATATTGTTTATGATGGTAGTAGCTATGATTTTAAACATATTCCAACACAAGATGAATTAGATTTATCTAAAGATGCATCTTACTTACACATCTGTGCCAATAACACAATTTATGGAACAGAATGGAAATATGTTCCTGAAACAAATGGCGTACCAATTATTGCGGATATGTCATCTAATATTTTATCAAAACCAGTAGATGTAAGTAAATATGGGATGATTTATGCGGGTGCTCAAAAGAACATGGGAATTGCTGGATTAGGAGTAGCAATTATTCGTGAAGATTTACTTCAAGATGTTGCCCAAACAACACCTGTTTTATTAGATTATAAATTGATGATCAAAAATGATTCAATGTATAACACACCACCAGCTTATGCAATTTATGTTTTAGGACTTGTTCTTGAATGGATTGATTCTTTAGGTGGATTAGAAGTTATGAAAGAAAGAAATGAAAAGAAAGCTAAATTAGTTTATGACTATTTAGATCAATCGACTTTCTATAAAGCACATAGTGATAAAGAAAATAGATCACTTATGAATGTGACTTTTACAACACCAAATAAAGATTTAGATGCGAAGTTTGTTAAAGAAAGTATCGAAGCAGGCATGACAAATTTAAAAGGTCATCGTTCTGTAGGGGGAATTCGTGCTTCTATTTACAATGCAATGCCATATGAAGGTGTTGAAAAACTTGTCGCATTTATGAAAGAATTTGAAGAAAATAATCGATAAGGAGTCAAGTATGTATAAGGTTAAATTGATGAATAAAATATCTTCAGTAGGATTGGATTATTTTAATGAAGATTATGAATATGGGGAAACGTTAGAAAATGAAGATGCTATTTTACTTAGAAGTGCATCTTTACATGAATATGAATTTACAAAAAATGTTAAAGCGATTGCGAGAGCTGGTGCGGGGGTCAATAACATTCCTGTTGAAAAATGTTCAGAAAAAGGAATTGTTGTTTTTAATACACCGGGGGCAAATGCGAATGCGGTAAAAGAACTTGTTTTATGTGCTTTATTTTTATCAAGTCGTAAGATCGTTGAAAGTATTGAATGGGCCAATACTTTAAAGGATGATGAAAATGTAGGAAAGACAGCAGAAAAAGGAAAATCAAACTTTGTAGGGCCTGAAATCGAAGGTAAAAAATTAGGGGTCATTGGTCTAGGTGCTATTGGAGTTTTAGTTGCAAATGCAGCTAATAAACTAGGAATGGAAGTTTATGGATATGATCCATTTATGTCTGTCAATTCTGCTTGGGCTTTATCAAAACATGTACGTCAAGCAAAAGATATGGATGAAATATTTAAAACATGTGACTATATTACTGTCCATGTACCAAGTACTAAAGATACAAAGGGTATGTTAAATAAAGAAAAGTTTGCATTAATGAAAGACGGAGCACGTTTATTGAACTTTGCTAGAGGGGATTTAGTTGTAAACGAGGATTTATTAGAAGCAGTTGAATCAGGTAAATTAAGTAAATATATAACTGATTTTGCTTCACAAGAATTAATTGGAAAAGATAATATTATTGTATTACCTCACTTAGGAGCTTCTACTCCTGAAAGTGAAGATAACTGTGCGAAAATGGCGGTTCAAGAATTAAAAGATTTCTTAGAAAATGGAAATATTAAAAATTCTGTGAATTTCCCAGCTGTTAATCAACCAAGAGAATCAAAAGTAAGACTATGTATTACCAATAAAAATATGCCAAATATCTTGGCACGTATTTCTAAATTATTTGCTGATCACAACTTAAATATAGAAAATATGGTGAACCGTTCTCGTGGGGATTATGCTTATACATTAATTGATACAAATGATGATGTACGTCTAGATATTATTGAACGTATCGAAGCAGCTGAAGGAATTATTAATGTAAGAGTGATTAAATAAAACTTTATAAACGTATTTCAAGAAGTCCTAAAGGACTTCTTTTTTTAGACTATTTGTCTATTGAAAGAAGGAAAAGAAAAAGATAAAATGATAATAGAAATGAGACAAATATGAAACAAATATGAGACGAATTATCTTTAAGCATATGATACAATTAAATCAGAAAACTCCTTATAAATATTATAAAAAATAAAAATAAAAAGCGATGTATGAAACCTTAATATAAAAAATCATATAAGGAGGAAAGAGGATGTGCATTAAATAAAGAAATACCAGTGATAGTGCCTGTAAAAAACTACTTAGAGATGAAGGATGCTTTGCCGATCTCTGTAATTATGCTTTTTTTCAAGGAAGACAGATTATTAAACCCGAAGAACTTGTTTCAAGAGAAAATGATCTGTCGACCTTGATAGGAAATGTAGATGATCCAACAGAGATCAAAAGATATCGGGATGTCGTAAGAAAAGCAGGTATCCATGGAGATTATGTGATTATCGGAATTGAACACCAAAGCACTTTTGATAAAAATATGATTTTTCGCATACTCAACTATGATGCAACGACTTATATCAATCAAGTTGAAAGTAAAAAAGAAGTCTATCCAGTAGGAAGCTTTGTGTTCTATACGGGAGATGAAGAATGGAAGTTGCCAGAAACATTAAAAGAAACATTGAAAAGTATACCATCAGAGATGGAACCTTATATCAATGATTGGAGACTACCTGTTATCGACCTTAAAACAATGGATGCAAGAAAGCTTACGAATCGAAGATAAAGAGATGTCGTAGAAATTAGTCAAAGTATGTTTGCAGGAAGTTATGAAGGATTAAGAGAAAATCGTAAAATTGAAACAGAAAGCTTCATGATGGCTGCAACATTTACACGTGCAAATATTAGAAGAGAAGATTTACCAGAAGGAGATGAAATCAATATGTGTAAGGCAATGGATCAATTATTTCAAAGATTTGAAAATCAAGGAATGGAGAAAGGAGAAACTATTGGATTTGAAAAAGGAAAACTCAATTCTTTAAAAGAACTGCTTAAAGTGAAACTAGGAACTTTATCAAGTCCTTTAGAAAAACAACTCACAAATACATCGCTAGAAAAATTAAATGTTCTTACATTAAATATCTTTAACATCAATAGTGAAGAAGATGTTTTAAAAATTATCAATTAAAAGAGCTATACGATTCATTCGTATAGTTCTTTTATTCTATCCACCATTTAAATAGGGGGAAGGGCATATTAGAAAACATAAGATAACGTGGAAGCAAATATTGTTTATCATTGCGTGTCATATGTCTATTTTGATTGTAACTAAAGGCTAGTTTAACAGAACTTGATTTGAGATAATCTTGCGCATTTTGACAACTGACACCATATGGAAAGGCAAAGTAATCTGTTGAAACAAGGCCTTTGTTTTTTTCAAAGTCTCTTTTTATTTCATTTGTTGTCATGGTTTCTATTTTCTTTTTATAGGGTAAATGGCCAATATGGTGCATATCATAAGAATGACTGTAGTATTCAACATATTGATCATTTTTCAAATCATTTGTTTGTAAGTAAAGTAGGTTATTGGTTTTTGTTTTATAACCAATGACAAAGTTTGTAGCTTGCAAATTATATTTTTTTATAATAGGTTTAACAATAGTGTTAAAGTTTTTATATCCATCATCAAAAGTTAAACATACAGCTTTTTTAGATACTTCTTTTTTTCCATGATAATAGGCTTCAACATCTTCCATGGATAGGCATTGATAATTATTATCCGCTAAATATTTCATTTGTTTTTCAAATTCACTTATAGACATAAAATAAGGATTTGATGCATAGTTTTCTTTTTTTTCTTGTTCACTTACGACACCATGATATCCTAAGATAGCAATTCCATCTTTACCGTTTTCATGAATAATGATGTCTTTTGTCATCCAGCCAAGTCCGATTGCTATGTAACAAACAAGAACACATAAAATGACTTTTAATATATTTTTC
This sequence comes from Faecalibacillus intestinalis, assembly GCF_003024685.1. Taxonomy (GTDB): domain Bacteria; phylum Bacillota_I; class Bacilli_A; order Erysipelotrichales; family Coprobacillaceae; genus Faecalibacillus; species Faecalibacillus intestinalis. The sequence continues at coordinate 17,959 of NZ_PYLQ01000022.1, read as the reverse complement.
ATAATATTCCAACTTTCTATCAGTACTAGTTTATAGAAAAACAGCATTGATGTCAAAAAAAGCTATGAGACTTCATAGCTTAAGACACAAGTAATAAACATCGCTAGGACAAATTCTTTTAAGAAAAGATTTTCATAATTTAAGTGTTCTTCTTTTTTATTTATAAAATAAGATAAGTAATTTTTAAGAATTTGATGATTTGTGAGATCCTTAAAAGATTGGGCGATATTTTTAAAATCAATTCTTTCTATTTCTCTTAAATCAGGTTTAATTTGATTTTTGATGTCTTGAATAATATCTTTAAAATGATAAACCTTTAAATCATCGTAATCATGTTCACTCATATAAAGTTCTAAACCTAAGATAAAATAATCTTCTAATTTTAAGTAATCTAAATACGTATTTTCTTTTAATAAATCAAGAATAGGTGTTTCATTAGAAATTGTAAGTAAATGATGATTGTATTGATTTTCATAGTTTAAAATTTGATTATGAAAAGATAAAGCTATTTCTTGAATATTTTCTTCAGGATAAAAAGCAAAACGATGCCCTTTTAATTTTTTAAATGTTTTTAAAGTATCAAGATAACCTAAGCGTATTCTTTGATCCAATAGCTCTCGATTAAAATCAAGAAAGCCACCTAAATGCTTAGACGGTCTAATAAAAGTGATATTTTCACGATGTAATAAATAGGGATGGGTCGCTTCTTGATTGAGTTCAATTGCAATAATTTTTTGTGCTCCCATTTTTAAAGCAAGAGAGATAGGTAAATTATCATAATATCCGCCATCAATATATCCTTGCTTATCTATATAATGAATAGGAAATGCAGGAAAACATGAGGCTGAAGCAATAGCATATTCTACAATGTTATCTTCGCTCATATCATCTACTGTGATTTCTAATGGTTTCATAGAAGGAAAAGCAACAGTGCATAAACCATATTTGATAGGTGAACTTTTCGCTTTTTTGCCATTATAAAGACCTTTGATTAATTGAACAAGTGGTTCAATATCAGCACCTTTTTTATCAAGATAGGACTTTAAAAAAGGACCTATGTTAGAAGAATTGTTCATTAGATTTTCAATTGAAAAATCAAATTGAATAGGATGCTTTAAAACCTTTTCTAATGATAAAGTATCCCATAATTCATAAAGCTTTTGATAATCTTCTTGAGCTACAAGTAGCCCATTTAAAGCACCAATAGACGTACCAGTAACAATATCAAAATGATATCCTAATTCTTGTAACGCTTTCATGCATCCTGATTCATAAGCTCCTTTAGAACCGCCACCTGATAAAACTAATCCATATTTCATAAAAACACATCCTTTTCAATAATTATACTTTTTCATAAAAAAAATACAACTTTATCATTTTAATATATGAAGAGTTTGTTATAATTATATGGCAAGGAGGATTAAAAAATGAAAAATGTAGTGAAAACAGATCAAGCTCCAGGAGCTATTGGTCCATACAGTCAAGGAATACAAGTAGGGGATATGTATTTTTTCTCAGGACAAATTCCTCTAGTACCAAGTACAGGTGAAATGCCAGAAGGAATCGAAGCACAAGCTCATCAAGCTTTAAAAAATGTGAAAGGATTATTAGATAGCCAAGGATTATCATTTTCAAATGTTGTTAAAACAACTGTCTTTTTAGATAACATGGATGATTTTACAACAGTAAATGGTATTTATGCTGAATACTTTGTAGAACCTTATCCAGCAAGATCTGCTGTAGAAGTTGCTAAACTTCCTAAAGGGGCTTTAATTGAAGTAGAAGTTATCGCTAAAAAATAATTAAAAAAGAGATTTCGTTTTTGAAATCTCTTTTTTGTATATTATAAGAAAAGAATTGCAATAATTCCTACTATAAAACAATAGTAAGAAAAATAATTCAATTTTCTTTTATTTAAAATACTAAACAATAAATTAAGTGCTAAATAAGTAACGATTCCACTGACAATAAAGCTGATTAAATATGGAAGCCATAATGCAGCGACAGTTGAACTTGTTAAAAAATGTTTAAGTTTTAAAATGATTGCTCCAAAGCTTACCGGCATAAACATAAAGAAAGAGAAATCTCTTGCTGCTTTTTGATCAAGACCACCAAGCATTCCACCAGTAAGTGTTGATCCACTACGAGAAACCCCAGGAAGTAAAGCAAGTAATTGGAAAAATCCCATTCTTAATGCATCCCATAAATTCATGTTTTTTGTTGTTCTTTTTCCTTTATATCCAAATTTGTGAATAAGCATTAAAAAACAAGAAGTTAAAAGTAAACAACAACCTACTAATTTAGGATTAGAGAAAGCATGTTCAATATAATCATTAAAAAGAACACCACCAATTGCTGCAGGAATTGTAGCAACAATTAATAACATACAAAATCTAAAATCAGGTAATAGTTCATCTCTTTCTTGAGGTTTAGCAATATACCCGAAAAAGGATTTGATTAAACGAATAATATCTTGGCGATAATAAAACATGATAGCAATGAGCGAACCAGTATTAACAATAACTTCAAAAGTAACATCATTCATTTGTGGAACCATTAAACCAAGTTTTTCAAAAATACTTTGGAATAAAACTAAATGTCCACTACTTGAGATAGGAATAGGTTCACTAAAACCTTGAATAGCACCTAAGATTGCATAGACAATAATATCTTTAATTAAACTCATAATTTCACCTCGTCACCCATTATATATGAAAATATTATAAAAATATACAAAAACATTTTTTTAATGGAGATGACATATAATAAAGAAAAAGGAGGAAGAAAATGATTGTTAATTGGGTTAAAGAAGATGAAGAACTATTAGAGCCATATGAATGGTCAAATGGTGATGATATCGAAATCATTTCAACACTTTCATGTTTTAAAGTAGATCAAAAAACACTCCATGATTTTATTTATGGATGTTTACACATTTTTGATCAAAAGTTGTGTCAAAAAGTATTTGCAATAGGAGATGGTCATTATGCTTTAGCGATTGAAACAGATGATCAAGGAAAGCTTTGTTATCGAAGTGTTTTTGATTTTTGTGATCGTGATAAAATGAATAAAAAGATTGCTGCTTTAGAACTGTCTAATATTCATTATCAAATGTATGATGAAGGAGAAATGAAAGAATATGGTCTAACAAGAGAGGAAAGGTTAAAAAAGCAATTTATTGAACAAAGAATTGATGAACTTTATATGGAAAATTATGATGATTTTTTGATGTTATGTAGACAGTTAAATATCGAAGATGCACAAAGTATCCAAAAATATAATCATTTAAAAAATAAAATAGCTAAGGGCTATACATTTATACATGAAATCCTATTCTATGAATTTACTAAAAAGGAATACAAAAAGAAATAAGCAATGCTTATTTCTTAATTGTAATTCCTATTTTTCTTTCAACTTTCGCAAGTTTTTTTCTTGCCATATAACGTGCTTTATCAGCACCTTCATTTAAAATTGTATCGATATAGTTACCTTGATTGATTTCATTATATTTATCATGGATTTTTTGTAACTCATTACCTACAACTTCAGCTAGATCTTTTTTAAATTGACCATAACCAACACCTTGATAACGTTCTACAAGTGCATCAATAGATTCACCACTTAAAATAGAATAAATAGTAAGTAAGTTTGAAATACCAGGTTTATTTTTAACATCATAGTAAATAGCGTTATCACTATCAGTGATAGCAGACATGATTTTCTTTTTAGAAATATTAATATCATCTAAAATATAAATACATCCTTTACCTGTTTCATCAGATTTAGACATTTTCTTTGTAGGATTTTGTAAGTCCATAATACGTCCACCTACTTTTGGAACAAGTGGTTCAGGTAATTTGAAAGTTTCACTATAACGATTATTAAATCTTTCAGCAATATCTCTAGCAAGTTCACAATGTTGTTTTTGATCTTCACCAACTGGGACATAATCTGGATCATAAATTAAAATATCAGCATTCATTAATGAAGGATAATTAAAAATACCAGCTCCAATAGATTCATCTTTTTTAAGTTTGCTTGCTTTATCTTTATATTGAGTCATACGTGATAATTCACCCATTGACACCATACATCCTAAATACCAACCAAGTTGAGCATGTTCTAAAACATCAGATTGTAAAAATAGTGTGACTTTTTTAGGATCTAATCCAGCTGCTAAATATAAAGAAATCAAATCTTTTGTATTTTTTCTTAAATCCTTTGGTTCTTGATAAATTGTCATACTGTGTAAGTTAGCAACAAAAACAATCATTTCATATTCATCTTGATAAGAAACAAAAGGTTTGATAGCTCCTATATAATTTCCTAAAGTTACTCTTCCTGTTGGCTTGATGCCACTCAACATTCTTTTCATAAATTTTCCTCCTTAAAATAAAAAACGTCCTTAAAAAAGGACGTTATAAACGCGGTACCACCTTAATTCGTATAAAATATACGCTCTTGATTTTAACGCGATTAGCGACAAAAGACTTGTGCCTTTTGTAACTCCAGAACCCCAATTTCTATTATACCAATGGCTTATTTCCATCAACCATAAGCTTTCTATAACATTTAATATAATTTACTTATGTTCCTTCAAAGTCTTTAAAAACATTATAATGAGCTCATCTATAAAAATCAAGATATTTAAAAAAAGATATACAAAGTTTAAAATTGTTGTATAATTATTTACAAAGGAGTGATTGTATGATACGTATATATACCGCCCCAAGTTGTGCTTCTTGTAGAAAAGTAAAATCTTGGTTAAATGAAAATCAAATACCTTATGTAGAAAAGAATATTTTTTCTACTTTATTAAAAGAATCAGAACTTCGAGAATTATTAGAACGTAGTGAAAATGGTACGGATGATATTATTTCCAAAAGAAGCAAAATTATTAAAGAAAATGATATTGACATTGATTCAATGAAAATCAATGATTTAATTAAGTTTATACAGGAAAATCCATCAGTTTTAAAAAGACCAATTATGATTGATGAAAGAAGATTTCAAGTTGGTTACAATGCTGAAGAAATAAGAGTCTTTATTCCTAAAGAACTTAGAAAGTTAGCTGAATGTCATGATATGGATCGTTGTCCACAATTCAGCAATAAAGATTGTTTGAATTTTAAAAAAGAATATGAAAGGGATAGAGAAAAGGAATCAAGCCATTAGATTGATTCTTTTTTAGGAGACAATATGAAAAAAATATTAAAAGTTATAATGACACTTATTTTAATTTGTTCATGTTTTTATCTAGCAATTTCATTATTTATGAATCATTTGATTATTAATGATATGGTACCAACAGTTGTTAAATCAACGGCTGTAACAAATGCTTTAGAAGATACTTGTCAAAATGTTTTAAGTATGATGAATATGGACGAAAGCCAAAGTCAAGCACTTGTTTCTTCTTTACAACAAGATGAAAAAACGCAAGAACTTGTTAATGAATATATTGATACTGTTTTAAATAATCAATCATCTACTCTAGATGAAACTTTATTAAAGCAAGTTTTAGAAGATAAAAAAGATGAGGTATATTCTATTTTGAATCCTTCAATAAATGAAGAAACGTTTACAACACTTTATGATCAAGCTATCAATCAAATGGATTTACAAGGTTTACAAGATAAAGTATTAAGTCGAGTAGAAAATACGATGGAACAATCTGGAGAAACATATAAGATCGTAAAGAAAGTATATAGCTTTAAAAATTCTACACATATTATTGTGAGTGCTATTTTATTAGTTATTTCTACAGCCTATCTTATTTTTATTTCAGTTCAAGAGAGATTGATTACAAAATGTTTATCAGTAAGTTATATGGTTTGTGGAATTATGACATTCTTGATTTCTTTTACGATAATTTTAGGATTAACAGCAATGGCATCTTCTACAATGACAATTCAATTAACTTCTATTAAATATATGTATATATGTGGAGCTAGTTATTTCTTTGTAGGTATTATTTTATTAATTGTAAATGCTTTTTTAAAAAAGAAAAATCATTATCATTATTATTACTAGTATAAAAAGAAGGGGTATTTATGGATAGATTAGATGCAAAGGCTATAAAGACGTATAAAGAAATTATACTTATTTTAGATCAATGTATTGATGATTATTTATTTGTGATGGATATTGATCGAGATAATTATTTTATTTCCCCACATGCTATGAAAAGATTTAATATACCAAGCTATGAGTTTAGTGATTCTTTACCAGCACATAAAAAATTTGTATATAAAGATGATTTAGAAATGTTATTATCTGATATGAATAAAATGGTTTCAGGTAAAAAGAGTTTTCATAATTTACAATATCGTTGGATTGGAAAAGACGGTATTCCTATTTGGATCAACTGTCGAAGTAAATCGATTAAGGATCGTGATGGGAATGTTAAATATATTATTGGCTGTATTAATGAAATTGGAAAAAGACAAGTTGCGGATAATGATAGTGGTTTGTTAGGTGAAATGAGTTTTAAGAATTTGATTTATCCAATTCATGAAGATATTAATCAAGGTTTTATTTTAAGAATTGATATTGATGATTTTAAAAATATTAATGAAAATTTCGGTGTAAAATATGGAGATGTTGCTTTAAAACAAGTTGGAAATTGTATTAAAAAGTTATTAACTAAAAATCAACAACTTTATAGGATTGTCGCTGATGAGTTTATTGTGATGGATGTTGTTGGCAGTAAAGAAGATGCAAGAGATCTTTATAAAGCAATACGTAGAAGTATTACACGTTATGTAGAATCTATTAATTATGATATTTATTTAACGATTTCTGCAGGTATTCTAGATTTTCATGATTATCCTAATAAAAGTTATAATTCTATTATGCAATGGACAGAATTTGCTTTAAATCAATCGAAAATAAATGGAAAAAATACATATACGATTTTTAAGCAGGAAGCTTATCAAGAGTTTTTAAGAAAAAATAAATTAACAAAAGAATTACATAAAGCAGTTAACCAACAATTTAAAGGATTTGAAGTTTATTTTCAGCCAATTATTGATATGAAAACAGAAAAGATTCATAGTATGGAAGCATTGCTTAGATTTGAATGTGATGAATTTGGTAAAATTTCACCACTAGAATTTATTCCATTATTAGAGGAAAGTGATTTGATTATTCCTGTAGGTAGATGGGTTTTAGATCAATCATTAAAAGCTGTAAGTATGTTTTCAAATATTAAAGTACAAATTAATATGTCTTATGTTCAAGTGTTAAAAACACCAGCATTAAATGATATTTTAAATATTATAAAAAATTATAAAATAGAAAATAATCAATTGGTTATAGAACTTACAGAAAGTGGTTTTATTGAATCTAATAAAAACTTTATTGATTTTTGTAATGGTTTAAAGAAAGAAAATATCTTACTTGCTTTAGATGATTTTGGAACAGGATATTCTAATTTCCACTATCTTTATAATTTAAAACCAGATTATATAAAAATAGATCGAACATTGATGAAAAATGCACTTTCAAATGAGTATGAAAATATGTTGCTAAAACATATGGTGGATATGGCTCATAGCGTAGGTGTTAAGATTTGTATTGAAGGAATAGAAGAAAAGGAAGAACTTGAACGTATTATGTTATTAAAGCCAGATTATATTCAAGGATTCTATTATGGTAGGTCGGTTTCTTTAAGTGTGTTTATGGAAAGCTATGAAATATAAAACGAATAAGTATGTGACTTATTCGTTTTTTAATGTTTCTAACATTCGTTTGATTTTACTTAAACAGTTTTGTTTATATTCTAAATGATAAGGTTGAATGATTTTTTTGAATGTTTGAAGTCCTTGATCATAATCCTCCACTTCAAATTCTATTTCATAATCATGATGATGGTTATATTCATTTTCATCTAAGGATAAAACACCATCGGGTAAAATAATATCATGACGTGTTGTTTTTAAATAATATCCACATGTTAAATCTTTGATATAAATATTTTCTTTTTCTAAAATATCAAAGATTTCATTATTGATATGTTGATGATTAAAAATAGCATCTTTAATTTCTTTATTAATATCTATATTTAATTCATTCAGACCAATAGTTGAAGGTCTTTTCAATGTGAGTTCGTAATGACCTTTTTTTTCTCTAATTCTGAGTGAGTATTTTTTCTTTTCCAATAGAGGATGAAAAAGATAATAATTGGTTTGTTGATAACTGTCTTTGATTTGATTTTTATAATCAGATAATATTTTTTTAAATATATTTTCTTTTAATAACATTTTAAATTCAATTTCTAGATGTTCCATATGATACCTCTTTGCTTAAATGCTCTAGATATATTATAATACATCTATACGGAGGGAAGAAAGATGAAATATGCATTAATGGTTAGAAATGATGATCTTTCTAAAAAAACAGCTTTGAAAATTAAAGAAAGTTTACAAAACTTTTTTATTTATGATGAAAAAAATCCAGATCTTGTTATTTCAATTGGAGGAGATGGAACTATTTTAGAAGCTGTACATCAATATTTAAATGTTGATTGTTGTTTTGTAGGTATACATACAGGAACCTTAGGATTTTATACAGATTACCAAATTGATGAAGTGGATCAATTTATAAAAGATGTGACTTCTAGACAATTTAAGACGATGAAAAGATATATGTTAGAAATTAAAATTAATAAAAAAGACTCTTTTCAAACATATTATGCTTTAAATGAATTAAGATTAGATCAAGGTTTACAAGCACAGGTTATTCATGTGTATATTGGTAATGTTTTATTAGAAGTTTTTAGAGGGAATGGTTTATGTGTTTCAACTCCTTCTGGATCGACTGCTTATAATAAATCTTTAGGTGGTTCTATCATTTATCCAGGTATTCCTTTGATGCAACTTACAGAAGTTGCAGGAATTCATCATAATGCATATCGTTCTTTAGGTTCAAGTTTGATTTTAGATGAAAGTCAAACGATTAAATTAGTTGGAAATCATTTTAACCATTCTTTGATTGGAATCGATCATATTCATTTAGAATTAGAGGATGTTGAAAGTATTGAGATTACGATTGGGCGTAAGTCTGTTCGTTTTATTGAATATAAAGAAATGTCTTTTATTAAAAGAGTTAGAAGGGCATTTATTAATTCATGAGTTATCAAATTGAACAAACGATTTTATTAAGAGATTATTTGAAAGAATTACCAATTAGTCAAGCAATGATTAAAAGGATTAAAAGGGAAGGTGATTTCTTAGTCAATGGAAAAAGTCAAACAGTAAGATGTTTACTTCAAAAAGGAGACTGTTTAGAAATTATTTTTCCAATAGAAAACTCAAATATTCAACCAGAAAATATTCCTTTAAAAATCATTTATGAAGATGACTATTATATAATCATTGATAAAGAAAGCCAAATGCCTTGTATTCCTACTAAAAGATATCAAATCCATACTTTATGTCATGCATTAATGTATTACTATCAACAAATTGGTTTAAAAAGTACAATTCATTTAGTAAATCGTTTAGATAAAGAAACATCAGGATATATGTTGGTTGCTAAAACATCACAAGCTCATGCATTGCTTTCTAAAGATATTAAACAAGTAGAACGTGTTTATCATTGTTTAGTTGAAGGAATTTTAGAAGGGGAAGGCGTTATTGATCGACCTATTTTAAAAAGTAATGATTCTATTAAAAGAATTGTTGATGATCATGGTAAGTATGCTAAGACGTATTATAAATCTTTAATGCATAAAAAAAATCAAACACTTGTAGAATGCAAATTAGTAACGGGAAGAACCCATCAAATTAGAGTACATATGGCTTCTATTGGTCACCCTTTAGTGGGAGATCTTCTTTATGGGTCAAATGAAGATTACTTATTTTATTTGGATAGTGTTGAAATTAGTTTTATTCATCCTTTTACCCATCAGAAAATACATTATAAAAAGGAGAGTTAATCTCCCAATGGCATGAACTTAAGATATAATCTTAGGTTCATGTCTTTTTATTTTTATCCTTTTTTTATAATAGTATCTAATATTTCTTTTTGTGTAGTATAGGATGGTGATGTTATGTTTGTAAAAGTTGTAAAAAATAATAGAGGTCGTCCAAATACCTCTTTTATCGCAATTGTTGAATCTTATCGTGAAGATGGGTAAATGGAGGTAATGTTTGAAAGTGTTCTTTATCGTAGTCATAGCCCATTAAATGACAAGTTCCTTCATTCCACCAAATAGAAAGGACATTTCCATTTTCATCACATTCCATAGACCATCTAGCTTCATCTAATGAACCATAGACAGCATCTGCACTATTTTCATTGGTAAACATCCAAATAGTAAGATCTTTATCTTTAGGATCTTATGAGTAGGGTTCACTAGATATTTTAACGAGTGTGCCATCTTTTTTCTGTATTTTTGTTCAATGTTTTTATCTTTAGAAAGTTTTTCGATAATAGTGTTGTAATTAATAAATTGAGTAACATTTTGTTGATTGTTTTCGCTAATATATAGACTATTATAAAGTTTCATTGTTACAGAAAAACAATTATGTTGTTCTTTTCCAAGTTTTAAAAAATAGGAAGGACCTATAATATCACGGAAGATATCTTTTTTAAGTCAACGACATAAACGCCCATATATTTAGGGGCAATTAATTTTAAAAATTGTTGGTTATCTTTTTTATCTTGAAGTATTTTATTGATTTTAATTGAAAAACGATTTTGTTGATGAAGATCCATCTCTTTTTTTTGTCATACTAATCTCCGTTTCTTTATACAATTCGGTTTATTTTAACATAATTGACATATTTGCACAAAAAAAGCTGTACTTTGTGTTACAGCTTTAATCTATTTGATTATATTTAGCGATACTTGTTTGGCGATGGATATCAAAACACATTCCAATTGCAATCATGTAAGATAAAAGTGAAGACCCACCATATGAAAGAAACGGTAATGTGATACCAGTGATAGGGAGTATTCCTAAAATCATAGCGATGTTCCAAAATTGTTGGAAAATCATACATCCAAAAATACCAGCAATAAAATATTTATCACTTTGATGCGTTGCTTTTAAACCAACATACAAAATACAAACATCTAACGCGAGTATAGCAATGAGCGTAATGATGGCTCCCACGAATCCAAAGCCTAAAGTAATAACAGAAAAGATGAAGTCTGTATGAGCTTCTTGTAAAGAAATAATCACTGTGTCAAATCCATGACCAAAAAGCCCAGCTGTTCCATAAGCCATCATCGCATTATAAAGTTGGTATCCTTGATTTTGATAAGTTCCTTCAGGATCGACCCAGCCATAAAAACGATCAAGTTTATGTCCTGTGATAATTGAAGAAAATATATCTTGACGATAAATAAATAAGTAAGTAAAAATCACAAGAACAACTGCTAAACAAGCAAATCCTACAATATACCATTTCTTATTAATTCCTGATGCAAATAAAATAACAACCACTGAAAAAGCCATAATCAAAGTAACACCAGCATCATTTTGTAAATAAGTTAGAATCATTGGTGGTAGAGAAATAGCTGCTACACGACCAATTAACTGTAAATCGGTATCAAATGTATGAATTAAATATTTTTCATTATGTAAAGAAACAGTTTTAGACATACATATAATCATTACAACTTTCATAAATTCAGAAGGTTGGAATGAAAATCCTGGAAAGTTATACCATGATGTGGCACCATTTAGATCTTTTGCAAAGGGAATGATATGCATTCCTAATTTATAAATAGCAAATCTTTGAATAACAAGACCGACTAAAAAGACAATCAAGATTCCATAAAAAATCCACATTCCCGAATAAATTCGATCATTTCCAAAACGATTGATTAAAAAAATCAAACCGACACCAATCATATAATAAAGGAGTTGTTTACTCCAATAGCCTGTAGGATTGGGATAAGTAATATAACCAGCTGCACATTTAATTGTATAACAACTAATAAGACATAGAATAAATAAAATGATGGCAAGTGGCCAACAAATTGTAGAATCTAAATATTTTTTCATTTTGTCACCCCTAGTGATTTATAGTATACTATAAATATATCATAAAAGAAAATGTTTATTAAGAAAGGAAATAGATATGTCAGATTATTTTATTTATGTTTTAATTGCAATTATTGTAATTGTTGGAGTATGGTTTATTTTTGCAAAGGTATTAAAAAATAAAAAACCTAAAGAAGTTACTTTAAAAGATATTCCTATTGATTTAGAAGCTTTAATCCATGCTTTAGGGGGTATTGATAATATTAAAGAGAGCCAAAGTCAAGGAAGTAAAGTACGTTTCTTTGTAGAAAATGATGATTTAGTAAAAGTAAATGTTTTAAAAGAATTAGGTGCAAGTGGTGTTATTCAAGCTACAGGCAAAGTTACTGTTATTTTAGGAAAGTTCTCTGATGAAATCAGTAGAATAGTAAATGAAAAGAAATAACGTTCCAAGTTGTATTGGGGGTGAAGGTATGAAAGAAAGAATTCACTTATATGAACCTTTTTTTCATCATTATTATATTGATGAAATTCTAAATGATTATGAATTAGAAACTTTAATTCGTGTAAAAAAAGATGATTATCAACAATCAGTTGCCTATATTAAATTAATTTCTATTTATTCACATCATGCAAGTATTGATGAATTACAACAACAAGTAGATTCCATTCAAATGATGATGGAAACTTATGAAGATTATCATGAATTTGAACAATATTTGATAGAAAATGAAGAACATCAAGTGATAGGAATTGATTTATGTGCACTTACTTATAATCATCATTATGATGAATTAGATTTAGAAGAATTAACACCTGATCAATATTATCAAGTAGGATTATATTATTATGACCAAAAAAAATATGATCAAGCATTAGAATGTTTCCATTTAGGAGAAGAATGTGAAGATTCTGATTGTTTATGTGTGTTAGGTTATATGTATGAAAAAGGACAAGGGGTCAAACAAAGTAATCAAATGGCCATGACATATTATCGTCTAGCAAGTGATTTAGGTAATGTTGTTGCTTCTTGTAATCTTGCTTATTTTTATGAATATGGGATAGATGTTGACCAAGATTATGAAAAAGCTTTTGAACTTTATTCTTTAGGAGTCGATGAAGGATTTCCAAGATCTTTATTTTCAACGGCTTATTTTTTACAAAATGGGTATGGTGTAATTCAGGATCTAGAGGAAGCTTTTTTACGTTATGAAGAAGCAGCAGCCTTAGGACATAATGATGCGATTTGTGCTCTAGGTGAATGTTATGAATATGGTCAAGGAACAAGACAGGATTATCAAAGAGCTTTACATTATTATGAAAAAGCTGCTTATGAAGGGAATAGTCTTGCTAAATATAAATTAGGACGTTTTTATGATTTGGGTTACGGTTGCAATGAAAATTATCCAAAAGCTTTTCATTGGTATCAAGAAGCAGCAAAAGATGGTTTAGAAGTAGCAATCACAGCGATGGCAACCTGTTATGAATTTGGTAGAGGGATAGAAAAAGATAGTCAAAAAGCTTTAGAATATTATTTAAAAGCAGCGAATATGGGCTATATGAATGCGCAATTTTGTTTAGGGTATTTTTATGAAATGCATAGTGAATATCCAGAAAGTGAAAAAAATAGTTTTTATTGGTATTTAAAAGCGAGTCATCAAGGAGATGGACAATCAACGTTGGCTGTGGCTTATTACTATGGTCAAGGAATTGGAACTGTTAAAGATGAAAAGAAGTCTTTTGAAGCTTATCAAAAAGCAGCCAATCTTGGAGAAAGAGAAGCGTTTTATTATTTAGGTGTTTGTTATTTAGAAGGAAAGGGTGTTTTACAGGATAAGGAAAAAGGAATTGCTGGCTTAATTAAAATAGAAGATCAGTATCCTGTTGCAGCTTATTTAATAGGACAGTATTTTAAAGAAAAACACGATGATCAACAAGCAATTCAACATTTTAAATTAGCAATTTTAAAAGAAGATGAGGAACAGTCTTTGTATCAATTAGCACTTTATGGTGAACAAGGAATAGAAGTCAGTAAAGAGGAAATGCTTGATTATCTTTTAAGAAGTGCAAAAAAAGGTTATTCACCAGCACTTGTAAAATATGCTTATTATTTAGAAAATGGAATTTATGTAGAAAAAGATTATCAGATGGCTTATGAATATTATTTATTAGCTTGTCAAAAACAAAATAGAGAAGGTTTTTATCATTTAGGTAGATGGTTCTTTTATGGGATAGGACAAAAAGAAGATAAGCATAAAGCAATGCAATATTATCAACAAGCTAGTCATTATCATTATTCAAAAGCAAGCTTTATGCTAGGTTATATGTATCATTATGGTGATGGTATTTCTAAAGATTTAGAAAAAGCTAAAGAATATTATCAATTAGCACTTCAAGAAGGATATCTTGAAGCACAAAAGGAATTAGATAAATTAGAGGTGGAAAAATGAGTTTTGAAACAAAATTAGAAAAATATGCAAGATTAATTGTTCAATCAGGTTTGAATGTTCAAGAAAAACAAACCGTTGTCATTAGTGCATCTATTGAAAGTTATCAACTTGTAAGAGAGGTTACTAAACAAGCTTATCTTGTAGGTGCTAAAGAAGTTGTTGTTCATTATAGTGATGAAGAAGTCACACGTATGAAATATGAAAATATGGAAGTAGAAGATTTTAATCACGTACCTACTTGGTTTTCATCTTTTAGAAATGATTATGCGTTAATGAATGCTTGTTTTCTTTATGTTGATGATGAAGATCCTGAAATGCTTGCAGGTATTGAACCTAAAAAGATTTCTAATTGGCAAAGAGCAGTTAAAAAGGCATGTAAGACATATTTTGATTTATCCGATAATATGACAAATGCTTGGTGTATCGTAGGTGGAGCTACGCAAAAATGGGCGAATAAAGTTTATCCTGATATGTCAAATCAAGAAGCGTTAGATAGTTTATGGAATGCTATTTTTAAAGCAGCTAAGATTGATGATGAACATGATCCTGTCGAATTATGGAATCAACATCGTCGTTCTTTTGAAAAACGTGTTAATTATTTAAATGGTCTAAATTTAAAGAAACTTTATTATAAAAATAGTAAAGGGACTGAAATTACAATTGGTTTGAATGATGATTATTTATTTGCTGGTGGGGGAAGTTATTTAAAAAATGGTGTTTATAATTTTCCTAATATACCAACAGAAGAAATCTTTACATCACCTAATAAGGATGATGTAGAAGGAATTGTTTTTAGTTCTTTACCTTTAAGTTATGGTGGAAATATTGTTGATGAATTTTATTTACGTTTTAAAGATGGTCAAGTGATTGATTTTGGAGCTAAAGAAGGATATGAGGTTTTAAAAGGAATTATTGATAGTGATGAAGGAAGTAAACATTTAGGTGAAGTTGCTTTAATTCCTTATCATTCACCAATTAATGAATTAAAAACATTATTTTATAATACTTTATATGATGAAAATGCTTCATGTCATATGGCTTTAGGTATTGGATTTTCTGAATGTATTAAAGGTGGGATTGATATGGATAAAAAAGAATTGTTTGAAAAAGGGGTCAATGATTCTTTAGTTCATGTTGATTTTATGATGGGGACAGAAGATTTAATGATTGATGGTATTTTAGAAGATGGCAGTCATGTAAAAATCTTTGAAAATGGAAATTTTGTATTTTAATGATCTGTGGGGATTGCTCCCCACTTTTTAATTAGTAAAAAAGATTTCTATTATATATTATTTAAAAGAGGTAATTATAGGGAGTGGGCTTTCTTTTTTATTAAATAATAGTAGTAATTCTGTTCATTTTGTGGTAATAATTGTACTGTTGAAATAAAAGATAAAAAAATAAATATAAATTATGGGAGGATGCAATGGAAGATTTAAGACAACAAATAGAAAAAAGAAGAACATTTGCGATTATTTCCCATCCGGATGCTGGTAAAACAACTTTAACAGAAAAGTTCTTACTCTATGGAGGAGCCATCCAACAAGCAGGAACTGTTAAAGGAAAGAAAAATAGTAAGCATGCGACAAGTGACTGGATGGAAATTGAAAAACAAAGAGGGATTTCAGTTACCTCTTCAGTATTACAATTTAATTACCAAGGATATTGTATTAATATTCTTGATACTCCAGGGCATCAAGACTTCTCAGAAGATACATATCGTACTTTAATGGCAGCGGATTGTGCAGTCATGGTCATTGATGCGAGTAAAGGGGTCGAAGATCAAACACGTAAGTTATTTAAAGTATGTACAATGAGACATATTCCAATTTTCACTTTTATTAATAAGATGGATAGAGAAGCAAGAGATCCTTATGAATTAATGGAAGAAATTGAACAAGAATTAGGAATTGAAACTTGTCCTGTTAACTGGCCAATTGGTTCTGGAAAACGTTTTGCAGGAGTTTATGAAAGAAATGATCAAGAAGTCATTCGTTTTATTCCTGTAGATGGTGGAAAAAAAGAAGTTGAAACAGAAATTTTAAAAGCAGATGATCCAAAATTAAAAGAGTATGTGGAAGATGAACTTTATGATAAATTACAAGAAGATATTGAATTATTAGATATGGCAGGAAATGAATTTAGTTTAGAAGCTGTACGTGCTGGTACGTTATCACCTGTATGTTTTGGATCGGCTCTTACTAACTTTGGGATTGAACCATTTTTAAAACATTTCTTAAATATGACAACCCCACCAACTCCTAGAATGGCAGATGGTGAAGTGATTGATCCTTATCAAGAAAATTTCTCAGCTTTTGTTTTCAAAATTCAAGCGAACATGAATGCTAGACATCGTGATAGAATGGCATTCTTTAGAATTTGTTCTGGTAAATTTGAAAAAGGAATGGAAGTTTATCATTATCAAGGTAAGAAAAAAATCAAATTAAATCAGTCAAAACAATTAATGGCAGATGAACGTAGTGAAGTAAATGAAGCTTATGCAGGAGATGTCATTGGTGTTTTTGATCCAGGTATTTTCTCTATTGGAGATACTATTACAACAGGTAAAAAGCATTTTGCTTTTGAAGGAATTCCAACATTTGCACCAGAGCATTTTGCAATGATTCGTAATAAAGATACGATGAAAAGAAAACAATTTGTTAAAGGGGTTGAACAAATTGCAAAAGAAGGAGCAATCCAAATCTTTACTGAATTAGGTGGCGGTATGGAAGAAATTATTGTAGGAGTTGTTGGTGTTTTACAATTTGAAGTTTTAGAACATCGTTTAAAGAATGAATACAATGTTGAAATTTATAAATCTCCTCTACCTTATCAATATATAAGATGGGTCAAAGAAGGAACTGATTTAAAATCATTAAATCTTTCATCTGATACAAGAAAAGTTCAAGATTTAAAAGGGCAACCATTATTATTGTTCACTAATGATTGGGGCGTAAGATGGGCTCAAGATAAAAATAAAGATTTAGAATTATTGGAATTTTCTAAGAACTAAAAGTAGGGCGCTCTAAATAATCGAGTGCTTTAGCGAAATTCGCTCTAAATTATTAAGGGGGATATTGATGTGGAATCAGTATTCCCTCTAAAATATTCAGTGCTTTTTTAAGAGGAAAATTAGGATGATGTCTGGTCCTGGTGTTCCTCCTTTTATTTGTTTTCTATTTTTATTTTATTTTTTGTAGGCTCCTCTAGGATTGCCTATACGTTTTATTCTGTCTGTATGTTCATTCATTGTGTAAGTTTCATATTTGTTTTGAGAATATAGGATTCTGTTTCTTGCACGTTGAAAATTGGACATACCATTTGCATTGGATAAGATCTTCTTTACATAATTGTTTTTACCTTCACATGGTCCATTAGATATACGTCTGTCATTTATCCATGTAAAAGAGTTGAGTATTTCTTCTTTCCAATGTTCAAGCGTCACCGCAACACTTATACTTTCTTCCACATGTGTATGTTTGAATTTTTTAATTACTGCATTGAGTTCCTTTCT
>NZ_PYLQ01000021.1 GCF_003024685.1 Faecalibacillus intestinalis | reverse complement strand
AGTTCTGGATTCAACGATATCAATAATCAAATTGTTTTCAAAGTTCATAAGGATAGCAGGATATTTATATTTGGAGTTTCTAGAGAAATAAAATTCATCAATCAATAGAACTCTAGGAAGGCTATGTCTTTTAATTCTGACAAAAGTATCAAATATTTCCATGATTCTGGTAGAAGAAACACCAAACATTCTAGCAATGGAAGCATAAGTAGCATTATAAGGTTTTAACCTGTTTAGAATAGAAAAGATAGCTGTTCTAGTAAAAGACCAATCACCATAAGCAATAGGATTTAYATCAGAAAAAGAAGCATTACAGTCAATGCATTTATACCTTTTAACATAAGTAATCATCTTTACAGGTTTATCATTAACAGGTACAGATACAAGAGATCTTTTCTTATTGCCTTTACTAATGAAATGAGTGCTGCCACATGTAGGACATGAAAATCTAGATGGCTTGAATCTAATATCGATTTCATAATTAGATTCTTTATGATCTACAGTAAATGTTTCAACAACATCATCCTTGATATCAAATAGTTTTAATAATTCGTTGTTCATAATAATAATTTAATCAGGAYCAGACAGTAAAATTGTATCAAAAAAGGGGATGATTCACATCCCCGCGAGAATTTAGAGGGTACTCCGCCTAATAATTTAGAGTGAACCTCTAAGCACCGGATAATTTAATATACCAAAAAGAATAGGCGGCTTTTTACCGTCTTATAGGAATATTTAATAAAATGGTGAATATATATATTAAAATGGGAGGTAAAAATTATGCTGAAACGTATGAGAAGAATTGGTTTATTTGTTCTAGCAATAGCGGTAGTTATTAGTAGTGCGATTATTGCCTCTGCTAATGAAAGAAGTGGTACAAACGGAAGTGCAACAACCCAATCAACCGCTTCTAGTTATGTAATAGAAAATAAAAGTAGCGAAAAAAAAGATATTACAGTTACAATTCAACATTATAATGGAAGCAAAAAAATCTATTCAGATGATGTGAAAACTCTATCTTATGGATCAAAAATCAACGATTACGCTAAAGCAATAAATTGGGATGTAAGTAGTGTAACTGTTGATGGAAATGCCGTATCAAATAAAAATTATATTGAATTGACAGGAACTGGAAGTGCAACGGTTGTAGTGAATTACACTGCCAAAGAAACAGATGTATTAGGAGATACTTCTTTCTATGATTACACAGTAAGAGCTGGTGAATCAAATGGAAAATATTATTCTTTTAATATGTTAGGAGATAATACTAATCAAAGATTGACATCTGGTACATCTAGAAATTCATGGAAAGGTGTTTATTGGAATGGATGGCAAAATATTGAATATCAAAGTAGAAGTGATTTAGGTACAGGAAACAATTATGAAACATATTCTTATGAATTGATGAAAGATGACTATGATGTTAATGCTTATACAGGAAGCAGCAAAGTAATTAAAGGATTGTTGAATGGTATAGATAGTGATGGAAATGTAAAATTTAATTATACTGAACCAGGATTCTTTGTTAAGAGTAATGAAACAGTAACAATCAATGGAAAAGAAACTTATCTTAGACGTTATATAGATAGTATGAATTTGAAATTTCATAAAACAGGTGATACTTATAAATTAACTTCAGTTATTGATACAGCACAAAATAATAAAGAAGTGACAACAAGTGGTTCAAATTTCTTCCCACTTAATGATTATTCTACAGAAGGAACACCAAATTACTTTTTTGGAATGAGATATGATGTTGAATTCACAATAGGTGATTATGTCGGTGATTTGACTTATAAATTTACCGGTGATGATGATATGTGGGTGGTTTTAGATAATACCAATGTCATTATTGATTTAGGTGGAATTCATGATGCAGCTACAGATAGTGTTGATTTGTGGAGTAAATTAGGCTTAACTCCTGGAAGTTTAACAGAAGAGCAAAAAAATCAAACGCATAAATTAACAATTCTTTATATGGAACGTGGCGCTGCAGAATCTAATTGTCAAATGGAATTTACTCTTCCAAATGCAAAAGTTGTTGATGTTATAGAAAAGCCAAAAGCTGATTTGAATCTTCAAAAGGTTGATGAAAACGGAAATGGATTAAGTGATGCAGTATTTAAGTTAGAAAATGATTCAACAAAAGAAGCAAGTAGAGTTAAATCAACTAGTGATGGAAATATTACTTTTAGTGGTTTAAAAGAAGGTACCTATACCTTAACAGAAGTAAGTGCTCCAGATGGTTATTTAGTTTCTGATGATACATGGAAAGTAAGAGTTACAGTTGATAGCAATAATAATGCAGTAGCAAAGCTCTACTTGGTTAAAGATGATCAAGAACAAGAAGTAGCACAAACAAATGGTAAATATAAAATTGAAAATAAAAAGGTTCAAGAAATTATTGAAAACTCTTTACAATATGACAAGACTGCAAAAGTAAAAGATTGGGATGAAAGAACATATGATATTAACATTACTGCTAAATCTTTATCTACAAGTTCAAGCGTAGTTCAAAAAGAAGCAGTAGCTGATATTATGATGGTTTTAGATATTTCAGGTAGTATGCTTTACAATGGGAATAGTAACAATCCTACAGATAAGGGAGGATTTAGAGCTGTTGGAAAATACTGTGATGTAAAAAATAGTTTAGATGTTAATAAGGTGTATTATTATGATAATACATTAACAAATGTTTCATATAAGCATACTAATGGTAATTCATATACTTATAAAAACGCTAAATATCCAATGATTTATATAAATGATACATGGAAATATTATAACGGAAGTAGTTGGGTAAATGTACCAGATAAGATTTCAGGTTATTATGGAAATAAAAGGGATAACAACACAACAATTTATACATTGGATAGTGGATTAACTGGATTAAAAGAAGCATCTTCAGCATTTATTTCAGCAACAGCAGAATCCTCAGAAAATAGTAGAATTGGTGTTGCAACATTCAATGCTTATGGAAATAATTTAAGCAATCTAGTAAATGCAAGAGATAATAAAAATAGCTTAAAACAAACAATTGCAAGTATCTATGCAGCTGGTGGTACGTCTCCTCAAAAAGGCTTAAGTATAGCACAAACTAATTTAGCTAATTCTAAACGTACAGATGTTCCTCAATATGTTATTTTATTTACAGATGGGGCACCTTCTGAAGACACGGATAAAAATGATTCCAAAGAAATAGCAAGACAATTAAGAGAATCGGGTATAACGGTATATACAGTTGGATTAAAGTTGAATGATGAAACATCTAATTGGTTATCTGAAAATATTGCATCAACAAATTGTGCTTTTACAGCAGCAAATGTTGATGAATTAAAGGTAATCTTTGCTAAAATTCAACAAACAATATCACAAAATATTGATATTAAAAATGCTAATATTGTTGATGTAATTGATCCACGTTTCCAACTAGTAGGTAATGATGGAAATGTTATAACAGATGATGAACTTAAGCAAGGTGAAATAGAAATTACAGGAACTAATGGCAAAGTTGGTATGGCGTATTATGATGAAGTTAATAATACCCAAGCAATTAGATGGACTGACCAAACGATTCCAAATGTTAATACTGGTGAATGGAACACAACAATAACTGTTAAAGCACGTGACAAATATATAGGTGGTAATAACGTTCCAACTAACGTAAGTCCAGATTCAAAAATAACGACAGGTTTTGGTGAAGCTGTTTTACCTCAACCTAAAGTGAATGTAAAAGTTGATATTGCAACCAGTAATGATGATATTTGGATCAATAGTGGTGAGACAGTTCCAGTTGATGATACTAATATTGGAAATAGTAAAGTCTTTGATATAGAAAATGTTGTTAATAGTAAAGGTAATGTTGTATATAAGTACATTGAATCAACGAAAGAATTTGAAAAAATTACAAAAGGCGATTTAACTATACAATGGTATACTGATGATCAATGTACATCAGAAACTACGAAAGATAAGATTTCTAAAGTTAAACCAGATGGTAGAACGGATTTCTTCTTAAAAGTAGGATATGATGGTGGTAGTGCTACTGATGAAAGTAACACAAATACCAATGGAAATAAGGTTGGTAATAGTGAATCTAATATAGGATATGCTATTAACGATGGTAAAAATGGTAATGACAAAGAATGTGTTACTGATTTTGAAAATTGTAAAAAGAATAAATCTGAATATGGTATTTATAGAATACATGTGAAATATACTTTACCTGAAACAGGTGGAACAGGAATTTATTGGTATATGGCAGGTGGTATGTTGCTTATGATGGTAGCAGCAGTTGCTATATATAGAAAAAGGTATAATGAGTATATGAATAAATAGGAGACTATTTATTCATAGCTCTTATATATAAATAAAAAAGAAAGGGAGATTGAATATGAAATTATTTAAAAAAGTTTCAGCAATGATGGTTTCATTATTGATGGCACTAGCAATGATGGTACCAGTAGCTGCTGCTAATCCAACAATTACAGTAAAAAACATTGCTGCAGATGAAAATGTAACATTATCTTATTTAAAAGTTGTTAAACAAGATAAAACTACAAAAACAGGATGGGCTTTTGTTGATGAAACAGTCGCTCAAATTTTTAGAGATGAGTATAATAAAACTGATGAAAAAACTGATGATCAAGCTGTTGATCAAGCTATTTTAGCTTCATTAGCTAATAGTGCTGCTCATTCTAAAGCGTTAGCTAGATTAGGTAACTTAAGTGGATTTACTGGATTTACAAATAACGGTGAAAGAAAAACAGAAGTAGATGGTGCAGGGTTATATGTTGTTAAAGTTGTAGATAACTCAAATAAATATACTTATAATGTTATGGCTGCTCCAATTAATTTTGAATATGCTAATAATCCAGCAACATTAAAAAATGCTGAATTAAATGTAAAAAGATCGGAAACTAAATTAACTAAAACAGTTAATGATGCAGATGGTGCTGTACACAATGGTCAAACAGTGACTTATACAATTAATGTAAAAGTTCCTTCAATTGATCCAACTAAAAAAAATAAGTTATTTAAAGTAACTGATGCATTAACAGGTGCAGAATACAAAAAAAATACAGTTGTTGTTAAATTAGGGGATAATGAAATAAATATTGCTCCTACATTTGATGATGCAACTAATTCATTTGAATTAGATTTATCATCTTTAATTGATGATACAAACAGTAATGCTGGAAAAGATGTTACAATTACTTATAATGTATTGGTAACTTCTGAAAATGATAAAGTAAGAAATACGGCTAATGTAAGTCGTACAGGTTCAGAAAATTATTCAAGTGATTCTGTAGATTTATATGAAGGTGCAATTACTTTAACAAAAACAAATGATTATGAAAAAGAAAGTGATAAAAAATTATTAGCTGGTGCAGGATTCAATGTATTAGATAAAGATGGAAATGTTCTTAAATTTGTTGATAAAGGTAATAACACTTATGTATTAGCTAAAGATCAAACTGGTGTCGTAACTGAAGTTGTAACTGGTGCAAATGGTCAATTAGTAGTTAAAGGTTTAGATAAAGGTGAATATCAATTTAAAGAAGTTACTGCTCCTGATGGATATTCTATTAATGAAACTAATTCAAGCGCGACTTTAACAATTAGTGGTGATAAAGCAACTGCAGAATTTACTGCTGATACAGATATGAGAGATACAGAAGTAGGTGCACTACCTGAAACTGGTGGTATTGGTACTACAATCTTTACAGTAGGTGGATGTGCAATTATGGTTGTAGCTGCTGCATTATTCTTTATGAATAAAAAGAAACATGAAAAATAAAATAATTATCAGAGGCTTTTAGCCTCTGATTCTTAAAATGATATAAGAATAAGGAGAGTCCAGATGAAAAAGAAGTTAAGCAATATAGTTATAATCTTGATATTCGTTGCTGGTTTGTCCTTATTGGTATATCCATTTGTTGCCAATAAGTGGAATAGTTATAGACATGATTGTTTAATCAGTAACTATGAAAAGATAGTAAGTCAAAAGAGTGATTCAATAGATTATGATGCAGAAATGAAAAAAGCAAAGGCATATAATGATGCTTTAGCACCACATATTTTGCCGGATTCATTTATTAAAGCAGAAAATCAAAAGTCAGAAGATAAGTCATATACTTCAGCTTTAAATCTTGCTGGTGATGGAATAATGGGTATTGTTGAAATTCCTAAAATAGATGTGAAGTTACCTATTTATCATACAACGAGTGAAGAAGTATTAAGTAAGGCTGCTGGACATTTGGAAGGAAGTTCTTTACCTATAGGGGGTAAAGATACGCATGCAGTTATCTCTGCACATAGGGGGTTGCCAAGTGCAACATTATTTACTGATTTGGATCAAGTTAAAAAGGGAGACCACTTTTTGGTCCATGTTTTGAATAAAACGTTATGTTATGAAGTTGATAGTATTGTTGAAACTGAACCTGATGATACATCAGCTTTGGCTGTGCAAGAGGGAAAAGATTTAGTTTCGTTGCTTACATGTACACCTTATGGTGTGAATACTCAACGTTTGATTGTAACAGGTCATCGTGTTTCTTATAACAAATCTGTTGTAAATAAGGAAAAGAAAAATGGTTTTACAAGTCTTCATACGAATTATTTGTTATGGGTTATTGTTGGTTTAGCTGTTACTGGTGGTTTTATCTTTATTTTATATAAAAAGGATAAAAAGATGAGATCTAAGGAGTAGTTATATGAAAAAGAGATTACCGAGTATTTTGGTTGGATTGTTATTCTTAGTTGGGTTGGGTATTATGATTTATCCTACTGTTTCTAATCAATGGAATACTTATCGACAAAATAAATTGATTAGTAATTATGAAAAAATAGTTGATGATATGTCTGATGAAGACTTTAGTCAAGAATGGCAAAATGCACAAGCATTTAATGAAACAATAAGTGGGAATAATGTTTTTGCTGATGTGTTTGGTGAAAAGTCCAAGGATAGTGAAAATAGTGAATATAATCGAGTTTTAAATATGAATAATGATGGAATCATGGGATATATTTCTATTCCTGAAATCAATATTAAATTAGCTATTTATCATGGGACAAGTGATGATGTTTTACAAACGGGTGTTGGTCATATTAATGGGTCTAAACTTCCTATTGGAGGTGAAAGTACACATTGTGTTTTAGCAGCGCATAGAGGTCTTCCTAGTGCAGAATTGTTTACTGATATTGATCAACTACAAACAGGTGATAAATTTTATTTGCATATTTTAGATAAGGTTTTAGCTTATGAAGTAGATCAAATTTTACCAATGGTTGATAAAGATGATCATCAAACTTTACAAAATGCTTTGTCTATTACTGAGGGTCAAGATTATGTTTCATTATTTACTTGTACACCTTATGGAGTGAATAGTCATCGTTTAATTGTAAGAGGACATCGTGTTGAATATAATGGTGAAGAAGATGTTAAACAATCTGTTGGAGATAGAATGTTAGAGTCTATTAAAAACTATTATATGTTGATTTTAGTTTTAGGTTTATCAATTACGATACTTGTTATTATTATAATGAGATATGTTTTTAATAAAAAGAAATAAGGAGGATATGAGGATGAAAAAGAAATTTTGTAAGTTATCGGCTATCTTTATAGGGTTGATAATGATGTTTACGGTTGTTGTTTTACCAAATGTTGAAGCAGCATTACCTGTAGATGTTAATAAAAAATGTAGTTTAGAAATTTCAATTAGCTCTCATAGTTATGCTAAGGATTTATCGAAAAATGATGTTCAGGTGGATCTTTATAAGGTTGCTTCTATTAGCCAAGGTGGCAATTATACAGGTTTAGATGTATTTAAAGACATTGATTGGTCAACTGTTAAATATGATGCAACTCAATCAGCGAAGACTTGGAAACAAAGAGCAAGTGAAGCTTCTAAAGTTATTAAAGATGCTACTCCAGCTTATACAGCAACTTTAAAAGGCGGATATGTTAAGCTAACAAATTTACAAACAGGACTTTATTTAGTTGTTGTTAATGATATGAATAGTCAATATTATTCTTATAAGTTTACACCTTATTTAGTTTCTCTTCCAAATAATTATTATTATACAACTAAAAAGGATGATACATGGTATTATGATTTAGTTGGTTCGAAAGCTATTGGTATTAAAGCTGATCGAGAATTAAGAATGAGTTCTATTCAAATTACTAAAAAATTAACAAGTCAAAATACAACTTTAACAACAAATGCAACATTTGTTTATCAAGTTGATATTGAAACAATTGAAAATCAAAAAGAAACAAGATTTATTACTTTAAATTTTGATGAAGTAAAAGAGAAAACAATTAGAATTGCTGATATTCCAGCAGGTTCAAAAGTAACTGTTACGGAAGTTTATACAGGAGCTGGTTATGAAATTGTTGGTGATTCTAAAAAAGTTTTGGAATCATTAGTGGCAGATGAAGATAGTCAAGGAATTGCTAGTGCAACTTTTGAAAATAAGGCTTCTAGTGAAATTCATGGTGGTTATGGAATTGTTAATAATTATAAATATTCAAAAGAAGATCAAGATTATACAGTTAAACAAAGTAAAGAAAATAAGACAGTTCAAGAGTAGGAGGATAGAGATATGAGAAAATTTAACAAAAAATTAGTATTATCTATTGTTGCTCTTGTGATGATTTCTACTTTAGGTATTGGTAAGGCTTTGGGATATTTTACGACTCATACGAATGCAACTGGTGGATATAAAATGGATTTAGGTTTTACAGATACGAAGATTAAGGAAGATGTTGATAAAGATGGAAAACATGTTGTGATTACTAATGTTGGTGATTATGATTGTTTTGTGAGAGTTAAAGTTTTTGCAGCGGATAACCTTAAAATTAGATATAATTTAGGTGAAGATTGGCAAGAAAGTGGTGATGGGTATATTTATTATAATAAAGTGCTTTCTTCTAAAGATAAAACAAGTGAATTAAATATTAAATATACACTACCTGAAGTAAATGATGATAATAAGGATAAAGATTATAATATCGTTGTTATTCAAGAATTTACACCGGTTGTTTATGATGATCAAGGAAACTTAATTGCTAATTGGCAACAAGTTTATGAAACAGAGTAGGAGGTTATGGTAATGAAAAAAGTGAAATCAATTTTTATGAAACCTACAATCCTTCTTGGTATAGCTGCTGTTTTATTACTTGGAAGTGGTGTAGGAAGTGCACGTGCAGCACTCACATATTATAGTGATCAATATTCGGCTTCTATGGATATGTCTACAATTGGAGTTTCTTTAAAGGAAAATGGAAAGGTTGTTAGTTCAAAGACGTATGATGATCAAGGAGATGCAACAACTAATGGTGAAGGTAAACTTCTTCAAAATTTATTAAAAGATGATGAAAAGTTTGCTTTAGGAAAAACTTATGATGAAAAGTTAGCTGTAGAAAACAGTGGTAATATTGATACTTTTGTAAGAGTTGTTTTAACAAAGAGTTGGCAAGATAAAGAAGGGAAAAATGTTGATTTATCACCAGCATTGATTGAATTAGGATTTAATCAAGATGGATGGGTCATTAATGAGGCTCAATCAACAGATGAACGTGTTGTTTTATATTATACAAAGGTAGTTGAAAGTAAGAAAACAACACCGGATTTTATGAAAACTATTCGTATTAGTAATCAATTGTCAACAATGTATACGAAAGTAGAGGATAAAAAAACAATTAAATATCAGTATACTTATAATGGATATACATTTACATTAGATGCAGAAGTTGATGCAGTACAAACTCATAATGCGAAAGATGCTATTAAGAGTGCTTGGGGAATTGATGTGAATGTTAATGACGATGAAACTAAATTGAGTTTAGGATAGGAGGGTACAGATGATGAAAAAAAGAATTTTGTGCCTTGCTATGGCACTTATGATGATGGTTGGTACTTTTTCAACAGTTCAAGCTAAAGAATTAGTAGGAAAAGATCATTGGAAGGTTTCATTTGATGGTAGCCAAATGACAACTAATTTTGGTAAAGATCAAATGAATGATGAATTAAGTAATATTCAGCCTGGAGATTCAACGACTTTAAAAGTTAAAATCGAAAATAAAAATAGTCAATATACTGATTGGTATATGACAAATGAAATTATTAAAACATTGGAAGATGGATCAAAGGCAACTAATGGTGCTTATGAATATCGTCTAGCTTATGTAGATAGTCAAAATAATGAAACTTTAATTTATGACAGTTCTACTGTTGGAGGAGATAGATCACAAGGGTTAAAAGAAATTAAAGGTCTTGATGATTATTTCTATTTAGGAAGATTGGCTAAAAATGATGTTGGGTATGTCACACTTACACTAAGTGTTGATGGAGAAACACAAGGGAATAGTTATCAAGCGACAATGGCACAATTGGAAATGAATTTCGCTGTAGAAAACGTCTCTAATCCAGCAGTAACTGTTAATAAAATAGAACATAAAAATGTTTATTCTACTGTTAAAACGGGAGATAGTACAAATATTTTATGGTATTGTGCGTTAGGTTTAGTAAGTGGTTTGTTACTCATTATCCTTGCAATTTTCTTTAAGAAAAAATCAAAATATGAAAAGAAAGGAGAATAAATGATGAAGCGTTTAAAAAAATTATTTATCATGATGATGTCTTTGACAGTTTTCCTTTCTCTTGCTTATACACAAGTCTGTGCATATGGATATAAAGTTACTTTATATACTGGTAATCGAGGAACAATTAATAGTCAAAATGAAATGAGTATAAATGTTTCTAAAGGACAAATGGTTTCTTTAGATCTATCACAAATAGAATTACCTCAAGATAGTAAATATTATGTTAAAGGTATTCGTTTGAGTGGGCATGATAGTGTTGATAATTTGGATCCTGCAACTTTTGTAGTTAATGGTGATTTAGATTATGTTGTTGTTTATGGAGTAAAAGGTAATCAGGTTGCTTATACGATACGTTATGTAGATGAAAATGGTAAGCAATTATCTGAAGATACCGTTTTATATGGAAATGTAGGAGATAAACCGGTTGTAGCTTATAAATATATTGATAGTTATATACCTCAAGCCTATGCTCTTACAAAAACACTTGTTGAAAATGAGAAAGAAAATGTCTTCACATTTACTTATAAACCAGGTGAAACGGGTGAAATAATAGAAAATACAAATATTGTTACAACAGTTATTTCAACAACACCTTCAACAAATGCAAATCAAGGTAATAATGGAACAGGAAATGCAACAGGCGGAACACAAAATAATGATGGGGATACGACAACAGCTGAAGATGAAGATGTTCCACAAGGTTTAGTTGATTTAGATGATGAAGATACACCAAAATCTAATATTTCAGTTAATAATGAAAAAAATAGTTCAACACCAATTTATGCAGGTATAGCAATCTCGCTTGCAGCAATTGTAGGAATTATTGTAGCATTTATGACAATTAGAAAGAAAAGAGTTTAATGTCACAAAAGAAAAAGAACCCAGTAGCTACAGTATGTAGCTTGCTGGGTACTATTTTATTAATTGTTTTAATATTAGGGTGTATACCATTAACTGTTCCTAAAGCATTTGGATATAATATTTATACTGTCATTAGTGGTAGTATGGAACCTGCAATTCCTGTAGGTAGTCTTGTTTATGTAAAGTATCAAGAACCTGAAACAATTCAAAAAAAAGATGTTATTGCATTTTATGGTGCTAAAGATGCCTCTTCTATAGTGACACATAGAGTTGTTACGAATAAAAAACTTTCTGGTGAATTTATTACAAAAGGAGATGCAAATCAAACAAAAGATATGAACTCTGTAAATTATAATAATTATATGGGTAAAGTCGTTTTATCAATTCCTATCATTGGTGGTATTGCACAATCTTTGACAACAGCTAGTGGTAAAATTGCTTTATTTTGTTTAATAGCATTTATTCTATTATTAGAAATTTTAGGAAGTTTGTTACACAAAGTAGAATTTAAAAAATAGTCTTAAGAAGTCCTAAGGGACTTCTTTTTTTGGACTATTTGTCCATTGAAAGGAGGAAAATAGAAAGATAAAATAATAAAAAAGAAATATTTGTGAATAAAGTTTGAGACAAATTTGAGACGAATTATCTTTAAACCTATGATACAATTAAATTAAGAAAGCTCCTTACATCAATATTAAAAAAAGAGATAAAAAGCGATGATGGCTAACTATAAAACACTCATGTAAGGAGGTAAAAAAATGAGGCAAATAAGAAATGCAAGTGATACAACCTGTAAACAGTTATTAAGAGACGAGGAATGTTTTGCCGTTGCAGGGCACACACTTTCCACCTGTTTATTATTTTAATTTGCGGTTGTATTTTATTTTATTATGTATAGAGTTTGCGGTTTAACAAAGAACAACTTAAAGTAAAATTAGGAACTTTATCAAGACCTTTAGAAAAATAACTCACAAATATATCGCTAGAAAAATTAAATGTTCTTACATTAAATATCTTTAACATCAATAGTGAAGAAGATGTTTTAAAAATTATTTGTTAATAAAAGCCCATTTTCATCTTAGAAAATAGGCTCTAATTTTACAATTTCTTTTTTAACATTTCTTCATTTGTAGCGTAGTTCAATGCAGTTTCTTTTGTGATTTTTCCTTCTTTATAGAGATTGAGTAAACTCATATCAGTTGAAATCATATCAGGTTTATTAGATGCATAAAGGATACCATCAATTTGAGGTATTTTATGATCTCTAATCATATTACGAATTGCAGGTGTGACTGTCATAATTTCAAAGACAGGAATCAGTTCTCCATTAATATCAGGAACGAGTTGTTGAGTAACAATGGCCTGTAATACCATTGAGAGTTGTACAGCAATTTGTCTTTGTTGGCTTGCTGGAAAAACATCAATAATACGATCTATTGTGTTAGCTGCACCAATTGTATGTAAGGTAGAAAAAACAAGATGACCGGTTTCTGCTGCTGTCATAGTTACATCTATTGTTTCATAATCTCGCATTTCTCCTAGTAAAATAACGTCAGGACTTTGTCGTAGTGAAGCACGTAATGCGACTACATAGCTTTTAGTATCAACTTTTACTTCTCTTTGACTTACAATGCTTTTTTGATGTCTATGTAAAAATTCAATAGGATCTTCTAGTGTAATAATATGTTTTTCTTGTGTTTTGTTAATTTCATTAATAATACAAGCAAGTGTTGTTGATTTACCACTTCCTGCAGGTCCAGTAATTAACACAAGACCTTTAGACAATTTAGAAAAATCAATAATTTGTTGAGGAATACCTATAAGTTCAGGTTGTGGTAAATCGAAAGTGATGATTCTTACAACAGCAGATAAGGCACCTCTTTGCTTATAGGAACTTACACGAAAACGTGAAATTCCTGGTAATGCAAAGGAAAAATCATCATCACCTTTTTCTTCTAGAATATTAATATCTCTATTGCCAGCAAGTTCATATATTTCTTCTAGATATTTTTTTGTTTGAGGTGGCATAAGTTTTTCTTCATTTTCATGATGAATAGAACCATTTGCACGATAAGAGATAGGCAAACCAGCGACAATAAATATATCTGAAGCATGTGCTTCGACAGCTTTTTTTAATAAATTTACAATATTCATAATACTCTCCTATTCACTTCCTAAAAGAGGAAGTGTACTTTCATTTTTCCATTCTTTGGAAGTTACTGCTTGCCATTTAATAATTTTATATCTGTCTTGATTTTGAGTTAATTGAATTTCAACATCTAAATCTTGATATTGATCAATGTTTTCTTTAAATGAAATGTAAGTATTATTATCTTTTAAAGAAATTTCTATATTTTTAAGAGAAGATAAATCTTTATGGCTAATGATTGCTTGATCAATTTCTTTTAATTGTTTTTGTGCATGAGAATAAGCTAAATAATAATTTTCAGTTTTTAAAACAGCTTTATCTGTATATTTTTGATCTCTTAGAGAACTAGACAGAGAAAGTGTTGCAAAAACAATTAAACAAATAACAATAAAAACAACAAGTAATAAAGAAGTTCCCATATTAATAATTGGAAAAGATTTTTTATGATTCATGGTTATCCTCCTTTATATATTGATCACTTGTAATAGAATAAATCTTTTTGTGGTAATGATAGACTCTTACATGAATTGTTTCTATTGAGTCTTTATCACTACAATAAATTTTAATAAAATAAGTTGAATTCTTTTTATGACAATTTTTCCAGTTTTCATCATAATAATGAATATATTCTTGATTAACTTGATAAATTGTAGGATCATTTAAAAATTCTTCTACATAGCCTGTTGCTAAATTCATAGAAATATTGATATCATTTGTTTCTTTAGATAAAGAATGGGCTTTAACGAAAAATTGAACACATATACTTGATGCTAAAGCAAAAAAAGCAATGGCAATTACTAATTCGAAAATAAAAATATGTGTTTGTCTATTAATATTTTTCATTTTAGACCTCCTTTATTTTGATTGGATTGCAACATTTGTATTAATTTCTTTATGATCTACAATACATGAAAAATGGTATAAATAAGGATTGATTTGTTGCATTTTTAAATGTGATACAGGAATTATTTTTTTACCATCATCTTTATCAAATTCAAGTTGATTAGAAATAAATAACTCTTTTAAATACCCCTTATCTTCATAAAGATAAGTTGTATATTTGCCTTGACTATAAGATGACTTTAATACCAAAACATCTTTTTGATCAATTTGTTGTAATGAAACACTGTCTATCAAATCATTTTGATGTATTTTTTGAGTAATATAGGATAGAGCAGTGCGTGTTTGATAATTACTTTGTTCTAATTGAACGGTCTTTCTATACGTATGAAAAGAAAGAATTAAAACAATAAAACAACTACTGATAAAAACAAAGAATAAAGCAATTGGAAAAATCATATCAATTACATGTTTATTTTTATTCATATGCACCCTCCTTCCTGATGACAACGATATCAGGAGCAATATTTTCACCGAGCACTTGATAATCTACAAAAAAGATTTTCTTATTATAAGTTAAACCGTATTCTTTTTCTAAAATATTTAAACTTTCTGGATAGTGACCAACAAGAACATAATACTGACTAACGCATCTTTCAATTGCTGTTTCTAAATTGGTTTGTTGTTCATCTATAGATTGTTTAGACATGGATTGAACACCATAATTAAATAGACCAGCAACACTTAAAAAAATAATGACAGAAATAACAATATTTTTAAAAGGATGATTTCTTTTTTGATTTGTGAATCTCATAAAAAGTACCTCCCTATATATTTGACATAATTCCTAAAAGTGGCAACATGACAGATAATAAGATAACTCCAACAATAATAGAAAGGATAATAACAAGTGTTGGTTCTAAAATATTAATATACGAGCTTATTTTTTCATCAATTTCATCTTCTAATTGATCAGCAATATCATCCATAATAGAATCTACTTGACCGGCTTTTTCAGCAATATTCAACATTCTAGATTGAACACCAGTAAAAATATGACTATCATGAAAAGATTTTGCTAGACTCGATCCTTTATCTAAAAGATTTTGGCAATCATTGATTTCTTTTTGAAAATGTTTGTCATAAACAAGTTCTTTAGATAATTCGATACAACGATCAAAAGGGAGCCCACTTTTTAAAGAAAGAGACATTCCTCCAGCTAAACGACAAGCATATATTTTATGAAATAAATTTTTTATACCTTTAAAATGATAGAAAATAGTTTTAAATTTTTCTTTTCCATTTTTATTGTGTAATAAATAAAAGATAAAACCAATTACAATTAATAAAATAATAATAAAAACAGCAGCATACTTAGATAAAGTATTTCCAAGTAAAAGAACTCCTTTAGATAATCCAGTCATCTCATGACCTAATTGTTGAAAAACTTGATTAAAAATAGGCATTACTTTTGTCATTAAAATAACAATAATGACAACCATCATCAAAATCATGATCATTGGATAAGTAATAGCATTCTTTATACTTTGTAAAATCATTTCTTCTCTTTGATAATGATGAGACAATGCATCCATAACTTCATCATTTCTTCCTGTTTCTTCACCGATTTCTAGCATCTGGATCATATAATTAGGAAAAACAGATGTTTTCTTTAAAGATATAGCAAGTGAAGATGTCATTGTTAAATCTTCATAGATTTTTTCTAAAAGCTGTTTTTCATTTTTATTTTGACTATCTTCTATCATCATAGAAATACCTTCTATTGGTGAAATACCAGCTTTTAAAATCATAGACATTTGTTTACAAAAGCTAGATAATTCTAAATTTGTAAGTACTTCATTCTTTTTATTCATAAATATCATCCCCTCTAATATGTATATTTTACTATATATTTACTGCCATCACCGATATATTTTTTTACATCTTTACTTTTATTATTCGCTCCTAAAGTTGGGTCTAATAAAGACCAGTCTTTGCCATCAAATTCAATAATATTGTCTATCCAACCAGTTTCGTCTACATAACAACTGATCCAGGCATGATAAACTTCACCAACATAACCTACTTCGAGTTTTGTAGGAATTCCTTGAGACCTAAGCATCGCACAAGTTAAAGAGGCATAGTCGAAACAAATACCTGTTTTATCATTTAATGTTTGATCAGGATCAGGAACATAACCATACTGTACATTATTTGCTTTTTCTTTATTATATTTTATATTTTTGATAATGTAATTATAAACATTTGAAACAACATCTAAAGATGAGTAGCATTTTTTAGCGAGTTGTCGTGCTTTTTTGACACAAAGAGAATCTTTATTAAATGAAATATAATAATTAGAATAAAGAAATGGTAGATACTCGTTTTCTAAAGAGACATCTATTTGTTGTGTAAAACAAGTTGCATAGAGATTTTTAGTCGGATCAACGGATTCTAAAACAGTTATTTTATAAGTACCATTTCCTCTTGGTAAAGGATATGTAACAAATTGATTTAAATACGTAACAGGATATGTATAATTATTTTGATCAGGAGAGGTTACTTGTATTTTAACTTTTTCATTATGTCCACTATAATTAACCATAATATATCCTGAAGATGTATGTGATGCATCAACACTTACGTTATTTTCTTGATAAGTAACTTGATAGTCGGTAGAAGGTAAATATAATTGTGGAGATGAATCACGTAATTTTTTTGATTCCTTTTTTGAATCATTGTTTGAACAGCCGGTAATACAAAAAAGACATGTAATTGTAGAAATAAAAAAAATAAATAATTTTTTTATTTTCATAAAATGCCCCCTTTGCTTATTCATCATTTATTATATCATATTCAAAGGAAGTTTGTCATAAATAGAAAGCTGATGTACAATAATAAAGAAATGAGGTGATTATCATCGCAAATTCAGGGAAAAGATGTTTATGTAGATGTATAAAGTCAATGAACATCATTATTGGAAAAGAAGAAAATACTTTATTTGAAAAAGGAGCAATCTATGATTGTGTTATTAAAGGAGAAATAAATGAACAACTTTATTATAAAGTATATGGTGATGAGTTCACTTTATCTTGTACAGAAAAAGAATTCCATCAAAATTTTTTGATTATCAAACATAAAAAGACGAATGAAGGAAAGTAGGAATTTTGAATTTTATAAGAAGTATGATAAAATAAGTTGCATAAAAAGGAGTAAAGAATATGGAACGTGTATATTATATTGATCATGTAAGTAATGATGATATTAATGCTTTATCTTTAAAGTTAAATAGTATGCAAGAAGTGTCACATATTAAAATAAATAAGGATTCTATTTCGTTTAATTGTGCACGACCAGATAATATACAAAACTATTTAGATGAATCAAAGATGGATTATGTACTTCAAGAAATGGTCAATCGAAAGAAAAGAGAGTATGTTTCTAATCAAGCAAAAGTAGAAAAAATCTTCATGTTTACGAATTTGGAAAGTGAAAAAGATGCACACGAAATACAAAACATTCTTTCTAAATATAGTGTTTATGAAAATGTTCAATTAGATTTTCAAAACAAACTTTTAACATTAACAACTTCAGCAAAAGCATTACCTCGTATTTCACGTATTGTTGAAAATGTTAATCCTGAAATACAAGTAGAACAATGGAAAAAGCCTTTTAAATCACAAGATTTATTTAATGAAAAATATGTACAAAAGTATGCAAGAATTGCTTTATTATGTGTAGGTATTGCACTTGGATTGGTTACTTTTGGAGATACTTCATTTTTAACTTATGTAGGATGGATGATAGCTTTACTTAT
This sequence comes from Faecalibacillus intestinalis, assembly GCF_003024685.1. GTDB lineage: Bacteria > Bacillota_I > Bacilli_A > Erysipelotrichales > Coprobacillaceae > Faecalibacillus > Faecalibacillus intestinalis. The sequence continues at coordinate 28,396 of NZ_PYLQ01000021.1, read as the reverse complement.
TTGTAATGAAAAAGTACTTGTTGAAGCTAAAAGAGATTTACAGTTAAAAAATTATTTATCAGAAAATAATATCTTTTTATTAGCTTGTTTTATGGGATGGATCTATGGAGCATTTATTGAAGCGTTGGTCGTTTCTATCATGTATCAAGCTGGTAAACAATTGATTATGCAAGTAACACAATGGTCTATGGAAAAGATCGATGATTTAGTAGCGCATCAAAACTTAGGAAGAAGGTTACGTAAAGGAAAAGAAGAAATGATTCCTTTAGGTAACTTTGATATTGGAGATGTTATCGTTATCAATGAGGGTGAAACCATTCCTTTAGGTGGTAAAATTATTAAGGGAAATGCTAAATTGGATGTTTATGCCATTGATGGTAGTGATGTATGTATTAAATCTAAAATTGGAAATGAAGTTTATAGTGGAACTGTTGTTACAGAAGGATATTTACATGTAAAAACAACAGCTTTATATGAAGATTCAGCAATGTCTAAAGTTTTAGATATTGCGATGAATGCACCAATGTCTTCATCACATACAGAAAAAATTATTTTTAAAGTTTCTGATGTTTATTCTAAAGCTTTAATTATTGTTGGTTTAGTATGCTGTGTTGTTTTACCATTAATAAATTTAACAGATAATTTAAAATATATGTATTTAGGAATTATTATGTTGACTGTTTCTGGAAGTTTTGCCTATGTTCAAGGAGCATCCTTTACTTTACTTGCGGGAATAGCTAAAGCATTCTCTAAAAAAATTGCGATTAAAGAAAATAGCGGGTTGGATGATTTAAATACATGTACAACAATTATCTATGATCGTTTTGATGGTATTGAAACAACAGAAGAAGAAATGGATCTTTTTGAAAAAATCAAAGGATTACATAAATCATTGATTATTTTTAATGACGGACCGGTTGATTTAGAAAATGATGAATATACAATTTATAACAATTATAGTGTTGAACAAAAATTAAAAGTTATGGATAAAACACTTGTTGCTGGACCTGTTGCTTATATTGGAGATTGTGATAAAGATATTGCTTTACTTCAAAAGGCTTCTGTTGCCATTTCTCGTGGTGGTGTGCATAATGAAAAAGTACAACGTAATAGTGATATTATGTTGACGGATTCTAATTTTGATACAATTATTGATTTATTAAAAATAGCTAGAAAACAAAAGAGTATTAATATTGGAAATACTTTTATTGGGATTGTGATTAGCTTGCTTGTTGTATTATTAGCAGTTATTTCATTTATTTCTTGGTGGGTAGCTTGTTTAATTTATATTTTAGAATCAATACTTGTTTTATTGAATTCACAAAATATTGTAAGAATGTAAAATGCAAAGATTTCTTTGCATTTTTTTAGGAGAAAAAAATGAAAGTAAAAAAAGAAATGTTATTAATGGATTATCTGTTATTATCTTATAATCGCAAAAATGCTAAAAACTTATTAAAATATAAACAAGTTTATGTAAATAACCAACAAATTAGTCAGTTTGATTATTTATTACATGAAAATGACCAAGTAGAAATCAAAAAAGAAAATACATCTTCATTAGAGATTTTATATGAAGATCAAGAATTTGTTGTAATCAATAAACCTTCTGGTTTATTAAGCATGTCAGATGGTAAAGAAAAAGAAAAAACAGCTTATCATTATGTAAGTGAATATTTAAAAAAACAAGACAGAAAACAAAAAGTATTTATTGTTCATCGTTTAGATCGAGAAACATCTGGTGTTTTAATGTTTTGTAAAAATGAAAAAATAAGAGATTTATTACAAAAAGATTGGAATAAAATTGTTTATTTAAGAGGCTATATGGCTTTAGTAGAAGGTAAAGGCTTAAAAAATGGAACATTAAAAAACTATTTGGCAGAAAGTAGAAGTCAACAAGTTTATGTTACAAGTAAAGAAAAAGGGAAACTTGCGATTACGCATTATAAAGCTATTAAAGAAATAAAAAACCAAACCCTTTTAGAAATACAATTAGATACAGGTAGAAAAAATCAAATCAGAGTTCAATTATCAAATATTCATCATCCAATTGTTGGCGATAAGAAATATGGAGCAACAACGAATCCACTGAGAAGGCTTGGATTACATGCACATGCATTTGGTTTTATTCATCCTGTTACTAAAAAGAAATATGAATTTAAGGTGGATTGTCCAAAAGAATTTTATGGTAAAAAATAAGAGGTGAAGAAAATGGAATCTATGATTGAGTTTGTACATCAAAGGATAAAAAAACATAAATATCAAAACGGGATTGATTTTACGATGGGAAATGGTCATGATACACTGTTTTTAAGTGATTATTGTCATCATGTTTATAGTTATGATATTCAATCATTAGCGTTAAATAATACAAAAGAATTAGTAAAGAGAAAAAAGAATATTACTTTATTTTTAAAAAGTCATGAATACTTTGATGAAGATGTTCAAGATTTTGAGGTTGGAATTTTTAATCTAGGTTATTTACCAGGTGGCAATCATGAATGTGTAACACAGTATGAAACAACCTTAAAAACAATAGAAAAAGCTTTGGAACATTTAGTCAAAGGTGGATGTTTGCATGTGGTTGTTTATATTGGACATGATCAAGGGAAAGAAAGTACAAATTTGGATGCATATTTTCGTTCTTTAGATCATAAACTATATAATGTAGCAAAGTTTGAGATGATGAATAAAAACAATTCGCCATATGTTGTTATTATTGAAAAAAGGTAAATCAAATCAGTAAAAACGTGCTATAATAAATATATAGAAAAGGGGAGATTATTATGGCAAAAAAAGTGAATATTGAAATTACAAATCCTGTAGGTCTTTATGCTTCTCCAGCTACTGAATTAGTGGATGCGGTCAAACTTTATAAAAGTCATGTGACGCTCAATTATAATGAAAAATCAGTAAATATGAAGTCTTTAATGGGTGTTTTGTCTCTTGGAATTCCTCATAAGGCAAAAATTGAAATTGTTGTAGAAGGTGAAGATGAAGGTACAGCAATGGATATGATTGTTGAAAAAATCAAATCACTTGAAATTGGAACGATTCAATAATAAAAATACGCAAAAGCGTATTTTTATTTTATCTTTTTAATATTCATATCTTTAGGTAAAACAAGACTTAGAATAATTGAAACAACAAAAACAACAGCAACGCAATTTCCAGCAAAAACATCTTGAATGATTTTTGGAAAAATATGCCAAATATCAGCTTCTGTTCCTGAAGTAAATCCAATTCCAACAGCTAATGATAAAGCAACAATTGTTACATTTCTTTGATTAAATCCAGCTTTAGCAATCATTTCAATTCCACTTGTAAGAATAGTACCAAACATCATAATTGTACCACCACCTAAAACAGATTCAGGCAATGATGAAAAGAAATTACCAATAGGTGGAAGTAAACCAACTAAGATCATACAAATAGCTCCTGTAGCAATCGTAAAACGATTGACGACTTTTGTTATATTGATTAAACCAACATTTTGACTAAAAGAAGTAATCGGTGGACAACCAAATAATGATGAAATAGAACTACAAAACCCATCACAAGCTAAAGAATCAGAAATTTCTTCTTCTGTAACTTCACGATTTAATCCTGAGTTTACAAGGGCTGAGGTATCACCAATCGTTTCAGTAGCTGAAACTAAGAAAATAACGACGACAGCGATAATCGCGCCAAGATCAAACTTCATTTTAAAAGGAAGTAGATGAGATAAAGCAATCAATCCACCATTAAAAATAACAGATAAATCTACTTTTCCCATAAAAATAGCAAGAATATTGCCAACAATTAAACAAAATAAAACAGATAATTGTTGGCTATATGATTTTGCAAAAATATTAAATAATAAACAAGCTGCTAAAGTGATAATCCCTAAAAGTAAATTTTTAGCAGAGCCAAAACTTTCACTGTAACCTCCACCAAAAGAACGTGTTCCAACAGAAAAAAGTGAAAAATCAATGGACGTAACAACAGATGCAGCAACGATTGGTGTAATAATTTTTTTTCAATAACGTGCAAGTAGTCCTAAACACCCTTCAATTAGTCCACCTATTAAAACTGCATCCATGGCACTTGCATAACCATAAGTAGCACCTACATAGGTTAAGATAGCTACAAAATTAAAGTTGACACTCATAACAATAGGTAAACGTGAACCGATTTTCCAAATAGGATATAATTGAATTAAAGTTACAATTCCTGCAATAAACATTGCATTTTGTAATAAAAATGCAATTTCTGTTTGTTTTAAACTAGATGCAAGACCAATTAAAGTAATTGGTGAAAGGTTAGCAACAAACATTGCTAAGATATGCTTCAATCCAAAAAGAATTGCTTTTAAAATTGGAACTTTACCATCTAATTTGTAAAGATTTTCCATACTTGTGTTGTTTTCTCTTATAATTTTCCCCTTATTAATAAAAATAAAAATAAGTGAATTCTAACGTGTTTTTATAAGAAAAACGATAATTTTCAAAAAAAGAGAACGTTTTTTTTAGAAATTTGAAGGAGATAAAAAAGTGTGGTATAGTGTAAAAGAAATAAAGAGTGAAGGGGAATGAAGTTTATGGAAAACTTTATAAAGTTAATGTTGGCATTTGGTATTGGACTTTTATTAGTTTTACTTGCAATGCCTAAAGTCATCCCATTTCTACATAAAATGAAATTTGGACAAGTAGAAAGAGAAGAGGGATTAGAATCACATAAGAAAAAAGGTGGAACACCTACAATGGGTGGTGTTGTTTTTGTTTTAGCGGCAGTGATTGCAGCGTTTGTTGTAAATTATAAAAATATAACAAATCCTAATTTGATTTTAATTACAATTGTTTTAGTAGGTTATAGTTTAATTGGATTTATTGATGATGCTTTAATTATTTTAAAACATCAAAATGAAGGATTGAAAGCATGGCAAAAATTCTTGATGCAAGCTATTTTGGCAGTAGGATGTTATTTGTATCTAGAAAATTTTGTACCTGGTTTTACAACAGAAGTGACTATTCCAATTGTGAAAGTAAATATTGATTTTGGTTGGTTCTATGCTGTTTTAGTATTTATTATGTTTACCGGTGAAAGTAATGGTGTTAATTTATCTGATGGTTTGGATGGTCTTGCGACAGGTCTTTCAATGGTTGCAATTGCACCATTTATCATCTATGCTATTATGATTAAAGATTATACGATTGCAAGTTATGCTACAGCAATGGTTGGAGCATTACTTGGATTTATGTATTTTAACTATCATCCTGCACGTATTTTTATGGGAGATGTAGGTTCTCTTGGACTTGGTGGATTTTTAGCTATTTTAGCAATCCTAACAAAACAAGAATTATTGTTAATTGTTGTTGGTGGTGTCTTCTTAATGGAAACTTTATCAGTAATTATTCAAGTTGTTTCTTTTAAAACAAGAGGAAAACGTGTCTTTAAAATGGCACCAATTCATCATCATTTTGAAATGTTAGGTTGGTCTGAACAACAAGTAACGATTTCATTTTGGTTTATTGGATTTATTTGTGGTATTATCGCTATTGTGATAGGAGTTATGTAAAATGTTAACAGGGAAAAAGGTTTTAGTGATTGGTCTTGCTAGAAGTGGTAAGGCAGCAGTTAAGTTATTACAAAAGTTAAATGCAACAATTACAATCAATGAAGGAAAAGAATTAGAAAAGATTGAAGGATATCAAGCATATTTAGATGCAGGAATTGAAATTGTAGCAGGGGGACATCCTGATGAGCTTTTTGAAAGAGACTTTGATTTTGTTGTTAAAAATCCAGGAATTAATTATCATAAACCTTTTATTTTAAGATTAAAAGAAAGAGGTATTCCTGTTTATACAGAAATTGAGTTAGCATATCAAGTAGCTAAGAAACAACATTATATTGCTGTTACAGGTACAAATGGTAAAACAACAACTGTTACTTTGATTTATGAAATATTAAAAGCACAATATGAACATGTTCATTTTGCGGGTAATATTGGTAAACCTTTATGTGATGTTGTTTTAGAAAATAATTTATTAGAAGAAGAAAATCATTATATTGTTATTGAAATGTCTAATTTCCAATTACTAGATATTGATAAATTTAGACCAGAAATTTCAACTGTTATTAATTTAACACCAGATCATTTAGATTATATGGCTTCATTAGATGAATATTATGCTTCTAAGATGCGTATTTATGAAAATTGTGAAAGTGATGATGAAGTTTTTGTTAATAATATTGATGATGAAACTTTACAAGAATATTTACAAAGATATCATGTTTATTGTTGTGTTTTAACACAATCTTTAAATAAACCAGCTGATTGTAGCATTATTGATCAAGCGATTTATTTTAGAGGGGAACATATTATTGATTTAAAGGATATTAAGATTGTAGGAGATCATAATGTCCAAAATATTATGATTGCGACTACTATTTGTTTAGTTGCTGGAGTAAGTCCTCGAGTGATTAAAGATGTTGTGAGTCATTTTAAAGGGGTTGAACATCGTATTGAATTCGTTAGAGAATATAATGGTGTTAGAGTTTATAATGATTCTAAAGCAACAAATACAGATGCAAGTATTATTGCTTTAAAAGCTTTTAAACAACCAGTTATTCTATTAATGGGTGGTTTTGATAAAGGATTAGACTTACAAGAAATGTCTACTTATAATTCATGTATTAAAAAGCTCGTGACTTTTGGAGCAGCAGGTAAACGTTTTAAAGAAGATATGCATCATCAAGATGCTTATTATGAAAAAACTTTAAAAGATGCTGTTAATAAAGCATTTGAAATAAGTGAACCAGGAGATATCATCTTACTTTCTCCATCAACAAGTTCATTTGATGAATTCAAGGGTTATGAAGAAAGAGGAAGAATTTTCAAACAATATGTAAATGAAAAATAAGAGAGTACAAAGCATACTCTCTTTTTTAATGAATAATTTTTAAAACATCTTCTTCACTATTGATGTTAAAGATATTTAATGTAAGAACATTTAATTTTTCTAGCGATGTATTTGTGAGTTGTTTTTCTAAAGGACTTGATAAAGTTCCTAGTTTCACTTTAAGTTGTTCTTTTAAAGTATTGAGTTTTCCTTTTTCAATTCCTTGATTTTCAAATTTTTGAAATAATTGATCCATTGCCTTACACATATTGATTTCATCTCCTTCTGGTAAATCTTCTCTTCTAATATTTGTACGTGTAAATGTAGCTGCCATCACGAAGCTTTCTGTTTCAATTTTACGATTTTCTCTTAATCCTTCATAACTTCCTGCAAACATACTTTGATTAATTTCTACGACATCTCTTAATCTTCGATTCATAAGCTTTCTTGCATCCATTGTTTTAAGGTCGATAACAGGTAGTCTCCAATCATTGATATAAGGTTCCATCTCTGATGGTATACTTTTCAATGTTTCTGGCAAGTTCCATTCTTCATCTCCCGTATAGAACACAAAACTTCCTACTGGATAGACTTCTTTTTTATTATTTTATCTTTCTATTTTCCTCCTTTCAATGGACAAATAGTCCAAAAAAAGAAGTCCCTCAGGACTTCTTAAATACCTTTATCAAGTTTTATTTTTTCAATAATCTTTCTACTAAATCATCATTAACAATTTCATAACCATCAAAATGATAATCATATAACCCTTGACCTTGAGTAATAGAACGTAAATCAATCGCAAATTCTAATATTTCTACTTGAGGAATACGACAAACAAGTTTGATTAAACCATCGTCTAAACTATCAGTTTCAAGGACTTTACCACGTTTTTTATTAACATGTGACATCAAATCACCTAAATATTCTTCATCAATATAAATATTTAAAATGACATAAGGTTCTAATAAACATGGATCAAGATGTTTCATCGCTTCTTTAAAACACATCATAGTTGCTGTTTTAAAAGCTTGTTCACTTGAATCTACACTATGATAAGAACCATCTAATAAAGTAGCTTGTATACCTAAAACAGGATAATGACCAATAACTCCTTCTTTAACACTTTCAATCAATCCTTTTTCAACAGCAGGGAAATAAGCTTTTGGGACAGCCCCACCAAATACTTTTTCTTTAAATATATAAGATTGACTATAATCTTTTGTTGGTTCAAAAAGAATTTCTACTTCACCATATTGACCATGACCACCTGATTGTTTTTTAAACTTTGTACGTTGAGTATAACTTTTACGAATTGTTTCACGATAAGAAACTTTCATATCACTTAATTTAACATCAATTTTAAATTTAGATTTTAATTTAGCAACAACACTTTCTAAATGAATATCTCCAATACCATAAATACATTGTTGTTTTGTTTCATGATTATTTTCAAATTTTAGAGTTTGGTCTTCTTCTAATAATCTTGTAATACCACTAGCAATCTTTTCTTCATTTGCTTTACCAATAGGTTGAATAGCTTTACCATAATATGGTTTAGAAAAATGAATAGATTGGTATTTCATACGATAATCTAATGTACATAAAGTATCATTTGTTGAAGAATGAGAAAGCTTTGTCATACATCCAATATCACCAGCACATAATTCATCAACTTCAATAAGTTCTTTTCCTCTTTTTATGTAAAGTTTATTCACTTTTTCAACTTCATTTTTATTGACATTTAATAAAGACATTCCTGTTTGAATATGACCTGTACAAACTTTAAAAAGTGATTCTCTTCCTACAAAAGGATCAACAATTGTTTTAAAAATGAATAAAGAAGGTGGTAGACTTTCGTTAAAACCGATGATATCTTCTTCATGTGTATCAATATTTTCTACAATGATAGAATTACATGTATCACCTGCAGCAGGGAAGAAAGCAACCATTGAATTTAATAAAATTTGAATACCAATATTACTTGTTCCACATAAAACAGGAATCAATGTTTGATTCATAACTCCTTGACGTAAAGCCCAAGAAATTTCTTCTTTAGTAAAAGGTTCTTCATTTAGAAATTTTTCTAATAAATCATCATTTGTATTAGCGACAGCTTCATCAATCATTTCTTTGACAGGCATAACTTCATCCATCATATCTTCAGGAATAGGGAAAGGTTCTGTATGTTCTCCTTTAAAAATACGACCTTCCATTTTAGCTACGTTAATATAACCTATCATTTTATCATGATCCATGATAGGAACTTGAATTGGTGCAATTCCTTTACCATAGGCTTTTTTTAATTGATTTAATTTTTCTTTATAATTGGCATCTGGATTATCTAAGCCATTAATATAAATAATTTTAGCTTTATCTTTTGCTCTAAACATGGCTTGCTTTGTACCAATACTGATATCCCTATAAGAAGGAACAACAATGACAGCTGATTCTGCAACGTGTAAAGCAGCTTCTACTTCTCCTACATAATCAAAATTACCAGGAGTATCTAATAAATTAATTTTACAATGATCCCATTCTAAGGGAATAAGTGATAAATTAATTGAAGATTGACGTTTAATTTCTTCAACGTCATAGTCAGAAATAGTTGTTCCTTGACTAATAGTTCCTATTTGTTGAGAAATTCCTGCACGTTTTGCCATGGCTTCAATAACGCTTGTTTTTCCTGAACCAAGATGTCCTAAAACAGCTACATTTCCAATATTATTTGAGTGATATAAATTCATAGACATTCCCCTTTCTTATATAACTATTTATATTATACAATGATTTCTTTATATAAGAAAGCGGTTACAACAAAAAAGAATAACCTTAGTTATTCTCTAAAATATCTTGTATTGTTTTTTGATTTCCTTTGATTTGTCCTTGAACCATATTTGCTTTACCGCCGCCTTTGATTTCAAAGTGACTTTTTAACTTATTTAAAAGCTCTCTAGAGTCATTGTTACTTGCAATCATAAAACGATAATTTTCATCTTTTCCTACAAAAATAGCTACATAATTAGAACACAATGGAAATAATTGATTTAAATAATATTGTTGTAAAGAACGATCTAGATCATTAGTAAAAATTAAATAATGATCTTGCTGAGGCAATGATTGTACTTGTTGATCAATTATTTGTTTTTTTAAGTTTGAAAGTTCTTGTTTTAATTGATTGTTTTCGTTTAAAAGTTGATCAATACCTTTTACAAGGTCATCAGGTGGTAATGAAAGCTTTTGAGAAATATTTATTGCTTGTATGTGCTTAGCTTGATAATCTACAAAAGCACGATGGCCACATACAAAATAGAGACGAATTCCATTTTTATGTTTCATAGCTTTTAATATTTTAATCATGCCAATTTCACTTGTTGAACGTACATGAGGGGCACAACAAGCGCAACAATCTACACCTTCGATTTCTACCAAACGAATTGCTTCATTGATTTCTTTTTTGCTTCGATAATCATAAAGATCAGCATCCTCTGGATAGAAACTATGAATGACTTTGTTATTTAAAATCACTTCATTGGCCTTAGCTTCTAATATCTGTAACTGTTGTTCATTTAAAAAGCCATTATAATCCGTTGTAATTTCATGGTCACTTAAATGAAAACCACTATTATCAAAACCAAACATACTTTTTACAAGTCCTGATAAAACATGTTCACCACTATGATTTTGCATATTATTATAACGATAATTGAAATCAATCTTTCCTTTAACACTTCCTGAAAGAGGAGCGTTGGTATAATGATGAATTTCTTGATTGATGATTTGTACATCAATGACTTCAACATCATTTAAAGTACCATGATCACAAGTTTGACCACCTTCTTCAGGAAAAAATAAAGTTTGGTCTAATACAATATCATAATCATTTTCTCTTTTTGTACATGTTATGACTTGAGCTTCAAAAATTGTCTGATAAGCATCTTTGTCATAAAGTTTAATTGTCATATTATCACATCCATTCTTTCAAATCATACCATATTTAAATAGATTTGATAATATTATACATAATACCGATTTCAATCAAAGTAACAAGTAAAGAAGTCCCTCCATAAGACATTAAAGGTAAAGTTACACCTGTAACAGGAAATAATCCAACAACGACTCCTAAGTTAATGATAGTTTGTATTCCAATCATGGAAGTCATACCGATCATTAAAAAACTTCCAAAGAGATCGTCTACTTTTTTTGCATAATTGAAACAAGTAATAAATAAGTAAGCATATAAAAGAATTAATAAAATCCCTCCTATAAAACCAAATTCTTCTAAATAAATAGCAAAAATAAAGTCTGTTTGTGGTTCTGGTAAATAAAAATGTTTTTGGATGCTTTGATCAAAACCACTTCCTAAAATTCCTCCAGGACCAATAGCATAGAGTGATTGAATCATTTGAAATCCTGATCCTAATGGATCTTGAAAAGGATCTAAAAAAGCAAAAATTCTTTTCATTCGATAAGGGGCAGAAATAATCATTAAAATAATCATTAAAATTCCAGATAGTCCTAAAAAAACAATATATCGAAACGGGAAAGGGGTAATAATAATCATTAAAAGAATACTGCAACACATGACAAAGCCACTTCCAAAATCAGGTTGTAACATAATAAGAAAAAAGCCGATTCCCATAACAATAAGTGGTTTTAAACAATAACGTAGTTTTTTCATTTGGTGATAATGATGGCTGATATAGTCACTGACATAAATAATAAGCGCTATTTTATAGATTTCAGAAGGCTGTAAGGCAAAAAGTCCCAAATTAAACCAACTTCTTGAACCACCTCTGACAATACCTACTCCAGGAATGAGTACTAGAACTAAAAGAATTGTAGCAAGAATAATAATTTTAAGACTATGTTTTTGATAGAGGTGATAATCTATTTTAGAAAAGAAAAAAAGTAAAAGAAGACCGACTATTACAAAAATAGCTTGTCTTTTAAAATAATAGAAGCTGTCATTTTCTTTATATTGCGCCCAAATATGTGAAGAACTATAGACCATTAATAAACCAATAGATAGAATAATAAATACAATAAGAAGTATTTTTCTTTTTTTCATAGTTACCACCGTTTTATTATATGTAAACTAATTAAAATTATTTTATAAAAAGTATATTTTTGATATATAATAAAGGCGAGAGGAATGTGATGTTTATGAAATTATTCTTAGTAGAAGATGCTACGATTTATATGATTTTATTACAAAAATTATTAGAAAATGACTTTCAAATCACATTATCAAAAAATATAGCTGACGCTAAAAAAATAATTGAAGATGAAGATTATCAATTTGATGTTATGTTAATTGATTTAATTATGCCAGGGACAATGGATTTGATTAGACAAATAAAAAAGAATAAAAGATTGTCACAAGTTCCTATTGTTGCTTTAACAGCAAGTGATAATCCTAAAGATTTAATACAAGCTTTTGATTATGGTATCTATGATTATATTCAAAAGCCTATTTATGAAGAAGTAGTTTTACAAAGAGTAAAAAATGCAGCAAGTAATTATTTAAGATTGAAAGAATTAAAGAAATTACGAGAATCTTTAATGAATAATCAACAAATTGATGATTTAACAAAGATATATAAATTTGATACTGCTAAATGGCTTATTGATGAAAAATTAGATGAAAATAAAACAGGTCAAAAAATTTTGTTTGTATTTAAGCTAAATGGTTTAGAAGAAGTGTACAAACAAGAAGGAAGTCATCGAGGAGATGAATTAGTAAAAGAAATGAGTGATTTCATTTCGATGAATTTTAAAAATATAGATATATTAGGGCGTGTTGATCAAGATGAATTTGTATGTTTTGTTAATCATATGATGTCTAAGGAACTTGCATATGTAAGAAAAGAAGAACTTCTAAGAATGTTTTCACAAAAGAAATTATCTGATATTTCTGAAAATATGGATTTACAAATAGGATATTGTAGAACTTGTGAAACTGTAAATTATGAAAAAATGTATCAAGCAGCTAAAAAGATGTTAACGAAATAAGAAAATTATTTCGTTTTTTTATTTTTTAAAAGAAAAAATGATTTTTGTTGTCTATATAAATAATGGAGGGAGAAACTATGGAAACAAAAATCAAATCTAAAAGAATTACCGATTTTAAAAATGATCTTGTCTTTAAATTTATGTTGAGTGATCTCAATGATTCTCGCTGTTATTATTTACTTAAAGTCATTATTGAAGGAATCACTGGTATTAAATGTCAGGAACTTTTTGTCTTAAATAGTGAAGTCAATCCTGAACATCTAAGTGATAAAGATATGGTTTTAGATGTCTGAGTGAAAACTGATGAAGGAAAATTAATCGACATTGAAATGCAAAACAGTGCTCTTACTAAAGAAGTTCATTATCGTTTTCAAATCTATGGAGCAAGAATGATAGATCATCAAGTCAATCGAGGAGATCTCTTATACAGTGAAAATGTCCATGAAGTCTATACCATTCTCTTTGTCAATGATATTGACAGAGACAATCTTCTCTTGATCGATACCTACATGCCACGTAATCAACTAAACCATGTCAGAAAGTATAATCTGCTTACCCATCATAATGTCTATCTTCCATTTATTGATGCTGTTGTAAGAGAAAAAGGGCTTAAGAATCTAAGCAAGATAGAATTAGCTATTTATACTTTATATCATGGGATAACAGATGATATAATGGCATTAAACAGTGAGGTGGTTATCATGATGAAAGAAAAGATGGATCAGTTCAATGAAGATGAAGAACTTGTATTAGCAGCGAGTAAAAGACAGCTTGTCAAGATACAACATCATCAAGAGAAAGTAAGAATACGACAAGAAGGGAAAGAAGAAGGCTTAAAAGAAGGAGAACTTTTGAAAGCTAAAGAAAATACATTGATGCTTTTTAAAAGTAAATATCCTCAAGAAGATATTTTAATGTTAGAAAATTTAACATTGTCACAGTATAATGAGATTTTTAAAGCATTAATAGAAAACAAAGATTTACAAATAATTAAAGAAATGATTAAATGATACAAAAACGGATATCTCATGAGATATCCGCTATTTTTATTTATGAGTACCAGGTCCGGCTTTAACAACAGTACTAGGTAAATCATATTTTTTAAAATTTTCTTGGAACATTTTTGTAAGTTTTTTAGCTGTTTTATCATATTCGCGTTTGTTTGACCAAGTATTTTTAGGGTTCAACATTTCTGCTGGAACACCTGGACAACTTCTTGGAATTTTTAGATTAAAGAATGGTTCTTTGACATATTCCACAAAATCTAAGTCACCATTTAAAGCAGCATTGATCATTGCACGTGTATATTTTAATGGAATACGATGCCCTTTACCATAAGAGCCACCAGTCCATCCAGTGTTGATCAAGAAAACATTAGCTCCTGATTTTTCTACACGACGTCCAAATTGTTGAGCATATAAAGCTGTATCTAATGGGAAAAATGGTTCTCCAAAACATGTTGAAAATGTTGCTTCTGGTTCAGTAACACCATTTTCAGTTCCAGCAAGTTTGCTTGTATAACCTGAAACAAAGTGATAGATAGCAGCGTTACGGTCAAGTTTAGAAATAGGTGGTAAAACTCCAAAAGCATCTGCTGCTAAAAAGAAAATAGTACGTGGAATAGGTCCAACTCCTGATGAAACAGTATTTGGAATATAATCAATTGGATAACCAACACGTGTATTTTCTGTGATAGAACCATCATCAAAATTAATAATACGTGTATCTTCAAATAATTTAACATTTTCTGTTACAGCACCAAAACGGATGGCATTCCAAATTTCAGGTTCATGTTCTTTTGAAAGGTTGATACATTTAGCGTAGCATCCACCTTCAAAGTTGAAGATTGTATTTCTAGACCAACCATGTTCATCATCACCAATTAATCGTCTGTTTGGATCGGCTGAAAGTGTTGTTTTTCCAGTTCCTGATAATCCAAAGAATAAAGCTGTATCACCGTCGATTCCCATATTGGCAGAACAATGCATTGTAAAAATCTTCTTTTGTGGAAGTAAATAGTTCATAACACAGAAGACAGATTTTTTGATTTCTCCAGAATACCCTGTGCCCGCAATTAAAATAATTTGTTTTTCAAAATTGATCATAATAGCGGCTTCACTATTTAATCCTAATTTTTTATAATCTACTTTACATCCAGGAGCAACTAAAATCAAAAAGTCTTCTTTAAAATCTTTTAATTGTTCCTTTTTAGGTCGAATAAGTAAGTTTCTAATAAATAAATTTTGACTTGCTTTTTCATTGATAACTCTAAAACCATATTGATATTTACGATTAGCTCCTGCAAAGCCATCAAAAATATATAAATCTTTATCATTTAAATATTGAATCATTTGATCATAAACTTGGTCAAAAACTTCTGCTGAAACAGGACGATTAACATTTCCCCAAGCAATTAAATCATGAACAGCAGGTGTATCAACAATATATTTATCATCTGGAGAACGACCAGTTCTTTCTCCAGTTTCTATACATAAAGCACCAGCACGTGAAAGTCTTCCTTCTTTATGAAGTAAAGCTTTTTCTACAAGCGCACCAGGCGGATTGTTTCTAAAAATGTTTCCTGTATGATTAAAACCATATTTTTCGATATTCAATGTATCCATAATATACCTCCTTTGGATTCCCTACATATAATGATACAAAAAAAATGTTATAAAATCCATAGAAAGCGCTTACTTTTTTTAAATAAATGACGCTAATGTCAAAATGAGTTTGTTGAAAATGTACAGTTTATAAGGCTTTTAGAGTATTTTTTAATAAAAAAACACATTAGAAACATAACTAATGTATTTTTAGGATAATAATCATAAACAAATAAAAAAGATCATTTAGGGGAATGATCTTCTTTATTTATATATAGGGAATCGAGTAATAAAAAATTAATATATTGGGAAACTATTACTGAAAATCGTAAAATATATGAGAGATATAAATATTATGGGATATCTCTTTTATTTACATTTCATTTTTTATTACACATTTATTATAGCGAAATATGACGAATTGAGTAGAGACAAATATCCTAAAAAGGATTGTAAGTATTTGTGCAATGTGCACAAATAGTGTAAAATAGATGGTGGTGATGATATGGGATTTACAATAGATGATGCTTTAAGAGAATTTAAAAAGAATTATAAAATGACATTACTTGCAGGTGAGGATGGATGTTCTAATGCCATGACCTGGGTACAAATGGTCGAAGATAAAACGATTTTACAACAACTTTGGGGTAAAGAACTAGTTGTAACAACAGGTCTAGGATTTCAAAGCCAAAAGAAATTAAAAGAATTCATTGAACAACTTGTTAAATATCATAGTGTGGGACTTGTTATCAATACGGGAAAATATATTTTTGATATCGATCAAGAAATTATTGATTATTGTAATGAATTAAGTTTTCCTTTGTTAGTGGTTCCTTGGGAAGTGCATATTGCTGATATGATCAAAGATTTTTCATATCATTGTTTACGTGCAGAAAGAGATGATAAGTATATTAATCAAACTGTTATGGACACACTGATTAATCCAGCAATTATTGAAGAGTCTAGAAATAAATTAGCAGGTGATTTTGATGTGGAAAATGATTTTCAAGTAATGGCTATTTCTGTAGAAACCGATGAAGAATTAGGCATGATGGAAAGAAGAAGTATTAAGTTTCAGCTAGAATTATGTTTTGAAAAAGTTGAAGGAAATTATAGTTTTTTCTGGTTTGATGGTTATTATATTATGATTTTTAATAACTTAGAAGATAGTGCTCTTGTAGAAGTTATTAATGAAATGTATAAAAGAGCTAAAAAACGTTTGCATTATACATTACATTTAGGAATTGGCTCAAAGATGGTGGATTTTAGAAATATGATTTTAAGTTATAAAAGGGCTATTGCAGCTTGTAAGATGGCTAAACAATTTAATTATCCACAAATTTATTTTGATGATATGGGTGTTTATCAATTATTATTTATTATTGAAGATCAAGGTATTTTAAGACAAATGTATCGTAGTATGTTAGGTGTTTTGATAGATTATGATCAAAAGCATAATACTCAATTAGAAGAGACTCTTTATCAATATTTAAAATTCGATAGTAATCAAAAAGCTATGGCTGAAAGCTTATACATGCATCGTAATACTATCAATTATCGACTTAATAAGATAAAAGAACTGACAGAATGTCAATTGGATTCATTTGAAGAAAAAATGCCGTATATGTTAGCTTTTTATATTAAAGAAATTGTAGAAAAAAAGAAGAAATAGCGGAAAGCTGTTAGCTTCTTTTTTTATTTGATAAAAAGTTTAGCAAATAAAAATGAAAGCGCTAACTTTTTAGTGAATGTTGGTCATTTATATGTTATAATAAATGACATAAAGGGGAGATAAATATATGTTTGATAATTTTTTAATTCACACTTTCCATGATGGAAATTGTTTACAAGCTTATAAAATATTTGGTGCACATTTTGAGACTCATGAAGGTAAAAAAGGTGTACGTTTTACAACATATGCGCCGAATGCTAGAAGTGCACAAGTTGTAGGAGAATTTAACCAATGGGGTGAAACACCTTGTTATATGGAAAGATATAATAATGGTGGTATTTATACAATATTTGTTGAAGGTGTCAAAGAATTTGACATGTACAAGTTTAGATTTGAAACTCCTCAAGGAGATATTATTGATAAAGCAGATCCATATGCTTATTTTAGTGAGTTAAGACCAGGAACTGCTTCAAAAGTTTATAACATGGAAGGTTATCGTTGGCATGATAGCAAATGGATAAAAAATAGAACTAAAAATTATGATTGCCCACTTAATATATATGAAGCTTCTCTTGGTTCATGGAAAATGAAGCGAGAAAGTGAAGGTGAAGGGGACGATGGTGAATATTATTCTTATGAAGAATTAATAGATGAAATTATTCCCTATGTAAAAAAGATGGGCTATACACATTTAGAAGTTATGCCACTTACTGAATTCCCATTTGATGGTTCTTGGGGATATCAAGCAACTGGTTTTTATAGTGCAACATCGAGATATGGTCAACCTAAACAATTAATGAAATTTATTGATGCCTGCCACCAAGAAGGCATTGGTGTTATTATGGACTTTGTGCCAGCACATTTCGTTAAAGATTCACATGGATTACATATGTATGATGGTGGATTTGTTTATGATTATAATGATTATAATCGTCGTTATAGTCCATGGGATAGTGTTTATTTTGATTTAGGTAAAAATGAAGTAAGAAGTTTCTTATTATCTTCTGTAGAATTCTTTGCAACATATTATCATATTGATGGTTTTAGATTTGATGCTGTAAGTAATCTTATTTATTATGAAGGTAATAAAAACTTAGGTGAAAATATTGGTGCTATGGAATGGATGAAACGTTTAAATGGACATATGTCTGGGTACCATCCAACTGTGATGATGATTGCAGAAGATTCAACAGATTATCCAGGTGTTACTAAACCAGTGGGTGAACATGGTTTAGGATTTGATTATAAATGGGATTTAGGTTGGATGAATGATACATTGAAATATTTCCAAGAAGATCCTGTTTATCGTCAATATGATAGTCGTTTTATTACATTCTCAATGGCTTATTTCTATTCTGAAAGATTCTTACTTGAGTTTTCGCATGATGAAGTTGTTCATGGTAAAGCGACGATTATTAATAAAATGTGGGGATTACATGGAGATAAATTGGCACAAGTAAAAGCATTGTATGTTTATATGATGTTACATCCTGGTAAGAAATTGAACTTTATGGGAAATGAACTTGCTGAATATAAAGAATGGGATGAATCTAAATCTTTAGGATGGGATATTTTAAAATATCCTGATCATGATGCATTCCATCATTTCGCTCAAAAACTCAATGAAATTTATTTGAAATATCCAGCTTTATATGAAATGGATTATGATTTAAAAGGCTTTGAATGGCTTGTTGTTGATGATCATGATCAATGTGTTTTCGCAATTGAAAGAAAAGATAAAGCAGGAAATGCGATTATCGCAGTGATGAATTTTGTTGGTAATACGCATGAAAAATACAAAGTACCAGTTAATATTGAAGGAAGTTATAAAGAAATTTTAAATACAGATCAAGCTGTATATTCTGGAAAGAATATCGTTAATCCAAGAGCAATTCGCTCTAAGAAAACAAAACCAAATGAAAAAACAAAATTGTTAAATAAAGATCATTATATTGAAGTAAAATTAGCACCATTTAGTGCATGTATCTTTGAAGTGAAACCTAAAAAAGGAACACCAAAGAAAACACCAAAGAAAACAAAAAGAGTAATTAAGAAAACAAAATAAGTTGTTCATAAAATAGAGCATCCGTAGTTTAGATACTCTATTTTATTTGGAAAAAGTAAGATTTTATCAATGTAAAAATATTTTTATGAGTGACAATCTACTAAAAATAAAGTATGATGGTCACGTAAGAGTAATATTGAGGAGACGGGAAAATGTTTAAAAACAAAGAAGAATTTAAATTTGAATTTTCAAGAAGAATTATTGAATCTTATGGACGTACTGTAGAAGAAGCCCATATTACTGAAAAATTCATGGTTCTTGAAACAATGGTTAGAGATTATGCATCAGTTAACTGGGCAGCAAGTAAAGCTGTTGTTCAAAATAATGAACAAAAACAAATGCATTATTTCTCAATGGAATTTTTAATGGGAAGATTATTAGTTAATAATATGATGAATCTAGGAATCTATGAAATCGCTAAAGAAGGTTTAGAAGATTATGGAATCAACATTCATGATTTAGAAGAATTAGAAAGTGATGCTGGTTTAGGTAATGGGGGACTTGGACGTTTAGCTGCATGCTTTATGGATTCACTTGCTTCATTAGATTATCCAGGACATGGAAATACAATTCGTTATGAATATGGTTTATTTAAACAAAAAATTGAAAATGGTTATCAAGTAGAATTACCTGATCAATGGATGAAAACTGGATTTATGTGGGAAGTACGTAAACCTAAACATAGAGTTCCGGTCAAATTCTTCGGTAAAGTAATTTGGGATGAAAATGAAGGTAAATGGAAACATGTAGATGCTGAAACAATTTATGCAGTACCTTATGACGTACCAGTCATTGGAAATGATACAGTAAATACAAATACTTTACGTCTATGGTCAGCTGAACCAAGTGAAGATTTCCCAAGTAATCATGATTTCCAAAGATATATTGAAGATGTAAGAAGTATCTGTCAAAACTTATATCCTGATGATTCAACACCAGCAGGAAAAATGTTACGTTTAAAACAAGAATATTTCTTCTGTTCTGCAGGTATCCAAGCAATCATCAAAGCACACTTAAGAAATTATCCATCATTAGATAATTTCCATGAAAAACATGTTATTCAATTAAATGATACACATCCAGTATTATGTATTCCTGAATTCATGCGTTTATTAATTGATGATCATGGTTATGAATGGCAAGATGCCTGGGATATTTGTACACAAACATTTGCATATACAAACCATACGATCTTAGCTGAAGCTTTAGAAACTTGGCCAATTAGTACAATGCAAACATTATTACCACGTGTATATCAAATCATTGAAGAAATTCATCGTCGTTTTGTAGGTTTTGCTAAAGAAGTAAGTAATCATGATCAAAATTTAGTTGATCGTACAATGATTTTAAGAGATGGTACTGTTTATATGGCAAGACTTGCAATTGCTGGAAGCTTTAGTGTCAATGGGGTAGCAAGACTTCATACAGATATCTTAAAAGAAAGAGAATTACATGATTTCAATGTACTTTATCCAAATAAATTTAATAATAAAACAAATGGGGTTACTCATCGTCGTTGGTTAGCTTATTGTAATCCACAATTAAGTGAATTAATTAATGAAACAATTGGTAAAGGATGGATCAAAAAACCAGCTCAATTAGAAAACTTAATGGAACATGTTGATGATCCAATTTTACAAAATCGTTTCTTAGCAGTTAAAAAAGAAAGAAAACAAATCTTAGCTGATTATATTAAAAAACATAATGGTATTGAAGTAGATGTTGATAGTATTTTTGATGTTCAAGTTAAGAGATTACATGCATATAAAAGACAATTATTAAATATTTTACATGTTATTTATTTATATCAAGAAATGAAATCTAATCCCGATTTCCGTATTTATCCACATACTTTCATCTTTGGAGCAAAAGCAGCAAGTGCTTATTACTTCGCTAAAAAAGTTATTAAATTAATTAATGCAGTTGGAGATGTAGTTAATAATGATCCTGAAACAAATAAATACTTAAAAGTTGTTTTCTTAGAAAACTATGGTGTTACTTTGGCAGAAAAAATCATGCCTGCAGCTGATGTTTCAGAACAAATCTCTACAGCTGGTAAAGAAGCAAGTGGTACTGGTAATATGAAATTCATGATGAATGGAGCTATTACTTTAGGTACTTTAGATGGAGCTAATGTAGAAATTTCTGAATTAGTAGGATTAGATAATTGTGAAATCTTTGGTTTAAAAGATGAAGAAGTTAAAAACTTAAAAGCAAACAATCAATATCGTGCATGGGATTATTATAATAATGATTTAAAAATCCGTCGTGCTATCGATTCATTAACTAATGGTACTTTCTCAAGTAATCCAGAAGAATTTAAAATTATTCATGATGAATTAATGAATAAAAATGATGAATACTTCTTATTAGCTGATTTCGAATCATATGCTAATGCACAAAGACATGTTGTAGAATTATATCAAGATCGTGCTAAATGGGCTAGAATTTGCTTAGTAAATATTGCTAAGAGTGGATTCTTCTCATCTGATCGTACAATTGAACAATATGTAGAAGATATTTGGCATTTAGAAAAATGTAAATTTTAATTATAAAAGCTCAAGGTCTTAGGACTTTGAGCTTTTCTTTAATATATATTTACTTTTGATAAAACGATAAGGTTCCATAAAATCACGCATTTCTTTAGCGTCAACTTCTTCATGATTAACAAATCTTTGAAAAAAAGATTTGTTTTTTTCTGTCACAGCTTTAATTTCATCGATTGCTTCTTCTAAATGATGTTCTTTAAAGAAGTTGATGTAATACTCTTCGGTTTTACTTGCCATATCTTCCTTATTTAATAAGACCCAATTTTCTTGATGAACAACATCAATCAAATTGATCAATGTTCTAGCAGCTTGTTCTTGATCAATCATTTTTTTCACCTCGTTTTTTATTATAGCACAAAACATAAGTTATGCTATAATGTTAAAAAAGACGAAAAAGAGGTACTTTTATGAATAAACCAGTAATTGCGATAGTTCCTTTATATGATGAAGAAAGAGATAGTTTATGGATGCTTCCAGGGTATATGGATGGGGTTATTGAAGCAGGTGGTATTCCTGTTATGCTTTCTTTAGTTAATGATGATGTTTCTTTAAAAGAAACGGCTCATTATTTTGATGGATTTATTTTTGCGGGAGGGGATGATTTAAATCCTGAACTTTATCATCAAGCAAAAGCAGAATATTGCGGAAAATTAAATCAAAAAAGAGATGAAATGGAACCAAAGCTATTAAAATATGTTTTAGAGGCCGATAAGCCTGTTTTAGGAATATGTAGAGGTATTCAGTTATTAAATGCATGTTTAGGTGGAACACTCTATCAAGATTTAGATCAACAATTTCATCCTACATGTATTCATCGACAACCTGCTCCTTATGATCATCCAAGTCACCAAGTAAAAATTGTTGAAAATACACCTTTAAAAGACATCTTAAATCAAGAAACTTTAATGGTGAATAGTTGTCATCATCAAGCTATTTGTCAACTTGCTCCAGCATTAAAGCCAATGGCTTATTCTGATGATGGATTAGTAGAAGCTGTTTATCTACCAGATAAAAAGTATGTGATAGGATATCAATGGCATTCAGAAATGATTTATAAAAAAAGTGATGATCATTTAAAACTATTTAAAGATTTTGTGGATAATTGCAAAAAATAATTATAAAAAATTATAAAAAGCTATAAAAAGCTATAAAAAGCTATAAAAAGCTATAAAAACAGTAAATGTGTATTGACTTTATGCTGATATATTAGTATAATGAACAAGCTTTAAGTTAATAAAAAGCAAGGGATGGTTCCTTGGCCAAGTTGGTAAGGCAACAGACTGCAACTCTGTCATCATCGGTTCGAGTCCGGTAGGAACCTCCATTTGTGAAAATGCGCTAGTAGCTCAACTGGATAGAGTGCTTGACTACGGATCAAGAGGTTGTGGGTTCGATTCCTGCCTAGCGCGCCATTTTTTTCGGGAAGTAGCACAGCTTGGTAGTGCACCTGGTTTGGGACCAGGGGGTCGCAGGTTCAAATCCTGTCTTCCCGACCATTTATAAAAATTGGGGCCATAGCTCAGCTGGGAGAGCACCTGCCTTGCACGCAGGGGGTCAGCGGTTCGATCCCGCTTGGCTCCACCAATTTATTTATTACGGAGATTTACCCAAGTCTGGCTGAAGGGACTGGTCTTGAAAACCAGCAGAGGATTAACGTCCTGCGGGGGTTCGAATCCCTCAATCTCCGCCATTTTTATCTTTTGGTCTGGTAGTTCAGTTGGTTAGAATGCCGCCCTGTCACGGCGGAGGTCGCGGGTTCGAGTCCCGTCCAGACCGCCAATTAATGGTTCCGTAGCTCAGTCGGTAGAGCAGAGGACTGAAAATCCTCGTGTCGGTGGTTCGATTCCGCCCGGAACCACCATTTAAATAGATTACTGGTCTGGTAGTTCAGCTGGTTAGAATGCCGCCCTGTCACGGCGGAGGTCGCGGGTTCGAGTCCCGTCCAGACCGCCAGTAATTGTAATTAAGAGAGTCATTCATGACTCTTTTTTTGTTTATTAAGAATTTGAATGCGTGGGAAATAGCATATAAAAATTCATACCAAAATACCATGACATATTTGTGTGATCTGGTATAAATTTTTTTGTCCTGTAATCATACAGTGGTTATTTGATTCTTCTCCTAGGACCATTGCATACAGGACATTCTATTTCAACTTCACCATGTTTACTGGATATTCTGTCTTCTTCTGCCAATTCACCAATGATCCAGTTAGGAATATTGGCAATATGGCCACAAGCAGTATGTTTCATTTTGATAAGTGTATTTTCTGAAATCATTGATGCATTTTTCACTGTAGAGTCTGTCATTAGGGGTACCTATGTATATTCACATTTCATAAGATTGCCACATGAACATAAAAGAGTATTTTTTTGAAATGATTCTATCACATGTGTGCGGTATTTTAGATGGTCAAGTTTGTTTTTTAAATCTTATTTCTTTCTTTCAAATTTTTGATACGTCTTTTCTTTTTTATACCATAAAGTTCATATACTTTTTATTCCTGTTTGAATAGAAGCCATAGTATCTGACCATTTAAAAGTTTTCAACACTTTCATATACTTCGATATATTTTTCACCCTCATGACGGTTGTACCACCATCTGATCATCTTTTTGTCATCTTCATATTTGATGCAGTTTTCAGCCATGGGAGGTCTGGAAGTGTATCTGGTAATGTAGTTGACGCAATCATCAACGTTATTGTCATCATTGTCTTTTTCTTTCTTTTTGGCGTAGACATAAAAGCCGTTTACAAGTTCTTTATAGAAACGTTGTTTGAGATAATTGAAACTCTCAAGTTCTTGTTTTGAGAGAAGATCAAGGATTTGATACATTCAAGTCTTTCTGAGTTTTTCACAGGAAATAAAAGTTCTTCATTTTATTTTTTTTTGTATCCAAAGCTTCTTCACAAACAAGGCAGTGGATATGGGGATTCCATTTCAAATCTCTGCCAAAAGTATGTAAAGTCAAAACAGAACCGAAAACGATTTTGTTTCTGTTATTTTTATAAGAGTAGGGGCATTTGCTTTTTTAATAAAGAGCTTTTTCTTTTTGATTTTTCTGTACTTTGCATCATTAAAAACACAGGCAAGGGTGTTTCTGGCACCAATAAAAAGAAGATTCAAAAGGGATCTTTCTTTAATAAAATAACTTCTTAGATGTTTTGGAATGGTAAAGACGATATGACGGTGCTTGGCATCGAGAGCGATAGAGAAAATATGAACAGCACGCAATTTAGCCTCTTTAGAGCCACAAGAAGTACAGAGCTTGGAGTGACATTTGTGAGGAACGATAGATTCGTTGCCGCAATGAGGGCAGACAAAAAGATCATAGCCAAGATAGATGAAACCACAAAGAATAGTTTTCTGGATGGTATCATAGGTAACATTTCTGATCTTACCTCTATTATAAAGAGAGCGGATATAGTTGATATTGTCATTAAAGATATAGGAAAAAGATTCCTTGCCTTTGATCTTATCGACATGACTAAAATTGTATAAAGCAAGGCAGTCAGCATAGTTAGTATCATCAATCATAAAATCACCAACTAACATTTTAAAGAAAAAGGTAATAATCTTCAAAGATTATTACCATGTGGACAAAATTTATCCCTTTTTTATCATAAAAATATGATATTTATTTTTTGCATTTCACACCTCAAAAACGACGTTTCGCACCTAATTTAAAAATAAGGTGCCATAAATAGTAAAATAAAGATATACATGGAATTATTTACTATAATCTATTTTAAATACCAGAGCAAAAAAAGAAAAAATGAATGTAAGGATAAGTAAAATAATGGCAAGTATACTTACGTTATGATAATCTTTACACAAGTGCCTGCTAATGTATTTGCAGCAGACACTTATATTTGTAATAAATATTGATGGTTGCTGTAAAGAATAAAATAAAAATGTAGGAAAACCTATAAAATTATTTAGTCTAAAACCGACATTTTTTTAATTGACATGTGAATATAATAATCTAAAATAAAATTTTTAATGAAAGGGGTTGCTAGTATGGTAGTTGAAACAATAAAAAGGTATCCATTACTTGTTATTTTTATGCTTGTTTTATTACTTGTGATGATTTTTGCAATTGTTTATTATCGAATGTCAAAAAAGTATGAAAAAAGTCAAATAGAATTAAAAGAATCTTTACTTGCAGCAACGACATTAAATAGATGTATTCATGCTTTAACTTATCATAGTGAAATCGATGATGCTATTAATGATTTGTTATGTCTTATTACTGAGTTTTTTCAAGGTGATCGTGCTTATATTTTTCAAATAGACTATGAACAAAATACGACATCTAATCTTTTTGAGTATACAGAAGAAGGGGCAACTCCGGAAATAAATAATTTGCAAAATGTTTCTTTAGAAACTATTCAATATTGGTTAGATCGTTTTAAGGTTGATGGAACATTTTATTTAAAAAGTTTAGAAGATGAGGTTGATAAAAATTCTGAAACCTATCGTCTTTTAAAATTACAAAATATAACGAGTCTTATTGCAGCGCCTTTGATAGAAAATGAAATTATTACTGGATTTTTGGGTGTTGATAATCCACGAAGAAGATATGATAATAGTAGTTTATTATCTTCGGTTGTTTTCTTTGTTTCTGAGAGTATGAATAGAAAACAACAGGAACAAAAATTAAAAGCAATGAGTTATTTAGATTCAATGACACATATTTTTAATCGTAATGCTTTGATAGAACGAATTGATAAGATTAAAAAAAGTCAAAATAAGGATATTGGTATTGCTTATTTTGATTTAAATGGATTAAAAAAGATCAATGATTTACAAGGACATTTGGAAGGGGATGCTGTTTTAAAGAAAACAGCTTATTTGATCAATGAGTGTTTTCCTAGAAAAGCTTATCGTTTTGGTGGAGATGAATTTGTTGTTCTTTCAATAGGAATTAAAGAAAGTAATTTTATAAAACAAGTTGAACAATCAAAGAAGTATTTAGAACAAAATGGTATTTCGTGTTCTGTAGGTGTTTCTTGGTGCTATAATATAAACGATGTTGATAAACTCATTAAAGAAGCAGATACTAAAATGTATGAAAATAAAGCAAATTTTTATGAAAATGAAATGGTTGGTATTGAAAGCTAACCATTTTTTTATGATATAATAATGTTAATGAAAAGAGATGAGACTATGCAAAATATGAATTATTATTATGACTTTTCTGGTCAAAAATTTGAATATCCATTAAGTCTAAGTATTAATCAATTTGATCGACAAGTTTTTTCAAGACAATCTTCTTTAGAAATTTCTTATGTTTTAAAAGGAAGTTATGAAGTTATTACAGAAAAAATGTCGACTGTTATTTATGAACATGAATTAGCTATTATTGCTCCTAATGATATTCATATGTTAAAGATGAATGAAAAAGAAAGTATTATTTTAACATTACATATTGATTTTTCTTATTTACCTCATTATATGGTAGGAGATATAGATCATAGTTTTCAATCTCTTATTTGTAGAGAAAATCAAAATAAATCTCTATTATTTCAAATAAAACAACAATTAGGCATCTTACTTTTACATTTTATTGAAAACAAAGATAACATCTATTTATTAAATTTAGTAATATCAAAATTAATTTACATGATTAGTCAGAATCAAGAATTCTCTTTAGAAAATTTACCACTTTCTTCTAAAAATCATGAAAATTATATGAAAGCTATTTTATTCATTGATCAACATTACCAAGAAGATATTCATTTAGAAGATGTTGCTCAAAATCTTTCTTTTAGTATCTCCTATGCTTCACGTTTATTTAAAAAATATACAGGTGTTAGTTTTGTAAAATATTTATCAATGGTAAGAATACGACATTCATTAGAAAAGTTACTAGCAGGGAAAGACTCGATTGATGAGATTGCATTTTCTTGTGGAATGTCTGCAAAGGCTTATAGTCAAGCATTTAAAGACTTATATGGGATTACACCAAGTGTTTATCGTAAACAATTTCAAAAAAACTTGAAATATAATAAGGAAAATAAGGAACAAAGAATGCATTTGGATCAAAAACAAATTGCCTTGATTCAACATTTAATAAATGATCATCATCTATATCAAGATGAATATCTTGATATAGATAAAGAAAATCAACAAAGCATATATTTATTTAAAAATATAGATCAACTCTCTTTATTACAAGAAAATAACATTTTAACTATTAAACCAAAGAAATAACAATAAAAACAATTATTTATTGTTATTTTTTTACTTTTTTAAAAAATAAAAAGAAAAACATCCAAAAATTGTCTATATAATAATAGGAGGAAAAATTATATGGACAAAGTACTAGAAATCACATCAAATGATCATATTATTATGATTGATAAACTCTGTAAAAGAATATTAGGACATCCTGAAATCTTAGGAAGAATCATTAAAGGATTTATTAAAGAAGCTAAGGATGTATCTTTAGAAGAAATCATTGAACTTATTAAAGAAAAGAAGGATCAGGAAGGGAATTCTTATTTCCAACAGCTAAATAATGTCATCGATATTGCTCATCATGGAAGAGTGGAATTCGATTATTTCTGCTGTATCAATCTGCCACAAGATGATGGAACAATGAAAAGAAT